>NZ_VKAB01000012.1 GCF_009769385.1 Saccharothrix deserti
CGGCGGTGGTCCGCAACCGCCTCAAACGGATGCAGTACCGCCCCGACCTGCTCGACGGGTTCATCGCACAAACCGGATTGATCACTACGCCACCATGACGTCACCCTGAACTGAAAAGGTCAGTAGCCCGCGCTGCCCGTTCGCGGAGCTGCTTGTCCGGCTGGTAGGCGATCAGGTCCGCCAGCTCATCGACCACCAGAACCGTGAACGGCTCCCCGGTCGACCGCGCCCACAGCCGTCGAATACCCCGGTACCGGGTGGCGCGTTCCTTGACCTCTGCGGCGATTTCTTCAAGCAGGGCAACGGCTTCCGACCCGTTGTCGTACACGACCCGGTCGAAGGCGTCCGGGCACTGCCCGAGTTCCATCCCGCCCTTCGGGTCGATCCCCACCAGCCGCACCAGACCCGCACGGACGGCCGGAGCGAGCTGCCAGACGATCGACCACAACACCGAGCCCTTACCGGCACCGGGCACGCCAACCACGAGCACCTGAGACCCGAGCAGGCGCAGCCGCCACGGCTTGCCGGTCTCTGTCCGGCCGACGACCACCCGCTTGAGGTCCACCTCGGCCGAGTCCGCCAGCACGGGCACCGGCAGAGGACGCGCCAGCGGGTCACGGTGGATCAAGTCCAGCTCGATCACCCGAGGCCGCAGCACCCGCACCCGACACGAGCGAGCGCCGAACGAGTGCGCCAGGCCGTCCCGCCGCAACTCCCACGCCTCCGGTGACTGGGCAGGCACCATCCGCACCCGGACCCGATCCCGCCAGCCCTCCGACCGGACCCGCCGCAGCCTCGGCCGGTACTCACGGCCCCGGTCCCGCTTGGCCAGGTCCGACAGCCGCATCACCGACCGCCACCGGGGCACGTACACCGTCGCCCGCCGCCACTCGGTCACCAACCGGTACCAGCCGTGCCGCAGGAACGACCGTCGATCCAGGCCCGCCCAGATCGCCAGCGCCGCGACCAGCGACAACAGCGCCAGGACCAGGGGCGAGAGCCCGAACCGCCACCAACACCAGGCCGCCGACACCGGCACCACCGTGACCACCGGATACCGCACGACGACGAGCACCAGGCGCACGACGCCGACCACCGCCAGCCACACCAGAGCGACCAGTGCAGCCAGCCACTTCGCCTTGCCCGGAACCAGCACCCACCACGGCACCCGAGGCCGGACACCCTCGAACGGAGCCGGATCAACCCACTTCCCGCCGCTCATCGCGCACGCCCCACGGGGGCGAAAATCAGCGGCAGCCAACCCAGGCAGGAGCAGCACACGAGCTGGTTCGGGGCATACACACCGAACCGCCTGCACTCCCCACAGGGGCGACCGTTGGACAACTTCCACACCGACGGAGCACCACGCCGACTTGACGCACGGCCCCCACGTACCGATAGCCTTGACATGACCGGAATCCCTTGTGTGTCAACAAAAGCGCGCGACAGTTCCGGTCGGTGCGTCGTCGGTGAACAGCTCCAGGCCCGCCAAGACTTGAGGTCCGTTCACCGGCGACCACCACCGACAGGTCAGTGATCGACTTCAGATGTCACTACCGCGATGTGGGCGGACACCGCCGCATCCGATGCCCGCCCACACCACCGGCTAGTAGTCGAGCGGATCGGGCATCCAGGGCAGCCAGGCCACCAGACCGGCGAGGGAGATCTTGAACCGCGTCTCCGCACGCCCCTGTCCGCCGTCCTCCCGCCACTCGTGGGCCATGGCATGTCCGGCCGCGACCAGGTCCAGACAGGCCAGACGCACCATCTCCGCATCCGCCCCCGCCGCCGTCACCAGGTCCGTGACGCTCCACTCCCGCGACGGCACCAGCACCAGCGCGTCCGCCACCCGGTACAACACCGGAAACGAGTAGCCCACCACCTCGCCCCGCGTCCGATCCTCCGGCGACAGGCGCGACCCCATCACCGGCGTCAGCCGGGGATCACGCCACGAGTCCGCGTCACGCAACCAGTCGTGCGCCACCACCGGACCACCCCAGTAGGCAAGCCCTTCCGACGACAGCCGGTGCAAGTGCGCCGGCCGACCCGCACCGGCCTGCGGTCCCACCCGCACGATCACATGCCCCAACTCGACAAGGTCACGGCAGACGTTGCGCAGCGCCGAGTACGGCACCAGAGCCGACCGCGCCAACGACCGCAACGACCACTCCTTGTCCGGGTAGCCGACCAGTTGACGCATCACCGCCTCGAACATCAGCGGCGTGTACCCGGCATCGGACAACCGCTCCAACGGCAACCCGTCCCGCACCACACGGGCCAGACCACCATCGACACCGCCGGACCGACGACGATCCCGCTCCACAGCCTGATCAACGCTCATCCGACTCAACCCCCTCAGCCTTGGCACGCTCACGCTTTGCCCAATACAGCGCCTCGTGGTGATGACCCCGATCAACCTCCGCCACCCGCGCGTACACCTCTGCCGACCGCAGGTAGAACTCCCGCCGCACCTGCGGTGACGCATCCGGCGCAGGCATCAACTTCCCGACGACTTCATGCGCCTGCTTCAGCGTCGTCGCCGCCCGCGCGTACTCCCACGGGTCAGCCTTCTTCGGCTGAGCCATCACTCACCCCCAGACCCAGACACGGTGCCCAACGCGGCTTGCCCCTCGGCAACCGCCTGCGCCAGACGCGGCAGCGCATCGCGGTCCACGACCAGCACGGCGGGAAAAGCGTTGCCCAGCCGGAACTCCACTCTCCCCGCGAACGCCAGCGGCTCGACCCGAATCGGCAGGTCAGCGGTCACATGAAGACGCACCATGTCCGCCACCGGGGTCACGCGGCCTTGGAGGTGGCCTTGACGACGACCGGCTTCATACCGGACGCGCGCAAGCTGTACCCGAGCTTCGCCCGGCACCGGTGCCGCTCACCGCCGTGACTCCCCCGACACGCCTTGTCGTCAATCCACGGCGTCACCGTCAGCCCTTCGAACACCACCGGCCGGACATCAGTCCCCGGAATCGCCTCCGGTGGAACCGGCTGGTGAGGAGCAGCGATCTTCACCGTCACCGCAGCATCCGTCTTGCGCTCCGCCGCCTGGTCGATCACCAGGACCGACCACACCAGCAGCCCGGACTCCTTGTCCGTCTCCTGCTGGACCGGCAACCCCTTCGCCCGTTCCTCGGCGGACTGGAACCTCAACACCGGCTCCACACCCATCACCAGCGCACCACGCGGGAACACGAAGTCGTGCGACGTGGGGAGCCTGCTCCCACCCGTGATCGCCACAGCCGATCTCCTGTCGTCAGCGTCGGCCGGACCCCATGTCCGGCACCTTGACACCAACCACTCTCGGCAGAAATGCGGGACGTCAGCACCGCATGGCCGGACATCTACAGACGTCCTTGCTATATTGAAGACGTCCCAACTCGTTCCACAGGGGGAGTCATGCCGAACCAACGCCTACGAGACTCGTTGCTGCGCAACGGTTTCGACCTCAACCAGGTGTCCAAAGCCACCGGCGTAGACCCCAAGACGGTCGAACGCTGGATCAACCTCGACCGGACCCCGTACCCCCGCCACCGCCGAACCATCGCGGCCATGGTCAGGGAGGCCGAGACCTACCTCTGGCCCAACGCACTCGCCCCGGACGCCAAGAAGGAGATCACCCAGTCGGAGGTCGTGCAGGTCTACCCGCACCGCCACTCCGTCCCCCAGGAGCAGTGGACGCACCTGGTCGACCAGGCCCGCCTGAACATCTCGATCCTGATCTACTCTGGCATGTTCCTCACCGACAACCCGAACCTGATCAAGACCTTCCGCCAGAAGGCCGAGGCAGGTGTCAAGATCCGCCTACTCCTGGGCGACCCGACCAGCCGCGAGGTGGCCCGCCGCAGCGAGGAAGAAGGCATCGGCAAGGGCACTCTGGCCGCCAAGGTCCGCAACTCTCTCGCGATCTTCAAGCCCCTGGCCGACAGCGGCCACGCCGAGATCCGCTGCCACAAGACCACGCTGTACAACTCGATCTACCGCTTCGACGACGAGATGCTGGTCAACACTCACGTCCACGGCTTCATGGCAGCCCACGCCCCGGTCCTCCACCTGCGCCGCCTCTCCGGAGGGGACCTCTTCGAGACCTACGCCGAGAGCTTCCAGGGCGTCTGGGACGACGCCAAGCCACCCAAGTGGTAGGCAGGAAGACATGGCGCGCACCGATCACTACAACGACCCGAACGCCCCCAAGGCGACCAACATCGTCGTCGCGGTGACCGCGTTCGTCCAAGACGACCAGGGCCGCCTACTCATGATCCGCCGCACCGACAACGACCTCTACTCCATCCCCGGTGGAGCCCAAGACGTAGGCGAGACGATCGGCCACACCGTCATCCGCGAGGTCAAGGAAGAGACCGGCATCGACGTAGACCCCACCGACATCATCGGCGTCTACTCCGACCCGGCCCACGTCATCTCCTACACAGACGGCGAAGTCCGCCAGGAGTTCTCCATCTGCTTCCGCGCTCGACTCATCGGAGGCGAGCTGCACACAAGCAACGAGTCCAGCGAGGTCCACTGGGTGGCCCGCGAAGACCTGGCGGCGCTCAACATCCACCCGTCGATCCGCCTACGGATCCAACATGGCTTCGAACCGCGGACCACGCCCTACTTCGCCAAGTGAGCCAACCCAGCCGCCCGCAACCGCTCCTCAGTCCGCTCCACAGCAGCCGTCAGTTCTGGCTTCGCCTCCGCGATGAAAGCCGTTACAAGGTCCGTCGGACCGTACCGATTCTGGATCTCCTCAATCCGGTCGTTGATGTTCGTTCGTTCACCATCAGGCGTCGTAGTCATATCTGCCCACCAGAGCGCGTCACGCAACGAAGTTTCTTCATCACCCCATTCATCCAGCTCTTTCGATAGCCCACGAAGTCTCGCTTCAAGGTACGAACAGGAGTGGTGCGCAACTAGCGCACAAAGCCTCTCCGGCGAAGTGGCTTCACGTAGGTATCGCGCTCCATCCAGCGGGTGGAATCCAGTCAACGCCAAGGCCGGAGAGTAGCCGATGTCATGCAGCACCGCTGCCTCCACCAGGAGCGTGGCATCGTCTGTGGAGAACAGCACCGAAACAGAGCGTGCACGATCAGCCACTCCCTGAACATGCACCCATCGGCGCGGCAGCGGTTCCCGTAGAAGGTGTTCTGCCAGCTCAAAAGCCCATGCCACCATGCTCACACCATAGTCAGCACCGAACCAGACACGCTGTCAGTCTCATGCTAACGCTCGTCGCACAGCCGCCGATACGAGACGCAACCGGCCCGACACGATGCACAGGCGGAACTGATGTTGCAGCGACTCTTACTCTGCTCTTTTTTTATTCTGACAGCGACGGCGATGGGCTGCGGGAGTGGAGCCACCACCTCGACACAGACATCAAGCACGTCCGCCACTAGTGAGTCACCGAAGACGACAACACCTACCACATACTCACGGGCCGAGCCATTCGACTCATCGATAAATGACGTGATCACTCAGATCAATCTTCAACTACCGATTCTCACGGATGACTCCTCACCTCTCCCCACAACGATCGTTAAGGAAGGAGTGTTCGGCGGCCGAGCAACGTCTAACACGAAAATTTATCTACTACCGGAAAGCAGCGCGTTCAGCAAGACACGCGCCGTTACCGCCCACGTAACCGGCAGTGGCGGCTCGGTTCAGACACCCGCTCGCTTGTTGAGCGGCATCGGCGCATCACTTAACACGCTTTCTAGCGATGCAGTCGAGGCATTCCAAAAGGATGCACTACCCCGGCTTTCAATGCTCACACAGTCACGCACCACCATCACCGTAGGATCGTTCTACGACCTCACGATCTTGGTGCGCAGTTCCACCTCACTCACCTTCATCTACACGCCTATCGGAACCACACCGCCCTCTGAAGCTGAGACGCTTGGGCTGTAGAACGCTGCGGAACGTCCGTTGCTAGTAGAGTGACACCATTGCCGAATTCGGCTCTATGGGATCAAGGCGCGCCGCCTGCGGCGACGCGCGGCCAGTCCCGCCTCACGTTTGCACCGACTCCCCGCATCGCGGCACGCCGGGCTCCCGCTCCGCTCCGCCCGTCGGCCGCGCGCAGCGTCGGTGCACGTGGCCGGGAGAGCGGCGCGCCACACAGATGCGAGCTGCCGCCAAGCCACTTCCAGCCACCACGGTCGGGACGATCGCGCGGTCACACGGCTGACAGCACTGGGCGCGGCGATCGGCTGCCGCGACGGCTCCGCCGCCTTGCCATCGGTATTGGATTGTGACTTCGATGAAGCGGGTCGATCAACCTCAAGCACTAAGCACAAGGGCTACACCGGGTAGCTCTTCGACGGTTCAGGCATGACATGAACGAGAGTCGCTAAATCCACGGGACTGGATATACCGCTCCGGCAGCAACAGAAGGGCGCAGTGGCGAACGAGCCTTGCCCGCAAAGCCGATAACGCGCAGTATTGCAAGCTCAAGATAGTGACATGCAATAATTGAAGCTTCCACCCATTGCTCGAATTGCCATTTGATCGGCTTATCCCGCTTAGGGTGAATCACCAGGTTACGCATGTCAACAATACACCGGAGCGCATCCCTCGAATGACCTTCCGGTGTTGGACCAAGAACATCCGAGACAGTCTTGAGGTAAGGCATGTGATCAGGAATATTCAGATCGATACCACAGTCGTCAAGGAGTAGGCGGATCTCCTCTTCGGTCCGCGGCAAGTTCTCCCACTTCGACCTAGTGTACGTCCTCCGCTGCTCAACAAATAGATCGTAAGCAAGCATCTGAAGCGCAGAAATAGGGATAGCTGTAGTCAGTTCTGCGCTAGTGTTGACATTGATACTCACGTAATAAGCTACGGCATATTGGAGGACTTCCGCCTGGTGTGCATCCTTGCAAAACTCGACTACACGGCGAGTCACCTCCGAGAGCTGAGCCGGAAATTCCGTGGAGTCACTCCACGTATGAACCGATATCATTCGGTCTATCGGCTGGACTCGCCACGATGACCATCTCGGATTGTCCCCACTCCAGCCGACAGGAAGAAGAGGCCGGACCCAACGACCAAGTGTGAGACTCATCGACAAGCCCAACTGATGCAGCAAATCAACGATATCGGCGTAAGCGAAATCGGAGCCATCTTTTCTCCGCAACTCGCCCACATGCGTAAACCTGGACCCGCCACTACGCCTCAATTCCGCCCAATTTTCCCTCCACCGCATATCGCGAAGCAGATCGATATTTATGATCCAGTCGTCGAGATCAATCTCCAACCGCCCTCGCCACCATACCCACGGCTCATTCGGATCACAGATGTTGATTGCCCCGGAGGACTGAGCCCACCCATTAGGAACAAAGAACGTTACCCTATCCACAGGGGCAGCCTCATCACCAATGTACTGATCACCCAACCTCTCGTTAATGTAGTGTGTACGATCAGCTTTCGACCATCGGAATCGACATTCACCAGGGGGCTTTACTACAGCATCCAGACCTGCAAATGACGCCGTCGGTGTCTCCGACCAGTGCGAATCATCATCTGCGGGGAAAATTTCGGACAGAGACTCGAAACTTATCTCCGCCTCACCTGAAGCCTCGGTACGCGCAGAAGGAAGCCAGTTGAAACAGATTTCCCCATCGAAGTCCCCCGGGCCGCTACCCTCATTCAACTGGAAGCGCCCGCTATACAATGGAACTTTCTGATTAATCCCCTGATCGACGTACAGGTGACTCAAAGCATCAGGGAAGCGCTGTTCTATCACTACTTCTCCCCGATCCGTAGTCAGGTGCCGAAATCGGACTACTCTTTGACCGTTTTCATGGTCGACGGAGACATTCTTCGGCTTTTGTGATCCATGCTCGTCGCTTGACCGGGACGTCACACACGCCTCCCAGTATTGCAATATCAATCAACGTTTTATCTGAGATCAGATTTTAGTACTAGACGTAGCAATCTGCCGCATCGACAGCTTGACCGCCATGTCAGCCAGGAGATCATCCGGCTTCAGCACTACGCCTCGAACGGGGACGGGCATCGGCCGACGCAGGCACCACTCATGAGCCCGCGCCGTGTCCTTGCGTGTAACAGGATGATCAGGCCGTCTCCAGGCCGTCGGACGTGGATCAGCGTTGGTCAACGATAGTGAACGTCGAGAGGAAACAAGCAGGTCAGACATGGTGCGGTAGGGCGAACCGCAGGTAGTTGCCGACCGCTGGCAGTACTACGACGTCTGAGTCAGACCATCCCACCACAAGCTCAACATCGCGCCAGGCATGTCACCGCCGCCCGTGCCCCTGGCGTGCCCCATCTCAGGGTCAACAGCGGTCAATCAGGGGCACGGGCGGTCAGGATGGCGGCTAAGGCGCAGGTCAGAGGGTTAGCTGGTCAAGGGCTTGATCGCTGCCAGACCTTCCAAGCTGGTCATGCGGGTTCGATTCCCGTCACCCGCTCCAAGCTCTTCCTGCTGGTAGTCGCTACGTACCGTCCCCTGTGGACGGTCATTTTGCTTCTGCAGGCCCCGTCGCGAGCCCGGGGACGGCGGCTGGTTGCTGAGGGCTGCCGTTCAGGTGGTCAGGTTGAAGTGGGTCGCTACGTCGTCCGCTACGGCCTCGGCGTCTTGTGAGCCGTCGTTCGCGATCCGGCGGGCCAGGTGTCCGCGGGCGTCGTGGTAGTCGTGGTGGTGCGCGGTCAGTCCATATTGGACGGCCAGGGTGCGGGCCGCCGTGCTCTTCCCCGCCCACTGGCCAACGGTGATCCACAACGTCCGGCTCGACGCGCCGAAGGGGGCCTAGGCCACCGCATGATGGAGCCATGCACCTGAACCAGATCGTGGTGGATTGCCTCGAACCCTCACGCCTCGTGCGCTTCTGGGCGGCACTGCTCGGTGGTGAGCCCGTCGACCGGGCGCACGGGTGGGCGCACGTCTCGCCACCCGGCTGGCCGCGCATCTCCTTCCAGCCCGTCCCCGAACCGAAAGCGGTCAAGAACCGGCTGCACCTGGACATCGAGGTCGAAGATGTCGCAGTGGCCACCAGAAGAGCGACGGAACTCGGCGCCGCGCCGCAGGGCGGCATCCAAACCGACGAACAGGGCAGCTTCCAAGTCCTCCTCGACCCCGCCGGCAACGAGTTCTGCCTCGTCACGGGCTACGACCATGACCGGTAGGTTCACCGACCGAGCGGCGCGGGAGAGGTTCGGCGAGGCGCTTGGCCGGGCGATGGAGGCGTGGCCGCCGCACGAAACGCTGGACGTGCCGACGACGTGGGGCACGACCCGCGTCCACCACCGCCCCGGCACGGGCAAGCCGGTCGTCCTGCTGCACGGCGCCGGTGTGACGTCCGCGATGTGGGCGGACACCGTCAAAGCGATCGAACGGCCGGTGTTCGCCGTCGACATCCTCGGTGACGCCGGCGGCAGCGTGCAGACTGCGCCGTTGAAGGACATGAACGCGTGGTTGGCCGAGGTGCTCGACAGGCTCGGCCTCGCAGATCCGCTCCTGGTCGGCATCTCGTACGGCGCCTGGATCGCCGCGCTGCACCCGGTGACCGAATCGGTGCTGGTGGAGCCCGCCGCGGGCACGTTCGCGCCCTACCGGTTCCGTGCCATCTTCTACGCCGTCCTGGCCAAGCTCAGCCATTCCGAACGCGCCTGGCGCCGCTACCTGCGGTGGATCTCGAACGGTGAGGAGCCGTCCGACGCGGCGGTCATCGGCCTCACGCACTGGCGCTCCGGCCTGCCTCTGCCCCGCCGGATCAGGAGAACGATCGAAGCGAAGACGGTGGTGATCGTGGGCGAACGCAGTCGGGCCCAGGACTCGCGCAAGCTCGTCGCCCGAGCGAAGGAACTCCCGAACGCCCGGATCGTCGTGACCCCCGGCGGTCACGGCCTACCCGCGAACCTGGCCGACTACCTGCCGTAGGACGTCATCGCGCGCCACAGAGCCTCGCCCAACCGCATCGCCACCACCACCATGAGGAAGCCGATGGTGCAGGTCAGCATGCCTCTCAGGGCCAGGCGCAGCTTCGTCACGCGCACAGTGTGCGGCACCCCGCACACCTCTGAGCAACAGCAGGGAATCAACCGGTTACGGCCGCGACGGCGGCACGCAGCGAGCGCACGACCGCGACGTCACCCTCCACGGACAGCTGCTCCTCCCCCGCCCGCCCCCACAACCACAGGTCCACCGCCGACGACGACCCACTGACCACGGCCGCCGGGTCGGCCTCCGGGCAGTAGTCCACGACCCCCTCGTGCAGCGCCACGGTCCACTCCCGGCCGGGCACCCGCAACGACACCGCCCGCCCCGACGTGTGGGCACCGGGCGGCTGGTGGCAGCCCAGCCACAGCGTCAGCACCTCGTCGATGCCGTTGGCCGCCAACCCGGTCTCCAACGGCGCCGCCGAGCCGATCGCGGCCTGTGCGTCGACCCGGTGCACGGCCGTCTCGTGCGCCATCCGCCGCAGCCAGAACCCCAGCGTGTGGTCCCACGGACACCACGTCGCCGCAGGTGAGGCGGCACGCGCCGGGTCCAGCACGGCGATCAGCGAGGCCGCGCCGATCCGGTACCAGTCGACCATGTCCGCGTCACCCGGCGAGCACGTCCAGTCCGCCGGCCGGGCACCACGGGTGATCCACCGCGTCACGCGCCGGCGCAGCATCGCGGAATCGACCACCCGGATGCGACCCCTGAATTGGATCGCGCGAAACGGACGACCGGCGTATGAACGTGCCATGGCGCTCACCCTCCGCACCCTCACCGCGGACGATCTGCCGGAGTTCCAGCGGGTCGTCAACTCGGCGTTCCTCTTCGACAGCGTCGAGGACCAGCTCGAACGCTGGCGTGACATCTTCGAGCCGGAACGCCACCACGGCGTGTTCGACGGTGACGAGCTGATCGGCGGCGGGGGCATCCAGAGCCGCGAGATCACGGTGCCCGGCGCAGGTCCCCGGCCGGTGGCTGCGGTGACCTCGGTAGGTGTGAAACCGGGCCATCGCCGGCGCGGCGTGCTCACGCGCGTGATGCGGGCGCAGTTGCACGGCCTGCACGAGGAGGGCCGTGAGGCGGTGGCCGCGTTGTGGGCGTCGGAGGCGGCGATCTACCCGCGGTTCGGGTACGGACTCGCGGCGGAGTTCGCCCGGCTCGAGGTGCCGAGCGGTGCGAAGTTCCGGCCCGGCGTGTCGGTGGGTGGCGAGCGGGTGCGCGAGGTGTCGCGGGACGAGGCCATGCCCGTCATGAAGGCCGTGTACGAGGCGATCCGGCCGAGCCGCACGGGGTGGCTGAGCCGGGTCGACGGCAACTGGAACCACCAGTTCGCCGACACCGAACGCGACCGTGAAGGGCTCACCGCCTTCCGGTACGTGCTGCACCCGCAGGGTTACGCGGTCTACCGGGTCAAGGCGGACTGGCAGGAGCGCGGACCGCGCAACGAGCTGCACGTGAAAGAGATCGCGGCGCGGACCGACGAGGCCTACGCGGCGATCTACCGGTACCTGCTCGACGTCGACATGGTGGGGGAGCTGAAGTTCTTCACCGCCTCCGACGACCCGGTCGTCCACCTGCTGGAAGACCCGCGGCTCGCGTTGCGCAGCCGGTCGGACTCGCTGTGGGTGCGCGTCGTGGACGTCGACCGCGCGCTCACCCAGCGCCGTTACGCCTCGGACGTGGACGCGGTGCTGGAGGTGTCGGACGAGTTCTGCCCGTGGAACGCGGGCCGGTGGCGGTTCACCGTGAAGGACGGCGAGGCGACCGTGCAGCGGGTGGACGACGACGCGGACGTGGTGCTGGACGTGCAGGCGTTGGGCGCGGCGTACCTCGGTGGGACGAGGCTGACGTCCATGGCGCGTGCTCAGCGGGTGCGTGAGGTCACAGAGGGTGTCGTGAACGCCTTGTCACACGCCTTTTCGGGTGACCGGGACCCTCACTGCCCGGAGGTGTTCTGACCGTTTCGGGAACCTCCGCCGGTCGGGCGGCGTTTTCCGGACAACAGGCACCGGGAGGGTCGATGACCACCGCGATCGTGTTGCTCGTGCTGCTGGTTCTGGTCGTGGGCGTGGGCTGGTACTTCGCCAGGTCCGCCGCCGACAAGCGCCGACGCGAGTTGGAGGACGCCCAGGCCGACGCGCGTCGGTGGGTGGAACGGTTGGGCGGCCAGGTGATGAACCTGACCGGCTCGGACGTCGCCTCGCAGCAGGCGCTGGCGGACGCGTCCGAGCGGTTCACCGCGGCCGGGTCGCAGATGGAGCAGGCCCGCACGGTGGAGCAGTGCCGCCTGGTCACGCAGACCGCGATGGAAGGCCTGTACTACGTGCGGGCCGCGCGCACCGCGATGGGCTTGGACCCGGGTCCCGAGCTGCCCGACCTCACTGGTCAGAGCCGTGCGGGCAAGGTGATGGAAGAGCGTGACGTCACGGTGGAGGGTCGCCGCTACGTCGCCTCGCCGCAGCCGAGTTCGGGCACGCCGCACTACTACCCCGGTGGCGTGGTCGCGGGCAGGCCGGTGCCGCAGGGCTGGTACTCGGAGCCGTGGTGGAAGCCCGCTCTGGTGGCCGGCGCGTGGGGCTTCGGCTCGATGCTGCTGTTCAGCGCGATGTTCTCGGGCATGGTCGGTGTGCCGGCAGCCGTTGCGGCCGAGGACACCGGCTCCGACGGCGGTGACGGTGGCGACGGCGGTGACGCGGGCGGTGACGGCGGCGATGCCGGTGGCGGCGACTTCGGTGGCGGCGACTTCGGTGGCGGCGACTTCGGCGACTTCGGCGGGTTCTGACGACCCCGCCTGATCAGGCGGGTTGGCAGGTGGGGCACCAGTAGAGGTTGCGGCCGGCCAGTCCGGCGGCGGCCACGGGTGTGCCGCAGACCAGGCACGGTTGACCGGTGCGGCGGTAGACGTAGACCTCGCCGCCGTGCCGGTCCTGGCGCGGTGCGCGGCCGGTGACCTCGGGCAGGTGTTCCGGCCGCACGGTGTCGATGCGGCCGATCTTCACGCCGGCGCGCATCAGCAGGGTCAGGTCGAGCCACAGGTCGTCCCACAGCGCCCGGTCGATCTTGTTGCCGGGCACGAGCGGGTGGATGCCGTGCCGGAACAGCACCTCGGCGCGGTAGACGTTGCCGACGCCCGCGAGCACGGTCTGGTCCATCAGCAGCACGGCGATGGACTGGCGGGAACGGGCGACACGCGCGTACACCAGGTCCGGTTTCGCGTCACGGCGCAGCGGGTCCGGGCCGAGGCGGGCGCGCAGGGCGGTGACCTCGACGTCGGTGAGGACCTCGCACCGGTTCGGGCCGCGCAGGTCCGTCCAGTGGGTCGGGCCTGCGAGGCGCATCCGCACCTGGCCGACCGGTTCGGTCACCGGGTGCGGTGATTCGGTGAACGTGCCGTAGAGGCCGAGGTGGACGTGCACGGTCGCGTCCGGGCCGTAGACGTGGAACAGGTGCTTGCCGTGCGCCTCGGCGCGCTCGAACAGCCGACCGTCCACAAGGGACGCGGAGAACTTGCCCTGCGGGCTCGACACCCGGACCGTCGAGCCCGCGTAACGGCGTTGGTGCAGCTTCGCCAGGCGGTGGAGCGTGTGACCTTCGGGCATCAGGGCAGGGCCGGAGCCTCGCCGGTGCGCTCGTACTCGCTGAGGATGGCGATGCGGCGGGCGTGCCGCTCCTGACCGGAGAACGAGGTGGACAGGAACGCCTCCACGATCGCGAAGGCCTCCTCGGTGGTGTGCATCCGGCCGCCGACGCCGATCAGCTGGGCGTCGTTGTGCTCGCGGGCGAGCTTCGCCGTCTCCACGTTGTAGGCCAGCGCGCAACGGGCGCCGGGCACCTTGTTCGCGGCGATCTGCTCGCCGTTGCCGGAGCCACCGATGACGATGCCCAGGCTGCCCTCGTCCGCGACGACGCGGCGGGCCGCCTCGATGCAGAACGGTGGGTAGTCGTCCTCCGCGTCGTACACCGCGGGGCCGACGTCGATCACGTCGTGGCCGGCGTCGGTCAGGTGCTTGACGAGGTGGGTCTTCAGCTCGAAGCCCGCGTGGTCGGATCCCAGGTAAACGCGCACGTCAGCAAGTCTGCCATCCTGGGCCGAGTGTTCGGACAAGAGGGTTACCGGCTGCGGCTGGAGTGGGGTCCCGAGGGGGTTGTCGCGCTCGGGGGTCAGTGCGCGGTGATCGTGATCGTGGACGTGCTGTCGTTCTCGACATCGGTGGACATCGTGGTCGGACGAGGTGGTTCGGTGCGGCCGGTGCGCTGGGCGGACCGGGAGCGGGCGGCTCGGCCGGCGGACCCGTCGTGGTCGTTGCGGCCGTCGTCGCTGGTGTCGGTGCCCGCGGGGACGGAGTTGGAGTTGCCTTCGCCGAACGGTGCGACGTTGTGCTCGTTGGCCGAGTCGACGGGGGCGATCGTGTTGGCGGGGTGTTTGCGGAACGCGCGTGCGGTCGCGTTGGCGGCCCGGTCGTTGGCGGACGATGGGCCTATCGGCGTGGTGCCGGGCGGTGAGCGGTGGGGCGTGAACGCCTTCACGAACACCGGCGAAGTCGGCCCTTTGCGCCCCGCCGTCGAGGACCTGCTCGGCGCGGGCGCGGTGATGGCGTCGTTGCTCGGGTACGGGTCGGCTTCGGTGGAGGCGGCGTTGGCGGCGGAGATGTACGCGCGGGCGTCGGTGGAGGACGTGCTGGCGGGCTGCGTGTCCGGCCGCGAGCTCATCGCCGCCGGCCACGCGGGCGACGTGGCCCTGGCCTCCGAGGTGAACGTCAGCACCGCCGTCCCCCGCCTGACCAACGGCGTCCTACGCGCCTGACCCCGCGAGAGTCGAACCCTCAAGTGCCGAGAGTCGAACGCTCAGGTCGTGCGTGTCGAACGTTCAGGTGCCCTGAGTTCTACATTCAGGACACCACCGAACCCACCTGAGCGTTGAATTCGGGGGTCCTGGAGGTTCGACTCTCGGCACCTGGGCGTTCGACTCTCGGGTTAGCGTTGGATGGACTTCAGTTCGGTGAACTCGTCCAGGCCGTGGCGGCCGAACTCTCGGCCGGTGCCGGATTGGCGGTAGCCGCCGAAGGGGGCACTGGTGTTGAAGGCGGCGCCGTTGATGTCCACCTGGCCGGTCCGCAGGCGTTTGGCCACGGTGAGGGCGCGGGAGGCGTCGGCGGAGAAGACCGCGCCGCCCAGGCCGTAGATGGTGGAGTTCGCGATGCGGACGGCGTCGTTCTCGTCGGTGTACGGCAGGACGGACAGGACTGGGCCGAAGATTTCCTCTTGGGCGATGGTCATGTCCGGGTGCACGTTGCCGAAGACGGTCGGGGCCACGTGGAAACCGCGGTCCGTGGGGCGCTCGGGGCCGCCGATGGCCAGCTTTGCGCCCTCGGCGATGCCGCGTTGGATGTAGGCGACCACGCGGTCACGTTGGGCTGCCGACACGGCGGGGCCGATGCGGGTGGTGGGCAGAGCGGGGTCGCCCGGCTCGTATTTTGACGCGGCGGCTGCGGCGATCTCCAGCGCCTCGTCGTGGCGGGAAGCGGGCACCAGGAGCCTGGTCCACGCGCTGCACGCCTGGCCGTTGTTCATGAACGCGTTCGCCACACCGATCTTCACCGCCCGCGTCAGGTCGGCGTCGTCCAGCACGACGTTCGCGGACTTGCCGCCCAGCTCCAACGCCACCCGCTTCACCGTCTCGGCGGCCAGCGCGGCGACCCGCCGACCGGCCCGCGTCGACCCGGTGAACGACACCATGTCCACCATCGGGTGAACTGCCAGAGCCTCACCCACCACCGGACCCGTGCCGTGGACGACGGAGAACACCCCGTCGGGCGCACCGGCGTCAGCCAAGGCGGAACGAAGAACGGACGCCAACAGATCGGCCGTCATCGGCGCCAGCTCGCTCGGTTTGAGCACCACCACGTTGCCCGCCGCGAGAGCGGGCACGACCTTGGCGACCATCTGCTGGAGCGGGAAGTTCCACGGGGTGATGGCGGCGACCACACCGATCGGCTCGCGCAGCACCAGCGAGTTCCCGATCTCCTCACCGTCGAAGTACCCGCCCGCGAGCACGTCGGCCACGCCGCGCGAGATCCCGACCGGGTTCGGCACCTGGACCCGGGTCGCGAACGTGATGGGCGAACCCATCTCGGCGGTCATGGTCGCGGCCAGCTCGTCGGTCCGCGCCGCGAGCGCGTCGGCGACCCGGCGGACCAGGGCCAGCCGGGTGTCCACAGGCGTCGCCGACCACGCCGGGAACGCGGCAACGGCCCTGGTCACGGCCGCGTCGACGTCACCGGGCGTGCCGGCGCGGACCGTGCCGATGACCTCTTCGGTAGTCGGGTTGACGACCTCGATCACTGCGGACTCCCCGAGAACGGTGTGACACTCAAAGACGAAACCTGCCCAAGAGTGTCACACCGGCGGCGTCAGGAGAAGTCCAGACCCCCCGTCCGGGTGCGCTTGAGCTCGAAGAAGTCCGGGTAGCTCGCCAACGCACGCGCACCGTCGAAGATCTTCACCGCGTCCTCGCCACGAGGGATCGAGGTGAGCACGGGACCGAAGAACGCCACGCCGTCGATGTGGATCGTGGGCGTGCCGACGTCCATGCCCACCGGGTCCATGCCGCGGTGGTGGCTGGCGCGCAGGTCGGCGTCGTGCTCGTCGGTGCGGGCGGCCTCGGCCAGTTCGAGGGGCAGGCCCAGCTCTTCCAAGGCCTCCTTGACGACCTCGTCGTAGTCCTTGTTGCCCCCGTTGTGGATCCGGGTGCCCATCGCGGTGTAGAGGTCGCGCAGGATGTCGTCGCCCTTGAGCTTGGCCGCCGCGATCGCGACGCGGACCGGACCCCAGCCCCGATCGAGCAGGTCGCGGTACTCGTCCGGGAGGTCCCGCCCCTCGTTGAGCACCGAGAGGCTCATGACGCGGAAGTTCAGGTCGAGCTCCCGTTCCTTCTCCACCTCGAGGATCCACCGGGACGAGATCCACGCGAACGGGCAGATCGGGTCGAAGTAGAAGTCGACCTTCGTGCGTCCCTCTGTCGACATGCGGTGTTCCCTCCGTGGCTGTTCGTGTGCGGTTTCGCCGGACTCGGCGCCCCATCGTGCACAACCAGCCGACCGCACGGAGTCTTCCCTCGGACGCCAGTCCACTTCCCGGCGTCCCACGTGATTGGATGCGACTGTCGTGTTCACCGACTCGACACCCAATTCCCATTCCGACGACGTCAGCGCCAAGGTCCCGTGGCGCCGGCAGACGAGGTGACCTGTGGCGGCACCCAACCTCACCCGCGACCAAGCGCAGCAGCGGGCTGCGCTGCTGGAAGTCGATTCCTACCGGATCGAGTTGGACCTGACCGACGGTGGCGGCAAGCCCAGCTCGGACACGTTCCGCTCCACCACGACGGTTGCCTTCCGCAGCCTGACGCCCGGCGCGTCCTCGTGGGTCGACATCGTGGCCGCCAATGTCCACCGCGCCGTGCTCAACGGACACGAGCTGGACGTCTCCGAGTACCGCGAGGAAGACGGCGTCCACCTGCCCGACCTGGCCGAGGTCAACGAGCTGACCATCGAGGCCGACTGCCGGTACATGAACACCGGCGAGGGCCTGCACCGGTTCGTCGACCCCGTCGACGGCGAGGTCTACCTGTACTCGCAGTTCGAGACGGCCGACGCCAAGCGCATGTTCGCCTGCTTCGACCAGCCGGACCTCAAGGCCGTCTACGACCTGACGGTGACCGCGCCGCACCACTGGAAGGTCGTCTCCAACTCGGCGATCGAGTCCACTGTGGACGGCGTCGGCGGCGCGGACAGGCACGTCTTCGCCACCACCAAGCCCATGTCGACCTACCTGGTCGCGCTCGTCGCCGGCCCGTACGCGGAGTGGCGCGACGAGTTCACCGAGGGCGACACCACGATCCCGCTGGGCATCTACTGCCGCGCCTCGCTGGCCCCGCACATGGACTCCGAGCGGCTGTTCACCGAGACCAAGCAGGGTTTCGGCTTCTTCCACCGCGCGTTCGGGGTGAAGTACGCGTTCGGCAAGTACGACCAGTGCTTCGTGCCCGAGTTCAACGCGGGCGCGATGGAGAACGCGGGCTGCGTCACGTTCCTGGAGGACTACGTCTTCCGCAGCCGCGTCACCCGCTACATGTACGAGCGCCGCGCCGAGACCGTGCTGCACGAGATGGCGCACATGTGGTTCGGCGACCTGGTAACCATGCGCTGGTGGGACGACCTGTGGCTGAACGAGTCGTTCGCCACCTGGGCGTCGGTGCTGGCGCAGGCCGAGGCGACCGAGTACCGGCAGGCGTGGACGACGTTCGCCAAGATCGAGAAGTCGTGGGCGTACCGGCAGGACCAGCTGCCGTCCACGCACCCGGTGGCCTCGGACATCCCGGACCTCCAGGCGGTCGAGGTCAACTTCGACGGCATCACCTACGCCAAGGGCGCCAGCGTCCTCAAGCAGCTGGTGGCGTACGTCGGTCTGGAGAACTTCCTGGCCGGCCTGCGGGTGTACTTCGGCAAGCACGCCTGGGGCAACGCGACGCTGGCCGACCTGCTCGGCGCGCTGGAGGAGGCGTCCGGCCGCGACCTGTCGTGGTGGAGCGCGCAGTGGCTGGAGACCACCGGCCTGAACCTGCTGCGGCCCAAGTTCTCGGTCGACGCGGAGGGCCGGTTCACCGACTTCGCCGTGTTGCAGGGCGGGGCGCGGCCGGGTGCGGGCGAACTGCGGACGCACCGGTTGGCGATCGGCGTGTACGACTCGGACGAGAACGGCAAGCTCGTGCGCACGCACCGGGTGGAGCTGGACGTGTCGGGCGAGCGCACCGACGTGCCGGAGCTGGTCGGGGTGTCGCGCGGCAAGCTCGTGCTGGTCAACGACGACGACCTCACCTACTGCACGATGCGGTTGGACGCCGATTCGCTGGCGTCGCTGATCGACCACATCGCCGACATCGCCGAACCGCTGCCGCGCACGCTGTGCTGGTCGGCGGCGTGGGAGATGACGCGTGAGGCGGAGCTGAAGGCCCGCGACTTCGTGAACCTGGTGCTCGGCGGGCTGCACTCGGAGACCGAGGTCGGCGTGGTGCAGCGGCTGCTGCTGCAGGCGCAGACGGCGCTGTCGTCGTACGCGGACGCGGCGTGGCGCGACGAGGGCTGGCGGCGGTTCACCACGCGGACGCTGGAGCTGGCGCGTGCGGCCGAGCCCGGTTCGGACCACCAGTTGGCGTTCGTGAACGCGTTGGCCGGTTCGGTGCTGGACGAGGAGACGCTGGGGCTGCTGCGGGGTTGGTTGGACGGCACGGACGTGCTCGAAGGCCTGGACGTCGACACCGACCTGCGGTGGCGGCTGCTGCACGCACTGGTCGCGCACGGCGCCGCGTCGCTGGAGGAGATCAACGCCGAGGAGGAACGCGACCCGACCGCGACCGGCCGCCGCAAGGCCGAGTCGGCACGGGCGCTGCGGCCCACCTTCGAGGCCAAGACCGAGGCGTGGGACCGGGCGGTGAACGCCGACGAGCTGCCGAACGCGGTGACGGAGGCCATTATCGCCGGCATCCAGCACCCCGGGCAGAAGGCGCTGTTGCAGCCGTTCGTGGAGCGGTACTTCGCCGACGTCGCCAACGTGTGGGACCGGCGGTCGAGCGAGCGGGCGCAGTCGGTCGTCATCGGCCTGTTCCCGTCGTGGTCGATCTCGAAGGAGACGGTGACGGCGGCGGACCAGTGGCTGGCCGAGGACCGGCCGCCGGCCCTGCGGCGGTTGGTGTCGGAGGGCCGTGCGGGCATCGTGCGTGCTCTGGCGGCCCAGGAGTTCGACCGGTCTTGAGTTGCATGACGTGAACGGGGTGGCGCTGCAAGCGTCGCCCCGTTTCGTTTTCGACCTGTCGTGAGGCATTGAGCCGGCCAGGTGAACGGGTGGCGGTTCCGGGGGTGGGCGGTGGCGGGCGTGGCTAGCCTCCGCTGAATGGCCGAGATGATCAACGCCATCGCGACCCTCTTGTGGCCGCTGGTGGTGCTGTTCCTGTTGTTCGGGTTCCGCTCTCAACTGCGCGAGGTGATCAAGTCCGCCGCCAAGCGCGAGGTCACGTTGGAGATAGGCGGGCAGACCGTCTCCTTGGGCAAGCTCAGCGAGGTCCAGAGCGAGGCCATCGCCGACCTCCAGAAGCAGCTCGGCGAGTTGCGCGAACAACTGGGTGCGCCTGACGAAACGGTTGTCGTCACGACCGAACAGCAGGTCACGCCCTTCGCGGTCTTGTGGGTGGACGACCACCCGGAGAACAACGTGCTGGAGATCGCCCAACTGCGCGCCAGCGGCGTCCGGGTCGATCTCGCGCGCTCCACGCAGGAGGGGTTGACCCAGTTCGAACGCGGCCGGTACCGGGCGGTGGTCACGGACATGGGGCGGTACGAGAACGGGGCCGAGGTGCCCGACGCCGGATTGCAACTGGTCGACGCGGTGCGGGTGTTGGATCCCGCGGTGCCGGTCGCTGTCTATTCGGCCGGGCGCACGGCTCGGACGATGACCGATGACGCCACGTCGGCCGGCGCGAACCTCGTCACCGACTCGCCGTGGGAGCTGTCGGAGTTCTTCCGGAAGCTCGAACTGCGCTGACCGTCAGCGGCCGTCGCGGTCGTAGGCGTCGGCCCAGCGGGCGAACAGGTCGCGTGACTGGGCGGGTGTCAGGACCAGGCGTTCCAGGTGCCGCATCTTGGTCTGGTACGCGGTGACGGCGTTCGGGTCGTCGTGGAAGACGGTGGCGGTGTCGGTCTCGGTGTAGGCCAGCGGCTTGGTGGGTGCGGGGAAGGTCAGCAGGGTCGCCGGGTGGCGCAGGGCCGCGTGCGACGGCGCGCTCATCGGGATGACGCGAGGACTGACCCGCGACCAACCGCACATCAACGTCAGGCGCAGCAGTTGGTCGCGCATGACCTTCGGGTCGCCGACGACCATCCGCAACGCGGCCTCGTGGATGTAGAGCACGGTCTCCGGGCCGCCTGGCCTGCGCACCACGTCCTGGCGACCTATGCGGGCCTGGGTGACGGCACGGTCCCTGGTCAACGCGTAGGCGTAGTCCTCGGTCTGCGCCAGGCTCGGGATCGTCAGCGGCTCGTAGGTGGTGACGGTGCGCGCCACGTTCTCGTGCACGGACAGCGCCGTGAGGGTGTCCGACGACGGGTCGTGCAGGCGCAGGAAGCTGCCGGTATCGGCTTCACTGGCGATGGCCAGGATGCGGTCGCGGGTGGGTTTGTCCGCGCCACAACGGCCGAGCAGCGTGCCGATTTCCCACGGGCTCGTGCCGCGACTGCCCGTTTCGAGCTTCGACAGTTTCCCCAACGACCAGCCCAGGGCCTCGGCGACGAAACCCGACGACATCCGGGCCCGGTGCCGGACCCGGCGCAATTCCTCCCCCAATTCCCGACTGCGGGCAGTGCTCAGCCGGGCAGGCGGCCTTTCTTCGGACTCCATGACTCCCCTGGTTCCCCTTTGTTGCGAAGACGCAACGGGTGGTGGGCGCTGCGCAGTTCTCGCGCGCTCCACCACCCGCTGCGCATGTCCGACCAGCGTGCGGACCGGTCGGTAGCTCTGGTGCGCAACAGCCTGTCCGGCGCGGAACAGTCGGTCAATACCCTTTTCGAGCGAGAGACTGGACCACTGGTCCCGCCTTAAGCTTCATTCCATGAAGCGCAATACCTCGAAATCCATCACCCTTGGCGCGCGCCTGCGCAACGTCCGAGAGGCCAAGAAACTCAGTCAACGTGCACTGGCGGAGAAGATTGGCGTCGCCCATTCGTTGCTTTCACGCAACGAAAGCGGACTTCGAACGCCGACACGGGCTGAGGTAATCGTGATCCTCGACGCCCTGGACGTCACCGGACGTGAACGCGAGGAAATCATCGAGCTGGCCGAGGACACCACTGGATCGCCCCTGGAAGTGATCGAACTGCCCGAACGACGCACGCAGATCGCCGCGCTGGTCGAGGTCGAGCAGATGGCCCGCGAGGTGGTGAGCTGGTCGCCACTGATCATCCCCGGCCTGCTCCAGGTCAGCTCCTACACCCGCACGATCATGGAGTCCGCCCGCATCCCCGACGAGGAGATCGCCACCCGCGTCGCGGTCCGGATGGGACGACGCGACATCCTCACGCGCCGCAAACCGGTCCGCTACACCGCTCTCATCGGCGAGAGCGTGTTGAGCCAGAAGCTCGGCGGCCCGGAGGTCATGGCCGAGCAGTTCGACCACCTCCTGATGATGAGCGCGCACGAGAACGTGGATCTCCGGATCGTGCCCACCGCCACCGGCTGGCATCGGGGACTCGGCGGCTCCTTCCAGCTGATCAAGTGCGACGGCACCTCGTTCGTGCACCTGGAGAACCCGGTCAGCGCCGTGTTCGTGCAGGAGCCCGAGACGGTAGCCGGCTTCGAAGGGTGCGTGCCACAGTTGTTGGAGGTCGCGATGAGCCCGGAACAGTCCTTCGAGTTCATCGCACGGGAGGTGGACAGGACGACGGGAGTCGCATGACTGTGCGGTGGAAGAAGTCCAGCAGGAGCGAAGGCGGCGACTGCGTCGAGGTGGCGAACCACCTGGGTGCGGTGCGGGACAGCAAGAACCCCGAGGTAGCGCTGGGTGTCAACCCGGCCCGGCTGAGGGCGTTCGTCCAGGCGCTCAAGACCTGGTGACAGCAAAGGCCCCGGCTTGATCCGCCGGGGCCTTCACTTCGTCGGGCTTCGGTGCGTCAGTGCCTGGGGGCTTGGCCCGCCTGGTCGGTCAGCATCCGCAGGCCGCTCACCAGGCCGCCGGCGAGGTCGCCTTCCTTGAAGGACGCGACCATGCTCATGACGGCGAGCTTCGCGCCGCGGTCGGCGAGCCGGCGGTGGGACTCCTCGCCCGTCACCACCTCGACCACGCGCTCACCGGGCGACACCGCGACCAGCACGTGGTGCGTCGGGCGCGAGGTGCTCGCGTGCAGCTCCTCGGCCTTCGCTCGGGCGTCGGGGCCGAGTTCGCCCAGGTACACGCTGAAGTCCAGCCCGGTGGTGCGGCTGGCCAGCGTCAGCGCCTCGTCCAGCCTCGCCAGCTGCGCCGGCGTGAACGGCAGGCTCGGCGCGTGCGGCTCGTACATCTTCGCGGCGGACACCCGACCGCTGTTGGTGACGACCGCACCGACCTCCAGGGTCGACGGGTCCACCTCAGCCCTCGTCAGCTCACCAGTTGCCACGAGCACCTCCCTTGGCGGTACGGCCCTCGACCGGGATCTCGGCGGGCTGGTGCACGCCGGTCGTCAGGCCGGCGGGGTTGGCACTCCACCAGACGGGGGCGTAGTTCCACTCCTGGCCGGGCCGGTACCGCTGAATGCGGGTGGCCTTCGGCCTCAGCGTCAGTAGCGTGATCACGCCGTAGATGGCCAGCGGGATCAGCGCGAAGACGAGCACGGTCTCCACGATGGTCACGGCGGTTACGGTAACCGATCGCCCTGGTCACGTCGGGGCGAGGGCACCCGTTTTCCGCACTGGTGTGGGTCGGGCGGGGCGCGCGGCGCCGTCCGACGACCGTTCCGTCTGTGAACGCGGGTGCGGCGACAGGGCCGTGATCACGGCTTCCACCGTGTGATCTAGACGACGCTCGACCAGGAACGACGTCACCGAGGGTGTCCATCGGCGCCGGATGCACTAGATCCAGCTCTCGATCGTCGCAGTCCGTACACCCGGATGGCCTTCGCCCGGACGGAGGCGAATGGCGGCCGGTTTGGCGTCTTGTACTGAACCCACTCGGCTTCTAGCTTTTCACCTGTACGGGTCTTGCGCATCCGATTCCGGATACTAATTCCCGCCCGATGAGTCTCGGAGGACACGACATGTACACCGTGAACCGCGCTCTGGTCGCCGCCATCACTCGTTCGTCGTACACCCAATCGGAGCAGAGCGTTACCGACGTTCAGCGCTCTGCCGCACTCTCGGACTCGGTGCGCATCACCTGCCGGGACTCCGTCCGGATTACGTGTGATGACTCCGTCCGGATCACGGCCGCGATGGACGACTCGGTCCGCATCACGGCCTGCGACTCCGTGCGCATCACGGCATCCGACTCGGTCCGGATCACCGCCTCGGACTCCGTCCGCATCACCGCGTCCGACTCGGTCCGGATCACCGCCTCCGACTCCGTCCGCATCACGGCGTCCGACTCCGTGCGCATCACCGCGTCCGACTCCGTGCGCATCACCGCGTCCGACTCGGTGCGCATCACGGCGCGCCGCGAGGACTTCACCCTGGCAGCGTGAGCGGGAGCCGGCTACAGCACTGCTAGACCACGACTAGGCCGCGGGTTCGCCCAAGTAGGGCAGCCACAGCGGGTCGGCTTCGGTGACGCCGGCCAGCAGCCGCCAGTGCGGCCCGCGGGGAGCGTTGGGCACCACGCGCAGACGCCAGCCCAGCTCCGAGAGGAGCTTGTCGGCCTTGCGGTGGTTGCACTTGGCGCAACAGGCCACGCAGTTCGTCCACGAGTGGGGGCCACCCCGGCTGCGCGGCACGACGTGGTCGATCGTCTCGGCGCGCCCGCCGCAGTACGCGCAGCGGTACCGGTCGCGGTGCATCAACCCGGCACGGGTCAGCGGGACCCGACCGCGGTAGGGCACCCGCACGTAGTTCGCCAGCCGGATCACCGACGGCACGACCACCTCGGACGTCGAGGAGTGGACGACAGCCCCGGCGGGGTCGCCGTGCACCACCTCGGCCTTCCCGCACACCACGAGAACCACCGCGCGCCGCAACGGCAGCGCGGTGAGCGGTTCGAACGTGGCGTTGAGCAGCAGGACCTTGCGTCTTCCCCAAGGCAACACCACGGGCGCCTGACCGGCTCCCTCTCCGTCGACCACCGCGTGCACGGCGTGCACCGCGAGCTGTTTTTGGCCGGACGGTGCCGACGACGCGATCCCGGCGTTCACCAGGGCGCCGATCGGGGTGGGTTGTCGGTCTGGCACGCGACCACCTCCACCGGTTCAGCAATAGCAGACCACAGATCGCACCCAAAAATCACCTGTGATATGTGACGTGTCACGGAGCCGACACCAAAACTTGGGTGAACTCACCCCTATCGAAGATGGTTTTCATCAGAGTCGCTACGCTCGGCGGGGTGACCGAAGCCCCCCGCGCAGCGCTGCCTGCGACGATCACCTATCCCGCCGCGGAACGCCTCGACCTCGTCGAAGACCTGCACGGACACGCGGTGGCCGATCCGTACCGCTGGCTCGAAGACGCTGCGGATCCCCGCACCGCCGCCTGGTCCGCCGAGCAGGACGGGCTGGCGCGGTCGTGGCTGGACGCCATGCCCGGACGGACCGCGCTGGGCGACCGGCTCGGCGAGCTGATGCGGACCGGAGCCGTCGGCACGCCGGTGTGGCGGGCCGGGCGGGCGTTCTACACCCGTCGCGGGCCGGAGCAGGACCACCCCGTGCTGTACGTGCGGGTGGACGGCGTGGAGCGGGTGTTGTTGAACGTGTCGGCGCTCGACCCGACCGGCCGGACCACGTTGGACCGGTGGTCGCCGTCCCGCGAAGGCACGCGGCTCGCGTACCAGGTCTCCGTGGGCGGCGACGAGCACTCGTTGCTGCACGTGGTGGACGTCGACTCGGGCGAGTTGCTGGACGGGCCGATCGACCGGTGCCGGTACTCGCCGGTGGCCTGGCTGCCCGGTGGCGAGGAGTTCTTCTACGTCCGGCGCATCGACCCTGCGCTGGTGCCCGAGGACGAGCGGCAGTTCCATCGGCGGGTGTGGCGGCACCGGGTCGGGACGCCGGCGTCCGGTGACGTCAACGTGCACGGGGACGGGCTCGACCACACGTACTACTACGGCCTGTCGCTGTCCGAGGACGGGCGGTGGCTGCTGGTGAACGGCGCGCCCGGCACCGTGCGGCGCGACTCGGTGTGGATCGCGGACCTGCACGGGTCCGGGGAGTTGAAGCAGGTCGTGTCGGCCGACGACGGGGCGCAGTGCTCGGCGTGGGTCGCGCCGGACGGGCGGCTCTACCTGCGGACCAGCCTGGACGCGCCGCGGTTCCGGCTGTGCGTGGCCGACCCGGCGACGCCCACCGAGTGGACCGAGTTGGTGCCCGAGCAGGCGGATTCGGTGCTCGACGGGGTGACGTGGCTGGACGGGTCGCTGGTGCTGCTGCGGACCCGGCACGCGGTGTCGGAACTGCACCTGCACTCTCCCGGGACCGGTGAGCACCTGCGGGAGGTCCCGCTGCCCGGAACCGGGTCGCTGCACGGGTTGTCCACAGTCGACGCACTGACGGTTGCGGACCGTGACGTGCTGTGGTTCGGGTGGTCCGACTTCACAACGCCCTTGTCGGTGTACCGGTTCTCCCTCTCCGAGGGCCGGACGGAGCTGGAGGCGGCGGCCCCCGGAACGGTCGCTCTGCCGCAGGTGTCCACACAGCAGGTCTCGTACACGTCGTCCGACGGCACCGTCGTGCGAATGTTCGTGGTGTCCGGGGAACAGCACCCGGATCTGCCCAGGCCGACGCTGCTCACCGGGTACGGCGGGTTCGCGGTGGGACGTGGGCCGGGGTACAGCGCGACGACGTTGGCCTGGGTCGAGGCGGGCGGTGTGTGGGTGCACGCGTCGTTGCGGGGCGGCGACGAGGAGGGTGAGGAATGGCACCGGGCGGGGATGCGCGAGCGGAAGCAGAACGTGTTCGACGACTTCCACGCGGCGGCCGAGCGGTTGATCCGGGACGGCTGGACCACGCCGCAGCAGTTGTCGGTCATGGGCGGTTCGAACGGCGGGCTGCTGGTCGGGGCGGCGCTGACCCAGCGGCCGGAGCTGTACGCGGCCGTGGTGTGCTCAGCGCCACTGCTGGACATGGTGCGGTACGAGAACTTCCTGCTCGGGCGGCTGTGGGCGGAGGAGTACGGCTCCGCGGCCGTGCCGGAGGAGCTGGGATGGCTGCTGGCCTACTCCCCGTACCACCAGGTAGGGGTCGGAGTTGAGTACCCTTCGGTGCTGTTCACGGTCTTCGAGTCGGACAGCCGTGTGGACCCCAACCACGCCCGGAAGATGTGCGCGGCGCTCCAGCACGCGACGTCGAGTGATCCGACCAAGCACCCGGTGCTGCTCCGCCGCGAGACGGAGGTGGGGCACGCGGGCCGATCGGTGAGCCGGTCGGTGGGGCTGGCCGTGGACCAGTTGACCTTCCTGGCCTGGGCGACCGGCCTCGAGTTGTGAGTGGAGGACTGACCTGGTGAGGACTGACCTGATGGTCGACGTGGAGTCGACCCTCGCCGTCGAGTGGTGGGTGACCAACGGGCCGAAGATCGCCGAAGGCGCGCTGCGGATCGCGCTGACGCTGATCATCGCCGTGGTGGTCCGGTTCCTGCTCCGCAGGCTGATCGACCGGCTGACGCGCGGCAACGGGGGCCGCAAGCCGAAGTTGCTCGCGCCGTTGCGCGAGCGGGCGCCCCAGGCGCTGGGCGCGCTGGTCTCCGAGCGGCGCGAGCAGCGGGCCAAGACCATCGGCTCGGTGCTCAAGTCAGTCGTCACGATCATGGTCTTCGGCGTGGCGTTCATACAGATCCTCACCGAGCTGGGGATGAACGTCGCGCCGATCCTGACGTCGGCCGGGATTCTGGGTGTCGCCATCGGTTTCGGCGCGCAGAACCTGGTCAAGGACTTCCTGTCCGGCATGTTCATGATGTTGGAGGACCAGTACGGGGTCGGTGACGTGGTCGACCTCGGCCCCGCCACCGGCACGGTCGAGTCGGTCGGGTTGCGGATAACCACGATCCGCGACACCAACGGCACGGTCTGGTACGTCCGCAACGGCGAGATCCTGCGGGTCGGCAACTCGTCGCAGGGCTTCGCGGTGGCGGTCGTCGACCTGCCGCTCGGGTACGGGGCGAACCTGGCCTCGGCCAGCGAGGTGCTGAACAAGGCGGTCACGGCCGCGACGGACGAGGAGTCGCTGGCCAAGGACGTGATCGACAAGCCGCAGGTGCTCGGTGTGGAGAAGGTCACGCCCGAGGGCATCACCATGCGGGTGACGGTCAAGGTGCGGCCGGGCAGACAGTGGGCGGTCCAACGCGCCCTGAGAGCCAAGCTGATGCCCGCCCTGGACGACGCCGGCATCTCCCTGAAGTCCTCCTCCTCTTAGCCGTCGCGCAGCCCGTCGCAGCCGGCCGGTTGCGGTCACGCGCCCGTTCACCGGCCGTGGCCGCCCCGCCACCGACGTCGGCGGGGTCGGCGGGGTCGGCGTGGGACACCTCTCGGTGACTGAGGCAGGATGGAGGGGTGACCACTCCTCCGGAGAACTTCTACGAAGCAGTGGGCGGGTACGAGACGTTCCACAAGATCGTCGCGCGCTTCTACGAGGAAGTGGCCAACGATCCCGTCCTGCGTCCGCTGTACCCCGAAGAGGACCTGGGGCCCGCCGAAGAGCGGTTCCGGCTGTTCCTCATGCAGTACTGGGGCGGCCCGCACACGTACTCCGACACCCGCGGTCATCCTCGGTTGCGGATGCGCCACGCTCCGTTCGTGATCGGTCCCATTGAGCGGGACGCCTGGCTGCGCTGCGCCAAGGTCGGCGTCGACTCGGTTGATCTTTCTCCGCAGCACCGTGAGCAGCTCTGGGCGTACCTGGAGATGGCCGCGAACAGCATGATGAACGCGTGGGTGTGATTCTTGATCACCCGAACGGGCTCGTGGTGTCTGTCGCGAATGGCAGGATGACCTCTCGTGCGACGATCCTCCGACCTACAACCAGAGATCGCCGACGAGTCCGCCTGGTGGCGTGACGCCGTCTTCTACCAGGTCTACGTCCGATCCTTCGCCGACGCGAACGGTGACGGCGTGGGCGACCTCGACGGCATCCGCTCCCGGCTCGGCTACCTCGAACTGCTCGGTGTGGACGCCCTCTGGCTCACACCGTTCTTCACCTCGCCCATGGCCGACCACGGGTACGACGTGGCCGACCCCCGTGACGTCGACCCGCTGTTCGGCGACCTGGCCGCGTTCGACCGGCTGGTCGCCGAGGCGCACGCGCACAACCTCCGCGTCACGATCGACCTCGTTCCCAACCACACCAGCGACCGGCACGCCTGGTTCCAGGCCGCGCTGCGGGCCGGGCCGGGTTCGGTCGAACGGGACCGGTACATCTTCCGGGACGGCGGCGGGTACGACGGGTCCGTGCCGCCGAACAACTGGCCGAGCCAGTTCGGCGGGCCGGCGTGGACCCGCGTCCCGGACGGGCAGTGGTACCTGCACCTGTTCGCGCCCGAGCAGCCCGACCTGAACTGGGACAACCCCGAGGTCGCCGCGGATCTGGCGCGCACCCTGCGGTTCTGGCTGGACCGCGGCGTGGACGGGTTCCGGATCGACGTGGCCCACGGGATGGCCAAGCCGTACGGGCTGCCGAACGTCGACCCGCGGGTCGAGCTCGGGTCCGGCGTCATGCACGACAACTCGCTGGACCCCCGGTTCGACAACGACGGGGTGCACGAGGTGCACCGGATGATCCGCAAGGTCATCGACGAGTACCCCGGCCGGATGGCCGTCGGCGAGATCTGGGTCCAGGACGACGAGCGGTTCGCCCGGTACGTGCGGCCCGACGAGCTGCACCTCGGGTTCAACTTCCGGCTGGTCGAGGCGCCGTTCGACGCGGACGGCGTGCGGTCGGCCATCGAGCACTCGCTGGGCGCGATCCGCGGCCTGGACACGCCGCCCACCTGGACGTTGTCCAACCACGACGTGACGCGGCACGTGACCCGGTACGGCGGCGGTGCGCTCGGCGCGCAGCGGGCGCGGTCGATGACGCTGGTGGAGCTGGCGCTGCCCGGCGTCGTCTACCTGTACAACGGCGAGGAGCTGGGGCTGCCGGACGTGGAGCTGCCGGAGTGGGCGCTCCAGGACCCGATCTGGCTGCGGTCCGGGCACACCGACCGGGGCCGGGACGGGTGCCGGGTGCCGTTGCCGTGGGAGGGCGACATGCCGCCGTTCGGGTTCTCGGAGGCGGTGAGCACGTGGCTGCCGCAGCCCAACGAGTGGGCCGGGCTGACCGCCGAGTCGCAGCTGGAAGACCCGAGGTCGATGCTGTCGTTCTACCGGCACGCGCTGGAGCTGCGGAAATCGCACGGGGCGTTCAGCGGTGACGAGCTGGAGTGGTACGGCGCGCCGGCCGGGTGCTTCGCGTTCCGCCGCAAGGGCGGCGGGTTGATCTGCGCGCTGAACACGTCCGGTAGCCCGGTGCCGCTGCCGCCCGGTGAGGTGCTGCTGGCCAGTGGCCCGATGACCGGGAACCAGTTGCCGCCGGACACGGCCGTCTGGCTCGTCTAGCGCCGATGTGGTGGTGGCGCGGCCCTCGACCGCGCCACCACCCCTCCGGCGCCTGGCCGGAGCCGTCCTGCGCCTCGTGGCACGTGCTCGGGCATTCGAGCAGGTCGCCGGGGGTCAGACCAGGAGCGGCAGCATGGAGTGACGGCGGCGGACCACCGCGCCGAACCGGGCGTCGATGCGCAGCCACGAGTCGGTGGCGGTGATGCGCACGTCGTCACCGCCCAGGAAACCCATGCCGGACAACGCGAACAGGCACCGCATCGGCACCTTCACGTCCAACCCGGAACCGCTCACCGTGATCACCGTCTGGTCCAGCAGCGACGCGGGCGGGGTGCCGCGCGGGCCGGCGTTCTCCCGCGCCACCTCCACGCCCTTCTCCGCCAGCTCCGAGACCACGCTGCCGGGCAGCCGGTCCACCGGCAGCCAGCCCGCCGACGGAGGCAGCGCCGAACGCCACATCATGTCCCGCGCCGGACCGGGGTCGACGGTCTCGGTCCGCACCACGGCCAGGCCGGTGAGCAGGTCGTTCGCCGACACGGTCACGTCATTCGGGGTCACCTGCCCGGCCACGGTACGGGTCGCCAGGGCGTCGAACGGGGTCGCGACCCACGCGTCCAGCAGGCCGCCGGACGCGCGGTTGCGCAGCCGCACCACCGCCTGGGCGTCCAGGCGAACGGCACGGGCGACGAACGCGCCGAGGTCGTCCCGCTCGGCGGGGTCGGCGAGGACCAATTCAGGCACCATTACCTCCGGCACGCCAGCCCGCGAGGAAGTCGCGCTCGGCTTCGAGGAGACGGCGCGGACGTCCGGCCGTCAGGTTGTACGGCACCATAAGGGTCTCCGCCGTCGTGACGACAGCGCTGCCCTCCTGGCGACCTCCGCGGACGGTGTAGTCGAGCGTGAACGACGCCGACTTCAGCTCCCGCACCGACATCTCGACCACGATCTCGTCGCCGGTGAACACCGTCGGCGCGAGGTAGTCCACCACGAGGCGGGCCACCACCATGCCCTGCGACATCTCCGGCAGACCGTGCCGGGCGGCCTCCGTGAACAGGAGGTCGATGCGCGCCTCTTCCAGCAACGTCACCGTGTTGGCGTGGTTGACGTGGCCGAACGCGTCCATGTCCGACCAGCGCGGGCGCACACCCGTCACGAACACACCCAAGTTGAACGCGCCTCCCGGTGTTGTTGCGGTGGAGTGACCCTATCCACGCGCTACACCCAGGTTAAGCGCGCATCCAGGTCGAGGAATCGCCCCAGGTCAGCGACCTCGTCGGCGATATCCGGCAGAGCTCCGAACGGGTGCACGGCGATCTGCGCGCCGTCGCGCCGCCAGACCGCGACCACCCGGCCGTCCACCACGACGTGCGGGGTGAGGAAACCGCCACCGGTCTGGACGAGCGGCGCGTGCTCGGGGGCCAGGGCGGCGGAGCGGTCGCGGTAGCCGAGCAGGTAGGTGTCGAAGTGGCCGAGCATGCGGACCGTGCCGTCGGGTTCGGCCGGTTCGCCTTCCACGTCGGGGAGGTCCTTCAGCTGCCGTTTGGGCAGGCCGCTCCAGCCGGCGAAGTCGTCGGGCGTCGCCGGGCCGTAGGCACGCCGGTAGCGCCGCCACAGCTCGTCCACGCCTCGGGGTTCGCAGTCGATGCGCAGGAGCCGGTAGGTGTCGTCCAGGCCTCGGCACAGCACGCCGGAGTTCGCGGCGAACGCCAGCAGGTGCGCCGGGGCCTGCGACTTCGGGTCGAGGGTGATGCCGACTTCGGCCAGGCGGTTGACGATTTCGGCGCGTTCCAGCGGTTCGGTCAGAACTTCGCGGAGCGCGGGTAGCGCGCGCTCGCACAGCTCATCGGTGAGGCCGAGTTGTTCGCGTCTCCGTCGTCCGGCGGCGATGAAGGTCGGCCCCAGGAGGTTGACGACCCACAGGTCGTCTTCGTGGAGCAGGTGGAGGGTGCCGCGCATGGCCCACGTACGCACCAGAGGACCGTCTAGGGACCTCACGCCTCGGGCGCGCGCTGCGAGCCGTGCCGCGGACATGTCCTGGGCTTGGAGGGCGAAGACGGATTTCAGCAAGTCCGTCACGTTCTTCGCGGGGTGCGAGAGCCGCTGTGCTCGCATTCTCCGGGCGAGCATCCACTGTGCCTCTTGGTCTGGCAAGGTCATCTCGGCCGGGCGCCGGTCGAGCCCCGCACCACCAACTCGGGCTGGAACACGAACTCCGCGTGCGGTGCGGGGGTGCCGCCGATCTCCTCCAGCAACGCGTGCACTGCGGCCTGGCCCATCGCTTCGACGGGCTGGCGGATCGTGGTCAGCGGCGGGTCGGCGAACACGATCAGCGGCGAATCGTCGAAGCCGACCACGGAGACGTCACGCGGCACGTTGAGGCCCCGCTGGCGGGCCGCGCGGATCGCGCCGAACGCCATCAGGTCGCTGCCGCACACGATCGCCGTGCAGCCACGGTCCAGCAGGGCGTTGGCCGCGGCCTGGCCGCCCTCGACCGTGAACAGGGAGTGCTCGACCAGGTCGGACGCCTGCGGGCGGACGAGCGTGAAGCCCTCGACCATGCGTTGGGCGGGCACGAACCTCGGCGGACCGACGGCCAGGCCGATGTTCTCGTGGCCGAGTTCAACCAAGTGGGTGACAGCGAGCCGGACGGCCGCGCGGTTGTCCACCGACACGAACGGTGCGGAAACCTGATCGGTGTAGCCGTTGATCATCACGAACGGCACCCCGCGCCCGGCCAGTTTGACGTACCGGTCCTTGTCGGCCGTCGTGTCGGCGTGCAGGCCGGACACGAAGACGATCCCGGTGACGCCGCGGTCGACCAGCATGTCGGTCAGCTGGTCCTCGGTGGAGCCGCCGGGCGTCTGCGTGCAGAGCACCGGCGTGTAGCCGTCGCGGGTCAGCACCTGCTCGATGACCTGCGCGAACGCCGGGAAGATCGGGTTGTTCAACTCGGGGGTGATCAACCCGATCAACCCGGCGCTGCGCTGTCGGAGCCTGGGCGGGCGCTCGTAGCCGAGGACGTCCATCGCGGCGACCACGGCCTGGCGGGTGGCGGCGGAGACGCCCGGCTTGCCGTTGACCACCCGGCTGACCGTCGCCTCGCTCACGCCTGCCTGGTTCGCGATGTCACTGAGCCGCGCTGTCACACCGGGTGACTCTACGGGCGTGTGAGCCACACGGTCGTGTCCGGCGGCACGAGGACGTCCGCGCCTTCTGTCGCGCAACCACCCGAGGCCAGCAGCACTCGTCCGTCGGCGGGCAGGCGTGCGGTGTCCGGGCCGAAGTTCACCACGCACGTGAAAGCGCCACGGCGGAAGGACAACACGCCCTCGGGCACGTCCAACCACTCCACTTCGGAGCCCGCGCCGAGGTCCGGGTGCTCGCGTCGCACGCGCAGCGCGCTGCGGTACAGCTCCAGCACCGAGTTCGGGTCGTCGAGCTGTCGGGCGACGCTCAGCTCCGCCCAGTCGGCGGGCTGCGGGAGCCACGAACCGCCCTCGCCGAAGCCGAACGACGGGCCGTCCGGCGTCCACGGGATCGGCACGCGGCAGCCGTCACGGCCCCGTTCGGTGTGGCCGGACCGTTCCCACACGGGGTCTTGGAGGACGTCCTCGGGCAGGTCGAGCACCTCGGGCAGGCCCAGTTCCTCGCCCTGGTAGACGTACGCGCTGCCGGGCAGCGCGAGCATCAACAACGCGGCGGCCCGCGCCCGCGTCATGCTGCCGTACCGGGTCGCGTGCCGCTGCACGTCGTGGTTGGACAGCACCCACGTCGTCGGCGCGGCCACCGGCGCCATCGCGGCCAGCGAGTCGTCGATGACCTGCCTGAGGTCGGCGGCGTTCCACTCGGCGGTCAGGTAGTGGAAGTTGAACGCCTGGTGCAGCTCGTCGGAACGCAGGTAGCGGGCGGTGCGCTCGGGGCTGGGCGTCCACGCCTCGGCCACGCCGATCCGGCCGCCGGGGTACGAGTCGAGCACCTTGCGCCAGTCGCGGTAGATCTCGTGCACGCCGTCCTGGTCGAAGAACGGCAGCGCCTGCGTGTCGAGCAGCTTGATGTGGCCGGGCGTGCCGACGTCGGGCAGGCCGTCCGCCTTGACCATGCCGTGGGCGACGTCGATGCGGAACCCGTCCACGCCGAGGTCGAGCCAGAAGCGGAGGATGTCGAGGAACTCGTCGCGGACCTCCGCCTGGTCCCAGTTCAGGTCCGGCTGCTCGGGCGCGAACAGGTGCAGGTACCACTGGCCGTCGGGGGTCTTCGTCCACGCGGGACCGCCGAAGACGGACTCCCAGTCGTTCGGCGGGAGATCGCCGTTGCCGTCCCGGAAGTGGTAGCGGGCGCGTTCCGGTGAGCCCGGCGCGGCCTTGAGGGCCTGCTGGAACCACCTGTGCCGGTCGCTCGTGTGGTTCGGGACGAGGTCGACGATCACGCGGATGCCTCGTTCGTGCGCTTCGTCGACGAGGCCCTTGGCGTCGTCGAGGGTGCCGAACGACGGGTCGATCGCGCGGTAGTCGGCGACGTCATAGCCGCCGTCCGCCATCGGGGACGCGTAGAACGGGGTGATCCACACCGCGTCCACGCCGAGGTCGGCGAGGTAGGGCAGCCGGGAGCGGATGCCGGGCAGATCACCGACGCCGTCGCCGTTCGAGTCGGCGAAGCTGCGCACGTAGACCTGGTAGATGACGGCCTCGCGCCACCAGTCCTGCGTCATCGGGGTGTCCTTCCGGATCGGTTCCGCGCCGGTCCGCAATGAAATACTTTGCAAGTGTTTTCAGCAACTCTGCCGGCTGGTATGACCTAGAGCACATCCCTGCCAGCGAGGAGACAACGTGGTTTCCGCTACCCGACGCGCCTTGTGCGCGATAGCCGTCCTCCTGTTCAGCCTTTTGGCGGTCCCGGTTCCGCAAACTCTTGCGGCGCCGCCGTCCGCCAAGGACGTCACCGCGACCCTGTTCCAGTGGCCGTTCCCGCGGGTCGCCGCCGAGTGCGCGAACGTGCTGGGGCCCAAGGGGTACGGGTTCGTCGAGGTGTCCCCTGCCACCGAACACATCCAGGGGTCCCAGTGGTGGACCTCCTACCAGCCCGTCAGCTACCGCATCGCCGGACGCCTCGGTGACGAGGCCGCGTTCCGCCAGATGGTCGACATCTGCCACGCGGCGGGTGTGAAGGTCATCGCGGACGCGGTCATCAACCACATGAGCGCCGGGTCCGGGGTCGGCACCGGCGGCTCTTCGTATGCGAAGTACAGCTACCCCGGCACCTACAGCGACTGGGACTTCCACTCGTGCCGGGCGCACATCAGCGACTACCGCAACCGCGACAACGTGCAGAACTGCGAGCTGGTCGGGCTGTCGGACCTCGACACCGGCAGCGACTACGTGCGCGGCAGGATCGCCTCCTACCTGAACCACCTGATCTCGCTCGGGGTGGACGGGTTCCGGATCGACGCGGCCAAGCACATGCCGGCGGCCGATCTGGCGGCGATCAAGTCGCGGTTGAGCAACCCCGGTGTGTTCTGGGTGCACGAGGTGATCTACGGGGCAGGTGAGGCCGTGCAGCCCGGCGAGTACACCGGGTCGGGTGATGTGGACGAGTTCCGGTACGCGTATGACATCAAGCGGATCTTCAACAACGAGAACCTGGCTTACCTGAGCACGTTCGGGCAGTCGTGGGGTTACCTGCCGAGTGGGCAGGCGCGGTCGTTCGTGGACAACTGGGACACCGAGCGCAACGGGTCGACGTTGTCGTACCGCGACGGGTCGACCTACACGTTGGCGAACGTGTTCATGCTGGCGTGGCCTTACGGCGCGCCGAACGTGTACTCGGGGTACGAGTTCTCTTCGCACGACGCCGGGCCGCCCGGAGGGTCGGAGTGCTACACGTCCGGGTGGAAGTGCCAGCACCGGTGGACGCAGATCGCTTCGATGGTGGGGTTCCGCAACGCCGTCGCCGGCACGTCGGTGGTGAACTGGTGGGACAACGGCGGTGACGCGATCGCGTTCGGCCGGGGTGGCAAGGGTTTCGTGGCGATCAACCGGGAGTCCTCGTCCTTGACGCGGACGTTCCAGACCTCGCTGCCCGCCGGGTCGTACTGCAACGTGCAGCAGGACGGGTGCGTGGCTCACACCGTGGGGTCGAACGGTCAGTTCACGGCGGCGTTGGGTGCCGGCGAGGCGTTGGCGTTGCACGTGGGGGCCACCGGGACACCGCCGCCAACCGGTTCGACGTCGTTCGCGGTGAACGCCACGACCACGTTGGGGCAGAACATCTTCGTGGTCGGGGACCACCCGTCGCTGGGTGCGTGGAACCCGGCGGCCGCGGTGGCGCTGTCGTCCGCGACCTACCCGACGTGGCGGGGCTCGGCGTCGCTGCCGGCCGGGACCTCGTTCCAGTACAAGTACATCCGGAAGGAGTCGGACGGTGCGGTGACGTGGGAGAGCGGCGCCAACCGCACCGCCACGTCACCCGTGACGCTGTCCGACACCTGGCGCACCTAGCCGTTCGAACACTTCGGGCAACCGGGCCCGCCGCAGAGCCCGCGGCGGGCCACCGGCCGGCTTCGACACACGCGACCACAACGGCCGCAACGTCGTGCATCGCTGCTTCAGCGGCGCCGCAGTGACGGGTCGAGCAAGGCGGGAGGGGTGTCGTACTTCTCGTGTGCGGCAAGGTCGACACCGGGAGCGACGATCTCGTCGATCGCGTCGAGCACGTCGGCGGAGAGCACGGTGTCAGCGGCGGCGAGCTGCGAGCGCAGGTGGTCCAGCGTGCGGGGGCCGATGATCGCGCTGGTCACGGCGGGATGCGCGGTGACGAAGCCGAGCGCGAGCTGGATCATGGTCAAACCGGCCCGGTCTGCGACCTCGGCCAACTGCTCGACGGCATCGAGCCTGGCCCGGTTGGAGGGGATGGCGGTGTCGAAGCGTTGGGGCATGAACGTCGAGCGGCTGGTGGTGATCTCCCGGCCCTCGCGGATCGCGCCCGACAGCCAGCCCGAAGCCAACGGGCTCCACACCAGCACACCGAGCCCGTACTGCTCGGTCACGGGCAGCACGTGGGTTTCGACACCGCGTTGCAGGATCGAGTAGCTGGGCTGTTCGGTGACGTAACGACTCAGGCGATGCTCGCGGGCGGCCCATTGGGCTTGCACGAGGCGGTATGCGGGGAAGGTCGAGGAGCCGAAGTAGCGGATCTTTCCCGCGCGCTGCAGGTCGGTCAACGCCGACAGCGTCTCCTCGTCGCTGGTGCTCGGGTCCCACCGGTGGATCTGGTAGAGATCAACGTGGTCGACGCCGAGACGGCGCAGGCTGTTGTCCAACTCGGTGGCCAACCAGCGGCGCGAACTGCCCTGGTGGTTGCGATCGTCGCCCATGGGCATGCTCGCCTTCGTGGCCAGCACGATGTCGTCGCGGCGGCCGGCGATGGCTTTGCCGACCATCTCCTCCGATTCGCCGCCGCTGTACATGTCGGCGGTGTCGATGACGTTGATCCCGCCCTCGAGAGCGGCATCGACGATGGCGGTGGCCTCGTCCTGGGTGGTGCGCCCGATCTCGCCGAAGTTCATCGCGCCGAGCGCGAGGGAGCTGACCTGCACACCGGTGCGACCCAAGGTGCGGTACTGCATGACCGTGTTCCTCCATTGCGGGTGAGGCGCGGTGACAGTGCGCGGGTTGGTTGTCAGGCCCTGCTCTGACATCCTGAGCAAACGGAACGTTGCTCCGTTAACGATACGGAACACCGTTCCGCTTAGCAAGCTCGGTAGCGGAGGGAGCGGCGCGGTGAACGAGAGCGACGAGGGCGCGGGGCACGCGGCCCGGTCCAAGCGGGCGGACGCCCGGCGTAACGAGAAGACCCTGCTCGACGCGGCCGCCGCGGTCTTCGTGACGTCAGGCGTGGAAGCGCCGGTGCGCGCCATCGCGGCCAAGGCGGGCGTCGGGATGGGCACGATCTACCGCCACTTCCCGACTCGGGCGGATCTGATCATCGCCGTCTACCGGCACCAGGTCGAGGCCTGCGCCGAGGCCGGTCCAGCCCTGCTGGCGACCAGCGCGACTCCTCACGCCGCACTGGGGCAGTGGATCAACCTCTTCGTTGACTTCCTGGTCACCAAGCACGGACTCGCTGCCGTGCTGCAGTCCGACAACGCCGGCTTCGACACGCTGCACGCGTACTTCCTCGACCGCCTCGTGCCCGTGTGCACCCAACTGCTCGACGCCGCAGCCGGTTCTGGCGAGATCCGATCGGACGTGGAGGCCTACGAGCTCATGCGCGGCGTCGGGAACCTCTGCATAGGCGCGGACAGCGATCCCCGCTACGACCCGCGTCGACTGGTCGAGCTCCTCATCGCAGGACTACGCCGACCGCACTGACCATCGGCCAGGCAGCTGGTGCAGACCGGCCACCCCGGCCGCGATCAGCGCGAAGCGCGGATCCTCGGCAGCCCCGCTGGGGCAGGTCACCGGATCGCGGACGTCCTCAAGCCCGAAGGGCTACGCAGGGGTCCCCGCCAAGGGGACCCCTGCTTTTACCCTGCCACAACGGTCTGACAATCCGCCGCGTCCAAGCCCCGCCTGTGGACAACTGCCCGGACACCCGACTCGCGCGTCCCGAACGTTCAACTCGCCGGTCCTGAACGTAGGACACACGCGACCGGAACGTAGGACACACGCGTTCCGAACGTAGGACACACGGCACCTGAACGTAGGACTCTCGGGACCTGACGGTTCGACTCTCGGGATTAGCTGGGGGCGGCTGGTGGGTGGGTGGGTGGGTGGGTGGGTGGGTGGGTGGGGGTTAGCGGATCATGCTGCGGACTTGGCGGGCGGCTACGGAGAGGGTGGCCAGGTCCAGTTTGCTGACCCGGTTGATCTCCGCGAGGGCGGCGCGGGCTCGGACCAGGCGGGAGGAGTTGGTCTGCTCCCACTGGGCGATCTTCTCTTCCGGGCTGTCGCCGGGATCGGCCGACCGGAGCACGTCGATCGTGATCGAGCGCAGTGACGAGTAGAAGTCGTCCCGCAACGCCAAGCGCGCCAGCGCGTGCCAGCGGTTCAGGCGTTCCAGGTCCGACACCGAGCTGAGCATCCGGTCCACGTCCAGGTGGTCGGACAGCGCGAAGTACAGCTCGGCCGTCTCCTCGTGCGTCCGCTCGTGACCGGTCGCGCCCTCGCCCTCCTCGCGCTCGGCGAGTTCGGCCACCTCCGTGACGTCCAGCAACCCGTAGGTGAACAGCAGCCCGGCGATCCGCCGCGCCAACGCCACCGGCACGCCCTTCGCCACCAGCCGCTCGACGTCCTCCAGCACGGTCTTCTTCTCGTGACCCTGGAGCATGTCGATCGTGCGCGGCGCGAGCGAGGAGACCACCGGGGCGAACCGGCTGATCGTGGACCCGATCGCGAGCGGCTGGGGACGGTTGGTCAGCAGCCAGCGCGACGCGCGGTCGAGCAGGCGGCGGGTCTCCAGCACCATGTCGTCCTGGACGTCCGTCGCGACGACGTTGTCCAGCGCCCGGATCTCCTGCCACAACGACGGCAGGTCGTAGATCGCGGTCACCACGGTGTACGCGCGCACGGCGTCCGTCGTCGACGCGCTGATCTCCTCGGCCAACCGGAACGCGTACGACACCCCACCGCCGTCCACGACCTCGTTGACCAGCACCGTCGTGATGATCTCGCGGGACAGCGGGTGATGGGCGATCGCGTCGGCGAACCGTTCCCGCAGCTCGCTCGGGAAGTAGTCGGGCAGCCTGCGAGCGAGCACGTCCATCGCCGGCAGGTCGCTGGCCAGCACCTCCTCCTTCAACGCCAGCTTCACGTGCGCCAACAGGGTCGCGAGTTCCGGTGAGGTCAGGCCCTCGCCGGCCTTCTCCAACGCCTTGAACTCCGACACGCTCGGCAGCGCTTCGAGGGTCCGGTCGAGCGCGCCGCGCTGCTCGAGATCGGCGACGAGTCGCGCGTGCACCGACAGCATCGGCGCGGCGTGGGCGCGGGACACGCCGAGCACGGTGTTCTGCGAGTAGTTGTCGGCCAGCACCAGCTCGCCGACCTCGTCGGTCATCTGGCCCAGCAGCTCGTTGCGCTGCCCGTGGTCGAGCTTGCCGTCGCGGACCAGCTCGTCCAGCAGGATCTTGATGTTGACCTCGTGGTCGGAGCAGTCCACACCGGCCGAGTTGTCCAACGCGTCGGTGTTGACCTTGCCGCCACCGCGGGCGAACTCGATCCGGCCGCGCTGGGTCAGGCCCAGGTTGCCGCCCTCGCCGACGACCTTCACCCGCAGGTCCGCGCCGTTGACCCGGATCGCGTCGTTGGCCTTGTCGCCGACCTCGGCGTGCGACTCGGTGCCCGCCTTCACGTACGTGCCGATGCCGCCGTTCCACAGCAGGTCGACCGGCGCCAGCAGGACGGCCTTCATCAGCTCCTGCGGCGACAGCTTCACCACGCCCTCGGGCAGGCCCAGGGCCTCGCGGACCTGCTCGCTGACCGGGATCGACTTCGCCGAACGCGGCCACACGCCGCCGCCCTCGCTGATCAGCGAGCGGTCGTAGTCGTCCCACGACGACCGGGGCAGCTCGAACAGCCGCTTGCGCTCGGCGTAGGACGGTGCCGCGACGGGGTTCGGGTCGATGAAGATGTGCCGGTGGTCGAACGCGGCCACGAGCCGGATGTGCTCGGACAGCAGCATGCCGTTGCCGAACACGTCACCGGACATGTCGCCGACGCCGACGACGGTGAACTCCTGCGACTGGGTGTCGACGTTCAGCTCGCGGAAGTGGCGCTTCACGCTCTCCCACGCGCCCTTGGCGGTGATGCCCATCGCCTTGTGGTCGTAGCCGACGGAACCGCCGGACGCGAACGCGTCACCGAGCCAGAAGCCGTAGGACTTCGACACCTCGTTGGCGATGTCGGAGAACGACGCCGTGCCCTTGTCCGCCGCGACCACCAGGTACGTGTCGTCGCCGTCGTGCCGGACGACCTGCTGCGCGGGGATGACCTTGCCGGAGTTCAGGTTGTCGGTCAGGTCCAGCAGGCCGGAGATGAACTGGCGGTAGCAGGCGATGCCCTCGGCCAGCGACGCCTCGCGGTCGAGACCGGGGTCCCCCGTCGGAGCCGGCGGCTTCTTCACCACGAACCCGCCCTTCGCGCCTACGGGCACGATCACGGCGTTCTTCACCGCCTGCGCCTTCACCAGGCCCAGCACCTCGGTGCGGAAGTCCTCGCGCCGGTCGGACCAGCGCAGACCACCGCGCGCCACCGGACCGAACCGCAGGTGCACGCCCTCGATGCGCGGCGAGTACACGAAGATCTCGAACCGCGGCCGGGGCTGTGGCAGGTCCGGGATCGCGCGCGGGTTCAGCTTCACCGCCAGGTACGGGCGGGGGTTGCCGTCGGCGTCGCGGACGAAGAAGTTCGTGCGCAGCGTGGCCTGCACCAACGTGAGCAGGCTGCGCAGGATCCGGTCCGCGTCGAGGCTGGTCACGTTGTCGATCAGCTCGGTGATCTCGGCGACCAGGTGCTCGGTGCGGGCGGAGCGCTTCCCCTCGTCGAGTTCGGGGTCGAACCGCGCCTCGAACAGCCGCACCAGGGCCGTGGCGACCTCGGTGTGCGCGAGGACGGCGTCCTCGATGTAGTCCTGGCTGTACGGGGTGCCGGCCTGGCGCAGGTACTTGGCGTAGGCGCGCAGCATCGCCGCCTGCTGCCACGTGACGCCCGCCTTGAGCACGAGCGTGTTGAAGCCGTCCACCTCGGCCTCACCGCGCCACGCGGCGGCGAACGCGTCCTGGAAGCGGGTGCGGATCGACTCCACGTCCCCGGTGGACAGCTTGTCGAGCGTGACCTGGTCGATGCGCAGGCCGAAGTCGTAGATCCAGCACTCGACGCCGTCGTCGCGGACCAGCTCGTACGGGCGCTCGTCCACCACGACCACGCCCATGCGCTGCAACATCGGCAGCACGTCGGACAGCGTGAGCCGGGCGCCGACCAGGAACAGCTTGAACCGCCGTTCACCGGGCTCGGCGTCACGCGGCACGTAGAAGACCATGTCCAGGTCGCCCCGGCCCAGCGCCTCGATGCGCCGGAAGTCCGCCAGGCCCTCGACCGCGGTGAAGTCCTCCTTGTAGGCCTCCGGGAACGCCGCGGCGATCCGCTGGCCCTGCTCGGACGACGACTCCGCGCCCAGACCGGCGCCCTGGTCCTCCAGGACCGCTTCGACCATGCGGTCGTCCCAGGTACGCACCGCCTCGGCCAGCAGCTGCTGGATGTAGGCGGTGTCCGGCTCGACCTGGCGCGTCGGATCGGTGTGCACCATGAAGTGCACGCGGGCCAGCGCGGACTCGCCGACGCGGGCGCTGTACTCCAGGTTCAGGCCGCCGAGCTGGTCGATCAGCACTTCCTGCATGGCCAGCCGCGACGTCGTGGTGTAGCGGTCGCGCGGCAGGTAGACCAGGCACGAGTAGAAGCGGCCGTACGGGTCGCGGCGCAGGAACAGCCGCAGCCTGCGGCGTTCGGCCAGCGCGATCACGCCCGTGACGGTCTGGTAGAGCGTGTCCGTGTCCACCGAGAACAGCTCGGTGCGCGGGTAGTTCTGGATCACTTCCAGCATCCGCTGACCCGAGTACGAGTGCAGCGGGAAACCGGCGCGGTGGATGACGTCGCGGACCCGGCGCTCGATGGCCGGGATGTCCAGCACGTCCTCGTGCAGGGCCGTGGTGGAGAAGACGCCGAGGAACCGGTGCTCGCCGGTCACGTTGCCGTCGGCGTCGAAAGTCTTCACGCCGACGTAATACGGGTAGACCGAACGGTGGACGCTCGACTGCGCGCTCGCCTGCGTCAAGACCAGCAGTTCGGGTGACAGCGCCTGCGCGCCCGCGTCCGGGCCCGCGGTCAGGCTGCGCGCCGCGAGGCTGTCCTGTCTGAGCACACCCAGACCGCTGGCCAGGACCGCTCTGAGGGCCGGTTCACCGTCCGTCGCCGGGTCGTCGCGGACGAGTTCGTACTGGCGGTAGCCGAGGAACGTGAAGTGGTCGTGGGCCAGCCAGCGCAGCAGGTTCGCGCCGTCCAGGACCTCGTGCTCGGGCAGCGGCGGCGGGTCGGACTCCAGCTGGTCGGCCAGGCTGAATGCCGTGCCGATCATCTTGTCGGTGTCCTCGACGACCTCGCGGACGTCGTTGAGGACGGTGTGCAGCTTGGTCTCCAGCTCACGCGCCCGGTCCGGGTCGGTGAGCAGGTCGACCTCGATGTACATCCACGATTCCGCCATCGCGTCGCCCGGCGGGTCGGCCGGGTCGGCGGTCGGCAGGACCTCCAGGAGCTCGCCCGTCACCAGGTCCCGGCGCACCACGACGATCGGGTGCACCACCCGCTGCACCTGCACGCCGCCGCGGGTCAGCTCGGAGGCCACCGAGTCGACCAGGTACGGCATGTCGTCGGTGACCACCTGCACCACCGTGGCCGGACACGTCCAGCCGTCGTGCGCGCGCGTCGGGTTGAGGATCCGCACCACCGGGCGGCCGGGCACGCGGCTCTCGGCGAGCTGGTAGTTCGAGCGCACGGCGCCCACCAGGTCGACCGGGTCGTCGTCGATGACTTCCTCGGCGGGGACGTGGCGGTAGTACAGGCGGATCAGGTCGGCGAGCTCGGGGGCGTTGGCGGCGGCCCGTTCGATCAATTCGTCACGAGCCTGTTCGGGACTGGCCGTGCGGGCCGCGCCGGCGTCGTGCCGGCCGGCGAGCTCGGATCGGGACGGGACTCCAGTCGAGGTCATGTTCAGGCGACTCCACGCTATCCGGTACCTCTGTGTACCGGGTCCGCGCACCACTTAACCAGACGCGCGCGAACCCGTTCGCCGCAACCCTCGCACTGAATCGAACAACTTGCGAGAAAGTAGGAAATTGGCTGCGACGCAGACTATTTTCCCACTTTGTTACCCACGGGAAACCTTATTAGAACCTCAAATCATTTCACGATTCGGGAAGTGTCCACGTGTCGAACCGGGGTGGCGGGTCGACGCGCTGGATCGGAGTCGTCGTCTCGGTGTCGGACTCGGGTGCCGCTCCGCCGACCGGGGTGATGGGCACGGTGTCCTCGTCCACCCTGCCGGCGGCCTCGTCCTCGCGTCGGGCGTCCTCGTACGCGACCAGGGCTTCGGCGAGGAGTTCGGCCAGGCTGAGGTCGCTCTTGTGCCGGCGTGACGCGCGGGTGGCGCTGGGCGAGTCGGGGGCCGGTGGGGTCGGTTCGACGATGGCCGGGAGGTCGATCGTCTTGCCGCCGACGACGACGGCTGTGACGAAGGGCTCCTTGTGCGGGTCGGCGGGGTCGGCAGCGAGGTCGGCAGCGGCGTCAGCGGCCGGGTCCACCGCCGGGGTGTCGTCGTGCTCGACGTCGGCGGCGCTGAGGAAGCCGGTGGGGCCGAACTGCGACGGAGGTGTCTGGGCCGCCTCCGGGGACGGGTTGGACGGGTTCGACGGCACCGGGTCGGGGAGCGGGACCGGGGGGACCTGGTCGGGCTCGGGAACGCCCGGCACCTGGTCCGGCTCGGGCGTCGGCTCGGGCACCGACCGGTCCTCGGGGGCCGACTCGTTCGCCTGCATGGGTTCGCCCACGGGGGCTGCCGATGCGTTCCCCGGCGCCGATTCGACTTCCGGCGCGGGGAAGACCGGCCGCGCCCCGGCAGCCTCCGTCTCCGCCACGTCTGCCGACGTCGACGTCGACGCCATCGCCGAGAAGTCGGGCAACGACAACCCGAAGTCGGGCACGGGCGGCAACGGGAAGTCGGGCGGCTCGGGCACCCGCGCGGTGGGGATGAGCGGGCCCTTCACGAAGGCCGCGCCAAGCCCGACCGGTGGCACGTCGTCGCGCACGGCAGGCTGGACCATGGTCGGCGAGTCGAACATGTCGATGGGCGGCGGTTCCTCGGCCTCGGCCCGCAGCCGTTGCGGAGCTTCGACCCGCCACTGCACCGGCTCCGGTTCAGCCTGCGCGGGGGGCGTGGGCTCGGACACGGCGGCCTCCTCGTCGGCGTCAGGCGCACGCCGCCGACCGCCGGCACGCTGGGGGTCGAGGAGACCGGCGGCCTTCAACGCGTCCAGCACATTGGGATCGGACCCCGCGTCACCGGGGGAACGTTCACTCTCGTCCTCGGCGGCCTCCCGAGCAGCCCGCCGACGCCCGCTCCGCACGGCACCCGCAGCCGCGATCAACCCGGCCGCCGACACACTCCGCTCACCGGTTTCGTTCCCGGCGCCCGAGGCCTCGCCACTCTCAGCCCCGCCCAACGCCACCCCACCAGGTTCGGAGCCGGACGAGTTCTCACCGGGGTCCCCCGGCGCCGCCCCACTCAGCTCGGGCGCGCCACCGAATTGATCGGCGCCAATCCCCCGACCACTGCCGGCAGCAAACCCACCGAAGGCCCTTCCGACAACGTTCGAATGCGCCCCACCAAATCCGCCGACCCCCGCGCCACCGGCGTCGACGCCACCGCCCGACGCACCAGCGCCTTGTTGCGCACCACCGAACTCGCCGGCACCAAGGCCCGCGCCGCCGGCGGGACCACCGGCCAACGGGGCTGAATCCTGCTGCGCGCTGCCGGACGTGTCACTGCCAAAGCCCGTGCCGCTAGCGGGACCGGCGCCGAAAGCACCACCGAGGCCTGCACCGCCGGCTGGCACGGCGGGAGTTTGGTGTGCGCTGGTGGACGTGTCACCGCTTAGGCCTGCACTGCCGGCGTGGCTGCCGGTTGATGGGGCGAAGCCTTGCTGCGCACCACCGAGACCGCCGTCGCCCGGGCCGGCACTACCTGCGTGACCGCCAACCTGCGCGGACGTGTCCTGTTGGGCGATTCCGAAACCACCCTCGCCCAGGCCTGCGCCGACGGGGTGACCGACGGGCGAGCCACCCGGGACCTGGTGCGTGCTGCTGAAGCCGCTGCCTGCGCCTGCGCCGGCCATCTGGCTGTCGGTTGCTGGGGTGGCGGTTGCGGGAGTGGTGGTTGCGGGGGTGGCGGTGGGGAAGGGCGCGCTGCCGGCTTCGGTGCCGGGGTGCGGGGTGCTGGTGGGGTGGGGAGCCAAGGGGGCGCCTGGTGGAGGGGTGGGGGGTTGGGCGAGGGGTGGGAGGGACCTTGCTTGGCCGCTTCTCGCGTGTTCCGGGCGACCCTGGGTGGGTGGGGGTTGGGAAGGCTCGGGGTCCGGGGCTCGGCGGCGACCTCCTGGTTCGGGCTCGCCTTCCGTTTCCCCGAACGGCTGCACCAGGCGCCAGCGGTCGGCCGCGTGGGCTCTGGCCGCTGAGATGCCCTCTACCGTCATGTCCTCCGCCGCACGGCGGGAGCGTTTTACCCGGACGCCCTCGTTGCGGTGCATCTGGACCGGGCGCCACTGGCGGAGTTGTTGCTTGACCTCGGGGGCGAGGCCGGCTTCCGGAGGTGGCGGGACGGCTGGGGTTCCGGTGCGGAGCAGGGAGGCCAACTCGTCGTGCAGACCGCCGGTGGGCGGGCGGTGGATTCCGGAGAACTCGGCGGCGAGCCTGGCCCGCACGGCGTAGACCGCTCTTGCCCGCCTGCGTTCGGCGGCGTGTGCCGTGCGGAGGTTGGCCAGGGCCTCGGTCAGGTTGCCGGCTACCTCGTGGACGTGCGCCAGCGCGAGGAGGCTTTCCGCCTGGAGGGTCTCCAACTGGTGGCGTTCCGCGCTGTCCGCGGCGTCTCGTAGCAGGTCACGTGCCTGGTCCACTCGTCCGGCTGGGAGGTGGACCCTGGTCGCGAGGGCCACGCGGAGCCAACCCGTGGTGGACGCCGACGGTGCCCGTACCGGGCGTTCCAGGAGTGGGGTGCCCACCTCGGAGGCCTCGCCGGGCTTGTTCAGGTCCAAGAGGGCGCAGACCAGCTCGACCGTGAGCCTGCCGCGGACCTGGCCGTTGTCCGACTCGGCTTCTTTGAGGCGGTCCAGCATGCCCAGGCCTTCGCGACACGCGGCGATCGCGGCTTGGAGGTCGCCCCAACGGCGGTGTTGGCCTGCGGCGGCCGCGCGGAGCAGGCCGCGGTGCAGGAGGGTGGTGTCGTGGTCCAGGACCGGGTCCGCCTGGTAGAGGTGGTCGGCTTCGTCCAGGGCTTGGGACAGGGCCGCGCCCCGGCCCACCGAGACCAGGCACTCGCTGGCCTGCACGAGTGCGGTGGCGCGGAGGCCCGGTGGAACGTTGTCGGCTTCCAGGACCGGGCGGACGGCGGCGAAGCCCGTGAGGGGGGCGCCGACCGACCTGGCGCTGTCGGCCAGTTCGACCCGCAGGCGCCAGGCCGTTTCGTGCTCGGACTCGGACTCGGCCGCCTTGAGGGCGTCCAGAGCCCGGTCCGCGGTCCTGACGCCCCGGCCCATGCGGTTGCTCGCGAAGACCACCAGGGCCTCCGCGCGCAACCTGTCGACCTCGTCACGGCGGGCGGAGGCGAGGGCGACGGCGCGCTCGCCCAGCACCAGAGCAAGCTCCGGTGCCCGCCAACGCAGCCGCCAGGCGGGCACGACCAGCGTGCTCACCTCGACGTCCGCCTGCGCCTCGCCCCTCGCCGCCACGATGTAGTTACCCGGCTCTCAGTCCCGTGTGAGCTTGCGGTAGGTGACGCGGTGCGGCCTCGCCGCCTCCGCACCCATGCGCTCGATCTTGTTCTTCTCGTAGCCCTCGAAGTTGCCCTCGAACCAGTACCACTGCGACGGGTTCTCGTCCGTGCCCTCCCACGCCAGGATGTGCGTGGCGACGCGGTCGAGGAACCACCGGTCGTGCGAGATGACCACGGCGCAGCCGGGGAACTGCTCGAGCGCGTTCTCCAGCGAGCCCAGGGTCTCGACGTCCAGGTCGTTCGTCGGCTCGTCCAGCAGGATCAGGTTGCCGCCCTCCTTGAGGGTCAGCGCCAGGTTGAGCCGGTTGCGCTCACCACCGGAGAGCACGCCCGCCGGCTTCTGCTGGTCCGGGCCCTTGAACCCGAACGCGCTGACGTACGCCCGCGACGGCATCTCGACGTTGCCGACGTGGATGTAGTCGAGACCGTCGGAGACGACCTCCCACACGTTCTTCTTCGGGTCGATGCCCCCGCGGTTCTGGTCGACGTAGGACAGCTTGACCGTCTCGCCGATCCGGACGAGGCCCGCGTCCGGCTCCTCCAGGCCCACGATGGTCTTGAACAGCGTCGTCTTGCCGACGCCGTTCGGACCGATGACCCCGACGATGCCGTTGCGCGGCAGGCTGAACGACAGGCCGTCGATCAGCACCCGGTCGCCGAAGCCCTTCTTCAGGTTCTCCGTCTCGACCACGACGTTGCCCAGACGCGGGCCCGGCGGGATCTGGATCTCCTCGAAGTCGAGCTTGCGGGTCTTCTCCGCCTCCGCGGCCATCTCCTCGTAGCGGCCGAGGCGGGCCTTGGACTTGGCCTGGCGGGCCTTGGCGCCCGACCGGACCCAGTCCAGCTCGTCCTTGAGCCGCTTCTGGAGCTTCTGGTCCTTCTTGCCCTGGACCGCCAGCCGCTCCGCCTTCTTCTCCAGGTAGGTGGAGTAGTTGCCCTCGTACGGGTGGGCCCGACCGCGGTCGAGCTCCAGGATCCACTCGGCGAGGTTGTCGAGGAAGTACCGGTCGTGTGTGACCGCCAGGACCGCGCCCGGGTACTGCGCCAGGTGCTGCTCCAGCCACAGGACGCTCTCCGCGTCCAGGTGGTTGGTGGGCTCGTCGAGCAGCAGCAGGTCCGGCTTGCTCAGCAGCAGCTTGCACAGGGCGACCCGGCGGCGCTCACCACCGGAGAGGGTCTTGACGTCGGCGTCGGGCGGGGGGCAGCGGAGGGCGTCCATCGCCTGCTCCAGCTGGGAGTCGAGGTCCCACGCGTTCGCGTGGTCCAGGTCCTCCTGGAGCTGGCCCATCTCCTCCATCAGCTCGTCGGAGTAGTCGACGGCCATCTTCTCGGCGATCTCGTTGTAGCGGTCGAGCTTCACCTTGATCTCGCCGAGGCCTTCCTGGACGTTGCCCAGGACGGTCTTCTCCTCGTTGAGCGGCGGCTCCTGCTGGAGGATGCCGACCGTGTAGCCCGGCGAGAGGAAAGCCTCGCCGTTGCCCGGTGTGTCCAGGCCGGCCATGATCTTCAGCACGCTCGACTTACCGGCGCCGTTCGGACCGACAACGCCGATCTTCGCACCGGGGAGGAACATGATGGTGACGTCATCCAGGATGACTTTGTCCCCGTGCGCTTTGCGCACCTTCTTCATGGTGTAGACGTACTCGGCCATGCCCGCGATCGTAGAGCGGTGCCGTACGTGACCGAACCTCGGACGCCGGCAACGGACGTGGGCCCAACGCAGAGTTAACGCGAACGTGGGTCACCCACAGTCGTAACACGACCGTAGGACGCGCCTGGCGCAACCCTGCGACCAGCGACTCCGACCTGATACGCGAACTCGTAGCGCTGTCAACCCCCCGATGCCTGCGTGCGGACTGGCCCGGCCTGGCGCCTGCCCGACGACCTCCCTCCTCCACGCTCGCAACGGCAACGACTGCCCGGGCATTCTCCGCCCCGTTCATGAAAACGGAAGCCCTTGTCGCTCGATTGGCTCAGAACGGCACTTCGGCCACCTCCTTCGGGTGCTCCGCCTCACCCGTGAGGACCAGCGGCAACTCGTCCGGTTTGCGCGGCGCGGCTATCTCGGGCGCGGCACGGGCCTCGACGGCGTCCGGCGCGAGCCTGGTCCGCACCGGTGTGGCGGTGCACATGGCCAGGTTGGGCCCGATCGCCGTGGCCTCGACCTCCACGATCTGGCGGGTCTTGCCCTCGTAGTCCACGTCCTTGATCGTCAACCGGCCGCTGACCACCACCGGGTCACCCTTGTTCAACGACGCGTGCGCGTTGTCCGCGAGCATGCGCCAGCAGGAGACCGACAGGAACATCCTGGCGCCGTCCTCCCAGGTGCGTTGTTCCTGGTCCCAGACCCGCTCGGCGGTGAACAGGCGGAACTTCGCCCGGCTGAAACCGGTGCCGACCTTGGTGTGGCTGACCGTGCTGGCGACATTGCCGCAGATGGTGACCCGGGACTCGTTGTAAGCCATTTCTACCTCCTGGTGTTGATCGCTCGGGACCAGGTTGCCTGCGGCTGAGCTGGGCGGGAAGCGGCGATCCCGGATCTGTGGACAAGTGCTCGGGACATGCATAATCGGATGAGTGAGCGCTCACTCGTTGACATGAGTGAGGACTCACTCATAAGCTGGCACCATGCCCGAGGAGACCACACAACGCCGTCGGCGAGCGCCCGCGATGAGCCCCGAAGACCGCCGCGAGGCGATCGTCAGCGCCACCCTGCCGCTCCTGTTCGAGCACGGCGCCAACGTGACGACCAGCCAGATCGCCAAGGCGGCCGGCATCGCGGAGGGCACCGTCTTCCGGGCGTTCAAGGACAAGCAGGAGCTCATCCGGACCTGTGTGCACAACGTGCTCGCGATCGACTCCGAGCTGGAGCTCATCGAGCACGCGAGGCAGGCGGGCACCCTCGCCGAGCGCCTCTCGTGGGCCATCAGCGCCGTCTCCGGCTACCTGGACCGGATGTGGAAGCTGGTCAGCGTGCTCCGGGACTCCGGCTACGACCCACACGACCCGCACGACGGGAAGCGCGAGCACAAGGGACCGCCGGCCGAGATGCAGCGCCTCGCCGAGCACGTCGCCTCGCTGTTCGGCCCGGACGACGACCTCCGCGTCGACCCGTCCCTGGCCGCACGCCTGCTGCTCGGGCTCGTGTTCACCAACCGGATGCACGGCAAGGGCTTCGGCGACTCCACCGCCGACACCGAGCAGCTCGTGGAGCTGTTCCTGCACGGCGTACTGAGGGGAAACCAGTGAACGAGGGGGAAGCGGTGAAGGACCTGATGATCGAAGCGACGGACGTCGTCAAGGCGTTCGGCGCGCAGAAGGCGCTCGACGGGGTGAGCATCGCCGTGCCCAAGGGCACCGTGCTCGGCCTGCTCGGCCACAACGGCGCGGGCAAGACGACGCTGGTCAACGTGCTCACCACGATGCTGCCGCCGGATTCGGGCAGCGCGAGGGTGGCCGGGTTCGACGTCGTCGCGCAAGGCCACGAGGTCCGCAGCCGGATCGGCCTGACCGGCCAGTTCGCCGCCGTGGACGAGCAGCTGTCCGGCCTGGACAACCTGATCCTGATCGCCCGCCTGCTCGGTGCGAGTTCGCGTGAGGCCAGGGCCAGGGGCAACGAGCTGCTGGAGCTGTTCGGGCTGGCGGACGCGGCGAAGCGGCCGTCCCGCACCTACTCCGGCGGGATGCGGCGACGCCTGGACCTGGCCGCGAGCCTCGTCGGCCACCCCGAGGTGATCTTCCTCGACGAGCCGACCACGGGCCTGGACCCGGCCAGCAGGCTCGGGTTGTGGGAGATCGTGGAAGGCCTGGTCACGGACGGCACCACGGTCCTGCTCACCACGCAGTACCTGGACGAGGCCGACCGCCTCGCCGACTCGATCACGGTGCTCTCCCAGGGCAAGGTGGTCGCCGCGGGCACCAGCGCCGAGCTGAAGGCCCAGGTGGGCCAGCGCACGGTCACCGTCACCCTGGCCGACGTCTCGGACGTCCCCAAGGCCGGTGGGGCCCTGGAACGGGCGGGTCTGCAGCCCGTGTCCGCGCAGAACACGCTGACCGCGCCGGTCACGTCGTCCCGCGAGATCGCCATCGTCGTCCGCGCCCTGGACGAGGTCGGCCTGGAGGCCACCGAGCTGGCCCTGGGCGAACCGACCCTGGACGACGTCTACCTCACCCTCGCGCAGCACGCGGCCTGAACAGGAGCCCACGAATGACCGCCACCCTCACCGCCGCGCCGCAGACCCGTTGGCGCGGCACCGACTTCGGCACACAGGTGCTCGTGCTCACCCAACGGTCGCTGCGCACGCTGGTCAGCGACCCGCGGATGATCGTGTTCAGCATCCTCCAGCCGCTGATCATGCTCACCCTGTTCAGCCAGATCTTCGCCAGCATCGCGAACACGCCGGGCTTCCCGCAGGGCGTGGCCTACATCGACTTCCTGATGCCCGCGATCCTGGTCAACACGGCCATGCAGTCCGCGCTCCAGGCGGGCGTCGGCCTGGTCACGGACATGAAGAACGGCGTGCTGGCCCGGTTCCGCTCGCTGCCCATCCGGTCCGGCTCGGTGCTCGTCGCACGCAGCCTGTCCGACCTGGTCCGCACGGCCTCGCAGCTGCTGTTGATGCTGGTGTTCGCCGTCGTGGTCTTCGGCTTCTCCCCCGCGGGCGGCGTCCTCGGCATCGCGGCGGCACTCGCCCTGTCGCTGGCCGTCGGCTGGGGTCTGGGCTGGATCTTCCTGGCCATCGCCGCCTGGCTGCGCAACGCCGAGCTGATGCAGACCGTCGGCTTCCTGGCGATGTTCCCGCTGATGTTCGCGTCCAGCGCGTACGTGCCGATCAGCGGTCTGCCGGGCTGGCTCCAGGCGGTCGCCAACGTCAACCCGCTGACGTTCGCGGTGGACGCGGCGCGCTCCCTGGCGCTCGCCCAGCCCGTCACCGGTGTGGTGGGCGCTCTGGTCACCAGCGCCGTGCTGGCCGCGGCGGGCTGGATCGCCGCCGTGCGAGGGTTCAAGCGCCCGCTGTGACATGGCCGGTGCTGGGCAGACTGCGGCGACCTCGCTAGTCCTTGCCGGACATCTTGCGCAGCATCGCGTTGTACGCGGCGAGGTCCGCGTCACCGTCCGCGTCCGCCCGCCGGTCCGCCCGGCGGGCGTCGCGGTCGTCCGACCTGGCCCACTGCACCAGCAGCGCCACCATCACCACGATCAGCGGCAACTCCCCCGCCGCCCACGCGATGCCGCCGCCGAGCCGCTGCTCCTCCAGCAGCGACGTCACCCACGGCAGGCCCAACGAGCGGTAGAAGTCGTCGCCGATCACGGTCTGCGAGCTCATCAGCACGATGCCGAAGAACGCGTGGAACGGGATCGAGGCGAACAGCAGGCCCAGCCGTCCCAGCGGCGGCAGCCGGTTCGGCGCCGGGTCGATCCCGATCACCGGCCAGTAGAAGACGTAGCCGACCAGGATGAAGTGGGCGTTCATCGCCAGGTGCGCCCAGTGGTAGTCCAGCGCCGCGTCGAACAGGCCGGAGAAGTACAGGCCGTAGAACGAGCCGACGAACAGCGCCAACGCCACGAACGGGTTGGTGAGCACCTTCGCCACCGGCGAGTGCACGAACGCCAGCAGCCACTCGCGCGGCCCCGGCGGATTGCCCTTGCCGGCCGTGGGCAGCGCGCGCAGCGCCAACGTCACCGGACCGCCCAGCACCAGCAGGATCGGCGCCAGCATGGACAGCAGCATGTGCGCTTCCATGTGGATGCTGAACATCGCGGGCGCGTACCGGCCGAGGCCGGACGACGTGGCGAACACCACGGTCAGGCAGCCCAGGACCCACGCGATCGTGCGGCCGACCGGCCACGCGTCACCGCGCCGCCGCAGCCGTCGCACGCCCAGCAGGTACAGCACGGCCAGCGCGATGAAGGCCGAGCCGAAGATCAGGTCGAACCGCCAGTCGAACAGCAGCCGGGACAGCGTCGGCGCGCCGAACAGGTCGTAGCCGATGCGCAGCTCCACCGTGCTGGGCAGCGCCCGTTCCAGGATCGGCGGAGGCGTGCGGCTCAACGCGGCGGCCAGGCCGATCGTGAGGAACATCAGCAGCACCTCGACGCCCGCGAGCTTGACCAGCGAACGCCCGGAGCCCGTCGCGACGACCTGCTTCACGCTCTTCTCGCGCTGGAAGTACCCCACGACACCCAGGACGACCAGCGCGACCGTCTTGCCGACCAGCAGCAGGCCGTAACCGCTGACGAACAGCTGGCTCAACGGCAGCCGCACCCACGCGTTGATCACGCCGGAGGCCGCCATCACGATCCAGCAGACCAGCGCGAGCTTGGAGAACCGCGTCGTCGCCAACGCCAGGTGATCACCGCCACGCCTGCCGTGCGCCAGCAGCGCGATCAGACCGCCGACCCACACCGCCGCCGCGATCAGGTGGTACAGCAGGCTGTTCGTGGCCACGTCGTGCGAGCCGCCACCGGACGAGTGCCCCGTCACCGCGACCGGGACCAGGGCGAACAGCGCCAGGAAGAACAGCGCCGTGGTCCAGCCCCACGACAGCGCCAGCCGGCAGCCCAACGCCAGCAGCGCCACGACCACCGCCGTGATCATCCACGCCTTGGACTGCTCCACCAGCCCCGCGACCTGGAACAACACCGACGGCTCCAGCAGCACCGTCACCGGCTGGCCCAGCGCGTCCGCCACCGTGAACGGCACCGAGAGCACCGCGCCCAACGTCCACAGCAGCGCCGCCCAGCCCGCCGTCCGCAGGGCCGCGTAACCGTCGGCGGCCAGCGTGCCGTTCTCCTGCGGCGGCACCAGGAACGCCGCCAGCAGCAGTGAGCCGATGGTCACCACGGCGGCGGACTCGGTCAGCACGCGCACGACGATCAGCCCTGAGGCCTCGCCGCCCGCGACGGTGAGCAGCCCGACCGCGACCAGCGCGGCTATCGCCGTGCCGACGACCAGCAGGGGGATCAGACCGGTGCGCAGGGTGCGAGTGGGCGCTTCAGTGGGCACGCCACGAGCGTAGGCGGCCCGGGTTCGCCTCCACCAACCGCCGGACGTGCGCGGATCACACCCACTACCGTTGCTGGACGTGACCGGTTCTCGCACGCTGCTCGTGATGGCCTTCGCCGTGCTCCTTTCGGCGGGGTGCAGCTACACCATCAACGGCGACGCGCTGCCCCAAGCCGGGGTCACACCGTCGGAGACCACGGGGTCCTCGGCGCCGTCGAACGCACCGAAGATCGCCAAGCCGCGCACGGTCGTAGGCGTCGACCCGTGCGGGCTGCTCAACGCCGACGACCTCAAGGCCATCGGGCCGTACAAGAAAGACCCGACGCGCAAGGACGACGTGATCCAGGAGTCGTGCCAGTACGTGCTGGACGACGGCTCGGCCGGCGGGCGCACGGTGGTCGCCGCGCTCTACCAGAAGTACGAGCAGGTGCAGACGCGGCAGGCCAAGGGCCGAGAGGTGGTCGTGGAGGGGCACTCGACGTGGGTGCTGTGCGACCTGAGCGGCAGCGAGATGGCGTGCACCGCGACCCTGGCGGTGAACACCAACCGCAGCGTCCTGGTGGCGATGGCCCAGCCCGGTGGCGTCCCCGAGCAGATGCTGGCCGCGATGCAGCCGCTGCTCAAGGCCGCGTTGAGCCGGCTTCCAGCCGCGTGAGCTCACGGGCGCGGGACCGGCGCACCAGCAGCACGGCGGGCACCATCAGGGCGATCACGAACGCCACGAAACCCAGCGACACCGACAGGCTGCTGACGTGCGCGATACCGCCGACCATCGGCGGGCCGATCAGGAAGCCGGTGTAGGCGACCGTCGTCACCAGGCCGATCTCGCGTTCGCCGCCCGTGCCGTCGGCGCGCCTGCCCGCCTCGCCCGCCAGGTCCATGATCACCGGGAACGCGAAGGCCAGGCCCAGGCCGACGAAGGCGAACCCGACGTAGCCGACCGCGGGCGCCTGGACGAGCACGGCCAGCGCGAGACCCGTCGCGGCCACCACCGCGCCCGCCGCGAGCAGCCGGTACGGGCCCAGGCGGCGTTGCACGGGCTCGCCGAACATGCGGGCGGCGGCCATCGCGACGGAGAACCCGGCGTACGCCGCCGCGGCGGCGGCCTCGCTCAGACCGCGTTCGTTGACGAAGAACAGTGCCGACCAGTCGGACGTGGCGCCCTCGGCGATCGCGGAGAACAGCGTGATGACCGCGAGCAGCCACAACAACGGCCTCTTGAGCACCGGGCGGTCGTCCTCGGGCGCGTCGGCGGTGTCGCCGGTCACGCCTGGCACGGCCTTGATCACCCACGCCATCGCGACCGCGCCGATGACGGCGACGGTGATCAGGTGGCGGGTCAGGCTCCAGCCCGCGTTCGCCGCAGCCGCCGCGCCGAGCGAGCCGACCAGGCCGCCGACGCTGAAGCCCGCGTGGAACTGGGGCATCAGCGGCCGGTCGAGGCTGCGGGTGACGGCCACCGCGGCGACGTTCATGCCCACGTCCAGCGCCGCGCCGCACGAGCCGAGCACGAACAGGACCAAGCCCAGGTGCAGGGGCGTTTCCGCGAGCGTGAGGGCGGGCACGGCCAACACGGTGACGACCACGCCCGCGATGATCAGCTTGCGGGCGCCCACCTTCGCGCAGATCCGGGCCGCGAACGGCGCCGTCAGCGCCAGGCCGACGCTCGCACCCAGCAGCGCCAGGCCGAGGGTGGCCTCGGTCGCGCCGACCTGGGCGGCCAACGCGGGCATGCGGGCCGCCCAGGACAGGAAGAGCGCCCCGTTGAACAGGAACACCGCGAAGACGGCGAGGCGTGGCGTGGGCATGCGTCCGAGTGTGGCTGAAGCGCTTCAGACCGTCCACTCGATTAGCTGGTTACGCTCACCACGTGGACCGCCCTCGCAAGCCGACGCTCGACACGGTGGCCGGCGCGGTCGGTGTGTCGCGCGCCACGGTGTCCAACGCCTACAACCGGCCGGACCAGCTGTCCGCCGCGTTGCGCGAGCGGATCATGGAGACGGCGGCGTCGTTGGGCTACCCGGGACCCGATCCGGTGGCGCGCAGCCTGGCCACCCGGCACAGCGCGGCCGTCGGGTTCATGCTCGGGCAGGGACTGTCGGCGTCGTTCGCCGATGCCGCGCTGTCGATCGTGTTGGACGGGCTGGCTTCGACCGTGGACGGACACGACCACTGCCTGGTACTGATCCCCGGGCGGGACAAGGGCGGGCCGCGCCCGGAGACGGTGGCGCGGGCACAGGCGGACGTCGTGGTGGCGTATTCGCTGCCGGACGACGCGCCGGCGTTGGCGGCCGTGCGGGCGCGTGGGCTGCCGATGGTGGTGATCGACCAGCCCGTGCTGCCGGACACCGCACGGGTCGAGGTGGACGACTTCGGCGGGGCGCGGTTGGCGGCGTCGTCGCTGTGGGATCTGGGGCACCGGCGGTTCGGGGTGGTGACGTTCGCGCTGCACCCGGACGGGCACAACGGCCCCGTGACACCCGAGCGGCTGACGTCCACGCCCTTCCGGGTGACATGGGACCGGCTGCAGGGCTATCTGGACGTGGCGGGGGCAGACACCCCGACATGGGAGTGCGCGCGGAGCAGTCGCGAGTTGGGCCGGGCGGGGGCACGGGCGCTGATGTCCGCAGAGCCGCGGCCGACGGCGCTGCTGTGCGCTTCGGACGAGTTGGCGTTCGGCGCGCTCCAGGCCGTTCGGGATCTGGGGCTGCGCGTGCCGGCCGACGTTTCGGTGATCGGGTTCGACGACGTGCCCGCTGCCGAACACGCAGACCCACCTTTGACTACTGTGCGTCAACCCCTGGCCGAGAAGGGGCGCCACGCCGGCGAACTGGCGCTCCGCTTGCTGAACGGCGGCAGACCGGGCGAGCCGACAAGACTGGCGGTCTCCCTCGTTTCCCGCGACTCGACAGCCCCTCCAGAGTGATCCACATCACTTTTTGGCCATCTTGATCACTCTTCTGGTGCCTCGACGGAAACGCACCGCGTCTTCCGGACGATGTGTCCGGTGGGGCGGCTACGCTGCTACAGCGCGTGGTCACAGCCCCTCCAGCCTCCGTAGCTCAGTGGAGAGAGCGAGGGACTTCTAATCCCGAGGTCGCAGGTTCGAATCCTGCCGGGGGCGCTCGAAGGACGAGCCCCTGACCTGCAACGACAGGTCAGGGGACGGCAACAACCCGCTAGTCGGCGGTCTTGATCATGCCGCGTGGTGCCGCATGTGGAGCCCTCGCGTTCAGCGACGCGGCAGTGCGGCGATGATGATGTTCGGGTCCCGCGCGGTCGTGTAGGCGGCGCTGAGCACTAGGACTACGCCGCCGCGCACAGCTACTGACGTGGGGTTTTGCAGTCCGTCGGCGCTGGTGAGCATCGTGCCGGCGGTGCCGTCGGCCGCGATGCGCACGATCTTGTTGGGTCCGTTGAGGGCGGCCAGGACGTCGTCGCCGGCGAAGTCGAAGTCGTCGATGCCGACCAGTCCGCTCGCCACGACTCGGACGGGACCGGGGCGGGCGGCCCGCAGCGGGATGCGCAGCAGGGTTCCTTGGTCGAGGTTGGTGGCCCACACGGCGCCACCGCGCACCTTGATGCCGTTGGCGCCGAGGAAGCCCGAGGGCGCCAGTTCCCGTGCCGCCGACCAGACGGTGGCGCGACCGCCGCGCAGCGGCACGGTGGAGATCGTGCCCCGCACCGAGTCGGTGATGTAGAAGACACCGGCGCGGCTGTCCAGGGCGAGACCGTTGGGCAGGCCGTCGGCGGGCAGCGCGGCGATGCGCTGCGGCGTTCCTCCCGGCACCAGGCGGTACAGGCCGGTGGAGGTGGGGTCGCCGCTGGCGTACAGGAAGTGCAGAACGCCGTCGTACGTGCGGACGATGCCCGTGGTCAGGGCGAAGCGCAGCACGGGGGTGTTGACGCCGCCGTCCGCGGGTGCGGGCAGGGTCGCCAGCACACGGGTGTTCCCGCGTCGGTCGATCGCGGCCACCTGACGTGCGGCGGCGAACGTGACGTAGGCGGTGCCGTCCGGCGCCAACGCGACGTTCTCCGGCATCTGGCCCGCAGCCAGGTCGAAGTGCACCGCGATGCGTGCATCCGTTTGGACGTCGACCGGGGCGGTTGGCACGGCATCGGCTGTTGCCGCTGGTGTCGTGGCGACCATCATCGCCGCCGCCGCGGTCATGATCCCGGCGGCGATCCTGTGTTTGCGCATGAGTTCCTCACTGATGTGGTGCGCGATGAGGCGCACGCTGTTTTTGGGCGCGCGGGTGCGCCCGGAGAGACCCGTTCGCGGGACGAACGGTGAGAGACCCCGGAGAGGGCTTGTGGACGTGTGGCTAACCGCGCAGCGGCGAGGTGGGCGTCGACAGGTCGTGCTCAACCGCTCGACCTGCGGACGCGCTGTGCGCGAGCAGTGCCAGCGCGGTGTGCGAGGACGAGCCCGGCTCGGTGGTCGCCACCACGATGTGGTGGCCCCGCTCGGTCAGCAGCGTCTGCTGGGTGACCGTCAGCGGGCCCACCAGCGGGTGCCGCATCTCGTAGGCGGCATCACCTGGCGCCTTGACCCGGTGGTCCGCCCACAGCGACACGAACTCGGGGCTCTTGACCGTCAGCTCGCCGATCAGTGATGCCAGTGCCGGGTCGTCCGGCCACTGCCCGGACACGGTGCGCAAGGACGCCGCCACCGCCTTGGCCTTGGCCGGCCAGTCGGCGTACAGGGCGCGGGTGTGCGCGTCGAGGAACAGCAGCCGGGCCATGTTCGGCCGCCGGTCGGGCCGCTCCGGGGCATCGCGTTCCACGTGCCCGGCGAACAGGGCGTGGCCCGTCCGGTTCCAGGCCAGCACGTCGCTGCGACGTCCCAGCACCACGGCGGGCACGTCACCGAGCGCTGCGAGCAGTTGCCGCACTGCGGGGGCGACCCGCTCGGGTGCGGGCCGACGTGGCTTCGTGCGACGACGACTACCGGCTGCCAGCTCGTGCAGGTGTCGGCGCTCGGTGTCGTTGAGCCGCAGGGCGCCGGCGAGGGCGTCGAGCACTTCGGGTGAGGCATTGGTCGACTGGCCCTGTTCCAGGCGTGCGTAGTAGGACGGGCTGACCCCGGCCAGCAGTGCCAGTTCCCCTCGCCGCAGTCCCGGCACCCGTCGGCGCTCGCCGTAGCTCGGCAGGTCCACGTCCTCCGGCCTGAGCTGCGAACGGCGCACCTGGAGGAACTCGCCGAGCTGTCGCGTGTTGTCCACGTCGACCAGTATTGGATCGCCACAACGCCGTAGCGACACCCTGCCGGGGTCACGCACGGGAGGGGTGCGAGAGCTACACGGGACGGGCGGAACGGCAGCTCTTGGCCCGACAGCCCCAGGTGGTTGTGGTCGAGCCAACGGTCACGAGTGCGGCGTGGGCCAGGAACTGGTCGCGTTTGGTGCGCTCGTCCAGTTCCTCGCAGTCGCACCGGACGTCGGGCGCGGCCTGCTCGTCGTGGGCCAAACCCATGTAGCCCAAGGGAACTCCGAGGCCCTTCGCGATGTCGGTCAGGGTGTCGTAGGACTCGACCTTGCGGCCCGCCAGGACGTCGTCCACCTCTTGGGGTGACTGGCCGGTCAGTGCGGCGAGGTGGTGGCGCGGGACGCCGTGGCGCAGCAGCAGGTGGTACACGGTGTCGATGTCGCGCAGCGCCAGGGCGGCGCGCATCTCCGGCTGCTCCCACACGTCGGGCAGACCGGCCGCGGGACGCAGGGGGCGGACGGCGCGTTCGTGCACGGCCGCGCCCGGCACGGAGGTGGCGAGCCACAGGTCCCATGCCCACTCCGGGTACGGGTGGTGGGACTCTTCAGCGGACGTGGACGTGGACGCGGTCAGGGCCACGCCTCGCACGGCGTTGCGGAACGTGTACGGCACCGCGTCCGTGCCGGGGAGGGCGCACGCGGAACGCGTCAGGATCGCGGCGACCGCCTCGGCCGGCGGACCGCCCCGCCAGTACAGCTCCAGCGCGTCCCCGACGACCACGGCGTCCAGCCAGGCCGCGCCGCGCCACAACGGGAGCCTGCGCAGGACACCGCTCATCAGCGCGGTGGGCAGTGACGGCCGCGGGGTGGCGTGGCCGTCCGGCGGTTCGGTGGGCAGACCGGTCTCCAGGGCCTGCCGCCAGCGCTTCCGGGTGACGCCGAGCAGGCGCAACTCGCCGTCGGGCGTGCCCAGGTCGAGGTGGTCGCGGCCGGGGCGGGCGCGCAGGTCGGGGACGCCGCGGAGCCGTTCACCGACGAGCACCGGCAGCATTTCGGCGAGCAGGTGGTCGAGCGCGGTGTCGTGCACGCGCAGGCCGACCACCCGGGAGTCCAGCCGGACCCGGCCGATCAGGGACGTCGGTCGGAGCGGGTGCCCTCGCCGTCGCATGCCTGCCATGGCGCGCACCACCGCCTGCAGGACTCCTGCCTCGAACCGCTCCTGGCCGGGGCCCGCGGCGGGCACGAGCGCGCCGTCGGCCCGACCGCGCTGCCGGCGCACCGCGTTCGGCGTCTCGCCGGTGCACCAGCAGCGCTTGCGCAGGTCGGAGTTTGTCAGCACGAGGGACCTCCGGCCGCCGCCCGGTCGGCATCACCGGGTTCGTCACAAGCCGAACCACGGGAGTCGGTGGGGATGCGGGCACGCCCGACGGGACGCGCTCTGGAGGCACCCGCTCCAACCGGGTCAGGAGGAGCCTCGGCGGCAGCCGCACCTGCCAGGTAACGAAATTACAACACCGGCAGGTGCGGAGGCCGTTCGATCACTCGAAGGTGGGAATCGGGACAACCACCCGCTCAGCCCCGCGCCGTCGTCCGCGCTCGCCGTCGAGGACGTGGTCCTCGACGCCTCCTCGAGGGTGTCGATCAAGAACAGGGCACCGTTGTGCCTGATCACCGACAGGTCGGCGGTGCCGAAACACAGTTGCTCGACGAAGTCGCCGCGGAACGGATCACCGGAAAGCCCACGCCTGCCCCGGTCAGCCGGTGAGGTGCTGTCGCGCCAGATCCCTGAGCACTCGCGGACCGCGGGCCGCGGATTCGGCCACGAGGGCGCGGGCACCGTCGTCGTCGATCTTGGCCAGCGCCCACAGTGCCTTGACCGCGATGGCGTGGAACTCGTCCCACTCCGGCCGCCAGTGGAGCATCTCCCGAAGAGCGGGGACGGCTCGCGCGTCCGCCACCGGGTTCAGAGCGGCCAACACCTCCTCGGGGAAGACCCGTTCATCCTTCAGCAGAAGCGCCGCGCACAAGAGCGGCACCGCCTCCCCCGAAGGTTTTCGCTGTGCGGCGAGCACGTACAACTCGAACCCGTCCCAATCCTCGCGCGCGAAGGTGTGTTCCAACCCCTCGACGATGCACCGCTCGTCCCCGTCCGACACCTCCACCGACCGCAGCCGTTCGAGGAGGTCGACGCTTCCATCGCGGAGCGCCCGGTCGAAGTCCCGGCAGTCGACATCAGTCATCGAGCTTCCCCACCACTCCCCAATCGAGGATCCCCGAGTTGAAGACCTTGACCGAGCCCCTGCGGAGCCCGTAGTTCAAGTGACCACCTTCGGATTTCATGTGCACCTGGTTCCGCCCTGCTCGCCCTTTGGCCAGGACGGGCAGGCCGCCGAGTCCTGCTGCCGCGATACCCGCCGAGATGACCCCGTCGCGGGCGCCGACCGCGAGCAGCGCATCACGCGTCCCGGGCTTGACGTCGAACCGGATCAGGTGATCGTAGGTGTACTGGTCATTTCCATTGGCCGCTGCCTGCGCGGCGAGTCCGATGATGTAGTCGACGCTTTGCGTGACGAACGACTCACCGTACTTCGGCCAGAGCTTGCCTTTGGAACCTTCGAGGAACTCCAGTTCCGCCGTCGAGACTCCCCGGTAGAAGGTCTCACAAGCGCCGCCGGCTGATGCGTTGGGAGCAGAGTTGTGCGTGAGTACCGCGGCCGCGCCGGCGCCCACGAAGTACGTGTGCAGGCCGTCGACGGTGAGGTTGTGGACCTCGCGGTCCGGGGAGAACGGGCGGGTGCCGGTGACGGTGGCCGGGCGGTGGTCTGCGGTTTCGAAGGTGTAACCGGGCTCGAGGTCCTTGGCGTGGACCCACTTCTGCAGGGACTCGACCCAGAACGGGTGTTCGTCGGTGGCTACCAGGTTGTCCGCGCCGTCGACGGTGATCTCGTAGAGCAGGCGCTCCGCCTGGTGCGAGCGGGTGTCGGTGACGGTGCGCGGGCCGGTTTCGCCGGTGGTCGGGTCGGTGGACAGGACCTGGTCGCCCACCGCGACGCCGGCGATCGGCTTGCGACTCCCGTCCGCCATGAGGACCGGGGTGTCGCCGGAGAAGCTGTTGGAGTCGTAGGACACCCGGCAGGACGCGCCACCGGCCGCTTCCCCCTTGGCCTGCTTGCCCTTGGTGCCGGGCGACTTCTTCTTGCGGCCGCCGAGGTCCATCAGGTTCTCGGCGTACGGGATGCCGGACGTCGCCAGGACTTCCGACACCTGGGCCTGCGCCGCTTCCTTGATCACTTCCTTGCCGGCGCCGAGCATCGCCGTCTTGATCGTCTCGTAGACCTTGTTCAGGTCCTGCACGTTCGTCACGGTCGCCTGCACGATGCGGGCGGGTGCGTTGGGAACGGCGGAGACGATGTTCTTGGCGTTGGCGATCCGGGGCTTCAACGCCGCCTGCATCGTGGGCAGCGGGTTGTTCTTGACCGCCTTGGCCACGGCGGCCTTGGCGGCGGACGTGCGGGCGATCGCCGCCTGGAGTGCCGCACGGGCCGCGGCGGCTCGGCGGGCCGCCGCTTCGGCCGCCAGCTTGCGCGCGTCCGGCACGGCCTTGCTCGTGGACGGGACGCCGTTGCTCTTCTTGATCGGCACGCCGTCCGGGCCCCGGACGTTCTTCGGGGTCGAGTAGTCCGGGGTGCGGCCACTCGGCGCGTCGGGGGTGCGCGGGGTCGGCACGTTGTCCGCGCCGCGCACCGCGTCGTAGCCCCGGTTGCCCCACTTGGCGGCGGTGGCGCCCCAGCCGGCGAACGGCACCATGCCCGCGAACGACAGGCCCGCGTCCACGTAGTTGCCCTCGGCCAGGTACCAGGCGCCGTTGATGCCGTCGGCGATCTCGCCGATGCCCGGGACCAGTCCCGCGACGTCGAGTGCCGTGTGGCCGATCGTGCTGATGTTGTCGCCGACCCAGCTCACCGCGTCGGAGAACCAGCCGTGGCCGTCCGGGTCGAAGCCGTTGAGCGGGGAGCCGACGCCGTAGAGGTAGCGGTTGTAGCCGGCCGAGCCGGGACCGCCCCGGGTGACCGAGTCACGGCTGCTGAACGTGCCCGTGGCCGGGTCGTACCAGCGGGCACCCATGTTGACGCGGCCGGTGTCCGGGTCGGTCCAGTCGCCCTGGAAGCCGACGTTGCGCTTCGTGCCGACGTCCGCGGTCCGGTTGCCCCACGGGTCGTAGGCGGTCGAGTCCGGCAGGGACGTCAGCGTTGTCGCGGGGTCGAACCCGCCCACCACGTCGCCGTGCTTGTCCGACAGCAGCAGTCGCTTGTCGGCGCCCTGCGCGAGTGAGAGCAGCTCGCCCGACAGCCCGCGGCCGTAGGTGGCCGTGCCGTCGCTGACCGCGTCGATCTCCGCGCCGGCGTAGCGGAACGCCTGCGCGCCGCGCGTCACCGGCCGGTCGAGACCGTCGTAGGCGTAGGACGTCGCGCCGACCTGGATCAGGCGGTCGAAGGCGTCGAAGGAGAAGTTCTCCTGGTAGCCCGAGCTGGTGCGCGACGCCAACGTGCCGCGTGCCGTGTACTGGTAGGTGTAGTCGCCGTCGGACAGCACGCGGTTGCGCTCGTCGTACACGGCCGTCTTCGCGCCGTTGCGCACGCGGTTGCCCGACGCGTCCCACCCGTACTCGGTGGTGGCGCCGTTCGCCGTCCACGACGTGGTCCGGCCGAGGTGGTCGTAGGCGTAGGTCTGCTCGCCCGCGCCCGCCGTGCCGGTGGAGACCTTCTTGGTCAACCGGTCGTTCGGGTCGTAGGTGTAGGCGATCGACGCCGCGATCGCGCCGGCGGCGTTCTTGGTGACGTCGGAGACCTCGCGGCCGAGGTCGTCGTAGCCGAACTCGCGGACCCGGCCCGCGCCGTAGTCCATCGTGCCCAGCCGACCGGACGGGGTGTAGCCGAACCCGATCGACCCCCCGGTCACGCCGTCCCGCACGGTGGCGAGGCGGCCTGACGCGTAGGAGAACCCGCTGGTGCCCGACGCGTCGGTGCGCGACACCAGACGGCCCTGCTCGTCGTAGTCGAACGTGGCGTCACCGGACGGGCCGGTGGCCGAGAGCAGCAGGCCGCGGGCGTTGTAGCCGTAGGTGTTGGTGCCGCCGGGCGCGCTGACGGCGGTGGTGCGGCCGACCGCGTCGTACCGGACCTCGCGGTCGGTGGTGGCGGCCGAGGCTCCCGCGCCGGTCTCCTTCACCATGCGGCCGAGTGCGTCGTAGGTCAGGTTGCGGGTCACGCCGCCGGGCGCGGACAGGACCGTCGGGCGGCCGCTGCCGTCGTAGGCGGCGGTCCACGTGCGGTCCGCGGCCGTCGGGTGGGCGGCGGTGGCGGGCTCGACGACCGACTCGGGCTTGCCCAGCGCGTTGTAGGTGTAGACGGTGGTGTTGCCGCGACCGTCGGTGAACCGCGTCCGCCTGTTGGAGGTGTCGTAGCCGTAGGACGTGGTGATCGACTCGGTGTCCGACACCGGCTCGACCAGCTGCGTGAGCCTGCCCAGGGTGTCGTGGGTGTACCGGGTGGTGCGGTTCATCGGGTCGACCGACGTGAGCCGGTTGCCCACCAGGTCGTAGGTGTGCCGGACCGTGCGGAGGGTCCGGTCGGCCGCGTCGAGGTCGAGCTCGGCGACCTGGTTGCCCGCCCGGTCGAGCTTCACGTAGTGCGCCCGGCCCTCGGCGTCCCGGGCGAAGACCTGGTTGCCGAAGCTGTCGTACCCGAAGCGGGTGACGACGCCCGCGGGGTCGGTCACGCTGGTGCGCTGGCCCAGCGCGTCGTAGCCGTACCGGGTGACGTCGCCCTTCGGCGAGGTGGTGGTCTCCAGGTTGCCGGCGGCGTCGTAGGCGAACTTCGTCTCGTGCGCCGCCGGGGTCGGCCGCAGTTCGACGGCGGTCTCGGTGAGCGGCCGGCCGAACTGGTCGTAGGTGCGCCGCACCTCGCCCAGCGTCGGGTCGGTCGACGACAGCAACTCGTTGGCGTGGGTGTAGCTGTACCGCCAGCTGCCACCGGGCTCACCCGGCGCGTCCGGCTTCGGGTCCTGCTTCTCGACCACGCGTCCGCGCTGGTCGTAGAACATCCGGACGACCGCGCCGCCCGGGTCCGTGGTCCTGGTGACCCGGCCCATCGCGTCGTACTCGGCCCGCACGGTCGCGACCAGCGGCGACGAGGCGCCGGGCGCCTGGTAGCCGGGCGATTCGGTGAGGGTGGTCCGACCGGCCCGGTCGTAGCCGAGCTTCATCACGCCGCCCGCCGGGTTGCGGATCTCGGTGACCTCGCCGAACGCGTTGTAGCCGGTGGTCGTGGTCGGCCGGGTCACGGTCGCGGCCTGCCCGTTCTCCTCCGCGCTCACGGGCGGCGAGACGACGGCCGTGGTGCGCCCGCGCTCGTCGTAGCGGTACTCCGTGGTGTGGTCGGCGGCCACGCCGCCGGTCGCGTTGCCCAGCGGCGCCACGACCTTGGTGACCAGGTCGCGCTGGTCGTAGCTGGTGCGGGTGACGACCGGGCCGGTGGTGCCCTGGAGCGCCTCCTTGACCTGGCGGCCGGCCAGGTCGTACTCGAAGTCGACGACCTCGGCGAACGACGCGCTGAACGGCCCGGTGCCGGAGTGGGCACCGCTGCGGGCGACCCGGGTGACGTTGCCGCTGAGGTCGTAGCGGTACTCGGTGCGCCGGCGCAGGGTCTCCGGTTCCCGGGTGGTGGCGACCAGCCGTCCGGTGGCGTCCACCTCGTGGGTGACGACCGTGCCGCCGAGGCCGACCCGGCGGACCAGGTTCCCCGCGGCGTCGTAGGTGTTGTGCTGGACGAGCAGGGCCTGCGTCTCCGGCTTGTTGTCCGCCCTCGCCCGGATCTCGCGGACCAGGCCGTCGCCGTAGTAGGAGAAGGTGGTGCGACGCCCCATGGCGTCGGCCTGCACCACGAGCCGGCCCGCGTGGTCGTACTGGTTGGACTCCAGCACCAGGTCGGGCAGTGGTGTCTCCGGGTCGGACGGCGGCACGTCGGTGGCGCCGGGCGTGATCGCCTTGCCGTGCCAGCCGACGAGCCGCACCTGGGCGACCTTGTTGCGCGCGGTGTAGGTCCAGGTGGTCTTCACGCCGTTGGCGTCGACGGCCCACGTGCGGTTGCCGAACTGGTCGTAGCCGAACGACGCCTCGTTGCCCTCGGGACCGACCGCCCGGCTCATCCGGCCGCGGTCGTCGAACTCGAACGTCGAGGTGCGCGGACTGCCCGGGTCGGCCAGGTCGACCACCTCGGCCTTGGTGGTGTTGCCGTCCTGGTCGTACTCGGTGGTCTCGCGCTCGGTGCGGGAGACACCGGTGACCGCGTTGGTGGCGGCCGGGTAGGTCACCTCGACTACGCGGCTCAGCGCGTCGTACCGGTACGTGGTGCGCACGCCCGCCGGGTGCGCGTCGGAGTACTCGGTCGCGGTCAGCTTGCGGCCCAGCGCGTCGTAGGTGAACGCGGTGCGCAGACCGGACGGCGACAGCGTCTCGGCCAGGTCGCCGTTGCTGTGGTACCGGTTGACGGTCGTCGCGCCGCGCGGGTCGGTGGTGGACTTCAGCAGCCGCGCCGGCTCCTTGCCGCCGCCGACCGCGTCGGACGTGCCGTCGGTGTAGCTGTGGAACGTCGAGCCGCCGTCCGGGTTGGTCTCCTTCGCCAGGTCGCCGAAGTCGGTGTACTCGGACGTGGTCAGGTAGGTGTTGTCGGTCGGACCGGACGACCGCGCGTCGCGGACGGCGACCAGCTTGTCGGTGCGCGGGTCCGTCGGGTCTGCCGTCGCCGGGTGGTACTCGTGGTAGGTGGTCTGGCAGCTGTCCTCGCTGCGGCACGTGGTCTTGCGGGTGAGGTTGCCGCGGTCGTCGTGCACGAGGGTGGCCTTGTTGCCCTCCTCGTCCACGACCGTGGTCTGGAAGCCCGACTCGTCGTAGTCGTACAGCCGCACGCCGAGGCTCACCACGAGCCCGTTGCAGGTGACGATGCCGTCCGCGTTGGTGGTGCAGTCACGGCCGACGACGTCCTCGGGGCGCGGTCCCGTGCCGATCGGCGTGACCTGCCGCAGGATGCGGCCCTTGAGGCCGTCGAAGTCGTAGTAGTGCGCCCGGCCGCCCGGGTCGGCGACGCGGACGGAGCGGATGACGTTGGTCTCGGAGCCGCCGACCGTGGGGACGCCGAGCTGCCAGCGACCGCCGTCGCCGTCGACGTACTCCTTCATCCGGTCGTGCAAGCCGTCGTAGGTCACCTCGGCGGCGACCCTCATGCTCGGCATGGTCACCTTGGTGACCTGGTCGCCCGCCTCGCGGGCGCGGTGGTGCGCGGCGACCTGGTTCGGACCCAGCGGCCGGGCGTACACGGCGAGCTCGTCGACGAACCCGGCCAGGGAGGTGCGCCCGCTGCCGATCCCCGGGAACGACCCGACCGAGTGGGCGGCGCCGACCTGCGCGAACTCCAGGCGCGGGTGGTCGATCACGCCGTCGCGGGTGCCGACCGCGACGCCGTCGAGGTACAGCGTCTGGGTGGCCAGCGAGCCGGACAGCACCACGTGGTGCCACTTGTCGTCGTTGACGGCACCGGAGCTGGTGATCGGGTCGACCACGCCGGTGCCGAACTGGCCGCGCAGCTTGCCGTCCGAGCCGATGTAGAGCAGCGGGGCGCCCGCGCCGGGGGTCTCGCCCAGCGGCTTGTCCTGGTAGCCGACGAGCGGGCCCGCCGACGTGGTGCGGAACCACAGCTCCACCGCGAGGTCGCGGTGCTTGTTCAGGGCGCGGTCGGGCAGCGCGATGTGGGCGCTGCCGTTCAGCTCGGCCGAGCGGTCGTCGCTGCCGACCAGGGCGCCCGGCCTGCCGTGGTTGTTCGGGCCGAAGCCGACGAACCGGCCCATGTCCTTGCCCAGCTTGACGCCGATCTGGCTGTTGGCGTCCGCGCCGCCCGCCTCACCGAGCCGCCAGTAGGAGTCCGGGCGCGAGTCGAGCACGACGCTGCGGTAGTGCGAGCCGTTGTCGTACTGGTAGCGGGTGCACTGCCCGTCCGGGTTGCACGCCTCCAGCAGCCGGTGCGCGTCGTAGCGGTAGACCCAGGTCAGCGCTTTCCCGTCCACCGGGTCGGTCTTGACCTCGACGACGTGGCCGTTCTCCCAGCGGAAGAACAGGGTGCGGTTGCTGGTGCGGCTGATCGCCTTCCACAGGCGGCCCTCGATGTTGTGCACCAGTTCGACGAGGCGTCCCGCGCTGTCGCGGACGGACTTCAGCACGCCGTCGAAGCGGAACGTGTAGACCGTGCGGTCCTTGTCGACCAGCCGCCAGCCGCCGCCCTCGCCTTCGGGGAACTCGGTGAGGGTGGCGGAACGACCGGGCGGCGGGGTGTAGCTGCCGTCGGGGTTGCGGCCGAAGCGGACCTGCTGGCCGTCGGGGTAGGTGGCCACGACGTTACCCGAACCATCACTGTCCGTGATGATCTTCATGTCGTAGCGTGACGACCAGCCGGTGCCGAACGCCAGGTCCTGGCGCGGGTCGAGGCTGTTGTACGTGCGCGCGACGTTCAGCTCGGGCCCGACGGTGGCGGCCGTGGCGTCCACCGCGGCCGTCGTGAAGTTGCCGACCATCGGGTCGAAACCCAGGCCGTTGCCGGTGTACGGGGCGTTGCCGAGGCGCGAGGTGACCTCCGGCTGCGGCACCGACGTGAGCAGCGCCGAGAACGGCAGGCCCTCGCTCTCCGACTGGCCGTCCCACAGCCAGGTGCGCCACAGGTAGACCTTGTCCCAGTGCAGCTTCCCCGCGGGCAGCGTCCAGTACACGTTCGGCTGGCGGCCGGAGTCGAAGCAGGACACCGGGTTGCCGAGGCCGTCCTTCTCGCACACCTCGAAGCGGTACTGCAGCGGGTCGTTCTCGTGGTCCTGTCCCTTGGCCCACAGCTGCGGGCGCAGCGTCTCCACGCTGTGTCCCGCCGGCGGGTACTGCTCGCCGACGACCGGCGGGATGTTGAAGATCTGGAGGGTGATGCGGGCCGGCGCGACCTGTTCGTCGGTGAACATCAGGCCGTTGTGCCGCATGGAGAAGTCCAGGACGTACACGCCCTGGTCGCGCTTCTCGACGACCGCGTCGAGCGTGACCTCCTGGCCGGGCGCGACGTCGTGCGGCAGGCCCGCCGAGCGCACGGTGGCCAGCTGCGCGTTGGTGTTGGCGTCGAACAGCTTGTAGGCCAGGTCGTAGGAGGACGCGGTCCACGTGGTCGCGCCCGTGTTCGCGACCTTGATCTTCACCACGCCGTCCTGCACGCGGGTGACCGGCGGGTTCGGGATCGGCTGCTCGACGGTGTACCGCGCGTCGTACGGGCTGTGCGTGACGTACAGCTTCGGCGGGTTCGCCGAGTTGCCGCCGGTGAACTTCTTGAACCCGCCGGTGGTGGCGTTGTCCGAGGCGCGCAGCGCGAGCCCGTTGTTCACCCCGCCGTTGACCCAGTCCTGCACCAGCTGCTGGCCGCCGATGCCGAGGTCGATCAGCTCTCCCGCGGCGGGACACGCGGAGCGGGTCTGGCCGAGGGCGATGAAGCCGTGCGAGAACGAGGCTCCCGCGATCGGCGCGCCGACGGCGGGCGCGCCCGCGACCGACCACGGCTGGGCGACCGGGTGCACGGTCAGCGGCCGGGGCGCGCAGGTGTTCGAGTCGAAGTTCACCACGTGCAGCGCCGCGCCGAAGATCTTGTGGTTGCGCAGGCGGGACACCACGTCCGGGAACGCGACGTAGGAGCTGTTCACCGCGCCGCCGTTGAGGCCGATGCGCAGCTCGCTCGGGTTGTTCACCTTCGTGCCGCCGGCGACGTACATGCTCTGCGTGCCGCGGCCCTCGAACACGCTCGGGTCGACCAGCACCGGGTAGACGCGCGCCGGGTCGTCCAGCCACGCGCCGTCGAGCGCGACCCGCAGCGTGCCGCCGCCGTCGACCAGCTCGTAGCGCACGCCGTGCGAGGTGGCCGGGGTTTCCGGCGCGGAGTCGACCATGTAGCCGGTCGGGATGCGCATCCGCTCGGCGCCGGAACCGTCCACGAGGGAGACGGCGCCGTCGTCCGCGAGCTTCGCGGTGAGACCCTTGAGCCGCAACGGGAAGTCCCACGTGCGGGGTGCCGTGCGGTCCCGCAGGACCACGGTTTCCTTGGCGCCGCCCGGCACGGATTCGACTCGCAGGTCGGTCTGGTCGGCCACGCCCTCGTAGGTGGCGGTGGCGCCGTCGACCCGGCCCGCGACGTCACGCGCGCCGCGCAGGCCGTAGGCCAGTTCGTGCTCCTCGTCGAGCCGCACGCGCACCAGGTCGCCGGCCGCGGCCGACCACCCGAGGCGCACGTCGACCTGGTCGGCGCGGTTGTGCCAGCCGTCGCCGTCGCCGTCGACGACACCGACCAGGGCGGGGTCGATCGGGGCCCAGCCGCCGTCGGGGAGCCGGTAGTTGACCGGGGTGTTGCTGAACTCGGTGGTGCGGGTGCCGTCGGTGTTGCGGTAGGTGCGCTCGTTGCGGCCCCGGTCGGCGGGCACTTCGGTGCTGGTGGCCGCGTCGAAGCCGGTGGGGTTCGGGGAGACGTCAACGACCCGCGCCTCGTTGCGCGCGGCGTCGGAGGGCTGTTTGAACTCGGGCCGCGCGTACTTGGACTGCTCGGAGACCGGCATGCCCCAGTTGCCGTCGCGGCTGTCGGTCGAGTCGGGCAGCCCGTCGGCGCTGCCCCACTCCTGGTCCGCGGCCATGTCCCGGGCGCGGTCGAGGCGTTCGGAGAGCTCCGCGGTGTCCTCACCGCCGCCGCCCGACCAGGGAGCCCAGTCGAAGTTCGGGCCCGCGACCCCCACGACCAAGGTGGTCGTGAGGAACAAACCCAGTAGCGGCACCAGGAATCTGGGCGCGCGGAAGCGCGCGGCGCGACGGCCGACCATCGGATCTCCCCCGGAAACTCCACGCGCCCCAACAGCGCGACGGGGAGCTTAAGTGGGCTTTCCGGGCATCACAAGAGGTGTGTCAGTAACCACTTCCGGTAACGCGCGCGCATTCGCAGCAACGCCGTCTCAACACCGTTCTCGCTCTCCCGCAACGGAAAAACTTCTGGTAGAAAGCCCGCTGTCGACATCCCACGGGGGGATGGCAGCTATTTACCTACGGACGCGTGGAACACCCACGTGTGTTTTCGCGCGCCCGCATCGAGGGGCACTCAATGACCAGACCGGGGCATTCAAAGGCCGGACCGGGGCACTCGAAGACCAGACCCTGGCGCCAGTCGTGGAGACGTCTGGCGCGGCTCTCGCTCGTCGCCGTCCTGGGGGTGGTCGGCCTTCCGGTGCTGACCTCCGCGGGCAACGTCGCCAACGCCGTCGAGACCGCGCAGTGCGCTCCGACCGCCAACGTGTTCGTCGCGATGACGAACAGCCCGGCGCTCCGCATCCGCCCGCTCGTCGACCCCGCCTCGGGTCGCGCGTCGTGGACCGAGGACGCCCACATCGGCAACGGCTGGGAGACGCGCTTCTTCGCCGGTGCCAACGGTTACGTGTTCTACATCCGGGAAGACGGCTCGTTGCAGCGGCACCGCTGGATCAACGGCGGCTGGGCTGACGGCGGCGTCTCCAAGGAGATCGCGACCGGCTGGACCGGTTGGGAGGACCCGTCGGTGCGCTACCGCGTCACCGCCGACGCCAACAACCACATCTACACCGTCGGCTACGACGGCAACCTCGCCCTGCACGTCTACGACGAGGCCACGGGCGCCATGGCCCGCACCGTGATCGCCTCCGGCTGGGGCAAGTACGACCAGATCTTCGCCGCCGGTGACGGCGTGCTCTACGCCCGCGACCCCGCCGTGCAATTCGGCACGCTCTACCGGTTCCACTACGACGCCGACACGGCGACCTGGCTCCAGCAGGACAAGAACGTCGGCTGGGGCTGGAACGGCTTCAAGCAGATGGCCTCCCCCGGCGCCGACATCGTCTACGGCATGGAGCCGGGCGGGAACCTGTGGTGGTACCGCTACCTGCCGGCGCAGGACATCTGGACCGGCGGCGCCAACTCGGGCGGACGGGAGAACGTCGGTCCCTGGTCCGGTGTGGACAACTTCATGGTGCCCGTGGACAGCTGCAAGCTGGGCCAGGTCGCGACCGACGTCCAGTGCAAGCCGTCCGCCGACTTCTTCGCTTCCCTGACCAACAACCAGTTCCACCTGCGCCCGCACGCCGAGCCGGAGACCGGCCTGGGCAACTGGACCACCGACCGGCACATCGGCAACGAGTGGAACTCGCGCTTCCTCAGCGGCGCCAACGGGTACAAGTACATAATCCGCACCGACGGCGCGCTTCACCGGCACCACTGGAACGGCACGTCCTGGGCCAACGGCGGGGTGAGCGAGCAGATCGCCACCGGCTGGACCGGCTGGGACGACCCCCGGTACCACTTCCGGATCACCGTGGACTCCAACAACCACTTCTACGGCGCGCTGGCGGTCGGCGACCTCCAGCACAGCGTCTACGACGACGTGGCCAAGACGTGGACCCAGACGATCATCGACACCGGGTGGGGCAAGTACGACCAGGTGTTCGCCGCCGGTGACGGCGTGCTCTACGCACGCGACCCGGCGGTCGACGACGGCACCCTCTACCGGTACCACTACGACTGGAAGAACCGCCGCTGGCTCGACTACGCCACCCGGTTCGGCACCGGCTGGAACGGCTACAAGCAGATCGTCTCGCCGGGCGCGGACATCATCTACGGCGTGTACGGCAACGGCGACGTGTACTGGTACCGGTACGACCCGGTGACCAAGAAGAGCGTCCACGGCGCCGAGGGCACCGAGAAGGAGTACGTCCTCAGCTGGCCCGGCATCTCGGAGGTGGGCGTCGACATCGACGCCTGCAAGCTGGTCTCACCGGCCGTGGTGACGCCGCCGGCCGTGCCCGCGCCGAACAACGAGCGCGCGCACATGGTCCTCAATTCGAGCACCCAGCGCCTGGAGATCGCGTTCGTCTCCAACAGCGGCGTGCTCCAGCGCGGCAACCAGAGCGCGACCGGTTCCGAGCAGGTGGAGTGGCAGGCCCTGTCGGGCTTCCAGGGCCACTCCGGCCAGGCGGCGCTGGCCCAGCGCCAGGACGGCCGGCTCGTCGCGATGGCCCGCGACACCGGGGCGCAGACCCGGGCGTACACGCAGAACACCACGGGCAGCAACCTGTGGACCGGTCCGGCACCGGTCAACGGCGCGCTGTCGAGCAGCCCGGTGCTCATGCGCGGCGCCAACGGCCACCTGATCGCGTTCGCCGTGGACGGCGCGAGGCTCTGGTACTCGGAGCAGTTCAGCCCGACGGGCGAGTTCAAGCCGTGGCGGCAGGCGACCAGCACCACCGCGTACAACATGACGGGCGAGTTCACCGTCGTGCCGAGCGGTGACGGCTTCGAGATCGCCTACCGGGCTGTCAGCAATGTGTATGCGGTGAAGAAGTTCACCAACGGTGTGTTCGGCCCGACCAGGGTCGCGGGCGGGATCACCGCTGCCGCGACTCCGGGTGCGGTCGTGTTCGCCGACGGCAAGGTGCAGCTCGTGGTCCGGGCGGCCGACAACCGCTTGTACACGCAGAAGGAAGGCGCTACCGGCTTCAGCGGCACGGGGTGGACCGACATCAGCGCGGGCCGCACGTTCGTCGGCGCGCCGAGCGCGCTGCTCAACGTGCACGGCGTCGTGGAGGCGGTGGCGCGTGACAGCGACAGGAAGGTGGTGCGGAACAACCAGACCGCTCCGGGTTCGGCTTCGTGGGGCGGGACTTGGCTCGGGAACGTAGATGAGCCATCGGTGACGGACCCGACGTTCGTCTCTGCGGGTGGGACCGAGCAGCGGGTGTTCTTCCTCGACGACTGGGGCAACTACTACCTGTGGCAGATCACGGCCGCCACCTCGACCTCTTCGGGCTCTTTGGGCTCTTCGGCCTCGTCTGCCGACCAGCGCGGTGTCGCGCCGGCGGAGGGTGTTGTGGTCAAGGGACGGGTGCCCGCCGACAAGTAGTGCGGCAAGTAGTGCGGCGATGACTGACGGCCGGTGCCCTTTTCGGGTGCCGGCCGTTCGCGTCGCAGTCGTCGGCTTTCGGGAGCGGAGTTGTGGAGTTGTGGAGCTCCCGAGTTGCGGGAGTAGTCGTACACCCTGGCCGCACTCGGCCTGGTCAGGTCGATGTCCGGTCGTTCGCTCACGCGGGGCTCCTTCCCCCAAGACCCCGAAGCCTAGGCGCTGCGCCGTTCGTGGGGCGCAAGACCGCTTGCCGACCGTTCGGCTGACGCCGCGGGCATAAGATGTATACCCATACCTGCACTCCAGGGGGTCGAGTTGTCCGCTCGCGCCACGTGGTCCGGTCTCCGGGCCCTGCACAACCGGATCAACGCGAACCTGGAACGCTCGTTGCAGCGGGAGTTCCACTTCGGGATGTCGGAGTTCACCGCGCTGTGCGCGTTGGCCGACGCGCCGGACGGCGAGTTGCGGATGCAGGAGCTGACCGAGGTGATCGGGCTGAACCAGAGTTCGGTGAGCCGGCTCGTCGCCCGGTTGGAGCAGTCCGGGCTGACCGCGCGTGAGCTGTGCGAGACGGATCGGCGGGGCGTGTTCAGCCGCATCACGCCGGCTGGGCGTGAGGTGTACGCCAACGCGCTGCCGTTCTACGAGAAAGTCCTGGCCGGGATCTTCGACGAGGTCGAGGCCGACCCGGAGCTCGGGCCGCTGCTGAAAAAGGTCCGCGACTGAAGCGCGACCGAAGCGCACCGAAGAAGGTCCGCAAAGGCCCGCAGAAGGTCCGCGACTAGCCCGTTTGCGTGCGGTCCGATCGTGTGCGGCCCCCGTTCGCAGCCCTCGGATTGTCGGACCCCGACGGTAGAATCGAACACGAGTTCGATCGCGCGAGGGGAGCTTGTCGTGGAGCCGATCAGCGTCACCGCCCTGTCCTTCACCGAGTACGTCATGAGCGGCCAGCGTGGCCGGATCAACATCGTGTCCGACCAGCGGCGCATCTACCTGTCGTCCGAGCAGTGGGTGGCCGGGTTCTACAACCCGATGCGGGACGCGATGCGGCGGGCGGCGAACTCGCCCGATCCGGCGGCGGAGTTGGAGAAGGCGGTGGCGGCGGCGCACCTTCAGCCGCGGGCCGGGCAACCGCGGGCGTTCGAGGAGTTGAGGGAGGGTTTCCTGCCGTGGTTGCGGGCGACCAGAGCGACGGGGGTGCCGACTGGGGCGGCACGGTGGCAGACCGGTGATCTGGCGTTGCGGGTTCGGCCGCACCTGGGGTTGCGGATGCCGGACGGGTCGCGGGCGGCGGTGTTGGTGTACATGAAGGAGGCGCCGATGACGCAGGAAGCGGCGAACGTCGGGCTGCGGATCCTGCAACAGACGGTGTCCGACACCCTGCCGGGCGCGATTCCGCTCGTGCTGGACGCGCGGCGGGGGCGGGCGTTCCGGATGTCGCGGCGGACGAACCTGGCGAAGCTGGACGCACTGATCGCGGCCGAGGCGGCGGGGTACGTCGTGCACTGGCGGATGAGCGCCTGACGGTGGTTTGGGGTTTGTGGTCCGGTCCCGGCTCGATTTGACATGGGGCCCTTACGGGCACCGGAGGCAGGCCGCAGCCGGCAGGCGTGGCGGGGAAGAGCGTCCCGCCACGCCTGCCGGCTCCGACCAGCCTATGGCACCCGAACCCATGTCAAATCGAGCCTCGTCGGCCACCGCCGGTTCGGTGTGGTCCGGCAGGGGTTGGTGGCCTCGTCGGTCGCCGGCGGATTGGTGTGGGGTTGGTCAGTTGGTGGTGAAGTTGGTTGGGTCGTGGGCGAACTCGCCGTTCACGACGGTGGCCCGGACCTCGATGTCGCCGATCTTGGAGATGTCACAGGTTCGCGGATCGCTGTCGAGGATGGCGAAATCCGCCAGCTTGCCCGGCGTGATGGTGCCCAGCACGTGCTCGCGTCGGCAGGCGTAGGCCGCGCCGACGGTGTAGGCGGCGATCGCCTGTTCCACTGTGACCGCCTCGTCCGGACCGATGGGCCGGCCCTCCTTCGACAGGCGCTCGACCATGAACTGGATGGCGCGCAACGGTTTTCCGTCCGCCACCGGGCGGTCCGAGCTGCCCGCCAGCACGATGCCCCGGTCGAGGAAGGCCTTGCCCCGGTACATCCACGGCGCCCGTTCGGGGCCCATGATCTCGGCGTAGTCGTTCCCGTACGCCCACAGGAACGTCGGCTGGATCACGGGAATCACGTTCAGCTCGGCTATCCGGTCCAGTTGTTCCGGCCGCACCAAGCCGCAGTGCTCGATGCGGTGCCTCGCATCCGCTCGTGGGACGGCGTGTTGGGCTTCCGACAACGCGTCGAGCGCGAAGTCGACCGCACGGTCACCGATCGCGTGTACGGCTAGCTGCCAGCCGGCGGCGTGACCGTCGACGATCGCGGCGTGCATCAGCTCTGGGTCGTCCTGGAGTTGGCCTGCGGTCTCCATGCCCTCGTACGGCCAGGTCAACGCCGCTGTGCGGGCCATCATGCCGCCGTCGGTCCACAGCTTGAGCGGGCCGATGGACAGCCGGTCGTCGCCCAGACCGGTGCGCAGGCCGAGTGGCACGGCGCGGCGGATGCGGTCGGCGGCGTGGCCGGCCACCGGTTCGAGGCGGTCTGCGGAGACCATGAGTTGCACCCGGATCGGCAGCGAGGCGCGGAGGTAGGCCTCGATCTCCAACGGGCTGCTGCCCAGCAGGCCACCGCCTACCCCGGCCTCGGCCGCCAGTACGACGCCTTCCCGAAGGCATTGCCGCGCACCGGATTCGACGTCCGCCGCGATGTCGTCCAACGAGTACGGCAGTCGCAGGGCCCGGACCGCCGTCTGGGCGCCTTCTGCCAGGAAGCCGGTCAGGGCACCGGTCGCGTCCCGCTGTGCCTCGCGCAACGCCGAAGCCGGCAGCACTGCCAGCACGTCGCCGCTCACCACGCACGCGTGGCCGGACAGGTCCTGCACGTAGATCCGCGGGCCGATCAGGTCGAGATCACGTGAGGTCAGCGGGCGATCCAGGGCTCGGTGGTCGTAGCCCGCCACCTCGATCCAACCGGAGGAGCGCGGGGCGTCGCGCAGCACGTCCAGGACCTGTGCGACGGTCGCGCAGGACGAGATGTCCAACGTCCGCGCCGCCCGTCCGGCCCACGCCAGGTGGTTGTGCGCGTCGACGAACCCCGGCAGCACGACCGCGCCGTCGAGGTCGACGACCCGTCGCGCTGGGAGGTGCGCCACGTCGTCGTCCAAGCCGACGATCCGCCCGGCCCAGACGCCGATCACCGACGCCACCGGCCGGGCCGGGTCCATCGTCACGACCTGCCCGCCGACCAACTTCAGGTCCAGGATCACCCACGCAGGCTAGCCCACGGGACTTAGGTTAGGGTTGGGTAACTTAGGCGAGCCTATGCAAGGAGGAGCCCCCATGCGGGTCGTCATGTTCGGCTACCAGACCTGGGGTCATCGAACGCTCCAGGCACTGCTGGACTCCGAGCACGAGGTGGTGCTGGTCGTCACCCACCCCAAGAGCGACCACGCCTACGAGCGCATCTGGAGCGACTCGGTCGCGGACCTGGCCGCCGAGCACGGCGTCGAGACGGTCATCCGCAACCGGCCCGACGACGACGAGCTGTTCCAGCGCCTGAAGGAGGTCGAGCCGGACGTCATCGTCGCCACGAACTGGCGCACGTGGATCCCGCCGCACATCTTCACCCTCCCCAAGCACGGCACGCTGAACGTGCACGACTCGCTGCTCCCCGCCTACGCGGGTTTCTCGCCGCTGATCTGGGCTCTGATCAACGACGAGAAGGAGGTCGGCGTCACCGCGCACATGATGGACGAGACGCTGGACGCCGGCGACATCGTGCTCCAGCGCGCCGTCCCGGTCGGCCCTCGCGACACCACGGCCGACCTGTTCCGCAAGACGCTCGAACTGTTCGGGCCGATCACCGTGGACGGCCTGGCCGAGATCGCCAAGGGCCGCACGGACTTCACCAAGCAGGACCGCTCGAAGGCGAGCTTCTTCCACAAGCGCGCCGAAGAGGACCTGCGGATCGACTGGACGTGGGAGGCCGAGGAGCTGGACCGGCTGGTCCGCGCCCAGTGCGCGCCGTACCCGAGCGCGTTCTGCTTCCACAAGGGCAAGCGGCTGGAGATCGTCGAGGCCGACGTGTCCGAGGAGCGCTACGGCGGCACGCCCGGCCGGATCTTCTACCGCGAGGGTGACGGTGTCGCGATCGTCGCGGGCGCGGAGGCACGCCGTGGCCGCAACCACGCGCTGCTGGTCAAGCGGGTGCGCACCGAGGACGGCGCGGAGTTGGCCGCGAGCGAGTACTTCACGCACATGGGCGGGTACCTCACGAGCCGCCCCTGACCGCTCCCTGTCGCACGACGAACAGGAAAGCCCACCGTCAGCACGATGAGGCCGGCGTGGGCGACGAGCGGTCAGGTGGACTTCCTCCACCAGGACCCAGCCCGACCACGTGCGAGTGAGGAGGGCGCCGGCCGCCGCCGCGTGCCGGTGCTCCACCTCGCCAACACGACAGGACGGCGGCCACGATCGTCAGGCCGAACCGGCCCGGCTTCAGATGGAGCGCGGACGGACCAGGCCCACCTCGTAGGCGAGCACCACGGCCTGCACGCGGTCGCGCAGGCCGAGTTTGCGCAGGATCGCGGACACGTGCGTCTTGACCGTCGCCTCGGTGAGCACCAGGTGGGCGGCGATCTCGGCGTTCGACAGGGCGAACGCCACCAGTCGCAGCACCTCCATCTCACGGCTGGTCAACGCGTCCAACGCGTGTGGTGACGGTGCGGGGAGCGTGTCCATGAACCGGTCCAGCAAGCGGCGGGTGACGGACGGCGCGAGCAGCGCGTCACCACGGGCGATGATCCGCACGGCCTCCACCAGCTCGGCCGGCCGCACGTCCTTGAGCAAGAACCCGCTCGCGCCCGCACGCAGTGCCGCGTACACCGAGTCGTCCACGTCGTAGGTGGTCAGGACCAGGACGCGGGCCGGGCTTCCCGATCCGATGATGCGGCGGGTCGCCTCCAGGCCGTCCACTTCCGGCATCCGCACGTCCATCAGCACGACGTCCGGCGTCAGGTCGGCGGTCAACGCCACGGCCTCCGCGCCGTCCGCCGCTTCGCCGACAACGTCGAGGTCGTCGCGTGATTCCAGGATCATGCGGAAACCGCCGCGCACCAACGCCTGGTCGTCGGCGATGAGCACGCGGATCACGCGGTCACCGCCAGCGGCAGGCGGGCGTGCACGCGGAAACCGCCGTCGGGCAGCGGACCCGCGTCGACCGTGCCGCCGAGGAGTGCGGCGCGTTCGCGCATCCCGGTGATGCCACGGCCGAACCCCGCCACGCCGCCTCGGCCGTCGTCGCGGACTTCCAGGTCCAGCACGCCGGAATCGTTGCGCACCAACACTTCCGCACGGCTGGCCTGGGCGTGGCGGAGGGTGTTCGTCAACGCTTCCTGCACGATCCGGTACGCGGACAGGTCGACGCCGGCGGGTAGCGGCGCGGATTCATGCGTTATTTCTACGCGCAAACCGGCTGCCCGCAACGGTTCCACCAGATCGGCCAGTCGGTCGAGGCCGGGGCGTTCCTCCGGGCGGACGGCACCGAGGAGTTTGCGCAACTCGTCGAGGGTGGCCCGTGCCGTCGCGTCGATGGAGCGCAGCGCTTCCCGTGCGCGGTCGGGGCGTTGGTCGAACACGTCGTCCGCCGCCGCGGCCTGCACCACGATCACCGAGACGCCGTGCGCGATGACGTCGTGCAGTTCGCGGGCGATGCGGGCCTGCTCCTCGCTCACCGCGCGTTGGGCCGCCTGCGACACCGCGACCCGCCGATTGCGCACCGCCTCGCCCAAGGCCCACACCACTACCGCGACCGCCATCACGAACTGCGTGTCCTCGGCGGTGATGGTGCGGAAGTTCAGCGAGATCAGGGCGAGCAGCAAACCCAAGGCGGGCAAGGAGAACCACGGTGAACGCGCGGCGGCCAGCGAGCCGGTGGCGACGAGCGCGGCCACCGGGAACACCGTCTCCGGCGCGACGAGTTGCACGACCAGGTCGGCGGCCAGCGTGAAGCCCATGACCGGCACGGGAGCGCGGCGTCGCCACCACAACGCGGCGGCGGCCGCCAACGCCAGCAGGGCGGTCGGCACGGTGATCGCGGGTTCGAATTCGGACGTGCCCATGACCACGAGCGCGACGTACGCCCCGACCACGATCGACACGACCACGTCGAGCAGCTGTCGGATGCGGCGCACGAAATGTGATTATTCCGGACGTTTGCGCCTCCGGTGTTCCGATCGGTGCGGTCATCACTGATTATGTGTGTATGAGCCGGTCGACCACGATCGTCAGCGGCGTTGTCGTGATCCTTTTGGCCATCGCCGGCTGCAACGTGACAGGAACCCTTCAACCGACCACCTCGCCGTCCGGCGGCGTGCCGACCGGTCCGGCCGCGCCCGGTGACGACATGGCGGCGCAGCTGGCGGCGTTGACCGTGGCGCCCGAGGGGAAGATGACGGGCTACAGCCGTGACCGGTTCCCGCACTGGAGCAGCCAGGGGAACTCGTGCGACACCCGTGAGGTGGTGTTGCAGCGGCAGGGCGCGGACGTGAAGACCGATGGCGAGTGCAAGGCGACGTCCGGGACGTGGACCAGCGTCTACGACGGCGTGGTCGTGACCAACGCGCGTGATCTGGACATCGACCACACCGTGGCGCTGGCCGAGGCCTGGCGGTCGGGTGCGGACAAGTGGACCGACGAGCAGCGGGGGAAGTTCGCCAACGACCTCGGCGGGTTGCAGCTGATCGCGGTGACGGCGAGCAGCAACCGGTCCAAGGGCGACCAGGACGCGGCGAAGTGGAAACCGCCGGTGCAGACGTACTGGTGCACGTACGCGCGGGCCGTGGTGTCGGTGAAGACCCTGTACGCGCTGACCGTGGACCAGGCGGAGCGCGACGCGCTGGGCGCGATGCTGCAGACCTGCTGACTGTGACATGGCCGCTGCTCCGCAGGCGGCGGCCCGGTCGCCTGGCTGTGGTCGATCGCGCCGCTCCGCGGCGGGGCGGACCGCTCGCGGGGTGTTGTGGCGATGGCGATGCTTCGCAGGGGTCCCCGCCCGGGGGATCCCCGGTTTTGATCTTGCCAGATGGGACCGACAAGATTCGGGCGTCGGGGCTTGCCTGTGGATAACTCCCGGTCAGGGGCGCAGGGACTCGAGCTGGTCGACGATGTCGGTGTAGGCCTCGGCCCGGCGGACCCAGGCGGCGAAGCCGGAGGCGGCGGAGGGGGTCTCGCCCAGGGGGGAGATCGGGTCCGTGACGCCGTATTCGAGGCGGTAGGCGACCAGGGCGACCGCTGCTTCCACCCAGCGGGACGGGTCGGGGCTGGTGATCTCGCCGAGGCCCACGCGGAACCACAGGGGTAGGCGGGTGTCGGCGGCCAGGGCGCGGTTCAGGCGGTCGCGGGCGATGTCCAGGATTTCCTGGCGGGCCTTGTCGCCCGCCACCACGGCTTCGGCGCGCCACGGCGTCTCGGCGGCCAACCGGTCGGCGGCCAGCCGTTGGGCGGCGTCCACCGCGCCCGGTTCCTGCGCGTTGACCCGCCACTCCAGGTTCTGCACCTCGTGCTGCAACGCGTCCCGCTCGAAGCGCGGCATGCGGCCGGTCGAGAGCTTGGCCAGGCCCGCGTTCAGCTGCTCCCTCAACGACTCGTACTCGGTGACGTCGGCCTGCAGCTCGGCCCGGACCGAGTCGGCGAGCAACTCCTGTTCGGCGTTCCACGCGGCGCGCAGCGCGTCGACGGTCTCGGTGATGCCGACGATCGAGTCGAGGTCTTCGTCCGGCCCCGATCCGGCGCCGGACAGCCTGCGTTCCAGCACGAGCAGACGGGCGCTCACCCGACCGAGTTCGGCCGTCAGCGCCTGGGTGGTGGCAACGAGGTCCGCGACCGTCGGCTCGACCTCGTCGAGCCGCTCCTTCTCCGTGGGCACGCGAACCAGCCAACCGCACCGCGAGGCCCCGTCCAGGGACGAAACCGAAAGACCACGCGTACGGGCCGACACAAACCCCCGACCTGGTTAACGACCGATCACAGACGGTAACTGTGTCTGAACTGCACCCAAACGGTGTATGTCTTGTACATGTCGAGCTCGGTGAACGAAACGGAACGCAAATACGAGGCACTCGATGGAACCCCGTTGCCCGACCTGGCCGATCTGCCCGGCGTCGCCGCGGTGGCCGGGCCGGAGGAGCAACGGCTGGAGGCGGTCTACTACGACACCGCCGATCTGAGGCTGGCGAGGGCCGGGTTGACGCTGCGCCGCCGCACCGGTGGCGATGACGCGGGCTGGCACCTGAAGCTGCCGGTCGGCGTGGACACCCGCCAAGAGGTGCGGCTGCCACCGGGCCGTGCGGCCAAACGCCCGCCCAAACAGCTCGGCTCGCTCGTCCAGGTGCACGCCCGGGGCAACGAGTTGGCGCCGGTCGCGCGCATCCGGACCAGGCGGCAGCGCTGGCAGCTGGTGGACGACCGGGGCAACCTGCTCAGCGAGGTGGTCGAGGACCTGGTGTCCGGGCAGTCGCTGGCGGACGGCTCGCCGGTCGACTCGTGGCGCGAGATCGAGGTCGAGCTGGGCGAACGCGGTGACGTCGCGCTGCTGGACCAGGTCGAGGCGCGGCTGGCGGACGCGGGCATCACGCGGTCCTCGTCGTCGGCGAAGCTGACCCGGCTGCTGGCCGACCGGATGGCCGCGACCACGCCGTCGTCGCGTCCCACCGGCGATTCCGCCGGTGACGTGGTCTTGAGCTACCTGCGCGCCCAGGCCGACGCGTTGAAGCACGAGGACCCGCGCGTGCGCCGGGACGAGGACGACGCGGTGCACCAGATGCGCGTGGCGACGCGGCGGATGCGCAGCGCGCTCCAGGCGTTCAGCGCGATCGTGGAACGCGAAGACACGCGCGAGTTGACCGACGAGCTGAAGTGGCTCGCGGGTGTGCTCGGCGAGGCACGTGATCTCGAGGTGCTGCGGGACCGGTTCGAGAACGGCCTCGCGGCGCTCGACCCCGACCTCGTGCTCGGCTCGGCCAAGGCGCAGCTCGTCCGGCACTTCGCGCCGCTGGAGAGCGCCGCGCACGAGGCGGCCGTGGCGGCGTTGGACAGCGGTCGGTACTTCGCGCTGCTCGACGCGGTCGACGCGTTGATCGCCGAGCCGCCGTTCACGCCGCTGGCCGGCAAGAAGGCCGCGAAGGTGCTGCCGGACCTGATCGACAGGACCTACCGCAGGCTCGCCAAACGGGCCGAGGGCGCGCACAGCGACGTCGAGCTGCACGAGGCGCGCAAGGCCGCCAAGCGGCTGCGGTACGCGGTGGAGGTGTCCGAGCCGCGGTTCGGCAAGAGCGCCAGGAAGTACCGCAAGAAGGTCAAGGCGGTGCAGGAGCTGCTGGGCGAGCACCAGGACAGCGTGGTGGCGCGGCCGGTGCTGCGTGAGCTGGGCGGGAAGGCCCACCTCGACGGGGAGAACGGCTTCACGTTCGGTCTGCTGCACGGTCTGGAGACGGCGGCGGCGCAGCGGGTGGAGAACCGGTTCCCGGCCGTCTGGCGAGAGCTGGGCAAGCCGAAGCTGCGTTGATTGGTCTGGACCTTGACACCTCCTGGTGCGGCTGAAACGGTGAACCGGCCGCCGCTCGGTGATCCACGCTGACCAGGAGGACGTCAGTGCTTCTTACAGAAGGCGCCGGACGGCGCGGGCTCGGTCGAGCGCTCGTCGCGTTGCTGTTCGTCGGCGCGGTGGGCACGGCGGTTCCCGCCCGAGCAGCTCCGGAGACGCCGTTGCAGCACATCGTGCCCGCCCCCGTCACAGTCACCCCGCGTCCGGGCGTGACGTTCACGCTCAGCGCCGACACCAGGATCTACACCCACCCCGGTTCGGTGGCGGCGAAGCAGGTCGGCGAGTTCCTGGCGGGCGTGCTGCGCCCGTCCACGGGCTACCGGCTGCCGGTCGTGCCCGGCGCGTCCGGGCGGCACATCTCGCTGCTGCTCGTCGGCGCGGACCAGCGGGTCGGTGCGGAGGGCTACCAGCTCGACGTGACCGGGCGGGGCGTGCTGATCCGGGCGCGGACGGCCGCCGGCCTGTTCGCGGGCGTGCAGACGTTCCGGCAGATCCTGCCCGCGAAGGTGGAGGCGAAGACGAAGCAGAGCGGGCCGTGGACCGCGCCCGGCGGCCGGGTGCTGGACTACCCGCGTTACGCCCACCGCGGCGCGATGCTCGACGTGGCCCGGCACTTCTTCTCCGTCGACGAGGTCAAGCGGTACGTCGACCAGATCGCGCTCTACAAGGTCAACCGGCTGCACCTGCACCTGGCCGACGACCAGGGCTGGCGGCTGGAGATCAAGAGCTGGCCGAAGCTCGCCACGTACGGCGGCAGCACGGAGGTCGGCGGCGGCCCCGGCGGGTACTACACGCAGGAGCAGTACGAGGACCTGGTGGCCTACGCCGCGGCACGGCACATCACGGTGATCCCGGAGATCGACATGCCGGGTCACACGAACGCCGCGCTGGCGTCGTACCCGGAGCTGAACTGCGACGGCGTCGCACCGCCGCTCTACACCGGCATCGAGGTCGGCTTCAGCTCGCTGTGCATCGACAAGGACATCACCTACAAGTTCGTGGACGACGTGCTGCGCGAGGTCGCCGCACTCACGCCCGGCGAGTACATCCACATCGGCGGCGACGAGGCGCACGCCACGACGGAACCGGACTTCGACCTGTTCATGGACAAGGTGCTGCCGCTGGTGGCCAAGCACGGCAAGACCGCGACCGGCTGGCACGAGTTCGTCAAGGCCGGTCCGCCCGCGTCGGCGGTGCCGCAGTTCTGGGGCACGACGACGGTCGCGCCGGACATGGTCGAGGCCGCCGCGCGGGGCAGCGAGATCGTGCTGTCGCCCGCGACCAAGGCGTACCTGGACATGAAGTACGACGCCAACACCAAGCTCGGGTTGAACTGGGCCGGGTACACCGACGTCGAGGACGCGTACGACTGGAACCCCGGCGCGTACATCGAGGGGCTGCCGGCGGACGCCGTGCGCGGGGTCGAGGCCCCGCTGTGGAGCGAGACGATCACCAACTCCGACGACCTGGAGCACATGGCGTTCCCGCGGCTGCCCGCGATCGCGGAACTGGGCTGGTCGCCGTGGTCGACGCACGACTGGGAGAAGTTCAAGGTCCGGCTCGCCGCGCAGGCCGACCGGTGGCGGGTGATGGACGTCAACTACTACGCGTCGCCGCAGGTGCCCTGGAAGAAGTGACGCCCGAGGGGGAGGTTGGCCCGGCTCCTGCCTCCCCCTCTTTAGGCTGGTCGGCATGGGGCATTTCCGACCGGGGGACGTGGCGTTGCGCCGCGAGGTGTTGCACGGCAAACCGTGGGCGGTGACGCCTACCAGGGTCGTCCTCGACGAGCCCGACCTCCTGCTTGTGTTCACCGCGCCGGACGTGGCGTTCGGGTTCCCGCCGCACCACTGGCCCCACCACTGGCAGACCCTCGGCCGGACGCACTGGCGCGGCACGGGCAAGCTCCAGATGCACCGGCCCGGTGACGCGTACTCGGTCGACCTGTACTGGCACGGCGAGGAACGCCGGTTCGCGGGCTGGTACCTCAACCTCCAGGACCCGTTCCGCCGCACACCGCTCGGCTTCGACACCCTCGACCACGCGCTGGACTTCTGGGTGCCGGTCGAGGGCGACTGGGAGGAACTGGACCGCGACGAGTTCGAGCAGCAGGTCGCGGAGGGCAAGTACACCGCCGAGCAGGCCGAGTCGATCAACGCCACCGGCAAGGAGATCGAGGCGATGCTGACCGCGGGCACCACGTGGTGGGACCCGGCGTGGGGCAAGTGGGAACCGGACCCGGACTTGCCCGTGCCGGTGCTGCCGGACGGCTGGGAGGACTACCCGCTGTCGTGAAGGTCGTTCCTCTTTCCCCGCAGACCCTGGTGGACGAACTGGTCGGGCGGATCGACGCGTTGCCGCGCTCGTCGTGGGCACGGGTGTTGATCGACGGCGCGTTGCCGACCAAGCCCGGCGAACTGGCGGACGCCCTGGTGGAGCCGTTGCGCGCGCTGGGACGTCCGGTGCTGCGCGTCTCGGCTCAGGACTTCCTGCGGCCCGCGTCCGTGCGGCTGGAGTACGGCCACGAGGACCCGGACTCGTTCCGCGACTCGTGGCTGGACGTGGGCGGGTTGATGCGCGAAGTGCTGGAACCGCTGGACCCCGGTGGGTCGGGACGGGTGCTGCCGGCGCTGTGGAACGCGGCGACGGACCGGGCACACCGGGCCGACTACGTCACGCTCGGCGCGGCCGGGGTGCTGCTGCTCGACGGCACGGTGCTGCTGGACAAGTGGCTGCCCGCCGAGCTGACCGTGCACCTCTGGCTGTCGTCGGGCGCGTTGGAACGGCAGATGCCCGACGAGTGGCGGTGGACGCTGCCCGCGTACGCCTCGTACGAGCCGCACGCCGATGTGACGGTGCGCTATGACCACCCCGCACGGCCGGCACTCGTGGGTAGAGTTGACCGAGAAGGCGAGCACTGAGATCAAGGGGGAGGTGGGTATGGCCAGGCTGCGGTTGCTGTTGGCGCTGTACCTGCCCGCGCTCTACGCCCTCACCCTGCTGAACACACCGACCGAAGTGCTGGCCGCCGTGACGGCCGTGGCGCTGGTCGTGTTGTTGCTGACCGCCACCCCGGTGGTGCAGGCCGCGCCCGCGTGGGTGCGGTCGCTGTCGATCCGCGAGAAATCACTGCGCGCCGCCTTCCTGCGGCTGCGCGACCCCGACGCGGCGGGCCGTCCCCGTCCTCGAGCACCCGGACTCGGCCTCAGCTCCTGAGGCCCTTGTTCCGCTTGTTCCGAGGACGGAGTTCTCCCCTTGTTCCACGCCCTGGGCTCGGCCCTGGCCGGGTTCGCCACGCCCGCCCTGGCCATCGTCGCCTTCACCGTCGTCGTCCGACTGCTCATGCACCCGCTCAGCCGCGCCGCCGTGCGCGGTGAGAAGGCCCGCGCCGCGTTGGCGCCCGAGATCCGCAAGCTGACCGAGAAGTACGGCAAGGACAAGGTCAAACTCCAGGAGAAGACGCTGGAGCTGTACCGGTCGAACGGCACATCGATGCTCGCGGGCTGTCTGCCCGCGCTGGTCCAGGTGCCGTTCTTCATGGTGATGTACCGGCTGGTCACCACGCCGAACCCGCTGCTGGACGGCACGCTGCTCGGCGTGCCGCTGGGCACGCACTGGTTCGGCGTGTGGGCGCACACGCCGGTGTTCCTCGCGCTGTTCGCCGTGCTCACCGGGGTCGCGTTCGCGACATCCCGGTGGCAGGCGGCGGTCGCCTTGAGGAACGGCGGGCCGCAGCCGCCGTTCGCGAAGCTGCTGCGGCTCCTGCCGTTCGGGACCGTGTTCATCGCCGCCGTGCTGCCGCTGGCGGCCGGGGTCTACCTGGTGACGACGACTACCTGGACCCTGCTGGAGCGAGCTTTCCTGTACCGCGCAGTTCAGCTCCCGCCTCGTGCAGGTACTTCAGCACGTGCCCGTACGACGTGAACAGGCCGCACTCGGCGTAGGACACCGAGTGCCGTTGGCAGAAGTCGCGGACCAGCGCCTGCGCGTGGCGCAGGTGCGGTCGCGGCATGCTCGGGAACAGGTGGTGCTCGATCTGGTAGTTCAGGCCGCCGAGCAGGAAGTCGGTGAACCAGTTGCCGCTGACGTTGCGCGAGGTCAGCACCTGCTTGCGGAGGAAGTCGAGCTGGTGGCCGGCCTGGAGCACCGGCATGCCCTTGTGGTTGGGCGCGAACGAGATGCCCATGTAGACGCCGAACAGGCCCTGGTGGACCGCGATGAAGACCAGCGCCTTCACCGGGGACATCACCAGGAACACCGTGGTCAGGTAGACGACGACGTGCGTCGCCAGCAGCACCAGCTCCAGTCGCCAGCCCTTGACCTCGCGGCGCACCGCGGCGGCCGTGCTGATGATGTGCAAGCTGAAGCCTTCGAGCAGCAGCAACGGGAAGAACAGGAACGCCTGGTGCTTGACCACGAACCGGAAGAAGCCGCGCTTGCGGGCGGCCTGCTCGGCGCTGAACGCCAGCACCGAGATGTCGACGTCCGGGTCCTCGTCCTCGTGGTTGGGATTGGCGTGGTGCTTGCTGTGCTTGCCCATCCACCAGCCGAAGCCGACGCCGACGAGGAGGTTGCCGAGCAGCAGGCCGGTGGTGTGGTTGACCCGGCCGTCGGAGAACACCTGCCGGTGGCCCGCGTCGTGGCCGAGGAACGCGATCTGGGTGTAGACGATGGCGAGCACGACGGCGACCGCCAGCTGCCACCACGAGTCGCCGATCAACACCAATGCGACCCCGGTCAGCCCCAGTGCGGCGATCAAGCCGACGAGGAACGTGATGTAGAAACCGATGCGCCGGTCCAGCAGACCTTGCTGCTTGACCAACCTGGACAATTCAGCGAAGTCGCTGCCGCGGGCTTGGGTGCTCACTCCCGGAGGGTACGGCGCGTTGGGCCACCTGCTCATCCCAGCCTGAGTTGCAACTGGGCGAACAACCGGAGTAGCGGGTCGTCTAGATCGAAACCACCGACCTCCGCAGCACGTCGGACCCGGTATCGGAGGGTATTCGGGTGAACGTGCAGCTTGGCGGCTGCGCTTTTGACGTCACCGAATTCGTCCAGGTAGGCCAAAAGGGAACGTGCCAGTTCCCCATCGAGCTTGTCGAGCCGGGGATCTCGGATTCGCGGGTGCTCGGCCAACAGGGCGAGCGTTTCGCTGATCAAGACCCGTGACCGGACGTCCTCGAGGGTCGCCACGTCGGCGTCGAGGTCGCGGGACATGGCGTCGAGCACGCGGTCGGCCTCGTCCCGGGAGATCATCACCTCGTCCACGGTCGACACCGTGGAGCCGATCGCGCCCTGCACGTGCAGGCCCATGTGCTTGCGGGCGGCGGCCACGATCTCCTTGGTGAGCGTGAGCAGCGGGGCCTTCGGCGGCAGGTCGGTCAGCAACGCGTACGTGCGACCGTTCTGCTGGCTCACGAGTGCACTGCGCCGGTACGCGGCGGCGTGGACCGAGATCAGACTGGTCATCTCGGCCCGGCGCAGCTCGTGCTGGGTGCGGTCCGCGTGCTCCTGACCACGCAGGGCGAAGACCACGACGGCGGCCGGTTTCTCCGGGTCGGCGCCGATCTGCTCGGCGATCGCCCCGGCGTCCATCCGGCCGTCGAGCAGGGACGCGAGCAGGTTCTCCCGGAACGCGGCGGCGGGTTCGCGCTGCTGGACCAGGTGCAGGGCGGTGACGCGGGCCGCGCCGAGGAGGGCGCGTTCGGCCTGCTCGGTGAGGGGTGTGGCGCCTTCCTGGACCCAGATCGTGCCGAGCGGCTGCGCGCCCGCGTGGATGCCGACCGCGATGCGGCGGCGGATGCCCAGCTCGGGGCGTTCGTCGATGCGGACGACCTCCTCGCCGGACCGAAGGCGCTGGTAGACGCCCCATTCGCGGAGCATCTTGAGGTAGGGCTCGGGCCCTTGGCGGCCGAGGATGGACAGGCGGCGGAGTTCGTCCACCTCGTCGGTGGAGCGCGAGTAGGCCAGCACGCGGCTGGCGGTGTCCTCGATGCTGACGATGCCGCCGGTCAGCGAGGCGATGGTCTGGGCGAGGCCGAACAGGTCGCCGAGGACTTCGCCCGCGCCCGCGTCGGCCGTCACGCGGGCGTTGTGCACGACTCCCTTGGCGAGCGCTTCGAGGTGTTCCCAGCGGACCTCGGGCCGCACGGCGAGCAGCGCGACGCCCGCGTCCGCCGCCGCCTGCCTCAGCACGGGCACCGGCACTTTGACCGCCACGGCTACCGCTCCCCCGGCTCCGGCGGCCCTGACCAGCGGCAACGCCGCCCGCCCGCGGGCACCGATGATCAACGCGAGGTCGCCGGGGCGCACGTCGGGCGTGTCGTCGGGGTCGAGGATGACCACGTCGAGGACGTCGCCCTCCAGCCCGTGCGGTGCGACCTGCACTTCGACCAGCGGATCGCCGAGCGCGATCAGGACCTGCCGCAGGCTCACTTGTTGTCCATTCGTACAACGGCGGATGGCCAAGCCTAGACGTGTGGACAACGGGGCGCTTCGTCGGAAGCCCTACCGTTGGTTCACCCAACCCTGTGGCGTGAGGAGCTGCTTGTGGATGCCGTGACCACGGTCCCCGCACCGGTGAACGAGCCCGTCCTGAGCTACGCCCCGGGCACCCCGGAACGCGCGCAGTTGCAGGCGAAGCTGGCCGAGCTGGCCAAGGAGCCCACCGAACTGACCCTCACCGTCGGCGGGGAGCAGCGGGTCGGCGGTGGCGAGCGCTTCGACGTCGTGCAGCCGCACAACCACCGCGCCGTCCTCGGCACCCTGCACGGCGCCACGCAGCAGGACACCCGGGACGCCATCGCCGCCGCCAAGCAGGCCGCGCCCGCGTGGCGCGCCATGTCCTACGACGACCGCGCCGCGATCCTGCTCCGGGCCGCCGACCTGCTCGCGACCAAGTGGCGTTCGACGCTCAACGCGGCCACCATGCTCGGCCAGTCCAAGACCGTCCAGCAGGCCGAGATCGACTCCGCCTGCGAGCTGATCGACTTCTGGCGCTTCAACGTCGCGTTCGGCCGGCAGCTGATCGCCGAGCAGCCGCAGTCCTCCCCCGGCGTGTGGAACCGCACGGACCACCGCCCGCTGGAGGGCTTCGTCTACGCGATCACCCCGTTCAACTTCACCGCCATCGCGGGCAACCTGCCGACCGCGCCCGCCCTGATGGGCAACGTGGTGCTGTGGAAGCCGTCGCCGACGCAGAGCTTCGCCGCGCACCTCACCATGCGGCTGCTCGAAGAGGCGGGCATGCCTCCGGGCGTGATCAACCTGCTGCCCGGTGACGGACTGGCCGTGTCCGAGGTCGCGCTGGCCGACCCGGACCTGGCGGGCATCCACTTCACCGGGTCGACCCGGACGTTCCAGCACCTGTGGGGTCAGGTGGGCGCGAACATCGCGAACTACCGCTCGTACCCGCGGATCGTCGGCGAGACCGGCGGCAAGGACTTCGTGCTCGCGCACCCGTCGGCCGACGTGGACGTGCTGCGCACCGCGCTGGTCCGCGGCGCGTTCGAGTACCAGGGCCAGAAGTGCTCGGCCGCGTCCCGCGCGTACGTCCCGCGCTCGGTGTGGAACCGGATGAAGGACGACTTCCTGGCCGACGTCGAGTCGCTGACCACGGGCGACGTCACGGACCTGGCCAACTTCATGGGCGCGGTCATCGACCGGCGGTCGTTCGACAAGCTGAACGGCGTGCTCCAGGCCGCTCGCGGTGACGACCAGCTGGAGGTCGTCGCCGGCGGCACGGCGGACGACTCGGAGGGCTTCTTCGTGCGGCCGACCGTGCTGCTGGGCAGCAACCCCGAGCACGAGGTGTTCACCACCGAGTACTTCGGGCCGGTGCTGGCGGTGCACGTGTTCGACGACGCCGACTACGACACCGTGCTGCGGCAGATGGAGAGCGCCGCGCCGTACGCGTTGACCGGCGCCATCATCGCGCAGGACCGGGCCGCCGTCGCGCACGCGCAGAACGAGCTGCGGTTCGCCGCGGGCAACTTCTACGTCAACGACAAGCCGACCGGCGCCGTCGTGGGCCAGCAGCCGTTCGGCGGCGGCCGGGCGTCGGGCACCAACGACAAGGCGGGCTCGGTGCACAACCTGCTGCGCTGGGTGAGCCCCCGTTCGATCAAGGAGACGTTCGCGGCTCCGACCTCCTACCGCTACCCGCACCAGGGGTGACCATGCTCCGCTCCACGTTGCTCGCCGCCTCCCGGTCCGGGGCGATCCGCGGGCTGGTCGAACGCACGCCGCTGACCCGGCCGGTCGTCAAGCGCTTCGTCTCCGGCGACGACGTGGCCGCGGCCGTCGCCACCACCGGCGAGGTACTGGCCGACGGCCGGTACGTCACGCTGGACCACCTCGGCGAGGACACCCGTGACGCGGCGCAGGCCGCGGCCACCGTCGAGGCGTACCTGGACCTGCTGCGCCGCCTCGAAGCCGCCGGGCACACGCTGCGCGCCGAGGTGTCGGTGAAGCTGTCCGCGGTGGGCCAGTTCCTGCCGCACGAGGGCGAGAAGATCGCGTTGGAGCACGCCCGCCGGATCTGCGCGGCGGCGGGCGCGGTCGGCACCACGGTCACCCTCGACATGGAGGACCACACGACCACGGACTCGACGCTGGGCATCCTGCGCGAGCTGCGGGCGGACTTCCCGTGGGTCGGGGTGGCGCTCCAGGCGTACCTGAAGCGGACCGAGCAGGACTGCCGTGACCTGGCGTACGCCGGGTCGCGGGTGCGGCTGTGCAAGGGCGCGTACCGGGAGCCGGTGTCGGTGGCGTTCCAGGACAAGGTGGACGTCGACCGGTCGTACGTGCGCTGCCTGAAGGTCCTGATGGCCGGTGAGGGCTATCCGATGGTCGCCTCGCACGACCCGAGGCTGATCGCGATCGCGTTGGAGCTGGCCAAGGGGCGGGGACAGGACAGCTACGAGTTCCAGATGCTGTACGGCATCCGGCCGGACGAGCAGCACCGCATCGCCGCCGCGGGCAACCGCATGCGGGTGTACGTGCCCTACGGCGACGAGTGGTACGGCTACTTCATGCGGCGGCTGGCCGAACGCCCGGCGAACGTGGCGTTCTTCCTGCGGTCGCTGGTCACCACGGGGTAGCCGGATCCCGCACCGAGCGCATCCGGGCGCGCGCCGTCCCGGGGTCGGCGTGCGCCAGGATCACCGCGTCCACGGCTCGGCGTGGCAAGTCCGGTCTGCTCACGCTCGCTCCGAGTAACGGCGCAACAACTCCGCCGCCTCCTCGGACGCGCGCAACGCGTCGGCCGGGCGTTCCAGCCCGCGCAGCAACGTGCTCAGCCCGTCCAGCGCGGACGCCAGCTCCGGCTCGAAGTCGCGCGGGTTGGCGCGGGCGAGCCTGCGCAGCACCTCGATCGACTCCTCCACCACCTCCAACGCTTCGTCATGCCTGCCGTGCGCGGACAGCAGGGACGCGATCGAGGCCAGCGTTCGGGCGAACTCGCCTTCGTAGCGCGGATCCGCGTTCGCCACCGCCCGCCATTGCGTGACGGCGACCCGCGTGACGTACGCGGCCTCGTCGTGGCGTTCGGCGTCGAACAGCCGCATCGCGTGGTGGTGGGTGACCTTGGCCAGGTTCACCCGGAACAACGCCGGGTGCGCCGCGGCGAGACGCCGGTACAACCCGGACGCCTCGCCGATCGCGGACATCGCCTCGTCGCGACGGCCCAGCGCGGCGTAGCGGAAGCTGAGCTGGTCGAGCGCGTCGGCCAGTTGTGACGTGCAGTCGTCGTCCTCGGCGGCTATCACCCGGCACAGCGTTGCGGCTTCCTCGGAGGCGGCGAGGGCGTCCTCGGCGCGGCCGACGGCGATGAACCGCAAACCCAGGTCCCCCAACGCGTCCGCGAGCGCGGGGCGGTGCTCGGCGGGGTCCTCTTCGGCCAGTTCGCGGTAGAGGGCGACTTCGTGCTGTGCCGCCGTCAGCGCTTCTTCCCGGAGGGCGGCCAGGGCGGCGCGGGCGGCGAGCACGCCGTGCAGCTCGGCCAGTTCCAGCTTCCCGGAGGTGTGGGCGCGGTCGTGCAGCAGGGTGCGGGTGAGCACGGCGGGCAGCGGGTCGCAGTGGAAGCGGGGGTCGTCGAAGACGCGGCGGGCGACGGCGCGGGCGGGTGCGGGTGCGGGTGCGGATGACTCGACGAGTGCCCTGAGGGTGGCGCTGGTGGCGGTGCCGGCCAGTTCGGGGTGTGCGGTGAACAGCTCCTCGGCGCGACGGCGGGCGTGCGGCCAGCGGTCGGCGGCGCGGAGCAGGGTCTCCAGGGCGTCCGGCGTGCGTTCGGACTCGATCCGATCGTCCAACAACGTGACGGCCAGGACGTCCTCCGCGAGCCGGCCGCGGGTCGGTGGGTTGGGGTCGAGGTTGATCAGCCGGCGGACCAGGTCGACCGGGTTGTCGGCGGGCGAGCCGTGCACGGCGGCGACGGCGGCCAGGTGCAGGTCGTGGTACGTCGCCGCGTTGGGAGGCGTGGCGGTGGGGCGTGGGCGGCCGAGGGCGTCGGCGAAGTGGGCGCAGGCGGCGGCGAAGGACGCGGCGTGCTCGTCCGGGCGGGCCGTGACGGCGAGGTCGGCGGCAGTGTAGTCGAGATCGGCCGCGCGTTGGCGCAGCGCGGACCACCACCAGCCCGTGCTGCGGGCGACGAGGAGGACGCGCGTGCGGCCGGTCGGCTGCTGGAGCAGGTGGTGGAGGTCGCGCCAGGGGATCAGGTCGGCGTCGTCCACCACCCGGACGGTCGAACCGGCGGCGAAGTGCCTGGCCAGACGCGTCTTGCCGACGCCGGCCGGACCGTGCAGGAGGAGGGCGGAGAGCATCCCGTCGCCGCCGCGCCACCGTGCGAGCGCGGCCAACTCGTCCACGCGTCCGTGGAAGGGCACCACCTCATGCCGCGGGTCGAGCAACTCACCGGGCGACAGGATGGGATCCACCCGCCCATAGTGCCCGCCCACCTTCACCACGATCGGGTGAGTGCGCCCCCAGCACGCGACCTCGCCCGCCGTCTGCGGAGCAGCGGCCATCAACACTGTCGGACCCTCCTTGCACAATCAAAGGCATGCTCATTGCCCTGGTGTCGGACGCGGAGAACGCGGGTCGGTTGCGCGTGCTCTCCGACGCCGGGGTGCCCGAAGGACCTGTGGTGGAGACGTCGGACCTGGCGGCGGCCGTGTCCGATTTGGAGGTTCGGCACAGACCCCGGTGGCTGTGGGCCGAAACGACCGAGATCTACCCGGACCTGTTGGCGCGCGGTGTCCGGGTGGAGCGGTGTCAGGACTTGGCGCACGCCGAGTACCTCTTGTTGGCGTACCAGGGTCGGCACAGCGAGCCGCGCGGGCTGGGTGCGGCGATCGCCCGGTTGCGCGGGCTGCCCGTGCCGGACGACCACGGGCCGCGCAAGCGCGACACCCAGCCGACCCTGTTCGAACCCGAGCAGGAACGGCTGCCCGGTGACGCCGACCCGCTCGACGCGGTGATCGCCGTGCACACCGAGCAGCAGCGACTCGTCGCCACGCTCGGGCACGCCGACCAGTTGCGGCTGCTGTTCGCGGCCGAGTCCGCGAGCGCCTTGGCCGCCGCCGAGATGACGCACTACGGCCTGCCGTGGCGGGTGGACGTGCACGAGAAGCTGCTGGTGGACGTGCTCGGCCCACGTCCGGTGAACGGGGTCCGGCCGATCAGGCTCGCGGAGCTGGCCGACCGGATCACGGCGGCGTTCGGCGGAAAGCAGGTCAACCCGGACCACCCGCCGGGCATCGTGCGCGCGTTCGCCCGGGAGGGCATCGACATCCCGTCGACCCGCGCCTGGGTGCTCAAGAGCGTGGACCACCCTGCCGTGGAGCCGCTGCTGGAGTACAAGGAACTGGCCCGGCTGTGGGTGGCGCACGGCTGGTCGTGGCTGGACTCCTGGGTCGCGGACGGCCGATTCCGGCCGGACTACGTGGTCGGCGGCGTGGTGTCCGGGCGGTGGGCGACGCGGGGCGGTGCGGCGTTGCAGATCCCGCGCACGCTGCGCACGGCGGTGCGGGCCGATCCGGGGTGGAAGCTGGTGGCGGCGGACGCGGCGCAGCTGGAACCGCGGGTGCTGGCGGCGTTGTCGAACGACCGCAGGTTCACCGAGGTCTCCGGGGACGACGACCTGTACACGTCGCTGGCCGAGGAGGCGTTCGACGGCGACCGAGGCCGGGCGAAGCTCGCGATGCTGTCCGCGATGTACGGCGGCACGGGCGGTGAGGCGGGTCCGGCGATGGCGGTGCTGCGCCGGAGGTTCCCCGAAGCCGTCGGGTACGTGGAGGCCGCCGCCCTGGCCGGTGAACAGGGCCGGATGGTCCGCTCCCGGTTGGGCCGGACGAGCCCGCCGCCGTCGGCCGCGTGGCACGAGGCGACCGGCGACACGGACGTCGGCGAGGACGCGTTGCGCCGGTCCCGGCGGGCGGCGCGGGACTGGGGCCGGTTCACCCGCAACTTCGTGGTGCAGGCCAGCGCGGCGGACTGGACGGCGGCGCTGCTCGGCGCGTTGCGGCGGCGGTTGCACCAGTCGGCGCGCGGCTCCCACCTGGTGTTCTTCCAGCACGACGAGGTGCTGGTGCACTGCCCGGAGGAGCTGGCCGAAGCCGTGTGCGCGGAGGTGACGGCGGCGGGCGAGGAGGCGTCACGGCTGGTGTTCGGCGGGACACCGGTCCGCTTCCCGCTCAAAGCCGTGCCGGTGGACAGCTACGCGGACGCGAAGTAGCTCCTTTGCGCCGTTCGGTCGCTTGAACGATCATCGTGAGAGCGCTCTCATGAGTGTGGAAGGCAATTTGTTGTCGTGCCGAACGCAGGGACAGTGACAAGGAGGTCACCGCTCATGGAGTTCAGCCGGAGCCGACGACGACGGGTCCTCGCGACCGCCGCCACCCTGATCACCGCCGTGCCGCTCGCGGTCGTCGCCACCATGGCGGCCGACGCCGCGGTGCCACCGACCCCGCCGGGCTGGACGCTCCAGTGGAGCGACGACTTCAACGGCGCCGCGAACACGCTGCCGTCGTCCTCGAACTGGATCTTCGACCTCGGCCACGCCTACCCCGGCGGTCCGGGCAACTGGGGCACCGGCGAGATCCAGAACTACACCAACAGCACGAACAACATCAAACTCGACGGCGCGGGTAACCTGCGCATCACCGCGCTGCGCGACGGCGCGGGCACCTGGACGTCGGCCCGCATCGAGACCCAGCGGGCGAACTTCAAGCCGCCGGCGGGCGGCAAGCTCGCCATCGAGGGCCGTATCCAGATGCCCAACGTCAGCGGTCAGGCCGCCCTCGGCTACTGGCCCGCGTTCTGGGCTCTCGGCTCGCCCTACCGCGGCAACTACTGGAACTGGCCGTCCATCGGCGAGTTCGACATCATGGAGAACGTCAACGGCATCAACTCCGTGTGGGGCGTGCTGCACTGCGGCGTGAACCCCGGCGGGCCGTGCAACGAGACCAATGGCCTCGGCGCGAGCCGGACGTGCCCCGGCGCGTCGTGCCAGTCGGCGTTCCACACCTACCGGTTCGAGTGGGACGACAGCGTGTCGCCCAAGGCGTTCCGCTGGTACGTGGATGGGCAGCAGTTCCACAGCGTCAACCAGAACCAGGTCGACGCGACCACGTGGAACAACATGACCGGCCACGCGGGCTACTTCATCCTGCTGAACCTGGCCATGGGCGGCGCGTTCCCCGACGGCGTCGCGGGCCACGCCACGCCGACCTCGGCCACGGTGCCCGGTCACTCGCTGCTGGTGGACTACGTCGCGGTCTGGACGGCCGGTGGGAGCACTCCGCCGACCACCACGACCACCAACCCGCCCGGCGGCAGCGGGTGGGACGCGTTCGCCGACATCCAGGCCGAGCAGGCCACGTCGCGGTCCGGCGGTTCGATCGAGGCGGCCGAGGGCGGTCAGGCGGTGGCGCAACTGCGCAACGGCAACTCGTTGCGCTTCTCGGGTGTCCGGTTCGGCTCCCGCACCGCCACGCAGTTCATCGCACGGGCGGCGTCCGGCGCGTCCGGCGGGGTGAGCGGCCTGGTCGAGGTGCGGCTGGACAGCCCGACCGCGGCGCCGGTCGGCAGCTTCGCCATCGCCAACACCGGTGGCTGGCAGAGCTGGCGCACGGTGCCCGCGAACATCTCCGGGATCACCGGCACGCACGACGTCTACATCACGTTCACCAGCGGCCAGCCCGCGCCGTACGTGAGCGTGAACTGGATCCGTTTCGGCACGTAAGTGCTCGTGGCGGGTCGCGCATGCCTCCTCCTGCGCGGCCCGCCACTACCATCGTTCGGGTGTACGAGGAACAGCCGTTCCCCGGTGTGGCCTGCGTGTGGCGGCGGACCACGCCGTCGACCGCCGTGGCGCGGATCGTGCCGGACGGGTGCACCGACATCATCTACTCGGCCGCCACCGGTGACGTGTTCGTCGCCGGGCCGGACACGGTCGGGCACGTGACCCCCATGAGGTCGGGTGCGTTGTTCGGCGTGCGCTTCGGTCCCGGCGTGGGGCCCTCGGCGTTGGGTGTTCCCGCAGTCGAACTGCGTGACCAGCGCGTTCCGCTGGAGGCGCTGTGGGGGCCGTCGTCACGTCTGGAGGACGCCCTCGGTGCGGCCGACGACCCGTGCGCGGTGCTCGCGTCGGCCGCGGTGGCGCGGTTGCGGGAGACGCCGCCGGAGCCCGTGGTGGGTGCGATCGCGTCGGCCGTGTCGTCGTCCAGCGTGGGTGAACTGGCCTGGTCGTTGGGGTTCAGCGCCCGCCAGCTGCACCGGCGCAGCCTGGCCGCGTTCGGCTACGGGCCCAAGGTGCTGCACCGGGTGCTGCGGTTCGACCGGGCGGTCAAGCTGGCGTGGGCGGGCGTGCCGTTCGCCGACATCGCCCACCGCACCGGATATGCGGACCAGGCGCACCTGTCGCGCGAGGTGCGCGAACTTGCCGGCGTGCCGCTGGGTCAGCTGATCCGGCCGTAGGCGCGCAGCGTCAGCAACGCCTCGATGGTGATGACCGGCCGCCACTCGTAGGTCGTCACGGGGGTCCACGCGGGCCACGGGAACGTCCACCCGCCGTCCTCCCGCTGGGCGGCGGCCAGCTCGTCGAGGTCCCGGTCCATCTCGTCGTCGCTGAACCAGCGCCTGGCCAGGCTGTCCGGGGTCGGCGCGTAGTGGTTGGGCTTGTGCGTCTCCCCCGCCGCGTACCCCTCGGGCGCCTGGCCTTCGCCGACGTCGACGAGCCCCTGGTCGCGCACCAGCTCGCCCAGCCGCTGCGCCTCCCGTTCGGCCCTCGGCCGGTCGGGCACGTGGTCGAGGAAGCGGACGCTCGCGTTGGCCTCGTACGGGTGCGTTTTGGCCAGGTCGCCGATGCGCTGCCAGCAGAACGCGGTCGCGCCGCCCAGCCAGGGGTGCTCGACGCCCATCTTGTGCAGGACGCTCGCCAGCAGTGCCGTCATCAGCAGGTCGCTGTCTTCCGACACCTGCCACCACGGCGCGTGCGGGTGGTCACGGGCGGTGGCCAGGCTGTTCGGCACGCCCCCGTCCGGGTTGGTGATCGTGGTCAGGAAGTCGCACGCCTGCCCGACGTGGTCGGTCACGCCCAGCTCGTCGAACAGGGACAACGCCGTGTACGTGTGCAATGGCTGACTCGTCGGCCCACGCCCGTCGGGCTCCAGGGCATGCCCGAACCCGCCGTCGTCGTTCCGGTAGGCCAGCACCGCCGCCGTGACGGGCTCGACCGGCCCGCCGTCGAAGAGGTGCAGGAACCGCCGCTGTTCGAGGACGCGTGCGTTGAGCCAGAGGAATGAACGGGCTGCTTCGATCATGCCACTGACGGTAGGCCCGCCGAGGTCCCGCCGTCTTGAACAGATCGGACGTCCATCCCCCACCGGGAGTAACCACCGCGATACCCCGGACGTGGCCGGACCCCTGTGCCATCATCATTTCGGGCAGTTCAGCGTGAGGGGAGCACGGCAATGTTGGACGCCGAGAGCGGCGGGGGCATGCGGCGGATCGGGTTCGTGGCGGACACCGTGGCGCCCAGCGGACCGGGAGCGGGGCTGGTGTCCACCCAGACGCAATTCAGCGTCGACCCGGAGCAGGCCCAGAAGCTGATCGACGGCCTAGCCGACGCGCGTGACCGGTTGCAGAAGTTGAACCGCGACGCCAACATGCTCCAGTCCATGGGGTCACCCGGCAAGGACGTCTACAGCGGGATGGCGACCCTCGCCATCCAGCGGACGGCCGGCGAGGACGTGGGCGGTTACGCCTGGGCCAACAAGATGGCGTTCGACGCCCTGAACAACACGATCCAGAGCATCCAGGCCTCGTTGAACACATACAAGAACCAGGACGAGACCACTGCAGACGCCTTCAAGGGCGAGGGGAAATAGTCGATGAGGCGAGCAGTACTGGCAGTGGTTTCTGCGGCGTCCCTGGCGCTGGCGGCGGGCTGCACCTCGGTCGGTGGCTCACCGACTGCGGCCGAGACCACGAGCGCGACGAGCACGTCCACCGGGTCCACCGACACCTCGGAGGCGTCGGGCAAGGCGCCCGCGATCACCGGTCCCGAACTGGACCTGTCGAAGTTCAGCGGACCGTGCGACATGCTGACGTCCGCCCAGTTGTCCGCCCGCGGCGTCACCAAGGCAGGCGAGGAACGGGCCGCGCCGACGGGCCGCGGCTGCGACTGGACTCCGGACGACCGCGCCTTCGGCACCAGCTTCGGCGCCACGTTCCTGACCGAGTCCAAGGGGCTGGACGGCTTCTACCAGAACCGCGACGACTTCGCGGTGTTCGAGCCGACCGAGGTGGCCGGATACCCGGCGGTGAACAGTGACCTCATCGACATAAAGAGCGGCTCGTGCTCGACGGCCGTCGGGGTGGCCAAGGGCGAGGGCTTCGTCGTCCAGATCAACGTGAACGACAAGAAACTCCCCGAGTACGGGAACCCGTGCTCAGTGTCCAGCGCGATCGCGGAAACCGTGATCGGGAACTTGAGAGGGTAGGGGCCATGGCCGGCGACGTCGAGATGGACCTACCCGGGTTCGCGTTGTTGCAGCTGGGCATCGGTGCGAACAAGATCTACGGCTGGTTCCGCGAGGGCAAGGGCGCGTCGCAGACGACCGACGTCGGCGATCAGACGTGGACCGACATCGCCACCGGTCAGGACCAGATCAGCGAGTTGATCAACCGGGCGGTGCGCGAATCGGGCGCCGCGTGGGAGGGCGTGGCGGGCGATCAGGCCCGCGCCTCGACCACACCCCTCGCCAGCTGGTCGGACACGGCGAGTACCAGCGCCACCACCGCCGGGCAGAACACCGCCGAGATCAGCCGTGCGTTCCGGGTCGCGGAGAGCGAAGTCCAGAAGCCCGTCGACGTGCCGGACAAGCCTTGGTACAACGACGCGATCCCGTGGGACACCGACTACGACGACGCGGTCGAGCAGAGCCAGGAAGTCAACTCGCACAACATGCAGGTGCTGAGCACGTACGGCACCACGGTCAACGCGGCCAGCGCGAGCATGCCGACGTTCGAGTCGCCCGGCGAGGTCGACGGCAACCTCAAGGAAGACCCGATCGAGATCCAGCCGCCCAAGCCCGGCAAGGGCAAGGACGATCCCGATGGCACCGGGGACGGTACCGGCGACGGGACGGGTGACAAGACCGGCGACGGTACGACGAAGCCGTCGTGGGTCGACCCGACGATCCCGGGCACGAACGACGACGGCACGACCAGGAAGTCGTCGGTGCTGCCCGACGTCAACAAGCCCCAGGTCGATGTGCCGTATCGGCCGCCGGACCCGACGAGGGACCCGCGCCTGCCGTACGACCCGCGGTTGCCCTATGACCCCAGGTTGCCGTACGACCCGCGCAACCCGAACGATCCGCGCAACCCCAACAACCCGCGCAACCGTCCCCCGGTCACGCCGGGCGTGCCACGCGTCCCTGGCGTCCCCGGTGGTGGCGGTGGCGATGGCGGCATGGGCCGCGGCGGCGGAGGCGGTGGCGGTGGGATGGGCGCCGGGCGGATCCCAGGCATGGGTGGTCCCGGTATGGGCGGTGCCGGCGGGTTCGGTCCCGGCGGCACGTCCGGTGCGATGGGGCACGGCGAGGGACGCGGCGGCTTCGGCCCCGGCGGCGGCGCGGGCGGTTTCGGGCCCGGCGGTGCGGCGGGTGCTCGGGGCGGTGCCGGTGCCGCCGGTATGGGAGCGGGTATGGGCGCCGGTGGTGCTCGCGGTCAGGGTGACGAGGACAAGGAACACAAGGCCGCGTCGTACCTGCAGGAGACCGAGGACATCTTCGGTGACGGCAAGATGGTGGCCCCGCCGGTCATCGGCGAATAGGTGAACAGGGGGGAACGTGCTGCGCACCAGGGTCGCCATCCCGGTCGTCGCGCTCTACAACGCCTGGCAGGCCGAAGGTCTGCCGACGCTGCACAACGCGCTGCTGGCCCAGGTCGACTTCGACGAGGACCGACTCGCCGAGGGTGACGTCTCGGGCCTGGCCGACCTCGCCGCCCGCGGCTGGGCCGAGTTGGAACGGCTGGGTCTGGCACGCGGTCGGCAGGTGCACGCCGACCTGGGCCGGTCGCTGCGCCTGATCGCGGACGCGAGCGCCGAGTACTACGCGTTCTTCAACCAGGGCGACGGCGACACGCGCACCGCCCTGGTGGTGCAGTCGGGTGACGAGGCGCTGCGCGTGGTGTTGCGGGCGGACAAGCACTTCGTGCTGGAGCCGGTGCGGGTCGAGGACGTGGTGCAGTCGCTGGTGTCGGCGCTGCCGGAGGCCAAGCCGGGACGTGGCGGCGTGATCTCGCTGCCCGCGGACGCGTTGACCGACAAGCCGCGCCGGCCCCGGCCGGACGAGGAGGGCGGGTCGTTCCTGCAAGCCAGCAGGCCGACCGGGGCGCACGTCAGCGAGGCGCAGCAGGTGCGCAAGCTGCTGGCCGAACAACGCACCGGCGGCGGCCAGCTGTACGCCGCGCGGCGTGACCGGTTCGGGCGCAAGCAGCGCTGCGCGGCGCCGCTGACCTACTTCGACACGATCACCGGTCGTTACCTGTCGGCGAAGGCGCCCGGCGGCGACGGCACGCCGTGGATCACCGTGCAGCCGGCCGACTTCACCACGTTGCAGAACAGGTTGCGGCAGCTCAGCGCCGACGCAGCGCCTCGCGGTTGAGCTCGGCCGGGCTGCGGTGCCCGGACAGGCCGAGGGTGAGGTCGAAGTCGGCGAGCAGGCTGCGCAACACGTGCCGCACGCCGACCTGCCCGCCGTGCGCCAGGCCGTAGGCGAACGGACGGCCGACGAGCACGGCCTTCGCGCCCAACGCGAGGGCCTTGACGATGTCCGCGCCGCCGCGGATGCCGGAGTCGAACAGCACCTCGACCTGCTCGCCGACCGCGTCGGCGATCTCCGGCAGCACCTCCAGCGACCCGACCGCACCGTCCACCTGCCGTCCGCCGTGGTTGGAGACGACGATGCCGTCCACACCCGCGTCCACGGCCTTGCGCGCGTCGTCCACGTGCTGGATGCCCTTGAGCACGATCGGCCCGTCCCAGTGCTCGCGCAGGAACGACAGCTGGTCCCACGACTTGTCGGTGCCGGTGAACAACTGCACCCAGCGCAGGATCGCCATCGGCAGGTCGTCTTCGGGTGACGCGGCGAGCCCCGCCCGGAACGCCGGGTCGGAGAACGGGATGGCCGTCCCGATACCGCGCAGGAACGGCAGGTAGGACTGGTCGAGGTCGTGCGGACGCCAGGCGAGGGTCCACGTGTCGAGCGTGACGACGAGCACCCGGTACCCGGCCTTGCGCGCCCGGTCGAGGATGCTCGCGGCCACGTCCGGGTCGTTCGGCCAGTAGAGCTGGAACCACCGGGCGACGTCACCGGCGGCGGCCGCAACCTCCTCGATCGTGTGCGAGGAGGCGGTCGACAACACGAACGGCACACCGAGTTCGGCGGCGGCACGTGCGGTAGCCAGTTCCCCGTCCGGGTGCAGGATCGCCTGAACACCAACCGGCGCAAGCAGAACCGGTGCGGGCATGTCCGTGCCCAGCACAGACACCCCAAGATGCCGCTCGGTGGCGTTGGTGAGCATCCGCGGCACGATCCGCCAGTCGTCGAACGCCTCCCGGTTGGCCCGAGCCGTAGCCCCGCCACCGGCCGCACCCGCCACGTACCAGAACGGCCCGGGCCCCAGCCGTTCCCGAGCCGACGCCTCCAGCCCCTCGGGGTCGGTGGTGAACGGTGGCAGGTTGCCGGCCAGGCCCTGAAGGTAGATCTCGTTCTGGTACGCGGCGAATCCGGTCATGGGTTCACCTTGCTACACGAACAGGCGTTTCGGCAGGAGCCACGTCAGGCGGTTCGACCGCAGCACGGCCAGCGGACCGACGACGGCCAGCAGGAGGACGTAACCCGCTACGAACGGGGCGACGCGGGGGTCCAGGCCGGCGGTTACCGCCATTGCCGCCAGTACCAGGGAGAACTCGCCGCGCGTCAGCACGGTCAAGCCGATGTCCACGGCCTGCTGCCGGTCGAACGAGTGCAGTTTGGCGGCGAACAGGCCCGCGCCCAGGTTGAGCACGATGGTCACCGCGACCGCCGCCAGGATCGGCAGCACGACCGTTCCCACGGCCCTCGGGTCGATGCTCAGCCCGAAGATGAAGAAGAACAGCGCCCCGAACGCGTCCCGCAGTGGCAGCACGAGTTTGTGCACGCGTGGCGCGACGCCGGAACCACCCAGTACGGCACCGACCATGAAGGCGCCGATCGCGTCGGACACGCCCAGCTCGTGCGCGACGGCCGCACCGGTGACCGCCACACCCACGAAGCACACGACCAGCAGCTCGTCGTCCGCCGAACCGAACAGCCTGGTCACCACCCGGCCACCCCAGCGCGCGATCGCGGCCAGCACCAGCAGGAACGCGAACGCCTTGGCGAAGTCCACCAGCGCGGACACACCGGACGTGCCGCTGAGCACGGGTTGCAGCACCGCCAGGTACAGCGCGAGGAACACGTCCTCGATCACGATGATGCCCATCACCAGCCGTGACTCGGGGTTGCGCAACCGCCGCGCCTCGACCAGCAGTTTCGTCACGATCGCCGACGACGAGATGCCGATCGCCCCGGCGATCACCAGCGCCTCGCGCGTGCCCCAGCCCAGCGCGAACCCGAAAGCCAGGCCACCGCCGATGTTGAGCACCAGGTAACCGGTACCGGCCAACGCCAACCGGCGCCCGCCCGACACCAGGTCGTCCACCGAGAACTCGAGCCCCAGGTAGAACAGGAGGAACACCAGGCCTAGTCCGGACAGGACGCCCATCTCGCCGGGATCGTCCACAAGCGACAGACCGGGTGTGTTGGGGCCGAACAGGATCCCGGCCACCATGAACAGCGGGATGGTGGGCAGTCCGATCCGGACTCCCGCCCGAGCGATGACGCCGGCGGCCAGGAACGCACCGCCGACCGCGAGCAAAGCGTGTCCTGTGTTCACCGGTCCTCCAACACGATCGCCACGGGCGCCGCTGTCAAGACCGTCGAGACCGTGCCCGCGACCAGGCCGATCAGCAGCGCGGTCGCGAAGTCGGCCAACGACCCGTCACCGAGCACCAGCAACGCGGCCAGCACGAACAGCACGCCGATACCCGTGTTCACGGTCCGCGGCAGGGTCTGCAGCACCGCCGAACTCATCACCTCGGGGAACGGCGCGCGCGTCCGCCTCAGCTCGCGCACCCGGTCGAACACCACCACCGAGTCGTTGACCGAGTACCCGATCACGGTCAGCAGCGCGGCCAGGAACACCGCGTCCGCCGTCTTGCCCAGCCACGCGAACACCCCGACCAGCACGACCACGTCCGTGACCAGCGCGACCACGGTGGCCACGCCGAGCCGCCAGTCGAACCGGACCGCCAGGTACGCGAGCTGCGCGGCGACCGCGATGGCCAGCGCGATCAACGCGTTGCGCCGCAGCTCCGACCCCAGGCTGGGGCCGATGAGCTCGTTGCTCACCTGCTCCGCGCCACCGGTCGCGCGGTCGACGGCCTCACCGAGCCGCACCGCCGCGGCCGAGTCGATCGGGCCCGTGCGCACCGAGACGCCGTCGGAGCCCGACGTCACCACGACCGCGTCGGCGAATCCGGCGGACGACAGCTCGGCGCGCACCTTCGCGGCGTCCACAGAGGGCGCGGTGAACTCCAGCATCCGCCCACCGGTGAACTCGACGCCCAGCTCCAGCCCGCGCACCAGCAGGCCGCCGACCGCCGCCAGCAGCACCAACCCGGCGGTCAGCAGCCAACGACGCGGACGGCGGAACAGCGTGATCCCGCGTGCGGTCAGCCAGGTCCGCACCCGTCCCAACGAGTGCAGCCCGCTCCACCGCGGCCTCCGTTCCAGCACCGGCATGACCAGCTGCAACAACACCCGGCTCAACACCAGCGCGCTGAACAACGACGCCAGCACACCGATCGACAGCGTGACGCCGAACCCCTTCACCGGCCCCGTGGCCAGCCAGAACAGCAGACCGGCGGCCAGCAACGTGGTCACGTTCGAATCCGCCACCGCGCTCAACGCCCCGCGGAAACCCTGGTCCACCGACCGGGGCAAGCGTTTGCGCCGCGCGAACTCCTCCCGCGCCCGTTCGAACACCAGCACGTTCGCGTCCACCGCCATACCGATGGCCAGCACGAACCCGGCCAACCCCGGCAACGTCAACGTCGCACCGATCGCCAGCAGCGCGGCGTACGCCAAGGCCGCGTAACCGGCGAGAGCCAGCACGGCCACCAGCCCCGCCAGCCGGTACACGAAGATCAGGAACAGCCCGGTCAACGCCACCCCGATGATCGCCGCACGGGCACTGGCGTCGATCGCCTCCGCACCGAGCGTCGGCCCGACCGTCCGCTGCTCCACCACCTCGACCGGCACCGGCAACGCACCCGACCGGATCACCAGCGCCAGCTCTTCGGCCTCGGCCTGGGCGAACCGCCCGGTGATCTGCGTGCTGCCGCCGATCATGCCGGTGCCGCACACCACCGACGGGTCGACCTGCGGCGCGGACACCACCTCGCCGTCCAGCACGAACGCCACCCGCCGTTTCGGGTCGCCCGGCGGCGAGCACGCGGCGTCGGCGGTCACCTGTTGCCAGGCCTGTGGGGCGTCACCTTGGAAGTCGACGCCGACGAGGTAGCCGACGCCCTGCGAGTTGGGTGTGGCGCGGGCGTCCTTGATGCCCTCGCCGGTCATCACGACGTCACCAAGGCTGATCGCATCACCCTCGGGTGTCGGCACGTCGCCGAGCCCGGTCACCGGCTGCACGCGCAGCTGCGCGGTGCGGCCGAGCACTTCGATGGCCTCGGTCGGGTCCTGGACGCCGGGCAGTTCCACCACGATGCGGTGGTCGCCGGAACGGGCCAGCACGGGTTCGGCCACACCGAGTTCGTCGACCCGGCGGCGCAGCACCTCCATCGCGCGGTCGGTGGCGTCGGAAGTGGCTTCGGACGGGGTTTCCAGCACGATCTGGGTGCCGCCGCGCAGGTCGAGACCGAGGCGCGGTTGGACGGTGAGCAGGGTGAACGCGGACGCGGCGAGCACGCCGAGGGCAAGCAGCCCACGGACGAGTAGCGCTCGCCGCGCGCTGGGGCGCGGCATGGTGAAGGGACCTCCGGGCGAGGGGAACGGGTGAGTTCAGCTACCGGAGGTCAGGGGCGGTGCGCGTTCGCCGAGCGGCGTCTGGCCGGCCCGCTCGGGGGTGCGGTGGGTCGGGTCCACGACGTCCACCCGCACCGGCGGCGCGGGCGTGACGTGCACGGCGGGCTGGACACCGTCCAGCGGTTGGCCCAGGTGGACCTGCACCGGGTGCGCGGCGGGCGTGCCGCGCGTGGCCGTGCCGGGCAGGTGGACGCCGTCGACCGTGGCCGAGATGGCGACGACGTCGGAAGGCGTGGTCGGGCCGGGTCCGGACACGACGAAACCCGCGATCAACGCCAAGATCGCGAGCAGCGCACGCCGGGTCATCGGTCCCCCTTCCCGACGTCCAGGTTAGCTGTGTTGATGGCCGCTGCTCCGCAGACGGCGGGCTCGGTCGCCCGGGAGGTCGATCGACGGCGACCTCGCGGCGGTGGTGCGGTTGGGCGACGGCCGGTTTGCGCACCACGCGGTCTTCCTGAAAGCACTAGGTCAGGTCGGCCAGGGTTGCGTTGCGGAGTCGGTCCGGCGTTACGGCGGCCTGGGCGTCGACCAACGCCTGCAACGCCGTGCCGTCGTCCCACTGGTTGACGTTCATCGCCGCCCGCAACCGCCCGTCACGCAGCCAGAACGCGGTGAACTCGCGCGCCTCGACGTCACCGCGCACGACCAGCTCGTCGCGCTCCGCGTCGGCGAGCCCCCGGTACTCCATGCCCAGGTCGTACTGGTCGGTGTAGAAGTACGGCGAGACCTGGTACGGCTCGTCGAGCCCGAGCACGGTGCCCGCCACGTGCGCGCCCTGGTCCCTGGCGTTCGCCCAGTGCTCGACCCGGACCCGCCGCCCGTAGCGGGGGTGGTCGTGCGCGGCGATGTCGCCAACAGCGAAAACGTCCGGCGCGGACGTGCGCAGTGCCGCGTCCACGGCAACCCCACCCTCGGCCATCGTGAGGCCGGCGTCCTGGGCGAGCCCGATGTTCGGTGCGGCACCCACCGCGAGCACCACGACGTCACCGGTCAGCTCGCTGCCGTCGGCGAGCCGGACGCCGCCCTCGGTGAAGCCGTCCACCCCGACGCCGAGCCGCCACGTCACGTCGTGCGAGGCGTGCAGGTCGCGGAACACCTCTCCCATCCGCGGTCCGAGCACGCGGCGCAACGGCAGGTCGACCGGGTCGACCACGGTCACCGACGCGCCGTGCCGCCGGGCCGCGGCGGCGACCTCGCACCCGATCCACCCCGCGCCCACGACCAGCACCTCGGCGCCCTCGGTCAGCGCATCACGCAACGACAGCGAGTCCTCGACCGTGCGCAGCGTGCGCAGACGTGGGAGTTCTCCGCCGGGAACGGGCAGCCGACGCGGCGTCGAGCCGGTCGCCAGGATCAGCCGATCGTACGAATGGCCTGCACCGGTCGAGTCGACGACCACCCGTTCGCCGACGTCGATCCGGGTGATCTCGGTCTTCAGCCGCAGCTCGATCCGCCGGGTTTCGTAGAAGCCGGGCTCGTGCACGCGGTTCGGCGCGTCGGCGTCACCGAGCAGCACGTCCTTGGACAGCGCGGGGAGTTCGTACGGCTGGTGCGCCTCCCGGCCGAAGACGACGACGTCACCGGTGTAGCCGCGTTCCCGCAACGCGCCCGCGGCGGCGGCCCCTGCCAGGCCCGACCCGATTATCACGATCCGTTGCGGTTCAGCCATTTTCTCATCCTTCTAGGTGACTGGAGCGATAACCGCATGCGACGCTAGCTATAGCTCGGCACGGTCGCCCGATGGGATTTTCCCCGTCATGGCACCAACCCGCGTGCGTCTCTTCCCCGCGAGCGCCCGGATTGGTCCGAGCACCACGTGTCGAGACAGCTGGAGGTAGGGGGCCGTGGGAACAGGCAAGGAGTGGCAGATCTCTTGCCGCGACATCGCATCACGTCGCCGTGACATGACCGTTTTCGTCAGCCAGGGCCACGTCGTCGTGACCGTGCCGCCGGGCGAGGCGGCCGTGCTGACGCCGTTGGAGGTGGGTCGCCTGCGCGCGGCTTTGCGCGACGCGGTGGTGAACGCGTCCGGCACGCCGGAAAGCTGATCACCAGGGTTCCGATTTCACCCGACACTCTTCCTACTCGCGGGTAGGTAGTGTCAGTATCGGGACCGTGAGTACCTACTTCGTCACCGGCGCGACGGGCTTCACCGGCAGGCGCCCGCTCGGGAGGCTGCTCCGGCGGCCGGCCTGTGAGCGGGTGTTCGCGCTGGTCAGGCCGCGGTCCGCGGACGAGCTGGGCCGGCACGACGAGCTGACCCCGGTGCTGGGCGACGTCACGTCCACCGAGGACGACCGCGACCGGCACCCGCCCTCCCCGCACCGAACGACCGAGCACGCCGCCGTGAACACCCTGCGAGCGACCCGGTGAACCGGCTGGTGGGGGCGCTGCGCGCGTTGACAACGCTGGTGCGCGCCGGTGTGGTGCGGCCGATGGGCCCCGGTCGGCTGCTCGGCGTGCTGGACGCCTACCTCAGGTGGGACATCACGGTGGCGTTCGGGTTCGCGACCGGCGCGGCCCGGCACCCCGACCGGCCCGCGATCGTCGACGACGCCGGCACGCTCACCTACGCCCAGGTCGACGAGCGCACCACCCGGCTGGCGCACGGCCTGCACGACCTGGGCGTGCGGGCGGGCACGAAGGTCGCGGTGCTGTGCCGCAACCACCGCGGTTTCGTGGAGACGGTGACCGCGTGCGTGAAGCTCGGCGCGCACACCGTGCTGCTCAACACGGGTCTGAGCGCGGGCCAGATCGCGACCGTGCTGCGCGAGCAGGACGTGTCGGTGGTCGTCGCCGACACCGAGTTCCGCGACCTGCTGGTCAACGCGCCGCGCAAGGTGCGCCGGGTGATGGCGTGGGTGCAGGGCGTCACGAAGAGCCGGACGTTGGAGCAGCTCATCGCGGGCTCCCCCGCCACACCGCTGCCCAAGCGCCCGCCGCGCGGCCGGATGATCGTGCTGACGTCCGGCACCACGGGCGCGCCCAAGGGCGCCAGGCGGCCGGAACCGGCGAGCCTCGCGCCCGCCGCCGCGTTGCTGTCCCGGATCCCGTTGAAGGCCGGTGACCGGTTCTCCGTGCCGGCGCCGCTGTTCCACACGTGGGGCCTGGCCGCGTTCCAGATCGGGCTCGTGCTCGGCGCGACCCTGGTGCTGCGGCGCAAGTTCGACCCGGCGCTGACCCTCGCCGACGCGCGCGGGCACGGCAGCGACGCGTTGTTCGTCGTTCCCGTGATGCTGCAACGCATCCTCGACCTGACCGGCCGCCCGCACCTGCCGGAACTGCGGGTCATCGCGTCCAGCGGCTCGGCGTTGCCGCCTCCGGTGGCGCGGCGGTGCCTCGAGGACTTCGGCCCCGTGCTCTACAACCTCTACGGCTCCACCGAGGTGTCGTGGGTGAGCATCGCCCGGCCGGACGAGCTGGAACGGCACCCGGACACCGCCGGTATGCCGCCGCACGGCACCCGGCTGGAGATCCTGGACGACGAGGGCAACGAAGTGCCCGTCGGCACCACCGGCCGCATCTTCGTGGCCAACGAGATGCTGTTCGACGGCTACACCAACGGCGGCAACAAGGAGGTCCGGCACGGCCTGATGGCGACCGGCGACGTCGGCTACCGCGACGACGCCGGACTGCTGTTCGTGGCGGGCCGGGACGACGAGATGATCGTCTCCGGCGGAGAGAACGTGTACCCGCGCGAGGTCGAGGACCTGCTCGCGGGCCTGGCCGGGGTGCGCGAGGTGGCCGTGGTCGGCGTGCCGGACGAGCAGTTCGGCCAACGGCTCGCCGCGTACGTGGTGTGCGAGGAGCCGGGCGTGCTGGACGAGGACGCGGTGCGCGAGCACGTGCGCGGCAACCTGGCCAAGTTCTCCGTGCCGCGCGAGGTGGTGTTCCTCGACGCACTGCCGCGTAACGAGACGGGAAAGGTGCTGAAGCGGGAGTTGCGGTGAGTACCGTCGGCTGAGCCGACAGTCGGACGACAGTCGGCAATGATTGACAATCAGACGACAGCCGGCGGGGGCTGACCACCAGACGACTGCCGGCGGGGGCTGACCATGACGATTCCGGTCCAGCGAGCGGCCGATCCACGCGAGGCCGCGGTGTCCAACCTGCGCGAGGCGCGGATGGCGCTGGACGAGGGACGCCCCGGTGACGCGCTGGAGTTCGCCGAGAAGGCGGTGGCCGCGTTCTCGTGGCTGGACGACGCGGAGGGCGTGGCGCACAGCGTGCTGGCCCAGTCGGTGGCGCTCGGCAAACGCGGCCTGCTGCCCGGCGCGCTGGACACCATCGACCGGGTGCAGCAGATCGCGGCGGCCAACCGGCACGTCGGCCTGCAGGCGTGGTGCGGCTTCTCGCAGGCCGTGGTGGAGCTGCGGCTGGACTCTCGGGAACGGTCGCTGCACTCGTTCGCGCGCGCCCTGGGGCTGGCCGAGCTGACCAAGGACGTCGAGCTGATCGGCTCGATCCTGTTCGAGCAGGCCAACGTGCTGCGCACGCAGTACCACGAGCACTGCATGATCCGTTCGGCGGCGAGCCGGTGCAGCCTGGACGGCGAGCCGTGCACGCGCAAGCTGCGGCGCGCGGAGGAGCTGTGCGCGCAGGTCCGGGACCGGTGGAAGCACCTCGACCAGCCGCTGCGGATGGCGCGGCTGAACCTGCTGCTCACGCACGTGCGGCTGGATCTGGGTGAGGTTGAGCGCGCGCTCCGGTCGTGCCAACGGGCCGACCGCCTGCTGGCCGGGCAGGAGCGGCCCGTGCTGCGGGCCGAGCTGCTGATGGCGCGGGCCCGGATCAGCGGCGCGCGGGAGCGTTACGACGACCAGGTGCGGCTGCTGACCCGTGCGGCGGAACTGGCGATGGGCGTGCTGGCGCGTGAGGTCGCGGTGCGGGCGCACGGCGCGTTGAGCGTGGCCTACGAGCGGGCCGGGAAGTTGGACTCGGCGTTGCACCACGCCCGGTACCAGTTGGAGCAGTACCGGTTGTGGGAGTTACAGGAAGGCCGTGACCTGCTGCGGATGCGGGAGCACGACCTGTCCGCGCGGCTGGTGGACCAGTTGGCCGACCACACGTTCGGGCTGCGCCGGGAGAACGGGTTCGCCCGGTCGCCGCGGCCCGGTCCGCTGCGCAGCTCGGACACCGCCGAGCAGGACAACCGGCGGATCGCGCGGGCGTTGCGGGCGGGCCTGACCAAACGCGGTATCGAGGTGCTGCGGCGGGTCGCGGCCGGCGAGAGCACCGCCGCCATCGCGGCCGAGCTGGCGCTGTCGCCGAAGACCGTGCAGAACCACCTCCAGCGCATCTACCGGACCATCGGGGTGCGCGACCGGGCGGGCGCGGCCGTCTGGTGGGTGGACCTGGACGAGGAGTCGCGGGCCCCGACCGGGCTCGACTGAGTCACTTCCCGGTTTCCGGCTCGTTAACGGGAATGGTGGGATGTCCCCGACGAGCGGGTCGTCCACATCGGGGGTATTGCCTAGTCGGCCGAGTCAGAAGTGGGTGATGACCGTGACGACCCCTATGTGCCATGCTCCGCTTGGACGCTGCCACAGGTCCCCTGCGGGTCTGGTCCGGCTCCCCCCTGCCGACGAAGCCGCTACGATCGAACGGAGTTCGACGATGGTTGTGCACTCCCTGCACAGAATCATGGCCGCGCTTGCCATCTGCGCCGGCCTCGCGGTCGTCGTGGGTGTGCCCACCACGGCGGCCGTCCAGGGTGAGAGCGTTACGGCCGAGCCCTTCCAGGCGCCGTACGCCCCTCAGCCCTGACCCGCCCGTCCAGGGCGTGACACTCCACTCAAGGCCGGGTTCGCGCGCACGCGGGCTCGGCCTTGAGGCACAGTGGACGGCGTGAGCAGCGAAGTGTTGCGCCTGCGTGCGCCGAGGCACCAGGTGAGCCGCAAGTCGATCACCCTCTGGACCCTGCACGCGTTGATCGGCTGGACGGTGCTGCTGGTGCCGCAGCTGGTCGTGCTGATCTTCGCCTCGTCACCGTGGCAGTTCGCGGCCGCGATCGCGACCCTGGTGCTCGGCACCGCGCACACGCTGGTGATGCCGCGCTGGCGGTACCGGGTGCACCGCTGGGAGGCCACCCCGGACGCGGTCTACACGCTGGCCGGCTGGCTGAACCAGGAGTGGCGCATCGCGCCCGTCTCGCGCATCCAGACCGTGGACACCAAGCGCGGACCTCTGCAGCAGCTGCTCGGCCTGTCCACGGTCACCGTGACCACCGCCTCGGCGGCCGGCCCCGTGCACATCGAGGGCCTGGACCACGACGACGCGGTGCGGTTGGCGGACGAGCTGACCACCACCACCCAGGCCACGCCGGGTGATGCCACGTGACCACCGACCTGCCCCACGCGCCGGAGTACGCCGAGCCGGTGGTGGACTGGCACCGGCTGGACGTCCGGATGCTCATCGTCCGCCCGCTGAACGAACTGGTCGGCCTGGTGCCGCTGATGGTCGGCCTGCTGGTGCTCGGCGGGGGCGAGACGTGGCGGATCCTGACCAGTCTGGGCGTGATCGCGGCGATCGTGCTGTTCGGCCTGCTGCGCTGGCTCACCACCCGGTACCGGATCACCACCGAGCAGGTCGAGATGCACACCGGTCTGTTCGTGCGCAAGCGCCTGGCGGTGCCGCGCGACCGGATCCGCACCGTCGACCTGACCGCGAAGCTCGGGCACCGGCTGTTCGGGCTGTCCGCGATCCGGGTCGGCACCGGGCAGCGCGACCAGCCCGGCGAGGACGGCCTGACGCTGGACGCGGTGTCGTCGGCCGAGGCGGAACGGCTGCGCGTGCTGCTGCTCACCATCGCCAAGGCGGAGAACCCGGCGGTGACCGAGGTCGCCGAGCAGCGGCCGGGCGTCGTGCTGTCCAAATGGGACAAGCGGTGGCTGCGGTACGCGCCGTTGACGCTGTCCGGTCTGGTGGCGGCGGGTGCGTTGTTCGGCTTCGTGATGAACTTCGCGCGCGAGCTGGACATCGAGGTGTTCGACCCGATGACGCAGGCCGCGCACTGGGTCGCGGACCAGCCGATCGGGTTGACCATCGCGTTGTTCTCGGGCGTGGTGCTGCTGGTCGCCACGCTGGGCTCGGTGCTGGTGTACGTGGTGCAGTTCTGGGGCTACCAGCTGACCCGCGAGCCGGACGACACGGTCCGGGTGCGCCGTGGTCTGCTCACCACGCGTTCGGTTTCCGTTGCCGAACAACGACTCCGCGGCGTCGAGCTGGTCGAACCGCTGCTGCTGCGGGCCGGACGGGGTGCGCACGCGAAGACGGTGACGACCGGTCTGGGCCGCAAGGGCGAGAGCAACCTCCTGCTGCCGCCCGCGCCGGTCACCGAGGCGCACCGCGTGTCCGCGGCCGTTCTGCGACAGGACGAGTCTCCGACGACGACGCCGTTGCGCCGCCACCCCTTGGCCGCGCTGCGCCGCCGGTTGGTGCGCGCCGTCGTGCCGTTGCTGGTGCTGGCGGCGGTCCTGGCGTGGTTCGCGCCGAGTTGGGCGTGGCAGGTCGTGCTGGCGCTGGTGCCGTTCTCCGCCGCCCTGGGCTGGGACCGCTACCGCTCGCTCGGCCACGCGTTGACCGACCGCTACCTGCTCGCACGGGCGGGTTCGGCGATCCGGGAAACCGTTGCGCTGCAACGCACCGGCATCATCGGCTGGCGCGTCTCCCGCTCGTTCTTCCAGCGCCGCGCGGGCCTGGTGACGATCTCCGCCACCACCGCGGCGGGCGACGGTGCGTACCACGTGATCGACGTGGCCGAGGCCGACGGTCTGGCGTTGGCCGACGAGGCCGTGCCCGACCTGCTGCGGCCGTTCCTGGAGCGGTGAGCGGCCGATCGGGGCGCCGGGACGGGTGCCGTCCGAAGTGGACGAAGCGGCGGCGGTGTGCCGGTCGTTGCCGGCGGCCCGGCCTGGTGCTGGACAACGCGGCCGACGCCGAGCAGGCGCGGCCGAGCCGGCCGACAGAGCTAGCCGACTGAGCTAGCCGACTGAGCGGAACGTGGTCCGGTAGACGCTCGGCGCCACGCCCAACGTCGCGCTCATCTGCTGCCGCAACGCCGCACCCGTGCCGAAACCCGCGTGCCGGGCCACCTGGTCGATCGCCAGGTCCGTGGTCTCCAGCAGGTGCCGGGCCCGCTCGACCCGCTGCTGCGTGATCCACTTCCCCGGACTCACCCCGGTCTCCTCGCGGAACCGGCGGGTGAACGTGCGCACGCTCATCCGGGCGTGCGCCGCCAGGGCGCGCAGCTCCAACGGCTCGTGCAGGTGTTCCTGGGCCCACGCGCGGGCGGGTGCGGTGGACGTGTCGGTCTCGTCCGGGATCGGGCGCACGATGTACTGCGACTGGCCGCCCGGCCGCCACGGCGGCACGACGCACCGGCGTGCGGCCATGTTCGCCACCTCGCTGCCGTGGTCGTGCCGGACGAGGTGCAGGCACAGGTCAACGCCCGCCGCGACGCCCGCCGAGGTGAGGACGTCGCCCTCGTCCACGAACAGCACGTCCGGGTCGAGGTCGACGTTCGGGAACAGGCGGCGGAAGTTGTCCGCGTGCGCCCAATGCGTGGTGGCCCGGCGGCCGTCCAGCAGACCGGCCGCGGCCAGCACGAACGCGCCCGTGCAGATCGACATGACCCGCGCGCCCCGGTCCGCCGCCGCGAGGAGGGCGTCGCGCACCGGCTCGTCCAGCGTGCCGTCCTCCAGCACCCGCGCGCCGTAGTGCACGCCGGCCACGACGACCGTGTCCGCCTCCGCCAGCAGCTCCAGGCCGTGCTCGGGGGTGATGGTGAACCCCGCCGCGCTGCGCACCGGCCGTGCGCCGGGCGTGCAGATCCTGACCCGGTAGTACCGCCGCGCCTGCTCGTCGCGGGCGGCGTTGAAGACCTGCGTGGGCGTGCCGAGGTCGAACGTCACCACCTCGTCCAGCGCGAGCACGGCGACCAGGTGACGGCTGTCCATGGCCCGATTCTTGCACATGATGGCCATCGAGCCACTTTCCGGAACCGCAACGGATCACGGACGCTGGCCGCGTGATTCGCAACAGGCAGAACTGGGCGTGGGTCGTCGCCGGTGTCGGTTTCATCGCGCTCATCGGAGCCGCGGCGTTCCGGGCGACGCCGGGCGCGTTGATCGAACCGCTGCAACGCGAGTTCGGCTGGTCCACCGCCACCATCGGCTTCGCCGTGTCGGTCAACCTGATGCTGTTCGGCCTGACCGCGCCGTTCGCCGCCGCCCTGATGGAGCGCTTCGGCGTGCGCAAGGTCGTGGCGAGCGCGTTGACGCTGGTCGCGGTGGGCAGCGGGTTGACCGTGTTCATGACGACGGCCTGGCAGCTCGTGCTGTTCTGGGGCGTGCTGGTGGGCCTGGGCACCGGTTCGATGGCGCTGGCGTTCGTGGCCACCATCACCGGCCGCTGGTTCGTGAAGCACCGGGGCCTGGTCACCGGCGTGCTCGCGGCGGGCGGTGCGACCGGTCAGCTGGTGTTCCTGCCGGTGGTGGCGACGGTGTCCGAGTCGTCGGGCTGGCGCACCGCTTCGATCGTGGTGTCCATCGGGGCCCTCGCGGTGGTGCCGCTGGTGCTGCTGTTCCTCCGCGACCACCCCGCCGACCTGGGGATTCCGCCCTACGGCGGTGACGCGATCGTGCCCGTGCCGCCGACCACCGGCGGTGCCGCCCGCCGTGCCGTCGGAGCCCTGACCAGCGCCGCCCGCACCGGACCGTTCTGGTTCCTCGCGGCCGGCTTCGCGATCTGCGGGGCGACCACGAACGGCCTGGTCGGCACCCACTTCATCCCCGCCGCCCACGACCACGGCATGCCCACGACGACGGCGGCGGGCCTGCTCGCCATGGTCGGCATCTTCGACATCGTCGGCACGGTGCTGTCGGGTTGGCTCACCGATCGGGTGGACTCGCGGATCCTGCTCGCCGTCTACTACGCGCTGCGCGGCGCGTCACTGCTGCTCCTGCCGCAGCTGTTCCACGACTCGGTGCACCCGTCGATGCTCGTGTTCATCATCTTCTACGGCCTCGACTGGGTGGCCACCGTGCCACCGACCGTCGCCCTGTGCCGCGAGGTCTTCGGCCTCTCCGCACCGGTCGTCTTCGGCTGGGTCTTCGCCTCGCACCAACTGGGCGCCGCCTTCGCCGCCACCGCCGCCGGCCTCACCCGCGACACCTTCGGCAACTACGCGCCCGCCTGGTACGTCGCCGGCCTGCTCAGCATCGGCGCCGCGTTCCTGTCCATGAAGGTCAAGCGCTCACCGGCGCTTCCGAGCAGCCCCGAAAACCCCACGGGCGATCTCATGCCCGAGAGCACCCGAGGCTGATCGGAGGAGCGACTTCACCGCCGCGTTGCCGAGCACCTGCTCCACCACGCCCGGCTCGTCGCGTTCCGGCTTCGGTGGTGGCACCTCCTCGTGCCGGTCCAGCGGGGGCGCCACCCTGGCGGTCAGCTTCCCGTAGGCCGACCCGCGGCCACCCCGTCTCCGCGTACTTGCCGTGCAACTCCGACGACGCGGCGGCCTGCTTGATCGCATCCGACCCGATCGTGTCCATCAAGGACCGCGGCGCGCGCAGCCGGGTCCACGCCACCGTCGTCGGCGCGCCTTCGAGCGCCGCGCCGAACCCGATGGCCGCACCCTCCGTGGCGCAACCGGCGGCGATGTCGCTCTGGGCCGTCATTGCGACGAGCGTAATGAGATTGGTAGGGCCCGCCACCCGAAGCGACGCGGGTCCGGCACGACCGGGCGACTAGGCTCGCCCTGGTGATGGATCGCTTGGTGTGGATCGACTGCGAGATGACAGGCCTCGACCTGGGCAAGGACGCCTTGATCGAGATCGCGGCGTTGGTGACCGACGCGGAGCTGAACGTGCTCGGCGAGGGGGTCGACGTGGTGATCCACGCCGACGACACCGCGCTCGACTCGATGCCGGACGTCGTCATGCAGATGCACGCCAAGTCCGGGCTCACCGAGGAGGTCCGGCGGTCCACCGTGACGATCGCCGACGCCGAGGCGCAGGTGCTGGCCTACATCAAGGAGTGGGTGCCGGACCCGCGCACCGCGCCGCTGGCGGGCAACTCCATCGCCACCGACCGCGGGTTCATCGCCCGCGACATGCCCGCGCTCGACGCCCACCTGCACTACCGCATGGTCGACGTGTCGTCGATCAAGGAGCTGTGCCGGCGCTGGTACCCGCGCATCTACTACGCGCAGCCCGAGAAGGGCCTGGCGCACCGCGCGCTCGCCGACATCCGGGAGTCCATCCGGGAGTTGGCGTACTACCGGCGCACGGCGTTCGTGCCGCAGCCGGGGCCGTCGTCGGAGCAGGCGCAGGCCGTGGCCGCCGAGCTCCTGGCGGCCGACGGCCTGAAATAGGGTCGATTTCAGACCCGGCGGTAGGGCACTGTATGCTTCATCCGCCGGGTCAGCCGGTCTTGGTGGGTGTAGCTCAGCTGGCAGAGCACTGGGTTGTGATCCCAGGTGTCGCGGGTTCAAGTCCCGTCACTCACCCCAAGCGAAACGCCCCTCGACACCTTGTCGAGGGGCGTCTTCTTTTGTCCGTCCCCCTGCCGTGGAGTTGTCATGAGCGCCACACTCGTCGCGAAGGACCTGGCCGCCGGGCACGGCGACCGCGTGCTGTTCTCCGGGCTGGACCTCGTCGTCGCGCCCGGCGACGTGATCGGCCTGGTCGGGGCGAACGGCGCGGGCAAGTCGACGTTGCTGAGGACGTTGGCCGGCCTGCTGCCCGCCGAGCGGGGTGTGATCCGCCTCTCCCCCGTGACCGCGACCGTCGGGCACCTGCCGCAGGAGCCCGACCGGCGTCCGGGCGAGACGGTGCGCGCTTTCCTGGCGCGGCGGACGGGCGTGACGCAGGCGCAGGCCGGGCTGGACCGGGCCACCGAGGCGTTGACCACGGGTTCCGCCGACGACGGCTACTCCGAGGCGTTGGAGAAGTGGCTGGCGTTGGGCGGCGCGGACCTGGAGGAACGGTCGCTGGAGGTGGCGGCCGAGCTGGGGCTGGACGTGTCGCTCGACCTGCCGATGACGGCGCTGTCCGGCGGCCAGGCGGCACGGGCCAGCATGGCGTCGTTGCTGCTGAGCCGGTACGACGTGTTCCTGCTGGACGAGCCGACCAACGACCTGGACCTGGACGGTCTGGCGCGGCTGGAGCGGTTCGTGACGGGGCTGCGCGCGGGAACCGTGCTGGTGTCGCACGACCGCGAGTTCCTGGCCCGCACGGTGACCCGGGTGGTGGAGCTGGACCTGGCACAGCAGCAGGTGCGGTCCTACGGCGGCGGGTACGAGTCGTACCTGGAGGAGCGGGAGATCGCCCGCAGGCACGCGCGGGACGAGTACGACGAGTACGCGTCCACGCGGTCGGCGTTGGAGGAGCGGGCGCGGACGCAGCGGTCGTGGATGGAGAAGGGCGTGAAGAACGCCCGGCGCAAGGCCCCGGACAACGACAAGGTGGGGCGCAAGTTCCGTTCCGAGGCGACCGAGAAGCAGGCGTCGAAGGCCCGGCAGACCGAACGGCTGATCGAACGGCTGGACGTGGTCGAGGAGCCGCGCAAGGAGTGGGACCTGCGGATGGAGATCGCCGCCGCGCCCCGGTCCGGCGCGGTCGTCGCGGTGCTGCGGGCGGCGGTGGTGACGCGGGGGTCGTTCACGCTGGGGCCGGTGGACCTCCAGGTGGACTGGGCGGACCGGATCGCCATCACCGGGGCGAACGGCTCGGGCAAGTCGACGCTGCTGGCCGCGCTGCTCGGCCGCGTCACGCCTGATTCAGGCTCGTCGTCCCTGGGTTCGGGCGTGGTGGTGGGCGAGATCGACCAGGCGCGCGGGCTGTTCCTGGGCGACGAGCCGTTGCTGGACGCCTTCGGTGCCGCCGTGCCGGATTTGGTGGCGGCCGACGTGCGCACGTTGCTGGCGAAGTTCGGGCTGAAGGCGGCGCACGTGCTGCGACCGGCCGCGTCCCTCTCCCCCGGTGAACGCACCCGTGCCGCGTTGGCGCTGCTCCAGGCACGCGGGGTGAACCTGCTGGTCCTGGACGAGCCGACGAACCACCTGGACCTGCCCGCGATCGAACAGCTGGAGTCCGCGCTCGACTCGTACACCGGCACCCTGCTGCTGGTCACGCACGACCGGCGGATGCTGGACGCGGTGCGAACGACCCGCCGCCTGGTGGTGGCGGCGGGTCGTGTCACAGACCTCTAGTCAGCGCTCCGGTCAGCGGTTGCCCTTGACCCACTGGTCCCACGGGATCTGCCAGTCGCCGAAGCCGTCCCAGGACTCCAGGACCGGGCCGCCGGAGTTGGTGACGACCACGATGTCGCCCTGCTTGGAGTTGTCGAACACCCACTTGGCGTTCTCCGGCGAGAGGTTCAGGCAGCCGTGGCTGACGTTGCGCCTGCCCTGGTCGCCGATCGACCACGGCGCGCTGTGGAAGAAGATGCCGGAGTTCGACATCCGGTAGGCCCAGTCGACCGGGGTGACGTAGCCGCCCGCCTCCAGGGAGAGGCCGTAGGTGCGGGAGTCCATCACCATGTGCGCGTGCTTCTCCATGAGCACGTATGTGCCCGTGGGGGTGGGGTTCTGCGCGTCGCCCATCGAGGTCGGCATGGTGCGCACGACCTGGCCGTTGACCTTGGTGACCACCTGGTGGGTCTGGCCGTCCGCCTCGTGGACGACCGCGTCACCGATCGTCGTGGTGATGAGGCGGTCTTCCTCGCCGTAGACGCCGTTGCCGACGTGCTTGCCGTAGATCTTGGCGTTGATGGTGACCTTGGTGCCGGGCGCCCAGTAGTTCTGCGGGCGCCAGTGCGCGGTCTTCTCGTCGAACCAGTAGAAGGCGCCCTCGACGCGCGGTTCCGTGGTGATCGAGATCATCGCCTCGGCTGCGGCCTTGTCGGCGATCGGCTCGTCGAAGTAGAAGGCGAGCGGTTGGCCGACACCGACCGTGGTGCCGTCCTGCGGGTTGACCGAGAGGTAGGTCAACGTGCGCGGCTTGACGGTGGTGAAGCTGGACGTCTTGGTGACCGGCTTCCCGTCGGCGCCCTCACCCGTCACGGCCAACGTGTAGGTCTTCTGGTAGCCCAGGGGTTCCGTGTTGGTCCACTGGAGGCCGTCGGGGCTCACCTGGCCGGCGACGGCCTTGCCCTCGGGGTTGGTCAACACGACCTGGGTGAGCTTGCCGTCGGTGGCCGTGACCACGACCGGCGAGCCCGGCGCCACGTCGACCGCCGCGTCCGCGGGGCCCGTGGTCAACGACACGGGCTTCGGCGGCGGTGTGGACGAGGTCGTGGTGGAGGTCTGGCCGGCGTCCCCGGTGGCGGCCGAGCCAGATGAACAACTTGTGATCAACGTCGCAACCAACCCGATCGCGACGATTGCGAGCGTCCCCCGCTTGCGGTGCATCCCGTCCTCCGGTTCATCCCCTCAACACCGAGACCGCCTGCGACAGGAGTCCGCCGGTGTCCCCTGACAAGGTGACGCCTGGAGGGTTGACGATGTTGCCCGAGATGCTGGATCGTTACCAAGGCGAAGTTCCCCCTGCGTCAGGGCGGCACACCCACCCTGACCAGGCGATTGGGAGCTCCGTCAGACGCTGTGCTAATGTTCTCCGCGTCGGACAGAGCAAGACAGTCCGAGCGCCGCTAGCTCAACTGGCAGAGCAGCTGACTCTTAATCAGCGGGTTCGGGGTTCGAGTCCCTGGCGGCGCACAACACAGAAGCAGGCCGGAATTCACCCGGCCTGCTTCTTTTTTCGTTTCCGGGTGTATTCACGCCAAGCCCTCACCGTCCCCAGTCGCGCTCGTGCGCCCAGCCGCTTCGACTGGGGCTTGAAGGTGCTCGGCGCATCGGCGCTGCGATGTCGGGCGAAATCGACGAAAAGTCTCCGGGACGACTTCGACGAAACACTTGGGGTATGGATGTCGGAGATCACAAACCGCAGGTGACGAAGGCTGCCGTCAAGCCCGCCTTCAGCCGGGAAGAACACCGCCGGTGGTGGACGTTGGCGGTGGTGAGCGCGGCGCAGCTCCTGGTGGTCTTGGACGGCACGATCGCGAACATCGCGCTGCCGTCGGCGCAGGACGCGCTCGGCATGTCCGACGCGAGCAGGTAATGGGCGATCACCGCGTACGCGCTGACCTTCGGCGGACTGCTGTTGATCGGCGGTCGGATCAGCGGTGCGCTCGGCCACCGGCGCACGTTCCTGATCGGCCTGACCGGCTTCGCCGCGGCCTCCGCGCTGGGCGGCGCGGCCGTGAACCCTCCGATTCTGTTCGGGGCGCGTGCGCTGCAAGGTGTGTTCGCCGCCGCTGCCGGGATGTTCATCCTGACCAGGTTGACGTCGGAGAGCACGGACGTCCGGGCCATCCCCGGCAGCTTCGTGGTGAACATCGGCGATCTGATGGCCCGGTGGACGGGAGGCCGGTGGGTGTCGACCATGCACCGAGTCGTCAACCCGGACCGGGGCGACATCCCCTCCCGCCTGTCCGTCCCGTTCTTCTACCAACCCAACCACGACACCCGAGTCGACCCCCTGCACCCGCTCGCCGCGTCAGCCGACGAACGACGTTCGCCCCGTGATCGCCGGGGAGTCGATGGCGATGAAGACACAGAAGCTGTTCGCGACGGCACCGCAGATCGGCAGCCGACAGCACAAAGCCAGGCCGGCATTCTCGCCGGCCTGGCTTTCTATTCCGTTCTTTCCGGACATCCGGATCCGCTGTCCGGCGTCCTCAGCTCTCGGGAAGGTATGCCGCGAGCGTGCCCCGCGCCTGCCGCAGGGTGTCAATGCGCCCGTCCATCGCGGCGAGTTCGTCGGTCAGGGTCCGCACCAGCTGGGGACACATGTCGAGCTTGGGCTGGTCGCCGTTGGCGCACGGCAGCACGGTGCGGATCACATCGGTGCTCAGTCCCGCCGCGAGCAGTGCCCTGATCTGGCGCACGGTGACGACGGCGTCGTTGCTGTAGGTCCGGTAGCCGTTGGCGTCGCGGCGGGTTCCGAGGAGTCCCTGTTCCTCGTAGTAGCGCAACAGTCGTGCGCTGACACCGGTCCGCCTGGACAACTCCCCGATCAGCATGTGTCACACCTCGCCTTGACCTTGACACCGATGTGAATGCTTAACGTCGCGGCATGAGCGAACATTTCTCCCGCACCATCCGCGGTTCCGGTCCAGGCCTGCTGCTCGCGCACGGCGCCGGTGGCGGTGTGGAGGCCAATTTCGGGTCGATCCTCGACGACCTGGCCCTCACCCACACCGTGGTCGGCGTCGATTACCCCGGCGCCGGGAAGACGCCGCGCAGCACCGAACCGCTGGTGCTCGACGACCTCGCCGACGAACTCGTGCGCGCGGGCGTGGAATCCGGCCTCGATCGCTTCGCGATCCTCGGTTACTCGCTCGGCACGGCCGTCGCGGTGCGTACTGCCGTCCGCCATCCCGATCGGGTCACCGCGCTCGTGCTGACAGCCGGGTTCGCCCACCCGGACAACCGGTTGCGCCTGGCGCTGGACACCTGGGCCCGGCTCCTCGACGGTGATCGGATGGTGCTGGCCAGGTACGCCACGTTCGCCGGGACCGGCCAGACGTACCTGGACTCCCGTACCGCCGAGGAGCTCGACGAGTCGGTCCGCCAACTCGCCGAGGTCATCCCGGCGGGCAGTCCGGAACACGTCGCGCTGACAGCCTCGGTCGACACGAGGGCCGAGTTGGCCACGATCACGGCGCCCACGCTCGTCGTGGCGACCACGGAGGACGGCCTGGTGGTCCCCGCGTTGTCCGGCACGCTCGCGAGCGGGATCCCCGGCGCGGAACTCGTCGGGGTCAGGTCGGGACACGGGATCGCGGTCGAGGCGCCGGACGAGTGGCTCGGCGTGATCCAGGACTTCCTGGCGAAGGTGGGGTGACCGTGGATCTGGAAGTGGTCCTCCCCGACGAATCAGCCGCGATGGAACCCCACCGGCTCGCGGAACTGGCCGCGGCCGCGGAGAAGACCGGGTACCGGACGGCGTGGTTGCCCGATCACCTGCTGCCACCCGGCCGGTACAGCCCCGAGCGTTACGGCGGTGTGTACGAGCCGCTGGTGTCGTTGTCCTACATCGCGGCGCACACGAGCACGATCGGGCTGGGCACGTCGGTGCTGGTGCTGCCGATGCGCAACCCGTTCGTCGTGGCCAAGCAGGCCGCCACCCTCGACCGGCTCTCCGGGGAACGGCTCACGCTCGGCGTGGGCATCGGCTGGGACCGGACGGAATTCACCGCCGTGGGCGCGGATTTCCACACCCGGGGTGCTCGGACGAACGAGGCGATCGCCTTGCTGCGGCATCTCTTTCACGGCGACGGGCCGTTCGAAGGCCGTTTCTACGGCTACGAGACGGGGGTGTTCGAGCCGCGACCGCGCCGCAGGATTCCGATCATGGTCGGCGGGACCAGCGAGCCCGCCCTGCGCCGCGCGGCGACGCTGGCCGACGAGTGGCAGGCCGTCGGCCTGAGTCCCGCACAGTTCGCGGAGCACGTCGCTCGGCTGCGCGACCTGTCAGACCGGGTGGTCAAGCCGACCACCCGAATCGCGTGGCATGGCGGCACGGCGGAGCTGGCCAAGGCGGTCGACGAGGCGCACGCGTTCGCCGACGCGGGCGCCGCCGCGGTCGCCGTGTGGTTCAGCCCCGACGACGGCTTCGCCGATCGGATGGCCGAATTCGCCCAAGCCGCAGGGCTTCGAAGCGCGCATTGATCCGACCACACGGCCAAGACCCCGCGGCTCAGGTGGCGAGGCGGAACCGGACCAGGTGGGCCTTCCCGGCGGCGGCGTGCAACTCCTCCGGAGTGGGCTCGCGGTCGGCGGGCAGGCCCATGAACTTCGCCTGGCGCGGCGAACGCTTCGCGAATTCGCCGAGCGTTTCGGCGATCGTGGCGGTGTCCTCGATGACGGTGGGCACCGCGTCGTGGTCCCGGCCGCGGATGCGCAGCCGGACGGTGGGTCCGGTGCGCAGGTTGGCCATCCAGGTCGACGTCGAGGACATGGCCAGGACGGCGCCGGGCTCCCAGTCGAAGTAGCCGACGGGAATGGTGATGCGGCGTCCGGACTTGCGGCCGGTGTAGGTCAGCAGCATCAGGCGCTTGCTGACGATGCCGTGCAGGGGCGAGGCGAGCAGTGGTCGGATGACGCGGTTGATCGCCCGGAACAGCGCGACCGGGGGTTGCTTGGTGGTGTCGGCCTGGCTCACGAGGTGCTCCCGAAGATGGGTGTCCGGCGGTGTTGACGCGGAGGTCAGGCGTGGGCGGGATGCGTGTCGGGCACCGCGCAGCCGTCCGGGCCGCAGAGCCCTTCGGCATCCTCGACGAGGAACTTCGGGTGGCTCTCGTCCCACACCTGCCGCAGCGCGCCGAGCAGCGCACCCGTGTCCTGAGCGCCCGAGATGGCGTACTTGCCGTCGATGACGATGAACGGCACCCCACGCGCGCCGAGTTCCTGGGCCTGGCGCGTTTCGTCCTCCACCTGCTGCCGGAAACGGCGGTCCCGCAACACTTCCCGCGTCTCGTCCTGGTCCAGGCCGAGTTCCGCGGCCACCTCGAGCAGCGCGTCGACGGTGAAGATCGAGCGGACGTCGCCGAAGTAGGCGCGGAACATCAGGTGCCACGCCTCGGCGTGCTTGCCCTGGTCGGTGGCGTAGGCGAGGAACTCATGGGCCAGTGCGGTGTTCCCGACCGTGTTGTCCGCCACGACGTACGGCGTGAGCCCGTCCCGCTCGGCCAGTTCCCGCACCCGACCGGTCGCCGCATCGACCTGGGAATCGTCCATGCCGTACTTGTTCTTCAACATCTGCCGCGCGGTCATCGCGGGTCCGCTGGGCAGGGTCGGGTCCAACGGGAAGGAGCGGTGGACCACCTCGACGTCCCCGCCGTGCTCGAACCGCTCCAGAGCCCTGCCGAGCCGGTGGTTCCCCAGCCCGCACCAGGGGCAGATGATGTCGGACCAGATCTCCACCCGCACGATGGACCTCCAATACTTACTGTTTGTTCGTTGCCCTCATCATGCGTCGGGATGGAAGGTCTTACAAAAGGCACACGCGTGTGCGCTACCAGCGGCCGAGGTGCGCCATGGATGCAGCCACAGCTCAGGAGGCACTGGCACGCGCGTGCGACCGTGATCGCCATCCGGCAGAGCGGGCCGATGCGCTACCGACCCGCAACGCGACGGCGCGCATCGCCAGAGCTGACTGGCGCCCACCGCGCCGAATCCGCCGAGACCAGGCGTACTTGGACGCCGCCAACGCCACTTGACCGACCGCTGTCCGTGAATTGCCGGAAATCTCCGGCAATTCACGCCGCTCGGCGATATTCGAGTCTCCATTGGGAACCGAATCAAGCAGGAGGGTCGCCGCGCCACGTCCCTCCTGCCACCCAAATTGACCTGCGGAGCGAATTACCCGCAGACACCCGGGCTTTACTCTAAACGGCCTCCATGCTTTCCACGCTGTTGATCCGCCCAGGCCAGTTGGGTTCGAGGACCACCGTGTCGGACTCGGTGTTGGCGAGCTTCTGACTCCACTGCTCGACGCCAGTCGGAGCCTCCGCGGCGCCCGCCGACCCCGAGCCGGTCAACAGGACACCGGTAACCAGCGCTGCGGCGACGCCGGCGCGCTTGACCGCCATGGTGATGCGGCTTGTTCGGTTCATGGCGGAGATTAGATCATCCGCCCCGGTGGTCCCACGACCGACCCCACCACTCAAGCGCGCCTCGATCCCCCGACCGTGCGGCCAAACAGGGACAGGCGATGGGTATCGACTTTAGCAAGTTGATGAATTTTCACCCAAAAGTGTGAGAAACTCTCTCATATCTTACGTTCAGTCACTTCCTTCGAGGGGGCCGCACTGAAGTCCGGACTGCTCGTCCGAGGCGCGGGGATGGCCTCGCGGACTCTTCTCAGATCCACCAGGTGATCGAGGAGGACGTCCACCTCGACCTCGGCCACGCCGCGCAGCACGTCCGCCGCGCGAAGCCACCGCTCCTCAGCCTCTTCGACCTGCCCCAGAGCCACCAGCGCGTGCCCCCAGAGGTGCAGGGCCCGCCCCAGGTCCTTGTTCGCCCCAATGGACCCGCACAACGCGACCGCCTGCTCCGCATGGGTCATGACGTCGGCGAACCGACCGAGGTCGTACTCGACCTCGGTGAGGGTTACCAACGCCTCGCCATTACGGGCGTGGTCGCCGCTGAGCGGGTGCAACGCGAGCGCTTCCCGTAGCCGTCCCAGAGCCGTCTCGTGCTCTCCGCGCTCGTGGTGGAGTTTGCCCAGTTCGGTGAGCGTTATCGCTTCACCGCGGACGTGCCCTATTGCGCGCCGAATGGCAAGCGCCGCATAGTGGTGCTCGAGCGCGAGATCGTCGCGCTCGATCTTCCGATACGCGTTCGCCAACTGGTCAAGCGCATAGGCCTCACCATCCCGATAACCCATCTCACGCACCGAATCAAGCGTTTCCCGGTAAAGCTCGATGGCGGCAGCGATTTCACCCAGGTCCACGAGCGTGCTGGCCAAGTTGTGCGCGCAAACGAGCTGGATCTCACGGAGGCCCGCGTCCTGCGCAATCGCCATACCGGCCTCGAAGTGACCACGCGCCTCCGCGAACCTCCGCAGTCGGTACAGTGCCATACCGAGGTTGCTGTAAGTCCCGCTCAACGCCTCCGGGTCACGCAGGGCGCTGGCAGCTTTAAGCGCTGCACGATGTGCGACCAACAGATCCTCGAACGTCGAGGACCGGTCGTATGCTTCGTGGAAGTTCGCCGAAAGTCGCCAGGCGTGTTCGTTGAAGCCGAGGCGTACGGATTGGGGCACGCAAGCGATCAGGATCGATCTGTGGCGCGTCAGCCAAGTCAACGCCTCTGTCTCGTCGAGCAACTGGACCGGCTTCGCGGACATGCCGGGCAGCGGCGGCACCGGCGACGTCTGGGGGTCGAGCAAGTGCGCCGCAGCCTCGCACGAGGCCAGGTACCAGTCGAGTAGGCGAATCCCCGCGTACTTGCGGACCTGCGCGGGCTCATCGCGGCGCACGAGGTGTTCGGCGTACCCGTGCAACGTGTCGTGCAGCCGGAACCTCCGGGGCCCGTTGCCATGCTCCAACAGGTTACTTCGCACAAGCGCGCTCAAGTGGGCGCTGACCGCGTCTTCCGGCTCGCCCAGGAGCGCGACCGCCGCGTCGATGCCGAACTCGGCGGTCGGGTGCAGACCCAGCAACCGGAAGAGGCGCGCCGTGCCTTCGGGCAGGTAGCGGAAAGACCACGAGAACGCGACGGGCAGCGTGGCGCTCTCGTCGTCGCTGTCGTAGACGGAGCCCAGAACGCCGAGCCCGTCCTGGTCACGGAACTCGGCGACCAACTCCCCGATCGGAGTGCCGGGGCGGTGGGCGACCTGTTGCGCGATGATCCTCAGCGCCAAGGGCAAGCCGTCCACCAAGTGGGCCAAGTCCCGCAACGCTTCCGGGGCCTGGTCCGACCGCGTGTGGCCGATCTCGTTGCGCAGCAGCGTGATCGACTCGACTGTGGACAGTGGTGAGACGAGCCTCAAGTCGACGTGGTCGAGGATGTTCAGGCCCATCAGCCGGGTTCGACTGGTGATGATGGTGGAGCAGTTCGGAGTCGCCGCCAACACCGGTCGCACCTGCGCGCTGTCGTGCGCGTCGTCGAGGATGATCAACATCTTGCGATTGCTCAGAACCCGGCGGAGTTCGAGTTGCCGCTCGTCGCCCGTGACCGGTATCCGCTCGGCGCCGAGCGACCGCAGCAGGAACGCCAGGACGTCGTCGGGGGCCATCGGTGTCCCCGGGCCGGCACCCCGCAACTCCAGGTACAGGTTGCCGTCCGGGAACCGGTCGAGGTGGCGCGAAGCCCACTTCAACGCCAACTGGCTCTTGCCGACGCTCGGCATCCCGTGCAGCGCGACAACCCGCCCCTCGTCGCCACCCTCGAGCAACGCGTCGAGTTCGGTGAGCAGGCTCCCCCTGCCGATGAAGTTCCGCGCCGGTAGTGGGACCTGATGCGGCACCACGACCCCGGCATACGCCGTGCTCTCCTGCTTCCGCAGGATCGACCGGTAGAGGTCCCGCAGTTCCGGCCCCGGCTCCGCGCCGACGTGCTCGAGCAGGCGACGGCTGAACACGGCGTAGAAGTCGAGTGCCGTGGAGTAGCGCCCCAAGGCGTCCAGAGAGCGTATGTACAGACCGGCGAACGCCTCGTCCGGCGCCTGGGTCGCGGTGAGCCTGCCGGCTTCCGCCATGACCTCCAGGTGGTCGCCGAGTTGGTGTTGACTGTCCAGCAGCGCGTGAAAGGCCGGCATCCGGTCGAATGTCTCCATTTGGTCACGACAATGGTCGGCCCATGCCCCTTCCAACTCCTGCAACGGCCGCTCGTTCCACAGCGACAGCGCATCCCGGAGGAGAGCTACGGCCTTCCGGTGATCACCACTGCCAGCCGCCCTCCTACCCTGTTCCGCCAATTTGCGGAAACGGTGGTAGTCGATCACCTCAGGCAGTTCCACGTCGAGCCGGTAGGCGTTGCCCTCCTTCGGGATCGAGCCACCTGAGCCCGATCTGACAAGAATCGAGCGCAACCGGCTGATGATCGGCTGCAGGTTGCGTCGTACCTGGTCCGAGGTGCTGCTCGGCCACAGCACCTGGGCAATCAGGTCCACCTGCACCGACCTCGGGAAGTGGTACAGCAGCATTGTGAGGACACCACGGTGCTTGGCCGGCCCGAGGTTGTAATCATTCCCATCGATGTGTAATCGCGTCTTACCGATGATCTTGAACTCCACCAGCGCCACCCTTTCGCTGGCCAACCTGCCCGTGCGCACAGTGTGCTTCACCGGCAGGCACTTACACAGTGGTTTTCGCGGGTTTTCGTCCGAATTGAGCACATAGTCGGACGGCAATCGGCAGGTGCAAGCGGACTGCAAGTTCTCGGCAAACGGGGCCGTCACTCTTCTCCCAGGGTTGGAGCGCGAGGGGGAGTGCATGACACGTCCAGAGTGGCCGCGGGTGCCGATCGGGCTCGACGCGCCGCAGTGGGTCAGCCGCGCCGGGTGCCGATCGGTGCTCGCCGTGGTGCACACGGTCACCGCAGGCCAACGCTTGTTGGAGGCCGTGGAGCTGATCGAAACAGATGCGAGGGTGCAGGTCGTCTTCACCCAGGCGCCCGACGTCTTCAGCAATGGGGTCGCCGAGTTCCTGCGGTCGACCGGTGGGCTCGTGCTGCCGTGGGAACTGGTGACCCGGGAGTCGTTCGACCTGGCCGTCGCGGCGGCCTACGGCGGGCTGCACGAGTTGCACGCGCCGCTGGTGGTGATGCCGCACGGCGCGGGCTACGGCAAGTCGTTCACCACCGGTGGGGAGCCGGTGGTCTACGGGTTGGACGCGCAACGGCTGCTGCACAACGGCCGTGTGCTGGCCAGCGCGCTGGTGCTCGCGCACGAAGATGAACGGGAGGTGTTGCGCCGACAGTGCCCGGAAGCCCTCGACGTGGCCGTCGTGGCGGGTGACCCGAGCTACGACCGGTTGGTGGCGAGCCTGCCGCACCGCGACGCGTACCGGGCCACGCTGGGTGCGGAGCCCGGACAGCCGGTCGTGGTGGTCAGCTCGACGTGGGGACTGGATTCGCTGTTCGCCCGGTTCGAGGACCTGCTGCCGCAGCTGCTCGAAGAGCTGACGCCACAGGGGTTCCGCGTCGTGGCGCTGGTACACCCGGGAGCGTGGTTCGGCCACGGCCGGCGGCAGGTGGACGCCTGGCTCGCGGAGTGTCGGGACGCGGGTCTGGTGGTGGTCGGGCCGCACGTGGACTGGCGGGCGGCGCTGATCGCCGCCGACCACGTGGTGGCCGACCACGGCTCGGCCGGCGTGTACGCGGCGGCCATCGGGCGGCCGGTGGTGCTGGTCGACGCACCGGTGCGGGTCGCGACGTCCGCCGGGTCGGCGCAAGAGGTCTTGCGCCGCACCGCGCCCAGGTTCCAGCCGGGAACGCCCGTGCGCCGGCAGTTCGAGGAGGCGGCAGCGCACGCCGCGGACGTGGGCGAGGCCGTGCGGGAGCGCCTGACGTCCCAGCCCGGCCGGGCGTCGGCGGAGTTGCGCCGGATCATGTACGAGCTGCTCGACCTCCCCGAGCCGGGACGGCACCGCGCCGTGCCGCCTGTTCCGGTGCCGGGGGACCTGCGATGACCGAGCCGGTGGTGCGGTGGACGACCAGGTCCGACGGCCTGGCCGATGTCGTCGTGCGCGACGTGTCCGATGTGTCCGATGTGGACGGCGTCGCGTCTACCGCGGTGCTGCTGCGGGACAACCCGTTCGCCGCGTTGGCCGTCGCGGTGTCGGCGGACCGCATGGTGGTGCGGACCGAACTCGGTCACGTCGTCGAACTGACGCCCGTGGCCGTCGAGGCGCGCTGTCTCGATGTCGAGGCGGTCGTGCGATCGGCGGTCCAGTCGCTCTACGCGTGGCATGTGGCGCGGCTCGACCTGAGCGCGCTGCAACCGCGTGGGTTGCCCGTGTGGTGCGCGGTTCACCGGGCACATCGGTCAGCTGTCGGATGCGGGTGGCTCAGGGTCTCCGTCCGCCCCGCGTAGTCGTCGAGCGATGTCGTCGGCCTTTGAGGATCCGATGTCGGTGTAGAGCCGCAGAGCCTGTTCCCAGTGCTCTGCGGCCTGCTCGGCGTTCCCCTGCCGTTCGGCGATCTCGGCGAGCAGTTGGTGCGACTCGGCCATCGCCTGCTTGGAGCCGAGCCCGCTCAACGCCTCCAGCGCGCTGCGCGCCGTCCTGCCGGCCGACGGCAGGTCGTCAGCACGCAGGTACGCCGCCGCCTGAGCCACCACGACCCGCGCCTGGTTGTACGGATCCGGCGGATCCAGTTCGCGGAACAGGGCCGTCGCCTCCCGCAACGCCTCCAGCGCCTCGTCGGTCCGGTCGAGCCAGGTCAACGCCCGACCGAGGTTGATCAGCGTGAGGCCGAGGCTCCGTTCGGCCCTCAACTCCCGGTTGACCTGCGCCAGCCGCTCGAACAGCCCGGCCGCTTCGCTGAACCGGCCACGGGCCATGTGCAGCAGCGCCAAGGCCTCCCCCGCGTCTGCGGCCTCCCGCCGGTCACCGATCTTCTCGGCGATCGCGGCCGAAGCCTTCAAGTGCTTCTCGGCCTCGTCGAACCTGCGGACCGTCGTGCACACCATGCCCAACCGCCTGAGCATGACCGCCTCGGCGAACCGGTGCCCCCACCTGCGCGCGGCCTCGACGCCGCGCCGGTCGATCTCCAAGCGATCACGGTAGTGCTTGTGGTGCAAGAGCAGCGGCCAGAGGGTGTCGGAGAGGTGCCAGGCCAGCTCCCACCAGCCGCGTTCCTCGGCAACCCGACCGCACATGATCAGGTTCTGCCGTTCCTCCTCCAGCCACACCAACGCCGACTCGCGGTCCGCGAACTCCGGCACGTCCTCGGGTGGCGCCAGGAACTCGTAGTTCAGCCTGCGGCGGTGCGGCGTGACGACGACATCGGCCGCCATCGCGCCCCTCAGGTACCACTCCACCATCCGTCGCACGGCGCGCGCCCTCTCGTCCGCGCCGTCCTCGGAGTTGGCCTTGCTCCGGGCGTGCAGCCGCAACAGGTCGTGGAACCGGTACCTGCTCTCCCCGACGGACTCGACCAGGCTTCCGTCGACCAGTTCCTCCAGCAACGTGTGCGAGTCGTCCTTCTCCAGCACCGACGTTGCCACCGAAGCGCCGAATTCCCGGCCGGGGTGCAGTGCGAGCCGGCGGTAGAGCGCCGCCGCGGTCGGTTGAAGCGCGCGGTAGGACAGGTCGAAGGTCGTCTGCACGGACAGTTCCGGCGCCGACAGCATCGACAGCCGGCTGCGCTCGTCGGTCAACTCGGTGAGCACCTTCTGCACCGACCACTTGGGGCGACTGGCGAGCCGCGCGGCGGCCACCCGGACGGCGATCGGCAGGCCGCCGCACATGCCGACCAGCGCCTCGGCCCGCTCGGGATCGTCGGTGACCCGCTTGTTCCCCACCACCTTGGCCAGCAGCCGCACCGCCGACAACTTGCCGAGTGGGCCGACCTCCACCAGCCGGGCGCCCTCGGCGACCAGGCCGGTCAACCGGTTGCGACTGGTCACCAGGACCGCGCTGGACGGCGAGTTCGGCGCGAGTGGCCGCACCTGCGCGGCGGAGTAGGCGTTGTCCAGCAGAACGAGCAGTTTCTTGTCCGCGGTCATCGAGCGGTAGAGGGCGGCCTGTTCGGCGATCTGGACCGGCACCTCGCGGGCCGGCACTCCCAGACTGCGCAGGAACAGGCCGAGGGCCTCCTCCGGCGGCACCGGACTCGATCCGCTGAACCCGGCCAGGTCGACGTAGAGCTGACCGTCGGCGAACAGGTCGCACGCGGTGTGCGCCCAGTGCAACGCGAGCGCCGTTTTCCCCACCCCTCCGGGACCGCTCAGCACGGCGAACATGCGCGTTCCGTCGCGCCGGTTCTCGGCCAGCGCCTCGTTCAGCTCACGCAATTCCGCCGTGCGATCGGTGAAATGCACTGGCGCGCCCAACAATTGACGCGGCACCGGCGGCGGAGTGGACGGTGCATTGTGGAACGCGATGCCCCCGTAGACCACCGCAGCCTGCACGGCACCACCGGAGATCGACCCGGACAGGGTGTTGTCTGCGACGGCCCCTCTATCCCGCTCCGCTCCTGATCGCGACATCCGCTACCCCCGTGGCGTGTCAATTCGACCAACAACACGACCGTACGGTATGCGGACAGTGACAAGGTATTGCCCTGTCGAGCGAATTTCCCGGGCATTCGGACCAACCGGATAGGTGACATCGACCGCTCGAATCCGCATATCGCGGCGACGAATTCGCACTCACCCGAACGCGAGCGCGATCCGCCTGCCCGCCAGCAGCCGGGTTCGCCTCACGTCGTCGTGCACGTCCAGCGCGGCGTTGCGGTCCAGGCGGTTGTAGGACTTGGCCAGCAGCCAATGCGCCGCCTCCGCCCCGATCGGGGTCAAGGGGCCTTGTTCGGACAGGCGGCGGCGGGCTGTGTCGACGTTCCGGGTGACGAAGGCGGTGCGGATCACGCCGCCGGCCAGTTCGTCGATCAGGAACACCATGGCGTGCTCGTCGGCGGCGAACGTGTAGGCGCAGATCAGGGCCAGGTAGCCGGCGTCGATCGAACGGTCGCAGATCCAGGCGCCGCCTACGGACAGGGCTGGGCGAGCCGGGGGCACGGCGTTCGCGGCCCATTCGCGGGGACGGCCGGTCAGGACGGCGGCCAGGACGCGGAGCAGGGCGTGGTTGCGACGGCTGGGCAGGGAGACCGCGTACTCGATCAGGCCCGCCCAGAACTCCTCGTCCGGCCGGACGTCGGCGACCGCGCTGCTCACCGTCAGCTCGGCCTCCAGCGGGTCCAGGAGGTGCGGCAGGGTGCGGCAGCGGTGGACGACCTGTCGTTGCACCGTGGTCAGCGGGGTCCCTTGTGGACGGTGCATGACCACGATCGGGCGCCGCTTCGAGGGCTGCGTCTTCCGGCTCACCGCGCGAGGCTGGCACGTTCGGGCGCGCGCGGGGCCGCAACGGCACCGGCTGCGGAGACACCACACCCGAAAGGGGACAATCGGCAGTCGTGAGCTCCCTGCGCGAGGCGTTGTGGCAGGCCGCGGCGAATCGCCGGGGCAAGCTGCCGCGCACCTCCTCCCTCCCACCGGCCGAAGTGGACGACGCGGTTCAGGCGGTGCTGAGGCGTGCCTTCGAGCACCTTTGGGAGCACGGCTGGCTGCCTTACGACGTGTACGAGATGGTGCGCCGCGATGAGGACGAGCGCGCGCTGTCGTTCCTGGTCGACTCGCTGGCGTTGGAGGCTTCCCGGTACTCCGCGTTGCATCCGCGCTGGCAGGAGCAGTTGGAGGAGATCGGGGCGACGATCTGGTGGGACGTCACCCAGCCGCACGTCGACCAGTGGGCGGGCAGGCACATCGAGTTGCGTGAGGACGCGGTGGCCGCCGCGGTGGCGGTGTTGTCGGTGCTCGTCACGTTGCCGGCCCTGCCGGTGATCGTGCCGAAGCCGGGCACGCCGCTGTCCGCGATCGACCACCACCACGTCGACCCGAAGATCCTCAACCGGGTGCGCGGGCTGCTGGCCAAGGCCGAGTCGACCGCGTTCCCCGAGGAGGCCGAGGCGCTGTCGACCAAGGCGCAGGAGCTGGTGACGCGGCACGCGTTGGAACGGATGCCTCTTGAGGCGACGACGACGTCGCGGCGGTTGTGGCTGGACAAGAAGTACTTCGACGGCAAGGCGCACGTCGTGCACGTGGTCGCGGAGGCGAACCGCTGCCGGGCCGTGGTGTACGACCTGGGGTTCGTGGCGCTGGTCGGTGAAGAGCTCGATCTGGAGATCGTGGAGCTGCTGTCGGCATCGCTGCTGGTCCAGGCGACGCGCGCGATGATCGCGGCGGGTGAGAAGGCGCGCAAGGGCGACGAGGCGCGGTCGGCGGCGTTCCGGAAGTCGTTCTTGTTGTCCTACGCGCACCGGATCGGGGAACGGCTGCGGACGGCGAACGAGGTGCCCGACGACGACGACCGGCTCGACCGGCTGCTGCCGGTGTTGGCGGAGCGGAAGAAGGCGGTGGAGGAGTACTTCGGCGCGATGTTCACGCGGACCGTCTCCAAGTCCACGCCGGTGCGCAGTGCGGCGGGGTGGGACGCGGGGCGTTCGGCGGCCGACCGGGCGAACCTGTCGATCACCTGACCTGCGGTTTCTGGAACTGTCGGTGGTCGTCCGTACTCTCTGCGTCATGACTACCGCGATGGATGTGCGCAGGCTGTTCAACGTAAGGTCGACGCGTGGGTGACGCGTGGGTGGAGCGGCTGATCCTCAACCCGCGCGGCGGTCCGCAGCGGTCGGAGGGCTTGCTGGTGCACGCGATGCCGCCGTTCTTCTTCGCCGATCTGGGGATCACCGAGTTCACCCACGTCGGCGCGGCCGTGCTGCCGTCGCGGGCCCAACTCGACCGCGCGGCGCGGAGGCTGCGGGAGGTGCTGCACCCGGCGTGAGCCATCATGGCCGGGTGCCGAACCTGGAGACGACGGACGACGTCCGCGCCCGGATGAGCAAGCAGCGCTCTCGTGACACGGAGATCGAGGTGGCGTTGCGGCGGGAACTGCACCGGCTCGGGCTGCGCTACCGGGTGCACCAGCGGCCGGTGCGCGCGGTCCGGCGTGAGGCGGACGTGGTGTTCGGGCCCGCGAAGGTGGCGGTGTTCGTGGACGGCTGCTTCTGGCACGGCTGCCCGGAACACGGCACGTGGCCCAAGCGCAACGGCGAGTTCTGGCGTACCAAGATCGAGACGAACCAGGCCCGTGACGCCAACACCGACCAGGTGCTGGCGGACGCGGGGTGGCTCGCGGTGCGGGTGTGGGAGCACGAGGACCCGGCCGTCGCGGCGGGTCGGGTCCGGGCCGCGGTGTTGGAGCGGCGTGGTCGGCTAGCCTGAGCCCGTGCTGTCCATGATCGACCTGTTCGCCGGCTGTGGCGGCATGACCTCCGGCTTCGCCGCGTCGGGCGGTTATCGGCCGGTCATGGCGGTCGAGTGGGACCTGCACGCGGCGGCGACGTACGCGGCGAACTTCGGTGAGGACCACATCCACTGGTCCGACATCGCGGCCGTGCCGGACAGCGCGATCCCCGAGGTCGACGTGATCGTGGGCGGTCCGCCGTGCCAGGGGTTCTCGAACCTCGGCTCGAAGGACGTCAAAGACCCGCGCAACTCGCTGTGGCGCGAGTACCTGCGGTTCGTTCGACAGGCCAAGCCGTCGGTGTTCGTGATCGAGAACGTCGACCGGTTCCTGGCGTCGACCGAGTTCGCGTTGCTCCAGGCCGAGACCGAGGGCTACGAGCTGACCTCGGGTGTGCTGTTGGCAGCGGATTTCGGTGTGCCGCAACGGCGTCGGCGCGCGATCGTGATCGGCTCGCGGATCGGGCGCATCCCGTTGCCCGCGCCGACGCACGCGCGTGAGCGCTGGCACACCGTGGGCGACGTGTTGCGCGGCCTGCCGGAGCGGCCGGTGACGACGGCCCTGCCGGACTCCGTGGTGGAGTTCTTCGAGCGGGAACTGCCGGGGCCGTTCAAGAGCGAGGACCTGCACATCGGCCGCAACCCCACGCCGTTGTCGCTGGAGCGGTACCGGCACATCCCGCCGGGTGGTGGTCGGTTCGACCTGCCGGCGGAGCTGTTGCCGCGGTGTTGGCGGGAGAAGAAGACCGGGACGACCGATGTGATGGGCCGGATGCGGTGGGACGAGCCGTCGTTGACCATCCGCACCGAGTTCTACAAGCCGGAGAAGGGCCGCTACCTGCACCCGCAGTGGGAGCCGGGCGAGGACGGGCACCGGGTCGACCGCCCGATCACGCACCTGGAGGCCGCGCGGTTGCAGTCGTTCCCGGACTCGTTCGAGTGGTGCGGGTCGAAGATCGAGGTGGCCAGGCAGATCGGCAACGCGGTGCCGCCGTCGCTGGCCAGGGCCATTGCCGACCACCTGAAGCCGTACCTGACGGGCGCCGAGCCGAGCGTGCCGGGCGTGCAGGCTGCGCCGGGCGTGCAGGCTGCGCCGAGTGTGTCGACTGCGCCGAGTTGCCCGCTCTGTCGTTGACCCCGGTGTCGGTGTCGATCCGGGTCCGGTGTCGATCCGGAATTGTCGGACCCCTCCGCTAGCGTCATCACCATGACGACAACTACGTATGAGAACTCGGTCCGGATCGGCGCCACGACCTACCAGTTGGTGGCCACCGCCGACCCGGAACTGTCGGTGAACCTGGCCGGCGTCGACGGTGCGGGTGCCCTGGTGGCCGAAGGCACGCTCCGCCTGCCCGCGGACGCCGGCGCGAAGATCGGCAAGTTGCTGGCGCAGGTCCTGGAGGCCTTGGCCAGGCTCAGCACACCGCCGTCGGCCTCGCCCAGGGACCGTCCGGCCAACGCCAACCAGCCGTGGGCCCAGGACCTGGACGACGCCCTGCGCGCCGACTGGCTGGCGGCGGACCAGGACACCCCGGCCGTCGACCTGATCCGCTCGATCGCCAAACGCCTCGAGCGCTCCCCCACCTCGATCAGGTCACGCCTGGCCAAGGTCGGTTGCGATCCGGACGTGCCGGGGCGGGCGCTGTCCGACCAGGGTGCGCGGGTGTTCCGGGTTCAGGGTCGGGATCAGGGACGGGTCAGGGGCAAACCCGATTCGGGAGAGGAGGGCGTGGAGTGATGCTCGTGGTGGACGCGTAGGGCGAGGAAAGGACCTCTCGTGGAGATCACCGGGCTCATCTCGGCGCTGGTCATCGGCGTGCTCATCGGTGGCCTGGGGCGGTTGGTCGTGCCGGGCAGGCAGAAGATCTCGATGCTGATGACGCTCCTGGTGGGTGTCGCGGCGGCCCTGGTGGGCACGTTCGCGGCGTCGGCCATCGGGGTGGCCGACACATCGGGCATCGACTGGATCGAACTGGCCCTCCAGGTCGGTCTGGCCGGCGTGGGTGTGACAGCCCTGGCTCGGAAGAGGTCTCGCCAACACCAGTGACCAAGCAACATCCGGGTGGGGCGGGGTGTGTGGTCCGGTCCGGTCCGGCTCGGCACCACCCGGCTGCGGCACGGCCCCGGTCCGGCCTAGCCCCCGGTCCGGCCTGGCCCCCGCTCCGACCTGGTCCCGGTTGGGCGTAGCCCTGGTTGGGCGTAGCCAGCTCCGCCTGGCTCCGGCCCGGCCTGGCCCCGGTTGGGGGTTGCGGGGGTGTTGGGCGCATAGTGCTGTCCGTGTTGGTGCTGCACGCCCTGGGCGTGACTGGTGGGCGGGTGGCGTTGTGGGCTGAGGATTCGCGCTTGCCTGCTCGGGTCGCTGGGCGGTTGCCGCGGGTGGCGGTTGGGCATCCGTTCGCGGTTTCCGGGGACGAGTTGGCTTCGCTGCTCGGGGGCGGTGAGGTTGGGGCGTTGTCGGTTCGGCTGCCGTCGTATGCGAGTGGGCCGGTTGAGTCGCCTGAGTTGGTTCGGGAGTCCGTGGGAGCTCGGCGGGGGGCTGTTCGGTGGCGGGAGTGGCTGGTTCCCGTTGTGTGGACTGATGGGGCGCTGGCCGGTGCACCGGCTGACAGTCGGTTTGGGGCTTCTGGGAAGTTCTTGGCCGATGTCCTCGAGTTCGGGCGGGAACTGGTTCGGCGGGGGCGGGTTCTGCCGTCGATCGACGGTGACGGGTGTGCCCGGTGGCGGACTGCGCTGTCCGGGCTGGATTCCGTGCGCTTCGCGGCTCTTCGGGCGAGCATGCCGCCGTCGTTCCGGGGTGGTGATGGGCCGGGTGATCTGGTTCAGGAGGTGTTGGACCGCGCGGTCGACCGTGATGTGAGGGGGCGGCTCGCGGGCACGGTCGTTGGCGGCGATGGGGTTGTCGGCCGGTGGTTGGCCGCGCTGGTGGGTGAGCCCCTGGTGGCCGGGGAAGCTGGGGCGCTGCGGTCGAAGTTGGCGGCGTGGCGGGCCGGCGGGTTGCAGGAGAGTCCTGTCCGGACCTGTTTCCGGCTCAGCTCGCCGGATCACGGTGGCCCGTCGAAGGACGGGTGGCGGGTCGAGTTCCTGCTCCAGGCCGTCGACGAGCCCAGTGTGGTGGTGACCGCGGAACAGTTGTGGCACAAGCACGACGCGGTGCTCCGGAGGTGGGTCGGTCGGCCCGAGGACGTGCTGCTCGGGGATCTGGGGCGGGCCGGTCGGCTCTACCCGGCGTTGGATCGGGCGCTCTCGGCCAAACGGCCCGTGGAGTTGGAAGTCGACGTCGAGGGCGCCTACGACTTCCTCAAGCACGCGGCGTTGTTGGCGGAGGCCGGGTTCGGCGTGATGCTGCCCTCGTGGTGGCGTCAGCCCCACCGGCTCGGGTTGCGGCTCACGGCCACCAGCAGCGGCACGGCGGGCGAGGTGGCGAAGGAGAGCGAACTCGGGCTGAAGGTGCTGGTGGACTACCGGTGGGAACTGGCGATCGGTGACGAACGCCTGACCGAGTCCGAGTTGCTGTCGCTGGCCGAGGCGAAGGTGCCGTTGGTCCGGGTGCGCGGCCAATGGGTGCACGTCGACCCGAAACGACTCGCCGCCGGCCTCGCGTTCCTCAAGCGCGGTGGCGGGCAGATGACGGCCGCGCAGGTCCTGCTGCACTCCGGCCTGCACCCCGACGACGCCGAACTGCCGCTGCCGCTCAACGGGGTCGGCGCCACCGGCTGGCTGGGCGACCTGCTGTCCGGCGAGGTGGAGCACCACCTGGAAGCGGTCGAGCAGCCGCCGGGGTTGGTCGCGAAGCTGCGGCCCTACCAGGAGCGCGGTCTGGCCTGGCTGGCGTTCCTCGATCGGCTGGGGCTCGGTGCCTGTCTGGCGGACGACATGGGGCTTGGCAAGACTGTCCAGCTGTTGGCGCTGGAGGCCCACAACCGCCGGCACGGCAAGCGGCTGCCGACCCTGCTGGTGTGCCCGATGTCGGTGGTCGGCAACTGGCAGCGGGAGGCCGCGCGGTTCACGCCGGGCTTGGAGGTACGCGTCTACCACGGCGCGGACCGGGCGCTCGACGTCAATTGCGACATGGTGATCACCACCTACGCGGTCGTCGCGCGGGATGCCGGGAAGCTCGCCGACGTCTCGTGGGACCGGGTCGTGCTGGACGAGGCGCAGAACATCAAGAACAGCTCGACCCGGCAGTCGAAAGTGGTGCGGGCGTTGCCGGCGCGCCACCGGGTCGCGTTGACCGGCACACCGGTGGAGAACCGGCTGGCCGAGCTGTGGTCGATCATGGACTTCGCCAACCCCGGCGTGCTGGGCACGATCAACACGTTCCGCGCCCGCTTCGGCGTGCCGATCGAACGGCACCACGACGAGGACGCCGCCGTGCGCCTGCGCCGGATCACCGGCCCGTTCGTGCTGCGCCGGCTCAAGACCGACCCACAGGTCATCACCGACCTGCCGGACAAGATCGAGGTCAAGCAGCTGTGCACGTTGACCGCCGAGCAGGCCACGCTCTACCAGGCGGTGGTGGACGACATGCTCGCGCGGATCGCCGAGGCGCAGGGCGTCAAGCGCAAGGGCCTGGTGCTGGCCACGATGTCGCGCCTCAAGCAGGTCTGCAACCACCCGGCGCAGCTGCTCGGTGACGGCTCACGGATCGCCGGCCGGTCGGGCAAGCTCACCCGACTGGAGGAAATCCTCGAGGAAGCGCTCGCGGACGGTGACAAGGCGTTGTGCTTCACCCAGTTCACCGCCTTCGGCTCCCTGGTCGTGCCGCACCTGGCCGCCCGGTTCGACACCGAGGTGCTGTACCTGCACGGCGGCACGCCCAAGCGGGCGCGGGACGAGATGGTGCGGCGGTTCCAGGGCAAGGACGGCCCGTCGATCTTCGTGTTGTCGCTGAAGGCGGGCGGCACCGGGCTGAACCTGACCGCCGCGAACCACGTCATCCACCTGGACCGCTGGTGGAACCCGGCGGTGGAGGACCAGGCGACCGACCGGGCGTTCCGCATCGGGCAGCGCAACCACGTGCAGGTGCGCAAGTTCGTCTGCGTCGGCACGTTGGAGGAGCGGATCGACCGGATGATCGAGGAGAAGCGCGGGTTGGCGCAGCTGGTGGTCGGCGCGGGCGAGGACTGGCTGACCGAGTTGTCGACCGGCGAGCTGCGCGAGCTGTTCGCCCTGTCCGGGGAGGCCGTCGGTGGCTGACTGGCACGGGTCGCGCCCGCCGTCACGCCCGATCCGGGTCGAGGGCGGTCTGACGTTGCGCAGCAAGCGGGGTGACATCGCGCAGACGTGGTGGTCGCGCCGGTTCCTGGAGGTGCTGGAGTCGTTCGGCATGGAAGCTCGTCTGAGCCGGGGCCGCGCCTACGCGCGCACCGGTCAGGTGATGAGCCTGTCGCTGTCGACCAGCCTGGTCGTGGCGCTGGTGACGGGGACGCGCCCGGAGCCGTACCGGGCGCGGATCGGGGTGCGGAAGTTCAGCGACGACGACTGGCGGCGCATCGAGCACGCACTGGCGGACCGGGCGATCTTCGCGGCCAAGCTGCTGGCCGGCGAGATGCCGCCGGAGATCGAGGACGTGTTCGCCGACCTCGGCCTCACCCTGTTCCCGAGCACGATGCGCGAGCTGTCCATGGACTGCACGTGCCCGGACTGGGAGGTGCCGTGCAAGCACCTCGCCGCCACCTGCTACCTGCTCGCCGAGTCGTTCGACACCGACCCGTTCGAGATCCTGGCCTGGCGGGGACGGTCCCGCGAGGACCTGCTGGACCGGCTCCGCGACCTGCGCGCGCCCGTCCCCGCCGAGGAGCCGCGCCCGGAAGCGACCGCGCCACCGGAGGACTCGTTCGAGTCGTTCTGGGCACGCCCGAAGGTCGCCGAGGTCGTGCCGGACGTCCCCGAGCCGGTGAGCAGGCGCCCGGACGCACTGCTCGACCAGCTCGAACCGCTCGTCGTGGACGGGCGTTCGGTGACCGACGAACTGCGGCCGCTGTACCAGGCGATCGCGAAGTAGTCGTCAGCCGCCTGCGACCGACGGCAGGATCTGGACCTCCGTGTTCGGGGTGAGTTCGGTGTCGGAACCGGACAGCCGCCGGCACTCCTCGCCGTCCACGTAGAAGTTCACGTAACGGCGCAGGCCGGACTGCTCGTCGCGCAGCCTCCGGTCCAGCAGCGGGAACCGCGCGGCCAGGTGGTCGAGCAGGGCGCCCAGGGTGGCGGACTCCGGTAGGTCGACCTCCAGCTTGGCCTGGTTGCCGGTGGTCTGGCGGAGCGGGCCGGGGATCAGCACGAGCACTCGCAACTCACACCTCCGCTGCCCGAACGCACACCACATCGGGCAGGTGCTCGGCGATCCGCTGCCAGCTGTCGCCCTCGTCCGCGCTGCCGTACACCTCACCCGACCGTGATCCGAAGTAGACGCCCGCCGGGCTCGCCGCGTCGGTGCACATCGCGTCACGCATCACAGCCGTCCAGAAGCCGTCCGGCAGGCCGTTGCGCAGCGCCTCCCACGACGACCCGCCGTCCGGCGACCGGTACACCGCGCACTTGCCCTCGGGCGGGAAGCGGTCGCTGTCGGCGGCCAGCGGGAAGTTGTAGATCACCTCGGGCTTGTGCGGGTGGTTGACCATGGCGAAGCCGAAATCGGAGGGCAGGCCGTCGGCGATCGACGTCCACGTCTTCCCCGCGTCGTCGGACCGGTACACGCCGTGGTGGTTCTGCAGGAACAGCCGCTCGGGCACGGACGGGTGCCGGCTCACCTTGTGCACGCACTGGCCGAACTCCGGGTACGGGTCGGGCAGGAAGTACGCCTTGATACCGGTGTTGCTCGCCTCCCACGACGCCCCGCCGTCGAACGTCCGGTACACACCGCCGGTGGACATGGCCACGATCAGCTTCTGCGGGTCGGCCGGGTCGGGCAGCACGGTGTGGATCGCCTGCCCGCCGAACCCCTCGCCCCACTGCTCGCGGTGCGGGTGCTTCCACAGCCCGTCCACAAGGGAGTACGTCCGGCCGCCGTCCTCGGAGCGGAACAGCGCCGACGGCTGCGTGCCCGCGTACACGACCTCCGGGTCCGGTGTCAGCGCCAACTGCCACACCCGCTCCAGCGAGGCGCCCTCCGGGAACGCGATCGGCGCGTGGTCCGGCTCCTGCCAGGTCGCGCCGAGGTCGTCGCTCGTCACGACGGTCGGGCCGAAGTGGGAACTGCTCGCGCCCACCAACAGCCTCGGCCGCTCCCGGCGGTTGTCTATCGCTATCGAGTAGACCTCGGACATGGCGTGGTGCGGTCCGCTCAGGCTCCACGACCGCCGGTCCTCGCTGGTCGCGAGCCACAGGCCCTTGCGGGTGCCGATCGCGAGCAGGTGCATGGCGTCCCTCCCTGGTTTCGTGACACGTACCGATTTGTGACGTGCAGCACGCTACGCCCGGCCTCCGACAATTTCCGTCCACAGCCGAGGGACCGGATAAGTTACTGACTGGTAGCGTGCGGCGGCGAGGAAGGGAGAACCCCGGTGCTGTTCGACCCGAACACCTACGACGCCGCTCACCTGGACGCCGAGAGCCGCCGCCTGCTGCGCGCGACGATCGACTGGTTCGAGGAGCGCGGCAAGCGCCGCCTGATCGCGGACGACCAGGCCAAGGTCTGGTACGACGAGTTCCTGGACTTCGTCCGGCGCGAGAAGCTGTTCGCGACCTTCTGCACGCCGGCGTCCGAGGCCGACGGCAACCCGGACAAGCGCTGGGACGCCGCCCGCAACGCCGCGTTGAGCGAGGTCTTCGGCTTCTACGGCCTCCAGTACTGGTACGCCTGGCAGGTCACCGTGCTCGGCCTCGGTCCGATCTGGATGAGCGACAACGCCGTGGCCCGCAAGAAGGCCGCCGAACTCCTGGACGACGGCGCGGTCTTCGCGTTCGGACTGTCCGAGAAGGAGCACGGCGCGGACGTCTACTCCACGGACATGGTCCTCACGCCCACCGGCAGCGGCTTCACCGCGACCGGCGGCAAGTACTACATCGGCAACGGCAACGTCGCGGGCATGGTCTCGGTCTTCGGCCGCCGCGCGGACGTCGAGGGCCCGGACGGGTACGTCTTCTTCGCCGTCGACTCCCGGCACGAGAAGTTCACGCTGGTCAAGAACATCGTGGACTCGCAGATGTTCGTCAGCGAGTTCCGCCTGGACGACTACCCGGTCACCGCGGACGACGTCCTGCACACCGGCCCGGACGCGTTCAGCGCCGCCCTCAACACGGTCAACGTCGGCAAGTTCAACCTGTGCACGGCCTCGATCGGCATCAACGAGCACGCGTTCTACGAGGCCATCACGCACGCCCACAACCGCATCCTGTACGGCAAGCGGGTCACCGACTTCCCGCACGTCCGGCAGAGCTTCGTGGACGCCTACGCCCGCCTCACCGCCATGAAGCTGTTCGCCGACCGCGCGGTCGACTACTTCCGCAGCGCGTCCCCCGACGACCGCCGCTACCTGCTGTTCAACCCCATCACCAAGATGAAGGTCACCAGCGAGGGTGAACGGGTCGTCGACCTGCTGTGGGACGTGATCGCGGCCAAGGGCTTCGAGAAGGACACCTACTTCTCCATGGCCGCCCGCGACATCCGCGCCCTGCCCAAGCTGGAGGGCACGGTCCACGTCAACCTGGCCCTCGTGCTCAAGTTCATGCCGAACTACCTGTTCAACCCGGCCGAGTACGCCGAGGTCCCGACCAGGCACGACCCGGCGGACGACCAGTTCTTCTGGCACCAGGGCCCGGCACGCGGCCTCGGCAAGATCCGGTTCCACGACTGGGAGACCGCCTACCGCGACCACGCGCACGTGCCCAACGTGGCCCGCTTCCACGAGCAGGCACGGGCGCTGCGCACCCTGCTGACCACCGCCACGCCGGACGACGAGCAGCAGGAGGACCTCGACTTCCTGCTCAACCTCGGCCACCTGTTCACGCTGGTCGTCTACGGCCAGCTGGCGCTGGAGCAGGCGAAGATCACCGACTTGGACGCCGACGTGCTCGACCAGGTCTTCGACGTCCTGGTGCGCGACTTCTCGGCCTACGCCGTCGCACTGCACGGCAAGGCTTCGTCGACCGAGGCGCAGCAGCGGTGGGCGCTCGATCAGGTCCGCAAGCCCGTTGTCGATCAAGGCCGCTTCGAACGGGTGTGGAGCAAGGTGGCTGAGCTGTCCGGCGCATACGAAATGCGTCCATAAGCCGATCGCGCTAAGGCGGTGGCGGGTTCCCAGCGGGTTCCCGGCTGGTTCGCCACCGGTTCGCCACCGCCTTAGCGGCCAAACCGCACGGTAAGCGATTAAGTGCGTCCGGTAGGCGGTCACCGACACCGGCAATGGCACCAATCACACCACTCCGACCGGACGGATGCGGCCACCGCGCGCGGGTGAACACCGACAAGATCGAGAAGCCGACCACCCGATGCGTCTTGACTGGTGGGTCACGCCCGTGTTTCGTCGTCAGCTACCGACGAACCGGGAGGGAATCGCGCGCATGACCGCGTCCAAGGCACTGCGGGCCCTGCGGGAGGCGATCGTGCTGGAACACCTGGAGTCGGAGAACGAACACGAGTTCGACGCCGCTGTCGGCACCTTCGACCACCCGCACTGCGAGATCATCGCGACCGGGCAGGTGTTCGACGGCCACGCCGAGGTCGCCGGGTACTACGCCCGGCTCCGCGAGGCGTTCCCCGACCAGCGCAGCAGGCTGGTGGAGCTGCACCACGCCGACGACGCGGTGATCGTGGAACTGGAGCTGCAGGGCACCCACCTGGGCAGTCTCCACGGCGAGGAGCCCACCGGGCGGGCGTTCCGGGTGCGGACGACGGCGTTCTTCGTATTCGACGACGCGCGGCTGGTCGGCAAGCGCGTCTACGGCGAACAGGTCGGTCCGGCACCCGCCTTGACCACCTGAGGAGACGATTCAGGCCGCCAACCCCCGGTGGAGGGGTTGGCGGCCCGAAAAGATCCAGGTCCTGGTGGTGACCTGGATTAGGTCAGAGCGGTCGAACCGTCTGCGCCTGCGGGCCCTTCTGGCCCTGGCCGATCTCGAACTCCACCCGCTGGTTCTCTTCCAGGGTGCGGTAGCCGTTGCTCTGGATCTCCGAGTAGTGCACGAACACGTCGGCGCCACCGTTGTCCGGGGAGATGAAGCCGAAGCCCTTCTCCGCGTTGAACCACTTGACGGTGCCCTGAACTGCCATCTTGCTACTTCTCCTCTAACAGGTGCCGGATCGCGCTTGCGACCACCGGGTCAGCTAGGGCCCCGGCCCCTCCTGGCGAGGAAAGTTCGGCGCCCGCAACTCCGTTCCGCGAGCGTGGTGGAACACGAACACAGAAAGGTACGACCGAAGACAGTCAACCATGAGATCCCGCCGGCAGTCGAGCGGAAGAATGCGGCGAGTCGCACCGCTACGGTCCGCGAGACCCCGATCACAGGCGGTCTGCCGCGGCTGAACCGATGCCGCTCGGCGTCACCGCCACCGAAGGCGTCGCCGAGGACTCACCCCAGGTCCAGGGCGTGGTCAACACGAGGCAACCCCGTGGGGTGAAGATGGGGTCGTGCACTCGCTCGACCTCCCCCAGTCGCGGTTGTTGTTCTTCTTCCTGGGCCTCGTGGTCACCTTCGTGTTCATCCGGATCAGCGTCCGCCTGATCAGGGCCAAGGTGCGCTGGTGGCCGGGCAACATCACCCCTGGCGGGACGCACATCCACCACGTCGTGTTCGGCGCCGTCTTCATGCTGCTCGGCGGCGTGATCGGGTTGGCCGTGCCGGACGAGGAGCACGGGGTACGGGTTGCCGCAGCCGCGTTACTCGGCGTGGGCGCGGCACTCGTGCTCGACGAGTTCGCGTTGATCCTGCACCTGCGGGACGTGTACTGGACCAAGGACGGCCGACTGTCGGTCGACGCGGTGTTCCTCGCCATCGGGATGACCGGCCTGCTGCTGCTCGGCGCCCGGCCGTTGGGCTACGACGAGTTCTACGGCGAGGGCGTGGCCCTGCGCGTGCTGATCATCCTGGTCAACATGGGGTTCGCGATAGTGGCCCTCCTCAAGGGCAAGGTGTGGACGGGGCTGCTCGGGCTGCTGGTGCCGGTGCTGCCGGAGATCGGCGCGGTGCGGCTGGCCAGACCCGGCTCACCGTGGGCCCGCTGGCGGTACACCGAAGGCTCGCGCAAGCTGCGCCGCGCGTACCACCGGGAGGCCCGCATCCGCCAGCCGCTCATCCGGGTGAAGATCCGGGTGCAGGAGTTCATCTCCGGGCGGCACGACGAGGAGGGCTAGCGGACGTCAGTCGTCCGACTCGCCGATGTCGTTGGTCAGCCACCGCACCGGACGGCCGGTGAACAGGACGAACGTGCCCGACGGGTCGGCGGTCTCGCCCTCGGCGAACGCGCGGGCGTCCTCCTCCGGCAGGTACCGGCTCACCACGGCGTACACGTCGTCCGCCGACGGCGCCCGGTCCGCCCGTTCCACGACGCACTCGGCGGTCGCGTACTTGTACGGGTAGGTCGGCTGCTGCACGTTCAGGCTGAACGCCCCGGTGCGGCCCAGCAGGCGGGTCTTGCGGGCTTTGCGGCCCTGCGTGCCGGTGAAGAACGTGATCCGGCCGTCCCGGTAGGCGTAGAAGACGGGCACGGTCAGCGGCGGGCGGTCGTCGGCGGCGACGCTGAGGACGGCCACGTGCGGAAGGCCGAAGAACTCGTCCCGTTCGGTCTCGGTCATGGTGCGGGTCATGGGGACACACCTCCAAGTTCCTTTAGGGAACTGACCCTAGCAGGTACAGGTTCCCTAAAGGAACCCTCAGGGCTAGACTGGGGCCGTGCAACGGACCCGGTTCGGCGACATGACCTGCTCGATCGCGCGCACCATGGACGTCATCGGCGAGCCGTGGTCACCGCTGATCCTGCGGGACGTCTACGTGGGCATCGCCCGCTTCGACCAGCTCCAGGACGACCTCGGCATCTCCCGCAAGGTGCTCGCCGAACGGCTGAAGTGGCTGGTTGAGCAGGACGTGCTGGAACGGCGCGAGTACTCGGCCAAGCCGCCGCGCCACGAGTACGCGCTCACCCCGAAGGGCACCGAACTGGTCAACCTGCTGATGGTGATGGTGCGCTGGGGCGACCGCTGGACGGCGGGCGAGGCGGGTCCGCCCGTGCTCTACCGGCACCACGCGTGCGGCCGGATCGCGCACGTCGAGCTGCACTGCTCGGAGTGCGGCGAGCCGATGGGCCCCACCGACATCGACGTGCTGCCGGGCCCGGCCTCAACGCCCGGTGACGTCCGGTCGACCGGGATCAGTTGACCAGGATGCCCAGTTGCGCGCAGTCGTCCGCGGTGTCGCCCGCGCACAGGTCCGCCGGCTTGACCGCGCCCTCGGCCACCAGCGTCCGCACGTTGTCCCGGGTGATCAGGTCCGCGCCCAGCAGCACCGACTTCACGTCCCGCTTCGCCACCGGGTCACGGGTGTTGCCGGTGGCCAGGTCGTCCGCACCGCTCAGGTCGCCGCGGGCCACCGCGATGGCCAGCCGCGCCGCCGCCTCGGCCTCGTCGCGGATCGGCTTGTAGACCGTCATGCACTGGTCGCCGCGCAGGATCGCGCGCAGGCCGTCCAGGGTGGCGTCCTGACCGGTCACCGGCACCTTCCCGGCCAACCCCTTGGCCTTCAGCACCTCGATCGCCGCGCCCGCCAGCCCGTCGTTGGCCGCGACCACGCCGTCCACCACACCGCGGTTGGCCGCCAGCATCTGCTCGAACGTGGCCTTGCCGATCAGCGGGTCCCACTGCTCGATGGGCTTGCTGTCGACCAGCTTCAACACGCCCGCGTCGTACTTCGGGCCGAGCTTGCGGCGCTGGCCGTCGAAGAACAACGTGGCGTTGTTGTCCGTCGGCGCGCCCTGGAGTTCGATGATCTGCGCGGCCGGCTTGTTGCCCAGGCACTTCAACAGACCCTCGCCCTGCAATTCGCCGACGTTGATGTTGTCGAACGAGACGTAGTACTCGGCCAGGCCGCCCAGGCTGATCCGGTCGTAGTTGATGACCGGGATGCCCGCGTTCTTCGCCTTGCGCTCGACCGCCGCGCCGACTTCGGGGCTCAGCGGTGTCGTCATCAGCACTTTGACATTACGAGCGATCATGTCGTCGGCGATGCTGGTGAACTTCGTCTCGTCACCCTCGGCGTTCTCGATCACGCCCTCGATGCCCGCGAAGCCCAACGCCTGCTTGAGCAGCGGCGCGTCCTGCTCGTCCCACCGGTCCGACGAGGCGCGGTCCGGCAGGATCACGCCGACCACCGGTTTCGCCGCCCGGTTGCCGGTGGTCGGCGCGAGCGGGTCGACCGACGTCCCGCAGGAAGCCATGAACAGGACGAGCAGACCGCAGGACAGGACTCTGGGTAGCCTTCGCATTCGCCAACCCCTTGCACGGCACATCATCAACTACGGCGGAAACAGAATGTCGCGGAATTCCATCCCCTCGGAGCGGGTTAGTCAAGACGTAGCAACCCGATAGGGCCAAATGTCCGCGACGTCCGGTCAGTTGACCTTCGTGGAACATCGAATTCGCACGTCGCCGCGTTACCGAAGAGCCTTTTCTCACGCTCCGCACGCGATTGGTCACGCAGCCGGCACGCGCGCGGCAGAACCCCGCGACAACCGCCACACATATCCGTATACGGCGATCCCCGCCCACCGGTTCACCCGGAGGGCGGGGATCACGTCACGACGCGGAGGTCAGCGGTCAGCCGAGGGCGGTGCCCAGCGCCTGCCAGTCCAGCACCGGCGCGGCCAGGTCGCGGATCGCGGCCAGCAGCCCCAGCCGGGCCCGCCTCACGTCCGGGTCCTCGGCCATCACCAGCACCTCGTCGAAGAACGTGTTCACCGGCCCGGTCAGCCCGATCGCGGCGGCGGTGAACGCGGCCAGACCCGTGACACCGGCGGGCACGTCGGCCAGCGCCTTGTGCAACGCCACCTCGGCGGGCTCCACGAGCGCCTGCGGGTCGTACTCGCCCACCGTGTCCGCGGGCACGATCCGCCGCACCCGCTGCAACGCGGCCACCAGCGCGGCGAAGTCCGCGTCACCGGCCAACGCGGTCAACTGGGTCAACGTCGCGTCGGCCACCGCGGGCGCCTCGGCCAACGGCAGCACGGCGTTGACGAACCGGTGGTCGTGCCCGGCGTCCAGCAGCTGCTGCTCGTACCGCCGCACGGTGAACTCGCGGGCCACGTCGAGCGCCTCGGCCGACACCTCCAGCTCCTGGGCAGCCAGCGACAACGCCTTGGTCAGCGTGATGTCCTTCAGCTCCGGGAACGCCCGCAGCACGCTCACCGCGCCCAGCGCCGCCCGCCGCAGCCCGAACGGGTCGGAGCTGCCGGTCGGGTTGGCGCCGATGCCGAACAGCCCGGCCAGCAGGTCGAACCGGTCGGCCAGGGACAGCAGCGCGCCGGGCGTGGACGACGGCAGCGCGTCACCCGCCGAACGCGGCAGCTCCATCTCGTACAGCGCCCGCGCGACCTCCGGGGTCTCCCCCGCCCGCTCGGCGTACTCGCGGGCCATCACACCGGCCAGGCTGGACAGCTCGATCACCATCTGCGAGCCGAGGTCGAACTTGGCCAGCGCACCCGCCCGCACCAACGTGTCGTCGGCCGCGCCGACCACCTCGGCCAACCGCCCCGCGAGCGTCGCGATCCGACCCGCCCGGTCGGCCATCGAGCCGAGCTTGTCGGCGAACGTCAGCTTCTCCAGCCCGGCCTTCATGTCCTCCAACGGCGTGCGCAGGTCGGCACGCCAGAAGAACGCCGCATCCTCGTACCGGGCGCGCAGCACGGCCTCGTTGCCCGCGCGGACCAGGTCGGCGTCCACCTCGCCGTTGGCGACCGCCACGAAGTGCGGCAGCAGCGAGCCGTCCTGGGCGCGCACCGGCAGGTACCGCTGGTGCTTGCGCATCACCGTGGTGAGGATCTGCGCGGGCAGCTCCAGGTAGCGCTCCTCGAACGAACCGAGGATCGGCGTCGGCCGTTCGACCAGGTTGGTCACCTCGTCCAGCACGCCGTCGAAGTCCACCACACCGCCGACGGACGCGGCCAACTCCTCCGCCCTGGCCACGATCGCGGCCCGCCGCAGCTCCGCCGAGGCGTCGATGCCGTGCCCCGCCAGGAACTCCAGGTAACCGTCCGCAGTGGACACCTCGACCACGGGGACGTCGGCGGTGCGGTGCACGCGGGTCTTCGGCTCGGCGGCCAGCGAGGACACCGCGACCGGCACCGGCGTCGTGCCCAGCAGGGCGAGCAGCCAGCGGATCGGGCGGGTGAACGACAGCTTCGGGTCGTTCCACTTCATGTTCTTCTCGGAACGCAGCTCGGACACCACGTCGCCGAGCAGCCCGCTGAGCACTTCGACGGCGCCGCGACCGGGGTCGGTGCGCACGAGGGCGACGTGCTCGACACCGTTCTCGGTGACCCGGCCGAGCGCGTCGACGTCCACACCCTGACCGCGGGCGAAGCCCTGCGCGGCCTTGGTCGGGTTGCCGTCGGCGTCGAACGCGGCGGACACGCGGGGACCGCGCACGGTCTTCTCCGCGTCCGGCTCGCGCGGTGCGACGTCGGGCACCAGCACCACGATGCGGCGCGGCGTGCCGTGCACCTCGACCGCGCCGTGCGCCAGCCTGGTCGCGCCCAGCCTGTCCGTCACGGCCTTGCCGACCGCCTCGACGGTCCGGGTGACCTCGGCGGGCGGCAGTTCCTCGGTGCCGATCTCGAACAGCAGCGTGCTCGACTCGGTGACCTCGGCGAACGCCTCCGGCAGTGCAGCCGCGGCGGGCGCCTCGGCCAGGCCGAGCGGGTGGCCCAGCTCCTCACGGCGGGCCGCCCACAGCTGGGCGACCTCGCGGGCCAGACCGCGCATCCGACCGAACGCGCGGGCCCGCTCGGTGGTGCTGATCGCACCGCGGGCGTCGAGCACGTTGAACGCGTGCGAGCACTTCAGCACGTAGTTGTGCGCGGGCACGGGCAGCCGGGCGTCGAGCATCCGGCGCGCCTCGGCGGCGTACTCCTCGAACAGCCGCTTGTTGGCCTCGACGTCGGCGTCGTCCAGGTAGTAGCGGCTCATCTCGTACTCGGCCTGGCCGAACGCCTCGCCGTAGGAGATGCCGGGCGCGTAGGCGATGTCCTTGAAGTGGTCGACGCCCTGCAGCGCCATCATGATCCGCTCGATGCCGTAGGTGATCTCCACCGACACCGGGTCCAGCGTCATGCCGCCGGCCTGCTGGAAGTAGGTGAACTGGGTGATCTCCAGCCCGTCCAGCCACACCTCCCAGCCCAGTCCCCAGGCGCCCAGCGCGGGCGAGGCCCAGTTGTCCTCCACGAACCGCACGTCGTGCGCCCGGACGTCGATGCCCAGCGCTTCGAGGCTCCCGAGGTACAGCTCCTGCGGGTCGCCCGGGTCGGGCTTGAGGATGACCTGGAACTGCGTGTGGGTCTGCAGCCGGTTCGGGTTCTCGCCGTACCGCGCGTCGTCGGGCCGCACGCTGGGCTCGACGTAGGACACACGCCACGGCTCGGGACCCAGCACCCGCAGCACGGTGGCCGGGTTCAACGTACCGGCGCCGACCTCGGTGTTGTACGGCTGCACGACGACGCAGCCCCGTTCGGTCCAGTACCTGGTCAGCGCGAGCAGCGCATCCTGCATGGTCAGCACGGTGGCAGTCTACGAACGTGACGAGGTCGACCTCACAATCGGGTAACCGACCTGGTCAGTGCCGTTGATACCCGGTATCACGACTTGGCGCACACCGCTGCGCCACGCTGTTGGCAACCCGGACGACCCGTCGTGCGTCCATTAGGGCGAACCCGGGTACTTGGGAGGAGTGGGAGTGGACAACCGGCCGCCGAGGCCAGGCGAACCCGATGGGTTCCGCAGGCGACCTGTTCCCCCTCGGAGTCCTTCCGCAGGTCAACCGCCGCGGGCCGCGGGTGTGCCGCCGCGCGGCCAGGAGCCGCCGCGGCGTTCCGAGCCCCGGGAACGACTGGATCCGCCGCGCCGCGGACCCGAGCACCCAACGGGTGAACGTGGGCGCACATCGGGTGAACGGCCGCAGCGCCCCGCTCCCGACCGCGTGAACCCGCCCAGGTCCGGTGAACGGCCCAGGCCGGGCGACCAGGGCCGGGCAGGTGCGCCCAAGCCGGCCGAACCGGGCCGGGCGGGCACTCCCAGGGCGGCCGAACCGGGCCGCGCAGGCGCTTCGCGAGCGGCGGGTGCTCCCAGGCCGGCTGAACGCGCCAGGGCCGGCAGCGAGCCCGCCGACCGGCCGAAGCCGGGCGCCGAACGCCCCCGTCCCGCCACCGGTCAACGGCCGGCCGGCGGCCAACGCCCCACCACCGGTCAACGCCCCACCGCCGGTCAGCGGCCACGTCCGCCCGCCGGTCGCACCGGCCCACCACGCGGACGTCCGCCCGCACGTCGGACCAGCGGCGGTTCCGTGGTCGGCCGGACGATCCTCGCGTTCTTCTCGGTCACCGTCCTGCTGGGCACCGGCTACGCGTGGGCGAACTTCCAGTCGCTGCTCAACAACATCACGACCACCGACGTGATCAGCGAGGAAGGCGGCGGCGAGAAGCCCGCCGACGGCTCGATCGACATCCTGATGGTCGGCATGGACAGCCGCACCGACGCCAAGGGCAACCCGCTGCCCCAGGAGATCCTCAACGAACTGCACGCGGGCAACGAGAACGACGGCGGTCTGAACACCGACACGCTGATCCTGATGCACGTGCCGAACGACGGCGGCAAGGCCGTCGCGGTGTCGTTCCCCCGCGACTCCTACGTGGACATCGCGGGCGGTTACGGCCGACACAAGATCAACTCGGCGTACGGGTACGGCAAGAACGACGCGATCGAAGAGTTGAAGCGCAACGGCGTCACCGACCAGGCGCAGCTGGAGGTCCAGTCGCGCAAGGACGCCGCCAAGAACCTCATCACCACCATCGAGGACCTGACCGGCGTCACCATCGACCACTACGCCGAGATCAACCTGGTCGGGTTCTACGAGATCACCAAGGCCGTCGGCGGCGTGGACGTGTGCCTCAACCAGGCCACCCGGGACAACATGTCCGGCGCGAACTTCGCCGCCGGGCAGCAGAAGATCCAGGGCCGCGAGGCGCTGGCGTTCGTCCGGCAGCGGTACGGGCTGCTGCGCGGCGACCTCGACCGCATCGTGCGCCAGCAGGTGTTCATGGCGGGCCTGGCCAAGCAGATCCTGTCCGCCGGCACGCTGTCCGACCCCGGCAAGCTCAGGGCCCTGATCGACGCGCTGACCAAGTCGATCGTGCTGGACAAGGACTGGGACGTGCTGAAGTTCGCCACCCAGATGAAGGACCTGACCGGCGGCAACCTCAAGTTCGAGACGATCCCGACCGGCAACCCGGAGCTGGACACGCCCGAGGACGGCATGGCGGTCGAGGTCAACGAGCGCGAGGTGAAGCAGTTCTTCAAGAACCTCAACGCCGACCCGAACGCGCCGAGCTCCACCGCGCCCGCCATCGACAACGCGACGGTGACCGTCGAGGTCCGCAACGCCTCCGGCTCGCCGGGCCTCGCGGGCCGGGTGCTCCAGGCGCTGGTGGCCAAGAAGTTCGTCGACGGCGGCACCGACAACGCCACGGCGATGGACACGTCCGTGGTCCGCTACGGCGTGGGCGGCGAGGCGGGCGCCGAGGCCGTCGCACAGGCCCTGGGTGGGCTCGACGTCGAACAGGACAACAACGTCCCGGCCGGCCACGTCCGCGTGTTCGTGGGCAGCGACTACTCCGGTCCGGGCACGCAGAACCTCGCGGGCAGCCCGCTGGTCGGCCTGGACGGCGCGCGGCAGCAGCAGTCGGACACCGCGACGACCGAGCCGCCCATCACCGCGGACGGGGTGCGCTGCGTCAACTGACCTTCCTGACCTTCCCGACCTGACCATCCTGACCGGCACCGGTGCCGGGTCGACTGAACTTCGGGGGTAGTTCGTGGGTGACTTCATCGGGCGGTTGAGCTGGAAGCGGGTGCTGATCGCGCTCGGGCTGCTGGCCGTGCTCGCGGCCACACCGTGGGTGTGGGTGCAGAGCAGCAGCGCGGCCTACCGGCACGTGGCGGCGGACGTGCCGGACACGCCGGTGGCGCTGGTCCTCGGCGCGGGCCTGACCAGGGCGGGCACGCCAACGCCGTTCCTCGCCGGACGGCTGGACGTGGCCGCCGACCTGTACCGGCGCGGCAAGGTCGAGGTGCTGCTGGTCAGCGGCGACAACAGCACCGTCGACTACGACGAGCCGAGCGCGATGCGCACCTACCTGATCGGCAGGGGCGTCCCCGAGGACGCCGTGGTGGCCGACTACGCGGGCCTGGACACCTGGGACTCGTGCACGCGCGCCAAGCGGATCTTCGGCGTCGAGCGGGCGACCGTGGTGACCCAGGAGTTCCACCTGCCCCGGGCGGTGGCGCTGTGCCGCTCGGCGGGCATCGAGGCGTTCGGTGTGGGGCACGACACGTGGTCGCTGCACACGACGACCACCGCCTACGGCCACTTCCGGGAGACGATCGCGGCGGGCAAGGCGATGTGGGACGGGCTGGTGGCCAAGCCGGACCCCAGGTTCCTGGGTCCGCAGGAATCGGGCGTCACCAGCGCCTTGGAGCGTTGAAACGCTACTTTCCGTACCACTCGTATAGCCCAATCGGGCGATAAATCGGACTTCTCGCGTAATCGATCGGCATGTCGCGCTTTCCATCTCCGTGGGGTCTGTCGGGGCCCCGGCGGACTGGAGGACTTGACGGTGCAGATCGACACAGCGGCGTACCAACGCGTGCTCGGTGATGAGCTCCGCAGCCTTCGCAAGCAGCGCGGATGGACCCGCAAGGAGCTCAACCGCCGGCTGCAGAGCGAAATCTCGCTGCAAACGCTGGCCACCTACGAACTGGGCACCCGCCAGTGCTCGGTGGTCCGGCTGGTGGAGATCTGTGTTGCGCTGGGTGTGCCCGCGCACCAGGTACTCGCACGTGTGCACGAACGCGTGTTCGGGGACGCGCCGGCCGGGCACCTCTCGGTCGACCTCGCCGCGGTCGTCGCCGACACGCGACCGCAACTGCTGCCGCTGCGCCGCTGGGCGCAGGGCAGGCTCGCGCACCTCGTGCCCGGCCAACCGCCCGAGGTGCACCTCGACCTGCCCGCGTTGGAGTACATGGCCCAGTTGTGCCAGCTCAGCACAGTGGACCTGATCAGGACCCTGCGGGAGTTGGACGACCACCGATCCCGGTAGCATCGGGGGACCTCTCCCCTCCTCTGACCGTGCAGGAAGTCGCTTGCCGAACACTCCAGGTGCAGACCCAGCCCGCCTGCCGCTGCGCACCGCGGCCGCCGTGCGACTGGGCAACATGAGCTCCAAGCTGTCGCAGAAGATGGGTCTGGGCGCCGGTGGCATGATCGGCGGCCGGGTCGCGCTGCGGCTCGACCCGCAGGCGTTGGCGCACTTGACGTCCGGTCGCTCGGTCGCGCTGGTGACCGGCACCAACGGCAAGACCACCAGCACGATGATGCTCAGCCGCGCCGTGTCGTTCCTGGGCGAGGTCGCCACGAACCACGGCGGCGCGAACATGCCCGACGGGCACGTGACCGCGCTGTCCAAGCAGCCCGACGCGCCGTACGCGGTGCTGGAGGTCGACGAGGGGTACTTCCCCGAGGTCGTGCGGGCCGCGTCACCGGCCGTGGCGGTGCTGCTGAACCTCAGCCGCGACCAGCTCGACCGGGTCGGCGAGGTGCGCACCATCGAGAAGTCGCTGCGCACGGCGCTGGCGTCGGTGACCGGGGTCGTGGTGGCCAACTGCGACGACATCATGGTGACGTCCGCGGCCCGTGACTCGGCCAACGTGGTGTGGGTCGCCACCGGGACGGGCTGGCACAACGACGCCGCCTCGTGCCCGCGCTGCGGCGACCCGATCCGGTGGGAAGGCGAGCACTGGTTCTGCACCGGGTGCGACCTGGCCCGGCCGCGCCCCCAGTGGGTGACCGGTGACGGGTACCTGGTCGCGCCCAACGGCGTGAAGGTCGAGCTGTCGCTCCGGCTGCCGGGCAAGTTCAACCAGGCGAACGCGGTGATGGCCACAGCCGCCGCGGCGGCGCTGGGCGTGCCGGTGGAGGAGGCCGTGCAGCGGTTGCGCGCGGTGTCCAACGTGGCCGGTCGGTACCGGACGATCCAGCGGTCCGGGCACCGGGCCCGGCTGCTGCTGTCGAAGAACCCGGCCGGGTGGAGCGAGACGCTGACCGTCGTGCGCGAGGCCGACCACCCGGCGGTGCTCGTGATCAACGCGCACGAGGCCGACGGGCGTGACCTGTCGTGGCTGTGGGACGTGCCGTTCGAGCGGCTGCGCGGGCGGCAGGTCATCGCGTCCGGTGAGCGGGCGACGGACCTGGCCGTCCGGTTGACCTACGCGGAGGTCGAGCACACGATCGTGCCGGACCCGCTGCTGGCGATCGACGCCATGCCGCCGGGCCCGGTCGAGGTGATCGCCAACTACACCGCATTCCGCGACCTGAACGCGAGGGCCGCCCAGTGAGCACGAACAAGGTTCAGATCGCCCTCGTCCTGCCCGACCTGCTGGGCACGTACGGCGATTTCGGCAACGCGGTGGTGCTGGAGAAGCGGATGACGTGGCGGGGCATCCCCGCCGAGATCGTCAACATCCGGTTCGGTGAGCCGGTGCCGGAGTCGTGCGACATCTACGTCGTCGGCGGCGGTGAGGACACGGCGCAGACGCTGGCCGTGCGGCACCTGCGGGACCACCCCGGTATGCAACGTGCGGCTGCCCGTGGCGCGGTGATCCTCGGTGTGTGTGCGGGGATCCAGATCTTCGGCGAGTCGTTCACCAGGGCCGACCAGGTGACCCACCCCGGTCTCGGGCTGATCGACTCCACTTCGCACGCGGGGGGCAGCCGGGCCATCGGTGAGGTCATCGCCACGCCCGCCGGCGGTCTTTTCGAGGGCCTGCTGACCGGGTTCGAGAACCACCAGGGCCGCACCGTCCTGGGCCCGTCCGCCCAGCCCTTGGCGCACGTCAAGGTGGGCACCGGCAACGACGGTTCGGTGGAGGGCGCGGTGCAGGGCCGCATCCTGTGCACCTACCTGCACGGCCCCGTGCTGCCGCGCAACCCGCAGATCGCCGACCTGCTGATCGAGTGGGCCACCGGCGCCAAGCCCGGCCCCCTCGACCTCCCCGACGTGACCCGCCTGCGCACCGAACGCGCCAAGGCCGCCGGCGTCTCCCTCTGACCTGCCCTTTCCGTCCCGAGCGTTGAATTCACCCGTTCCGAACGCAGGACTCTCGCAACCTGAACGTAGGACTCACGCGAGAGTCCTACGTTCAGAGCGCGAGAGTCGTACCTCCAGGTGGGGTGAATTCAACACTCGGGTCAGGCTGGGACTCGGGTGCGGCGGGCTCGGGTCAGGGTGTAGTCCTCAGCGCGCACGGTCTTGGTGCGCATCCAGTAACACCACGTGAAGCCGGGCCACACGGTCCGGTTGACGCCCTGCGCGTCGAGGTACCAGCTCTTGCACCCGCCCTCGGTCCACACGCCCTTGGTCAGCTTGCGCTGCAACCGGCGGTTGAAGCGCGCCTGGACGTCGGGGCGCACGTCGAGCTCGTCGGCCTGGTGCCGGTCGAGCAGTTCCAGGCACTGGCGGACGTACCGGATCTGCGACTCGATCATGAACACCACCGAGTTGTGCCCCAGGCCGGTGTTCGGGCCGAGCAGGAAGAACAGGTTCGGGAAGCCCGAGACGGTGATGCCGTAGTAGGTCTCGATGCCCTTCTCGCGCCACTGCTTCGCCAGGTCGACCCCGCCCTTGCCGGTGACGTCCAGGTAGTCGAACGAGTCGACCACGTGGAACCCGGTGCCGTAGATGATCACGTCGACCTCGTGCTCGACGCCCGCCCGGTCCACGACGCTATTCGCCCGCACCTCGGCGATGCCGTCCGTCACCAGGTCCACGTTCGGCTTGTTCAACGTCGGGTAGTAGTCGTTGCTGATCAGCACCCGCTTGCAGCCCATGGTGTAGTCGGGCGTCAGCTTGGCCCGCAACGCCTCGTCCTCGACCTGGGCGCGCATGTGCCGCTTGGCGATGGTCTGCGCGAACTCCATGATCTTCGGGTTCACCGCGAACCCCAGCGCGCTCGACTCCCGCACCCAGTACACGAAGTTCCGGTACAGCCGCTGGGTGATGGGCAACGCCCGGAAGAGCCTCTGCTCCCACGTGGTGATGGCCCGGTCGATCTTGGGCATGATCCACGGCGGCGTGCGCTGGAACAACGTCAGCCGCGCGACGTCGTCGGCGATCCGCGGCACGAACTGGATCGCGCTCGCGCCGGTGCCGACCACGGCGACCTTCTTGCCCTTGAGGTCGTAATCGTGGTCCCACTCGGCGGAGTGGAACGTCTTGCCCTTGAACGCGCCGATGCCCGGCAAGGCCGGGATGTTCGGGATGTGCAGCGCGCCGACGCCCGCCACCACGGACTTCGCGGTGTACGTGTCACCGTTCTCGGTGGTGACGTGCCAGACCTTCTCGTCCTCGTCCCAACGGGCGCCGCTCACCTTGCTGTTGAACCGGATGTGCTCGCGCAGCCCGTACTTCTCGGCCACCCGCTTGAGGTAGTCCCAGATCTCCGGCTGCCGGGCGAACATGCGCGACCAGCGCGGGTTCAGCTCGAACGAGAACGAGTACATGTGCGACGGGACGTCACAGGCGCAGCCGGGGTACGAGTTGTCCCGCCAGGTGCCACCGAGGTCGCCGGCCTTCTCCAGCACGACGAAGTCGCGTTCCCCGGTGCGCTTCAGCTCGATCGCCATGCCGAGGCCGGAGAAGCCCGTGCCGACGACCAGGACTTCGACCTCTCGGTGCATACCCGTCCTCCAACGTCCGACTACATACTCCCGAGTAGGTTACTCGAAGTAAGTTACCTTCGGTAGCCTCCGGTAGGCTCGACTTCGTGACCTCCACCGAGCCGCGCCGTCGGCGCATGCCGAAGGCCCAGCGCATGGCGCAGATGCTCGACATCGCCGAGGGGGTCTTCGCCGAACGCGGGTACCAGGCGGCGTCCATGGACGAGATCGCCGAACAGGTCGGGGTGTCCAAGCCGATGCTCTACGAGTACTTCGGCTCCAAGGAGGGCCTGCTCATCGCGTGCATCCACCGGGCGCGAACGGAACTGCTCGAACGCACGCACCGCGCCTTCACCGGCGTGGAAGGGCCGGAAGAGGCGATGCGGCACGGCCTGATGGCGTTCTTCGAGTTCATCGCCGAGCACAAGCAGTCGTGGGCGTTGCTGCGACAGGAGGCCGCGATCACCGTGCCGTCGACCGTGACGGAGGTCGAGGGGATCCGGCGGCAGCAGACCGACCTGATCGCCGCCGTGATCGCGAGCTTCGAGTCCGGTGTGGACCCGGTCGAGGCCGAGGCGTTCGCGGAGATCATCGTGGGGTCGGCCGAACGGTTGGCGCTGTGGTGCGAGGGCAGGCCCGACGTGGGGCCCGAGCAGGCGACCGGGTACATCATGGAGGTCGTGTGGCGTGGCATGGCGAGCCGGCTCACGCCTTGAGCGTCATGGCGCGGTGGGGACCGGCGGCACGGTCAGGCGCGGCGTCGGCGGGCGAACAGCAGCAGCACCGCGCCGGCGAGCAGCACGCCCAGGCCGCCGATGCCGGTCCACAGCGGAGTGGCGCCCGTGTTGGCCAGCGCGTTGTTCGCGGACGAGACGCGCCGCGCGGGTAGTGCACCGCCGGGCACGGTGGTCTTGGTGAACGCGGCGGTGGTCGTGGTGGTCGTGGTGGCCGAGGTGCCGGAGACGCGCGTGGTGGTGGACGTCGCGGACGTGCCGGAGACGCCGGTCGTCGTGGTGGTCGTTGCGGTGGTCGACGTGGTGCCGCCGGTCGACGGCGTCGTGGTCGTCGTGTAGGTCGGCTTCGTCGTCGTGATGTGCGGCGGCTTCGTCGTGGTGTGAGGCTTCGTCGTCGTGGTGTGAGGCTTCGTCGTGGTCGTGTACGTCGGCTTGGTCGTGGTGGTCCTCGGTGGCGTCGTGGTGTGACACGGAGGTTCACCACGGTATTTGCACACGTCACCCCGGCCTTGGTTGCCCCACACCCCCGGGATGTCCGACGCCGGGAACGGCACCGGCCACGGCGGATCGGCCAACGCCACGCCGGGCACCACCAACAACCCGAACGCCAGGCACACGGCAGCGGTCGTTCGACGATTCATCAGGACCTCCCAGGGGTCAAAGGTGTTGATCCGAATGGCCCATCGAACACCCGCAGCTCCGCGTTACCGAACATGTACGGTGCGTGCACAACCACCGGGTACGCCATCCGAGCGACATGACCGACCTGCGGAAACGCGACGGCGTGCCTGGACAGCCCGCCAGGTGCCCCCGCGTTTTTCACCCCGACGGGCTACGAGGATTCCGTCCGCCAGGTGTCGCGGATCGCCGCCGAACACGAGCCGGTTTCGCACTACCCGGCGGCCGGTCACTCGTTAGAAGGAAGAAAGACGTATCCGGGCCGAATCGCCGGTCAGATGGGTAGTACGACGGACGAAAGGCCGAGGTATGTCCACACTCCCCATCACCGCGAACTACCGGCGCGACGGCGACGATTGGGCGGTTTCCGTGCTCGCTGACGGCAGGCGACTCGACGCGACGGCACCGGGCCTGATCGCGGCCAGACTCGCGGCCGACCAACTGGTGGACGAGATCGCGGTCGGGCGCACCGACCGTGCTGTCGTGCACCTGCTGAACGGCGACGCGTTCGCGTTCTCGGTGGCCTACCTGCACACCCGCGCGGGCCTCGTGCCACCACCCGCAACGGGTGAAACCGAAGCGAGCGCCACTCATGAGCAGGTGATCGAGGCCTGATTCCGGGCGCCCCGGCCTAGGATGTCCGGCCAAAGGCGACAGGAGAGCACAAAGATGGCCACACCGGTGTACAGCGGGTCGACACGGACCCCGCAGCGAGGCAGACCGAGGGACGCCAGCCGGGACGACGCGTTGCGCCAAGCCGCGCTGGAGGTGATGGCCGAGGTCGGCTACCGGGCGTTGACGATGGACGCCGTCGCGGCACGCGCCCGTGCGGGCAAGGCGACGATCTACCGGCGGTGGGAGTCCAAGCTCGACCTGGTGATCGACACGTGCACCCAGCTGGCGCAGCAGAACCTGGCCGAGCCGGACACCGGCTCGCTCGGCGGCGACCTGCGCGAGTTCCTCAGCGCGTTCGCCGCGTTCCTGTCCGGCCCGATCGGCAAGGCGGCGCAGGCGCTGGTCGGCGAGCTGCCGCACGAGCCGGAACTGGCCACGGCGTTCCGCGAGACGTTCCTCATCGCCCAGCGCGACGTGCTGCGCCGCATCCTGGAGCGCGCCGAGGAACGCGGCGAACTGCGCCAGGACGCGCCGCGCGGCATGGCGGTCGAACTCGCGGGCGCGGCGCTGATCTACCGGTTGATGCTCACCGGGGATCCGCTGGACCTCGCCTTCGTGGACCGCGTGGTGGATCAGGTGCTGCTGCCCCTCGTCGCCAAGGGGCAGTAGGTCACCGGAAGAGCTTGCGCAGCAAGGCGAACCCGACGAGCACGGCCACCGCGATCAGCGAGTACCGGATCTTGGGTTCGTCGAGCTTCGCGCGCACGCTCTCCTTGCCGGACTCGACGAAACGCTGGGGATTCGCCCTGGTCCCCAGCTCGTCCAGGGTCACGGCCAGCGCGTCGCGAGCCTGCTCGATCTCGCGCTGGATGGTGTCGGGATCGCGGGCCACATCTCCTCCTAGCTGCGGTCTGGGCACAACCGTAGATCAGACGCCGGTACGACGTTGACCGGACCGGCCGGTCAATGGTTCTATAACGCTGTTTCCATTCAAGGGGAGGAGCGTCATGGCCGCCATCCGGTTGTCCCTCGCGTCCCGTCGACTGGCGGGCATCCTGTTGCTGAGCCTGGTCGGCGTCGAGTTCGGCGGTCGGTTCATGACCACCGTGGTGCAGGGCGAGGTGGAGCTGACCGAGTTCCAGCAGTCGTTCTTCCGCGCCGGGCACGCCCACGCCGGTGTGCTGCTGGTCCTGGGCCTCGTGTGCCTGCTCTACGCCGACGTGGCGAACCTGCGCGGCCCGCTCGGGTGGGTCACCCGGCTGGGTGTGCCGGTCGCCGCGATCTTCATGCCGGCCGGCTTCTTCCTGTCCGCGCTCGGTGAGGGCGCGACCAGGGCCAACGGCCTGATCGTGCTGCTCTACGCCGGTGCGCTGAGCCTGGCGGCGGGCGTGGCGTCCCTCGGCATCGGCCTGTTGAGGCCTGCCGATAAGCTGGCGGCGACGGGCTCGTAGCCCAATTGGCAGAGGCACACGGTTTAGGTCCGTGCCAGTGAGAGTTCGAGTCTCTCCGAGCCCACGTCGCCGGTGGCCCTCGGCGTTCGTCGCCGAGGGCCGCTCATGCCGTGTAGCGCAGGACTTCCAGCATCGACTGCGGGTCCACCGAGGACGGGTCCGGTTCGACGCAGGCGGCCAGCTCGGCGCGGATCGCGTCGACGTCCAGGCCCGTGCCGATCAGCACCAGCTCGGTGCGCCGGGGTCCCTGCCACGCCGAGCGTTCGAACCGCAGGAACGCGCCGACGGTGTGCAGGCCGAACCGCTGCCGGTGACCGGGCACGTCGAACCGCACGAAGCCCTTGATCCGGTACAGGCCCTTCGGTCGGGTGTCGAGGAACGCCATGAGCCGCACCGGGTTCATGGCTTCCCCGGTGAACTCGACGCTGTCGTAGTGCACGTGGTCGTGCTCTTCTTCCAGCAGGTCTTCGAAGGACAGCTGGCCGATCTGTTCACGCGGCCGTGGGTCGAACAGCAGGGCGGGGTCGACGCGGCCGAACGTCGACAGGACCACGGGCACGCCCGGCTTGAGCCGGTCGATCTCCGCGGCCAACGCCGTCGGGTCGTCGACGCGGTCGACCTTGTTCAGCACCACCAGGTCCGCCACGCGCAGGTGCTTGGCCAGGTCGTCCGGGAACTCCGCCGCGTCGACCAGCAGGACCAGGCCGCCGTAGGTCAGGCGCGGGTTCTCACTGGCGAGCACCATGCGTGCCATGGCCTGGGGTTCGGCGAGGCCGCTGGCCTCGATCACGATGACGTCGACCAGTGAGTCGAGCTTGGCCAGCATCTCGTCGAGTTCGGTGACGTCGACCGCGCAGCACAGGCACCCGTTGCTGAGGGAGACCGTGGAGTCGACCTGTCCGGCCACGCTCATCGCGTCGATGCCGATGGCGCCGAAGTCGTTGACCACCACGCCGACCCGGGTGCCGCGGCTGCCGCTGAGGAGGTGGTTGAGCAGCGTGGTCTTGCCGGAGCCGAGGAACCCCGCGACCACGATCACCGGGATCCGTTTCACGTCGACCGATCCTAGTGGTTTCCGCAGGTCGCTTGTTCTGAGTGTTGAATTCGGGGTTCCTGAACGTAGGACACACCCAACTTGAACGTAGGACACACGCGCTCTGAATGTAGGACACACGCGGTCTGAACGTAGGACTCTCGCGGTCTGGGGGTTCGACTCTCGGGTGGGTCAGGGGTGCGTGAGGGTGATGTGAGTGGGTCGGCGAGGTCCGGGTATTCCACAACCGAGGCCGCACAGCGCTCACGAGGGAGGAAGTCGTCGAACTGACGCCGAACCGGCGGGTGGGCCACGTCCTGCTGTCGGGTCTCGCCATTCGCGACTACCAGGCGTTCATCGACCTCGCGCCGGACGGCGACGCGCCCGGTAATGCCCGGCAAGAGGCAGCACTGAGGTTTTCCACACCCCGGTGTGCGGTCGGCTTCATGGTGGTCGCCTCGGCGCGTTCGTAACGTGGAGATCATGGATGTCGTCTCGTGGGTCACCGACCTGATGGAAACGCTCGGCGCACCCGGCGCCGGGATCGCGATCGCGCTGGAGAACCTGTTCCCGCCCCTGCCCAGCGAGCTGTTCCTGCCGCTGGCCGGTTTCACCGCCAGCCAGGGCGGGATGAGCCTGATCGCCGCGATCCTGTGGACCACCACCGGGTCGGTCGCCGGCGCGATCACGCTGTACTACGTCGGCGCGGTGCTGGGCCGTGACCGGATCAGGGCGATCGCGCGGCGGATGCCGTTGGTGAAGGTGTCCGATGTGGACCGCAGCGAGGAGTGGTTCGCCCGGCACGGCAAGGCGACGGTCTTCTTCGGCCGGATGGTGCCGATCTTCCGCAGCCTCATCTCCATCCCGGCGGGCGTGGAGCGCATGCCGTTGCCGGGGTTCGTGCTGCTGACGGCGGCGGGCAGCCTGATCTGGAACACCGCGCTGATCCTCGCCGGGTACGTCCTGGGCGCGAACTACCACCTGGTCGAGCAGTACATGGGGATCGTGTCGAAGGTCGTGCTGGGCTTGGTGGTGCTGGCCGTGGGGTGGTTCGTGGTGTCACGGCTCACCGGGAAGAAGGACGAGGACGAGGAGGCGGAACAGGCTCAAGCGCGCAGGTAGCGCAGGATCGCCAGCACCCGCCGGCTGTACCCGTCCACATCGGACAGACCGAGCTTGTCGAAGATCGAGTTGATGTGCTTCTCCACCGCGCTGCGCGACACGTGCAGCCGGGACGCGATCGCGTTGTTCGTGTGCCCCTCGGCCATGTGCGCCAGCACCTGCCGTTCCCGCTCGGTGAGCACGTCCAACGGGTGGCTGGTGCGGGCCAGCAGCCGCCGCACCACCTCCGGGTCGAACGCGACGTCACCGTCGCCGACGCGGCGCAGCGCGTCCAGGAACTCCTCCACCTGGACCACCCGGTCCTTCAGCAGGTAGCCGACGCCGTCGGCGTGCTCGGTGAGCAGGTCGACGGCGTAGCGCTGCTCGACGTACTGCGACAGCACCAGCACGCCGACCTCCGGGAACCGCCGGCGGATCTCCAACGCGGCCTTCATGCCCTCGTCGGAGTTCGTCGGCGGCATCCGCACGTCGGTCACCACGACGTCCGGCCGGTGCGCCGCCACCGCGCTGATCAGGGCTTCCGCGTCGCCGACGGCCGCCAGCACGTCGTGGCCCTCCTCGACCAGCAGCCGCACCAGGCCCTCGCGCAGCAACGTCGAGTCCTCGGCCAGGATCACCCGCACGGGACCTCCGCGGTGATCACCGTGGGACCGCCTGCCGGGCTGGTCACGTCGAACGCGCCGTCCAGCGCGAGCACCCGCCGTGAGAGGCCGGCCAGCCCCCCGCCCTTCGGGTCCGCTCCCCCGACGCCGTCGTCGACGACCCGCACGCGCACCGCGCCCGCGTCCTCGGTGATGTCCACGCCGATCATGGTCGCACCCGAGTGCTTGGCGGCGTTCGTCACCGCCTCGCACACCACGAAGTACACCGCCGTCTCCACCTGCGGTGGGGCGTCGAGCGGCGCGCACGTGATCCGCACCGGGATCGCGGACCGGTCCGCCACCGCCTCCAGCGCCTCGACCAGGCCCAACGAGTCCAACGCCGCCGGGTACACCCGCCAGGCGACCTCCCGCAGGTCCTCCAGCACGTGCCGGGACTCCTCGTGCGCCTGGGCCAGCAGGGTGTCGACGTGCTCGGGGTTGCGCCGGGCGCGGCCGAGCAGCATGCCCAGCGCGACCAACCGCTGCTGCACGCCGTCGTGCAGGTCGCGTTCGATGCGCCGGCGCTCGGCGTCCACGGCCGCCACGATGCCCGCCCGGCTGGACGCCAACTCGTCGATGCGCAGGCGCAGCAGCTCGGCTTCGCTCGGGCCCAGCCACCGCCGGGCGACCTTCCCCTCCAGCGCGACCACGCCGATGATGCCCTGGATCTCGATGTACAGCAGGACGACGCCCACCGCGCCGGTCCACGCGAACTCGACCCAGTCGTCCGCCCGGTCCAAGCCGTCCGCGATCCCCCCGTTGAACAGCCGGACCGCGATCACCCCGGCCATCGCCAGCCCGTAGAACAGCCAGGCCAGCACGAACCCGCCGAACAGGCCGACCGGCGCGCGGACGGCCAAGTAGCGCACGGCCTGCGCACGCGTCGGCTCGGCGCTGTCCACCCCGAGGAACGACCGCAGCCGCCGCCGTTCGAGCCGGGCCACCGCGACGGCGGCCTTCCGGGCGAACACCACCACGAGCAGGTCCGCCAGCGCCGTCAGGAAGCCGAGCAGAAGTCCGACAACGACGCGCAACCCCCTGTGCACGCGGTCGAGGCTAGTCGACCCGATCGCACTATTGGCGAGCGCGCAAACCTCTGCGAAGGATCTTCAGGTGGGCACAATCGCGGTCGTTGGCGCAGGCCAAGCGGGTGTGGTCTTATCGGCGGCACTGTTACGGGCCGGTTGGCGGGTATCGCTCTACTCCGACCGGACGGCCGACGACCTCCTCTCCGACCGCGGCAGACCGACCGCCTGCCTCTTCGGCGACCAGGTCGAATACGAGGCTGAGCTGGGCCTCGACTTCTGGCCCGAGGCGTCCCGGATGCGGCGCATCCACCTGGACCTGTTCACAGACGACGGCGCGGTGGCGTTCTCCGTCGACGCGCCGCTGCGCAAGCCCGCGTTGGCGGTCGACCAGCGGCTGAAGTTCTCCTCCGGTCTTCGGGAACTCGAAGCGCGCGGCGCGTCGGTGGTCATCGGCGCGGTGTCGGTGGACGACCTGGAACGGCTGGCCGCGACGCACGACCTGGTGGTCGTCACGGCCGGGCGCAAGTCGCTCACCGGCCTGTTCGAGCGGGACCCGGTGCGGTCGGTGCACTCCGAGCCGCAGCGCAGGCTGTTCATGATCAACATCCACGGCTACGACATGGCGGCCCGCCCCGAGCACCGGGAAGGGGTGTTCTCGTTCCTGCCGGGCACCGTGGAGATGTTCTGGGTCCCGTTCCACGACAAGGACGTCGGCGAGTCGCGCAGCATCGTGGTGGAGGCCGCGCCGGGCGGCCGGGCGGACCGGTTCCGCGACGTGACCACGGCCGACGAGGGGCTGGACGTGCTCAAGGCCGTGGTGGACGAGCTGCTGCCGCACGAGTCGGCGTTCCTGCGACCCGCGCGGCCGACCAGCCCGGTGACGTGGATCAAGGGCGAGATCGTGCCGGTGGTGCGCAAACCGGTGGCCGTGCTGCCGTCCGGTCGGCACGTGCTCGGCCTCGGTGACGCGGTCGTGCTCAACGACCCGCTGGCCGGCCAGGGCGCGAACAACGCCACTCGGATGGCCCGGTTCTTCGCCGACGAGCTGACCGCGCACGGCGGGCCGTTCACCGCCTCGTGGCTGACCGGGCGGTTCGACGAGTGGTGGGCGAACGGGCGCTACGCCAACGACTTCTCCAACGGGCTGCTGGCGCCGCTCACCGACGCGCAGAAGAACGTGATGATCGCCGCGGCGCACCGGGAGGACATCGCGGAGCAGCTGTGGGAGGGGTTCAACGACCCGTCGTCGCTGTTCCCGTGGTTCTTCGACGCGGCGGCCACGCGGGAGTTCCTGTCGCGGCGCAACGTCGGGCGGCTCGACGTGCTGCGGTACAAGCTCAACGTCGGCGCGGGGTTGCTGGCCCAAAAGGTGCTCAGGCGGCCTGTCGGCGGGACAGCAACTCCTTGATCTCCTTCGCCGCCGCACGGCCCGCACGCGTGGCGCCGACCGTGCTGGCGGACGGTCCGTAGCCGACGAGGTGCACGCGCGGGTCGTCGACGACCCTGGTGCCGTCGAGCCGGATACCGCCGCCGGGCGCACGCAGGTGCAGCGGGGCCAGGTGGTCGAGGGCGGCGCGGAACCCGGTCGCCCACACGATCGCGTCGACCTCCTCGTGCCTGCCGTCGGGCCAGACCACGCCGTCCTCGGTGATCCGCTCGAACATCGGCCGACGGTCGAGGACCCCGGTCTTGAGGGCTTCGCGGACAGTCGGCGTGAGGCTCAGGCCGGTCACGCTGACCACGCTGCGGGGCGGCAGGCCCTGGCGGACGCGTTCCTCCACCTTGGCGACCACGGCACGGCCCAGTTCGGGCGTGAACGGCTCGTCGGAGAACTCCGGCTCACGGCGGGTCACCCACGTCGTGGTGGCGTGGCGCGCGATCTCCAGCAACTGCTGGACCGCGGACGTGCCGCCGCCGACCACGACCACGTGCTGCCCGGCGAACTCCTCCGGGCCCCGGTACTGCGACGAGTGCAGCTGGCGGCCCCGGAACAGCTCCTGGCCGGGGTAGCGGGGCCAGAACGGGCGCGTCCACGTGCCGGTGGCGTTGACCAGGGCGTCCGCCTCCCAGACACCGCGATCGGTCTCGACGCGCAGCAGGCCGCCGTCGTCGCGGACGGCGTGCACACGCACCGGGCGTTGCACCGCGATGCCGCTGCGGCGCTCGAAGTCGGCGAAGTAGGCGGGCAGCACCTCGTTGGCGGGCGCGGTCGGGTCCGGTTCGGCGAACGGCATGCCCGGCAGGTCGTGGATGCCGTGCACGGTGGCCATCCGCAGCGTCGGCCAGCGGTGCCGCCACGCGCCGCCCGGCCCGGCGTCGGCGTCCAGCACGACGTGGTCGAGGTTCGCGCGCTTGAGGAAGTAGGCCGCGGACAACCCCGCCTGACCAGCACCGATGACCACCACGTCCATACCCCGACCAACACCGCGTTGCCCGGGGCGCTTCCCCGGGTGATCGTTGCGCCGGTCACACCCGGAAGGCATCGGGGATCGCCCGCGTTGATCCCCGACATGAGCCGACTTCGTGATGTGCCGCTGTCCGCACTCGACCTCGCCACGGTCACCACGGCGACGGACGCGCGAACAGCCCTCCGGTACACACGCGAGCTTGCCCAACACGTCGAACAGCTCGGCTTCACCCGGTTCTGGCTGGCCGAGCACCACAACATGCCCGGTGTCGCCAGCTCCTCCCCCGCGATCCTCATCGGCCACGTCGCCGACGCCACCACCACGCTCCGGGTCGGCTCCGGCGGCGTGATGCTGCCCAACCACCCGCCGCTGGTGGTGGCCGAGCAGTTCGGCACGCTGTCCGCCCTGCACCCCGGCCGCATCGACCTCGGCATCGGCCGCGCGCCCGGCACCGACCAGCGCACCGCGCAGGCGTTGCGCCGCACCACCGGCCCGTTGTCGGTGGACGACTTCCCGCAGCAGCTCAGCGAGCTGACCGGGTACTTCAACGGCACCGAAGAGCTGAACGCGATGCCGGCCGAGGGCAACAAGCCGGACGTGTTCCTGCTCGGGTCCAGCGGCTACAGCGCGCAGGTCGCCGGTCTGCTCGGGCTGCCGTTCGCGTTCGCCCACCACTTCAGCGCCGAGAACACGCTGCCCGCGCTGGCCCTGTACCGCGAGCGGTTCCGGCCGTCGGAACGGCTGAGCGAACCGTACGCGCTGGTCTGCGCGTCGGTGATCGTCGCGGACACCGACGAGCACGCCCAGCGGATCGCCGGTCCGGGCGCGCTCGCGTTCGTCAAGCTGCGCAGCGGGCGGCCCGCTCCGCTGGCCACCGACCAGGAGGCCGCCGACTACCCGTTCAACGATGTCGAGCGGCTGATCTTCGAGGACCGGCTGGCGTCGCAGATCATCGGATCGCCGAAGACGGTCGAGGCGGAGCTGGAGCGGTTGCTGGAGGACACGAAGGCCGATGAGCTGATGGTGACGACGATGGTCGCCGAGCAGGCGGACCGCCTCCGTTCGTATGAACTCCTCGCGGACATCGCGCAGCGTTCAGCCGTTCAGGGTTCATCCAAACGAGTGAAGACCGAAGTAGAGGTGTAGCGGTTGGCGCACCGACAGCGATGATCAGAGTGGAGCGCGCACGCCCCCCGACGCGCTCCCCAACTTCCGGGCGGATCACCCGCCCGATCGCTCGGCCGCCGTCGACCCGCGTGGGCGCCGCCCGGTGTGGCGCTGCCCACGTGGGCAGCCGTGCGTCATCACGGCTTGGCCACAGGCAGGCACCAGGTGCGAATCAAGGCCCTGGTTCGGTCCCCGAGCACCCCCCGACACCGTCATGGTGGTGGCAGTCGCAGTCAAGCCCACCGCCGGGGCGGGAAGGGGAGGTTCGTGAAGATCGCCAGACTGGCCGCCGGCGTCTGCCTCGGCCTGGCCATGGCGGGATGTGCGGACCGCTCCGACATTTCCACGCCGACGGCCCCGTCCGCGGTGGTCGAACAAGGTGCCGACGCGTCCTCCGCGTCGGCGTTCACCGCGTTCGGCACGCAGCGGGTGTGGGCCAACGGCATGGCGGTCACGGTGTCGCCGCCCAGCTCGCTCAAGCCGAGTGACACGTCGTTCCCGCAATCGCCGCGCACCGCGGTGTTCACCCTGACCCTGGTCAACGGCACCAAGACCGCCTACCGCACCAGCCAACTCGCCGTGCGCGCGGTGGTCGACGGCGTGCCGGCGGCCGAGGTGCGCGACTCGGTGCAGGGCCTGAACGGGATAGCGGCCGCCGTCACGGAGGTGGCGCCGGGTGCGGAGACCGTGCTGACGCTGGCGTTCGCCGTGCCCGCCGATCCGGTGCGGCTGCAACTCGTGATCGAGCCGAACGGCACCAACCAGGAGCCGACCGCGACGTTCGAGGGCATCGCCTGACCCGGTGACGCCGGCTTTGTCGGGGTCGGGTTGTAGCGTCTGGGTCCATGACCGAGCAGAAGCGCCTGGCACCGGGCGACAAGGCCCCGGCGTTCACGCTGCCCGACAGCGAGGGCAAGCCCGTCTCGCTTTCCGACTACCTCGGCCGCTCCGTGGTCGTCTACTTCTACCCGGCCGCGGGCACGCCGGGCTGCACGAAGCAGGCGTGCGACTTCCGCGACAGCATCGGCGACCTCGCGGCCTCGGGCTACGAGGTCGTCGGCATCTCGCCGGACAAGCCGGAGAAGCTGGCCAAGTTCGCCGCGGCGGAGGGCCTGAACTTCCCCCTGCTGTCCGACGTGGACCGCACCGTGCTGGCCGAGTGGAGCGCGTTCGGGGAGAAGCAGAACTACGGCAAGACCGTCATGGGCGTGATCCGCTCGACGTTCCTGGTCGACCCCCAGGGCAAGATCAAGAAGGCCCTGTACAACGTCCGCGCGACCGGCCACGTGGCCAAGCTGCTGCGCGAACTGCCCGCCTGATCACCCTTCCGCCCGATTGCCGGGACGCCCTCCTCTGGTCGAGCCTGTCGCCGGGAGCACGGGGAGGGCGCCATCACGGGGTTGGAGGCGGCTGCGGCCAAGATCGGCCAAGCCGTGGCTCAGCACGCCGCGAAGTCGTGGCTGGAACGGCGGCGCAAGTCGCGCGACCGCACGGCGTCGTTGGCCGAGTTGGCCGCCGAGGAGCTGTCGTCGGTCCGCCAACGCGCCAAGCTCGACCACCTGATCACGGGCATCGGCCACCAGGTGGGCGACCAGCTCGAACCCCTGCTCGCGGCCAAGTTCGCGTCCTTGCCGGCGTTCGAGGTCAGGGCGGCGATGGACGCCGTGGTGGACGGCCTGGCCGAGCTGGACCTGTCCGACGAGGCACTGCTCGGCGGCGACGGCGACCCGGAGCTGCTGGCCCGCCGGGTGCGCGCCACCCTGGTCCGCGACGCCGGTCTCTCCGAGCAGGCGACCCGCCTGTACGAGATCGCGCTGGACCAGGCGTGCCGCTACCTGATCCAGGTGATCCGCCACCTGCCCGCGTTCCAGCCACGCGCTTTGGCCGAAGTGCTCAACCGCGCCTCGCTGCAGACAGCGATGCTGGAAGACGTCCTGTCGAGGCTGCCGCGCACCAGCCTGCACGCCCCGACCGGCACGGACACCGACGAGGAGTTCCGCGACGAGTACCTGCGCTACATCGCCGGCACCCTGGACCGCCTGGAACTCCTCGGCCTGACCATGCGCCACCGCCCGAAGCTGGCGTTGAGCGTCGCCTACCTGAGCCCGAGCGTCACCGGCGGGGTCCGCCGGACACCGGGATCGGGTGCGGACCGCTGGTTCGGCGGCGACCCGGACCAGGCGCGCGGCGGCTCGCTGCGGGTCGAGGCGGCCATCGGCGACGCCCACCGCACGCTGGTGCGTGGCGAGGCCGGATCGGGCAAGGTGCTGCTCGACCGGATGAGCCCGGACGACGTCCGGGTGTTCCTGCGGCGCTGGCACGAGGCCGCCCGGGACGCGGAATCCCTGCCGTGCGCGCCGGAAGACCTCCCCGAAGCCGAACGGCGACTGCTGCGCCAGTCGGGCAACCGACCGCACCTGCGGGCGTTGGCGGCCAGCCCACTGCTCTGCGCGATGCTGTGCGCGCTCAACCTCGGTCGGAGCTCGGAGCTGCCGCAAAGCCGGATGGAGCTGTACCGGGCGGCGTTGACGATGCTCCTGGACCTGCGCGACGCCGAACGCCAGATCACCGGGATGCTCACCGGAACCGAGAAGACGGTGCTGCTCCGCGACCTGGCGTGGCGGCTGATCCAGGGGAACCGGAGCGAGTTCCCCATCGCTCGGGCCACCGAGTTCGTGTCGCACAAGCTCCGCTCCGTGCCCGGAGTGGACCTCGGGGCCGATGCGGTGCTGACGCACCTGTTGGAACGCAGCGGAGTCCTCCGCGAACCGGTACCCGGACGGGTGGACTTCGTGCACCGCACGTTCCAGGAGTACCTGGCCGCGAGCGAGGCGACCGAGCTGGAACACGTGGAGACGTTGGCCGGCAACGCGCACCTCGACACGTGGCGCGAGACGATCGTCATGGCGTGCGGGCACGGGAAGCGTTCGCAGACGAAGGCGCTGCTCACCCAGATCCTCGACCGGGCCGACGACGAGCCCCCGTACGCCCGCCGGTTGCGGCTGCTGGCGGCGGCGTGCCTGGAGACGGTGACCGATGTGGACGCCGATGTGCACGAACGCATCGACACCGTGATCCGCGAACGGTTGGCGCCGCCGCGGAGCATGAAGGAGACCCGGTCACTCGCCTCACTCGGCCACCGGGTGCTGCGCTACCTGCCGGACACCCTCGACGGGCTCTCGGACGCCGCAGCCGCCGCGACCGTCCGTGCCGTCGCGCTCACCGGCAGCGCCGAGGCGATCCCCCGGCTGGCCCGGTACGCCCAGGACGGGCGCAAGGGCGTGCAGACCCAACTAGCGCAGGCGTGGGAGTACTTCGACCCGGAGCGCTACGCCAATGAGGTGCTGGCCGACGCACCTCTGGTCAACGGCTTGCTCAAGGTGGAAAACCATCGTTTCCTACCGCACGTGACCGCATTGCGGAACCTCGCGGAACTCCACGTGAGGCTGTCGCACGACAACCCCCAGCGTGATCTCCATTTCATCGAGAACGTTCCCCACGTCACCGAGCTCTGGGTACGAGTACCCGGAACCGTCGATCTTCGACCGCTTGTCCGGACAATCGTCGTTAAACCGCCTCTCGCTGCCCGATGCGGACGACTTCGACCACGTCGAGGCCCTTCGCAACCTGTCGAACCTCCGCGATCTGGACTGGCACCAGAACACCGGCACACGCGACCTGGGCTTCCTGCAACACCTACCCCACCTGATCTACCTGTCGTTCGACCGGATCGATCCGGCGGCCGAGGTCGACCGCATCGCCACGCTGGAGAACCTGCGGAAGCTGAGTTTCAACGGCTGGCCCGAGGGCATCAGCCTGGCACCTCTCGGCAGGCTGCCCGAGCTGGACGAAATCCGGTTCGCATGGCACACGTCTCCCGCGGTCCTGGACGGGATCGAAGAGCACCTGCCGAACCTGCGTCGGTTGGTCCTGGTCGGCCGCGTGATCAGCAACCTCGGCGCCATCGCTCGCCTCCACCACTTGCGAGAAGTCTTCCTCGGCACGTGGCAGCAGCCGGATCTGATCGACCTGCGCCCACTGCGCGACATGGCGGTGACGCTCCAGATGTCCCGATCAAGCCGCTACATCGGACTGGACGACCTGGGGCCGGGCGTCAAGATCCGCTATCACTCCTGAGCAAGATCCGCTATCACTCCTGAGCCAGTTCCCGCAGATGCGGGAGGAGGAGACGGAGGGCGCGGCCTCGGTGGGAGATTTCGTCCTTCTGGTCCGGGGTCAGCTCGGCCGACGTGACCTCGTGGCCCTCGGGACGGAAGATCGGGTCGTAGCCGAAGCCGTTCTCGCCGCGCGGCTCGCGGGTGATCGTGCCGCGCCACTCGCCGCGCACCACGGTCTCCGCGCCCGGACCTGCCACGAACGCCGCCGTGCACACGAACGCCGCGCCACGGCGCTCGTCCGGCACGTCCCGCAGCTGGCCGAGCACCAACTCCAGGTTGGCCTGGTCGTTGCCGTGCGCGCCGGACCAGCGGGCCGACAGCACACCCGGCATGCCGTTCAGGGCGTCGATCGAGATGCCCGAGTCGTCCGCGACCGACGGCAGGCCGGTGGCGTTGAACGCGTCCCGTGCCTTGGCCAGGGCGTTGCCCTCGAACGTCGGGTCGGTCTCCGGCGCCTCCGGGAACGGCGGCACGTCGTCCAGACCCAGCACCTCGATCCCGGCCAGCCCCTCGGCCAGCAGGATCCGGCGCAGCTCGCCGAGCTTCTTCTTGTTCCGCGACGCGAGCAGCAGCTTCACTTCTTCTTCGCCTTCGGCTCGGGCAGCACGCCGGGGTACGGCAGGGCCAGCGCCTCGGCCTGGCGCCGGTTGAGCTCCGCGCAACCCTCCAGGGCCACGTCGAGCATCTTGTCCAGCGTCGAGCGCGCGAACGTGGCGCCCTCGCCGGTGCCCTGGACCTCGATCAACGTGCCGGCGTCCGTCGCCACCACGTTCATGTCGACCTCGGCGCGCGAGTCCTCTTCGTACGGCAGGTCGAGGCGCACGCGTCCGTCCACGACGCCGACCGACACGGCCGACACGGCGCACGACAGCGGCTGGGGGTCGGCCAGGCGGCCGGCCGCGCCGAGCCACGTGACGGCGTCGGCCAGGGCCACGTACGCGCCGGTGATCGCGGCGGTCCGGGTGCCGCCGTCGGCCTGGATGACGTCGCAGTCGATCACGATCGTGTTCTCGCCGAGCGCGGCCAGGTCGATGCACGCGCGCAGCGACCGCCCGATCAGGCGGCTGATCTCGTGCGTGCGTCCCCCGATCCGGCCTTTCACCGACTCGCGGTCACTGCGGGTGTGCGTGGCGGACGGCAGCATCGCGTATTCGGCGGTCACCCAGCCGAGGCCGGAGCCGGAGCGCCACCGTGGCACGCCCTCGGTCACGCTGGCCGCGCACAGCACTCGGGTGTTGCCGAACTCGATCAGCACCGACCCGGCGGGCCACTGCTGGAAGCCGCGGGTGATCCGAATTTCGCGGAGTACGTCGTCGTTCCTGCCATCGGTCCTCAGCACGGCACTACCCTATGTCGCTGAACCCGGGAGCAACCCACCGGCGTAAGGAGAGACATGGCTTTCGCAAGCGACCTGGTGACGATCTTCGGTCTCCCAGCGCACCCGCTCCTGGTCCACGCCGTGGTGGTGTTGCTCCCGCTGGCCGCGGTGGGCGCGGCGGCGTTGGCCGTGGTGCCGCGCTGGCGGCAGAAGTACGCGTGGCCCCTGCTGGGCGTCACGCTGATGGGCGTCGGCTCCGTGCCGCTGGCCCAGTGGGCGGGAGACCAGCTGTACGCGCAGCTCGCCGCGCTGGAGAACCCGTTGATCCAGCGGCACGCGGACCTCGGCAACGACCTGCTGCCGTTCGCGCTGGGCTTCGGCGTGGTGGTCGTGGCGATGCTGGTCGCGGGCCGGCTCTCGGACCGCGAACGCACCGCCGCCGCCGAGGACTCGGCCGTGCCCAAGACGTGGCGCCGGATCGCCGTGGTCGTGGCGGTCCTGGTGATCGCCGCCGGCGCCGCCACAACCGTCCAGACCGTCCGCATCGGACACAGCGGCTCCACCGCAGTCTGGGACGGCGTAGGCACCAACTAACCCGTGTGTCCTACGTTCGGAACGCGTGTGTCCTACGTTCAGGTACCCCGAGTTCAACACTCACGTCAGTCGATCTTGTTCCGAACGTAGGACACACGCGGCGCGAACGTAGGACACACGCGGCGCGAACGTAGGACTCACGGGGTGGGGAGGGTTAGAGGGGTGCTGGGGGCGGCTTTCAGGGTGCGGGTCACGGTGCAGAGCTGGTCGATGGCGCGGCGCACCGCCGTTTCGAGAGCCGCGCGCTGGGCGTCGTCCAGCTGCGAGATGTCGTAGTCGAGCGACACCGGAACGGTGTCCAGCTCGTGCGCACCCGCAGGCCGCACGTCGTCCGCACGCGCCACCAGACCACCGTCGACCCGCCTGGTGATCAAGGTCTCCGCCGTCACGGCCGCACAACCCGCCGCAGCCGCGAGCAGCAGCTCAACGGGCGTGAACGACCCCTCGGCACCCTTGCGGCCGACGCGCACCGAGGCGCCCCGGTCATTCGTGGCCACGAAATCGTGCTGACCGACCAGACGCACCTCGACGTTCGACACGCCATCGACGTTAGTCGATCCGGTCCTCGGTAGCGGCGGCGATCTTGCGCACATACGCGATGTCACCGCAGTCGTCGTCCAACCGGTCCTTGCGGATCTCCACGAACAGCCGGCCCAGCTCGTCGCGCCGCGAGTCGGACACCTCCTGCCGCGCGTCGTTGAGGATCGTGCGCTCCTCCTCGTCCACGTGGTGGTTGAGCGCCTGGACCAGCTCCTCCAGCTTGCTCTCCCACTCGTCGGACTGGGTGTCGCCGACCTCCATCAACGCCAGCAGCGCCTGATGCCCCTCCGCGTGCTCCTCGGCGCCGTGGTCGACCTCGGCGTTGTCGACCTCCTTGTACCGCTTGAGCGCCGGGTACACCTCGGCCTCCTCGGCCTCGGCGTGCGCGACGAGCAGCGCGGCCAACTCGGCCAACAACGTCGACCGGTCGGAGTTCCGGTCGCGCAGGCCGCGGAACAGTTCCTCGAACCTGCGGTGGTCCGCCAGGATCAGCTCGACGACATCAGTTGCCATGGCCGCCGATTACCCGGACCACCGGCTCGTCAACCACGTACGTGCCGCCCTGGTCGACCACCTCCACCGGCCCGGTGAACTGGCTGCGCGCCTCGGCCAGCACGGCGTCCCGATCGGTCCACGGCGCGATGTGGGTCAGCAGCAACCGCCCGACACCGGCCTCCGCCGCCACCCGTCCCGCCTGCACGCCGGACAGGTGCTTGCCGGTCGGCCGGTCGTCGGCGTGCGTCCACGTCGCCTCGGACAGCAGCACGTCCACGCCCTCCGCCAACGTCCGCAACGCGTCGCACGGCCCCGTGTCACCCGTGTACGCGAGCGTCGCGCCCTTGGTGGCTATGCGGAACCCGTACGCCTCGGCGGGGTGGTCGACCCGGACGGCGGTGATCTCGAACGGCCCGATACGGGTCACCGCATCCTCGCTCAGCATGTGGAACTCGAACACGTCGGACAGGTCGGTGGTGAGCAGTTCCTCGGCGGTCTCCGCGTAGGCGCGGGCTAACCGGTCCGCGGTCTCGGACGGCCCGTGCACGGGCAGCCTGCGTTCCCGCGTGTCGTACGGCGGGTGCGTGTGGTAGCGGCGGGTCACGGCCAGCGTGGTGAAGTCGCCGCAGTGGTCCGGGTGCAGGTGGGAGAACAGCAGGGCGTCCAACGAGAACAGGTCGTGGCGCGCCTGGAGCGAGGCCAGCACACCGCTGCCCAGTTCGATCGCGAGCCGGCAGCCATCCGCCTCGACGAGGTAGCCGGATGCGGGCCCGTGCGGTCCCGGCAGGCTGCCCGAGCAGCCGAGGATGGTCAACAGCACCCGTGGAAGCGTGCCAGGTCAACCGTGGGCTTGGAAGGACGCCTTTTCCAAGCCGGGCAGGAATCGGCGGGCGAGCCTGGTGAACGGCTCCACCGGACCGGTACAGCTGAACCGCTGGTCAGGGTCGCCGGTGCGGAACAGGTCCTGCTCCGTCAGCACCCTGACGACGTCCTTGACGGTCTCCTCGGCGCTGGAGACGAGTGCCACCCGGTCGCCCATGACGATCTGCAGCACGCCGGTCAGCAACGGGTAGTGCGTGCAGCCGAGGACCAGGGTGTCGACTTCGGCGCGCTGCAACGGTTCCAGGTAGGCCTGGGCGAGGCCGAGGACCTGGCGGCCGGAGGTGATGCCGCGTTCCACGAAGTCCACGAACCTCGGGCACGGGACCGCGGTGACCTCGATGTCGCGGGCGGCGGCGAACGCATCCTGGTACGCGCCGGACGTGACGGTGCCCAGCGTGCCGATGACGCCGACCTTGCCGGTGCGGGTGGTGGCGACGGCCCGGCGCACGGCGGGCAGCACGACCTCGACCACCGGGATGTCGTAACGCTCACGGGCGTCGCGCAGGCACGCCGCGGAGGCCGTGTTGCAGGCGATGACCAGCAGCTTCGCGCCGTCGGCGACCAGCCGGTCGGTGACTTCGAGGGCGAACTTGCGCGCCTGGGCGATGGGCAGCGGGCCGTACGGGCAGTTGGCCGTGTCGCCGACGTACCGGATGCGTTCGCCGGGCAGCTGGTCCATGATCGCCCGTGCGACGGTCAACCCGCCGACGCCGGAGTCGAAGATCCCGATGGGCGAATCGGCGGTAACGGTCACGCGTTGAGCGTAGTACCGGCGTTCTTCCTGGCATCTCGGGCGACGCCCCAAGCCGCGAGGACACCGCCGAGCGCGCCGAACAGGTGGCCTTCCCACGAGATGCCGGGCTGGCCGGGCAGCACGCCCCACAGCGCCGCGCCGTACATCGCGAAGACGACGACGGCCAGCACGATCTGGAGGGGACTGCGCGCGAAGATGCCGCGCACCAGCAGGAAGACCAGGAAGCCGAAGACGAGGCCGGACGCGCCGATGTGGCTGCCGTACGCGCCGAAGATCCACACACCCAGGCCGCTGGTCAGCCAGATGACGGCGGTGATCTGGAAGAACTGCTTGATCCCGCCCGAGGTCGCCAGGTAGGCGAGGACGAGCAGCGGCACCGCGTTGCCGGTCAGGTGCGTCCAGTCGCCGTGCAGGAACGGGAACCAGATGATGTTGTCCCACTCGGAGAAGTCCCGCGGGATCACGCCGTCGTCGTTCAGCCGGCCGCCGAGGACGGTGTCGATGCCCTCGACCACGTAGAGCAGGCCGACGAAGCCGAGCACGACCACGGCCGACAGCACGGGCCTGGGCGGCACGACGCGCTTGGCCAACGGCTTGGCGGGCCTGGCCGGCTTCGGCGGCTTGGGCGCGCCGACCACCGGCTCGGGCGTCGGTGAGGCGAAGGGGCCGGTGGGGTCCACAGCTCCAGGCTACGCGTCGATCAGGGCGTCGAGCGGTGAGTTCGCGGTGATCAGAGGGGTGACTCGTGGTGCCCGAACCGACGACCCGCGGGATAGGGGTTGAGGCCCCGCGGGTAACCGTAGGCTGTGCCGGTGTCGATCGAAGTGGCGGTGCGGGCCGAAGCGGCGCTGGGTGAGGCCCCCACGTGGGACCACGCCAGCGGAACACTGCTCTGGGTGGACATCCTCGGCAGCGAGGTGCACCGCTACAACCCGTCGCGTGACGACGACGCGGTCCTCGAAGTGCCGCAGCACGTCGGTGCGGCGAAGCCCCGGTCCAGCGGTGGTCTGGTGGTGAACCTGCGCGACGGCGTGGCCCTGATCGACCGGGACGGGGCCAAGACGTGGCTCGTCTACTGGGCGCGGGACGGCGTGCGGGGCAACGACGCGGCGGTCGACCCGGCGGGTCGGCTGTGGGCGGGGACGATGCGCTACGACGAGGAGCCGGGTGGCTGGCTGGCGCGCGTGGAGCCCAGCGGTGACGCGAAGGTCGTGCTGGACAAGGTGAGCGTGAGCAACGGCATCGGCTGGAGCCCCGACGCCACGCGCATGTACTACGTCGACTCGGCGGAACGGCGGATCGACGTCCTCGACTTCGACCGCGACACCGGTGAGGCGACGCACCGCCGTCCGCTGGCCGAGGTGCAGCGGGGGCTGCCGGACGGCCTCACGGTGGACTCGTCCGGGGCGATCTGGGTCGCGTTGTGGGGTGGGGCGGCGGTGCACCGGTACACGCCGGACGGCGAGTTGGACATGGAGATCGAACTCCCGGTGGGCCAGCCGACGGCGTGCTGCTTCGGCGGCATCGACTTCACCGACCTCTACGTGACGACCGCTCGCGTCGGGTTGAGCGAGGGCGCGTTGAGCGAGTTGGCCGGTTCGGTCCTGGTGATCCCGGGCGTGGGCGAAGGCCTGCCGTCCACCGCGTTCGCGGGCTGACCACCCGTCCTGAACGCAGGACACACGCGAGAGTCGAACGCTCGCGTACCGAGAGTCGAACGTTCAGGTACCCCGAGTTCAACGCTCAGGACAGGACGGGCCGGCACGAACGCCGGACTCTCGTGTCCTGAGCGTTGAACTCACGTGCTCTGAAGGTTCGACTCTCGCGACCTGAAGGTTCGACTCTCGGCACCTGAGTGTTCGACTCTCGGGACCTGGGGGTTCGACTCTCGCTAGATCGTGTAGACGGCGCCGGGGGTGGCCAGGGTTACCGGGCCGGGGAAGGCTTTCTCGGCGTCTTCGAGGACGCCGTCGCGGTCGGACCAGGGCAGGACGTGGGTCAGGACCAGGCGTTGCACGCCGGCGGACGTGGCCACCTCGCCCGCCTCCCTTCCGCTCATGTGCAGGTAGTTGGCGCGGCCCGCCTGCTCCCGCCACGCCGAGTCGGCCAGCAGCAGGTCGGCGCCCTCGGCCAGCCGCACCAGCTCCGGGCACGGCACCGTGTCACCGGAGAACACCAGCGACACGCCCTCGTACGAGATGCGGAACCCGTAGGCCTCGCAGATGTGCCGCATGGCGGCCACCTCGACGTCCACCGGCCCCACCGCGTACCTCCCCGGCGCGAGCGGCACGAAGTCGAACGTGTCCGTCAGGTCCGTGGTCGCGAACTCGGCGCGGCTGGCGGCGTGCGCGGCGGCGAGGCGGGACGGCGCGTGCGACGGCGCGAACACCGGCAGCCGGCGTTCGGTGACGTCGTAGGGCGGCTCTGGGTGCTCGCGCCGGTAGACGGCGAGCGAGCTGAAGTCGGCGCAGTGGTCGAGGTGCAGGTGCGACAGCAGCACGGCGTCGAGGTCGAACGGGTCGCAGTGCCGCATGAGCGGGCCGAACACGCCGCTGCCCAGTTCCACCACGATCCGGACGCCGCCCGCCTCCACCAGGTACCCGGAGGTGGGCAGATCAGGCCCCGGGGCACTGCCCGCGCACCCGAGCACCGTCAATTGCATGCGCGGAACGATAGCAGCCCGACGGACGGCAAAAATGCGGAAAGACCACGGGCCGGAGCCGACAATATCAACGCCGTATGGGTTCACTCGAATGCATCAACCGGGGAGTTCGAACAGATCTATCTGCGGGTTTCCGTAGTCGAGGAGAAGCGCATCCGGAAGCCGGACGCCGACCGCCGGAGGTGCAGGTGACGGGCGAGGACGACGTGGTCACCATTCCCCCAATTCCTGCCGTGGTACGTGAAGTGACTACCCGAACCGGCTTATCGCAACGCCCGGATCGCATCTGACTGAACGGACGACGGCATTCGTGAAAGTGAGCGGGATCGCGTCACCCTTGGCCGACACCCGCGCGTACCGACACCCGAACGGCTTCTTGAAAATCGCACTGCCGACTGATCCGCAATTCCAGCTGAGCCTGCACGTGTGATGCCCGACGCCCGATTACCCCTGGGCGGCGGCCGGCAGGTCGTGCTCCAGAGGGGGCAACGGCACCGGCCGAGCGTCCGAAAGTTTCTCCCCGCAATCCACGCCACCAAATGGGTGCACTGGGAGTTCGCGCAGCTCAACATGCCATTTGAGACTCGCAACATTCACGAAACTCATTGTCGACGGCGGCGGCCTGAACACATAGTGGCGACAACTCTCGACGTGATCCTCAAGGAGGAGGGATGGTCTTGAGAAGCCTTCTGGCCGTGGCCCTGCTGGTTGCCGCTCCGTTGCTCTCCACGGGCGCCGCGAACGCCGCGAACGCCGCAAGCGCCGGAGCCGCCACCGACGCCGCGCCCGGTGCACCCGCCGCGCGTGCGTGCTCCGGGTACGTGGCACTGACCTACGACGACGGCCCCACCCCGCAGTTCACCCGCCCACTGCTGTCCGCGCTGAACGCGGCAGGCGCGCGGGCGACGTTCTTCGACATGGGCTCGCGCGTCCAGCAGTACCCCGACCTGGCGCGGGCCACCACCGCGGCGGGCATGTGGATCGCCAACCACTCGTGGTCGCACCCGTACCTCACCCGGATCAGCGCGGCCGAGGTGACCAGGGAGCTGTCCAACACCCAGAACGCGATCCGGAACGCGACCGGCCAGACGCCGACCCTGTTCCGCCCGCCGTACGGCGACACGAACGCCGCCGTGCAGGCCGAGGCACGACGACAGGGCATGGCCCAGGTCCTCTGGTCGGTCGACACGCAGGACTGGAACAACGCCTCGACCGACGCGATCGTCCGCGCCGCGACCAGCGCCAACGCCGGCGGCATCGTGCTGATGCACGACGGCAACCAGAGGACCGTGGACGCCGTGCCGCGGATCGTCCGAGGCCTCGCCGCCAAGAACCTGTGCCCCGGCCGCATCGACAGCACCGGACGGGTGGTGGCGCCGTGAAGGTCCTCGGCGCGATCGTGAGCGCCCTGATCGCGACCGCGGCCTTCGTGCTGGCCTTCGTGGTCGCACCGCAGGCGTCGGCCGCCACGCTCACCGAAGTCACCGGTTTCGGCACGAACCCCAGCAACCTGCGCATGCACCTGTACGTGCCGGACCGCACCCAGGCCAGGCCACCGGTGCTGCTGGCCGTCCACTACTGCACGGGCTCCGGCCAGGCGATGTACTCCGGCACGGACTTCGCCCGGCTGGCCGACCAGTACGGGTTCATCGTGATCTACCCGACGGCCACGCGCAGCGGCAACTGCTTCGACGTGTCCAGCCCGCAGGCGCTCCGGCGTGACGGCGGCAGCGACCCGGTCGGGCTGATGTCGATGGTCCGGTACGTGCTCCAGCGCTACAACGGCGACACCGGCCGCGTGTTCGTCACCGGCATCTCGTCCGGCGCGATGACCACGAACGTCATGCTGGCCAACTACCCGGACGTGTTCGCCGCGGGCGCGGCGTTCGCGGGCGTGCCGGACGGCTGCTTCGCGACCACCGACGGCTCCGGCTGGAACAGCGCCTGCGCCAACGGCCAGGTGCTCAAGACGCCGCAGGAGTGGGGTGACATCGCCCGCTCCGCCTACCCCGGCTACAACGGCGCACGGCCGCGCGTGCAGCTGTGGCACGGCACCGCGGACGACACCCTGCGCTACCCGAACTTCGGCGAGGAGATCGACCAGTGGACCAACGTCCACGGTCTGTCCACCACGCCGACGTCCACCGACAGCCCGCAGTCCGGCTGGACCCGCACCCGTTACGGCACCAAGGTCGAGGCCATCTCCATGCAGGGCACCGGCCACAACCTGATGGGCGCGGGCATGGCGTTGCGCGCCATCCAGTTCTTCGGACTGGACCAGAGCGGCGGCACGACCACCACCACAACCAGCACAACAACAACCACCACTACCACCACCACGGGCACTCCCCCGACGGGCGGGTGCAAGGTCACCTACACGGTCAACGCCTGGAGCACCGGCCTGACCGCGAGCATCACCGTCACCAACAGCGGCGCCAACGCCATCAACGGCTGGCAGCTCGCGTTCACCCTGCCCGGCGGGCAGACCATCACCAGCGGGTGGAACGCCACCTACTCGCCCACCAGCGGTGCGGTCACGGCGCGGAACGCGTCCTACAACGGCACCATCAACCCCGGTGGGTCGACCGGCATCGGGTTCCAGGCCACCCACGGTGGCAACACCGACAAGCCGACCTCGTTCACGCTCAACGGAGACGCGTGCGCGATCGGCTGAAATGAGAAGGGCCCCGCAGCGGCGCGGGGCCCTTCTCCTACCTACAAGGCTTGCGCCACAACGACTTCACGCCCACAGGTGCCCGTCGAGCCGTTCGGCGGCCTCGTCCAACGTGCCCGCGTACGCGCCGGTGGACAGGTACTTCCACCCCGCGTCCGCCACCACGAACGCCACGTCCGCCGACTCGCCGCGCGCCGCCGCCTTCTCCGCCGCGGCCAGCGCCGCGTGCAGGATCGCGCCGGTGGAGATGCCCGCGAAGATGCCCTCCACCTCCAGCAGCTGACGGGTGCGGCGCAGCGCGTCGTACGAGCCGACCGAGTAGCGGCCGGTCAGCACCTCGGCGTCGTACAGCTCGGGCACGAAACCCTCGTCGAGGTTGCGCAGTCCGTACACCAGCTCGCCGTACCGCGGCTCGGCCGCGATGATCTGCACGTCCGGCTTCTGCTCGCGCAGGTACCGGCCGACGCCGACCAACGTGCCGGTGGTGCCCAGACCCGCGACGAAGTGCGTGATCGTCGGCAGGTCCTTGAGGATCTCCGGCCCGGTGCCGTCGTAGTGCGCGCCGGCGTTCGCCGGGTTGCCGTACTGGTAGAGCATCACCCAGTCCGGGTTCTGCGCGGCCAGTTCCTTCGCCAACGCCACGGCCTGGTTGGAGCCGCCCGCCGCGGGCGAGAACACGATCCGCGCGCCGTAGGCCTGCAGCAGCTGCTTGCGCTCGGCGGACGTGTTCTCCGGCATCACGCACACCAGGCCGTAGCCCTTGAGCTTGGCGGCCATGGCGAGAGCGATGCCGGTGTTGCCCGACGTCGGTTCGAGGATCGTGCAGCCCGGCGTGAGCACCCCGGTCCGCTCGGCCTCCTCGATCATCATCAGGACCGGGCGGTCCTTGATCGAGCCGGTCGGGTTGCGGTCCTCCAGCTTCGCCCACAGCCGCACGTCCTTCGACGGCGACAACCGGGGCAGCCCCACCAGGGGCGTGCCGCCGACCGCGTCGAGCAGTGACTCGTACCGGGCCACGATGAAGTCCTCCGTGCTGGATCGGCCGGGGATCCGGCCGGGTGGGTCAGCCGCCCGCGACGGCCGGGAGGATCGTCACGGTGTCGCCGTCCTTGACCGCGGCCTCGAGGCCGCCCGCGAACCGCACGTCCTCGTCGTTGACGTAGACGTTGACGAACCGGTGGAGCGCGCCTTCCTTGACCAGGCGCTGCTTCAGGCCACCGTGGTTGGTCTCCAGGTCGTCGATGACCTCGGCGAGCGTCGCGCCCGCGGCCTCGACCGACTTCTGCCCACCGGTGTGGGTGCGCAGGATCGTGGGGATGGAGACGATGACGGCCATGCTGGAACCTCCGAGGAGCCGGGTTTGGTGAAGGTGGTGCGAAGACGCAGCTCAGGGACAGTCGGGCGTGTCGTCGGCGCCGGTGTGGGCGAACATGTACGACTCGACGACCTCGACCGGTTCTTCGGTCACCACGCCGTCCACGATCCGGTAGGAGCGCAGCTCGTGCTGCTCCGGGTCCCGGGTGGAGATGAGGACGTAGTGCGCTTTCGGCTCGCTGGCGTAGGAGATGTCCGTGCGCGACGGGTACGGCTCGGTCGCGGTGTGCGAGTGGTAGACGACGATCGTCTCTTCGTCGTTGCGTTCCAGCTCGCGGTGCACCCGCAGCTGCTCCATCGAGTCGAAGCGGTAGAAGGTGGGCGAGCGCTCGGCGTTGTCCATCGCGATGAACCGCTCGGGGCGGTCGGAGCCCTCGGGGCCGGCGATGATCCCGCACGCCTCATCCGGGTGGTCACGACGGGCATGAGCCACCATCGCGTCCACTAGGTCACGGCGAATCACCAGCACGCCCCCATCCTACGTGGTGGGGGAAGGTGTCCCGCGGTGTGAGAACTCGCACTACACCGGTTCGCGGACACCTCCGGGAGCCGCCGGGTCCGCCGGACGGACGCCGAGCAGGCCGCCCGCGCCGAGCGCCGCGAGTCCAACTGCCGAGACCGCCCTGGCCACCACGCCGAAGCCGTGGCCGCGGAGCCGGAAGGACGTGAGGTAGCACACATCCGCCGCCGCGTTGGCGACCAACTGCACGAACGCCACGCGCCGCTGCTTCTCGTCCAACGTCCCGTACTCGGCCAGCTCCGTCGCCAGCGCCGCCGGCGCCACCGCCAACCCGGCCCCGATCAGCGCCCGCGCCGCCTTGCTGCTCCCCGGCATCAGGTCCAGGGCCGCCGACGCCGCGTACAAGCCGATCGGCAACACCACCACGGCCGGGTGAACCGGCCTCCCCAACGCCCGCGCGCGCAGCAGGTCGGTCACCTCACGCCGCCGCAACGCCGCCGGCACCGCCTCTGCCAACGCCCCGGCCGCCTTGTCCACCGCCGGACTGGTCCGCACCCACCTGAACACACTCTGCACAGCCGACATGCCCCAGGAGTACCCACCCCAGCCCCTCCACACCCCCGAGAGTCGAACCCCCAGGTACCGAGAGTCGAACCCTCAGAGCGCGTGTGTCCTACGTTGGGAACGCGAGAGTCCTGCGTTCAGGACCCTTGAATTCGACGCTCAGGACAGGCGACCTGGGCGTTCACGCACTCTGGACTGCGCGTTCCAGCGCGTCCGCCGCCGCCGTGCACAGGTCGTTCAACGCCGTCCCGGTCGCCACCCCCGTGGCCACCGCGAACACGGTCGCCGGCACCGTCACCCCCGCCCGCGCGAACCCGTCGTGCGCCGACATCGCGACCCTTCGGCATTCGGCCGGCCCGACTTCGGCATCCACCACCACGAGCCCCACCGCCGTCTCACCGACGAACGCCAACGCCGGCGGCACGTCGGACGACGCCGCCTCACAAGCCGCGTACCCGTCGCCCGCGACCAGCCCCAAAGCCGCCGCCGCGGGCACGATCGGCACGACCTCGAACGGCCGCGCGCCCACCGGGAACCCGTGCCCGCGCTCCGCCAACCACCGCACGACCCCGTCGACAGCCGCCAGCCCACCACCGGCCAACACCACCGCGTGCACCCGCTGCACCAACGTCGACGGGTCCAGCAAGTCCAGCTCACGCGTCCCGACCGGCGCACCGCGCACGTCGACCCCGGCCACCGCACCGGCCGGCGTCAGCACCACCGCCACCCCCGGCGCGCGCCCGACCAGCATCAGGTCATGACCGCTTCGACCAGCGTCTCCTGCACCCACGTCAGCCAGTGGTACACGCCGAGGTGCGGCGAGCGCGGGTCGTCCGGCGGCAGCTCGTCCGGCATGTCCTCCTGCACGTCCAACGCCGTCCCGAGCGCCAACCGCACGTCGTTCAACGCCGACAGCCACGCCTCGGCCTGCTCCAACGCCAGCCGCACCTCACCGCCGTCCGGCGGGCACGTCTCCAGCACCACCGCCGCGACCCCGGTCTTCAGGTCCAGCAGCTCGGGCTCGTGCAACGACCGCAGCGCGTTGGCCGAGTCGACCTCGGCCGGGTCCGGCGCGTCCGGATCGAGGCGGTGGAAGTCGGGCAGCAATCTGCCCAGGATCGGGTCGTCGGGCGGCGTGGACGGGCCGGTGCGGATGCCGGTCAGCTCCGCCAGCTCGTCCTGCGGCGCCTCTTCGGCACGTGCCATCAGCATGTCCTGGATCTGGCTCACCAGGCCGCGCACGACGGCGGCCTCCTGCCGGTCGAACCGGCCGAGCACCAGATCGCCGGTGCGTGTCCACTTCTTCACGACGAACGCTGCATGGTCGCCCAGAGCCCGGCCGCGTGCAGCTTGGCCACGTCGGCCTCCACCTTGTCCTTGGTCCCCGACGACACGATCGCCCTGCCCTTGTGGTGCACGTCCAACATCAACTTCGTCGCGTGGTCGCGGCTGTAGCCGAACAGCTTCTGGAACACGTACGTCACGTAGGACATCAGGTTCACCGGGTCGTTCCAGACCAAGGTCTGCCACGGGCGGTCCTCGGTGCGGACCTCCTCGCCGGCCGGGTCAACCTGCGTCCGCTCATGCTCGACGGGCGTGGTCATACCGCCAATGGTGTCATGTTCCGGTCGGTGGTGGAGCCCACAGGGCCACGTGTGTGCGCGGGCCTGGGCTTCTGCGTGGAACGCCTAGGCTTTGTCCCCATGTCGACGTCGCTGTTCACCGACCACTACGAGTTGACGATGCTCGCCGCGGCGCTGCGCGACGGCACCGCCGACCGGCCGTGCGTCTTCGAGGTCTTCGCCCGACGACTGCCCGAGGGCAGGCGGTACGGCGTCGTCGCGGGCACCGGCAGGCTGCTGGACGCGATCGCCGACTTCACGTTCTCCGAGAGTGACCTGGAGTTGCTGGAGCGCACGAACGTGGTCGACCAGGCCACCCTGTCGTGGCTCGCCGACTACTCGTTCACCGGGGACGTGGACGGCTACCCGGAGGGCGAGCTGTACTTCCCGGGCTCGCCGATCCTGTCCGTGCGCGCGCCGTTCGCGGTGGGCGTGGTGCTGGAGACCCTGGTGCTGTCGATCCTCAACCACGACAGCGCGATCGCGTCGGCGGCGGCGCGGATGGTGGGTGCGGCCAACGGCCGGCGGATGATCGAGATGGGGTCGCGCCGCACGCACGAGGAGGCGGCGGTGGCCGCGGCCCGTGCCGCGTACCTGGCGGGGTTCACCGCGACGTCGAACCTGGAGGCGGCGCGGCGGCACGGCATCCCGACCGCCGGGACGTGCGCGCACGCGTTCACGCTGTTGCACGACAGCGAGGAGGAGGCGTTCCGGTCGCAGGTCGACGCGTTGGGACCGGAGACGACGCTCCTGGTGGACACCTACGACATCACGAACGGCATCAAGACGGCCGTGCAGGTCGCGGGGCCGTCGCTGGGCGCGGTGCGGATCGACTCCGGTGACCTGGGCGTGCTGGCCCGGCAGGCGCGGGACCAACTGGACTCGTTGGGCGCGCGGAACACCCGGATCGTGGTGTCGGGCGACCTGGACGAGTACTCGATCGCGATGCTGCGGGCCGAACCGGTGGACGCTTACGGCGTGGGCACGTCCCTGGTCACGGGGTCCGGCGCGCCGACCGCGGGCATGGTCTACAAGCTGGTCGAGGTGGACGGGCGGCCGGTGGAGAAGCGCAGCTCGCACAAGGAGTCGCGGGGTGGGCGGAAGAACGCGCTGCGGCGGCACAAGGAGACCGGGACGGCGTTGGAGGAGGTCGTGTTCCGGCACTCGTCCGAGCCGTCGTCGGGGACGCACGACCGGCTGCTCGCGGTGCCGCTGATCCGTGCTGGACAACCGGTGGACGGCTTGGACACCCTGATGGAGAGCCGGGAACGGCTGCGTGCCGCACTGGTGACGGTGCCGTGGGAGGGCCTGAAGCTGTCCCGCGGTGAACCCGCGATTCCGACGACGTTCCTCTAGGGGGCCTGATGAGCAAGGCGCTGATCGTGGTGGACGTGCAGAACGACTTCTGCGAGGGCGGTTCCCTGGCGGTGGCGGGTGGCGCGGCCGTCGCGGCGGCGATCTCGGCGCACGTGGCTGGCGGCGGGTACGACCACGTCGTGGCGACCCGTGACTACCACGTGGAGCCGGGGGCGCACTTCAGCGAGACACCGGATTTCGTGGACACGTGGCCGGTGCACTGCGTGGCGGGGACGGCGGGGGCGTCGTTCCACCCGGAGTTGGACGTCACGGCGGTGGAGGCGGTGTTCTCCAAGGGCGCTTACGCGGCGGCGTACTCGGGGTTCGAGGGTGCGTCCGGCGCGGGTGAGTCGCTGGCCGACTGGCTGCGGGCGCGCGGGGTGGAGCAGGTGGACGTGGTGGGTATCGCCACCGACCACTGCGTGCGGGCGACCGCGTTGGACGCGGCCAACGCCGGGTTCTCGACGACCGTGCTGCTGGATCTGACGGCTGGGGTGGCGCCGTCGACGGTGAACGACGCGTTGACGCGGCTCGGTGAGGCGGGCGTGACGCTGACGGGGACGCCGCGCGTCGGCTGACCTAACCGCTCCGGCACCCCGAACCCGGTCGGGTTCGGGGTGCCGAACACGCAGCTCGCACGTTCCGAGCGTTGAACTCGGGGGTCCTGAACGTAGGACACACCTGCGCTGAACGTAGGACACACGCGCTCTGAACGTAGGACACACGCGAGAGTCCTACGTTCGCGTACCGAGAGTCGAACGTTCAGGTATCCCGAGTTCAACGTTCGACTCTCGGCGGGCGTGTGGGGCTAGGGGGTGGGTGAGCAGGCGGTTGCGCCCAGGACCACGTCACCGGTGATGGTGGACGCCTCGGTGAAGCGGAGGTGGAGCAGGTTCATCGCGATGCTGCCGTCGTTGGGGTGGGGCAGGATCGTTTCGCCGAAGGTCGCGGTGGCGAGCACCGTGCCGTCGGACTTCTTCACCTCGTGGACGTGGTTCGCCGGGAGTTGCTCCGGCAGGCCGGAGAAGCCCCGCAGGCCGCCCAGCGACATGCCCGCGCTCGTGCCGGACTCGGTCGCCGTGCAGGTCACCTGCCACTTGGCCACCCGCAGCCGGGGACCGCCCACCGACACCAGCGCGGACAGCTCGAAATCGGTGCCGTTCGCCTCGGACGTCGTGGTGGTCGTGTCGTTCGCCGGGTCCACGACCGCCGTGGTGCACGACGACGTCCCGGCGCCGAACCGGACGCCCATGCGGACCACCGCCTCGGACGTGTTCGACGTCGTCCCGTCCACCGCGCACGGCGCCAGCGGCGGCACGCTGACGTGCATGCCGGCCTTGGTGAACTCGGCGGAGCCGACCGACGCGACGCCCGCCGGGTTGGCCGCCCACGCGGGCGGTGCGGCGGCCAGGCCGAGCACGAGCGCCGCGGTCAGAGCCCCGACCCGGCGCGCTGGGATCTGATTCATGGTGTTGTCCTCCTGCTTTCCATACCAGAGGGACTATCGAACTCCGGCGGAGGCAAGCTGACGATCCCGCGCGCACATCACCCGTAAGGGCAAAAACCGATACCCGGTCGAGTGACTAATAGCGCTGTGCGATCAGGACGGAATTCGGACTGGCAAGGGTGCGTTGGAGAAATCACTCGGCAGACCGACCAGTCGTTCCAATGCGCCGCGCACCCGGGACGCGGCGCAGCCGTCGCCGAACGGGTTGTGCCCCAGCGGCAGGCGCAGCCGCGCGCCGAGCACCCAGCCCGCCTCGGCGGTGATCCGGATCGGGTCGGTGCCGACCAGCCACGCGCAGCCGGCGTCCACCGCGGACATCCGCTCGGTCGTCTCGCGCAGCACCAGCACCGGCACCCCGAACGACGGCGCCTCCTCCTGGATGCCGCCGGAGTCGGTGAGCACCAGCGCGGCCCGGCGCAGCGCGCGCACGAGGTCCGGGTAGTCCAACGGCTCGGTCACCACGATCCGGTCGTGCCCGCCGAGCACGTCACGTGCCGCCGCCCGCACGTTCGGGTTGGGGTGCGCGGGCAGCAGCACGCGCACGTCGGGGTGCCGGTCGGCGATCTCCCGCACGGCGCGCAGCACGCGTTCCAGCGGCTCGCCCCACGACTCCCACCGGTGCACGGTGACCAGCACCAGGCGTTCGGAGCGCTCGTCGAGCACGCGTTCCAGCAGCGCGAGGTCCGGGTCGCGGGCGGGCAGGTCGGCGGCGGCGACCCGCTGCACGGCGTCGACCACGGTGTTGCCGGTGACCACGATCTCGCGGTCCGCCAGGTCCTCACCGACCAGCACGGCCGCCGCGTCGTCGGTCGGGGCGAGGTGCAGGGTGGCGATCCGGGCGATCATCTGCCGAGTGGCCTCCTCCGGGAACGGTCCCGCGAGGTCGCCGGTGCGCAGGCCGGCTTCGAGGTGCGCCACCGGGATGCCGCGCCAGAACCCGGCGAGCGCGCCCGCCAGCGCCGTGGTCGTGTCGCCCTGCACGAGGACGACGGCCGGGTCGCGCGTGCGCAGCACCCGGTCGACCTCCGGCAGCAGGCGCGCGAGCAGTTCCGCCTGGCTGCCGATGGCCCGCGGCACGTCCAACTCGACGTTCGCGAGCAGGCCGAACGCGCGCAGCGCCTGTTCGACCATGCCGGCGTGTTGTCCACTGTGGACGATCACGGGTCGGAGCACCGGGTGGTCGGCCAGCGCCAGGGCCACCGGTGCGATCTTCACCGCTTCGGGTCGGGTGCCCGCGAGCAGCACTACTTCCTTCACCTTGCTCCCTTCTCAAGCGGATCTGAGGCGGATTTCGGCTGGGCGGTTCGGCAGGGCGAGGGCGGATGTCGGAGGGCGGAGGGCGGATCTCTTCGGGCGGATGTTCGGGTGGATGCGGTGCCCCGGAGCGCGCCTGGGGGCGGGCGCGCGCCGGGGCACACGCGCGCTACTCGTCGGCTGTCGCTCGTCGCCTGCGGACCGCGTGGGTCAGGAGCAGGCCGGTCGCGAGGAGCACCGCGCCGGCCACGACCCACCACGTGACGCCGGCGCCGGTGGCCGCCAACGAGCCGATTCCCGTGCCGACCGCGACACCGCTGCCGGGGACCTTGTACACGGCTCAGACCGCCGCGAGTTCGCGCCGGCGGCGGATCGCCGCGGCGGCGACGGGCGCGCCGAACAGGGCGAGCAGGCCGAGTCCGATCCACAGGCCCGCGCCGGAGGCCATCGGGATGGGCAGGCCGGCCGGGCCGCAGGTGGCGGACGAGAGCACCAGGTCACCGGAGCCGATGGAGCCGAGCGCGCCGCCGATGAGGGTGAGGTGCAGGGCGTTGACCGTGAGGCTGCCGTCGGCGTTGCGGATCTGCTCGTTGAACACGAGTTTCGCGATGTCCACGCCGAGGAGGTCGACGTCGACGGTGGTGTTGGGCGCAGGCTCGGCGTCCACCTCGCCCAGCCGGCCGAGTTCGAGCCCGGCGAGCTCGGACTTGCCGGTCAGGCCCTTCTGGGTGGCCGCGCACCGGGCTTCGACCAGGTCTGCGGAAACCACGCCGGTGACGGTTTCGAGCAGGTCCAGCCGCACGTCGGCGGTACTGGCCGTGGAGTGGACGCCGCCGGTCTTGTCGTCCCTGGAGGCGGACGCGTTGATCACGCCGGTCTTCAAAGCGCTGGGCAGGTCCACGCCCGCGAACGTGTTGGAGGTGGGGCCGTTCGCGTCGGCGGCGGCGAACGGGCCGGACGACACCGCGTTGCCGCCGAGCAGCGACAGGTCGAGCCTCGCGCCGTGGGCCGAGGCGTCTCCGGGTGCTGCCGAGGCGGGCGCGGCGCCGACCACCAGCGCCGCGACGGCGACCAGTCCGACCGCCGCGGCGCGACGCGTCATTCGCACACGCATGGAACTCCTTTCTCGAAACGGTTGTATCGAGCAATTTCCCCTATCGGCGTTCAACCGGTCGGATTAAAGGTTGCCGACCGTAAAGAGGGACGGCGTCCACTCGAACCGCCCAACTGTGGCCAACAGTTGCCACCCAAAGTGGGTCAACAGTCCGAAAGCACTTCACGTTGTCACTCGATCCGGGGGTTTGGTTCGCCGTATGCATGTCCGATGACCACCAAGCAGCCCTTTCGGGCGATCCCCGATCGAGGAAAGGACTCGTTCAGTGGCGCTTGCCGTGCCCCGCACCGAACATCTCGACCGGGTGGTCGTCGTCGCACTGCTGGTGGCGGCGGCCGGGCTCGTGGTGGCACACAGTGCCTACCGGACCGCCGAGATCACGTTGTCCGGACTGCTGCTCGACGTGCTCGGTTCCGACGGGGTGGAGGTCGTCGCGTCGCGGCAGACCGTGTACTTCGGGCTCGGCTCGGACAGCCCGCTCGGTCTGCGGATGACCCCGGAGTGCACGTCGGCGTTCCTGCTGCTGCCGCTGGTCGTGGTGGGCGCGGTGATGATCGCGCTGCGGCCCCGGATCACCCGGCGGGTGCTGTTCGCGCTGGCGGTGGCCGGTGTCGCCGTGGTGGTGGTCAACCAGTTGCGGGTGCTGACGCTGGTCGGGCTGGTCGAGTGGCTCGGCGTGGACACCGGCTACTACTGGGGCCACACGCTGCTCGGCTCGATGGTGAGCGTGCTCGGTGGCGGCGCGGCGCTGGTGGCGTTCGTGTGGTTGGCGACGCGGAAGTGAGCCTCGATGTCATCCTGGGGTTCACCCAGGCCTTGGCGCTGACGATGAGCGTCGCGTTCGTGACCTACGTGTTCCTCATCGTCATCCCGTACCTGCGGCACAAGCCCCGGCCGGTCGGGCGGGTCGGCGACTTCGAGTGGCACTTCCTGGTGCCGTGCCGTGACGAGGAAGCCGTCATCGGTGACACGGTCCGGTACCTGCGCGCGGCGTTCCCCATCGCGCACGTGTGGGTCATAGACGACGACTCCGACGACGGCACGGTGGACGTCGTGCGCGGGTTCCGCGGTGACCGGAACGTCCACCTCGTGCGGCGGCACCGGCCGCACGCGCGCACTGGCAAGGGTGACGCGCTGAACGACGCTTACCGGACGTTGAAGCTGTGGATGGGACGGCACGCCGACGCCGAGCGTGCGGTGATCGTCGTGGTGGACGCCGACGGTCGGCCCGCGCGCAACTGTCTGGAGGTGTGCGCGGCGGGGCACCTGTTCGGTGACGACACCATCGGCGCGGTGCAGGTGGACGTGCGGATGGTGAACGCGGGTGTGCGGCAGCCGGGGGTGTCGCGGTGGCGTGGGTTCTTCGGTGATCTGCTGGTGCGGATGCAGGACCTGGAGTTCCGGACCGCGATCGCGGCGATCCAGGTGTCGCGCGGCGTCACCGGGACGATCTCCATGGGCGGCAACGGTCAGTTCACCCGGCTGTCGGCGCTGGACTCGATCGCCGGGCCGGCCGGGCAGCCGTGGCGCGGGTCGTTGCTGGAGGACTTCGAACTGGGCGTGCACTTGCTGACCGCCGGGTGGCGCACCGGGTTCACCATGGACACGCACGTGCACCAGGAAGGGCTCTACAGCCTGCGGCGGTTCCTCGCGCAACGCACGCGGTGGGGCCAGGGAACCATGCAGTGCATGCGGTACGTGCGGCGGATCTGGGCCTCGCCGCACCTGTCCACGCTGGGTGCGGCGGAGATGACGTACTACCTGGCCCAGCCGTGGATGCAGCTGCTCGGGACGTTGATCTACCCGATCCCGCTGGTCCTGCTCGGCCACCACGTGGTGATCGCGCCGGGCGAGGTGTGGGCGTGGTTCGTCGAGGGCGCTTGGATCTTGTTCACTGCATACGGAATGTTCGGCCTGCTGCCGTTCGTGCTGTGGGGGCCGGTGTACCGAATGCGATGTCAGCCCTCGATCGGGTTCTGGCGGGCGGTGGGCTACGGGTTTGTGTATGCGATCTACATATATACGTTCTACATCACGTCGTGGCGGGCGCTGGTCCGGTTGGCGCGCGGGCGCAACGGGTGGGCGAAAACGCGGCGGAACACGGAACGGATCACCGGCGAGGTGGCAGTCGACCACTGATAATGACCGGATGATCGTGACGACCACGCACCACATCGACGGCGCCCAAGTCGACAGCTACCTGGGCATCGTGACCGCCCAGACGGTGTTGGGCGTGAACGCGTTCAAGGACATGGCGGCAGGGCTGCGCAACGTGTTCGGCGGGCGTTCCAAGTCCTACGAGGGCGAGTTGGAAGGCGGGGTGACGGCGGTGCTCGTCGAGTTGGAGCAGAAGGCGGCGGCGTTGCAGGCCGACGCGGTGATCGCGGTGGACATCGACTACGGCACCGTCGGCCAGGACATGCTGATGGTGAGCGCGTCCGGCACCGCCGTGCGGTTGGCGACCCGCGACTGATCCCGGCACTCCCCCGCCGCGTCCGGCGTGACGTGTCTTCCGGCGTGACGTGCCCAACTTTGTAGAGCTTCGACAAAGACCGAACGAGTGATCGCCGGTTAACCTCCCGGAGAAGTCGATCCTCTGGGAGGTCCTCAAGTGTCCGTCCTCGCCGTTCCCGGCCGCCGCGCGGTGCTCGCCGACCTGGTCCCGGGCGCTCTCGCGCGTGACATCGCCCTGGTCGTCGCGGGCGCCGGGCTGACCGGGCTGGCCGCCCAGGTCGCGCTGCCCGTGCCGGGCAGCCCGGTGCCGATCACCGGCCAGACGTTCGCCGCCCTGCTGGTGGGCGCCGCCCTCGGGTGGCAGCGCGGTGGCGCGTCGATGGTGCTCTACCTGATCGCGGGTGTCGCCGGTGTGCCGTGGTTCCAGGGCGGTTCGTCGGGCACGCCCGCGTCGCTCGGGTACGTGGTCGGGTTCGTGTTCGCCGGGGCGCTCGTCGGCCACCTGGCGGCTCGTGGCGGTGACCGGACGCCGTTGCGCACGGTCGGCACGATGGCGTTGGGCAACCTGGCGATCTACGCGTGCGGTGTGCCGTGGCTGATGGCCGCTGCCGGCGTGGGCTTCGGCAAGGCGCTGCAACTGGGCGTGACGCCGTTCCTGCTGGGTGACGCGCTGAAGATCGCCCTGGCCGCCGGCCTCCTGCCCGCCACCTGGGCCCTGATCAACCGCAAGTAACCCCGAGAGTCGAACCTCCAGACCTCGAGAGTCGAACGCTCGGGTCCCGTGAGTCCTACGTTCAGGCGCGGTGTGTCCTACGTTCGCGCCAGGTGTGTCCTACGTTCGCGATGCGTGAGTCCTACGTTCAGGGCCCCTGAGTTCAACGGTCGCGACCCGGTTGACGGAGGGTGCGGGTACGGTCTTCGCCGTGCCCGTCACCTCCGCGATCCCCGACACCAGAACGTTGCTCGCCGTCGCCGTGGAGGCGGTAGGCGGAGCCGAACGCCAGGGCCAGGTAGACATGGCCGAAGCGGTCGAGCGCGCGATCCGGACGGGCGAGCACCTGGCCGTCCAGGCGGGCACCGGAACCGGCAAGTCGTTGGCGTACCTGGTGCCGTCCCTGCGGCACGCGGTGGCCGAGGAGTCGACGGTCGTCATCTCCACCGCCACGATCGCGCTGCAACGCCAGCTCGTCGACCGCGACCTGCCGAGGCTCGCCAAGGCGTTGCGCAAGGAGTTGGGCCGCGAGCCGCGGTTCGCCATCCTCAAGGGCCGCCGCAACTACCTGTGCATGCACCGCCTGCACACGGGCGCGCCGGACGAACCGGAGGAAGCGGGCCTGTTCGACCCGTTCGCGGTGTCCAAGATGGGCCGCGAGATCAAGCGCCTGCACGAGTGGTCGTCCGACACCGAGACCGGTGACCGGGACGAACTCGTGCCGGGCGTCACGGACCAGGCGTGGCGGCAGGTCTCGGTGACGGCGCGCGAGTGCCTCGGCGTGAACAAGTGCCCGATCGGCGTGGACTGCTTCGCGGAGAAGGCGCGGGCCGAGGCGGGCAAGGCGGACGTCGTGGTGACCAACCACGCGATGCTCGCCGTGGACGCCCTGGAGGGTTACCAGGTCCTGCCCGATCACGACGTGGTCGTGATCGACGAGGCGCACGACCTGGTCGACCGGGTGACGTCGGTGGCGACGGAGGAGCTGAGCGCGTCCCTGGTGGCCACGGCCGCGCGGCGTTGCGGGCGGCTCATCGACCAGGGCGTGGCCGACCGGATGGCCGAGGCGAGTGACGGCCTGGCGATGATCCTGGAGGAGATGCCGGTCGGGCGGCTCGACAGCCTGCCTCAGGCGCTCGCCGGTGCTCTCCGGGCGACCAAGGACGCGGCGCACGCGTGCATCACGTCGTTGGGGCCGGAGCGCAAGGAGGACGTGGACGGCGCGACGTCCCGCAAGCTGGCCCTGTCGCTGCTGGACGACGTGCACGATTGCGCGACGCGGATATTGGATGCATTCGACGAGGACCACGACGTGGTGTGGGTGTCGGGTGACTTCGCCGATCGCAACAAGGCGCCGTCACTGCGCGTCGCGCCGCTGGGTGTCGGCGGGCTGCTGCGGGAGCGGCTGTTCGGGAAGCGGACCACGGTCCTGACGTCGGCGACTTTGACGCTGGGTGGCACGTTCGACACGTTGGCGCGGCAGTGGGGGCTGCCGGCGGCGTCGAACGCGAAGAAGGCCGAGGGGACGGCGACCGACAAGGAGCCGCCGTCGGACGTGAGCGGGCCGCGGTGGAGCGGTCTGGACGTCGGCTCGCCGTTCGAGCACGGCAGCAGCGGGATCCTGTACGTGGCCAGGCACTTGCCGCCGCCGGGGCGCGACGGGCTGCCGCCGTCCTATGTGGACGAGATCGAGGGCCTGGTGAACGCGGCCGGTGGGCGTACTTTGGGGCTGTTCTCGTCGATGCGTGCGGCGAAGGCGGCAGCCGAGGCGTTGCGGGGCAAGGTCGACTACCCGGTGCTGTGCCAGGGTGACGACGCCACGGGGCAGTTGGTGAAGCGGTTCGCCGAGGACGCGGAGACGTGCCTGTTCGGCACTTTGTCGCTGTGGCAGGGTGTGGACGTTCCGGGGCCCGCGCTGCAACTGGTCGTGATGGACCGCATCCCGTTCCCACGGCCGGACGACCCGTTGGCGTCGGCGCGGCAGAAGGCGGTGGAGTCCAGGGGCGGCAACGGTTTCCTCACCGTGGCGGCGACCCACGCGGCTCTGTTGCTGGCCCAGGGCGCCGGGCGGCTGCTGAGGTCGATGAACGACAAGGGCGTGGTGGCCGTCCTCGACTCGCGCCTGGCCACGGCTCGGTACGGCGGGTTCCTGCGGGCCTCGCTGCCGCCGTTCTGGACGACGTACGACCCGGAGGTCGTGCGGGCGGCGCTCAAGCGCCTCGACGCGGCCAACAACTGACCGTCGCAAGTCTTCCAAACGCGCAGGTCGCGTGTTCTGAGCGTTGAATTCAGGGGTCCTGAACGTAGGACTCTCGCGTCCTGAACGTAGGACTCTCGCGTTCCGAACGTAGGACACACCGCGCCTGAACGTAGGACACACGCGGTCTGAACGTAGGACTCTCGGGGGTTAGCCGTCTACTAGGAGGCCTCGTAGGGGGCCTTGTAGGCGGCTGGCTCGGCGGGAGACGCCTGGTAGGGCGGTGATTCGGTGTCTACCGGTCGAGTTCAGGGTGGGGCGCCAGAGGGTGTCCACGACCTCGTGCGGTGGGCCGGAGACTTCGGACTGGGGCAGTTGGAGGTGTTCGGACCACAGGCGCAGGCGGGTGTCGCGGGCGATCTCGGGGTCGTCGGTCACCACGTTGACCTCGGTGTCGTTGAACAGGGAGTGTTCGTTCAGGTTCGCCGAGCCGAGGCTGAGCCAACGGTCGTCCACCACGGCCAGCTTCGCGTGCACGTAGACCGAAGACGACGTCTGGCCGTCGTGCGACGACAAGGTGGCGGCGATCAGCCGGTGGTTGCCGTCGTCGGCGTCCAGCAACCGTCCTAGCTGGCCACGGGTGGTGTCGGCGCCGTTGCTCGGTTTGCGAGGCAGCACCAGGACCACGCGGAAGCGCGGGTCCGGCGGGTTGCGGAGCTTGTCGATCAGGACCTCGATCACCTCGGGCGACCAGAGGAACTGGTTCTCCACGTAGACCAGCTGAGAAGCGGAGCGCAGAGCGCGCAGGTACGAGTCGAGCAGGCTGAACTCGCCCCGATCAGCGAACTCGTAGGTGCGTTCCGGGATCGTCCGCACGAGTTGCGCCGACGACGAGCCGACCGGAGACGAGGGTGACGGCTGAGGCAGGGTCTCCTTCGCGATCTCCTCCCAGCGCTGCCGGAAGTGCTCGGCCACGTCCGCGACCACCGGGCCCTCCAGGCGGGCGCCCAGGTCGTGCCAGCCCAACGGCTCCCGAGGCGGGTGGGACGCGGTGTCGTGCCGGTCGCCGTCCAACGCGGTCAGGTCCATCCCGCCGACGAACGCCACCGAATCGTCCACCACCACGATCTTCTCGTGGTGGCAGTGCAGCGTCCGCTCCCGCGAGTCGACCACGCACGACACCGCGCTACCGCGCGTGAACTCCCGCTGAGCCGCCAGCACCCGCGAACGCGTCGGCTCGAACAACGGCACCGGCGGCCCCGCCCACAGCAGCACCCGCACCGGCACCCGCTCGGCGGCGACCGCGAGCAGTTCGCGCAACGTGGGCGAGCCGGGCGTCCTGGTCAGCCGGAAGTCCGGGCTGGCGCACCACCCCGCGAGGTGCACGGACCTCCGTGCCGAGGTGATCGCCGACGCGATCGCGGGCAGCACCTCGTGCCCGTCGATCAGCACGTCGATCCGGTTGCCGGACCGCACCGGCCGCCGAAGCGTCCACCAGCCGGTCTCGGAGGAGAACACCGAGCCCCACCCCAGTTTGCGCAGCCGCCGGGCGTGGTGCGCGCACAACAAGCTCTCCAGCCCGTCACCGAGCCGAGCGTCGAGCACGTCCAACAGGCCCACGCCGTGGATGATTACCGCAAAACCGGCACACCAAACGTCACCGGAAGTCCGCGACGCCGGTAGCCCCGGTCACCAGGACCACGACCGCGACGCCAGGACCGATGTAGGTCAGATCATGACCTATTGACGGCCACCGTCGCGGTTCCGGGCGCGACCTCCGTGTACCCGGCGTCCCGCACCAGCACGACGTCCGGCCGCGCCACCAAGGCGTCCCATGCGGCTTCGGACGGTGTCCGCACGGCACACCGGTAGTCGAGCGCCGCCCACTCCTTCAGCTCCGCGTCGGACAGGTGCGGCGCGAGCAGCATCGACGCGTGCCCCACCTGGGCCGCCGCCTTGCCCGCCGTCATCTCCACGCGCGGGTTCAGCCACAGCTCGTACGCGCCAGGAGGCACGGGACCGGGCGTGTCCTCGGGCAGTTCGCTGCCCGAGATCTGCAACCGGCTCAGCTCTTTGGGCAGGTCGACGACCCGTCCGGGCACGAACGCCCGCACCGAGGCGCTGCCAACGGTGATCGTCACGCCCGGCAGCGCCTGCACGGCCTCCCAGTGCGCGCCACGGGCCCGCCGGGCGACCTTCCGGATCCGCCCGCGCACCCACGCGACCAGCTCGTCGTGCCACTCCCCCTCGGGCAACGCGCGCTCGTCCAGGCACACCGCGATGGCCGCCGCCGCGGCGGCCTCCAGCACGTCCGTCCGGGACGGCGGCGCGGACCGTTCGATCCGCAGCACCACCGGCATCGCCCGCACCGACTCCGGGTCCTCGGAATCGGTCGCGTAGTGCCGGTCCACCAGCATTCGCAGGATCGGGTTCACAGCCGGTTCAGCTCCATACCGTCCGCCGCGTCCGCGGCCTCCACCTCGGCCCTGGTCACGCCGAGCACGAACAGCACCGCGTCCAGGAACGGGTGCGACAACGCGGTGTCCGCGACCTCCCGCAACGCGGGCTTCGCGTTGAACGCGATGCCCAGCCCGGCCGCGCCCAGCATGTCGATGTCGTTCGCGCCGTCACCGACGGCCACCGTCTGCGCCAGCGTGATCCCCTGCTCGTCCGCGAACCGCCGCAACGCCACCGCCTTGCCCGCCCGGTCCACGACCTCGCCGAGCACCCGACCGGTCAGCTTCCCGTCCACGACCTCCAGCTCGTTGGCCGCGCAGAAGTCCAACCCCAGCTCGTCCACCAGCCGCTGGATCACCCGGGTGAAACCACCGGACACCACACCGCAGCGGAACCCGAGCCGCTTCAACGTCCGCACGGTCGTGCGCGCGCCCGGCGTCAGCTCCAACGACGCCGCGACCTCGTCCAGCACCGACTCGTCCAGGCCCTCCAGCAACGCCACCCGCCGCCGCAGCGACTCGGTGAAGTCCAGCTCACCGCGCATCGCCGCGTCGGTGATCTCCTTGACCTGCGGTTCCACCCCGACGTGCGCGGCCAGCATCTCGATCACCTCGCCCTGGATGAGCGTGGAGTCGACGTCGAACACCACCAGCCGCTTGGCCCGCCGGGTCAGCCCGGCCCGCTCCACCGCGATGTCCAACCCGCCGCGCACCGACACCTCGGCCAACGCCGACCGCAGCTGCGCGTCACTCTCCGACGTGTCGTCGGCCACGGAAACCCGCAGCTCAAGGCCGGTGACGGGGTAGTCGGCCACGCCCCGGATCGCGTCGATGTTCACGCCGAGCGACGCCAACCGCCGCGCCACCTCGGTGAACGCGCGGGCGGTGACCGGGCGGCCGAGCAGGATCAGCACGTGGCTGGACTCCAGCCGCGCGGTGCGCTTGGAATCAGCGCCGATCTCCACCTCGACGTGCATGGACACCGTCGCCATGGCCTGTTCGACGGCCTCCTGCAACGCCTCCGGGTCGTGTTCGGCCGCGACGAGCACGCCGAGCACCAGCCGGCCGCGGATGACGACCTGCTCGACGTCGAGGATCTCCACTCCGTGCCGGGTCAGCACCGCGAACAGCACCGAGGACACCCCCGGCTTGTCCGGTCCGGTGACCGTGATCAGGACGGGCGTGGCGCTGGGCTTGGTCACTGATGGCTCCTATGCCAGACATGCCGAACAGCGGCGAGCCCCGACGACCGGGGACGGTCGTCGGGGCTCGTCGTTGAACCTGCGTTCAGGTTACAAGCGTTACTTGTGGTCGCCCTCGGTGTTCTCCGAGGCTGTGCCCGATTGCACAGCGCCGGCGGCCACTTCGGACGGCGCGCGCTTGGCGTCCTCGTGCGCGATCGCCTTGCCGGTGAACGTCACGTGCGCCTCGCTGTGCAGCCGCTCGATCATGTGCGGGTAGTGCAGCTCGAAGGCGGGACGCGCCGAGCGGATGCGCGGCAGCTCGGTGAAGTTGTGCCGCGGCGGCGGGCAGGACGTGGCCCACTCCAGCGAGTTGCCGAAGCCCCACGGGTCGTCCACCTTGACGGTCTCGCCGTAGCGGTAGCTCTTGAAGATGTTCCAGATGAACGGCAGCGTGGACGCGCCCAGGATGTACGCGCCGATCGTGGAGATCGTGTTCAGCGTGGTGAAGCCGTCGCTGGGCAGGTAGTCCGCGTACCGGCGCGGCATGCCCTCGTTGCCCAGCCAGTGCTGCACCAGGAACGTGGCGTGGAAGCCGAGGAACGTGGTCCAGAAGTGGAGCTTGCCCAGCGGCTCGTCCATCATCCGGCCGGTGATCTTCGGGAACCAGAAGTAGATGCCCGCGAAGGTGGCGAACACGATCGTGCCGTACAGCACGTAGTGGAAGTGCGCGACCACGAAGTACGTGTCCGACACGTGGAAGTCGATCGCCGGCGCGGCCAGCAGGATGCCGGACAGACCGCCGAAGAGGAACGTGACGATGAAGCCGATGCTGAACAGCATCGGGGTCTCGAACGTCAGCTGCCCCTTCCACATCGTGCCGATCCAGTTGAAGAACTTGATACCGGTCGGCACCGCGATCAGGAACGTCATGAACGCGAAGAACGGCAGCAGCACCGCGCCGGTGGCGTACATGTGGTGCGCCCACACCGCCACGGACAGCGCCGCGATGCCCAACGTGGCGTAGACCAGGCCGTTGTAGCCGAAGATCGGCTTGCGGCTGAACACCGGGAAGATCTCCGACACGATGCCGAAGAACGGCAGCGCGACGATGTAGACCTCGGGGTGGCCGAAGAACCAGAACAGGTGCTGCCACAGGATCACGCCGCCGTTGGCGGGGTCGAACACGTGGGCGCCCAGGTGGCGGTCGGCCAGCAGGCCGAACAGCGCGGCGGTCAGGATCGGGAACGCCAGCAGCACCAGCACGGACGTCACCAGGATGTTCCAGGTGAAGATCGGCATCCGGAACATGGTCATACCGGGCGCACGCAGGCAGACCACGGTGGTGATCATGTTGACCGCGCCGAGGATGGTGCCGAGACCGCCGACGATCAGGCCGGAGATCCACAGGTCGGCGCCGACGCCGGGCGAGTGGATGGCGTTCGAGAGCGGGGTGTAGGCGAACCAGCCGAAGTCGGCCGCGCCACCCGGCGTGAGGAAGCCGCCCATCACGATCAGGCCGCCGAACAGGTACAGCCAGTACGAGAAGGCGTTGAGCCGGGGGAACGCCACGTCCGGCGAGCCGATCTGGAGCGGCAGGATGAAGTTGGCGAACCCGAACACGATCGGCGTCGCGTAGAGCAGCAGCATCACCGTGCCGTGCATGGTGAACAGCTGGTTGAACTGCTCCTGCGACAGGAACTGCATGCCCGGACGTGCCAGCTCGGTCCGCATCAACATGGCCATCGCGCCGCCCACCATGAAGAAGGCGAACGACGTGACCAGGTACATGATCCCGATCTGCTTGTGGTCCGTGGTGCGGAACATCCGCAGCAGGAACGAACCCTTGACCGCCACGCGAGTCCCGAAGGGCCGCGTTGCGATCGGCTGCGGGGCTACGGCCGTCACGGTGCCTCCTGCACTGTCTGGTTCTGGCTTTGCCGGTGGGCGGGGCCACGCCGGCTCATCGGATCGTAGACGGCTGCGTTCCGGGGGTCTCGGCTGGGCCGCCCCCTGGATCACGTGAGGTAGCGCAGGTCACAGTGTTCATGGCCGCTGCTCCGCAGACGGCGGGCTCGGTCGCCCCGGAGGTCGACCGCTCGCGCCTGATTTCCCGGCGATCGAAAAGCGTGATCACCGGGAAACGAGGCGCGAACGATCGACGGCGACCTCGCGGGGTCAGCGGCGCAGCAGGCCGCGGAGCTTCGGCGAGGCGACGAACGCGGCACCGGCCGCCACCAGGGCAAGGCCGAGGACCAGCAGCCAGGTGCCCTCGAAACCGGTGTTGGCCAGCGCGTTCTCGGCACCGGCCGCGGCCGGTGCGGGCGAGGTGGTGACCGGCGCGGAGGGCGCGGGGGTGTTGCTGCTCGACGGGACGACCGCTTCGGACTCCGCCGGGGTCTCCTCGGGCGTCGTCTCCTCGACGGGCTCCTCGGGAGCCTCCTCGACGCAGACGAACCAGTGGCTGATACCGGCGGGGCCGTCGCTGGCGTTGATCGGCGGGTGCAGGTCCTCCCACGGCATCTCCCCGAGCGCGGTCGCGGGGTAGACGTTGTAGGCGGAGCTGCCCTTCACCACGACACCGGTGAGGACGTAGCCCTCGGGGTTCGCGGTGATGTCGATGTTGACGCCTTCGACGCTGAAGGTGCCCGCGGGCATGGTCTCTCTCTCGTCGCCGGGCAGTCCGGCGACCTCACAGCCGTTGCCGGGCTGTCCGAAGTCGACGTTCCCCTCGCCGACGGTGGCGCGGGTGTCGCCCGACACGGCGACTACCGGCGTTGCCGAGGCGATGCCTCCGAGCAGGCCGGTGGTGGCGAAGGCGAGCAGTGCGGCTGCTCCGAATAGGCGGCGGGTGGTCATGCGCATGGAGGTGCTCCGCGAGTTTGAGGGCTGACCGGGGGATCGAACTACACCCGGCACCCATCTATCGAGGTAGACCATTCAGACGACGCGGGTTGACCCCTATTCGTTATGACTTGGTGATGCCGATCACCCGACAGTGACCACTGTGGTCACCACCGGGTGATCGGGTTAGCGCTCGGCACGGTCAGTGATGTTGCCCGTGCCGTTGTCTACGACGTGGTCAGCGGCGCAGGTGGTCGCGGAGCTTCGGCGAGACGAGGAACGCCGCGCCGGCGGTCAGCAGGCCCAGGGCGACGAGGAGCAGCCACCAGGCGTTGAAGCCGGTGTTCGCGAGGTGTTCGCCTGAATCGGGATTCACCACTCCCAGGGGCCTGGTGGTCGTGGGACCGCCCGGGCCGTGCGGCGCCGTCGTGGTCGTCACCGGCGCCGGCGCCGTCGTGGTCGTGGTCGGCTTGGTCGTCGTGCCCGCCGTAGTGGTGGTCGTCGGCGCGGTGGTGGTCGGCTTGGTCGTCGTCGGTGCCGTCGTGGTCGGCTTGGTGGTCGTCGTCGTGGTCGGCTTCGTCGTGGTCGGCTTGGTCGTCGTCGGCTTGGTCGTCGTCGGTTTGGTCGTCGTCGGTTTAGTCGTCGTCGTGGGCTTGGTGCTCGTCGGCTTGGTTGTGGTCGTTGGCTTGGTCGTCGTCGTGGGCTTGGTCGTCGTCGTGGGCTTGGTCGTCGTCGTACCGGTGGTGGTCGTGGGCTTGGGGGTGTCCAGGCAGACGAACCAGTGGCTGATCTCTGCCGGCTTGTCGCTTTTGGCCAACGGCGCGTGCAGGTCGTTCCACGGCATGTCACCGAGGTCGCCGGCCTCGTAGACGTTGTAGGCGCTGCCGCCCTTCACCACGACACCGGCGATCACGGATCCATGCGGGTTCGACGTGATGTCGATGTAGGTGCCGTCGGTGGTGTACGCACCTGACGGGAGTGTCGACTTGTTGCCGGGCAGGCCTACGTCGTCACAAGCATCACCGGGTTGACCGATGTCGATGTTGCCCTCGCGCACGGTCGCGCGGGTGTCACCGGAACCAGGCGCCCCGGCCAGGGCCGACGCGCCCGAGGTGATCACACCGGTGGCGATCACGGTGAAGAGGGAGACTGTTCCGAACAGAATGCGAGTTGTCTTGCGCATTGACGCTCCACGGGCTCGTTGAGCTGATCAGCGGATCAGACTGCTCCGCGTAGCTCTATCGCCATACTCCGTTCGCCACATTCGCTGCGTAATCAAGTCGTTATCGTCCGTTCGGGCGCGATGTCAGAATTCACCCGGTGGAGACCTCCTCAGCGGTGCGCGAAGTCGTGACACTTGCCGGTCGGCTCGGCTTGCCGGGCGACGACCCGGAGTTGCTCAGGGACGGTTACAACCTCCTCGTGCGGCTGCGCCCCGCCCCGGTGGTGGCGCGGGTGGCCACGGTGACGGCCGTGGTGCGCGACCTTTACCGAACCCGAACACTGCCGCACCCCTGATCACGGCTCCGCCCGTGCCACGATTCGCGGCGTGCAGGGACTCGTGCTGGTCGTCGAGGACGAACGGGCCATCGCCGACCTGATCAGCCTCTACCTGCGGCGGGACGGGTTCGGGGTGCACGTGGAGTCGGACGGGCACGCCGCGTTGGCCGCGGTGCGGCGGTTGAAGCCGGTGGCGGTGCTGCTGGACGTCGGCCTGCCCGGTCTGGACGGGGTCGAGGTGTGCCGGGCGATGCGCGCGGCGGGCGACTGGACGCCGGTCCTGTTCGTGACCGCGCGGGACGACGAGGTGGACCGGGTGCTCGGGCTGGAGCTGGGCGCGGACGACTACGTCACCAAACCGTTCAGCCCGCGTGAGCTGGTGGCGCGGGTGCGCACCGTGCTGCGCCGGGGAACGCCGCAGGTCAACCCCGTGCACGTGGTCGGTGACGTGCGGCTGGACGGCGACCGGCGGCGGGTGTGGGTCGGTGACGTCGAGGTGGCGTTGACGTCGACCGAGTTCGAGCTGTTGGCGCACCTGATGCGCCACCCGGGGCGGGTGTTCGCGCGGGAGCAGCTGTTGAGCGCGGTGTGGGGTTACGCGGCGGCGGCGGGCACCCGGACGGTGGACGTGCACGTCGCGCAGTTGCGGGCGAAGCTCGGTGAACGCAGTCCTATCCGGACCGTGCGCGGGGTCGGTTACTCGGTGGAGGCTCCGTGAACCCGCCCGTGAGCCGCGCGGCGCGGACGAGTCTCGCGTTCCGGATCACCGCGTTGTGCCTGGTCGTCGCGGGGGTCGCCGTCGTGGTGGCCGGTCTGGTGTCGGCCCGGCTGGTGCTCACCGCGTCGCGCGAGGTGACCCGCGAGGCGTTGGCGGATCAAGCGGACGTGGTGGCTGAGCAGCTTGGCGAGGTCGGCAGGCCGGGTCGGCTGCGCGTGGCCGAGGTGTTGCGGGGGCAGGGCATCGCGGTGGTCCTGATCGGACCGGACGGCGGGCTGGTCGGTGATCCGCAGGCGGTGCGCGCGGTTCGGGTGACGGGCTCGAAGTCCGGCATCGCCGGCACCCGCCTGGTGGAGGTGCGGCCCGGTGTCGCGCTGGTGCAGGGGGTGGAGAGCGGCAACGGGCCGGGGCGCAGGCTGTTCCGCAACATCGCGTTCGCGTTGGGCGTCGGGCTGCTGGTGGCGGCGGTGGCCGGGTTGCTGCTCGGCAAGCTGGTCGCGCGCCCGTTGCGGCAGACGGCGGCCGTCGCGCGCACGATGAGCGGCGGGCGGCGGGACCTGCGGGCGCCCGAGCACGGGCCGGCCGAGGTCGCCGAGGTCGGTGGCGCGGTGAACGCCCTGGCCGACGCGTTGGCCCGCAGCGAAGCCCGGCAGCGGGAGTTCCTGCTGTCCGTGTCGCACGAGCTGCGCACACCGTTGACCGCGGTGACCGGGTTCGCCGAATCGCTGGCCGACGGCGTGGTGTCCGGGCCGGAGGTGCCGGTGGTGGGCCGGACGATCCAGCAGGAGGCGCACCGGCTCGACCGGCTGGTCACCGACCTGCTCGACCTGGCCCGGCTGGGCGCGGACGACTTCCGCGTCGACCTGGCCCCGGTCGACCTGGCCGAACTCGTGAAAGCCGCCGCCGAGGTGTGGCGGACCCGGTGCGCGGCGAAGGGCGTCGAGTTCCGCCTCGAACTGCCGCCGCACCCGACCGTGCGCACCACCGACGCCCGTCGGCTGCGGCAGGTGCTCGACGGGCTGCTGGAGAACGCGCTCAGGCTCACGCCCGCAGGTCGGCCGGTGGTGCTGTCGCTCCACGACGTGCTCCAGGTGCGCGACGGCGGCCCGGGGCTGTCCGAAGAGGACTACCAGGTGGCGTTCCGCAAGGGCGCGCTGCACGCGAAGTACGAGCGGTCGCGGCCGGTCGGCACGGGCGTCGGGCTGGCGCTGGTGCACGGACTGGTGACCAGGCTCGGTGGCACGATCGAGGCAGGTCCCGCGCCCGAGGGCGGCGCGGCTTTCACGGTGAGGTTGCCCGATGCGTGAGCTGGACGTGCGGTGGCGGGACGCGGTCCGCGAGTTGGGCGGTGCGCACGGGCCCGGCGACCTGGCCGACCGGTACGCCGAACCGCACCGCGGCTACCACAACACCGACCACGTGCTGGCCGTCGTCCGGGACGTGAACGTCCTGGCCGAAGCCGACAACCGCACCGCACGTGAACGAGCCGTGCTGACGCTCGCCGCCCTGGCGCACGACGTCGTCTACGACGGCGAACCGGGCGAGGACGAACGCCGCAGCGCCGAGTGGGTCCGCGAACGGCTCGCCGGCCTCCCCGAGGCGGACGACGTGGCCGACCTCGTGCTGGCCACCGTCAACCACACCTCGGACGACCCGCTGACGTGCCTGCTCCTGGACGCCGACCTGGCCATCCTCGGCTCCGACCCGGCCACCTACGAGCGCTATCGGACCGCCGTGCGCACCGAGTACGCGCACGTGCCGGACGACGCCTGGCGGACCGGTCGGGCGAACGTCCTGCGCACCCTCGCCCAGCGCGAACCGCTCTACGTCACGCGTCAGGCACGCGAACGCTGGGAGGCTCGCGCCAAGGCCAACCTCGCCGCCGAACTCAGCTCGCTCGGTGACCCGCCATAAGCACGTCGAAGGTCGGGAACGACCGGGCGATCTCGCTGCCGGTGAAGTTGCCTACCCAGCCGTCGTCGTCGTGGAAGAACCGGATCGACACGTAGTCCGGCCGGGTGCCCATGTCGAACCAGTGCGTGGTGTTCGCGGGCACGCTCAACAGGTCGCCCGCCTCGCACAACACCGCGTACACCCGCTCCTTGACGTGCAGGTAGAACACCCCGGCACCGCGGGCGAAGAACCGGTCCTCGTCGTCGTCGTGCGTGTGCTCGGCGAGGAACTTCAGCCGCGCCTGCCCCGCCGACTCCAGCCACTCCGGGTCGTCCGACGGCGTCATCTCCATCGCGTCGACCAGGATGTAGCCCTCGGTCTCGGTGACGCGGGCGACCCGCTCGGCGTACACCTCCAGGGCGTTCTCCCTGGTCACACCGGAGACAACGGGCCACTGCTCGTACCGGACGCCCAACTGCTTGAGCTCCACGGCGATCTCGGTGGGGTCGGCGGTGCGCACCACCACGGTCTCCGGATCGGTGTCCGGCCACACGGTCAGCAACGTCATCGCGCCTACCTCCTCTGCTCTTGACGGACTGGCGCGTCTCAGCGCTCCACGGTCTCGGTCTTGAAGCGCAACAGCCACTCCAGGCACTCCAACCGGTGCCGGGCCTGGTGCAGGTCGTCTCCCCACACGTACACCCCGTGCCTGGCCACGAGCAAGGCCGGCACGTCCTCGCGGAACCCGGCCTCGAACGCGTCACCGAGCACGCGCATGTCCTGGCTGTTCGGCACGACCGGGATGACGACCACGTCGTCCGCCTGCCGTCCGAAGCCCTTGAGCATCTCCAGGTCGCGCAGTTCGACACCGTCGGGCCAGAACTCCGCCGCGACGACGGGCGCGAGGGCGTGCACGTGGACCACCGCGCCCGCGCCGGACACCGCCGCGATCCGCCCGTGCAGGCCCGCTTCGGCGCTCGGCACCCGCACCGGGTCGTCGGTGCGGCCCTCGGCGTCGATCAGCACCACGTCGTCGGGCGTCAGCTCGCCCTTGTCCTTGCCGCTGACGGTCACCGCGAGCCGCAGCGGATCGCGGTCCACGACCACCGACAGGTTGCCCGACGTGCCGCGCATCCAGCCCATCGCGGTGTACCGGGCGCACTCGGCGGCCAGCGCCTCGCCGGGCGTCACAGAGCCGGTCCTCACAGGGCGACCACCGTCCGGTGTGGACCGAAGTCCGCGTCGCCGTACGGCTCGCCGGGACGCGCGACGCCGACCGCCTGCCAGCCCGCCTCGACGGCGGCATCCAGTTCGGCGGGGACGTCCGAGTAGAACGTGATGTCGGTCGAACCGAGCACGGACGCGATCTTCAGGTACGAGGAGGCCTCGCGCTTCGGGCCCGCGTTCACCGTGTCGAAGTGGTACTCGAACAACGACGTCAGGTCGCCGTCGGTGGTGTGGGCGAAGAACGCCACCTGACCGGCCACCGAACCGGACGAGAACACGGCCAGCTTGACGCCGTCCGCGTGCCACTTGCGCAGCGCCGGCACCACGTCGGGGAAGAACTCGGCCACCAGGTCGCCCTCGGCGTAACCGCGCTGCCAGATCAGGCCCTGCAACGTCTTGAGCGGGGTGACCTTCTGATCGGAGTCCATCCAGCCGTGCAGCACAGCGACCAGCTCGTCGGTACCACCGTCCACACCGGACAGCTCACGGATCTGCGCGACCGCCTCGACCACGGCCGGGTCGTCGGCGTGCTCGTCGATCCACGGACCGAGCCGCGGCCGGGCGTAGTCGTACAACGTGACCAGGACCTGGTCGGTGGCGCTGAGCGTGCCCTCGATGTCCAGCACAACCCACTCACTCATGAACCGCTCCACCATCTCCATCGCCCTCAACGTAGTAATCAGCCAGCTCGTGCGGAGCGTACGCACCGCGATCGGTCACCACCGAGGTCACGAACCGCGGCGGCGTGACGTCGAACGCCGGGTACAGCCCGCGCGCCCGATCGGTGGCCGTGCGGCGGCCCAGCGTGTGCAGCACGTCGTCACCGGGCCGGTACTCGATCGGCACGTCGCCGGCGGTGGGCGCGAGCCGGTCCGGCGCCTGCACCATGGCCAGGAACGGCAGGTCGAACGCCTGTGCCGCGACGGCCAGGCCGAGCGTGCCGACCTTGTTGACCACGTGCCCGTCCATGGTGACCCGGTCGGCGGCGGTCAGCAGCACGTCGACCTGCCCGGTCGACATGACGGCCGCGCCCATGCCGTCCGTGATGAGGGTCGTGTCGACGCCCATCTCGGCCAGGGTCTCCGCGGTCAGGCGGGCGCCCTGGAGGTACGGGCGGGTCTCCGTGCACACGAACCGCAAACGTTTGCCCATGGCCTGAGCGGCGGTGACGGTCTCGGTCAGGTAGAGGTCGGCCCAGCAGTGCGTGAGCACGGCGCCCTCGTCCGGCAACAGCTCGGCGGTGTGCGCGCCGAGCCGGCGGCTGCGTTCGCGGTACCGCTCGTCCCCCGCCTCCGCGCCCTTCAGCGCACCGGCTTCGAGGTCGTCGTCATCGTCCACGCCGGCCAGCACGGCGGCGACCGCCTTGCGCAGGTGGTTGTTGGTGCGGCGGGTGGCGATCAGCAGCTGTCCGGCCTGGTCGAGGTAGGCGCGGGCCTCTTCACGAGGCAGGCCGCGGGCTTCGCGGGCGGCGAGCACCATGCCCCACAGCGCGGCGAAGTACGGGCCCGAGGACTGCGTGACCATGTCCTCGATGGCCTTGGCGACCTCGGCCACCGTGGCGCAGCGCACCCACACCTTCTCGAACGGGAAGTTCCGCCGGTCCAGCACGTGCACGCCGTCGTCTTCGAGGCGCACGCTGCGCGCGAGCAGCGGCTCCATCAGCTGTACCCGGTGAACGGGGCGTGCTCACCGGTGAGGAAGTACGCGCCGACCTCGCGGGCCTTGTACGACACCGGGTCGTGGAGGGTGAGCGTGCGGGCGTTGCGCCAGAACCGGTCGAAGGCGTACCCGGCCGCGGTGGCACGGGCGCCGCACAGCTCGAACACCCGGCTGGTGGTCTGGTTGGCGACCTTCGTCGACACGACCTTGGCGGACGAGATGGCGGCGGCGGTCTCGGCGCGTTCGTCGGCGGTCAGGTCGGCGCCGCGTTCGGAGGCCTGGTGCAGCCGGTCCGAGGCGTGGTCGGTGAGGAAACCTGCGGCCTGGGTTTCGGAGACCAGCTCGCCGTAGGTGCCGAGGATGTACGGGTCTGCGGTGGCCGTGTCGACACCGCTGAGGAACCACGGGCGGGTGGTCGTGCGGGTGTACTGGGCGGCTTCGGCCAGGGCGCCCTCGGCCATCGCCACGTACAGCTGGGCGAGCACGAGCTGGAAGCCCAGGGCGGCCAGTGAGAGGCGCGGGTTCGTCTCGTCGTGCACGCCCAGGACCTGGTCGGCGGGCACGTGGACGTGGTCGAACACCACGCCGCCGCTGGCGGTGAGGCGTTGGCCGATGTTGTCCCAGTCACCCGCGTAGGTGATGCCCTCGGCTTTCGCGTCGAGGGTGAAGGTCACCTTGTCGCCGTTGTCGGTGCGGGTGGCGCTGACCACGAGCCGGTCGGCCACCGAGGCGCCGGTGGCGAACGTCTTGCGGCCCGTGACCTCGAACCCGCCGTCGACGGGCCGCAGTTCCAGCGCCGCGTCCAACGGGTTGCTGACGCCTGCCCAGAAGAGATCGGCGCCGGACAGGTTGTCGCCGGCCGGGGTGTCGAACAGCCCGCTGCGCCAAACCTGCAGGTAGTGGTAGCCGAGCAGGTGCCCGACGTTGGCATCGGCCGCACCGACGACCCTGGTCACGGCCTGCTGCGTGGCCCAGTCGCCGATCGCCAGCACGCCGGACCGCCGCAGGGCGTCGACCTCGGCCGCGGGCTCCGCACCGCGCCGGTCACGCTCCGCCGCGTCCACCCGCAACGCGGTGGCCAGCTCCTCGGCGACGGTCAGCCACTTCTGCCGACCATCGGTGCTCGTCATGCCCTGCCTCCACCTGACCGACGGCTCAGCCGTCGCCTGCTCGTCCGCGTGCTCGTCCGCGTTCCAGCAGGCGAGCCTAATCGCCGGCGAGCGCCGTGAGCTGAGCGTTCCGCCACATGGGAGACCGGCCGGTCCTGGTCGGGTCCGCCGGTCACGCGCCAGGGCGGTAGCCGTGCATGAGACCGGCGTCGGCCAGCAGTTTCTGGACGGACTGACCGCGGTAGCGGCGGCGCGTGGCGTCGATGTGGGACCGCCACACCCGGCGATCCGCTCGCCACGCCGTCAGGTAGTCCACGCACAGCTGGGGCTCGATGAGCCGGTTGCGGCCGCGGGCGGCTTTCAGGGCGGCGATCATGCGGTCCTTGGCGGCGCCGTCCGGTTCGACGTCGTCGACCATGGTGATGACCTCGTCGATGAACCGCCTGCGCCGGCCGAGGAAGCGCCGCCAGTACGCGGCGGTGGCGTCGGTCAGGCCGTGGCCGGTGTCCAGCAGCCCGAACAGCCCTTCGGCGAGGCAGTCGCCCAGCTCCTCGGTGCGGGCGCGCATGGTGTCCCGGTACGGGTCGTACGGCTGCTGGATGGCCAGCCCGGTCACCGCCGACGGCGACAGGCCGGTGTCGTTGAGCAGGAAGAACCAGTCTTCGTTGTAGATGTTGGGGAAGAACGACGTGAACGACTCCCGGCCGATCGCGAGCGCGCCGGTGCCGATGAACGTGTCCTGGTCGCCGCCCGCGTCGCGGTAGGCGTGGCAGACCACGGAGTTGTCCGGGTAGCCGCCGACCGAGAGCCCGACGCCGGTGAAGTCGTCGAGCAGACCCACGGCGTCGGCCAGGTCGTCGGGGCGCGGGATCATGACGTCGTCGTCCACGTAGACGACCCGTTCCCAGCCGGCCACGGCCGCCAACAGCAGTCCGAGGTTGCGCTTCAGGCTGGTGTCGGTGCGGCGGTCGAACTTGCCGCCGCGGAGCATCTTCGTCGTCCGGAAGTCCGGGACGAGGTCGGCGGGAGCCTCGGCGATGTCGGCGGCGACGATCTCCACGCCCGCGCGTTCGGCCAGCGCGGTGGCGGCGTCCGCGGACGAACGGCGGCTGCACAACGTGACCAGCGTGCACCGGTGGTGCTTCGCGAGTGCGACGACCGTCTCGAGGTAGGCGGTGGGTCGCGAGGTCGGCACGATGATCGCGTCGACCTTCGCCGGGACGGCGACGGCGTTCCGGGCCAGCAGGTGCCGGTGGGACGCGTGGTGGTTCGCCGACCGGGGGCCTTGCGTCTCGCGGTGGGGCACGAGCGCAGGGGCTGCGACGTTCAACTCTGGCCCTCCGGCCATTCGAAGAGTCGGGATTCGGACAGGTTCCAGTCCGGCGTGACCACCTGGCCGTTCACGACCTGCACCCTGGTCAGGATGCTGTACGAATCGAGGCCTGGGAATCGCTGCTTCAGGTACTCCGCGTTGCGGTCGCGGAACCTGCCGTCCGTGAGCGCACGCACGACTCCGAGGGTCCCCCGGCCGTACATGCCGTTGCAGATCGTCACCGTTCGCTTGTGGTTGAACGGGTTGATCCCGCGGTAGAAGTGGGCGACGTCCTCTTGGAGGATCTCGTTGCCGCGGATCTTGGCGAGCTTGGGCGCGTAGAGGCGTTCCTCGTCGTCCTCCGTGTGCACCACGAACCCGCCCGACTCGGATTCGTCGTGCCTGGCGACCTGGGTGACGGGCATGTCGACCCGTTTCAGCAGCTCGCGGGTGAGCACGTTCCAGTCCACGCCGCCCAGCAGCACGAGGTGCGTGGTGTAGTCGTCCGGTACCAGGTCGGAGGCGATGCGGAAGTTGACCTGGCTGTTGGGGTTGAGCGCGCGGATGTGGCCGTGCAGCTCGATCAGGGCGTCGAGGTCCGCGTACGTGTAGAGCTCGACGTAGTCCGGCTGGGTGGGATCCGCGTACGGCATCTGGGCGCGCATGTCCGGTGGGAGCTGGGCGACCACGATCGTGATGACGTGGCGGTCGTCGAAGTACCAGAAACCGCGATTGGCGCGGTCCTGCAGCGGTGGCGTGCCGGTGTCGCGTTGTTCGGCGGCGGCCCGGAGGTCGGTCAGTTCGTTCAGCAGCTCTTCGCGGTGGCGCAGTTCGTCGGGGGTCAGCTCGTCCGGCGGGATCAGCCGGTAGGGGCGCTGCTCGACGGAGCGCTTGGTGGCGAAGAACGTGGCGTAGGCGACGAGGCGGTGCAGCGGCGGTGTCTTGGGCTTGCTGCGGCTCTCCCACGACGACAGCAGGGGCACGCTGGCCGGCTTGTCGGCACTGAACGCCTGAGCAAGATCACTCTGCGTGATCGTCACATCAGGCCAGTGTTCCTCGCGCAACGCCCGAAGGCGGTGCGCCAGCAAGTGGGAGTCACCCGTAACGGCCACGTCCGCGCACCCTTCAGTGAACTTCAGCATATCAGCTGAAGAGCGAAACATACACGATTGCGGAGAAAAGTCACGACTCGATACCCCCAGAAGGGCCTTGTCAGTCAAGTACAGCTGGACTTACCCTCATGTTACTGAGGTTCAGTCAACTTCAGTGAGTCTAGGTGAAGTTCACCCAGGAAGCCATCCGGGGGTCGCTATGAACACGCTCACCGCATTAGCTCAAACGTCTCAGACCACCGAGTGGACGCCACTCGTGGTGATGATCATGATGGGCGCGTTGGCGCTGGTCATGGGCCTGGCCCGGCTGCTCCGCCGGGTGCTGGGCATGCTCACCCGGATCCTCCTGTCGGCCGGAGCGGCCATGACGGGGATCGCCACGATGCTCGCCCTGTGCACGGTCATGACCACCGTCCTGCTGGTCTACGTGCGCTGAACCGCCGCGTGCGGCCAACCCCCTTCGACTACGGTATGCGGGCCCGCATCGAAGGGGGAGTCGCACGATGGACCTGTCGCGCAGATCGTTCCTGGGGGGAACCGCCGTCGCCGTAGGGGTGACCGCGACCCTCGGGACGACCGCGTTGGCCGAGGCCCAGCCACCGCGTCCACATCAGACGTCCACACCGCACTTGCTCGAGGCCGAGCAACTCGTCGGCTACCTGTCGTTGCCGACCTGCCCGTTGGCCAACAACACGTACAAGGAGCCGGATCAGCCGAACGTGGTCCGGTGGGGTTCACCCGGTGACGCGTCCGGGTGGGTCAACCAGAGCCAGTGCGCGTCGTTCCTGACGGCCGTGCTGAAGCGCACGTACAGGTGGGCGACCTCGGGTTTCTTCAGCGCCCACTTCGGACTCGCGAGCCCGTTCGCGCGTGACTACCGGGCCGCGTTCGCCGAGCGGGAGATCCCGCACTTCGAGCGCGTCACCAGAGTGGCGGACCTCCGGCCGGGTGATCTGATCGCCGTCGACTACCGCAACGACCAGGACACCAACACCGGGCACGTGGTGATGGTGCGTTCGGTCAAGGGCGTCTACACCGCGCCCAGCTCCAGCCTGAACTTCCCCGGTGAGACGCAGTACGCGGTGGAGGTCGTCGACTGCACGTCCGCGCCGCACGGCGTGTACGGGGTGGGCAACTACTTCCGGTTCCCGGACAACCGGATCTTCAACGCGACCGCCGAGACGAACGGCGCGGGCTACGGGCACATGATGTTCTACGCCTCGGACACGACCGGCGAGTTCGCCCGGTACCGCTGGAGCGTCAACACGTCGTCCGCCGGCACGTTCACCATGGCCCAACGCCCCGTCTCCGCCGCCCGCATCGCCTGACCCTCACCCATTGGCGGGACCCTGAGTGTTGAACTCACCCCTCCCGAACGTTCGACTCTCGCTACCTGAGTGTTCGACTCACGCGAGAGTCGAACCTCCAGGTCCCGAGAGTCGAACACCCGGGGTGGGTGAGTTCAACGTTCAGGTGTTGATCATCACGGCGAGGGTTGGGGCCAGGGGACTTGGGGTGAGCGGTGGTGGGCGATGCCCAGCGCGGACCAGCGCGGGGCTTGGGCGGCCAGGCGGACGCGGAAGGCGTCCCGGTCGTGCGTCGACCACGGTGACCAGCCCAGTTCGGCTATCGCGGGCAGGCGCGGGAACGCCATGAGTCGATGTGGGCGGGCGTCACGACCGCTTCCGTCCACAGTGGAGCTTCCACGCCGTGGACGGCGGACTCGGGCACGCCGCTGACGTACGCGCCGGGGTTCCAGCTGGTCGAGGTACCGCTTGACCGTGTCGACCGGGTGGAAGTGGCGGGCCACGTCGAGCATCGCGCTCCGGTGGCCGAAACGCGGGTAGTCGGTGATCGTCGCGCCGGGGAGCGTCCACGGGCCTGCCTGGGTGTTCGCGCGGATCTGCACGGACGCGGCGGTGATGACGAGGTGGTAGCCCTGGTCACCGACGGCCGCAGGCGCACCGCCGATGAGCAGCGCGATGCCGTCCGTCGGAGAGTCGGCGGTGACGCCGGCGGCGGGCTGCACCGACACCGGCACGGGGACCAGGCTTTGCAGGGGTTCGGCGGCCGAGGCCGTGGTGGTGTCGGAGCCGGCGTTCCAGACGACGGTCGCGCCGAACACCACGACCAGGACGGCGAGCACGCCCGCGAGTTTCACAGTCGGTCCTGTCACTGATGGCTAGACCAACTGGCCGCTCAGGTCGAGCTTGCCCAACTCCACCCGCGACGCCACACCGAGCTTCGGGTACGCCTTGTAGAGGTGGTAGCCGACGGTTCGCGGGCTCAGGAACAGCTGCGCGCCGATGTCCCGGTTGCTCAGCCCCTCGGCGGCCAGCCGCACGACCTGGAGTTCCTGCGGGGTCAGGGCGCTCAACGGATCGGGGCCCGGCACGGCTCGGCTCTCGCCGGTGGCGCGGAGCTCGGTGCGGGCACGGGCCGCCCACGGCGTCGCGCCCAGGCGTTCGAAGAGGTCCAACGCGGAACGCAGGTGCGTGCGGGCATCGGTCTTGCGGCGGGCCCGGCGCAGCCACTCGCCGTACAGCAGCTCGGTGCGGGCGCGTTCGAACGGGCGGCGGTCGTTGGCGCGGTGCAGGTCCACGGCTTGGGTGAACCACTGCTCTTCATCGGTGAGCAGCGCACGGCAACGCGAGGCGACCGCCCGCGCCCACGGCTGGCCGGTGTTCAACGCCCACTCGTCGTACCAGTCGGCGACGTCCTCGGCCGAGGCGTGCTTCCCCAGCCGGACGGCGGCTTCCACCAGGTCGGGCAGGCTGCCGATGGCGTACAGCCGGTGCGCGCCGGCCGCCACGTCGGCCAACCGGTCCAGCACGGCCTCGTGCCGGCCGAGGCCGAGGTCCAGCAACGCCAACGAGCACGCGGCGCGCACGGACGCGGGCGGGCCGTCGGTGAACGTCGCGACCAGCTCCTCGCACCGGGCCTCGTCGCCCTCGATGGCGGCCAGCTCGGCGAGCACGCTGGACAGGAAGCCGACGCTGAACTCCTGGCCGATGTCGGCCGCGATCCGCAACCCCTCCTCGGCGGTGGCACGGGCGTCGCGGTGCTGTCCGAGGTGCAGTCGACCGCGTGCCAGGTAGGCGAGGGCGCGGGGCAGCACGCCGAGGGCGCCCTGCGCGCGGGACTGGCGTTCCAGCTGGTAGGCCCAGTCGTACGCGGCCTGGTCGTCGCCCAGGACCAGGTGCCACCAGGCGGTCACCGCGTTCCCCGGTCCGCCGACGTACGGCGACTCGAGCAGTTTCCGCAGCGCCGCCAGGCCGCCGGGCACGTCGTCGCCGTCCAGTCCCACGGCCGCCCGTGCGAGGGCTTGCGTGTCGTCGGCGCCGGGCAGGCCGACCGCCCGTGCCGCGATCTCCTGAACGGCGTCGAGATCCCGGCCCGCCCACGCGTTCTGGGCGGCGTGGAACAGCAACTCCCCCGCCAGCTCACGGTCGGTGTGCTCGGCGCACGTCGCGGCACGGGCGAGTTGCGTCGCCGCCTCCACCGGACGTCCCCGCTCACTGGCCAACCTCGCCTGGATGCGGGCCACCCTGGCGCCGTCCACCTGCTCCGTCACCAGGTCCCACGCCTGGCCGGCGAGCGCGACCGCGCGGTCGAACTGGCCCGCCGCTCCCGCCGCGCCGGCCGCCAACACCAGGCGTTGCGACCGCTTCACGGTGTCGGGGGTCAGCTCGGCGGCACGCTGGTAGGCCGACGCGACGGCGACGAACCCGCCACGGCCGCGCACGTCCTCGGCGGTGCGGGCCAACGCGGCGGCCACGTCCTCGTCGGGCCCGGTGGTGGCGGCGGCCAGGTGCCACGCGCTGCGGTGGGCGTCGTCCAGCACTTCGGCCAGTGCTTCGGCCAGTGCTTTGTGGACGGCGAGGCGTCGTACCAGTGAGGCGCTCTGGTAGGCGGCGGCGCGGATCAGGGGGTGGCGGAACGTCAGCCTGCCCTCGTCGGAACGCAGGAGTTGGCGTTGCTCGGCGATTTCGAGGTCGTCCACGGACGCGCCCAGGAGACCGGCGGCCTTGAACACGACGCCCGGGTCGCCGGTGTCGTCGGCTGCCGCGACGAGGAGGAGGGTGCGGGTGCGTTCGGGCAGGGTGCCGATGCGGTCGGCGAACGTCTGCTGGATGCGGCTGTGGGTGGGGAGTGCGGCGACGCGGTAGGCGTGCGCGGCGGGCAGGTGGCCTTCGCGTTGGGCGGCGGGCAGTTCCAGCAGCGCCAACGGGTTGCCACGGGCTTCTTGGGCGATCTGCTCGCGGACGTAGCGCGGGAGGTCGGCGGCGTGCTCGTCGAGGAGTGCGGTGGCGTGTTCGGGGGCCAGGCCGGTGAGGCGCAGCTCCGGTAGGCCGGGGGCGGGGAACGGCGGTGCGTGCAGGTCGCGGGCGGCGAAGAGGAGGGCTATGCCTTCGGCCTGCAGGCGGCGTGCGGCGAAGAGGAGTGCGTGCGCGGAGCCCTGGTCGAGCCAGTGCGCGTCGTCCACCAGGCAGAGGACCGGTCCCTGGTCGGCCAGGTCGGCGAGGAGGGTGAGGACGGCGAGGCCGACGAGGTAGTAGTCGCCGCCGTCGGGCGGGGCGAGGCCGAGTGCGCCGCGCAGTGCGGCGGCTTGGTTCGGTGGCAGCGAGTCGACGCGGTCCACGACGCGGCCGAGGAGCAGGTTCAACCCGGCGAACGGCACCACCGACTCGGACTCGATCGCGGTGCCGCGCAGAACCCGGAACGACTCGGCTTCGACGGCGGCGTGTGCGAGCAGTGCCGACTTGCCGATGCCCGCTTCACCTCGCACGACGAGCACACCGCTGTGCCCGGCGCGGGCGTCGGCTAGGAGCCGATCGACCACGGCGAGTTCGGCCGACCTCCCGTGCAGCATGTCCCCGACCCTAGCCGGCGTCCGGGACCAGGACGGCTTTGCCGACCGTGTGCCTGCTCTCCATCGCCGCGTGCGCCCGCGCCGCCTCCGCGAGCGGGAACGTCTGCACTACCGGCGGTGAGCCGGTGAGACGCCGCCTCACCCAACGCGCACGTCAGGCCCCGTAAGGCCGCTTGGCGCGGGCCTCCTTGAGCGCCGTTCCCCACCAGCCGAGCTGGTCGAGCAAGGTCGTGGCGGCCTTGTTGACCTCGTCCGGCTCCACCGGGTTCCCGGTCTCGTCGAACCGCGCCCACACGCCGTGGAAGCTGACGGTGTCCCGCACGGTGACCGCGTGCAGCTCGGCGAAGACCTGCCGCAGCTGCTCGACCGCCCGCAACCCGCCGCCGACGCCGCCGTACGAGACGAACCCGACCGGCTTGGCCTGCCACTCGGTGAAGTGCCAGTCGATGGCGCTCTTCAACGGCGCGGGGAAGCTGTGGTTGTACTCGGGCGTGATGACGACGAACGCGTCCGCCTCCTGCAGGCGCGGCGAGACCAGCGCGACCTCCGGGGCCGGGTCCGCGCCGAACTCGTGCAGCATGTCCGGCAGGCCGAGATCGGCCAGGTCCAGCACGTCCACGATCAGGTCGTCGCGCTGCTTGGCCTGATCGACGAACCAGTTCGAGACGACCGGCGCGAACCGGCCCTTGCGGGTGCTGCCTACGATGATCGCCAGCTTGATCACGGGGTTTCCCTCCCTCGCTGTTGTGGTGGCAACGTTATGAGCGAGGGGAGGTCACGGGCATCTGTCACGTGACTGGTCACCTGACGGATTTGACTGGTCAAGTGCCGTCAGGCGAGTAGCGCCAGGACCTCTTCCGCATCCTCCGCACGGCCCTGGGCGCGGAAGAGGCTGAGGGCTTGTTGGTGTGCCTCGCGGGCTTCGGCGTGCCGACCAACGGCGGCGAGCACGTCGCCGAAGTGCCGCAGGACGGTGGCCTCCTCGTAGGAGTTGTCCAACTGCCGGTAGAGCTTGAGGGCGTGCCGGTAGTGCTCGACCGAATCGGCGTCGCGCCCGTGGTGGTGGGCGATGTAGCCGAGACTGTCCGAAGTGGCCGCTTCGCCTTCGACGTGGCCCAGCTCCTTGTTGAGCGCCAACGCTTCCACGCAGTGCTCCTCGGCCCGGACGTAGTCGCCGAGCCGGGCCATGCGGTAGCCGACGTCGTTGAGCGCTTCGGCGATGCGGACCGGGATGCCGAGCGCGCGGAACACCTCCAGCTGCGCCAGCGCGTGCTCCAGGGCACCGGTGAGGTCGCCACGGCGTTCCAGCGCCCACGCCATCGCACGGTGTGCGCCCGCCTTGCCGTAGTCGTCCTCGACCAGCGCCAACGCCTGGCGCAGGTGGTAGTCGCCGTCGTCGTAACGGCTCGCGTCGGTCAACGCCATGCCGAGGTACTTGTGCGCGGAAACCCGCTTGAACCGGTCATCGAGCACGTCTGCGGCGTCGAGCGCGGCCCGCCAGACCACGATGTCGGTCGCGTGGCCCCTGCGCAGGTGGTAGTTGGTGAGCGCCCAGGCCAGGTGCCAGGCGACGTCGTGCAGGCCGTGGGCGGTGGCGAGGCGTTGGGCGGCGAGCAGCGATTCGTGCTCGGCGTCGAACCAGGCCATCGCGGCGGTGACGTCTTCCAGCGGTGCCGCGTGGCCCTCGGGAGCCGGCACCGGTGGGCGGTGGGGCTCGATGAGGCGGTCGCCGTTGTGCGCGGTGGCGACGAAGTAGCCGACGAAATCGCGCAGGTTCGTGTCGGCGTGCGCGGGGGCGACTTCGGCGGCGTAGAGGCGCACGAGGTCGTGCATGCGGTAGCGGCCGACCTGGTGTTGCTGGACCAGGTGGGCGGCTTCGAGTTCCCTGAGCAGCTTGCGGGTGTTGGCGCGGCCGGTGAGGGCGGTGATCGCGCGCAGGCTCAGGTCGGGTGCGGAGGTCAGGCCGAACAGGCCGAACAGTTCCTTCGCCTCGGGGGTGAGCACCCGTAACGAGCAGGCGAACACCGTGCGCAGGTCGGCGCTGAGGTCGTCCAACGCGTCCAGGCGCTGGTCCTTCAGCTCGTCGGTGAGGGCGGACAGCGGGAGGTCCGGCTGGGTGACGGCACGGGCGGCGATGATGCTCAGGGCCAGCGGGAGGCCGCCGCAGAGGGACAGCAGCTCACGGGTGACGTCCGGTTCGGCTTCGACCCGTTCCACGCCGAGGCGGGCGGTGAGCAGTGCCTTCGCATCGTGCTCGTCCAGGACGTCCAACGCGACCGAACGCGCGCCGTGGGCCGTGAGCAGGCCGAGGAGCTGCACGCGGCTGGTGACCAGGACGGTGCAGCGCGCGCCGCCGGGCAGGAGCGGGGCGACTTGGGTGGTGTCGCGGGCGTTGTCCAGGACGACCAGGACGCGCTTGTCGGCGATCAGGCTGCGGTAGAGGGCGGCCTGGGCGTCGAGGTCGGCCGGCGGGTCGTCGACGCCGAGGGCTTCGAGGAAACCGCGCAGGGCGGTCTGGGGTGCGACGGGTTCGCCGGCCGGGTCGAAGCCGCGGAGGTTGACGTAGAGCTGGCCGTCCGGGAAGTCGTCCAGGTGCTGGTGGGCCCAGTGCAGCGCCAACGCCGTCTTCCCGATGCCGCCCGTGCCGCCGATCGCCGTGATGACGACGGTGGACGCCGGTTCGGTGAGGTCCGCGATCTCCTTCTCACGTCCGGTGAACCACCGTTGCGGGGCCGGCAGCTGGCGCGGAACGGCCTTGCCGCTCTCCTGGGCCTCCGGGGGTTCGCTTGCTTGATCTTTGTGACCCAGAAGCCGCAGGTAGAGATCTTGCAGCGGCTTGCCGGGGTCGGTGCCCAGCTCGTCGGCGAGGAGGCGGCGCACCGCGTCGTAGTGCTGCAAGCCCTCCGACGACCGGCCGCTCAGGTGCAGGGCGAGCACGAGCTGACCGGCGAGGCGTTCGTCCAGCGGGTTGGCCTGGGTGGCTTTGCGGAGGGCGGGGAGCAGGGCGGCGTGGTCGCCGAGCCTGATCGCGACGTCGTTGCGGTCGAGTTCGACGGTCGCGCGTTCGGCGTGCAGGGCATCTCTGACCTGGGCGAACCACTCCGATTCGAGCCCGTCCAACGCCTCACCGCGCCAGAGGCGCAGTGCCTGGTCGTACAGCCGCGCGGCGCGCTGGTCCGGTTCGTTGCGGGCCTGCTTGGCGAGTGCCCGGAACTCGACCAGGTCGACCGCGTCGGTTTCCAGCAGGTACCCGCCCGGACGGCGTTGGATGTCGATCCCGGCGGCGCGCAACTTGGAGACGTACCCGTACAGCGTCTCGCGGGCGCGCAACGGCGGCTGATCTCCCCAAACCCGGTCGACCAGCCGTTCGACCGACACGGGGTGCCCGGCCTCCAGCAGCAGTGCCGCCAACACGCTCCGCTGGCGGATGTGGCCGATGTCGAGGTCGTCGCCGTCCCTGCGAGCCCGGACACCGCCGAGCAGTCCGAAGTCCACGCTCAGCCCCCTCGAACAGCCGGTTCAAGGTTCATCCTAGGTTCGCTCCCGATCCCGGCGTCAGGGTGTCCCCATGACCGCGGATCGATGAAGGAACCCGGCGGAGACCCCACAACTCCGCCGGACCGAGGGGTCGACGTCCCGACCGGTTTTCTCCCCCCTGGCCGGTTGGGACGCCGCGGTTGCGACCCGGGGGCGCATAGCGGACTGGAAGTCGGCTGGTAGCGCAGGCACTTAGCCTGCTTCGATGCGAAGACTTCTGGGGTTTGCGCTGGTCCTGGGTCTGATGGGCTGGACGGCGATGCCTGCTGGGGGCAGCGGGATAGTGGCGTCGCCGTCCTCCATCGGGGTTGAGCACGTGTTGTTCAAGGGTGGGACCGGCGGGTACGGGTGTTATCGGATTCCGGCGCTGGTGCGGACTTCGGCGGACACGTTGTTGGCGTTCGCCGAGGCACGGGAATCGCCGTCTTGTGCCGATCGCGGCGACATCGACCTTGTCGTTCGGCGTTCCACCAACGACGGGCGGACCTGGGGGCCTGCCCGGGTCGTGTTGAGCGGGGTTCCCGGGGACGCCGAGCGGCCGTTCACGCGGGGGAACCCGGCGCCCGTCGTGGACCGGGTCACCGGGCGTGTGTTCTTGTTGTCCACGTCCAACGAGGCTGTTCCTGGTGGGTCTCGGTTGCCCTGGGTTCAGCACAGTGATGACGACGGGATCACCTGGTCCGCCGCACGGCAGCTCCCGATCAGCTTCGACGGCACCACCAACGGGTGGTTCGCCACCGGGCCGTCGCACGGCGTCCAGCTCCGTGACGGCCGGCTGGTCGTGGGCGCGCACCAGTTCGTGGGCAACGCCAACTACGCCGGCGTGTTCTACAGCCCCGATCACGGGGAGAACTGGTTCGCCGGCCAGACACCCAGCTCGTACGTCGAGGGCAAGCTCAAGCCCGGCGAGATGTCCGTCGCCGAACTGGCCAACGGCGATGTGTACGTGTCCGGCCGCAACGAGATCACCACCGGCCACCACCGCACGCGGGCCATCAGCACGGACGGCGGCACGACCGTGTCCGTCTCCACCGCCGTGCCCAGCCTGACCACGCCGAACGTGCAAGGCGCGGTATTGGCGCTGAAGAACGGCACGCTGCTGTTCTCCGGTCCGTCCGACCCGACGGACCGCGAACTCATGCGCATCCGCTACTCCACCGACAACGGCGTCAACTGGACGGCAGGCGGCCTGATCAACGGCAGCCGCGCCGGGTACTCGGACCTCGCCGAGCTGGCCACCGGCGAAATCGGCCTGCTGTACGAGGGCGGCACGAACTTCTCCGCCGACGAGATCCGCTTCAACCGGTTCACCACGCAGCAGGCGCAGATCCCCGGCGGCACGAACCCGTCGGCCGAGGCCACGCCGACCGCCGGGCCGACATCGCCGGACACCACGGTCCAGGCCAACGACGCGTACGTGCGCGGTTCGGTGAACGCCGGGCTCACCGGGCAGGCCGACATCCCCTACTCGCGTTCACTGGACGTCGGAGCGCAGGACTTCACCATCGAGACGTCGTTCAAGCACGGCGGGTCGACGGCGAACCAAGCGCTGTTCTGGGCCTACGGACAGGGCGCGGACATCCCGCAGATCTGGCTGCGCGCCCAACCGGGACGACTGCTGGCCTGGGTTCAGGGGACGACCGGCGGGGCCTCGGTCGCGTTGGAGAACGCCTACGCCGACAACGCCTGGCACCGGCTCTCCTTGGCCCGCACCGGCAACCGGATCACGCTCACCGTGGACGGGGTCTCGGCCACCGCCACGGGTGTCGCGGGAGCGGTGACGAAGAGCCGCACGGGGTTGCGGTTGGGGTCGCGGCTGGACGGCGTCGACCCGTTCTCCGGCACGTTGAAGGACTTCACCGTGCGCAAGGCGGGCGTCGAGGTCGTGAACCTGCCCTTCCAGATCGTGGACGGGGCGGCGGCACCGACCAGGGTGACCGCGCCCATCACCGACGACCTGTCCGGGCGCTGCTCGGACGGCAACCTGCTGGGCGGTTACCGGGGCACGGTCACCGGCCGGGTCGGGGGTGCGGCGTTGGCGACCAACGCCACCTACCCCGGCGTGGAAACGCCGTACACGCCCGCGTTGGACCCCGGCGCGCGGGACTTCGCCTTCTCCCTGTGGTTCCAGTACCAGGGCACGGCGAACCAGGCGTTGTTGTGGGCGTACGGGGCGACCGGCGGCGCGCCGTCGGTGTGGGTGCGGGCCCAGCCCGGTCAGGACCGCCTCTTCGGGTGGGTGGAGACCGACACCGGGCACGTCCAGGTGGCGCTCAACGACCCGTCGGTGACGGCCGGGTTCGGTGACGGCGACTGGCACCAGTTGTCGCTCAAGCGGGTCGGTGATCGGGTCGAGATGAGCGTCGACGGCGGCAGCCCGGCGGTGGCGACCGGGTTGACCGGGTCGGTGTCGAACACGCTCGGGGTGCGGGTCGGGTCCAAGCCGGACGGTTCCGACGTACTCACCGGCGCGTTGGACGACGTCCAGCTCACCGTGGCCGGGCAGCGGGTGTTGTGGTGGGGGTTCGAGCACCAGAACACGCAGGCGCACGACGTGGTCCGCACGCCGCTCGGTCCGGCGACGGCGGACACTTCCGCCCTGTGCCACCACTCCGCCGTGCTCGGCGGTGCGGCGACCACCACCGGGTTCACCGGTCGTGCGCTCGCGTTCGACGGTGCGGATGATGCGGTCGTGGTGCCGTACCAGCGGTTGGACGGGGACTTCGCGATCGACTTCCGTATGCGGTATACCGCAGGCACGGCTGATCAGGTGTTGGTGTGGGCGTACGGCGTCGGCGGGACGGAGCGCGCGCTGTGGTTGCGCGCGCAGCCCAGTCGGGACCGGCTCTTGGGCTGGGTGCAGACCGACGCCGGGGCGACGGCCATCGCGGCGCCCAACGCCGATGCCTTCGGGGACGGGCAGTGGCACCACGTGGTGTTGCGGAGGACCGGCGACACGCTGGAACTGTCGGTGGACGGCACGGTCCGGGGGACGGCGGCGGTCAAGGGGTCGCTGACCTACGGCGACGCGTTCGCGGTCGACGGTATCCAACTCGGCGCCAGGCTGGACGGCGTCGACCGGTTCAAGGGCACGCTGGACGAGTTCCGGATCGAGCGCGGCGGGACGACGATCACGCACCTGCCGTTCGAGGTCGTGTCGCAGACGCCGTACGCCAGAGGTTGATCAGGCAGCCTCGTGCGCATCGAGGGCGGCAAGGCCCTCGGTGAGGTTGTCGAGCAAGCGCTTGAGGGCTTCTTCGCCCAGCAGGAGCGTCACTCCGTTGGACAGGCCGAGCAGTTCGCTGCGTTCGCCGACGAACACTTCGAGCTGCTCGGCCACCACCTCGCAGGTCACTTCGGTGTTGGAGGCGACTTCGACGTAGGTGTGGCTGAAGACGGACTTCGCGCTGAGGTGCATGACCGAAACGCTAGCGGTAGACATCTACGGCTCACCATCGCACGATTGAGTGATACACGGCTGATGAGATGTTGGATAGCGTTGCCCACATGTTCGAGTTGGCCGCGCCCTCGGCGCTCCAGTGGTTGATCGGCGTGGAGATCGCGCGCTACCGCAACGAAGCCGGGCTCTCGCTCACGCAGTTGTCGGAGACTACCGGCATCGGCAGGCCGAAACTCGGGCACATGGAGACCGGCCGTTCGGTGCAGTACCCCGCCGACATCCGCAAGGTCCTCGAAGCTTGCAACGTCGACAAGGAGCACATCGACCGCATCGTGCAGCTGACCACGCGCGTCGATGAGGCCTCGTGGTTGGGTGCCTGGTCGGATGTCATGTCGGACTGGCTGCGCACCTTCGCGGGCTTGGAGGCATTGGCGCGCAAGGAGTTTATCTTCGAACCGATCCTGCTGCCCGCACTGCTCCAGACCGAGGCTTACGCCCGCGAGCTCACCAACGCGGCCATCAGGGTGCGCCCAGACCACGCCGAGCGGCTGGTCGAGTTCCGGGTGCAGCGCAGCCGCCTGCTCTTCAAGGACACGCCCCTCCAACTGCATGCAATCTTCAATGAGCAGGCCTTGCGGCTGCGGGTCGGCTCGCGCGAGGTGCTGAACGAGCAGTACCGCCACCTCCTGAAGATGGCCGAGCTGCCCAATGTGACCTTGCAGGTCGTCCGCCCGGAGGCGGGTCCGCACTCTGCGGTCAACGGACAGTTCGTGCTGTTGGACTTCGCGGATGCGCGGCCGATCGTGTATGTCGAGTTGCAGGATGCGGCGGCGTTCGTGGACGACTCCGTTCGGGTGCGTGCGTATACCCTCAGTACGCAAAGCCTGGAACGAGTCGCGCTGTCGCCTGCCGAGAGCGTGGCTCTGATCGAATCGTTGATCACGTAGGAGTCCGCCGTGTGGCGCACCAGCAGTTACAGCGGGGAGAACGGCAACTGCGTTGCTGTCGCCTTCCCTGCGGCCGGCCCCGTTGCCGTCCGTGATTCGAAGAACCCGGCCGGGCCGCGGCTCGCCTTCCCGGCGAACGCTTGGGCCGGGTTCGTCAAGCGCAGCAAGTAAAAACGGGCCGGGGCGGTAGGGCCCCGGCCCGTTCTACTCGGTCCGGCTCGGAACTGGGTCCGGCTCAGACCTGGCGGTCCACCCACCTCGGGGTGCCGTTCGGGCTGCGGAAGGTCAGCAGCCAGGTGTCGCTGGTGCCGTTGTAGTACGCCAACATCGACGGGTCGGTTGCCGACGGGTCCGAGAAGCCGTCGATGAACCAGCCCCACTGGCCCCACGTGTTCGAGGCGGTCGCGGTTTCCCAGACCCGGTAGATCTCGTTGTCGGTGCCGCGGTACGCCACCGCCACCCGCCCGACACCGGGGTCGAGAACGGCGATGGGAGAACCTGCCGCGGCAACGGTCGCGGTGCCGACCTCGGTCCAGTCACCCGGCCACGTGCCACCGGCGTCCTGGAGCTTGGTGACGATGGTGCCCGCCGCGCCGCGCACGAAGACCTGGAGCTGGTACCCCGGCCGCACGACCACGGCGGGAGCACCGGACGAACCGGCCCCACCCAGATCAGTCCACGGGGACAGCGAGCCGTCGTTGTAGAACAGCACGCTCTTCACCGCACCCGCACCGTCCAGGCCGAACACGCGCAGGCCGTCGCGCACCGTGACGACCGTCAGGCCGCCGACCAGGTTCTGGTCGCCCAGGTTCCGCCAGAACGGCACGGAACCCTTCTGCTGGTACACCCACAGCTTGCCGTCGACGTCGACGGCGAACTGCGCCAACGTCCCGTCGGCCAGCTTGGCGGCGGTCGGCGCGGCGGCCATCGAACCACCGAGGTTCACCCACGCGTTCCACGTCACCGCACCCGCCGCCGTCTGGGTGATCGACCACACGTCACCGCTGCGGTGCTGCGCGGTGACCTGGATGCGCCCGTCGGACAGCTGCGCGATCGTCGGCTGGCCGCTGAACGCCTCGTTGCCCGAGATCACCGTCCACTCGGTCGAGTTGAAGTTGTCCACGAAAGGCTGGTGCCCGAAGACGACCCGCCCCGCGTTGTCGTTGTAGGCGTAATCCAACGTCCCGGCCCGCGCACCGGCGACCGGCGCGGCCTGGAACACCGTGGTCCGGCTGTTCTGCACCACCGGCACGGTGGGCAGCGGCTCGGCGAACCAGCCCTGGATGTCCACGAGCAGGTGGATGGTGTCCGCGCTGCCGTTCCGGATCCGGATCTTGCCGTCCGTGCCCGGCTTGAGCACGATCGAGTTGGCCCGCCAGCCGGTGCCGTGGTCCATCATCGTCAGCGACGGCTCGGCCTCGCCCGCCGGCCACGCCTTGAGGTAACCCGAGGCCTCCGAGGTGGCGATGACCGTCAGCAGCGCACCCGCGATGCCGCGCGTCGGCAACCCGTAGGTGCCGCCGACCTGGACGTCGATGACGCTGTTCGCGGCCATCGGCAGCCCCGCGCCGACCGACCGGGTGTTGATCAGCCGACCGTAGGCCGAGCGGAAACCGCTGCCCGTGGTGGCCGAGTTGGTGAAGTAGCCCTCCACGTTGAGCATGAAGTGCGCGGCGGCGCCGCCGTTGTTGGTGAAGGTCACCTTGCCGTCGGCGGGCAACTGCACGACCGCGGCCTGCTGCGTGGTGCCCGGCACGTAGTTCATCACCGGCCGCACCGACCCACCGGGCGGCGTGTAGGAGAACCAGCCCTTCTCGGCCGCGCCCGGCACCGCCAGGTTCACGTACGCGGCGGACGCGCCGGCGGGGATGAGGCCGCCGGTCAACGTCACCGTGCGGCTGGCGCCCGCCGGGATCATGCCGGTGGTCACGCCGAGACCGTTGCGGGTGTCGATGGTGCGGGTGTGCGCCACCGGCACGAACCCGCCGCCGTTGGTGCCCTGCGCGGACTTGAAGTAGCCGTGCACCTCGACCACGACGTGCGCCTTGCCGGCCGCGTTGTAGACCGCGATCTTGCCGTTCGAGCCGACCTTCACCGCGGTGAACGTGGACAGGTCCTCGCCGGCCTTCACGCTGAGCGCGGTGAGGTTCGTCGGCCGGGGCGTGCCGTCCGGCCACAGCTCCAGGAAGGTCGCCTCGGTCGCGGCGAGCGCGGCCACGCGCACCATGACCGTGCCGACGCCGGTGGTCGGCACGCCGCCGACACCGAGCACCGGGAACGTCGTGGTGCTCGCCTCACCGCGCTGGCCGGTCGCGCCGCCGGTCCCGTCACGGGTGTCCAACACCTCGGCGTCGTTGCCCAGCTGGACGTAGTCACCGCCACCGCCGGCCGCGTCCGCGAGCGCCATCGGCGCCTGCGGCACGACCACCATCGAGAGCACTGCGGCGGCTACCGCCAGCAGCCCCGCACCGGATCTCTTGGACAACGTGATTCCTCTCATCGCTCCAGGTGGAAGTACCAGGCGTCCTTGACCGTGGTACCGAGACAACCAAGCACGCCGACGATCACCGTGTTCTCGGGCTTGAACAGGGGGTTGGCGTTGCTGAGCCCGATGGTCGCCCCGGTTGTGAGCCCGTTCACGCCGATGCACTGCGCGAGCGCCTTCCCGGGGTACTTCTGGACGTAGCCGATCGGGTTGCTCCAGAGCTTCTGTCGGCCAAAGCGGCCGACTGTCTTGGAGCCCTCCCACAGGCCGCGGCCGAAGTTGGCCAGACCACGCCCGACCGCCTGCGCGCCGCGTCCCACGGCCTTCGCGCCGGCGACCACGCCGTTCTTCGCCGCGACCGCGCCGGCGCGCACCTTCGCGATCGCCTTGCCGCACTTGCCCGCGTTGTGCACGAGCACGTCCGCGTCACCGGTCACGACGTGGAAGGTGTGCAGGGTGTCGACCGTCAGGTTGTAGACGGTCCGCTGCTCGGTCCACGACCGCGTGCCGACGATCTCGCCCTCGGAAACCCGTTGTCCGGCAACGAGATCACCGGCCTCGGCCCACTTGCCGTCGGCCCAGAACGGGTGGCCGTCGGTGGTGGTGAGGGTGGACGTGCGGCCCTCGAACGACACGGTCAGCTCGGTCATCTTCTTGGCCCCGGACCCGACGATCACGTCGGTCACCGCGAACGAGCCGGTCTGCCCGGTCGTGGGATCGGCCGCCGTCACCTGGTCTCCGACCCGCACGGCGCTGATCGCCTTGACGGAACCGTCGCCCATCCGCACCGCGGTGTCACCGGCGAAGCTGTTGCCGGCACCCGCGACCACCGTGCAAGCCGCGTTGACGATGTCGTCGCCGTACTTGGCGCCCATCCGGACGCCCTTCGCCGCACGCACCGCGCCGACGCCGTACGGGCCGGCGAACAGCGACGCCACCGACACCACGGACCAGATGCAGCTCTCCGCGTCGCCCTGGGTGATGCACCGCTTGCCGTCGTTGAAGCCGCTGATCTCGGCCAGCCCGTCCACGAACCCCTTGCCGAAGTCCTTGGCGGCCTGCTTCCAGCCCGGCCACTTCCACGAGATGCCACCGGACCAGGACCCGGACCCGGGATTGCTGGCCTTGGACGTGTTCGTCACCGGGTTGCCGGCCTTCTGCACGGCCTGGTCGTAGATCTTGTCCGTGCCGCGCTTGGCGTCCGCCACCACGTCACGGTTGGCCCCGACCCTGCCCGCGGGCACCTTCGCACTGGACGACACCGGCTTCGGCATGTTCATCACGGGACCGTGCGCCGCGCCGGACACCGTCCTGGGCACGTGCCGCGCCGAGTACTGCGCCGCCGCCTTGGCCTGCGCGGTGACCCGCTTCTTCCGCTCGTACTCCGCCCGCCGGGCCGCCTCGGCGCGCGCCGCCGCGGTCGCGTTGTAGCAAGAGCCACAGCTGCCGCCGCCGCCACTGCCCCGGTACGCCGGGCCGGGCGCGTAGCTCGGGAAGGTGCCGCTCGCCCCCGGGGACTTCTTCCTCTTCTTGCCCGACAGGTTGTCCGCCTGCTGGCGGATCTCCCAGGCGAGGTCGTCATGGAGCCAGTAGCACATCCCGAGGTAGCAGCCGTCGTCCACCTCCACCCACGTGGACGGTTCGTCGTCATCGTCGTCGCCCCAGTTCCACGGCCACGACCAGTGCCCGTCCGGGTCGATCTGGCCGACCGGGTCGCCCGCGCCGTAGGTGTAGCGGTTGGCGCGGACGCCGTCGCCGCCCTGGAACGGGATGTCGTCGCGCGCGTTGAAGCCACCGGTCGTCGGGTCGTACCAGCGGGCGCCCATGTCGACCTGGCCGGTCGCCGGGTCGGTCCAGTCGCCCTGGTAGCCGAGCGGTCCGGTGTCGCCGGTCTTCGCGGTGACCTTGCCGAACGCGTCGTAGCTGGTGCGGTCGGCGAGGGCCTGGCCGTCCGGTGCGATCGCGCCGATCACGTCGCCGTGGCCGTTGGACACCGGCACGCGTGCCGTGTCGCCCTTCTTCGTGGCCAGCAGCTCGTCACCCGGACCGCGGGCGAACGTGGCCGCGCCGTCGGACACGATCTGGTCGTCCTGGCCCGCGTAGGTGAACGCGGTGCCGTTGCGGGTGGCCACCCGGTCCAGGCCGTCGTAGGTGTAGGTCTGGCTGATCGCGCCGACCATCCGGTCGAACGCGTCGAACGCGTACGGCTCGGTGTGCCCGGAGCTCGTGCGGCCGGCGAGCGTGCCGCGCGGGCTGTAGGTGTAGGTGTAGTCGCCGTCGGACTGCAGGCGGTTGCGCTCGTCGTAGGACGCGGTCTTCGCGCCCGCCTTGGTGCGGTTGCCCGCCGGGTCCCACTCGTACGGCGTGGTCACGCCGCCCGTGGTGGCGCTCTTGAGCCGGCCCAACGCGTCGTACGTGTACGTGGTCGCGACGCCGTTCTCGGTCTTGCTGGAGATGAGATCGGTGTCGTCGTGGCTGTATGTCGTGGACGAAATGGTCTGGCCGGTCGAGCCGGTGAGCACGTCCGAGATCTCTCGGCCGTAGTCGTCGTAGCCGAAGGTCCGGGTGCGGCCCGCGCCGTAGCCGATGGTCTTGACCTCGCCCGCGGAGTCGTAGCCGAGCGTCTGGGTGACGCCGGCCAGTCCTTCGGAGACCGTGTTCAGCCGCCCCTTCAGGTAGGTGTAGGTCGAGGTGCCGGCCGCGTCACGGCGGGTGGTCGGGTTGCCGTCGGCGTCGTAGCCGAACTCCGCCGTGCCACCGGGACCGGCCGTGGTGAGCAGGTTGCCGCGGTCGTCGTAGGTGTAGGTGTCGGAGCCGACCCGGATCGCCTGGCCCACCAGGTCGTATGCGATGTCCCGGGCCGTGGTGGGCTTTTCCGCGCCGCTGCCGGTCTCGGCGGTGAGCTGGTCGGCCGGGTCGAACGTCCGGGTCCGGACCACGCCGCCGGGCGCGGTCAGCTTCACCTCGTTGCCGTTGGCGTCGTACTCCGAGGTCCACGTGCGGTCGGTCGGGTGCGCCGCGGTGGAGGGCTCGATGACCTTCTCCGGCAGGCCCCACGGGTTGTACGTGGTGATCGTGCGGTGGCCGCGCGGGTCGGTGTAGCGGGTCAGGTTGCCGGCCTCGTCGTAGCCGAACTCCTGCGTGACGCCCTCCGGCTCGACCTGCTTGACCAGCCGGTTGCCCGCGTCGAACTCGAACGTCGTGACGTTCAGCTTGGCGTCGGTGACGGTGGTCGTGTTGCCCGCCGGGTCGTAGCCGAACTTCGTGGTGCGCAGGACCGTGCCGTCCGGCTTCAGCTCCGACTGCGCCACCTGGTCGCCGAACAGGTCGTAGACCTGGCGGGTGGTGCGGCCGATGCCGTCGGTGACCCGCACGGCGTTGCCCGCGGCGTCATAGCCGTAGTGCGTGGGCACGCTCGCCGGGTCGGTCTCCTTGATCAGCTGGCCGAGCGTGTCGTAGGTGAACGTCGTCGCGGCACCCGAGGGGGCGACGGCCGAGGTCACGTTGCCGAGGTCGTCGTAGCGCTGCCACGCGGTGAACGTGCCGGTCGTGGGCTTGCGCTCGTACACGGTCGAGGTGATCTCGCGGTCGAGGTCGTCGTAGGTCGACTCGGTCCGCGCGCCGTCCGGACCGGTCGTGGACAGCACCTGACCGGAACGGGTGTAGGTGAAGCGCGAGATCGCCCGCCCGGTGGTGGCCGGCTCGTCGACGGTGACGACGCGGTCGAGCTGGTCGTAGGCGAACTTCGTGGCGTAGCCGCGGGCGTTGACGACCTCGGTGATGTTGCCGTTGCCGTCGTAGGACGTCGAGACCGCCGGCGTGATCGCCTGGTGCGTCGGCGACACCCTGGACACGACCCGGCCGAGGCGGTCGTACGCGGCGGTCGTCACGTTGCCCAGCTCGTCCGCCTCCGCGACGACCTCGTCGAACGTGTTGTAGCCGGTCTTCGTGGTCGGCTTGGTGGTCGTCGCCGCGCCGCCGTCGCGTTCCACCGACACCTCGGCGCCCGTGGCCGAGACCTGGCGGCCCAGCTCGTCGAACCCGTAGGTGGTCGTCTTGAGCCGCGGGTCGGTGACCGAGGTCTGGTGGCCGCGCTGGTCGTAGGTGTACTTGGTGACGCGGTTCGCGGCGCCGTCGGTGACGGTCTCCTCGATCACGTTGCCGACGTCGTCGTGCTGGTAGGTCACGGTCTCCGGGGTCTCGGACACCGGCCACGGCACGTTCGACACCTTGCCGCCGGTCGTGGTGCGGGTGACGTTGTCGCCGGCGTCGTAGGTGTAGGAGGTGCTGCGGCGCAGGCCCGTCGGGTCGACCACGACCGTGGCCAACCGGCCCAGCCGGTCGTGCGTGTGCTCGGTGACGGTCTTGCCGTTGGCGGTGACCTTGCGGGTCAGGTTGCCCGCGCCGTCGTAGGTGTTCTCCTCGACGACGTAGTCGCGCTTGCTGCCGTCGGGGTTGTCGAAGTCCTTGAGCACCTTGCGGCGCGGCAGGCCGTCACCCCAGTACTGGAACTCGGTGCGGCGGCCCATCGCGTCGGTCTCGCTGGCGAGCCGGCCCGCGAAGTCGTAGGAGAGCGACTTGACCAGCAGGTACCCGTTGGCCGGCGCGGGCACGCCCGCCGGGTCGCTGCGCCAGTCGCGCAGGCGCACCTCGGCGAGGCTGCCGCGGGTGGTGTAGGCGAAGTCGAACCGGTTGCCGTTCGGGTCGGTCTCCGAGGTCCGGTGGCCGAACGCGTCGTACTCGTACGACGTCTCGTTGCCCTCGGCGTCGGTTTCCCGCACGAGCCGGTTCTGCTGGTCGTACTCGAACTTCGTGACGCGCGGCGCGTCGTTGGCCTGGGTGTCGGTCTCCTCGGTCTGGGTGATGTTGCCGTCGGCGTCGAACGTGTGCGAGATCCGCAGCTGGTGCTTCTTGCCGGTGACGACGTCCGTGGTGATCGGGCCGGTCTTGGTCTGCAGCCTCGACATGGCGTCGTGGGTGAAGGTGGTGACGACGCCGTTCGGGAAGCTGTCCGAGATCTCCTTGACCGTGGCGGGACGGCCCAGGTTGTCGTAGGTGTACTCGGTGATCAGGCCGTTGGGTTGGGTGACGCGGGCCAGGTCGCCGTTGTTGTAGTAGGCGTATCGGGTCGTCCGGCCGCGTGCGTCCATAGTGGACGCGAGCAGGGCGGCGGGCGGTGAGCCCCCGTTGACCGCGGGCTCCGCGCCGTTGGTGTAGGTGTGCCGGACGAAGCTGCCGTCCGGCGCGGTCTCCTGGAGCAGCTGGCCGGTCGAGTGGTAGCTGAACGTCGTGCGGTAGGTGGTGTCGGTCGCGCTCGCCGACCGGCCGTCACGCGATTCCAGCGGCAGGAAGTTGCGCGGGTCGTACTCGTTGGTGACGGTCGTCGGGAACGTCTCGTAGCTGGTGTGGCACTCGGTCGCGGTGCGGCACGTCTTGCGGGACGTGACGTTGCCGCGCGCGTCGTAGCCGAGGGTGACCGTGTCGCCGTTCTCGTCGGTGACGACGCTGAGCTGGCCGTTCTCGTCGTAGGAGAACGAGCGGATGCTCATGCCCTCCGCGCCGTAGCGGACGAACACCGGGCCGCCGGAGCTGTTCGGGATCGTGGTGCAGAACGACGGGTCGTTCGGGTCGGGCTTGCTGCACGTCTCGGTGGGTGGCGTGGGTGTGCTGGTCGGCTCGCCCGGCGTGTCCTCGGAGCGTGCTTCCAGACCCAGCGGTTGGCCGAGGCGCAGCAGCCAGCCGCCCAGCGCGTCGAACTCGTACAGGCTCGGCCGGTTGGCCGGGTCGAGCACCTCGACCGTGCGGCGCAGGTCGTCGTCACCGCCGTAGACCGCGGGCGGGCCGATCTTCCACGTGCCGCCGTTGTCGTCGGTGTGCTCCTTCACCCGGTCCAGCGCGGTGTCGTAGCTGGTGGTCGCGGCGATCTTGCCGCTGGGCAGGGTGATCTTGGCGAGCTGGTCGGCCGGGTTGTTGGCGTTGCGGTGCGCGGTCGTGGTCTGCGGGCCGACCGGGCCCGAGTAGACGGCGACCTCGTCGATCACGCCCGCGAAGTGGCGCTGCGGGGTGGTGCCCCAGGCGGGCCACGTGCCGGTCGCGTAGGCCGCGCCGATCTGGTTGAACGTCAGCTTCTCGTGGTCGATCGTCTTGCCGGTCAGCTCACCGACCTTGACGCCGTCCAGGAACAGGGTCTGGGTGGTGCCCATGGAGCTGAGCACCACGTGGTGCCACTTGCCGTCGTTGACCAGGACACCGCTGGTGATCGGGCTGATCTCACCGATGCCGAACTGGCCGCGCAGCTTGCCGTCCGTGCCGACGTACAGGATCGGGACGCCGCTGGTTGACGCGGTGCCGAGGGCCTTGTCCTGGTAGCCGAGCAGCGGGCCGCCCGAGCCGGTGACCGAGTTCTTGAACCACAGCTCGACCGCGCCGTCACGGCTCTTCTTCACCGTGCCCTTGGGCAGGTCGACCGTCGACGTGGTGCCGTTGAACATCGCGGCGGTGTCGGTGGTGTTGATGCCCGGCGTGTTGAGGGTGACGTTCTTGTAGGTGCCGGTGTCCTTGCCGAGGTTGACCGAGACCTCGCTGGCCGCGAACGTGCCCTCGGGTTCACCGAGCCGCCAGTACGACTCGGGGCGCGAGTCGAGGACGGTGGTGCGGTAGTGCGAGCCGGCGGTGTACTCGTAGCTGGTGCAGCCGCTGGCGCAGACCTTGGTGAGCAGGTCGCCGGTGTAGGTGTAGCTCCACGTCGTCTGGTCGGCCTTCACGGCGGTGACGCGGTTGCCGGTCCAGGTGAACGTGATGAAACGGCCGGAGGTGTTGGTCTGGCTGTTCGAGACGTGTGCCCTGATCAGCTTGCCGGTGGTGCTGTCGTAGGTCAGCACGACCGCGCGGTTGGCGCTGTCGGTGATCCGGGACAGCCGGCCGGTGAGGGAGAACTGGTAGGTGGTGCCGGACAGGTCGAGCAGCCTCCACGCCGTGCTGTCGACGGTGAGCTTCGCCTGGCGGCCGAACGGTGCGGCGTACGTGCCGTCGGCGTTGCGGCCGAACCGGACCTGCTGGCCGTCCGGGTAGGTGATCACGACGTTGCCGGAGCCGTCGTCGTCGGGGACGAGCTTCATGTCGTAGCGGCTGGACCAGCCGGCGCCGAACATGCCGTCGCGGCGCGGGTCCAGGCTGTTGTAGGTGCGGACCAGGCGGAACTCCGGGCCGACCGTGGTGATCGTGGCGTCCACGGCGGCGGTGGAGTAGTTGCCCGACTGCGGGTCGAACTCCTGGTCCTTCGTGCCGTAGGGGCCGCCCGCCAGGCGTGAGGTGATCTCCGGCTGCGGGACGCTGGTGAGCACCGTGGAGTACGGGGAGATGACCTCGGTGGTGGCGTCCTTGACGTACGCGCGCCAGTCGTAGGCCTTGCTCCACTTGAGCGTGCCCGACGGGACGGTCCACGCGGTCTTGGTCTGGTAGCCGGAGTTCACGCAGTTGATCGGCTTGCCGGCGGCGTCGCGTTCGCAGATCTCGAACTTGAACTGCATGGTGACGGACGGCGGCGCGTCGATGTCGAGCGCGCGGGCCCACAGCTGCGGGGTGAGGGTGGGCGCCTGGTAGCCGTTCGGCGGGTACAGCTCCTGGACTACCGGCGGGATGTCGAAGACTTCCAGCACGATCCGGCCCGGCGGGACCTGGTGGTCGGTGAACACCGGACCACCGGTCTTGACCATGGTGAAGTCGAGGAAGTACTTGCCCGGCGGCAGCGCCTTGATCGTGGCGTCGAGGGTGACGCGCTGGTTGCGGTTGACCGTGGCGGTCAGGTTCGCCGAGCGCTGCTGGACGACGGACGCGCCGGTCTTGGCGTTGTAGGCGCGGTAGGCCAGGTAGTAGTCGCCCGGCGCCCAGGCCGCGGCGCTCTTGTTGGTGACCGCGATCTTGACCTTGCCGTCCTGGTTCTGCAGGACCGGCGGGTTCGGCACCGGGTTGGCCAGCGCGTACGTCGCGTTGTACGGGCTGTGCGTGACGTAGAGGCGGGGCGGGTTCGCGGTGGCCGGGCCGGTGAACTTCTTGCCGGACAGGTCACCGCCCGCGCGCAGCGAGATGCCGTTGTTGGCCTGCTCGCCGTTGACCCACTTCTGCACCAGGTCGCGCCCGCCGCCGCCGAGGTTGATCAGCTCGCCTGCGGTGGGGCAGGCGGAGGACGACTGGCCGAAGGCGATGTAGCCGTGGGCGAAGGAGCGTTCGGCCAGCTGGCGGCCGGTGTTCGGGCCGGGGTAGTCGACGTCGCTGCTGGACGTCCAGCTCTCGGTGACCGGGTGGACGGTGACGTTCCTCGGCCGGCACGAGTCGGAGTCGTAGTTCACCAGCCACAGCTGGGCGCCGAAGATCGTGTGGTTGCGGAGCTTGTCGACCAGGCTGCCGAAGCGGAGGTAGGAGGCGGCGTTGGGGCCCACGAGGAGGGTGTTGCCGCCGGGTGAGGACGAGGTGCCGTTGACGTAGAGGCTGCTGTCGGCGGCTTCACCGGTGACCGGGAGCTGCACGGTGGGGTCTACCGCGACCGGGTAGGCCGCGCTGCTCAGCCAGGTTGTGTCGAGGGTGAGCTGGAGGGCCGGACGGCCGTTGTGGCTGGTCAGGGCGTAGGTGACGGCGGTGGAGCGGGTGCCGTTCGCGTCGACCATGTCGCCGGGCGGGATGACGGCTCTGGTGTTGCTCTTCTCGTCCTTGAGCAGGACCTGGTTGTTCTCGACGTGCGCGGTGAGGTTCTTGAGGGTGAGCGGGAACGTGAAGCTCGTGGCGCCGGGGCGGGTGAGGACGAGGGTTTCCTTCACGCCGCCCGGCTGCGACTCCAGCTTCAGGTCCACACCGGGCTGGACCTCGGTGTAGGTGGCGGTGCTGCCGGTCGCGGTGCCGTCGACCTTGTTCGCGCCGGCCAGGCCGTAGGACACCTCGTGGTCGGCGTCCACGGTGAGTTTGGCCAGCTCTTCGGCGTCGGCCTGGCGGTTGAGTCGTACGTCCACCTCGTCGGCGGCGTTGTGCCAGCCCTGGTCGCTCTGGACCAACTCGGTCTGGATGGGCTTCCACTCGTCGCCGTCGCGGAAGTTGACGGGGCCGGCGGAGAACTCGGTGGTCTCGGTGCCGTCCGGGTTCGTGTAGACCTTCTCGTACTTCGTCCGGGCCTCGGGCTTCTCCTGGCTCTTGCCCTCTTCGAAGCCCTTCGCCTCGCTGACCGGCGGTTCCTGCACCGACGCGGCGTTCTGCGGCTGGACGTCCCACTTGACCTTCGGGTAGCGCGATCTCAACGAGTCCGGGACCGTGTTGTTGTTGGGCGCGCCCTCGAGGTGGTCGGGATCGGCCTGCGCCTCACCCCACCGCTGCCCAGGCCCGGGGGTCGTGACGCTATCCGCCGCAAACGTCTCCGACCGCCCCCAGCCGTTGACGGCGTCCCCGCCACTGGTAGCCGTAACCGCCAGCACAACAGCGACAGCGACCACCTTGGCCGGCCCGGACGCCCACAGAACTCCGAGCAGCCCCGCTTTGCGCACACGCGACGACATACCGCTCCCCCAGTCGACTGAGCAGGCCGTCGCGGACGTTAAGGACCCCCACTTCCACCCCACTTCCCTCCCGCTTCCACGGGTGGCGGGTCAGCTGAACTGGTCGAGTTGGCGCAGGCAGAGGGCTTCGACGGGCCGTAGACCGGCCTCTCTGGCGAGGGTCAGAGCCTCTTCGTAGAGGGGGATTGCGGCGGGGCGGTCGTGGGTGGCGACCGTGGCGCCGAGGGTGGTCAGGGCCTCGGCCAGTTGCCAGGGGGAGCACCAGCGGCGGGCCAGGGCCACGGCTTGGCGGTGGTGCGTTTCGGCTTCTGCCAGGAGGCCGGCGGCTGATTCGGCGGTGCCCAGGGCGGTCAGGGCGCCCACCTCGGTTTCGCGGTTTTCCTCGCGGCGGGCGACGGCCAGGGCCTCGGAGGCGTCGGACTGGGCACGGTGGAAGTCGCCGGAGTCGGTGTGGACCAGGCTCAGGCCGATCAGTGCCGATGCCTCGCCGTACTGGTTGCCCAGGTGACGGTGGAGCGCGCACGCTGCCATCAGGTGTTCGCGCGCGCCTGGCAGGTCGCCGTAGGAACGGAGGACGTAGCCCAGGTTCACCCGCGCTATGGCCTCGCCCCACTGGGAGCCGTCCTCGATGCTGATCGTCAGCGCCTGGGTCAAGTGCTCCAGGGCTGTGTCCACGTGACCCAGGTGGCGCTTTACGAAGCCCAGGTTGTTCAGGGCCATCGTCTGGTCGGTTCGGGTGCCGGCGCGCAGTGAGTGGGTGAACAGGTCGCTTGCCTCGGCGTACCGGCCGGACGCCAGCAGCGCGATCCCCAGGCTGTTCGCGGTCGCCGCCTCACCCTCCGGCCAGTCGGCCTCGCGGTGCGCGCACAACGCCGCCTCCAGGTGCCGGATCGCCTCGTCACGCCGCCCGAGGTGCACGCACGCCGCACCGATGCCCTGCCGCATCAGCGCCTCGACGCGCGGCACCCCTCGTGCCGCCTCCAACACCGGGAACGCGACGTCCAGCCACTCCGCCCGCAGCCCCCGGTGCAGGAACACCGACCGGATCGCGTCCGCCAGGTACCACGCCGCCGGGTGCGGACCGTGCACGGCGGCCTGCCGCAGCACGGCGGTCAGGTTGTCGTGCTCCGCCTCCAGCCACGCCACGGCCTCGGCGGACGACGCGAAGTCCACTTCGCACACCGGGTCCGCGTCCCGGGGCAGCCGCAGCGGGTGGCGGCTGAAGTGCCGGTCCACCGCGTCCGCCGCCGCCAGGTGGAACTCCACCAGCCGCTCCCACGCGCCGTCCTCCCCGCCGAACGTCCGCGCGTAGTCCCGCACCAGGTCGTGGAACCGGAACCGGCCCGGCCCGTGCTGCTCCACGAGGTGCGCGGCGGCCAACCGGTGCAGCAGCCGACCCGCCGACGCCACCGGCACGTCCAGCAGCGCCGCCGCCACGCGCGGCGTGAAATCGGCACCCGGCACCAGCCCCAGCAGCCGGAACAGCCGCTGCAGCGCCGGCGTCAAAGCCGCGTAGGACACGTCGAAAGCCCTGGTCAACGGGCTCTCGTCGGCACCGTCCACGGTCAGCCCGGTCAACGGGTCGGCACGCAGCACGGCCACCAGATCGTCGACGCACGGGTCCGAGTCGTGGGGCGTGAGGTTCGCCGCCGCGATCCGCAGCGCCAACGGCAGGTGACCGCACAGCCGGGCCAACTCGTCCAGCGATTCCACCGACCCCAGGACCTGCGGCACGCCGCCCAGCACCTCGGTCAGCAGCGCACGCGAGTCGGCGGCCGGCAGCACGGTCAGCCGCAACGAACGCGCGCCCCTCTGCGCGACCAGGTCACCCAGCCGGTGCCGGCTCGTCACCAGCACCACCCCGGACGGCGGCAGCAGCGGCGCGACCTGCTCGGCGTCCCGCGCGTTGTCCAGCAGCACCAACACTTCCCGGTCCGCCAGCACGGTCCGGTACAGCGCGGCCAGTTCGTCCACTTCGGACGGCAACCGCTGCTGCCCCAGCGCCCGCAGCAACTGCGCCAACGCGATCGCGGGCGGCACGGGCTCGTGGTCGGCGTCGAACCCGCGCAGGTCCACGTACAGCTGCCCGTCCGGGAACCGTTCCCGTGCGCGCCGCGCCCAGTGCACCGCCAGCGCCGTCTTCCCGACGCCCGCCGCACCGGTGATCACCCAGATCCCGGCGTCGTCCAACCGCGCCAGCTCGGCCTGCCTGCCGGTGAACGCCCGCACGTCGTGCGGCAACTGCGCCGGACGCGTCACCGGCACGGACGCCGGCTCCTCACCCTGCAACACCTGGACGTGCAGCTCCTGCAGCCCGCGCCCCGGCTCGATGCCGAGCTCGTCGGTGAACCGCCGCCGCGTCTCCGCGTACACCGCCAGCGCCTCCGACGTGCGCCCGGAACGGTGCAGCGCGAGCATCAACGCGGCTTGGAGCCGTTCCCGGAACGGGTACTCGGCACCGGCCCGGCGCAGTTCACCGATCACGGCCGCGTGCCGCCCGGCCCGCAGCTCGGCGTCGAACAGGTCCTCCACGGCGGCCAGCCGCCGTTCCTCCAGCAACCGGCTCTCCCGGTCCAGCAGCGCCTCGGTCACCCCGCCGAGGACCGGCCCCTCCCACAGCGCCAGGGCGTCCCGCAGACGCGCGACGCCCGCGTCGACCCGCCCCTCGGCCAAGTCGACGCGGGCTGCCGCGACCTCGTCGGTGAACACCTGGACGTCCAGCTGTCCGGGCCGCACCTCGATGAGGTAGCCGGGCGACCGGCGCACGATCGCGGACCGGCCGAGGAGTTTGCGCAGTTCCCAGATCCGCACCTGGAGCTGGCCGCGCGCGCTCGTCGGCGGCTCGCCGTCCCAGACGAGCCCGATCAGCTGCTCCTCGGACACCACGCGGTTCGCGCTGAGCAGCAACGCGGCGAGCACCGCGCGCTGCTTCGGGCCGCCGAGTCGGACCGGCTCGCCGTGGACGTGGACCGCGACCGCGCCCAACAACCGGTAGCGAACTCCACCCTCGACCACGCCAGACATACTGCCATCGAATTCGAGTGGTACTCGGGTAAAAGTTCCGCGAATCACCTCCACTCATTATTTGCAATTCCGATGATTGCCATTCAGATACACGTCACCCGCTGTTCACCATGTTCATCAGAACGCGGGTTGACGCAGTGCCGAGCCCGGTCGGCCCGCGCAGCGCCTGCGCCGTACCGGCCAACTCCCGGCCGCCGAAGTGTTTGGCCAGGTCGGCGTCGTGGTAGCGGACTACCTCGCGGTGCCAGTTGAGGATCCCGGCCATCCAGTCCTCCAGTTCGGCGGCGTGCGCGGTGAGCGCGGCCCGCGTCTCCGGTTCCAGGTCGAATTCCTCGAACAACGTCGGCAACTCGACCGCGACGGAGTGCTGGAACTGCTTGAGCCGCGCATTCGCCAGGTCGGTGGTGATCGCGTACGCCCGCTCCAGGTCGACGTCCAGGAAATTGCGCACCACGAGGACCATGTTGTGCACCTCGCCCTCGTACTGGATCTCCTTCCGGTACGAGTAGAGGTCGTTGAGGATGGTCGCGTAGTCGATCGCCGAGTTCTCGATGTTGCGGATGGTCCTGGTGCGGTAGATCTCGTCCGGCACCAGCCGGCCGTGGCCGAACCGGGCCAGGCTCATGGTGAGGTCCGAGCCGAACGTCCGGCGGCGCATCTCGACGTAGTCGACCGGGTCCGGCACGCGGTTCTCGTGCTGGTTCTTCAGCTCCCACAGCCAGCTGTCCAGCATCAGGTCCAGCGCGTTGCGCAGTTGGAGCCGGTTCTCCGGCGGCATCGGGGCCGTGGTGCGCTGCCAGATGTCGGCGAGGCCGCGTTCCATCGGGGTCACCGGCGCGGGCGCCTCGCCCTCCAGCGGCATCATCTGCTTCAGCCGTTCGGTGGTGGCCTTCGCGGCGGCCATGTCGGGTGTCCGGCCGAACGTGTACGGGTAGTAGTCGTCGCCGTAGGTGCCCCACGTCAGCCACAGCGCGGAGATCTCCAGCTCCTCCGCCGTGGCGTCCGGGTCGATGCCCGCCGAGCACAGCGCGAGGTCGTAGTCGCGCAGCTTGCTCTCGGTCCACACGCGCGGGGTGTCGTCGAAGATGCCCATGTCACGCGCCCAGGCGATGCTCTTCTCCAGGGCGTCCTTCCAGTGCGGGCTCACCTTCAGCGTGAACGGCATGTCCAGGGCCGGTTCCGGCAGCGACGGGACCTCCTCGAACGGCACGTGGCTGAAGCTGCGCAGGCGCTGCGGCGCGGTGGCGATCAGCGAGCGGACGGCGCTCGTGCCCAGGCCCGTCGGTCCACCGAGGACCGGGTTCGCGGTGACCGCCCCGTCGTTCATGTAGCGGCTGGACCGGGCGTGCCACTCGTGGCCGCCGGACTGCCAGTCCTGAAGGCCCTTCACGTACGCCAGCACGGCGAGCCTGCCCGCCGGGTCGACGGCGTACTCGTCCAGCAGCGGCGGCACCTCGGTGACGGCGGTGTGCTCGAACTGGTGCAGGCGGGACGTGAGCAGGTCGTTCACCGCCTCGGCGGCCTCCTGGGTTCCGATGTCGAGGAACTTCTCCAGCACCAGGACGCCGTTGCTCAGCTCGCCCTCGTCCAGCACCTCGCGCTCGTAGGAGAACAGGTCGTTGCGCAGGTGCACGGCGTCGGCGAAGGTGTCGCGCAGCACGCCCATCGGGCGGCTCAACGCGATGTGCGCCGGGACCTCCATGCCGGTGACGTGCTCGACCAGGTTCGCCGACCACGGCGCGCCGCCCACCTTGCGGCGCATCTCGATGTACTCGATCGGGTTGGAGAGCCTGCCCTCGGAGATGTTCAGCAGCTCCCACATGGACTCGTCCAGCAGGTGCTTGGTGTTGTCCGCGAACCGGCGCCGCCAGTCGAGCGAGTGGCTGTGGACGGTGCGCGTCCACAGGTCGGCGAGGCCCTTCTCGACCGGGTTCGTCGGCTCCTCGGTGATCTGGCCGTCGACCGGCATGAACAGCGGCAACCGGTCGAGGTACGCCTTCGCGCCCGCCACGTCCGGGTTGCGCTTGTACAGCTCGACGAAGTGGTCGTCGAAGTAGAAGACCCAGACGTACCAGTCGGTGACCAGGTCGAGGTCGTCCGGGGAGGCGTCCGGGTGGGTGTAGGAGCAGAGCAGCGCGTAGTCGTGCGAGTCGAGGTCGTCCTCGGTCCAGATGACCGTGCCGTGCTGGGGGACGTCGATCATGTCCATCTCGTGGGCCCACACCTTCGTGTGCGCCCGCGCGCGTTCCAGGTTGGGGTTCAGCCGCGCCGGATAGGGCATGTAGAAATCCGGCAACTGGAACGGCTGCATCGGCTCGCACCTCTCGGTCGGTGGCATACACCTCGTACGCAACCAGTGCCGTGGCGTGACAGCCAAGACCTACCGGGACTGATCTACACGTTCGAGCGGCGGGTACCCCCGACTGGCGGAGTGCGGTACTGCGCTGAGTGGCCGCCGGGTGTGCGGTGCGGGGCGGGTCGAGACACACTGGATTACGTGCCCCGCTTGGAGCCGTTCGACGTGGACTTCTTCGACTCGGCACCGGAGCGCCGCAGCTACGAGCTGGACCTGCCGGTGTCACCCGAACGTGTGTGGCGCGGCCTGACCGCCTCCAACCCGCTGTGGTGGTGCCGCCTGCTGTCGTCGGTGGAGTACACCTCGCCCCGGCCGTTCGGGGTGGGCACGACGAGGACTGCGGCGGTGCTGGGCGTGCTGCGGCTGCACGAGGTCTTCTTCCGCTGGGAGGACCACCGGCGGCAGTCGTTCCGGGCGGAGCGGGCCAACCTGCCGGTGTTCCGCCGGTTCGGGGAGGACTACCTGGTGGAGCGGACACCGGACGGGTGCCGGCTCACCTGGACGTTCGCGTACGAGCCGGCGCTGAAGTTCGGCGGCGGGATCAACACGAAGGTGTTCACGTCCTTGGTGGCCGACACGCGACGTCATTTCCACGCCTGAACCCCGCCGAGCCGGCTCTCCGTTGCGGATCGTCCGGAAGGTGCAGTAGATCACGCCCATCGGGCGATCGGGCACCTTAGGTTAGGCTCCCCTCATGTCCAAGGGAGATGCGCTGCTCGCGGGCGAGGAGCTGGTACTGGCGTACCACGACCACGCCGTGGTGCACGGGGTCTCGCTCGGACTGCGCGCGGGCGCGGTGACGGCGCTCGTCGGGCCCAACGGGTCCGGCAAGTCGACCGTGCTGCGGTCCCTCGCGCGCCTGCACCGGCCGCGTGAGGGCCAGGTGCGGCTGGGCGAGCGCCCGGTGTGGGGGCATTCCGCGCTGTCCGGCAAGGAGTTCGCCCGCAACGTCACCCTGCTCACCCAGCAGCGGCCCACGCCGTCCGGTGTGTCGGTGCGCGACGTCGTCTCCTACGGCCGCTACCCGTACCGGACCGGGTGGCGCGGTGTGGACCTGGAGGGGAACGCCGCCGTCACGCGCGCCATGGAGCTGACCGGCGTCACCGCGATGGCGGACCGCGGCGTGGACGAGCTGTCCGGCGGCGAGTTGCAGCGGGTGTGGCTGGCGTCGTGCCTGGCGCAGCAGACGTCCGTGCTGCTGCTGGACGAGCCGACCAACCACCTCGACCTGCGCTACCAGGTCGAAGTCCTCGACGTGGTGCGAGACCTGGCGGACGACCACGACGTGGCGGTGGGCGTCGTGCTGCACGACCTCGACCACGCGGCGATCATCGCCGACGAGGTCGTCCTGCTGTCCGAGGGCAAGGTCGTCGCGGCGGGCGGGGTCCGCGACGTCCTCACCGGTGACCACCTCACCCACGCCTACGGCGTCACGGTGCACGTCGCCGACGACCCGGTGACCGGCGCGATCCACTGCCGTCCCCTCGGCAGGCACACCCCACGAGCGGTCTGACCAGTCCCTGAAGCTGAGAGGTTCGAGCGATGCGCTTGTCGACCCCTGCCCTCGTCGCGGCAGCCGTCCTGCTGTCCGCGTGCGGCACCACCGAGACACCGGCGACGCAGCCGACCGAGTCCGCCGGCGGACCGGTCACCGTGACCGACTCCCGCGGCAAGGCCGTGGAGCTCAAGGCCCCGGCCAAGCGGGTCGTGGTGCTGGAGTGGGGCGAGACCGAAGTTGTCGCCTCACTGGGGGTCATGCCGGTGGGTGTCGCGGACACCGCCGGTTACAAGACCTGGGACGTGGCCGCGCCGCTCGCCGACGACGTGAAGGACGTCGGCAAGCGCAACGAGCCCAGCGTCGACTCGATCGTCGCGTTGAACCCGGACGTGGTGATCATGCCCCAGGGCCGGGGCGAGACGCTGGCCGGCCAGCTGGAGAAGTACGTGCCGGTGGTCGTCACCAAGTCCAGTGACGCCTCCCGGAACTTCGACCGGCTGCGCGAGGACGTGAAGATGATCGCCCAGGCGATCGGCAAGTCCGCCGAGGGCGACCAGCTGCTGTCCGACATGGACAGCGCTCTGGCCGAGGGCAAGAAGGCGGTCGAGGCCAAGGGCGCGACCGGCACGCCGTTCCTGATGGCCGACGGCTGGATGGAGGGCAGCACGGTCAACATCCGCCCGTTCGGCAAGGGCTCGCTGGTCTCCGACACCGCCGAGGCCGTCGGCCTGAAGAACGTGTGGACCGGCGAGGTCGACGCGCAGTGGGGTCTGGGCGCGACCGACGTCGAGGGCATGACCGCGATCACCGACCCGAAGACCGTGCTGTTCTACGCCGCTTCCGAGGAAGACGTGTTCACCACCGGCCTGGCGCAGAACCCGGTGTGGCAGCGGCTGCCGTTCGTCGTCTCGCAGAAGGTGGTCAAGCTGGAGCCGGGCACCTGGATGTTCGGCGGGCCGAAGTCGGTCGTCCACGTCGCCGAGCAGTTCGTGAAGGCCACCACCGCCTGATGCGCACCGCCGTCGTGACGGCGGGGATCGTGGCGGCCATCGCCGTGCTCTCCGCCGTCCACCTCACCCAGGGCACCGCGTCGACCGATGTGCTCGACGTGCTCGACGCCTTGCTGGGCAACGGGGACGCGCAGACCCTCGCCGTGCTGGAGGGTTCGCGCGTGCCGCGCCTGCTGGCCGCGTTGCTGCTCGGTGTCGCTCTCGGCGTCGCCGGTGCGGGTATGCAGTCGGTGGCGCGCAACCCGTTGGCGTCACCGGACACGCTCGCCGTGAACGCGGGCTCGCACCTGGCCGTGGTCGCGATCGCGGCGTTCGGGTTGAGCCTGCCGACGTTGCCCGCGGGTGGGGCGGCGTTCGTCGGCGGGCTCGCGGCGGCGGTCGTCGTGCTCGGGCTGTCCGGTGGGGGTTCGACCAGTCCGCGGTTGGTGCTGGTCGGCTCGGCGGTCATGTTGACGTTGCAGTCGGCGACCGTTCTGTTGTTGCTGATGTACGAGCAGGAGACGACCGGGCTGTTCGCCTGGGGTTCAGGGTCGTTGACGGTGAGCGACCTGAACGCGACCGCGCAGATGACGCCCGTGGTGGTGGTCTCGGTGGCGGCGCTGGTGGTGATGGGGCGGTCGCTGGACATCCTGGCTCTGGGTGACGACAACGCGACCGTGCTCGGGTTGAGGGTGCGGCGGACACGGGTCGGCGCGGTGCTGTTGACCGTGGCGTTGACGGCGGCTGCGGTGACGATCGCCGGGCCCATCGGGTTCGTCGGGCTGAGCGCGCCGGTGATCACGCGGCTGCTGACGCCGTTCGTGCCGGGGTTGGGCAGGCACCGGGTGTTGCTGCCGGTCTCGGGGCTGGTCGGTGTGGTCATCGTGCTCGGCGCGGACGTGCTGCTGCGGGCCGTGATGGGGTCTGCGGCGGCGGTTCGGGTGCCTACCGGGGTCACTACGACGATCCTCGGTGCGGTGGTGTTGATCTGGTTGGCGCGGCGTGGGCGGTCGGGTGGGACGCCCCGGCAGGCGCCGGCCGGGCGGGTCGGTGTGGCGGGGTCGCCGCGTCGGCTCGCGGTGACTTCTGCCGTGCTGGCGGTGTTGGTTCTTTCGGCGCCGGTCGTGGGGTTGATGTTCGGGGACCGGTTGGTGCTGCTGGGTGATCTGGCGAACTGGTTGTCCGGGCGTTCGGGGACCGCGTTGACGTTCGTGGTCGACCAGCGGCTGCCGCGCGTGCTGGCGGCGTTGGTGGCGGGTGCGGCGTTGGCGGTGGCGGGGTGCGGTATCCAGTCGGTGAGCCGGAACCCGTTGGCGGAGCCGGGGTTGCTGGGGATCACGGCGGGTGCCGGGCTGGGTGCGATCACGTTGATCACGGCTGTGCCGATGGCCGGGGCGTGGGACATCGCCGGTGCGGCTGGTGTCGGTGCGCTGGTGGCGTTCGCGCTGGTCTACGGGCTGGCTTGGCGGTCCGGGTTGGACTCGGACCGGTTGGTGGTGATCGGGATCGCGATGTGGTCGGCGGGGATGGCGCTGATCACGTTGCTGATCGTGACGTCCGATCCGTGGAACACGGCGAAGGCGTTGACGTGGCTGTCCGGGTCCACGTACGGGCGGACGCTGGAGCAGGTGCTGCCGACGGTGCTGGCGTTGGTGCTGCTGACGCCGTTGTTGTGGGCTCGGCACCGTGAGCTGGACTTGCACAGCCTGGACGAGGACACGCCGCGCGTGCTCGGGATGCGGGTGGAGCGGTCGCGGCTGGTGATCCTGCTGGGTGCGGGGGTGCTGGCGGCTACGGCCGTGTCGGCGATCGGCGTGGTGGCGTTCGTGGGGTTGGTCGCGCCGCACTTGGCCCGGTCGTTGGTCGGCGGTCGGCACGCGCGCGTCATTCCGGTCGCGGCGGCGGTTGGTGCGGTGTTGGTGAGTGCGGCGGACACGTTGGGGCGGACCGTGATCGCGCCCGCGCAGGTGCCCGCCGGGTTGGTGATCGCGTTGATCGGCACGCCGTACTTCGTGCTGGTGCTGTGGCGGACGCGCGAGATGCGCACCTGACCTGCCCTGAACGCCGTGCGCGTGCCGCCGCTCCGCCCCGAATTGTCGGACCCCGTCGGTAAGATCAAAGCAGGGGTCCCCTGGCGGGTACCCCTGCGAAGCGCGGCGGTTGGCGCGGTGCGCGGCGGCTGTTGTCAGGGTCGGTTGCGGGCCGGCGATTGTTCGGGCTGCTGCGCGTTGTCGTGTCGGGGTAGCAGGAGCGGGGTCGTCAGGATCAGGAGACCGGCGATCGCGATCGCGGTGCGGGGGCTGGTGAGACCGGCCAGCAGGCCCCAAAGTGCGGTCATGGCCGCGATGGTGGCTTTGCTGGTCACCGACCACGCCGACAGGGTGCGGGCGGCGCGGTCCGTCGGGACGTGGTTGAGCCGGTAGGTGGCGAACACCGGGTTGAACACGCCCATGCAGGTGATCAGGCCGAACTCGACCACGATGACCAGCACCAGCCCGGTGGCGCCTGAGTGGACGAAAGCCAACCCGACGGGCCAGCACGCGCGCAGTGTCCCGGCCGTGAGCATGATCCTGTGCCGCCCGAACCGCGCGACCAGTCGGCGGGACAGCCGTGAGCCGATGAGGCCGCCGATGCAGGGCGCCGCGAACGCCAGGCCGTACTGCCACGGCGTGAAACCCAGGTCGCCGAGCATGAGGACGGCCAGCACCGGCGAGGACGCCATGATCAGGCCGCTGACCAGGACCGTGTTGCAGAACAGCGGGCGCAGTGTCGGGTGGGTCAGGATGTACCGCCACCCTTCCAGGACGTCGGCGGCTCGCAGGCTCGGTCCACCGGTTCGCGTGGGGCGCGGCTCCTTTCCGCCGATCGCCAGGACGCCGATGGCCGAGAGCAGGTAGCTGACCGCGTCGGCCACCACGGTCGTCACCGGGCCGAACAGGCCGATCGCGGCCCCGCCCAGCGGTGGTCCTAGTGCGGTGGCGGTCCAGGCGGTGGATTCGAAGCGGCCGTTCGCGATGAGCAGGTCCTCGGGGCGCACCAGCGTTTTCAGGTATGCGCCGGTTGCCGCCTGGAAGGTGATGTCGGATGCGGCCACGACGACCGCCACGACCAGGAGATGGGCGAAGGTGAGCCGGTCCAGTGCGAACGCGGCGGGCACGCTCGTCAACGCCGCGAAGCGGGTCAGGTCCATCGCCACCATCACCGGTCGTTTGCGGCGGAACTCCACCCACGGGCCGAGCGGCACCGCCACCGCGGCACCCACCGCCAGACCCGCGGCGGCGAGCAGCGACACGTCTGTTGCCTCGGCGTGCAGCACGAAGACCGCGATCAACGGGAACGCGTCGAACGCGAGCCGGGTGCCGAACGCGCTGACCCCGTACGCCGCCCACAACCACCCGAACCGCCGCCCCAGCGACCGCTCCACCGAGCCCTCCCGACGACCTGACGTTGATCAGCGTGCTCAAAGCGAGCGGCGGGCGTGAACCCCGATGCCGTGCACACCTTCGTCGCCGCTTTCGTCGCCGCTGCGGACGCGGGCCGGTTCCAGGACGCCGCCGTCGACGGCTAGCCGAAGATGAACACCTCGTGCGCCTTGCCGCTGCAGGGGCGCTGGATGAGTTGGACGCCCGGATCGGTGCTGCCTTCGAGGACACCGATGCAGTACGCGGCACCCGGGACCGAGCGGAGTCGGAAGCCGCCCGTGGCCGGTTCGAGGGTGAACCTCTGGTCGGTCCGGCTCGCGTCGCAGTTGTCCCCGGCCAGGAGGACGTCGCTGTCGGTGCCGCCGTAGTCCATGGTGGCGCAGCCGATGCCGTACTGCGCGTTGTGCAGCTTGATGAGGTAGCTGCCGTCGCCTTGGCGCACCAGTTCGGTGGGCGGGGTGGCGGTGGCGCAGTTGTGCTGGCCCAGAACGATTTTGTTCTGGTCGGTGAACATCTGCGGGCCTTCGCCGATGCAGAAACCGGTGTGTGCCACGCGGATCGGCTGGACGCCGTTCCTCGGGCTGCCGGGTGCCGGTTGGGGCGCGGGGGCCGGTGCCGGTGCTGCGGTGGTCGTCGTGGTGGGTGCTTGTGGTGGCGGGGCTTTCGGCGACTCGGCGGGTGGGGTCGTCGTGGTGGGCACCGAGGACGACTGGTCGGTGGTCGTCGGTGCGGGGGACGGCTCGGTCGTGGTCGCGCTCGTGGTGGGTGCGGCGGCGTTCTGGCCGGCCGGAAGTCCGTCGGTGAGCACGACCGCCAGCGCGATCGCCGCCACCGCGACCACGGCACCCACCACCATCAGCCGGCGTCGGGTGCGGGACGCGGTGGGGGCGCCGAATGCGGCGGGGTCCGGGGATGGGGTGGCGGCGGGTGCGGTGGGTGCGGTGGGTGCGGTGGGTGGTGGCGCCGGGGATGTGGTGGGTACGGCCGGTGGAGGTTCGGCGGGTAGTGCGGCGGACTCGCCACGCTCGGCGGCGGTCGGGGCTGCGGGCACGGCAGGCGCGGCGGCGGCCGGGGTTGTGGACTCAGCGGCGGCCGGGGCTGCGGGCACGGCAGGCGCGGCGGCGGCCGGGGTTGTGGACTCAGCGGCGGCCGGGGCTGCGGGCACGGCAGGGTCAGCGGCCGGAGGTGTGGGCTCGGCGGCGGGTGCGGGGGTGCCCTCGGCCGGTGTGGGCAGCGGCGGCGGGGACACGAGCGGGGTGGTTGGTGGGGCTGTGTCGGCGGGGTTCAGCGAGGCGACGGCCAGGTCGGCTCTGATGGCGGTCCAGGCTTGGACTGTGCGGTCGTCGCCGCCGCACGCGCGGATGAACGCGGCCAGCAGGTGTTCACGCGGCAACGTGTTGCGGGACAGGGCGGTGCTCAGCGTGGACGCCGGCAGGACATCTCCCACCCGCGCCGCACGCCGTTCCAGCTGCCGGAAGCTCAACCCGGTGCGGACCCGCACTGCGCGCAGGGCCGCGGTGAACTCGGCGGCGTCCCGGACCTCCGGCGGTGCCAAGCCTTCCACTGCGATTCCTCCCCCAAGGCCGGCCGACAGCATCGCACAACGGCTCGAGCCGTGTGGCGACACAGTAGGTACTCGGTTTGTTCGTCCAGCTCAGCCGCCCGCTGCAGATCCGCACGGCGCGCCAGGCGTGACACCGCGTCCACCTAGTGCGGGATGAGGTCTTCGACGGCTCGGTGCAGCGTCTCGCGGACCACGGCGGGGTCGTCGAGTTCCCCGCCCTGCAAGGCGCCGTCGCGCAGCAGCACGAGCACGCGGGCGGCGTGGTCGGGGTCCGGGTGGCCCAGTTCGGCGGCGAGGTCGCGGAGCACCCCGAGGAACCACGTGCGGTGGTCGTCGATCACCGCACGCACCGGGTGGTCCGAGTCCGGGTACTCGGCGGCGGCGTTGATGAACTGGCAACCCCGGAAGTCGTCCGCGCACGTCGCGTCGCCGATCACGGACATGACGGCGATCAGGGCCTCCCGCGGCGTCTTGTCCTCGCGGGCCCGGCCAATGGCCTCGCGGATGGCCTCGCTCGCCGTCTTGAGGTAGGCGGCGACCAGGTCGTCCTTGCCGGGGAAGTGCCGGTAGAACGTCGCCCTGGTCACCGCGGCCTCGCTCACCAGGCGATCCACCCCCACGGCGTGGATGCCTTCGGCGTAGAACAGGCGCGACGCCGTGCGCAGCAACCGGTCCTTCGGGTGGGCTTCCCGGGCACTCCTCACGCCCCAAGCTTAGAGAAAGACCAGTCGTTCTGCATCGTTGCGCTCGTCACCTTGCCCCCGAAGGGAGAACGACTAGTCTCTCCACTAGAAAGACCGATCGTTCTCCCTAGTGAGGTTGAAGATGAGCAGCAAGAACCCGACCGTCGTCCTCGTCCACGGCGCGTTCGCCGACTCGTCCAGCTGGAACGGCGTGGTGGCCCTGCTCCAAGACCGGGGCTACGAGGTCGTCGCGGTGTCGAACCCGCTGCGCGGTGTCGACAGCGACGCGGCCTACGTCGCCTCCGTCGCCAAGGCCGTGGACGGCCCGGTCGTGCTGGTCGGCCACTCCTACGGCGGCGTGCTGATCAGCCGGGCTGCGCAGGAGCTGCCGAACGTGGACGCGCTGGTCTACATCGCGGCGTTCCAGCCGGACACCGGTGACAGCGCGCTGGGGCTCGCGACCCGCTTCCCGGGTGCCAAGCTGGGCCCGGACACCACCGCGGTGCTCGTGCACGACGGCGAGCCGGAGCTGCGGATCAAGTCGGAGGACTTCCGCGACGTCTTCGCCGGTGACCTGCCCGCGGACACGACCCGGGTGATGGCGGCGACCCAGCGCCCGGTCACCGAGAAGGCCCTCACCACGGGCCTGTCGGGTGAGCCCGCGTGGCGCAGGCTGCCGTCCTGGGCGCTGGTGGCCACACAGGACAACGCCATCCCGGCGCAGGCGCAGGAGTTCATGGCCGAGCGCGCGGGGTCGAAGACCGTCCGCGTCGACGCGTCCCACGCGGTCGCGGTGTCCAACCCGGACGCCGTCGCGGACCTGATCCTCGAGGCCGCGAAGGCCACCGCCTGACCACTCCTCCGCGGGGTGCCGCCACGGGCACCCCGCAGTCGGTCAGGAGCCGACACCCATGCGCATGTGTAATCGCCGCAGGTATTGGACCTGTCATGTTCGGCGACCATACGGTCGAGGTGCCGACGGATTCCCTACTCCGGATGGAATTCGTGGCCTCTCAACCAGGAGTGAGCATGACGACGGAAGACCCTGCAGGCGTGTCCCGAGCCGATGTGCTGCGCGGTTTCGGGATGACCGCGGTGGGAGTGGCGGCAGGCTCCCTGCTCGGCTCCGGCACCGCGACCGCCGCCCCCGGCACCCGGGACCACCCGAACGTCAAGCTGATCAAGGACTACTACGCGGCCTACGCGACGGGTGACCCGAACGAGCTGCGCCGGTTCTTCGCCGACGACATCCGGTGGACGATCCCCGGCCACCACCCGCTGTCGGGCACCAAGACCGGCGTCGAGGAAGTGCTGGCGTTCTTCACCGAACTGGCCAAGGCGGGCTTCCGCGCCGAGCCGATCGCGCTGGCCCCGGACGGCGACTGGGTCATCGACCTGCACCGCGGCTGGAGCACCAACCCGGAGGGTCTGGACATCACCTGGGCGCTGGCGTTCAAGATCCGGGCGCGGCGGATCGTCGAGGCGATCAACTTCGCCGCCGACCAGCACGCGGCCGACCGGTTCTTCTGGCAGACCTACGAGCTGGGCCCGATCCCGGACCGCCTGAACCGGCGCTGACGTCGTGGTCGCGCGGGCAGCTCACCCCTGCCCGCGCGACCAGGTCTCCGGGTCCGCGGTGGTCTGCACGCCGGTGGCCAGGTCCTTGACCTCGTGCGGCCTGCCGTCCTCGAACGGCGGGAACCACACGAACGGGATGCCCTTGCGGGAGGCGTACCGGACCTGCTTGGCCAGCTTGTCCTCCTGGTGGTACAGCTCGACGTTGAAACCGCGTTCCCGCAACGCCTTCGCCGTTCCGGTGGCTCGCTGACGCCCGTCCTTCGGCAGCACCACGAGAACATCGGTCGGCGTGCTCGGTCCGGTGTCGAGCAGCCCGGCGGAGAGCACCTTGGCGAAGATCCGGGTCAGCCCGATCGACATGCCGACACCCGGCAGGCTGCGGCGGATGAACGACCCGGCCAGGTTCTCGTACCGGCCGCCCGAGCAGATGGCGCCGTACTCGGGCCAGTCCACGAAGTTCCCCTCGTAGACCGTGCCGGTGTAGTAGTCCAGGCCGCGTGCGATGGAGAAGTCGGCGACGACCTCGGGCAGGTCGGACAGCTCCCGGAGCACGAAGTCCAGCTCTTCGAGGCCTTCTTCGAGCAGGCCCGACGTGATCCCGAGCTTCCGCACCGCCTCCACTCCACCGCGCAGCCGCGCCAACTCCAGCACGGCCTCGACCTGCTCCGGCTTCAGCCGGTCGACCAACAGGTCCGCCACCCCGTCGACACCGATCTTGCCGATCTTGTCCACGGCGCGGATGACGTCGAGCGGGTCCGCGATGCCCAGGCCCTCGTAGAAGCCCTGCAGCACCTTGCGGTTGTTGACGTTGATGGTCCACGCGGGCAGGTCGAGCGAGGTCAGCACCTCGTGGATGATGCGCGGCAGCTCGGCGTCGAAGTGCAACGGCACCTCGTCCACGTTGATCACGTCGATATCGCACTGGGTGAACTCGCGGAACCGCCCGTCCTGCGGCCGTTCACCACGCCACACGCGCTGCACCTGGTACCGCTTGAACGGGAAGACCAGCTCGTTGAAGTGCTGCGCCGCGTACCGCGCGAACGGCACGGTGAGGTCGAAGTGCAGCCCGAGCTGCCCCTCCTCCGAGCCCTGCGCCCGCCCGAGCGTGTAGACCTCGTTCGAGGTCTCCCCCTTGGCCAGCAACACCTCCACCCGCTCCACCGCGGGCGTCTCGACCGAGCAGAACCCGTACCGCTCGAACGCCGCCCGGATGCCGTCCAGCCAGCGCAGTTCGACCATGCGCACATGCGGCAGCCACTCGGGGAAGCCGCTGACGGGCACGGGCCGCACCACGGGCTGATCGCTCATGACCAGAAGTCCACCGGAAACCGGTCGCACGCGCCAACAGCTTTTCCGTCGACCGGCCGCCACTGTGGCGCTCGACTGAGCCGAAATCTCCAAGAAACGCGGGTGCGCCCACGGGCACAGTCGTCGGTGGGCCGGCCGGCGACCAGCTTCGCGACCTGGGTGCGGGACCACGTGGCCGCGTTCCGACAAAAAGATCGCCCGCCGACTCGGGAGTCGGCGGGCGATCTCGGACAACGGGAGATCAGCGCAGCGAAGTGACGATCCGGTCCACGGCCGCACCCAGCTTGGCGTACTTCTCGGTGTACAGCACCGGGAAGACGCCGGGCGGGTCGGCGGGACGGTAGGTGTCGACGTAGTCGGTGCCCAGGTTGGAGAACGCGACCACGATGTAGTTGCGCTTCTCCTTGCCCGGCAAGGACTTCACGATGCCCGCGTCGCTACCGGTGGTGTCGACCCAGCCGGTCTTGTGCCCGTAGGTCACCTCGGCGGACTCGTTGCACGGCCGCACGTCGCTGTCGTACACGGCGTCACCGACCTTGACCGTGCCGTCGGGCTGGATCCAGCGCTGCGGCGTGACCTGCGGGATGCCCTGGACCGGGTAGTCGCGCCCGCACCAGTTGGTGGTGGACAGCATCTCGTTGTGGCCCTGGTCGCCCAGCGACTTGAGGAACTGGCCGCGCGAGGCCGCGCTCAGCTCGTTGCGGGTGACCGCCTTGCCCGCGTCGGTCGTCCACAGCGTGCCGTAGCCGCCGTTGACCAGCAGGAGCAGCTTCGCGGTGTCGATGCTGCTCATGTTCGAGCCGATCCACCGGCCGCCGTTGCCCGGGTTGGTGCCGGTCACCATCAGCGTCGGCATGCCGAGGTCGACGAACATCTGGTTGACCTGGTCCCACGCGCCCAGGTCGTGGATCATCTTGATCAGCGCGCAGGTCGACTCGTTCTGCGACTTGGTGATCATCTCGTCGAAGTGCTGCCGGATCACCTTGCTGGACGCGCCGCCGCACGCCGGGTTGATCGTCACCGGCTGGTAGTCGTAGACGGCGTCGAGGTTCACCCGACCCGCGTCGGCCAGCCGCAGCACGCCGAAGCCCACCATCAGCTTGAGCACCGAGGCCGGGTACGGCGAGGAGAAGTCGATCGGCGCGTTCTCCCGGCCGGCGAGCACGTCACGGGTGCCCTTGCCGCCGTTGACGTCCCACTCGGTGTCGTCCCACCACCGGTAGCGCACCTGGTCGGTGGCCAGCTTCCGCTTGTTCAGCGGCACCACGACGCCGTTCGGGTACTGCGGGCTGAGCAGCACGTCGGCCATCGCGATCGGCCGGCCGTAGCCGTCCAGCTCGATCACCGCGAGGTCCATGTTCGGCATCTGGTGGATCGGCCGGCCGGCGGCGGCGCTCGACGAGGCCGACAGCTCGGCGGCCATCTCCTCGGCGGGCACCGAGTCGTACTTCTCCGGCGCGCCGGCACGGGACGTGCCCGCCCGGGACGTGCCCGCTCGACCTGACGCCGTCACCTGCTCCGGCGGCGTCAGGTCGATGACGTCCTTGAAGTCCTGCGCGACCACGGCCTGCCGCAGCGCCTCGGCGAGGCGGGCGCTCACGTTGTCGCCCGCACTCGCGGTCGACACCGTGGTCATGGCGCCGACCAGTGTCGTCGCCCCGACCAGAGCGGTGGCGGTCAGCAGCCTGCGTCGGAAAGATCTCATAGAGTTCCCCCAGAAGTGGATCTGTCTGCGCCGCCGACCGTAGTGCATTGGTGGCGAATGGGTGACGTAGGCCGCTGGAATTCAGGTATTAGCGGAACGTCGTCAGAAACTGGTCGCGGAACGTGTTCATCGGGCTGACCGGCGCCTGCGGGCCCGGCTTGAGACCGTCCGACCAGCCCCAGGCGGCGGTCCGGGCCGGCACGGCCGGGTCGCGGGCCACGATGGTGATCGGCACGTCCTTGCTCGCGTCCGCGCCCGTCACGAACTGCGCGGGCTGGTGGTCGCCCAGGAAGACCAGCACGAGGTTGTCGTCGCCGTAGGTCTCGACGTAGGACACGAGGGTGTTGATCGAGTACTCGATCGACCTGGCGTAGTCGTCCCGCACCACCGAGGGGTCACGGCCGAAGATGTCTTCCATCGGGGCCTCGCCCGACTTCATCGAGTTGTACACCGAGCCGTCGCCGACTTCGTCCCAGTCGACCGCCGACGCCTGGGGCGACCACGGCGCGTGGCTGGACAGCAACGGGATCGCGGCCATCACGGGGGCGTGTTCGGCGTCGCGCTCGTTGCGCTGGAACATCGACATCGTGTACTGGTCGGGCATGGTCGTGTAGCCGAACCGGGGACCCCGGTAGCCGAGGTCGTCGAACCCGTAGATCCGGTTGTAGTCGAAGAACTCGCCCTCCGGCCAGGTCTTGACGATGCCCGGCATGACGCCGACCGAACGCCAGCCCGCGCGCCGGAACGCACCGCCCAGCGTCAACCGGTCGCTGGCCAGCAGGGTGCGGTAGCGCTGCTGGTTGTCGATCCACAGCCCGGACAGCAGGGTGGCCTGGGCGAGCCAACTGCCGCCGCCCGCCGTCGGCGAGGTGAGGAACGCGCTGCGCGAGGCGTACCCGGCCGCGGCCAGCCGCCGGGTGCCCTCGTCGAGCACCGCGCCCACTTTCGGCGCCATGTCGGGGTGCTCCACCGCGGAACGGCCGTAGCTCTCCACGAACGCCACGACGACGTCCTTGCCGCGCAAGGCGGTCAGCATCTGGTCGGCCGAGGTGTCGCGGAACGCGTCCACAGCCGACTCAACCGCGAATTGCTCCTGGTCACGCAGACCCGCCCGCACCTGACGGGCGTGGTCGTAGACGAACTCCGCCGTGCTGTGCGACGCGATCGGCACACCGGGCGCGACTTGCAGACCCGGTGCGGCAACCGAGATCCACACGACCGCGAGCACCGCGACCACCCGCGTGACGACGGGCCGGTGGCGACCCACCACTCCGGTCAGCCGCACCGCGGACCCCGTCATCAGGAACACCACCACGACCGCCAGCAACACGGCCGACACCACCGCCGCGATCGCCGCGAACCGGCCCGAGGTCACGTCCACGTAGTCCACCGCGGGCGTCAGCAACGGCCAGTCGAGGACCAGGTCGAACGGCCGGTCGACCACCTCCTCGAAGCCGATGTCCAGCACCTTCACCACGAGCAGGACCCCGAGCCCGACCCCGCCGACCACCGCGACGACGCGTCGTGGCCGTTCGGGCAGCACGAGCACCAGCACCACGGCGAGCAGCCCCTCCACCGGGATGCGCAGGAACTCGGCGACCGCGAACCGGTCGTAGTCCCTGGGGAGTACCAGCGCGAACAACACGAACAGAGCAGCCAGGACGGTCAGGACAGTCGCCACGACCCGGCGGACACGATGATCCACAACACCCTCGGCCATGCAAGTCCTCCGCGATCGTGCCAACCCCTATGAGTAGAACGCGTGCACACCTGCCGACGGTTCAGGGGTCGGTACGGTAGTCGCGTGAACCGTCCACACGTCCTGCTCAGCGTCGCCGTCAGCGTGGACGGCTACATCGACGACCGTGGCGACGAGCGGTTCCCGTTGTCGAACGCCGAGGACTTCGACCACGTCGACCGGGTGCGCGCGGAGTCGGGTGCGATCCTGGTCGGCGCCGCGACGATCCGGCGGGACAACCCGCGGCTGCTCGTCAACAGCGCGGAACGACGTGCCGCACGGGTCGCCGAAGGACGTCCGGAGTACCCGTTGAAGGTCACCGTGACCAGCAGCGGCGACCTCGACCCGGCGCTCAAGTTCTGGCACCACGGCGGCGACAAGCTCGTCTACACGACGGATTCCGGGCGTGCGCGTGCCTCTGGCGCGGTCGGTCACCTGGCGGAGGTCGTGTGCCTCGGGCCGGTCATCGACTTCGGCGCGTTGCTGGACGACCTCGGTGAGCGCGGTGTGGACCGGCTCATGGTGGAGGGCGGCGGCACGATCCACACCGCGTTCCTGTCCGCCGGGCTGGCCGACGAGATCCGGATGGCCGTCGCGCCGATGCTGATCGGCCAGGCCAACGCGCCGCGGTTCGTCAACCCGGCCGAGTTCCCGGGCGGCCCGGCCCACCGCTTCCACCTCGAAGAGGTCACCAAACTGGGTGACGTCGCCGTGCTGCGCTACTTCCCGAAGGTCTGAAGCAGGGCTCGAACGGTGTCGCGGCGGAACCACGCGACCACGGCCGCCAGCGCGAGCAGGATCGCGGGCAACATCGCGCCGTCCGTGTCGCCCAGGATGACCAGCTCCGTGCCGACCGCACCGGCCATCACGCCCACCAGGCCCAACCCGGCGAGCCCGCACAGGCGCGGGACGAGCAGGCCGAGCGCGCCCGCCAGTTCCAGCACACCGGTGACGTACCGCAGCCACTGCCCGAACCCGATCTTGTCGAACTTGCCCACGAAGTCGTCGCCGAGCAGCGATACCCCGCTGTAGACGAAATACGCGGCCAGCAGCAGCTGCAACGCCCACAGCACGACGTTCCCGACGGTGCGCACGACACTCGTTCGTGTGGGACCGGACACAGCCATCACTTGACTCCTTGAACCGAGACGGAGGCGTTGCGCCACAGCCACACGATGTCACGTCCGAACGACCAGATGAGCGAGGCCAGCGCGAGTCCGACCAGCACACCGGCGTACGGCACCAGCCCGGACGCGGCGACGACGAGCACGATCCCCTGCACGGCGGCGACTGCCTTGCGCGCGTAGCTGGGCGGCAGAGCGCCCCGCAGCCAGTCCAGCCCCCAGGAAGCCGCGACGAACGCGTACCGCAGGGCGCCCATCACCAGCACCCACGGCCCGAACGACAAGGCGACGTGCACGCTGAGCACCAGGATCAGGAACGCGTCGACCTCCATGTCGAACCGCGCGCCCATCGGTGACGAGGTGCCGGTGCGGCGGGCGACCTGGCCGTCCACGAAGTCCAGCGCGAGGGCGACGGAGGCGAACACGACGAGGACAGCCGTCTCACCCGCCCTGTCCGCCACCAACGCTGTGACACCGCCGACCAGCAAACCTCTGGCGAGCGTGACGCGGTCGGCGGGCCCGAGCAGACCGCGCGCGGACCGCTGCACCGCGCCGCTCAGCAACGCCTGGGTCGCGACCGCGTAGGCAATACCCGCAAGCCAGCCCATCACGCCGAGCCCGACCGTGCTCTCCAGCACGCCGAGCAAGATCACTTGGATGCCGGCCCAAGCGGCAGGTTCTGCGTTGAATTGCGCCGCCTTCGGCGTCGCGGGCGAGGTCACCCGACTGTGATCGATTGCGACGCTCCGCGTCGGGCCGGTCGTTCGCGCCTGATCCCGCGACGATCGAAAAGCGTGATCGCCGCGGGATGAGTCGCGAACGACCGACGCGACCCCGCGCACGGCCGGAGTGGTGCTGTGCTGAAGTGTGGTCATCGTGCCCCTCGTCGGCGGTGGGCCCCGGTTGTTCGGAGGTTGTATAGATGACACGCTCCGCGAGGGCACTCTGGTTCACCTCATCGGGAAAAAGTGAGATCCGATCGGTCGACCTGCCCGAACCCGGACCCGACGACGTCCTGGTGCGCACCCTCTACTCCGGGATCAGCCGAGGCACGGAAACGCTGGTGCTGCGCGGTGGTGTGCCGGAGAGCCAGCACGACGTGATGCGGGCGCCGTTCCAGGAGGGCGACTTCCCGTGGCCGGTCAAGTACGGCTACCTCAACGTCGGTGTGGTGGAACGGGGTCCGCTGCTGGGCCGCACGGTGTTCTGCCTCTATCCACATCAGACGCATTACGTGGTGCCCGCCGACGCCGTGACACCCGTGCCGGACTCGGTTCCCGCCGCACGCGCGGTGCTGGCGGGGACAGTGGAGACGGCGGTGAACGCGGTGTGGGACGCGAAACCGTTGATCGGTGACCGGATCGCGGTCGTCGGCGGCGGGATGGTCGGGTCCAGTGTGGCCGCCGTGCTCGCGCGGTTCCCCGGCGTGCGGTTGCAACTGGTGGACGCCGATCCGAGCCGTGCGTCGGTGGCCGCCGCGCTCGGCGTCGACTTCGCGTCACCCGATCAGGCGACGGGGAACTGCGATCTCGTCGTGCACGCGAGCGCGACCGACGCGGGGCTGGAGCGGTCGTTGGCGTTGCTCGCGCCGGAAGGGCAGGTGGTCGAGCTGAGCTGGTACGGCGACCGCCGGGTCAGCGTGCCGCTGGGCGAGTTCTTCCACTCCCGCAGGCTGCGGCTGCGCAGCAGCCAGGTCGGCGTGGTCGCGCGGCCGGACCGCACTTACGCAGAGCGGATGTCCCTGGCGCTCGACCTGCTCGCCGATCCCGTGTTCGACGCGCTGATCACCGGTGAGAGCCGGTTCGACGACCTGCCGACCGTGCTGCCGAGGTTGGCGAGCGGCGAGCTACCGGCCCTGTGCCACCGGATTGGCTACGGTGCCGGGCATGTACCCGCCTGACACCACCGAGGACGTGCGGACGCGTGCGGCGACCGTGGCGGTCCTGCCCGTCGGCAGCCACGAGCAGCACGGCCCGTACCTGCCGTTGGCGACGGACACGGTCATCGCCTGCACGATCGCGCGGGCGATCGCCGACGCGCACCCCGTGCAACTGCTGCCGCCGATCACGATCTCGTGCTCGCACGAGCACGCCGACTGGCCGGGCACGGTGAGCATTTCGGCGCGGACGCTGTACTCGGTGGTGCGGGACGTCGCGGACTCGTTGCGCCGGTCCGGCGTGCCGAACCTGGTCCTGGTCAGCGGGCACGGCGGGAACTACGTGCTGTCGAACATCGTGCAGGAGTCCGAGGGGATGGCGCTGTTCCCCGGCAGCGGCGACTGGGCCGTGGCGCGGGCCGCCGCCGGACTTGAGACCTCGTCCCGCAGCGATATGCACGCGGGCGAGCTGGAGACGTCGATCCTCCTGCACGCCCACCCCGAGCTGCTGAAACCCGGTTACGAGACGAGTGACCACCTGGCCGACGACCGGCCGCACATGCTCACCCTGGGACTCGCGCCGTACACGTCGTCCGGGGTGGTCGGCCGTCCCTCGCTGGCGTCAGCCGACAAGGGCCGGGACGTGCTCGCGGGGCTGGTCGAGTCGTTCGGGCAGTACCTCGCGCTGTTCCGCTGAGCCGTGTTCCGCTGAGCCTTGTTCTGGGGCACGTGCGAACAGCGTGAGCACGCCGGGCAGGCTGCTGATCATCGCCAGCACCCCGTAGACCACACCGGTCGTCAGCCCCTGCGCGGCGCCCAGACCGGCCGCGCCGAACGCCACCGCCAGGAACGCCTCACGCGGCCCGAAGCCGCCGACGTTCACCGGCACGGCCATGACCAGCAGCGCGAGCACGATCAGCGGGACGAGTCGGCCGATCGAAGCCTCCGTGCCGGCGACCCTGGCCGCCACGACGAACAGCGCCACGTGCCCGGCCAACGTCGCCGCCGACAGCAGCGCGACCTTCGGCAGGACGTGACGGTTCACGAGGCCCGTGCGGGCGTCCACCCAGGTCGTCCTCAACGCCCGGCGCACCTTCGCGGAACGACCGGCGACCGCAGCCGCGACCGCGAGCACGACCAGCGTCCCGACCAGGACTTCCCGGCTCGGCAGCTCGACCGGCACGGACTCGCTGAACAGCACCGCGACCCCGAGCGCGATCAGCACCACCTGGCCCGCGAACCGCTCGAACACCACCGCCCGCACACCGCGCCCGACGTCACCGGACTGCCGTCCGTGGCTCACCGCGCGGTGCACGTCGCCGAGCACGCCGGCGGGCAGCACGGCGTTGAGCAGCAGACCCCGGTAGTAGTCGGACACGGCCGTGCCGAGGGTGAGCGGCAGGCCGAGGCGGCGGGCGATGACGCACCACCGCCAGGCACTGGTCACCGTGGTCAGCAGCCCGATGCCGAGCGCGGCGGCGACCGACCAGGCGTTCACGGCGCGGAGTCCGTCCAGGAACGCGCCGGCGCCCAGCCGCCAGCCCAGCGCCACCAGGATGCCGACCGCGCCGAGCAGCCGCAGCCACGGCCAGAGTCGCTTCATCGCGGTATCGCCAGCAGATCGGTGTGGTGCACGACGACGCGCGGACCGTGGTCGAGCTTCCGTTGCAGGTAGGCGGGTGCTTCGGCGGCGAGGCGGGGTTCCTGCTCGACCGCCGCGCCCACCCACCCGCGCAGCCACTCCCCCGCCAGCGCGGCCTGGTCCGGCCCCAGCCGCCACGGGCTCGGGCTCGTCGTCACCTCCGCGCCCCGGCGTTCGAACGCCTCGACGGTCGCCTCGGCGGCGTCCGGCCCGAGCAGCCGACGACCGGCCACGACCCGCCGTTGGTGCGCGTTGAAGGCGGCCTCGAACTCGGCGTCCGCGGGCTCCGCGTTCAACGGTTCGGCGGGGTCGAACTCGACCCGACCGGCCACGGACAGCGTGAGCAGCGCCGGACAGCCCGCGCCGACGCACGCCTCGGCCAGCGCGTCCACCTCGTCAGCCGTCAGCAGGTCGAGCAGAGCCGACGCGGTGACGAGTGACGTGCCGGCCAGGTCGGCGGCGGTGAGCGCGGTGAGGTCGCCCTCCCGCGTCTCCACGGTCACACCCGGTCCGCTCATGCTCGCCGCCGCGATGCCGAGCAGACGGGGGTCGCGGTCGTGCAGCACCCAGTGCTGCGGACCGTCCAGCCGTCCGGTGAGCCATCGTCCCAACGATCCCGTTCCACACCCGAGATCACGCACCACGAGGGGTGTCCGGTTCAGATGGATCTTGCGGAGCCGGTCGACCAGGTCGACCGCGCGGGCGTCCGCGTCGGCCTTCTCGCGCAGTGCCAGCCATTCCGGGGCAAAGGTGCTCATGGCCGCAGACTAGCCGGCACCCTCGCCAGTTGCGCCGCTGTTTCGTCCCATGTGGACAGCTCGTGCCGGCGTTTCAGAGCGCGGTCGCGCAGGTCACGGCGCCAGTCCTCGTCGGTGAGCCACCGGCGGAGAGCGCGTGCGAACGCGGTGACGTCACCTGGTGGGAGGAGGAGTCCGCCGTCACCGAGTGCGTCCGGCACGCAACTCGCCATCACCGGCACGCCGCGTGCCAGCGCTTCGGTGACGACCATGCCGTACGTCTCGGCACGGGACGGCAGGACGAACAGGTCGGCTGCCGCGTACGCGCGGTCCAGCGGGTCGCCGGTGAGGGGGCCCACCAGCTCGATCCGGTCGCCCAGCCCGTGCCGGGCGATCAGCTCCCGGACCGGGTGTCCGGAACGCTCGGGACCGACGAACGCGCAGGTCCACGGCAGGTCGGTGACCGTGGCGAGGGCTTCCACCAGCACGTCGTGGCCCTTGCGCGGGGTCAGCGAGGCGACGCACAGCAGCCGGGACACGCCGTCCGTGCCGGTGGCGAGCGGCGCGGGATCGGTGCCCGGCGTGACGGCGTGGACCTCGGCCAGCCCGTGGTGCTCGGCCAGCCGCCGTGCCGCCCACGGGCTGGTGGCCACGACGGCGCGCGCGGCGTGCAGGCACTCCCGTTCGGCGGCCTCCAGCCGTGCCGCGACGGCGGGCGGCAGGCCCGTCTCGTCGGCCAACGGCAGGTGCACCAGGACCACCAGCCGCAGCCGACCGGCGTGCGGCACGACCACCTCGGGCACACCGCACGCCACCAGCCCGTCCAGCAGCACGACCGCGCCGTCCTCGATGCCGGTGAGGGCTTGGTGCAGCCGTGAGCGGGCGGTGTCGTCCGGCTGCGGCCAGGAGCCGGTGATCGTGATCTCGCGCACGTCGGTGCCCAGCTTGCCGAGGCTCTGGATGACGCGGCGGTCGTAGACGTTGCCGCCGCTCGGCGACGTCGGGTCGTCGACGCCGCCGGGCAGGACGAAGTGGATGGTCACAGTGGGCGTTCGTAGCTCGCCCAGGCCACGTGCGACTCGTGCAGCGAGACCTCGATCGCGGCCAGTCCGCGGGCGCCCTCGCCGAGTTCTCCCGCGTGGACCAGGTCCGCGAGCTGGTCGGCGATGTGCTTGGCCAGGAACTCGGTCGACGTGTTGATCCCCGCGAACGCGGGTACCTCGTCCAGGTTCCGGTAGTTGAGCTCTCCCAGGACCGAGCGCAGTCGCTCGGTCGCCAGTCCGATGTCGACCACGATGTTGTCCGAGTCGAGATCGGCCCGTTTGAACCTCGCGTCCACTACGAACGTTGCTCCGTGCAGGCGTTGTGCCGGACCGAAGACCTCGCCGCGGAAGCTGTGGGCGACCATCACGTGATCACGAACGGTGATGCTGAACAGGATGACCTCCGCCGAGTGAGCGAGCTACGGTGCAAGTTCCGGCCGAGCGTAGTGAACGCTCGGCCGGTGTCGGGTGACGAGGGAGCCGGATGCACGAGGAAGCCTTCAACGACCAGGACGTGGCCGAGTCCGACCTGGTCACGCGCCGCGGCACGTTCCGCGCGGTCGCGTTCCGGGCGGACGGGCACGAACACATGGCGCTCGTCTACGGTCGCACGAGGATGCGCGAGAACGTGCTCGTGCGCGTGCACTCGGAGTGCATGACCGGTGACATCTTCGGCGCGATGCGCTGCGAGTGCGGCGACCAGCTGGACGCCGCGCTGGACCGGATCGTCGCCGAGGGCAGCGGCATCCTGATCTACCTGCGCGGCCACGAGGGGCGCGGGATCGGCCTGGTGGCCAAGGTGCGGACGCACGTGCTGCAGGACGAGCAGGGCATGGACACGCTCGACTCCGCGACCACGCTCGGCCTGCCGGTCGACGTCCGGGACTACACCCCGGCCGCGCGGGTCCTGAAGCACCTGCGGGTGCTGTCGGTGCGGTTGATGTCGAACAACCCGGACAAGATCCAGGCCCTGGAGGACCACGGCATCGAGGTGGCGGCCCGCGTGCCGCACCTGATGCGGCCGAACCAGCACAACATCGGCTACCTCACCGCGAAGCGGGACCGGCTGGGTCACGACCTGCCGCAGGTCGACGTGTTCGCCGCCGACTACCCCACGGCCGCGGACCGGTAACCCGACGTTCTCCCGACTGTGCACGGCGTGTGTGCGGGGCGTGTGGTGACGCGTGCGAGGCTATGCGACGCCGACGCCCGGTGCGTCATTTTTTCGCCGTTTCCCGGAAACAGGAACGGCACGACACGACGCGCAATTCGGCGATTTCCGCACCCACGTGGGTGGGCTCGACCACGCCTGCTCCCGTGATGTGCGGCTCGACCGGCGCACACATTCCGCAATTCAGGAAGAGAAGAACTCATGAGCCAGCAGACCTCCTACCCGCCGCCCCCGCAGCAGCCCATGGCCCCCCAGCAGCCCCGCAACGGCCTGGGCACGACCGGGTTCGTCCTCGGCCTGGTGGGTCTGGTGTTCTCGCCCATCCCGTTCATCGGCGTGATCGCCTGGCCGCTCGTCATCCTGGGTCTGATCTTCTCCGTGATCGGGCTCGCCCGGGTCAACAAGGGAATCGCCAGCAACAAGGGTCTGTCGATCACCGGAATCGCCGCATCCGCGATCGGCCTGATCGTCTGCATCGTGTGGGTTTTCGTGTTCAACTCCGCGGTGAACGAGATCCAGGAAGAGGTCGCCAAGACCGCCAAGGTCGATTACGAGGTGACCGGCGACGCCGCGAACGTCGAACTGATGTACGGCGAGGTGCTGGAGCCGAAGGAAGAGACCACGCCGACCCTGCCGTGGACCAAGCAGGTCGAGAACAAGGGCGTCTTCAAGGGCGGCATCCTCACCGCCTCGGCCGACGAGAACGGCGGCACGGTGACGTGCAAGATCACCGTCGACGGCGCGGTCGTGTCGACCCAGACCGCAACCGGTCCGTTCGCCACCGTGAACTGCACCGGCACCTGATCGGCCGGCAGTCCAGGGCACTCCAGGGCCCGACGGATTCGTCCGTCGGGCCCTTCCGCCATTGCCGGATCAACAGAGTGCCGGGTCGACAGATCAGCAGATCAGCGGATCAGCGGTGTGCGGCGGCCAACCTGTCCGCCGCGTCCCGGTCCTCCAGGTTCGCTTGTTCCAAGCCGTAGACGCGGAGGAGTTCGGGCAGGCGGTACAGCGGTCGGCCGTACGCGTCGACGCCTCTCAGCGCCAGCAGGCTGCACTGCACCAGTTCCTCGATCACGCCGTCGGCGTCCGGCACGTCGAGCACGGCCGCGACCACGTCTTCCGCGACGTCACGGGGACCGAGCAGCGCCAGTCGGCGCACACCGGCGCGGGCCAGGGGCCGCAGGCGTTCGTAGCTGCTCGCGACCGCGGGCCGCACCTGGAGTCCGCCGACCGCCAGCTCGTCCAGCCGGTCGTGCTCGTCGGCCAGCCGGTCGGCGAGCGACCGCACGCTCATGTGCCGGCGGGCGGCCAGGCGGGTCGCCGCGATCCGCACGGCCAGCGGCACGTTGCCGCACAGCTCGACGACCTCGCCGGCGGCCTGCGGTTCCTGCTCGAGGCGGTCGTGGCCGGCGATCCGGCCCAGCAGCGCCCGAGCCTCGTCGGTGGTGAACGGCGGGATCGGCAGCGACGTCGAGCCGGCCAGGCCGTCCAGCCGGTTGCGGCCGGTGACCAGCACGGCGCAGCCGGCGGTTCCCGGCAGCAGGGCGCGCACCTGGGCGGCGGACGCGGCGTCGTCCAGCACCACCAGGACCCGCCGGTCGGCGAGGCAGGCGCGGATCGCCGCCGTCCGCTCCTCCAGGTCCTCCGGGATCGCGGCGCCCGTGACGCCGAGCGCGCGCAGCAGGCTGCCCAGCACGTCACGCGCCTGCTTGGGGTTCGGCGACGTGCCCGCGAGGTGCGCGAACAGCTGACCGTCGGGGAACTCGGCGCGCATCCGGTGGGCGACCCGGATCGCCAACGCGGTCTTGCCGACACCGGGCTCACCGGTGAGGACGACGACCGGGACCGACGCGGCGTTCGCCCGCAGCGCCGCGACCACCTGTTCCAGCTCACCGCCGCGGCCCGCGAAGTCGGCGGTGTCCGGCGGCAGTTGGCACAGCGGGAACGCCGCCTCGACCTGCACCGGTTCCGGCGCCGGCTCGGGCACGTCGCCGCGCAGGATCTCCTGGTGCAGGCGGCGCAGTGCCGGGCTCGGCTCCAGGCCGAGGGATTCGACGAGCGCGTGGCGGGTCGTCCGGTAGACGGCCAGCGCGTCGGCCTGCCTGCCCGCGCCGCACAACGCGATCATGAGCTGGCGGCACAACCGCTCCCGCGTCGGGTGCTCGGCCACCGCCGCCTCCAGCTCGCCGACCACCTCGACGTGCCGTCCGGCGGCGAGTTCGGCCTCGAACCGGTCCTCGACGACGATCAGCCTGGTGGTTTCGGAGTGCGAGATCTCCGGTTCGAGGGCGGCGATGTCGAGGTCGACCACCGGGCGGTCGCGCCACAGCGCCAACGCGCTGCGGTAGAGGTCCGCCGCCAGGGCGTGGTCGCCGCGACGTGCGGCGAGCCGGGCGGCGTCGACCTTGGTGCGGAAGACGTGCAGGTCGAGGTCGCCGGGTTCGACGCGCAACAGGTACTGGCCGTCGACGTGGTCGATCCGCAGACCGGGCAGGCGTTCGCGCAGCCGAGACACGTAAGTGTGCAGATTGGACAGATAGGACTTGGGCGGGTCTCCGTCCCACAGGGCGTCCACGAGGTGGTGGACGGAAACGGGCTTTCCCGCGTGCACCAACAGAACCGCGAGCAGGGTGCGCAGACGTCGGCCGCGAATCTGTACGTGCGCACCATCCGATCCGGACACGCTGAGCGGCCCGAGCACTCCGAACTTCACCGGCCACACTGTAGGACGTGGGACGTCACCAAGTAACTAGTTCAACAATGTAGTTGGGATTATTTCACCTTATCGCGAGTTCACCTCGTCGCGCCGAAATCGCCAAGATCTGTCGAAAGACAGACGCGCTCCCGTGCCCGGGGCGAGCACGCTGGACCAATGCGAAAAATGATCAAGGGCGTGGCGGGCGCGGTCTGCCTGGCCACCGCGCTCACCGCGGCGCCGGGGTTCGCGCAGGCCACGGGAGGCGCGGTGTCCTGGGTGGACTGCGGCGACGGGCTCCGGTGCGGTGACATCACGGTGCCGGCGGATTGGGCCGACCCGGACGGTGTGCGCATCGAACTCGGCCTCGCGAAGCTGCCCGCCCGGGACCAGGCCGCGAAACAGGGCGTGCTGCTGGTCAACATGGGTGGACCCGGTCAGCAGATCTCGGTGGCGCGGCACGTCAAGGACTCGTTCGCCGACCTGACCCAGTGGTTCGACGTCGTCTTCTCCGACCCGCGCGGGTTCGAGGCCAGCACCGGCATCGAGTGCCCGCACCAGGCTCCGATCCCCGAGAACGTCGAGTGGGCCTCCCCCGGCCCGGTCGCCTACGAGAAGTACCGCACGGTGAACCACCAGTTCGGGATCGACTGCTCCCGGGCGGCCGGACCGCTGACGGGCAGGCTCGACTCCTGGCAGGCCGCCCGCGACATGGACGCCATCCGGGCCGCGCTGGGCGAGGCGAGGCTGAACTACTACGGCAACTCCTACGGCACCGTCTTCGGCCAGGCCTACGCCGAGTTCTTCCCCCACCGGATCGGCCGGATGTACCTGGACAGCGTGATGGACCACACCAACCGCTCCTGGGTCGACTGGCTCCTCCCGCGCGCGGAGACCGCGGAGCGCAACCTGGGCCGGTTCGCCGAGTGGTGTGCCGGTGAGTCGACCTGCGCCCTGCACGGTCGCGACGTCCTCGCCGTCTGGGACGAGTTGCTCGCACGGGCCACTCGTGAGCCGATCCCCGCACCCGGCCAGGGCACCACCGTCAACGCGTCCCGGATCCTGTCGCGCACGCACCCGGGGGCCGAGCGGCAGTGGCCGCACCTGGCCCGGTCCATCGCCGAGGCGCACGCGGGTGACGCCACGCTGTTCGCCGAGCAGCCGGTCGGCGGCCGGGACCCCGACCTCTCCCGGATCATGATGTGCGCCGACTTCCCGTACACCTCCGACTACCAGGTGCTGAAGTCGTGGGAGTCCCGGCTGCGCGAGGTCACGCCCCGACCTGGAGCGGGCCGTGCTCGGACACCGCCCCGACGTGTCCATTGTGGACGTGCGGTTGCCGCCGGGTTTCCGGGACGAGGGCCTGCGGGCCGCGCTGTCGGTGCGCGAGCAGGACCCGAAGGCGCCGATCCTGATCCTGTCCCAGTACGTGGAACGCACGTACGCCACCGAACTCCTGGCCGACGGCAACGGCGCCATCGGCTACCTGCTCAAGGACCGCGTGACCGCGCTCGACGAGTTCCTGGACGCCCTCGAACGCGTGGCCGCCGGCGGCACCGCGATGGACCCGGAAGTGATCCGCCAGCTGTTCGCCCGCAACACCCGTGACCAGCGGATCACCGCCCTCACCGCGCGCGAGCGGGAAGTCCTCGGGCTGGTGGCGCAAGGACTGTCCAATTCGGCCATTTGCGCCGAACTCGTGCTCGCACCGCCGTCGGTGGAGAAGCACATCAGCAACATCCTGACCAAACTGGACCTGCCGCCCGCGGACAACACCCACCGGCGGGTCCGGGCGGTACTGGCCTACCTGAACCAGTGACCTCGGACGTGCCGCACGCATAGGGTCGACGGGTGCCTATCGCATTCGACACGACCGGCTTCCAGCAGCACGACCAGACGACGTGGTTCAACCCCGGCAACGGCGACCAGGTCAGCCTCAACTACTTCGACCTGGTGCCCGACCTGCCCGCCTCGTTGGACGACATGCCGAAGCTCCGACACGACCTGGCCGTCACCATCGGCGAGATCGGCTGCCTGATCGAGGCGCACCTCGTGCGGCTCGGCGACGTGCCCGCGCTGTTCCAGGTGGTGAAGGTGCCCATCCCGAACCAGCCGACGGGCCAGGCGTTCCTCGGTTCCTTCACCGTGCCGCGGGCGAACAGCAGCGCCGTGCTGAAGCTCCAGGCGGTCGAGCGCGGCACGACCGGTGTCCGTGAGGCCGTGCTCCTGCCCGAGATCGGTTTCGACAACTGGGTCATGCCGCACCCGTACGCGCCGGAACTGGAAGGACGCCTGCCATTCCACGCCGGTGACGACCCGAGGTTCGACGCGCAGTTCGCCGACCACCCGCTGTCCAGGGTTAGGGCGTGGGCGCACCACACCGTCCGCACGGCGCGCGTCGACCCGCGCTTCGCCGCCCTCCCGCCCTTCCACCCCGCAGGCCAGGCCCCCTCCCCTGACTCCGCCGACGCACCGGCCCAGGACTCAGCGGGTGCACCGACCCCGCCCCAGGGCTTTCCCGCGCACGCCGCACCGGAACACGCCGCGCACGCCGCACCGGAACCGTCCGCACCTCAAGCCGCGCACGCCGCACCCGAACCGCCCGCACCCCAAGCCGCACACGCGGCACCGGAACCGTCCGCGGTCCCACCCGGCCCGGCAGTCGGGTCGACCCTGACGACGGTCGTCCCCGGCCTCCCGATCGGCGGCTACCTGCCGCTGTGGATCAACGACGAGTGCACGTTCTGGCGGATGACCGAGCCGGGAGCGGTGCTGGACAAGCTCGCCCTGGGCGCACTCGCCCGCGCACCGCTGAACGACCACCGGTTCCGCGACCTGGTCGCCCTGGACGAGGCGTCGTCCACGATCATGCTCCTCAACCGCTACCGCTCCGAGGACGGCGGCATCGCCAGCGGCGTGGCCGAGCTGACCCGGGTGACCGGCCGGGAAGCCCACGAGGCGCTGACCACGGACACGCTGCTCGAAGCGTTCCGCTGGGTCGGCCGGGTCAGCGTCGCCGCCGCCCAGCGAGGCGAGTGCGTAGTGGTGGAACCGGGCACCCACGACGCCGACCTCACCGAGCCGTACGTGCTGATGGCGGTGCAGGAGCACGAGGGCCGCCAGGTCTCGATCGTCCAGACCGCACCCGCCCCGCCCGCCGACGCCCCGATGTGGAACGGCATGGCGTCGCTGAACGGCCCGGCCACCCGGGAGTCGATCGAAGCGGGCGGCCTGCTCACCATGTACGCGATGAACGCGTGGGGCGAACACCCCCTCCGCCTCTGCCTGACCTTCGGCCCGATCCCCCCGCTCGCCCGCCCCTGACCAGCCCCCGGACCCCCGGCGTCCCACACCACAGCCGGCATTTGGGTGAGATGGTGAAGACGTGCCATTCTGAGGTCATACGGCCCGCATCCGGGCTCGTTCGCCCACGGTTCGCGAATCCGGCTCCCGAGCATCGACCGGGCCCACAGTGGACGCCGCCTCTCACGGCACGCTTCACCGTTCTCCGGCCTCATCCGCACAACGCGGCGCGCACCGTCCACACCACCCGTGCGGGCGGCGTGCGAGGCCGTCCCGACTCACCCCCCACGGGAGCACGTCATCAGCATCTCCACCCCGCTGTCGCCGTCCGTCGGCGCGCCTCGCGCGCTCACCGACGTGTACGGCCCCGGTATCGCCGTCTGCGCACGGCCGGCGTCGGGTGCCGCGGCGAACCGGCACCGCAACACCGTCGACGCGCTCTCCGCCAGACCCATCGCCGTCGCCGGGGACACCCCGGTGATCTGCAGTGCCGGCGGCACGGACCCGGCCCTGCTCGACCAGTTGCGCGACGGTGGCCTGCCGGTGGGCGACGACCTGCGCGAGTTCCGCGGTGAGGCCGAGTTCGCGGCGCGCGTCACCGAGGCGATGGCCGACGGCCTGCTGATCTCGATGGAGTACCCGCAGCCGACCTCGCTGTGCCCGGACGAACGCGTGGTCAAGACCGCGCAGCTGGTCGGCTACCTGAACAACAAGGCCAGCATCAGCACGTTCGTCGACCCCCGGTTCCACGCGCGGCGCAGTGTCGTGCAGCGCGGCGACCTCGCCGAGGCGGCGCCGGCCGAGAAGTCCTGGGTGCTCAAAGCCGCCACGAACGACGCGCACGGCGGCAGCCTCGACGTGTACCTGCACCGGGCGGGCGAGCAGGTCGAGTTCCCGGCGTTCACCGATGTGCTGGGCGAGTTCGTGGTCGAGGAGTACCTGCACATCGCGCGCAACTGGGGCATCCAGCTCTACGTCGGGCCGGACGCGGTGGCCCGGCTGCTCGCCGTCACCGAACAGCGCGTCGACGCCACCGGTGTCTACGTCGGCGGGCTGTTCGGGCTGGTCAGCCCGCCGCCGGCGGACCTGCTCGCGGAGTGCCTGGCGATCACCCAGCGTGCGGCCGACGTCGGCTACCGCGGTCTGTGCAGCCTGGACTGCGCCGAGACGAGGGACGGGCAGCTGGTCATGCTCGACCTGAACTTCCGGATCACCAGCGGCTCGATCCCGTTGCTGGCGCTCCAGTCGGTCCGGCCCGACGCCCTCGACGGCCACGCCGAGTCGGTGAAACTGACCGTCGCCGCGCCACTGGCCGAACTCCTGGACCACGTCCGCCCGGCGTTGGCCGCCGGCGGAGTCCTGATCACCTCGGGCCACGACACCACCCGCACCGACAACCCCGTCATGTTGAGCACCCTGCAACTGCTGGTCTACGGCGACGACCCCGACGACGTCACCGCCCGTCGCAGCGCGCTGGAAGCCAAAGCAACGCGGTAACCGCTTCCTCGGACTGCTCCCGGAATGGCTGACCACGGTTACGCTGCGTGGATGGTTCGCTACCGTAATGGGACCGGCCGGCGCCAGGCCGCCGGTCCCGCTACGCCCTTCGCATCCGGCGGCCACTAGGGAGAACACGTGTCATCAGACGACGCCGCGGCCCTCGCCGCCTTCGGTTACGAGCTGGGCGTGCTCAAGCGGATGCGGCGCGCCGGGTGGTGGCACGTGGGTGTGCGCGACCCGGAGTCCGTGGCCGAGCACACCATGCGGGTCGCCCAGCTCGCCGCGCTGATCGCGGCCGAGGAAGGTGGCGACCCGGCCCGCGCATCGTTCCTCGCCCTGTGGCACGACACGCAGGAGACCCGCACCGGCGACCTGCCGCACACCATCAGCGGGTACATCACCAAGCCGGACCCGCGTGCGATCACCGCCGACCAGACCGCCGAACTCCCCGCGAAGTCGCGCCAGGTGGTCCGCGACGCCGTGGAGGAGTACGAGGCCAAGGAGTCGACCGAGGCCCGCTGCGCGAGCGACGCCGACAAGCTGGAGATGCTGCTCCAGGCCGTCGAGTACCGCGACACCGGCGTGCGGCGGGTCGACGGGTGGATCGACTCGGCCCGCAAGAGCCTCAAGACCGAGACCGCCCGCCGGATCGCCGAGGCCGCGGCGACCGTCTCGCCGCTGGCCTGGCGTGACCGGTAGGGGCAGCACCCGGCCGGCGACATCGTGATCACCGGGACGCGAAACCGCCCCGGAGCCACCGACCCGACCTCACGTCGAGGCGCGCACGACCAGTTCCGTCGGCAGGATCGACGCCGCCGGCGGCTCGCCCTGGATCTGCTCCAGCAGCAGCCGGACCATCTCGCGGGTGATCCGCTGGAACGGGTGCCGCACCGTGGTCAGCGCGGGCCTGGTCGAGGTGGCGATGCTGGAGTCGTCGAAACCGCCCACCGCCACGTCCTCGGGCACCCGCCGGCCGGCGTCGTGCAGGGCGTTGAGCGCCCCCGCCGCCATGAGGTCCGACGCGACGAACACCGCGTCCAGGTCCGGCGCGCGGCGCAACAGCTCGACCATCGCCGCCTCACCGCTCACACGGCTGTAGTCGCCGTGGGCGATCAGGTCCGGCGTGGCCTCGTCGCCCAGCACGTCCCGGTACCCGGCGAGCCGTTCCACGCCACCGGGGGTGTCGATCGGGCCGGTGATGGTGGCGATCCGCCGCCTACCGCGCGACCGCAGGTGCTCCACCATCAACCGCGCGCCGGAACGGTCGTCGGCCGCCGCGTAGGCGACCCGACCCTCGTGCCCTATCGGCTTGCCGCACGCGACCACCGGGATGCCCAGGTCGTGCAGGTCGTGGATCAGCGGGTTGCCGGTGTGCGAGGACACCAGCAGCACGCCGTCCACGTGGCCTGCGGCGATGAACCGGCTGGCGCGCTTGCGCTCCACTTCGGTGCCGGCCGTCATGAGCAGCACGGGCACGTCGAGTTCCGCGAGTTCCTGGGTGCAGCCCTGCAGCAGGATGCTGAAGTTCGGGTCCTCGAACAGCCGCGACTGCGGTTCGGCGAGCACGAACGCCACCGAGTTGGCGCGCTGCGTGACCAGGCTGCGCGCCGCCGAGTTCGCCACGTACCCGGTGGTCCGGACGGCCTTCAGAACCGCCTCCAACGCGGCCGGGCTGACGTTGCGCCCGCCGTTCAGCGCGCGCGACACCGTGCCCCGCGACACGCCGGCCGCCGCCGCCACGTCGTGGATGGTCGGCCGGTGCCGTGCCCTGCTGCGATCGACGCTCATGACTCCCTCATGCTTTCACCGCTCCGGAGAGCAAGTCGATGCGCCAGTATCGCTGCAAAGTCAGGAACAGAGCGATCAAGGGCAGCACCGACACGAGCGCGCCGGTGACGACGAGCGTGTAGAGCGCGGGCGTGGTGTTGCCCTGTTTGAGCATCGTGTACAGGCCCATGGTGACCGGGAACAGCTTGTCGTCGCCCAACATGATGTAGGGCAGCATGAAGTTGTTCCAGATCGACACGAACTGGAACAGGAACACCGTGACCAGCCCGGGAACCATCATCGGCAGCGCGATCGAGGTCAGGATGCGCAGTTCGCTCGCGCCATCGGTGCGGGCCGCCTCGACCACGTCCTCGGGCACCGACGCGGCGGCGTAGATGCGGGCCAGGTAGATCCCGTACGGGCTGATCACGCTCGGCAGCAGCACCGACAGGTAGGTGTCGGTCAGGCCGACCTTCGACAACAGCAGGTACTGCGGGATCGCCAGCACCACGGCGGGCACCAGCACACCCGCGATCAACGCGTTGAAGATCAGCGCCCGACCCCGGAACGCGTACTTCGCCAGCGCGTACCCGGTGACGCCGGACACCACGGCGGACAGCAGGGCGCCCACGCCCGCGTACAGCGCGGAGTTCGCCATCCACTGCCAGAACACGCCGTCCCGGTACGTGGCCAACTCGCCGAGGTTCGCCACCAGGGACGAGCCTAGCGACAAAGTCGAGGTGGAGAACAACTCGCCGCTGCTCTTCGTCGCCGCCACCAGCACCCACGCCACCGGGAACAGGCAGTACACCGCGCCCAGCAGCAGCACGAACGTCGGCAGCGCGCCCAACGCGGACACGATCGAACGCACGCGCGGCGGCCTGGGCGTCGGCGTCACGGCACGGTCCTGGACCAGCACGGCGCTCACCGCTCACCCCCGAACGCCCGCGAGCGGGTGAGCCGCAGCAGGCCGAACGAGATCACGAACATCACGAAAGCGATCAACACCGACGTCGCGGCGGCGGAGTAGATGTCACCGCGGCCGAACGCGTCCTGGTAGACCTTCATCAACGGCGTCCAGGTGAGCGAGAGCGAATTGGTCAACGGGGCCAGCGCGATCGGCTCAGCGAACACCTGGAGCGTCGCGATGATCGAGAACAACGACGTCAGCACCAGCGCCGGCGCCAACAACGGGATCTTGATCCGCATCGCGACCTGCAACGGCGTGCAGCCGTCGATCCGGGCGGCCTCGTAGAGGTCACGCGGGATCGACCGCAACGCCGTGTACAGGACCATCATGTTGTAGCCGACCCCGCCCCACACCGCGATGTTGGCCAGCGCGAAGTAGATCCCGGTGGGCGACAGCACGTCCACCTCCGGCAACGACAGCTCGCGCAGCAACTGGTTGAACGGGCTCGTCCCCGGCAGGTACAGGAACCCCCACAGCAGCGACGCGATGACGACCGGGATCGAGTACGGCAGGAAGATCGCGATCCGGCTGAACCCGCGGGCGCGGACCCGCTCCTCGTCCAGCAGCAGCGCGAACACCAGCGCCAGCCCCAGCATCGTCGGCACCAGGATCGCGCCGTAACCGAGCACCCGCAACGCGCCCGCGCCGAGTTCGGAGTCGGTGAGCGCGCGCCAGTAGTTGTCCAGGCCGACGAACACCTCGGTCCGGCTGCCCTTGCCCAGCCCGAGCCCCTTGACCTCGGTGCGGAACAGGCTCAGGTAGACGGTGTAGCCGATCGGCAGCGCGAACACCAGCAGGAACAACACCACCGCCGGGGCGACGAAGGCGTACGGCGCCAATTTCGGCGCCGCACCACCCCGCCCGGACATGCGAATCGATGTCACGGGTGTTCTCCTCAGCCGCCGACGGTGAAGCCGTTGGCCTTCATGTCGTCCACGGTCGCGGTCTGCATCTTCGTCAGCGCGGGGACCAGGTCCGTGCCGCCGCTGATCGCCTCACCCATGGCGTTCTTGTACGCGGTGTAGGTGACGTTGACGTTCGGGCCCCAGGTGAAGCCGGACGACGTCGCGGCGATCTTCGCGGCCTGGGTGTAGAAGTCCGGCTGGTTCGGGAAGAAGGCCGGCGGCTGGGACTGCGCCTCCTGGGCCGAGGTGGCGGCCGGGTAGATCCCGCTCTCCGTCACCAGGGCCTCGACGGCCGCGGGATCGGTGTTGAGCCAGACCGCGAACTCGGTCGCCGCCTTCTGCTTCTTCGAACCCGCCGTCACGGCGGTGGTGGAACCGCCCCAGTTGCCGGTGCGCGGCGCGGAGGTGTCCCACTGCGGCATCGGGGCCATCGCCCACTTGCCCAGCGTGCTCTCCGCGTTGCCCTTGAGCACGCCCGGCGCCCACACCGCGCTGAGCCACCCGATCTGGGTGCCGTCGTTGAGCGCCTTGTTCCACTCCGGCGTGTACATCGGGGCCTTGTCGATCGCACCCTCGGCGACCAGGCCGCTCCAGTACTGCGCGACCTTCTTGGTGGCGGCGTCGTCGACGGAGACCTTCCAGGTGTCGCCCTCGACCGACCACCACGACCCGCCGGCCTGCTGGACGAGACCGGCGAACCAGCCGGGGTCGTTGGACGAGAACGTGCCGAGGAACTTGTCCGACGCCTTGGCCCGCAGGTCACGGGCGGTCTGAGCGTACTCGTCCCAGGTCGTCGGCACCTTCAGGCCGTACTGCTCGAACAGGTCGGCGCGGTAGTAGAACATCATCGGGCCCGAGTCCTGCGGCACCGCGTAGACACCGCTGCCGCCCAGCGTCACCTGGTCCCAGATGCCCGGCGCGAACTTGTCCTTGGCCGCCGCCGCGCCCTCCGAGATGTCGGCGAGCACGTCGTTGCTGACCAGGGTCGGCAGCGCCTGGTACTCGACCTGCGCGAGGTCGGGCGGGTTGCCGCCCTTGGCGCTGGTCAGGAGCTTGGTCACCAGGTCGTCGCCCTGGGCCTGCTTGCTCACCACGACCTTGGTGTCGGGGTGGCTCGCGTTCCACTTGTCGACGACCTTGTCGATGTTGGGCGCCCAGGCCCAGAAGGACAGTTCGACCGGGCCGTCGGTGGCCTCTTCGGCGCCACCGCCGCAGCCGGCGAGCAGGGCGAGGCCGAGGCCGAGTGCCGCGGCCTTCTTCGCGATGTCGAGTCGCATGGGGTCTCCGGGGGTTCCGCGTCGCTGACGCCACTGCCAGCGAGAACCGCGCTGTGAACGTGCACAGTAGTTGGCCCCATGTCGCGCCTGTCAACTACTTGACATGCCGTCTTATCTGCACCGTAATCTTCGATCAGACCGTGCACGTTCACAGCAGCGGGAGTGTTCATGACGTTTGTGGTGCCTCGCCAGGCCGATGGGCAGGCCGTGGAGGACCCCTTCTCACCGCGGATGCCGGTAGGCGTGGACGGACTCGTCTACGGCGGGGACTACAACCCCGAGCAGTGGCCGGAGGAGGTGTGGGTCGAGGACGTCGAGCTGATGCGGCAGGCCGGCGTCAACCTGCTCAGCGTCGCGATCCACGCGTGGGCGGTGCTGGAGCCGCGTCCCGGCGAGTTCGAGTTCGGCTGGCTGGACCGGCTGCTCGACCTGCTGCACGGTGCCGGGATCTCGGTCAACCTGGCCACGCCGACCGTGGTGCCGCCCGCGTGGCTCTACCGCGCGCACCCCGAGATCCGGCCGGTCACGCGTGACGGAATCGAACTGGAACGCGGGTCACGCGCTACTTTCTGCCCGAGCGCGCCCGCCTACCGCCAGGCCGCCGCGAACATCACCCGGCAGCTCGGCGCGCGGTACGGCGACCACCCGGCCGTGGCGCTGTGGCACGTGCACAACGAGTACGGCGCGCCGGTCGGCGCGTGCTACTGCCCCGAGTCGGCCACCGCGTTCCGGCGCTGGCTGCGGGCCCGCCACGGTTCCCTCGACGCGCTCAACGAGGCCTGGGGCACCAGCTTCTGGGGCCAGCGCTACGGCGAGTGGACCGAGATCGAGCCGCCGCGCGTGTCCGGCACCGTCGGCAACCCGGCGCACGAGCTGGACTTCGCCCGGTTCTGCTCGGACGAGCTGCTGGCCTGCTACACGGCCGAGCGCGACATCCTGCGCGGCCACTCGACGGTGCCCGTCACCACCAACTTCATGACCACCAACTGCAAGTCGATCGACTACTGGCGCTGGGGCCGCGAGGTCGACGTGGTGGCCAACGACCACTACCTGACCGCCGAGGCCGACCGGAACCACATCGACCTGGCCATGTCCGCGGACCTGACCCGCGCGGTGGCGGGCGGTCAGCCGTGGATGCTCATGGAGCACTCCACCGGCGCGGTGAACTGGCAGCCGCGCAACATCGCCAAGCGGCCGGGCGAGATGGGCCGCAACAGCCTGACCCACGTGGCGCGCGGTGCGGACGCGGTGATGTTCTTCCAGTGGCGTGCCTCCCGGTTCGGCGCGGAGAAGTTCCACTCCGCGATGCTGCCGCACTCCGGCACGCGCAGCCGGATGTGGCAGGAGGTCGTGCAACTCGGCACCGACCTCGGCGCGCTGCACGAGGTGCGCGGCAGCCTGGTGCAGGCCGACGTCGCGGTGCTGTGGGACTGGGAATCCTGGTGGGCGCTGGAACTGGCCTGGCGGCCGTCCGTCGACCTCGAGTACCGGGAACGCGTCGGCGCGTTCTACGAACAGCTGTGGGACGCCAAGCTGACCGTCGATTTCGTTGCGCCGGAAGCGGATCTGAGCGGCTACCGGCTCGTCGTGGTGCCTTCGCTGTACCTGACGACGACCGCGGCGGCGAAGGTGCTGCACGACTACGTGGCCGGTGGCGGCACGCTCGTCGTCTCGTACTTCTCGGGCATCGTCGACGCCAACGACGCCATGCACCCCGGCGGGCACCCCGGCGCGCTGCGCGACGTGCTCGGCCTGGAGGTCGAGGAGTTCCTGCCGCTGCGCCAGGGCGAGGGGGTCTCGCTGGACGGCGGGCTGCGCGGTGACGTGTGGGCCGAGCACATCCGGCTGGCCGGCGCGGAACGCGTCCTGGACTACCTCGACGGCCCGGCGGCGGGCGGCCCCGCCGTCACGCGGCACCGGCTCGGCGCGGGCAGCGCCTGGTACGTCTCGACCCGGCTGCGCGGCGCGGCGCTCGACCACGTGCTGCGCGAGGTCTACCCGCAGGCGGGCGTGGAGGTCCGCGACGACCTGCCGCGCGACGTGGAAGTGGTCCGCCGCCGCGGTGTCGACGCCGACTACCTGTTCGTGCTCAACCACACCGACGCCGAGGTGCGGCTCGCCGCGTCCGGCACCGAGCTGCTCACCGGACGGCGCTGCGAGTCCGAGCTGTGCGTGCCGGCGGGCGGCACGGCCGTGCTCAGGTCCTGAGCGGGTTCGACCAACCCTGCACGTTCTCAACGAGGAGGACGAATTGACCCGTGGCAAAAAGCCGCTCGCGGCCGTGGCGGTGTTCGCCGTCGCGGCTGTCGGTGCACCGGCGGCCTCGGCCGCGACCACCATCACCAACGGCGGCTTCGAAAGCGGGACCTCCGGCTGGACCTTCAACCGCTGACCGACGTGGCCGGGTGCACCCCTCCCGCACCCGGCCACGTCCGTCATCGCTCCCCGCCCGCCGCCAACTGACACTACAACCCGGTGCACGGTACTGCGCATTCCGTAGTAGCATCCACCGCACACCACCGGGGAGAGCTCCATGGACACCAGTCAACTGCTCAAGGGGGTGCTGGACCTCGCCGTCCTTGCCGTGCTGCGCAAGGAGGACGGGTACGGCTACGACGTGCTGCGCAGACTGCGCCAAGGCGGCCTGGACGGCGTCGGCGACGCGTCGGTCTACGGCACCCTGCGCCGGCTGTACAACGCCGGTCTGCTCACGTCGTACGTAGTGCCCAGCGAAGAGGGCCCGCACCGCAAGTACTACAGCCTCAACGAGCCGGGCCGCACGCGCCTGCTCGAATCGGGCAAGACCTGGAAGTCGTTCGCGCAGGCGCTCGACGATCTGTTGGGGGAGGGTGCATGAGCACGCAGACGAACGCCGAGGTGCAGCACTACCTGGACCGGATGCGCGAGGCCTTGTCCGACCTGCCCGCCGCCGAGGTGGGCGAGATCATGGACGACGCCGGGGCGCACGTGGTCGAGGTCGCCGAGGAGATGGGCGAGGAGTTCTCCCTCGCCGCGCTGACCGACCGACTGGGCACGCCGCACGCGTACGCGCGGGAACTGCGTGCCGCGGCCGGCTACCCCTCCCCTGCCGCTGTCGACGTGCCAACGGGTTCCCGGCCGGTGGTCCTGGCCCGGTTCGCCTTGTGGAGCCTCGTCGCCTGCACCGCCATCGGCTTCGGCTTCGGCTTGAGCGGAGGCGACGGCGAGGAACTGCTGCTGCTCATCGGCCTCTGCGCGGCCGCGGCCACCGTGTTGGTGTTCCGGCAGAGCGCGCTCCCGCCCGAGATCGCGAGGCTGCCGGAGACCGTCGCCCTCAAGGACGGGCTCAAGCGCCTTGAGCAGGGCGATACGCAACGGGTACTCGCGTCCCTGCGCACGTTCCAGCCGGTGTGGTGGGTGGGTCGAGCGCTGCTCATCGGGTCGGTGGCCATGATGTCGTACCGAGGAGGGGGGCTCACCGCGCTGCTGGCCCTGGCGCTCGGCGCCCTGTCGCTGGTGGCCGGCCCGAAGGCGCGGACCGACCGGCGGTGGCTGTGGATCAGCCTGCCCGCGACCGGTTTCGCCCTCGGCGTGCTGCTGCTCATCCTCGGCTCACTGGCGTCGCGGTTCGACGGCCCCTCCCCTGTTCAGGCCTCGTACAACCCGCAGCCCCCGACGCCGGGCAACATCTACGTGTTCGACAAGGACGGCAAGCCGCTGACCGACGTCCACCTCTACGACGAGAACGGCCGACCGCTCGACACCCCGTGGTACGGCTGCGACGGACGTTCGCACGGCGACGACAACCGCTACCCCCGCCCCCGGGTCGTGCACGACGAGAACGGCTGCCGCGAAGTCCCCGGCGTCCCGCCGTTCGCGATCGTCCTGCCGAGCGCCGCGCCCTCGACGACCACCGCACCGCAGACGACCACCGCACCGCAGACTCCGCCGGCAACGTCTCCGGCAACGTCGACTCCGCTGACGACTCCGCCGGCGACCACCCAGGCGCCTCAGCCCACGACGGTCACGCCCACCAGCTGACCGCGCGGGCACCACGACGCTTCCGACCGGTCATCACCCGAGTGGGAACCCGAGGGCGGGGAGCAGGGCTTCGTCGACGATGGCGACCAGCTCCTCGTCCGTCGGGAGGCGGTTGAGGTCGAGGGTCAGTTTGAAGACCAGGGCCTCGCCGATCTGGGTCACGATCGGCGTCAGCCTTCGCGGGTCCAGGGTGCCCGCGTTCGCGTAGTGCCGCAGGACGGTGCTGGTGAACGTGCCGCCGCGAGGGTCGAAGACACGGCTGTAGAGGGCTTCCGCCAGTTCCGGGTAGCGGTGGCGCTCGGTCATGACGGCCAGCACGGCACCGGCCGCCGGGGTGCCCATCCAGTCGGTGAGCAGTTTCAGCGCCGCGACGAGATCGGTCCGGAGATCGTCCGCCGACGGCGTGGGCACCTCCACCGGGTGAGCCTGGTGCAGGGCGTCGACCAGCAGCTCGTGCGGCGTGGACCAGCGTCGGTAGAGGACGGTCTTGGCGGTCGCCGCACGGCGGGCGATGCCTTCCATGCTGAGCTGCCCGAGGCCCACCTCGGCGAGTTCGGCGAGCGCGGCCTCGTGGATCGCGCGCAGCAGCGCGTCACCCCGCCGCCTCTCCGGGCCCCTGGGACTCGTCTCCTCCGCCATGACACCTTCCGACTTAAGAAACGGTGCTGTAGCTTATGGGCTCATAAGCTACGGATCCGTATCTAACTGGGGGTTTCGTGTCCACATCTTCCGCCACGCTCGGCCGCCCACTGGCGCGCGGGCGGTCACTGGCGCCGGACCTGGCTCGTGGCGCGATGTTGTTGATGATCGCTCTCGCACACGCGCACATGTACCTGTCCGGGCACCGCACCGGTTTCCGCGGGTACGCCGTCGACGGCGGCACGCTCGACCGGGTCGTCGCGGGAGTGCAGGTGGCGCTGGTCGACGGACGGGCGATGCCGATGTTCGCGGCGCTGTTCGGCTACGGGTTCGTGCAGATCGCGTCCAAGCAGGCGGGCGACTGGCCGCGCACGCGTCGGCTGCTGCGCCGGCGGAGCCGGTGGTTGCTGGCCTTCGGGTTCGGCCACGCCCTGCTGCTGTTCTTCGGTGACATCCTCGGCGCGTACGGGCTGGCCGGGCTGCTGCTGGTCGGCGTGCTCCGGTTGAGTGACCGGGCGCTGCTGGTGTTCGCGGGCCTGTGGCTCGTCGTCCACGGTGCGGTGATCACGTTCACCGGGATGCAGATCGCCACGCACGGCGGTCCGGTCGACGCGATGGCGGCGGCCGACCCGCTGTCGGGGGTCGGCGAGCGGTTGGTGCTGTGGGGCGTGCTGACGCCGATGCTGCTGGTCGAACTGCTGGTCCCGTTCCTGCTCGGGGTGTGGGCGGCACGGCGTCGTCTGCTGGAGGAACCGCACCGGCACGTCACCGCCCTGCGCACGGCCGCCGTCATCGGCATCGGTCTGGCGGTGGTCGGCGGCCTCCCGCTGGCACTGCTCGACACGCAGGTCTTGACCGGCGCACCGGCGGCGCTGACCGTGCCGGCCTACGTGTTGCACGGCCTCACCGGTCTCGCGGGCGGACTCGGGTACGCGGCGCTCGTCGGCGCGGTGGCAGCCCATGTCGCCGCACCCAACCGGATCATCACCGCCCTCGCCGCGTGCGGGCAGCGCTCACTGACCTGCTACCTGTTGCAGTCGGTCGTGTTCGTGGCCGTGTTCGTGCCGTACGCGGGCGGGCTCGGCACCCGACTGGGCACGGCGGCGGCGTCCGGGATCGCGGTGGTCACGTGGCTCGCCACCGTCGTGCTCGCGGAAGCCTTGCGGCGCAATGACAAGAACGGCCCCGCCGAGTGGTTGCTGCGCCGCCTGACCTACGGCCGAGCCACCTCGGTACGTTCGTAGTCGTCCCCGGCCGGGGGAATGCTGGACTCGGCCAGCCGGTCCCGCAGGTCCTTCACCGCCGCGGCCACCGCGTCCAGGACGATTCCCTTGCGCCAGTACTGCTGCCGGTACCCGAACTCGACCACGCCCCACGTGCAGCCAACCGCCGACGCCACCCCGGCCACCGCGATCAGCGGCACCAGGACACCCGTGCCGCTGGCGGCCCAGTGCGCCACCAGCGCGCCGACCACTCCACCGGTGGTGACACCCAGCAGCACGAAGCGTACCCAGAAGGACAACCTCTCCGTCCGTTGCCAGGCCCAACGGCCGCGCGCGCGGAGTTCCGCCAACCGCGCGGCGGTGTCGTCGATCTGGTCCAGCGCGAACAGCGCCTGGTCCCGTTGCAGGCGGTTCAGCAACGGCTGGTGCTCGGTGATGTACTCGTCCACCCGGTGGACCGCCTGACGCAGGTCCGCCGGGTGGACGTCGAGCACGGGCTTCGGCCAGTCGTTGGCCTTGCGCAGCCGCAGCACCCACTTCTGGCCGAACATGATGCCGCCCACGGAGATGCAAACCAGTACCAGCAGCAGAACGAAGTAGTCGAGGTCGTTGTTGATGACCAGCAACGCGAACGTGAAACTAATGACGGTCACCCCGACGATCACGTTGCGCTTGTCGCCCGCCATCGTCGCCGCTTCCGCCTCAACGGCGTCGAGCTGTTGGCGGATGCGGTACGCCACGCCCGTCAAGACGACCGCACAGAACAACACGACCAACCCGATCAGGCTCACCCCGCCCAACCAGTCCCGCCGTTGCTCGGCGGTGTCGGCCAGCAGGACGATCGGCAGCACCGGGATGAGCACACCGAGCACGAACGCCGCCACCACCTCCACCCACGAACGCGGCTGCGGCACGCGCGGCACCTCGTGTTCGAGCACCTCCACCGGCGCGACGTGGTTCTCCAGCGCCTGGATCAGCAGCCGCACGTCCCGTTCCCAGTGGCCGAACCTGATCCGGTGCGCCTGCGGGAACACCACGTCGCCGATCAGATCCGGCAGTTGGTCCTTGGCGGGCAGCGTCGCGTCGTCCACCAGCAGTGGCATCACCGTGATCCGTGACTTGAGCGCCCAGGCGATCTCGTCGTGCACCCAGTCCTTGTCGGGCCGGCCGCGCCGGCCCTCCAGATCACGCAACCAGGTGTCGTGAATGACGGCGATCAGCACCTCGCTGCCTTCCAGCTTGGCACGCAGCTCGGCGGGGTAGTGCGCACCGATGCGCAACCCCGTGTCCACGAACACCGCGTCGCGCCCGAAGTGACGGCGGAGCTGTTCCGCGATGGCCTCCACGACCAGCGCGTGCGGCAGCCGGTTGCCGGAGGCGTCGTTCTGGCGGTAGTTGAGGAAGATCCCTCTGCGCGGCATGTCCTTCGCCTTCGGTCGTGGTGATCCATTGTCCCGAATCGGCACGTGCCAAGACAGGACAGGACCGTGTCACCTACGGGCGGCGGCGGCCGGCACGGCGTTATCCTCGGTCTGCTCGACCGGCCACACCTCGGCCTGCCGCCGGTCGCCGGGGTTGCGCAGCTCGGCCCACGCGCCGAACAGCGTGCCGGTGAGCGCGATCGCCAACGCCGCACCCACCAGCCCGTCCTCCCGGACGTGCAGGACCACCACGACGACCGCCACCAGCTGGAGCAGGGCGTACCCCCACGTGCACAGGTTGGAGCGCATGACTTCCTCCTCGGTTCGATGAGCTGCTACGACTCAACTGTCACCACCGGGGACACGTCGACGACAGGGGTTACCGGTTCCCACCGCGACTGGAAACAGGAAACGGTGGATCACGGTGCGAGCGGGTGAGAAGGTGGACCATGGACCAGCGCGAGGTGTTCGGCGTCGAGCTGCGGAGGCGGCGCGTCGCCGCGGGGAAGTCGCTCAAGGCTCTGTCCGCCGAGCTGAACTACAGCAAGGGCCACATCAGCAAGATCGAGACCGGCGCCACCCGACCGACGACCCAGTTCGCCCGCCTCGCGGACGCCGTGCTGGCCGCCGACGGCGCGTTGAGCAGGCTGGTCCCGCACGACTCGGCGCACGACTCACCGGGCGGCGCGCCCGAGGCCGATCCCTTCCCCCTGAACCTGGACGTGCCGGACCTGCGGGTGAACCGGGCAGCGGCCGAAGCGGTCGCGGAGGACGACGCGACCGAGGTGCTGCTGCGCGTGCAGTTCGACACCATCCGCGAGATGGGCAAGCGGGTCGAGCCCCGGCTGGTCATCCCGACGCTCACCGCGCAACTGCAGTCGCTGCGGGCGGTGCTGCTCGCCGCGCGGCAGCCCGAGGCGCGGCGTCGGCTGGGTCTGCTCGCGGCGCGTTACGTCGAGTACCTCGGGTGGATGGCGCAGGAAGCAGGCCTGAGGGACGAGGCGACGCGCCGGACCATGCAGTTCGCCGCACTCGCGGTGGACGCGGGCGACCCGGGCCTCGCCTCGTACGCCCTGGTGCGCCGCGCCGAGCTGGCGATGTACGCGGGTGACGCGATCAGCACGATCGAGCTGGCGCAGCGCGCGTTGGCCGATCCCCACGCGGACCCGCGCATCCGCGGCCTGGCCCTGCACCGGCTCGCGCAGGGCTACGCGCAGCGCGGCGAGTACTCGTTGTCCCGCACCGCGTTGGACGACGCCGACCTGGCGCTGGCCGAGTCGTCCGACTCCGGTCCGGGCGGCCCCGTCATCGGTTCGTCGACGATCGCCGACCTGGGCGGTGTGGTCGCGGGCTGGTGCCTCTACGACCTCGGTCGCCCGGCGGAGGCCGCCGACCTGTTGGAACTCGCGTTGTCCCGCACCGCGCCCGAGGCGCGCCGGGCACGCGCCCTGCACGGCGTCCGGCTGGCCCTCGCGCACGAGGCGGCGGGCGAACTCGACCGGATGTACGCCACGGCGATGCGGGCACTGGACGACGCCCGGCCGCTCGGCTCCGCGACCGTGCGCAGCCAGCTCCAACGGCTGTCCTGGGCGGTGCAGCGCAGGCACGGCCACCCGCCGGCGCGGGAACTGCACCTGGAGATCACCGCGGCGCTGCACGACGGCGATCCGATGTAGGGGTTTCACGTTTCCCGACCCGTCGCCGACGGGAAACCACTTCCGCCTCCTTTCCGGACGGCCGATTCTGGATCCACCACCGGTGGACGACCAGAAAAGCCCGCTCCAGGAGGAGAACAGCCATGGAACCGCACCTGCTCGTCTGCCTGCTCACGCTGCTGTTCGTCTGACCACGACCGGGTGAATGGCGCGGTCGCTCCGCCGCGGTCGCGTCATTCGCCCCCCGGTCGACACCCCGGTCAACACCACTGCACGCCGTAAGCGCACCCGTTCAGCAGATCGCGGAATTCGACGGCGACTTCGTGCGCGCCGTCGAGTTCGAGCAGCTTTCCACTCGGCCGACCGTCGTGCACCGCGCTATGGGGGACGCCATCGTGCTTCCACACCGCTTTGGGCAACCTGTCCGGGTCGAACCGCACCCGGAGCACGAAGTACCGACAAGTCCGGTAGGGCACGCACACGTACCGCGGCGTCATCGCCTGACCGGGCGGTATCCGCGAGATCAGCTCGTAGGTGTGCCGGTCGCCCCTGGCCAGCCGGCGCGGCAGGGCGATGTCGAGGCTGAAGTTGGTCGTCGACCCGCGCGCCTGGCCCGCCAACGTGCCGCCGAACACCAGTTCCGTCTCCAGACCGGGCTGTTCCTGCCCGGTTTCGGGGTGCCGGGGCACGTCGACGGACGTGGTGATCCGGTCCAGGGTCGGCGCGGTCACCACGACGGTGCGCCGCTCGATCGCCTCGGGTGTCGGGCGGTCCAGCCGCAGCACGACGTCGAACACGTCGACGTACCAGCCCTTGCCGCCGTACCCGTCGCCGGTGAGCGCCGCGTCGCCCCGTTGCGCCCGCAGCGCCATGTTCCGGTACGCGTCGTTCATCCGGCGGCGCACCGTGCGCCGGTCCACGTGCAATTCCCCGGCGAGCACGTCCATCCGGTCGGTGAGCGAACCGGGAACGGGATCCGGCCGGAGGTTGAGCGTGCCCCTGGCCACCTGCTCCTGTTCGTCGGTCAGCCCGGCCAGCAACCGCTCGAGGTATTCCACGAGCTTTTCTCGCAAAACCTCACCGCGATCGGCGGGCATCGCGAACAACGCGCTGAACTCCGGTCGCACCCTTTCGTCGAGGTCGGCCGACAGCACTCCATTGCGCTTGTGCAAGGCCGCCAACGCGGTGACGACGACGTCCTGGACATCCGTCACAGCGGCGGTCTCCTCCCGTGCCGGAACGATCCATTCCAGCTGGTCTGGAAAGTGACAAACCAGCTTCGGACAGGACAGCGATCTTACCTGGAACGCCCATCCGCCGTCGGTGACGATTCAGATGAGCACATCGTCACCTTCCGGCGAGCGAAGAACGAGGACGGCTTGCCCATGCGCACCTCCCGGGACCGGCTGCGCGAGTGGACGCGCCCACCGGCCGAACCGATCCGCTACGCGCTGCGCCACCGGTGGGAAGACCGGGCGCAGGGACGCCGCGACGGACGCGCGGGGCTGCCCGCCGTCGACGGCGACGGCGACACGCCGTGGTTGCGCGCGCTGCGCAAGCTCACCGAGGACGCCATGGCCGCCGAGCTGATCGTCCACGAGCAGGTCGTCGCCGAGCTGACCGACCTGCGGGGCACGGCCGCGGCGCCGTTGGACGCGCTGCACGACCGGCTGCTGCGCGCGGAGGCGTGGTCGGCCGAGGCGGACAAGGAACCGGACCTGGACCTGCGCCGACTGGCGGACGACCGGCACCCCGCGCACCTGGCCCGCAACCGGCGGCTGGCGGAGAGCCTCGTCGTCCGGGACAGCGCGGCGCGGGGGCTGTTCGAGGTGCGGCGGCAGGTCGGTGACACGGCGCACCTGGTCGCCTCGCTGGACCGCGAGATCGACCGGGCGGTCGAGGTCGCCCGACTGCGGGTGGCCCGGCTGCACGCGCACGGCTGCCGCCGGATCGCCGCCTACTGGCAGCACGTCGTGCGGCGGCACCCCGACGGCGCGCAGCTGAACGCCCGGGTGACACCGCGCGAACCCGAGCCGGCCGGAGTGGGAGGACGACCCGAGTGACAACGACCCGAGTGACGACGACGTGGTGGCGGCTCAAGGCGAAGCTCAACGTGACACCGCTCGTGTTCCGACCGTCCGAAGTGGACGCGGACGCGGCGCGGGCCGAGATCGAGCGACGTGCGCGGACCCTGCAGGAAGCGGTGGACGAGGCGAGCGGGCACCCGCTCGACAACACCGTGAACACCTGGACCGACCAGTGGATCAGCGCGGTGCGGGCCGAGCACGCGCAGTACTCGGTCGCGGTGGAGAAGCCGATCGGCGCGGCGAACGCGCGGCTGGCCGAACTGGACCGGGAGAAAGAACGCGACGCGCGTTCGCTCGCCGAAGCGGCCACCGCGCGCGACACCGCGGCGCGCTGGCTGGGCGGTGACGGCCGGACGAGCGACATCACGGCGAGCGGCTTCGACAACCCGACCCTGCTGGCCGGCCGGCCCCGGTCGTTCTACCTGCACCTGGTGGCGCTGACGTTGGGCGCGGCGGCGGACATCGGCGCGTTCGTGCAGGTGGTGGAGCTCCTGCTGCGCGGTCAGTCCACCGGGGTCGCGGTGCTGCTGGTGATCGGCCTGACCGCAGTCGTGCTCTACCTCGCGCACACCGCGGGCGTGCTGCTGCGCGACCGCAAAGCCGGGCTCACGTGGGTCCGCTGGGTCGGGGCGGCGACGTGCCTGACCACGTGGGCGGTGGTCGGGATCCTCGCGGCCTGGGCACGCGTGGTCGCGCCGCAACGCGCCACCGGACGGGTGTCGCTGGACTTCGACGCCCCGGCGCAAACCGCCGACACGCAGGCGGCCCTGGTGAACGCGGGCACGTTCCTCGCCCTGTACATCGCGAGTGGTGTCGCCGCCTGCCTGGGCGCCTACCTGTGGCACAACCGGGCGCACAGCGGGTTCAGCGTCGCGGTCCGCCGGTACGACCGGGCGTCGAAGCGGGCCGGGCGATCGGCCCGCGCGCACGCCAAGGCGACGGCTGCCTGGCACGAGCAGGTGCGGGCGCGGGAGGCGGCCAGGGCGATCCTGGACGCCGCCGTGCAGTCCCGGCTGGCGCTGGGCGAGGAGCTGAAGCTGCACGCGCGGCAGCTCTTCTCGGCGAGGTTCAACGACCCCGCGTTCACCGACGCGCTCCTGCTCCCGGACCGGCGCCCCTACCCGTACCACCCCCACTCGCTCAACTGAGCCGCGACCAGGCTCCCGACCCACCAGCCAGTGGAAGGACGTCATGAACCGCTTGACCGCCGTCGCGCTCACCCTCCTGCTCGTCGGCTGCTCCGAGGCCCCCGACACCGGGAATCCGCCGGCCGGCTTCTCCTGCCCCACGTCGGTCGACAAGCCGATGGCGCTGGCGGTCGGCGCGCGGGCGAACGTGCCCAAGCCGAAGATCCCCGCGGCCGTCCAGGACCTGATGACCGGTGTCGCGCGGGCCCGCGCCGACGTGACGGTGATCCGGGTGGACGGTGATCCGAAGGTCGTCTTCGACGCGCCCCCGCCGCCACGCGAGGGCAACGAGAACGCCGACGGGCTGGTGCTGGAGGAGCACCTGAACGCGATCGCCGCCGCCTACCGCGACCAGACGCCCGCCCGCGCGCCCGAGGCGGACCCGCTCACCGCGCTGACCGTCGCCGGCAAGCGGGTGGGTCCCGGCGGCACGATCGCCCTGGTCGACTCCGGGCTGCAGACCACGCCGCCGCTGCGCTTCGACGAGGAGCCCCTGCTGTCCGCGGAGCCCGCCGAGGTCGCCGCCTACCTCGAGCAGGAGAAGCTGCTGCCCGACCTGAGCGAGCGGACCGTGCTGCTCATCGGGCTCGGGGAGACCGCCGCGCCGCAGCCCAGGCTGGACAACCGGTGGAGCGCCAACCTGGTGGCCATCTGGACGGCGGTGGCCGAGGCGGCGGGCGCGTGCGTCGAGGCGCTGCCGTTGGGCGAGACGACGGATGCCGTCGTCAGCACGCCGGGAGTCGCGGTGGTGACGCCGCCCGCGCCGCCACCGCCGCTGACCCCGTGCGGCGAGGTGGAACTGGGTGAGGCGGACAACGTCTCGTTCCTGCCCGACAGCGCGGAGTTCAAGGACCGCGACGCCGCCCGGACGACGTTGGGGCAGCTCGCTTCGGTCGTGCGGGCGAAGAACCAGCGGGTGGAGCTGATCGGCCGCACGGCGAGCAGCGGTTCCGTGCCGGGTCGGGTCGCGCTGTCGGCGCAGCGGGCCGAGGCGGTCAAGGGCACGTTGGTGGAGTTGGGTGTCGCGGCCGACCGGATCACCACGCGCGGTGTCGGCTCGGACTGGCCGACGCACGTGCCGGACGTCGGCGCGGGTGGCGTGCTGCTGCCCGGACCGGCGGCGCAGAACCGCAAGGTCGTCGTCAAGCTGACCTGCGAGGGCTGATGCCCGCGGTTCGGTACGGCCCGCTGGCCAGGCTCGGCGACTGGTGGCACGGGTGGCGTGACGGCCGGGCGGTGATCCCGTCGCCGGGTTCGCCGTCCACACCGCACCGCGACGTGCTGCTGCGGCGGGCGCAGGAGGAGTTCGACCACGAGCGCCTCCGGCACGAGGCGGCGTGGTCGCCGGAGCTGGACGAGGTCGCGCGGCTCACCGCGTTCCGGGAACACCTGGTCGACCGGCTGCGGCAGGCGGAGACGGCGGCGGCACGGGAGGCGGCCCCGCTGTCACCCGAACAGCTGACGGCGCGGCGGGTCGGCGAGGAGCACCGGAGCGAGCGCGTGGTCCGGTTGCGGCGCGCCAGGGAGCACGCGAAGAGGTCGGCGGCGGCGGAGCAGGCCGTCCGTGCCGCGCGTGACGAGCTCGACGTGCTCGACGCCGAACTCGGCGTGGCCCGCAAGCGGGTCGAACGGCACGTGCGGGTCGCCGGTGTGCGGGTGCGCCGCGCCCACCAGCACGCGCACCGCCGGATCTCCTCCTACGTGCGGCGCCTCGTGCGCAGCCATCCGCGGGGAGCGCGCGTGCTGGCGGGCGTGGACGTCCGCCAGCCGTTGCTGCCGGACTGGGTGCGGCCCGGTCCGGTCGTCCCCGCCCCGCGCCGGGCACCTCGGCCGCCCGTGCCGCCGAGTGGGCCCGCGGTCCGGGCGTTCGCGCTGCGGGACCGGCTGACCATCGGGTTCGCGCCGGACAACGACGTGGTCGTCGAGGGGTACCACGTCGCTGCCCGGCACGGCCTGGTGGTCCGGCGCGGCGATCACGTCGAGCTGCGCGACCTGGGCCACGCCGGCGGCACGTTCCTGGGCGGGCGCAAGGTCCGGCGCGCCGCGCTGACCGGCGGCGAGGTGTTCGACATCGCCGACCACCGGTTCCGCCTCAGCGAGGACCTCGACGTGCTGTCGGTGGTGTCGCTGGGCGCGTGCGACCTGGCCGTGAGCGGGCTGTCCGCGGCGAGCGTGCGGGACGGGCAGGCCAGGGTCCGGCTCACCGACCTGTCGTTCGTGCAGCGGGAGCGCACCGTGCTCGCGATCCTCGGCCCGTCCGGCGCGGGCAAGAGCTCGCTGTTCGCCGCGCTGCTCGGCGAGCTCCCGCCGTCCGCCGGGTCGCTGTACTTCCGGGGGCTCGAACTGGCCGACCACCGCGAGCAGATCCGCTCGCAGCTCGGGTTCGTGCCGCAGGACGACCACAGCATGTACTGGGCGCTGACCGTGCGGCAGCTCCTCGGGTACGCGCACCGCCTGCGCAGGCCGTCCGACCGCGCCGGGGACGGGGCCGACCGGGTGGAGGAGGTGTGCGCCCGGCTGGGGCTCGCCGACCACGTGGACGACGTCGTGGGCAAGCTGTCCGGCGGGCAGCGCAAGCGGGTCTCCATCGCGCTGGAGGTGCTGTCCATCCCGCGGCTGCTGATGCTCGACGAGCCGACGTCCGGCCTCGACCCGGGCATGGACCGGGACGTGATGGCGATGTTGCGGGACATCGCCGCCGACGGCTCGGCGGTCGTCGTCGTCACGCACGCCACCGAACACCTGGAGCTGGCCGACCAGGTCCTCGTGGTGGCCTCCGAGGGACGTGCGGTCTACAGCGGCCCGCCGTCCGGCGTGCTCGACGCGTTGGGGGTCGACTCGTACGCGGACCTGATGAAGTCGTTGGAGCACCCCGAGGAGCGGGCGCGGGCGTACCTGGAAGGGCCGATGGCCGCGGAAGCCGAGGCGGTCGTGGCCGACCTGGCGCGGCGGACGCCCGAGCAGCACGAGCCGGAACGCAGGCGCGGGCCGTTCACCTCGTTCCTGCACCAGTTCCCGGCACTGCTGGCGCGGCAGGTGGCGTTGAGCCTCCCCCTGCTGCGGCACCGCGACAGGGGCGCGTTCACCACCACCCTGCTGCCGTTCGCCATCGCCTGCGCGTCGGCGGTGATCGCGGGCGTGGTCACCGCGAGCACCGGTCTCGGGCCGGGCACCGGCGGCACCACCGCGTTGAGCATCCTGGTCACGCTGTGCGTCCTCACCGGTCAGGCGCTGAGCTACAGCAACCTCGTGGAGGAGCGTGCCGTCGTGGTGCGCGAGCACCGGACCGGCATGGTGACCGCCGGTGTGGTGCTCGCGAAGTGGGTGGTGTTCGCGGGTGTGGCGGTGGTGCAGACGGCGCTGGTCGTCGGCGTCTTCGTGCTGATCCGACCGGGACCGGCGCACGCGGTGACCGGGCTGGCGCCGGCGCTGGAACTGCTCGTCGACCTGACCGCGACCAGCATCGCGGCGATGTCGCTCGGGCTGCTGGTGTCGGCGTTGTGCAAGGAGTTGAAGCAGGCCGTCACGCTGGCCTCCCTGACCGTCATCGCGCAGGTCGCGCTGAACGGCGTGCCGACGGACCTGTCCGACAGCCCGGTGGTGAACGCGTTCGCCGTGCTGCTGCCGTCGCGGTGGGGTCTCGCCGCCTCCGCGTCCTCGGTGGACCTCCGGTCGATCGCGGTGGGCGCGCCGGCGGACGAGCTGTGGCGGCACAGCACCGCGCAGTGGGTGCACGACCTGGGCGCTCTGGGTGTGCTGACCGCGGTGTTCGTGGTGCTCGCCGTGGTCGTGCTCGACCGGCGGCTGCGCGCCGGCCGGGGGTGATCAACGCGGGGGTGATCAGCCGTGATCAACTCCGCCGCCGGTCGAGCACGGACCAGCGCGACCGCAGCTCGTTGGTGTGGTTGCGCACCTCCCGTGCGACGGCCCAGCGCACCCACCGCTGACGGCGGTACCCCAGCTCGGCCGCCCCTGCCGCCAGACCGACCGCGATCACGACGGTCACCGGGTAGAACCGGGTCAACCCAGCGGTCAGGGCGACCCACGACACCACCGCGGCGGACAGGGCGGGATGATCGGCCAACGCCCAAGCCACCCGGCCGCGCCTGCCGTCGCGCAGGAGCAGCCGGAGACCGCGGCGGAGGTCGGCGATCGCGACCCGGCACCGCACCCGCAGCCCGAACGGCAGCCGCTTGCCGTTGCGCTCCCACTCCGCGAGCTTGAGGTCGAGCCTGGCCATGTCCGCCCGCAGGGCGACCGGGCGGACCGGTGTGGACAGCGCCACCGGCCAGTGGTCGACCAGCCGCTGTTGCAGCCGGCGGGTCTTGAGCAGCGAGGACGCCACCATGAACACGATGATCACCGTGAAGCCGGACAGCGCGAACCCGACGAAGCCCGGATCCGACACCCCGATCACCAGGAAAACGATGAAGACGATCCACGCGAGCGCGAACGGGAGAGCGACCCTCAGGTTGTAGTCGCGCCAGGACATCTGTTGCACCACCGCTTCGGCCGACGTCACCCCCTTGCGCGACGAGAACATCACCACCGCCGCCAGGAACCACGCGGCGAGCACCAGGACCGCGGTCCCCGCCAGCTCCGCGACCAGTGGCGCCCCCGCCAGCCCACCGGCGACACCGACCGCCGCCGCCGCGCCGACCAGGTACGGCGTGTGCCGGCGAGGCCGCGACGAGCCGGTGCGCTCGGCCGGCACCTGCTCGAACCCCTCGTCGAAGTGCAGGGTCAGCTCCTCGGCGAGCGCCTCGGCCTCCTCGCGCGTGCCGAACCGCCTGGCCTGCTTGTGACCGAGCGCCGCGATGTCGGGCGGCAGGTCGGTCCACTCGTGGTGCGTCGCGCCGCCGACGAGCACGGGGATGACCAGCTTGCGCTCGGCCCGGCCCTCCGCCCGGTCCCGTTCGTTCTCCTCGAACGCGATCCGCAGTTCCTCGTGGACCCAGTCCAGCCCGGCCGACTCCTCTTTCTCCAGCAGGGTCGCGCGCCACCCGGGGTGGATCACCGCGAGCACGATCTGCGCGTCCGCCAGGCGTTCCCGCAGGAACACCGGGTAGTGGCCGCCCGCGTCGATCGACCTGCGATCGAGGAACACCCGCCCCTCACCGAAGAGTTCCGCCAACACGTCGCGCAGCAGCAGTACGCGCGTAAGGTTTTCGGGGTCCTCGGTGGTTCGGTAGTTGATGAAGATGCCACCCAAAACATGGGCCTTTCGCATTCGGTGGGACGGCGTGTTGGATTGGCTGATGGACCACGAACACCACCCCTCATGGCGACGACTTGGCACGCGCACGGTGCGCACCACGCCCTGGTTCGAGGTCCACGAGGACTCCGTCGTGCGCCCCGACGGCGTGCAGGACGTGTACCACCACGTGGTCTCCCCCGGCTCGATCACCGTGGTCGCGGTGGACGACGCCGACCGGGTCGCGGTGACCAGGCAGTGGATCTACACCCACGCGAACCGGCAGTGGCGGCTCCCCGCCGGCGCGATCGACGCGACCGACGCGAGCCCGCAGGCGGCGGCGGAACGTGAACTGGCCGAGGAGACCGGCGTGCGCGCCGCCCGGTGGCACGCCATCGGCCGGGTCAACGGCGCGGACAGCTTCACCAACCACGTCGACCACGTCTTCCTCGCCACCGACCTGACGCTCGGCACGGCGAGCAGGGAAGCGGCCGAGGCCGATCTCGATGTGCACTGGCTGTCCCTCCAGGAGGCGTTGGACCTGGTCGCCAAGGGTGGGATCCGACATGCCGGCAGCGTGTGCGGGCTGCTGTCGGTCGGCATCCGTCGGGAAACCGCACCGCGACCGTAGCGGTGCCGTCCACGTGGACCGGAAGTGTCAACCGGTGTCACGTTTTTGACCTGTTGTGGCAACTGGACACTCGCCACAATGCGGTCACAGGCCTCCCGCCCGCCGTGAGGGACACCGGGCGGGACATCGTCGACAGGGCCGAGGGGGCTGGACGTGCCGGATGAGGTCATCTTCGTCAACTACCGGCAGAACGGGTTGCAGGACGGCCGGGTCGACCGGCTGCCCCACGTGCAGGTGGTCGAGGCCGTCGCCGAGCGGCTCCGCCGCCACTTCGGCGAGGACCAGGTCTTCCTCGACACCGGTATCCGGGCGGGCGAGCACTACCCGGACGCGCTGCGCGGCAAGCTCGACAAGGCCGAACTGCTCATCGTCGTGCTGCACCGGGATTGGCTGGGCGATCTCAAGCACCGGATGGGGCAGAACGGTGTCGACTGGGTGCGTTACGAGATCAGGACCGCCCTTGAGGACGGCAAGCACATCCTCCCGGTGCTGATCGAGCGGGCGGGCCTGCCGGACCTGAACTCACTCCCCGAGGACATCAGGCCGTTCGCGCTCAAGCAGTTGCGCCGGATCGACTTCGGGCACTGGGAACGCGACGTGCGGCTGCTGATCCAGGAGGTCGAGGACTACCTGTCGCCGGTGCGACTGCCCGAGCGGGTGCCGGCCAAGATCGCCACACCGCGCAGGTGGGTGGAGGTGCCCGCGGCCTGGCTCGCGGGAGCGCCGATCCCCTTCGTGGCGACCACGCTGCTCGTGCCGGAACTCGACCGCGCCGCCTGGCTCGCCGCGCTGGCGGGGACGTGCGTGTTCCTGTTGTTCATCTTCGCGGGGACGGCGGGGTTCGTCTACGGGATGCGCAAGATCGTGGATCGGCTGGACGAGGAGTCCTCGGCTCTGCCGCGCGACCTCAAGGTGAACGTCATCATCGGTGTGGTCATCTTCGGGTTCGCGGTTGTCGTCATCTCCACGATCCCGGCGACCGGCATAGAACTGCGCATGATCATCATGGGCGTCGTCCTCGGTATCGTGGTCATCGCCGGCATGCCTTGGCTGCTCAACTTCCGGGCCATGCGTGAATGGCCCAGACCCGAGCTGGAGGTCACCCCCTCGAATGTGCGAGGAACGCTCAACGAAGTGGCCCACCACCTCAAGGAGCACGCGCCGACGCTGAACCGCCTGCAACGCGACCAGGCGTACTACGCGCTCGACCAGGTCGAGGACATCGCGGCCCTGCTGCGGGAGCTGGCGGGCCGCAGCCGGACCACCTGGCTGCGCGCCGCGGCGCCCTGGCTCACCCTCGGCCACGCGCTGCTGGTCGGCGCCTGCGTCGGCACCGCCGTGGCGTCCCTCGGCGTGTACTGGTCGCACGGGTGGTCGCACTGGTCGGCGCCGGTCTGGTGCGCGGCTGGCGTGGTGTCCGGCACCGCGCTCTACCTGGCCGCCATCGAGGTGACCTACCGCCTGCAGCGCTGGCGCATCCAGACGGTCCTCGAGACGGTGCCCGAGAAGTTGGCCCGGCTCCGTGACCAGGTGGACCAGTCCAGCATTTCGCCGCCGCCGAAGAAGCACCGCGACACCGACGTCCACATTCCGACAGATCACAACAATGCCGCAAAATTGCGGATTCACCAGTAGTGGGAAACGTCTAACAACCGCCACCGGTCTGTGGTAAATCACTGCGAATACCTGCCGCGGTCCACCGAAGGGGGAGAACACCCGTTGAAGTGGGGAACCAGCGTGTTCGGCCGCATTTCCGCGGTGCTCGCCGCGGCGGTGTTCCTCGCGCCTCCCGCGGTGGCCGCGCAGGACGTCGCCAACCCGCCCTGGCCCGCGCGGTGTCCGCTGGAGCTCGGCCTGCTGGTCGACCAGTCGGACTCGATGGGCAGCCGGTTCGGCGAAGTGCGCGAGGCGACGAGGAACGTGATCGACGCCCTGCGCGACAAGCCGTCACGGGTCACGGTCATCGGGTTCGGCACCACGGCCCGCACCGTCCAGTCCGATGTGGACGTCTCCGACACCGGCCTCCGGCGCGGGCTCAAGGACGACATCGACCAACTCGACACCGGTGACAGCACCGGCGGCGCGACGAACTGGGACGCGGCGCTGGCGACGGCCGAGTCGCACGGCGTCGACGTGGCCGTGCTGATCACCGACGGGATGCCGACCGCGTACGGCGACCCGGCCCTGGACGGCCCCGAGGACCCGCTGGCGGTGGCGACCGCGACGGCGGACCGGCTCAAGAGCTCGGGCACCAGGGTGGTCGCGGTGGGCATCGACCTGCCGCCCGGCGGCGACGCCAACCTCGCGGCCGTCACCGGCCCCCAGGTGGAGCAGGACTACTTCACCGGTGAGCAGTCGAGCCTGCTGCGCAGGCTGTACGACATCGTGGCGAGCGCCTGCGGCGTCCCGATCACGGCGCTGCCGCAGCCCGAGGGCGGGGTGTTCCCGTGGCAGGAGGTGCTGGCCGCCACGCTCGCCGCCGCGCTCGCCATCGGGTTGATCGCCTTCCTCCGGTACCGCAGGCGCCGCCCGGTCGGCGCGGTCGGCCCGGCGGGACGGCCCGCGCGGCAACGGGTCGAGGCGCCGTCCGCGATCGACCACCGGGACCTCACCGAGAAGCTGCGCGACAGCGCCACCGGCATCGGCACCACCGGCAACGACAACCGCACCGCTGGCACCGGCACCGGCAGCACTGACACGAGCACCGCCAAGACGAGCGCCGCCGACACCGCCGACCCTCGCTCCGGCGGCACCGACACCGCGAGCACCGACACCGCGAGCACGGACACCGCCGGCGACAGCGGGAGCCCGCCCGCGCGCCGGTCGATGTCCCTCGACTTCCTAGACCGGAAACCACCCACCACGAAGGACAACAACCCATGACCCGTCGTCCTGTTCTCGGCATCGACCTGGGAACGACCTACTCCTGCGTCGCCTCGCTCGACGAGAACCAACGGGTGTCGGTGCTGCCCAACCAGGAGGGCGACCTCACCACGCCCTCAGTGGTGTTCTTCGAGCACAGCGGGAACGTCACGGTCGGCAAGTTCGCGAAGAACGAGTTGAAGAACGAGCCCGGCCGGGTCGTCTCGCTCATCAAGCGCCACATGGGCGAGGAGGGGTACACGGTCGACGTCGACGACAAGGAGCTGTACCCGCAGCAGGTCTCCGCGATCATCCTGCGCCAGGTCGTCGAGGACGCGCTCAACGTGCTCGGCCTCGAAGTGCCCGCGGACGGCCCGCTCGCCGACGTCGTGATCACCGTGCCCGCGTACTTCGGCGCCGCCGAACGCCAGGCCACCCGGGACGCGGGCGAGATGGCCGGCCTGGAGGTCGTCAACATCATCAACGAGCCGACCGCGGCGGCGATCGCGTACGGGCTCATCTCCTCCGGCGGCGAGCGCGCCGTCCTCGTCTACGACCTCGGCGGCGGCACGTTCGACGTCACGATCATCAAGGTCTCGGCGTCCGAGATCCGGGTCGTGGCGACCGGCGGCGACCACCAGCTCGGCGGCGCGGACTGGGACGCGCGGATCGTCGAGCTGGTCTGCGAGAAGTTCGCCGAGCAGCACCCCGGCTCCGACCCGCGCACGGACCTCGACGCCGCGGGCTCCATCGAACTGCTCGCCGAGGAGGCGAAGAAGGCGCTCAGCCGGCGGGACAGCTACAGCAGCACGGTGATCGCCAACGGCGAGCGGGCCAAGATCGAGATCACCCGCGAGGAGTACGAGGAGGCGACGGCCGACCTCATCGGCAAGACCCTCGACTTCACCCAGGACGTGCTCGGGCACGCCCGCGACAAGGGCGTGGACCGGATCGACGAGTTCCTGCTCGTCGGCGGCATGTCGCACTCGCCCGCGGTGAAGAAGGGGCTGGCCGACGAGTTCCCCGACCTGCCGACGCCGCAGCTCGCCGACCCGGACCAGATCGTGGCCAAGGGCGCGGCGCTGTTCGCCGCCAACAGCGTCGCGGAGAGCGACGGCGACACGTCCACGGCGGCACGCGGCCTGCCGGGCGGCGCGGCGCTGCCGAAGATCGTCAACGTGACGTCCAAGGGCTACGGCATCGCGGTCGTGCGCGACAGCCGCAAGCGCGACGACCACGACCTGGTGGTGGCCTGGCTGATCAAGCCGAACGACGAGATCCCGGCACGTCCGCGGGACACCTTCCGCACCATCCACGACCAGCAGCGGGAGGTCGACATCGCGGTCTACGAGTCGACCACCGACATGTTGAGCGTGGAACTGGACGACAACCTCAAGCTGGTCGAGGGCACGTTGAGCAACCTGCCGCCGGGGCCCGCCGGGCAGCCGCTGGAGGTCTCGTTCAACCTGGAGGCGGACGGCATCCTGCACATCACCGCCGTCGCCGGCAACGGCGAGAAGATCAAGCTCGAAGCGAAGATCAGCGGCCTGGTACCGGAAGACGTCAAGCGGGCACCGCTGCCCGCCCTCCAGCGGTGACGGGCTGGCGGTTCGACGCGACCCGGTTCGTGGACGAGGTGCTCAAGCCGGTGCAGGACGGCTGGCGCCCGGACGAGGACCTGTTCCGCGTCTACCTGCTGCCGCACGACGTGACCGACCAGAACACGGTCGAGACCGCGTTGACCGAGGTCGGGAGGCAGTTCACCAAGCAGCAGTACCGCGGGTTCCGCCGTGCCACGGAGATCCTGCGCGGACAGCACAAGGCGGCGTCCGAGACGCTGCTCGACCCCGCCCGGCGCGGCGCGCACCGCTCGCGGGTCGAGCAGCGGCAGCGCAAGCTGGCCGCCACCATGCGGCTGCGGCTGCACGACGCGCCCGGTCTGCCGCCGGCCGAGGTCGCCGCGCAGGCCCGCACGCTGAAGGTGCCGCGCAGCGCGATCCTGGCCGCGTTGGAGGAGAACGGCGTCGGCGAGCGCAAGCCGGTGGACCTGCCCCGCCTGGCCGAACCCGGTCAATGGGCCGAGGCGCGGGGACACCTGGTGCAGCTCCGGCACGACTCGCTGTGGGACTACCTGTCCGGTCTCGGCGGTCTCGGCACGACCGAACGGCACCTCACGGCGCGGCGCGAGAAGCTGCGCGTGGCGCGGTCGTCCGACAGCGCGGCGGAGACGACGCTGCTCCGGCTGGTGCAGGGGTGGCTGGAGCGCGGTGACCTGGCCGACGTGCTGCGGCACGAGGTGGTGAGCCACCTGCTGGACCGGGCGGCCCACGGGTACGCCGAGGCCGTCGAGGCGGCACGGGCGGCGGCGGACCGGCTGCGTGCGCTGGGGATCGGCACGGACCCGACCGCCGTGGCCTACGCGGTGTGGTGCGACCGCCAGTTCACCGCCGCCCCGGCGGAACCGAGCTGGCAGGAGCACTACCAGCAGGCGGTGCGCGACCTGCGGCTGCGGACCGCGCTGACCATCCTCGAACAGCAGCCCGCGCTCCCCGACGAGTGGTCGCGCCGCCGTGCCGAGCTGGAAAAGCGACTGTCCGAACTGGACGCGGAACTCGACCGGTGCCGGGAGCTGGAGCGGACCGACGTGGAGGCGGCCGTGGCCGGCTACCACCGGGTCCGCGAGGCGCTGGCCGACGACCGGATCGACACCGCGCTGGAACGGTGCCGCCCGGCCGCGCCGCCGTCCGCGAAGGCCGTGGTGCGCGACGGCCGGGTCGTCGTGACGTGGGCCGCGAGCGGCGCGACCGCCGGCCGCATCACGTACCGGGTGAGCCGGGGCGACACCGTGCTCGGCGAGTCCGCGGCCGGCGAGGTGGTCGACCCGGACCCGCCGAGCGGGACACCCCTGACCTACGCCGTGCACACGCTGCGGGACGGCAACCCGTCGGCACGGGCTGCGCGGACCGAGCCCGTCACGGTCCTCGGTGAGGTGCTCGACCTGGAGGTGCGCGGCGGTTCCGACTCGGTGTCGGGCCGGTGGCGGCTCCCGGACGGCTCGATCGGCGCGCTGGTCACCCGGCACGGCGCGACGGTCCGCGACACGCACTCGTCCACGTTCGTCGACCACGACGTCCGCCCCGGTGAGACCTACGACTACCGGGTACGGGCGCGTTACCGCCTGCCCGACGGCTCGGCCGCGCTCAGCGACGGCGTGGTGCGGACCGCGAGCTGCCAGGAGGTGCCGGTCGGCGTCACCGATCTCGTCGCCGAGTTCGACCGGGACGACCTGGTGGCGCGGTGGACCCCACCGCCGCGCGGCGACGTCGAGCTGCTGGAGCTGCGAGCCGGTGACGACCCGCCCGCGCCCGAAGTGGTGTCGGTGCACCAGGCGCGCCGGCACGGCACACCGGTGCAGGCCGTGACGCTCACTGGCCGGGGAGCGCTGCGCGGAAGGCTGTCCGCGCACGGCAAGCGGCAGACCATCGTCCCCGTCACGGTGCTCGGCGAACTCGCCGCGATCGGCACCCCGTGCGTGGTGGACGCGCGGCAGAGTTCGGTGACCACGCTGCGCCTGGACCGGTTGGGTGCGACGGTGCGGCTCACCTGGGAGTGGCCCCGGGGCACGACGGCGGCACGCGTGGTCTGGCGCGAGTCGGTCAAACCGGCCGGGCCGACCGACCCGCAGGCGTCCTCCCTGGACATCACCAAGGTCGGCTACGACAGCCGCGGCGTCTCGATCTCGGTGCCCGAGGGCGACTACTGGTTCGGCGTCTGCACCGCGCAGACCGTCGACGGCGCGCTGAGCTTCGGCCCGCTGGCGCTGCGCCGGGAGTCGACCACGCGGACCGTGCGCTACTCGGTGAAACGCGCCGGGTTCTTCTCCCGCCGGTGGGCGCTCACCGTGGAGGACGACGAGCCGCCGGGCGTCGTCGTGGTGGCCAAGTCGGGCGTCCGGCCGATGGACGCCGACGACGGCGAGGTGCTGCTCCGCGTGGACGGGGGCGAGGCGGCGAGCCGTGAGTTCGAGGTGCCGCGGCACCTGCGCCGGCCGGTGCACCTGCGGGCGTTCTCCCTCGACGAGCGCGTCGTCCTCGTCCCGCTGCGACCGGACCACCAGATCGTCCGAGGAGCCTGATGGCGACCACGAAGTGCCCGTACTGCTGGACCACGCACCGCCGCTCCGACCTGCAGATGAGCTGCGGCGAACGCTGCGCGGACCAGGCCACCCGGTTCCCCGAGCGCGAGCTGAAGAAGGGCCGCTGCCCGCACGGCAACCTGCCGCAGAGCCGCCGGGTGTGCCCCGACTGCGGTCGGGACCTGCTGCGCGAGTACATCGACAGCGGCGGTCGCAACATCGCGGTGATCGGGTCGTCGGACTCCGGCAAGAGCACGTGGGTCGGTGTGCTGGTGCACGAGTTCCAGCGCGGCGAGGTCAGCGCGCGGTTCACCGGCATGTCGCTCGACCTGCTGGGCGAGGCGTCACGGCTGCGCTACACGCGCGACTTCGCCAAGCCGCTGTTCGAGGAGGGCCGCCCGGTGCAGCCGACGCCGACGGCGCTGCGGTCCACCCCGGAGCCGTTGATGTTCAGCCTCCGCTTCCGGCAGCAGCGGCGCATCGGCCCGCTGCGCGTCGCGCCGGTGGTGACCGTCTTCTACGACACCGCGGGCGAGGACGTCGCCCGCGCGCAGGCGATGGACCAGCTCATCAGCTACCTCGACGCCGCCGAGGGGATCATCCTGCTGCTCGACCCGCTGCAGATGCCCAAGGTCCGCGACCTGGTCGGCGGCACCGCGAAAACCGGCTTCACCGAACAGCTCCACGTGGTGAACCGGCTCGGTGAACTGCTGCGCGAACGCAGCCGCGGCCCGGCAGGCAAGCGGCTGCGCACTCCACTCGCCGTCGCGCTCACCAAGGTCGACCTGCTGCGCGACACGTTCGGCCCGGAATCGCCGCTGCGCCAACCGTCCCGGCACGACGGCGTCTACGACGAGCACGACGGCCGTGACGTCCACGAGGAAGTCCGCAGCTGGCTCGACCGCTGGTACGACCCTGCCTTCGACCGCACCGTCGCCAACACGTTCCAGACCTACCGGTACTTCGGGATGTCCGCGCTCGGCGCACCGCCGGTCAGCGGCACCCGCCTGTCACCCACCGGTGTGCACCCCTACCGCCTGGAGGACCCCATGTTGTGGTTGCTGGCCCGATTCGGGGCGATCAGGACGAGGGGGAAGTGATGGCGGTCCGCCAACTGCACTACACCTCGTGCGAGGACGGCCTGGAGGGCATCCAGGGCTTCCAGGTCAGCGCGATGACGCCGGGCACCCCGCGCCCGCTGGTGGATCTCGCGGTCCGCGCCAGCGCCTACGAACCGGGCCCGAGCCTGGTGGGGCGCCTGGACGACCGCGACCTCAGCGGTTTCCCCATCACGTTCGGCTACGTGGCGTCCGGCCGCGCGGCGGCGCTGTTCCAGAGCCGGTACGCGGGCGCGGACTTCACCGGCCGGATGGGCAACTACTTCGCCCACGCCATGCTGTTCGACGACGTGGAGCGCGAACTCGGCGACGTGCTGCCCATCGACCTGTGGCGCAGCCGGGCCTGGGTGCACGCCAGGACCAACGGCACCGCGCTGCCCGAGGTGACCTCCCTCGCCCCCGGCGACGAGACGAACCTGCCGAGCACGCGGCGGTTCCTGGAGCGCCGGGGCGCGACCGACGCGCTGGAACGGGTGCTCGGCGCGACGCAGCGGGCACTGGTGTCCGGTCGGGGCCGGCTGGTGCTGGTGGTGCCGGACGACCGGTCGGCCGCGCTGTGGCTCGCCGCCACCTGCCGGTCGCTGCCGCACCCGCTGGGACTGCGCGTCTCGTTCACCACGTACACGGCGCGGCCGGAGGAGTCGAGCGTGCTCGTGAGCTGCACGACTCCGGACGTGCGGCTGCCGACCTACGGTGATTTCACCGCGATCGACCTGACCACCGAACAGCCGCGTGACGCCGACAGCACGCGGTACGCGTCGGCGCTCGCCCAACTGTGGGACCGCGACGGGGTGTCCGCCGCGCTGGCCCTCGCGGCACAGGCCGACCCGCACCTCACCCCCGCGGAGCTGGACAACTTCGCCGTGCTGCTGGAGATGGCGTTCGACCTGCCGGTCGCCGCACCGGCGGACGAGGGCCAGCTGCTCGCCGCCGTGCGGCTGGCCGTGGACCGGATGCGCAACTGCCTGCCCGTCCACGCCTGGGAGCGGATCGCGGACCACGTGCAGGACAGCGGTGGCCCGGCGGACGTGGTCGGGTGGTCCGAGGTCCTGCGCACGGCGCGGCACCAGGCCGAACCCGTGCCGTCGAAGCTCTTCGGCGCCTACTTCGTCGCGGCGCTGGGCGTCCGGGAACGCCTGTGGCTGCCGCAGTTGACGCCGGCGGACCTGGAGGACATCGCGGAGAACGTCGTGCTGCCCGCCCTCACCGCCGCGACGACATCGGCGGTGCTGGAGCGGCTGGCCGAGCAGCGTCCCCTGGTCGACGCGCTGATCCGGGTGCTGGAGCACAAGCTGGTCGACCAGCGGGAGACCGCACGGCTGGCGACGGCGCTGCCGCTCCCGGCGGCGCGGATGCTGGTGGACCGGGGCACCGAGCGGATCAGGCTGCTCACCGACATGGCGCTGGCCCGGCACGGCGCGCTCGACAAGGTGAAGGTGATGGCCGACGCGAGCCGCCTGTACCAGGTGGACTGGCGGCAGTTCGGCTCGGTCCTGTGGCCGGAGGACCCGTCGACCGAGGACTCGATCCGGCTGCTGCGCCACGTCCCGGAGCAGGTCCTCGTCGACAGCGGGGTGGGCACGCGGATCGTGGCGCGGGCGCTCGACCTCGCGAGCCGGGACAAGCTGGGCGGCAAGGAGGGCAAGCTCGTCGACGCGCTGCTGCGGTCGCCTCTCGCGGCCCACCTGCGGCAGAGCGACCGGGAGGGGCTGAAAGCGGCCGAGAGCATCGCGTACCTCCGCGGGGCCGCGCCCGGCCCCGGCAGCGAGAAGGTCGTGCTGTCGAACATCGCGACGGCGGCGTCCATGCGGAACGAGGTGGGCGAACGGCTGCTGGCCGCGGTGGCGTCGTTCGTCCTGCGCGCGGACCCGAGGCTGCACCGCGACTTGCTCGACAGCGCGCTCGACGAGAACGGGCCGGTGTTCCTGCCCGCCTACCGGGACGCGGCGGGCGTAAGCCTCGCCACCGCACCGCCGCACCTCGTCGCCGCGGCGGTCGTCGCCTGGCACGGTCTGGTGAACCCGTCGACCAAGGACGAGCTCATCAACGTGACGCTCGCCACCGCGCTCCGCAAGCGCCGGGCCAAGCACCTGGACCGGATCGGCGAGTCGCTGAAGCCGATGGCGGACGTGCTCCACGTGTCCGCGCCCAAGCCGGACTGGGCCAAGTGGTGGCGGGACTGGCGGATGCGGCACGAGCGCCGAGGGCTGTTGTCCCTGTTCCGGCGGCGCGAAAAGGGATGATATGTACGTCATCTTCGTACTGGTGCTGGCCTGCATCGTGCTCGCGATCTCGCCGTACGTCCTGGGTGCCGTCATCGTCATCGGCGCGGCCGTGGCGTTCTGCATCGGCCTGGTCGAGTACGTCACCGCGGCGTTCGCGGGCTTCGCGCCGTACGGCGCGATCGGGCACCTGAAGATCGAGCCGCCGGAGCAGTCCGAGACCGGCCCCGACCCGGCGTACCGCAGCTACTACGCCGGTCCGGTGCTGCTCGACTACCGGAAGGTGCTCACCAAGACCTTCGAGCAGATGTGGTCCAAGGTCGTCAAGGGCAAGTCGGACGATCAGGTCCTCGCGGTGCCGCCGTCGTTGGTGGACCGCGTGTGGCGGTGGCGGGAGACCACGGAATTACCGGGGGCGATCTCGGTGCCGCTCGCGGTCGCGGCCACCGTGGGTCTGGTCGGCGGGGCGTTGGGCGCCATGGGTTTCGTCGCGTTCGCGTCGCTGGTGTTCCTGGCGCTGTTGGTGGCGCTGGTACTCGGCGCCCTGCTCACCGCGGGCGGCACCCGACTCGTCGAGTTCGGCCTGCTGTTCCTGCGCGGCATCACGCTGGAGTGCCCGTCGTGCCACGAGAGGGTGACGCGGCCGATCTACCGGTGTCCCGCGCCGGGGTGCGGTGCGGCCCACCGGAACCTGGTGCCGGGCACGGCGGGCGTGCTGCGCCGGACGTGCCGCTGCCAGAACACGCTGCCGACCCTGTTGGCGCTGGGCAAGAACAAGCTGAGCGCCCAGTGCGGCTCGTGCCGGCACGAGTTGCCGTTGAAGGGTCTCTCCGCGCCGACCGTGCACATCCCGGTGATCGCGGGCCCCAAGGCGGGCAAGTCGGTCTTCATGCACAGCGCGGTGTCCCGGCTGATGCTGCGCGACGACGGGTTCGAGTTCGCCGACCCGAGGGCGAAGGAGTCCTTCGAGCGCAACATCGAACTGGGCGTGCACCGCGACCCCAGCCGCGCGCTCAAGACCGCGACCGTCAAACCCCGCGCCTACAACGTGTTCGTCGGCCGCAGCCGGGCGCGTCGCCTGCTCTACCTCTACGACCCCGCCGGTGAGCACGTGGAGAGCGTCGACCACCTGGCCGACGCGCAGTTCCTGGCGTTCACCAAGGGCGTCGTCTTCATCGTGGACCCGTTCTCGCTGCGCCAGGTGCGCTCCGACACCGACCGCGCGGTGCTGGGCAAGGTGAGCGCGTCGAACACCGCGCCCAAGGAGGTGCTGGAGAGGTTCGTCGAGGCGTTGGCCGAACGCGGGTTCTCCCGCCGGGGCAACCGGATCAACGTCCCGGTCGCGGTGGTGCTGACCAAGTGCGACGGGCTGCTCGACCCGTCCGGCACGACCCACCCGTACGCCGGGCTGGTTCGGGCCACGCGCGACGAGCGCGACCAGGCGATCCGCGCCTGGTTGGCCGAGGTCGGCCAGCGGGCCCTGCTGACCTCGCTGGACAACCACTTCGGCACGGTGTCCTGCTTCGCGGTCAGCTACCAGGACGCCGTCGAGGTGGCCGAGCACGACGCCGTCGTCAACGACGACCCGGCGGCGCCGCTGCTGTGGCTGCTCAACCGGAAGGAGGAGGTGTGACCGACGAGGTGCCGAAGGCGGTCGTCACCGGCCGCAAGGTCTCCATGGCACTGCTGGCGATCGCCGGGCTCATCACCGTGCTGCTCGCGGTGTGGCTGGTGGCGGCGTTGGTCACGGCGCCGCCGGTGGTGGTGTGAACTTGAAGACGACGACCTCGGCGAACCGGACGACCTTGGTCTCCACCCGGTACCCCGGGCGGCGGACCTCGGCGATCCGGCCGTCGAGGTCCGCGTCCTCGACCGGGCGCGTCCCGACCGACCGCTGCTCGTGGCGGTCGAACTCGGCGCCGACCTCGGCGTGGAACTCGTCGACGCCCTGGCGCTCCAGCACGAGCGTGACGTCCTCGACGATCTCGTCGCACAGCCGGACGAGCTCGGCGTCCCCGTCGGCCAGCGCGTTGCGGCGGCTGCGCCAGTCGTCGGCGAGCTTGACCAGCTCGCGCAGCGCCGGTTGCAGGCCGCGCTGCGACTCGGCGTTGCGCAACCGCTCGTTCTCCGCGTGCAGGCGGTCGATCACCTCGTTGAGGAACTTGCTCTGCGCGTGCAGCCCGGCGAGTTCGGTGTTGATTCCCGCCAGGATCGCTTCAACGTTTTCTGCCACATCCGGAAGATAATGAAAGAACACCCGTCGGACAAGTAGCCCGATCTGCCGGAACACGAGGTGCGCAACTATTGCGACACCTCTGGTCAGCATTCACGGAGCAATTCTTGAGCGGAATATTCATCAACTACCGACACGGTCCGCACTCGGTCGCGGTGGCCGCGCTCGCGGACCGCCTGGCGGCCCACTTCGGCCGTGAGCGGGTCTTCGTGGACCACCGGATGGCCTCGGGCAGCCGTTACCCGGACGAGTTGCGCGAGCACCTGGCGGCGGCCGACGTGCTGGTGGCCGTCATCCACACCGGGTGGGTCGACGGGTTCGACCGCGACCCCGACTGGGTCCGCTGGGAGATCGCGACCGCACTGGACACCGGCAAGGAAGTCGTGCCGCTGCTCTTGGAGGACACCCCACCGCCGACCCGTGCCGAACTCCCCGAGGACATCGGCGAACTGGCCATGCGCCAGGCCACCCGCGTGCGCGCCGCCCACCTGGCCGAGGACGTCGACCGACTGGTCCTGCGGCTGGACGAGTGGGTGTCCCCCAGTCGACCCGCAACGCCGCGCCCGTCCCCGAAACCACGGCGGCCGTGGCTCCGGGCCGCGCCCTGGTCGGCCGCAGTGGTCCTGCTGCCGGTTCTCATGGCCCTGGCATACGGCAACGAGTCGTGGACGTACGTGGCGGCAGCGGTCATTTCACTGGTGGTCATGATCTGGACCGCGATGAGCTTCCTCGTGGAATTACTGATGGTGAAACCCAGTACGCGACTGGAACGCCGCACCGGCGTGCTGCCGTACCGCCAGTTCCTCCGCAGGTCTTTGGCGGTGTTCGCCCTGGCCGCCGGGCTGATAGCGATCCAACTGATCGATTTCGCCCGCCAAGGGGGTCAGTGGAGAATCTACGTCGCGCTCGTCATCGGCGTTTTCTGCTTCTACTACATCGACCGGATGCTGTACCGGAAGATCCGGCACGACCAGGAATGGCCGCCGGAGCCGTCCCTGGAACGGCACCAGATCCGCCGGACAGCGGTCCGGCTGCACGAGGCCCTGACCGCATCCCCGGGTCGGTACCCGTCCCGCTCGCGGCTGCACCAGGAACAGGCGGTGCAGGTCTACCTGGACCTGGCGGAGACGAGGCTGATCCTGATCGCGAGACGGGACTGCACCTGGCGGGCGTGGCTGACCGCGGGCCACACCGTTGTGCCGATCACCTTCCTGGCGTGGACCGCCGGCATCACCGGGCTGATGGTGACGGCGGCGGTCCTGCACGCGATGTCCGGCTCGACCTCGACCCGCCTGTACTTCGCCGGCGTGGTCATGGTGCTGATCGCGGCAGCGGCAGCCGTGGCGGGGATCGCCCTGAACAGGTTGGTCGAACGTCGCACCGACAGCCAGGTCGTGGCCGAGCTGACCGAGTGGCAGCAGACCCTGGGCCCGCTGATCTTCGTCCGCACCGCGTGAACGAGATCGCCCGCCGACCCCCGACTTCTGGTCAGCGGGCGATCTGCGTCGGGATCAGCTCAGAGTGCAGCTGACCGCCGGTGGCGTGTTCGTGCCCCTCCAACTCGCCAGGAAGCCGAAGGTGGCCGAGTTGCCCGGCGCCAGCGCGCCGTTCCAGCTCAGGTTCCGCCCGGTCACCGCGGCTCCGCTCTGGGTGACAGTGCCGTTCCAGGCCTGGCTGATCTGCTGGCCGTTGCCGAAGCTGAACGTGGCGGTCCACGCCGACGTCGCCGCCGACGAGCCGTTGCGCACGCTCACCTCGCCCTGGAAGCCGTCGCTCCACTGGCTGACCACGCGGTAGGTCGCGGTGCAGGCGCCGTTCGGCGGCGTGGTGGTGGTCGTGATCGGCGTCGTGGTTGTCGTCGTAGTAGTGGTCGGCACGGGAGTGCCACCGAGGGCTGCCGTCAGGGCGGGGTACCAGCGGTCGGACATCTTCCGGAAGCCCGCGTCGTTGGGGTGCACCCCGTCGCCGGTGTCGGTAGCCGTGTCGAAGCCCGTCCACTGGTCGACCACGGTGATCGGTGACTGCGCCGTCGTCTTGCCGGCCGCCCAGCCCGGGATGGCGTTGTTGAGCGCCACCACGTGCGTGCACTCGGGGCAGGCCATCGGGATGATCTTCGCGACCAGGATCTTCATGTTCGGGTTGCTCGCCCGCATCTGGTCGACGAGCTTGGAGTACGCGGCGATGACGGACTCGATGGGTCGGAAGTTGCCCCACATGTCGTTGGTGCCCAGGTGCATGAGCACGATGTCGGGCCTGGCCGCGGCCAGCCACGGCGGCAGTTGGTTGTTGTCGGCGATGCCGGTGGCCGCGTAGCCGCCGTGCCCTTCGTGGTCGCCGTCGAACGGCACCGAGCAGCCGCCTCCCGGCTGGGTCCCCACGAAGTCGATGTCGGTGTACCCGGTCTTTTGCAAGCGATCCCACAGGTAGGCGCGCCAGCAGCCGGGACCGGCGGTGATGGAGTCACCGAGCGGCATGATCCGCACCGGGGCGGCGGCCGAGAGCGCGGGCTGGACCGCAGTGAGTGCGAACACCGCACCGAGGGCGGCGATCAGAGCGAACAGGGCGGACTTTCTGATCGTGATCTTCCTGGACATGGCGGTTTCCTCCGTGGCCGGACCGGCCCGCCACGAACAGGTGACGGGCCGGTCCGAGTACGTGCGGGGAGTTAAGGCGTGACGGAGAGCAGGTGCGCGCGGAAGCCCTCGCCGTAGGTCTTGGACGGCGTGCCGTTGTAGTCCTCGATGAGCACGTTGCCGCCGCTGCACCTCCACGGGTTCCAGGTCCAGGCGGTGTAGCCGAGCCTCTTCGTGTCGAGCCAGGTCATCACCTGGTCGATGTAGTCGTGCGCACAGGTGTCCTGGCCGATCTCACCGGCGTGCACCGGCACCTGCGCGGCGACCGCGCCGATCTGGCTGTCCCAGCAGGAGACGGTCACGCAGGCGTTGAAGTTGTACGAGTGCCACGACGCCATCAGGTTGCCGGTCGGGTCGTTCGGCTTGTACGCCAACCACTGGCTGAGGTCGTTGGTCCAGGTCAGCCCGGCGGTCATGACCACGTTGGTGGCGCCGGTCGCGCGGACCGCGTCGAGCAGGTCCTGCATACCCGCCACCTGGTAGTCGATGCCGGTGCAGGTGCCGCCGTCACGCAGGCACCGCCACGCGGCGGCCATGTCGGACCAGTTGTTGGACGCGTCCGGGTAGGGCTCGTTGAACAGGTCGAACACGACCGCGTTGTTGCCCTTGAACGCGGTGGCCACCTGCGTCCAGAAGGTCGGCGTGTGCTGCATGCTCGGCATCGGCTTCTGGCACGTCGCGTTGACGTCCGAGCAGGCCGAGATGTTGCCCGTGTAGAGGCCGTGCGTCCAGTGCAGGTCGAGGATCGGGTTGATGCCGTTGGCGACTAGCACGTTCACGTAGTCCTTGACGGCCTGCTGGTAGGCGGGGCCGCTGGGCGAGCCGGACAGGCCCAGCCAGCAGTCCTCGTTCAGCGGGATCCGGACCGCGCGGATGTTCCAGGCCTTCATCGCGTCGACGGACGCCTTGTCCACCGGGCCGCTGTCCCACATGCCCTTGCCCTGCACGCAGGCGAACTCGCCGCTGGCGCGGTTGACGCCGAGCAGGCGGTAGGTCGCCCCGGAGGCCGTGAGCAGCTTGTTCCCGGACACGCGCAGCGCCGGCGCCACACCGGTCGGCGGGTTGCCCGTGGTTGTCGTCGTTGTCGTGGTGGTGGTGGTGGTCGTCGTGGTCGGGTTGGTGCCGGTGCACGCGGCACCGTTGACCGCGAAGTCCGTCGGCTTGGCGTTCGTGCCGCTGTAGGAGAAGTTCGCGCCCGAGCTGACGCTGCCGTTGGCCGGGATGGCGCCGTTCCAGCTCGCGTTGGTGACGGTGATCTGCTTGCCGGACTGCGACCACACACCGCTCCAGCCCTGTTGCAGGGTCTGGTTGCCGGTGTACGAGTAGGTCAGGGTCCAGCCGTTGACCGTCGACGCGCTGAGATTGGTCACGGTCACGTTGGCACCGAAGCCGGTGCCCCAGTCGTTCGTCGAGTAGTCGACCTTGCACGCGAACGCCGCGGCTGCGGCGGGGGCGTCACTCGCCCACGATCCCGCCGCGGCCGTCAGGACCGTGCACGCGACGGATGCCGCGGCGCCCAACGCGGCCAGCGCGGTGCGGCGTTTCCTGGCTCTTCCCAACATCGGCACTCCTTTGTGCACATGAGGTCCAGTCCACTCCGTCTCGACTGGGAGCGCTCCCAGGAGACCGTCAGCACGGTCGCCCCTGAAGGCCGGGACAGTCAATCGATCGGTTCCCCGGTGTGGCCGATTCACTCGATCAGCGCGGGCCAGTCCACCCGCTCAGCCCAACAAGTGGCTAATCCATCACGGTACGTGACGAGTTCAGGCGGAGTCTCGGACTACGACACTCGCCGCATCGGTGACGACCGTGGACGTGTCGAGCCCAAGCGCGATGCGCGCCGCCCGGCGGCCGAACGACTCGGCGTCGATGTGCACGGTGGTGAGCGCGGGGGTCACGAACGCGCCGTACCCGGTGGCGTCGAAGCCGATCACGGCGAGATCGTCCGGCACCGCGATGCGGAGTTCGTGCGACGCCGACAGCAGCCGCAGCGCCAGGGCGTCGTCGAACGCGGCCACCGCGCTCACGGACGGGTGAACTTCGCGGAACGCGCGCACGGCCTCGACGGCTCCCGGCACGTCACCCGGAACGACGAACGTGGCCAGCGGTTCCAGGCCGAGGATCTCCGCCGCCTCGCGCGCGAAGCGCAGGCGTGCGCGGGCGACGCCGGCCCAGCCCGGGTCGTCCGGCACCGCCATGGCGACGGCGGTGTGGCCCTTCTGCGCCAAGTGGCGAATCTGCACCATGCCGTGCGCCGCCAGCCCGTCGACCCAGCCGCCGTCCCGCGCGTCCGCCCGACCGGTCGCGACCTCGCCCTCACCGTCGTCGGGGTCCGGCTGGTACAGCTCGGACAGGTCGATGACCGCGCGCGGTGACACGGCGGCGACCACGGAGTCCAGTGATTCGCGGGACGAGTTGTGCCGCACGAGCAGCACGTGCCCGTGCTGCGAGAGTTCGTCGGTGAGGCCGAGGAGGTAGCCGTCCAGGCTGCCGCCCCGGATGCCCGAGGGCAGGGCGAGCAGCACGATCCGGGACGCCCCCTCGCGCAGGGCCTTGGCGATTCCATGCGGGACATAACCCAGCTCACGCGCTACCCGCGTCACCCGCTCCCTGGTCGCCGGGGAGACGCGCTGACCACCGGCGTCGTTGAGCACGAAGCTCACCGTGGCCGTCGAGACACCGCTCGCCTCGGCCACGTCGCGCATCGTGGCCCGTCGCGCACCCATCGTCCGCCTCCAGCCAGCACCGGTTGCTAATTCGTTTAACCAAGCCTACCGTGCCAGGTAATTCGATTAACCTGACCTCGCAGGAGGACGATCAAGATGAAGTCGGTCATCGTCACCGCGCCCGGAGCCACCGCGATCGTGGAGGTGCCGACCCCGTCGGCCGGCCCGGCGGACGTCCTGGTCCGGATGCGCGCGTGCGGCATCTGCGGCTCCGACGGTTTCTACATCGCCAGAGGCGGCATCCCACCGCGCGAAGGCGCGACACCACTGGGTCACGAGCCGGCGGGCGAGGTCGTCGAGGTCGGTGACCGGGTCGAGGGCGTCAAGCCCGGCGACCACGTGGTGATCAACTCCGCCGAGGAGGACGTCATCGCCCGGCTCGAGGAACTGCACGGCCCCGGCAAGACCGCGATGGGCAAACCGCGCGCCGGCACCGACATCTACCTCGACGCCGCCGGCGTGCCCGCCGTGATCGACACCGCGCTGGCCGCCGCGAAGCAGAACGCCACGATCGGGATCGTCGCCGTGCACAAGAAGCCGGTCCCCATCGACTTCCAGGCGATCCTCGACGCCGAGGTGAACATCGTGACCGCCATGGGCTACCCGGACGAGATCTTCCAGGTCACCGAGGAGATCGCCGCGAACCGCGACAAGTTCGCCCTGATCATCAGCGACCGCTTCCCGTTCTCCGAGGTCGAGGCGGCCCTGAAGACGGCGTCCACGCCCGGTGCGGCGGACAAGGTCGTCGTCACGTTCTAGTCCCGGCGCGGGTCATGGCTCGAGCCGTGCCCCGAGGAACGAGAGAACCCGGTCCAGCGCTTCCCGAGTCGGGTGTCCGGGTTCGTCGACGAGGTCGACCGTCAGCACCGAGTGCGCGTTCCGCGGGATGTCGTGCGCGTTCCCGGGCGACGAGTCGATCTCGATGCCGGCTGGTGCGATCGGCCAGCATCGTGAACTCCCGCACAACACACGCCCGCGCCACCGAGCGCCGGAAGCAGGAGTCACGTTGCGATCGTCGCCGGCACCGTGACCGGTCAGGCCGTTCGCGGAACGGGAACCGCGGTCAGCGGGGTCCGGCGCGGCACGGCGTACCTCGGGTCGAGCTGCCCGGATTCCTCGGCGAATCCCGACACGAACTGGTTGACGGTCCAATGTGGACGGGTGCGGAACAAGGACGTCGCCTCCCACCGCAGCTCCTCCAGCTCAGCCACCACGGGTGCCGCCGCCTCACCGGTCAGCTCGGCGAACGGCCGGCCGCGCCACAGGGCCGGCGCCGCGTTCAGGTGGTCCACCGCGCCCGCCGGATCACCGTCCGCCATGGCCTGGCGCGCGTACCGGGTGGCCGCCGGGTTCGCGGAAGTCGGGTCAACCGCGGAGGTAGGCCTGTTCGTCGGGCAGGTCTGCCTGCGCGGATCTTCCGCCCGCTGACACCGTCACGCTGATTCCGCCTGCTCGCCCCGCAACCTGATCTTGAGCTGTTCGAACACCACGGAGCCGGCGGACTCGCGGACCACGGTGAGCGCGCGCTGCCACGTCTTGCGGGCCAGGGCGGCTTCCTCGGCGGCGGTCTGCAAGGTCGTGTTGTCGTCCAGGTGCGACTGCCTGGTGAGGAAGTCCGACAGCGCGGTCGCCAACTGCCACGTGTGGACGTCCGCACCGGACTCCACGGCCTGCGTGACCACCGACATCAGCACCGGGCGCTCGGCGGTGAACCAGGCGATGGCCTGGGCCGGATCGCTCATCTCCTCCGGTACGACGCCGGGGACCGGTGTGTCGAGGTGGATCGGATCGCGTTGCGTCCTGATCATCATGGCCGCCGCCCACGCCGTGTGCACGTTGTGGTCGAGGAACCGGCGGACCGCCAGTGCGCGATCCGCTTCGCTGTCGACCGTGCTCACGAGTTCCCGCGCGTAGACCCGCAGGAGGTCGTGCCAGGTGTAGCGGGCGGGCGAGCGCGGCGAGCGGGAAATCGGGGTGGGTCGCCGCTCGGGCGGCGACGACCGCGAGTGCCAGCGGCAGTTGGGCGGTGCGGGCGATGATCTCCCGCACGGCGTCCTGCTCGGCCCCGATGCGCTCGCCGCCGAGTCGGTGGTCCAGCAGGGCCCGTGCGTCCACCTCGGACATCAGGTCAAGCGGAATTGAGTAGGCACCCTCGCCGGCGACCAGGCCGGGCATGTTGTTCCGGCTGGTCACCAGCACCACACAGCCCGGTGAGCCGGGCAGCAGCGGACGAACCTGCTCGGGGTCGCTCGCGTTGTCCAGGACGATGAGCAGGCCGCGGCCGGCGAGCAGGCTCCGGTACAGGCCGGTCTGGGCTTCGAGGCTCACCGGAATCCGCTTCGGCTCGACGCCGAGCGTCTCCAGGAAGATCCGCGCCGCCTCGGCGGGGCTCATCCGGGGCCGGTCGTGGTCGAAGCCGCGCATGTTCACGTACAGCTGGCCGTCCGGGAAGCGGTCGCGGACGCGGTGCGCCCAGTGCACGGCCAACGTCGTCTTGCCGATCCCCGCGGTTCCCGACAGCACGGCCATCACCGTCGCCGTCGGCTGCGACCCGGCTGACGCGAGGATGGTGTCGAGCCTGGCGAGTTCCCGTTCCCGACCGACGAAACCGTTCGCGTCCAACGGCAGCAGCGCGGGCACGGGTTGGCGCGGCACGTCGGTGTCGCGGCGCCGGTCGGTGCCGAGCAGCCGCTGGTGGATTCGGCGCAGCTCGTCGCCGGGCTCGATGCCCAGCTCGTCGACGAGGACCCGGTGCGCGTTCCGGTAGGCGCGGAGCGCTTCGGCCCGTTGGCCGGTCGCGTCGAGCGCCAGCATCAACTGGCCGTGGAACCGCTCCTTGAGCGGATGGCTCGCCACCAGTGTCCGCAGCTCGCCGACGAGGTCGGTGTGCGCCCCGTCCGCGAGTTCGGCGTCGATGCGCGCCTCGGTCAACCGCGTCCACACGTCCTCCAGCACCCGGACGTGTCGGGCACGCAGCACGGTGGAGTCGATGTCGGCCAGCGGAGATCCCCGCCAGAGCCCCAACGCCTCGCGCAGCGTCGCGCCGGCGCGGCGCGGATCCGCAGCGGCGTGCGCTTGAAGGGCGGCGGCGCGGTTGACGTCCACATCGGATGGATCGACGGCCAGCAGGTACCCCGGTGCCCTGGTGACCAGCACCGCCGGTTCGGGGAGCACCTTCCGCAGCCGCATGACGTGGCTGCGCACCGTGTCCCTGGCCGTACTCGGCGGGGTCCGGTCCCACAGGCAGTCGACGAGGTGATCGACGGACACCACACGTCCGGCTTGCAGTGCGAGCGCGGCGAGGACAACCCGCTGCTTCGCGGAGGTCACCGGGACGAACCGGCCGCCCGCGTCGTGCACCTCGAGGGGACCGAGAAGCTTGATCTGCACCTCGAACTGCTCCTTTCGGCGCTGTCATCCGGATGCCGGCCAGTTGCCACGCGCGGCGTGCACGCTACCGACAGCAAGCGGTTCGATCCCGACATCATGGACGAACCCGGCTCTACGAAAGGTCAAAACGTCGTGATCAGCAGGAAAGTTGCAGTCGGCTCGATCATCGCCATGGTCCTCGCCGTCCTCGGCGGTGGCGCGGGCGTGGCCAACGCGGAGCCGCCCGGCCCCTGCTACGGGTCCACGAAGACCGTCATCATCGACAAGGGCAAGATCGGGAACCTCCTGTGGGCCGAGGTGATGAACTGCGCCCGCACGGGGAAGTTCACCATCGAGGTCTCGCGCACGGTCGACCCGGTCTGCAGGACGATCGGCAACAACAAGATCGCTAAGTTCGAGTCCTACAGCCACCTCGACGGCGAGATCAAGGGTGTGAAGAAGTGCTGACCTGAGCGTTCGGTGGCTCCGGAAGCACTCGGGGCCACCGAACGCGCACGCGCGGGGCAGTGACTCCGGGTCCTGGGGTGGTCCCGGCCCCCGACGACCTCGCCCGCCGAACCGGGTCGGTCTTCCTCACGCGAGCGGAGTCCGGACAGAACACCTCGCTGACTTGCACAAACAGAGAACCACCACGTCGGCCGGTGCCGTTCATCGCCGTTCGGCGCCACTGCGCGCCGCCACACGCCGTTCCACTCCACGCCGTGCTCCAGTCCTGCTCCACCCCGCGCAGTGCGCAAGCCTCGGGCCCATCCCATTACCGCACAAGCACCGAACACGACAACGGTCCAGGCAGGGCACGTGATGTGCCACGGAAATCCGGGGCGGTTCACGTACTACCCTGACGCCTCATGACAAGGGGTGTTCCGAGGTCCGTGGTCCCGTTGACCGGTCGGTGGCGGATCGTGCAGATGAGCGGGTGGGACCGCGATGCCATCGACCTGGTCGAGCCGGGGTTCATCGAGTTCACCGGGAACGGCGCCGGCCAGTTCGGTTTCATCGCCGTCCGCGGCGAGCTGGACTGGCGCCCGGTTGAGCGGGACGGCCGGGTCGGCGTCGAGTTCACCTGGGAGGGTGTCGACGAAGGCGACCAGGTCAGCGGACGCGGCTGGGCGTCTCTGGTCGATGACGCGACGGTCGAGGGACATTTGTTCTTCCACATGGGAGACGACTCCAGCTTCCGCGCAGAGCCCTTTGCCCCTGCCGAGCGACTGGACGGGCAGTGAGCGAGTACCAGTACTACGAATTCCTGGCGATCGACCGGCCACTGGACGACGACGAGCAGGCCGAGGTTCGATCCGCGTCCACCCGGGCGACGATCACTGCCACCAGTTTCGTGAACGAGTACCACTGGGGCGATTTCAAGGGTGATTCCACCCGGTGGATGGAGCGCTATTACGACGCGCACCTGTACGTGGCGAACTGGGGCACGCACCGGGTGATGTTCCGCCTGCCAAGCGACCTGCTCGATCCCGATGTCGTCGACGAGTACTGCGTAGACGACCACCTGAGCGCCTGGACCGCAGACGAGTTCATCGTGCTCGACTTCATCAGCGAGGACCACGCCGGTGAATTCGACTTCGGCTACGACGCCGATGCGTTGCTGTCGGCGATCGTCGGAGTTCGCGCCGAACTCGCCGCCGGTGATCTCCGACCGCTCTACCTCGCCTGGCTCGCCGCCTACGGCGTCTGGGAACGCGACGAGGACGCCTTCGACCGCGAGGCCGACGACGATGTCGAGCCACCGGTTCCGCCCGGACTCGGCACGCTCACCGCGGCACAGCGGGCGCTGGCCGACTTCCTCCGCCTCGACGACGACCTGCTCGCGACCGCGGCTCGGACAAGTCCGCCACTCGGCAGAATCGCCGACGATCCCGGTGACCTCACCGCTTGGGTGACCCGCCTGTCGGTTGCCGAGAAGGACCGGATCCTGGAACGGGTCGTCCAGGGTGAGGCCGCGCGGGTGCGGATGGAACTGCTGCGCCGTTTCCGCGACGACACCGCCCCGGCCACCCCCGCCCCAACCCGCCGGACCGTGGGCGACCTGCTCGACGACGCGGCACGCCGACGAGCCGACCGACAGCGTCAGCTGGACACCCAGCGCGCCGAGGACGAGGCACACCGGGAGCAGGCGCGCGCCTTGGCCCGAGAACGACGACTGGATGAGCTGGCCGACGAGGAAGACGCCGCGTGGTCGCGCGTCGACGCGCTGATCGCCACGCGGAAACCGGCCGAGTACGACGCCGCCGTCACGCTGCTCACCGATCTCCAAGGACTCGCCGAACGCGAGGACCGCTACGACACGTTCACGTTGCGCACCATCGCACTGCGGCAAACACATGCGCGCAAACCCAGCCTCATCGAGCGCCTCAACCGGGCCGGCATCTGAGCCTCCGACCTACGGTGGGGCCTGTGGACGACGATCTCCGGTCAGCGAAGGTCGCGGGACTCGCGGAAGAACTCACGGGTCTCCGTGCTTTGACAGCACAGTCGCGTTCGGCGAACACGCGATTGCTGTGGCTGCTGGAAGCGATCGCCGAGCACCCTCGTCAGGTGCCAGGACCCGACCAGGGGACCGAAGGCGATGTTCATCAGGTCGGTCTCGTACGGGTGGGTGAGTGAGCGCTGCCTCATCGGCCCCGCGCACCCGGTGCCGCGCAGCAGGTGCTCGTGGGTCGGCTTCGGCCTCTTCAGGTCGAGCGCGCGACCGGCACCGCACCAATCGGCGGCGGGCCGGGACGGATGACCACGCCAGTGGTCGACCGGTGTGGTCGACTGGCCGCGGATCCTACGGGCGCCAAGAGAATCGGGCTACCGGTTCGCGGTGACCCAGGGACCGCAGTCGTCTTCCCGGAAGACGGGCTTGCGGTTGACCACCTCGCCGACACAGACCCGGAAGTCGATCCGCCGGGCGGTGTCCAGCCAGGGCAGGTCGATCGTCTTGGGCGGTATCGGTACCCCGTCCTTGATTTTCCCGGTCCTGCCTGCGGAGTTGGGCCACGTCCCCGCCTCGGCGCCGTCGGCGCGGACGGTGAGGATGATCGAGCAGCCGTCGCCGAGGTCGTCGGTCAGGACGACGCGGCGTTGGTCGAGGACGAGTTCGGCGTGGCCCGCGCCGCCGGGGGCGTAGGCCGTCGGTCGCGGGGATGCCTGGGCGGTGGGAACGAGGAAGCCGGATGAGGCGGGCGGGCGGCACGGCACGCCGCCGTCCTCGTCCTTCGTCGGTTGGGTGCTCGCACCACGTCCGTCGCTGGTGCCCGTCACGGTTGCGGAGGCGGTCGACCCGTCGTGCGGCGCATCCTGCTCGCCGGACGAGGCGAGAACGAATACCACCATGGTCACCGCGGCGGCCACGCCAGCCGCCAGCCACCCGGTGATGCGCCGGCCGCGCGGCGGCATCGGGCCCGTCGCGTCGGATGTCGCGGGGGTGCTCGTCGTCGCCGTGGTGTCCGTTGTCGCGGGCACTTGCGGTGGTGCGGTGGTTTCCGGCGGTGCGTCCGTGTCCGGCGGTGCGCCGGCAGGCCGGTCGGAAAGCCGCCTGGCGGTATTGGCGCGGTCGAGCAGGCCCACCCAGTCGCATTGCTGCTCCGCGCCGAGAACACGCATCACCGGTACGAGCTTGTCAGGCGCCCTGGGCAGCCGCCGGTTGCTGACCCACTCCCTGACAGTGGATTCGGGGATGTCGATGTCGTATTTTTCCAGCGCCTCTTTCGAGATGCGTTTGAAGGGCGGACTGCCCGCACGCCTGAACGCGCGGTCGAACTGGTCCCAGAACTCCTGCTCCGCGTTGTCGTCGCCGCCGGTCACTTCGCCATTGTGCTCCCGCCCACACGTGAGCAGTCCTCAAGGGGCGTGAGTCACGCGCGAGTCGTTTCCCACCAGGGCCGATGCCGTGTCGACTGGTCACGGCGACACCCGTCGCCCACTGCGGCGCCGCAGCGAGCACGGCCTGTGGAATACGACCCACGAGGAGTTGACGACGAATGCGAGCCCAATGCGTCACCAGGTTGCGAACGGCGGCTCTGACCGCGATAGCGGCCACGGCGCTCACGATCCCGGGGATGAGCCCCGCCAGCGCGTCCGGCGATGGTTGTGGCGGGACCCCGATCGCCGTGGCCGAAACCGAGCGGGATGCCAACATCGTCGGTAAGTACAGCTACTACATGCACGTGAAATCCGAGCTCTACCGATGCGGCGGATATGTGCACGCCCATCACTACGTATATCTCGACGGCAGTCGGATGCCGCTGGGTACCACCGTGCGGGTGTTCGTCTCGACCCGCCGCAGCGACGGCAAATGGCACGGTGGCACCACCACGATGGCCTCGTCGCAGAACGTCAGCGCCCAAGGGTTCGAACAGGTTCGCGGCGTGGGCGGCGGGCTGTCGGTGACCCACGTCCGATTGGGCCACTTCGCCGAACCCGGCCAGACCGTGATCACCCCGTCCTCGACCAGGACCGCCCGCTACGTGCCCTGGCCCGGTCAGGAAGCAAGCCCCCGGCGCTAGCCACCAACCCTTCGAAAAGGAAACGAGCACACCATGTCCAACCAGACCACCGCCCACACCTCCAAGGCCACCCGCCCGACGTGGCGGCGCCGCGTCACCGCCTGCACCGGGGCCACGCTCGCCACCACCGCAGCGCTGCTCGCAGGACCGACGGCCCCGGCCCACGCGGCTGTCGACGGGTACATTCCCAGCTCCTACGGCAACGCGTCGTTCCTGTCCTACGGCGAGCGGCTGTTGGCCTGCGACACCAAAGCCGACGCGCACAGCGTCACCGCCCGGCTCTACACCGACACGATGCAACTGCGCGCCTCGGTCAAGGACGTCGATGGAGCCCAGTTGGGCTGCGGCGAGATCAACCTGGAGATCGCCGAGGGCACGCCGTTGTGGCTGACACTGTGCATCAGCGACGGATTAGGGTGCCTGCCGTTCCAGCGCGTCCAGGCGTGACCCCGGCACACCGGACCGCACGACGGTGACAGGTCGGGTCCTGCCGCACGACCTAGCCCACTGGCGACGTCGGCGGCAGGACCCGGCCACCCGCTCGACGAAGGGCCGGTTACACAGCCGTCATCGACAGGAAGTGCCCGTGGCGCAGGCATACCTGACGTCAGTCGCCACCCCGCGATGAAATCGCCTGTACCACCCACACCTGCACGGTGTCACGGACGGCTTCTCCAGGTAGGGCTCGTCCTCCACGATCAGCACGCGCATGCCTGGAGCCCAGGCAGCACGACATATCGCCGGCATATGCGAACCGGACCCACCGCGAGCGGCTCAGCGTCCCGCTACCCGGGCCGGTCGAGGTTGATCTGACGACACTCCGGCCGTGGCGCGCCACCAGCGGCGCGACGCCAGCGCGGCCAGCCCGGCGCCGGCGGCGTTGAGCAACACGTCGTCCACAGAGGACACCCGGTCCAGCCACAGGTACTGCGCGATCTCGACCAGGGCCGAGCAGCCGGCCGCGAGCGCCAGGATTCGCGGTACCGACGCCAGCGCCGCGAACCGCAGCGGGCCGAAGAACCCCAGCGCCGCGAACACCAGCAGGTTGCCGACGACCTGGCCCGTGTCCATTTCGAGCAGGTCCCGCAGCGGTACCAGGCTCACCTGACCCCGGACGACGCCGGGCTGGTCGCCCGGTAACAGGATCATCCACACCCACGGCACCGTCCCGTAGACGATGCCGACGTCGGCCAGCGCCGTGCGCCACGCCCGCGTGGCACCGCCGGCACTCCGACGGCGTGCCAGCACCCACACCGCCAGCGCGGCCAACGGCAGTGCGACCACCGTCGTGGCCACCACGCCGGTGAACGTGCCGACCCAGTCGTGCCAATTGTTGAGCACGCTGTCTCCGTTTCTTCGATGTCCCGGCAGTCGTGCGTCAGCTCTCGCCGACGATGGCCTGCCTCTCCTGTTCGGTGATCTCCTGCAGCGGCACGTCCGTCCGGCCCCGGTGTGACAGCAACACCACACCGGAGAACTTGTCCTGCGTGGCCGGCTTCGCCGTGTACCGGTCGTAGGCCCCGCCGGGCCGGGTGTCCGGCGGGATCCGGTCGTCCCGGAACGGTTCCTGGTCGGCGTGGGCGAGCTCGGCGCCCACCAGCGGCGCACCGGCCGCCGGCAGCCGGCCCCACCCGAGCACCCGCCGCCGGTCTGCACCACGTGTGGAATCCGAGTCCATGATCACGGTCCCTGCCTGATCGACAAACCGACCGTTGATGCGCTGTGGTCCATGCCTCCACTGAAGACGCAAGACTGTTGCGGTGGCGTATGCGATTTCCGATACGCCCGCGATACACGGAATCCCTCGGATGAACGCGATTGATGGCACGCTGGGTATCGACCTGCCGCCACGAACTGCTCGACCGCACTCTCATCCGGAACCGACGGCACCTGCTTCACGCCCCGCGCCGGTGCGAGCAGTTCTATAACTCGCATCGGCCCCACCAGGGCATCGCCAATGCCCGACCACTACGCGCGCTGCCACAACCGGCCACCGATCAGGCAGCGGTCACCCAGGTCGACATCCGCCGACGGCAGCGACTGGGCGGCGTCCTCAACGAGTATCACCGCGCCTTCTGACCTGCACGGATGGCAATTTCGGCAAGCACAAGGTCGCGACTCGCCGGCGGCGGTAGGTTTGACCACGTCCGTTGATCCCCCACCCGAAGGATCTTCATGGCGCTGTTGTCGGTCCTCACGGCTGCCCAGTCACACCGGGCCGATCTGCTGGTCGAGGCGGGCGAGAGCCTGGCCGCTCAGGAGCTTCCCGACGGTTGGGAGTTCGACTGGGTGGTGCAGGAGGACGGGACGGAGCCGGGGCTCGCGGAGGTGGTCGGGAGGTTCCCCTTCGGCCGGTACGCGGCCAACGGCGAACAGCTCGGCATCGCCGCCACCCGCAACCTCGGGCTGGCCAGGGCGGGCGGTGAGCTGGTGCACGTGTTGGACTGCGACGACCGGCTTCTGCCGCACGCGTTGGCCACCGCGATCTCCGCGTTCGCCAAACATCCCGACATCCATTGGGTGGCGGGCCAAGCGGACGACCTGTTTCCCGGCGACATGCGGCTGCCGTACCCGGCGTTGCTACCGGCGGGAGTCGTCGAGCGGGGTGTGGTGGGCACGTTCGTCCTCGACCACGGTCACACGCCGGTGCCGTGCGGCGGGATCACGGCGCGTTCCGCCACGGTCCGCGCACTGGGTGGGTGGGCCGCCGTGCCCCGCGCCGAGGACTTGGCGCTGGTGGTGGCGCTCTCCGAGCTGGCACCCGGCTTCCTCACGCCGGACGTGACATTCCTGTACCGCAGGCACCTCGGCCAGTCCACCCGCCAGGCGTCGTGGGTGGCACTGCACGGCGAGTCGCAGACCGTTGTGCGGCAACGCCTTCAGGCAGTGCGCGCACTGGGGCTGAGGGCAGGCGCGTGACGCGGCGGGTGGTCGATCCGCGTTGGGCATGGATCTCGCCGCCGAGCGGACGCTGAGCAAGCGGTCCGGGCGGACAGCGTCGTCGTGCGGGCGCACAACGAGCGGGACGCCGTGGAATCGCGGATCAATCGAGTCATTCATGGAAGACCACCCGATCGGCCATCGCCAAGACCACCCTCGCCGACTACCGGCGGGTGATCGAGATCAACCAGGTGGCACGTTCCTCGGCATGCGCGCGGTGGTCGGGTCCATGACGACGGCGGGCGGCGGTTCGATCGTGAACGCGTCCTCGATCGAGGGCCTGGCCGGCATGCCGTACCTCGTCGCCTGCACCGCGAGCAAGTTCGCTATCCGGGGCATGACCAAGGTGGCCGCCCTGGAGCCGGGCGAGCACGGCATCCGGGTCGCATCCCGGCGCCATCGACACACCGATGGTGAGCGAGCCCCTGGACAGGTCGATCGACCTGTCCTCGATCTGCAGGGGTGGCGCTGCGCAGGATCGGTCAGCCGGACGATGTCGCGAACGTCGTGGTGTTCCTCGCCCGCGAGGAACACCACGTACCGCACGGGCAGCAAGTTCACCGTGGACGGAGGTACAACTGCGACGCACGCTCTGAGCGGCTGACAACACCAGGTCGAGCCGCCCCTTTCCGGGAATACCGATGGATCCCACCAAGGTCGCCCAGTCGAGCCGGCCGCCCCTGGCACACCGGGTGTACAGCGATCCCATCGACGGCATCCTCCTGTTCCCCGCCACCGCCTGCACACCGGGCAAGTGCGCCAGTTGTCAGGACTGCGAATTCCGCGAAGAGGGAGCTGGAGAAACCTCTCCAGATCTCCTCCACCGGGGCACCACAACACGATCACGACATGATCATCTAGCGGGACACAAAAGAACCCGCCTGACCAGCGAAAACCGCTAGATCAGACGGGTTCATTCGAAAAGTGGAGCTGAGGGGACTCGAACCCTTGACCCTCACACTGCCAGCACGGTCCGACCATTGCCCTGACCAGCGCAAACCGAGAACCCGCACGTCAGCCGGCGCAGTTCACCGCCGTTCGAAGCCGTCGCACGTCGTTCGACTCCACCGGATGCTCCAGATTTGCTCCACACATCGCAGCATGAATGGCGGCAGAAGCCGAACTCAAACGTCGAACATGCGTTTCCCACGTGCGGTGTGGAACTTGGTCCGCACCCGCACCCGCACCCGCAGCGCCGACGCCAACCGCCCGACCAATCGTGCGCCCCGCTCGTGCCATGCCGCTTTGAAAGGTCCGCAATCATGAGCCTTCTTCGACGCGCACGCGGCACGTGGTACTTCGTCGTGGTGATCGCGAGCGCCGGCATCTTCGCCGCCGTGCCCTTCGCCCACGCCGCCCACCGCCTGCGGAGACCATCGCTGTGGTGGTGGACTGCGCTCTACGCCGCAGTCACCGTCGCGCTGCTGTTCATAATGCCGTCCTCGCAGGGCGAGTCCGCAGCGTCGACCACGGACGTGCGCAGCACGATCGGCGGCATCGGCGCCATCGCGATCATGGTCGCGGCCTGCATCCAGCTCAGCGGCATCCGGCGCGAGGTCTACGGGCTTCCCCAACCCGTCCGGCCACCCTCGCAGCCACCGCAACCCTGGGCCGCGGACCCCGCTGTCGCCGCGGCACTGGTCTTGCGGGCCAAACGAGAGGAAGCCCGCACGCTCGTCGCACGCGACCCGGCACTCGCACGGGACCTCCGGATCGGCCGACCGGACCTGCCACGGCAGTACGACGACGGCGACTTGGTCGACATCAACACCGCACCACCGTCCGTCATCGCGCAGTGCTGCGGACTCGATGACCGCGCCGCCGACCAGATCGAACGCGCCCACCAACAACACCCCGTCCCCTTCCAGTCGGTCGACGAGCTGCTCGTCTTCGCCGAGCTGGATGTCAGCGCGTGGGACCTGATCCGTGAACGGGCGGTTGTCTATTCCTGAACACTCTCGGCCTGTTAGGGCAATCAAGCGGGTAAGGCTTCCCTCCTGACCGTCATCGGCCCAACCGGATCCTGTGAGCATGATCCGGCGCGGCTTGTTTCCTTTGTCGTCCGTCGAACTCACGTCTGACCAATTCAAGCGCAGGCCAGGGCGCAGGTCCGCGTGCTTCACCGGGCTGCGGTCGGTCGGCAGCGGGCCGGGGTCAGACAGCCAGGCCATTCGTCGACCTACGCCCGATCCAAGATGACCCTGCCCAAGGCTTGGTCGCTGTGCAGCGCGGGCTATCGTCGCCATGCCTTGGGTGACCTCATCCGGGCTGAACGCTACGCGCTCCATCAGTTCCGCGAGCGGGCGCAACGCCGGTGTGCGCACTCTCCGGTGCCGCTTCAAGCGTCTATCTGTGGTCTCACCTCGGTGAACCTAGGCGTCACCGGCGCTCAGCGCGGCCACCGCGTCTCGCCATGCCTTGGCGGCGCCTGGCTCGGGGAACCGCAAGCACCTGGGCATCGACGCCCAACCGCCGCAAGTCCGCGTCGCCCACCGCTTCGAAGCGCCGCTGTGGAGCGCCCACCCGCCTGCTTGACGGTGCCTGTTGTTCGTCGCCGCCGACGAGGGCCACGACGCCTACGGATCCCGTACTCGCGGCAAGCGAGCCTGTTCCTCGGTGCTCCGTGAGCATGACTCCTCCCTGATAACCCAATCGGATCACGGGCCGCGCCACACGTACTCGAACAGCTCTTGACATGAAATTCACACTCACGGCAAGTATTCGCGACTCCTGTCGAAATACCCATTGGCCGTACAGACAGCGGGACACATCATCAGGTTCTTTGGAGATCTTGGCCGTTCTCTGCCTGACGGGAGCAGACGATGCCCACGAGCCGCAGGCCCGGACGCCGGATCGTTCCCCTGTCCGTCGACGAGATCGTTTCCGCTTTCGGGCGCGAAGTGACGAGAAAACTGCGCACGGGCGACGGGTCAGCCGAGGATCACCTGCGCGGCCCTTTTGAACGCATGATCACCCGGGTTGGTGACAGACACCGGCTGTCCGTGACGATGATCGGCGAAACGAGCCTGCCCGACCTGTCCGTCCGGCCAGATTACGCGGTCGAGGTCCAGGGTGCGCGCATTGGCTACGTCGAGTTGAAGAAGCCTGGCTACGGCACGCCGGAGACATGGTCCGCCTCCAAGCGCGACCTCGGGCAGTGGCAGGCGCTGAGCCTGCTGCCCAACGTCCTGTACTCCGACGGCGAGCGGTTCGCGCGCTACAGCTTCGGCAAGCTCCAAGGACGCGTCGCCAGCTTGGAACCCGCTCTCGCCACAGCGGGCAGCTCCCTGCGCGCGACGGACACGGATTTCGAGCAGGTCATCAGCGACTTCCTGTTCTGGGAGCCCCAACCACCGCGCTCGTTGAACGAACTGGTGCGGATCGTCGCCAACCTGTGCCGCCTGCTGCGCGACGACGTCACCGCCGAACTGAAGCACGAGATGTCCGGCAAATCGAGCGGCGGAACGTTCAGCGGACTCGCGATGGACTGGCGACAGGCGCTGTTCCCGAGCATCGAGGATGCCGACTTCGCCGATCAGTACTCCCAGACGGTGACGTTCGCTCTCCTGCTCGCCCGCGTCGAAGGCGTGGACTTCAAGAACAAGCCGATCAACACGATCGCCAAGCAGTTGGGCAAGAAGCACTCATTGATGGGTCGAGCCCTCGCCGTGCTCACCGACCAACCCGAAGAGGAGCACAGCGTCGCGCTCACCACCATGCTCAGGGTGCTGGAGGCGGCGGACTGGTCCCTGTTGCCCGAAAACTCCTACGCCACTCTGTATGAGGACTTCCTGGCCGAATACGACCCCGAACTGCGCAAGAAGAGCGGCGTGTACTACACACCGGCCAGTCTCGTGGCGTTCACCACACGGTTCGTCGACGAGATCCTGCGGACCCGCCTCGGCCGCCCGCGCGGCTTCGCCGAGCGTGACGTGATCGTGGTTGACCCGGCGATGGGCACGGGCAGCTTCCTGGCCGAGGTGATCGACACCGTCGCACGGACGATCGAGGCCGAGGAAGGGCCGGGAGCCGTCGCACCCCACCTGCGCGAGTTCTCCGACCGCCTAATCGGTTTCGAGAACCAGGCCGCTCCATACGCGGTGGCGGAACTGCGCATTCACAGCCTACTCAAAAAGCGCCACCGAGCCGAGGCTCCCACCAGAGAGCGTCGCTTCCTCGCCGACACTCTCGCCGACCCCAGGACCTCACCGCCAAGACTGGGCAGCGCGTACGGGGTGATGGAGAAGTCCCGTGACGACGCGAACAAAGTCAAGCAGAGCGAGCCCGTCATGGTGGTCATCGGCAACCCGCCTTACGCCGACAAGGCGTACGGCACAGCGCCGTGGATCACGAACCCGTCGAATGACCGGAAAGCGATGCCCAGCATCGACGCGTTCCGCGTGCCCGGCCAAGGCCGGCTCGACTACGCATTGCACAACAAGTACGTCTACTTCTGGCGCTGGGCGACCTGGAAGGTCTTCGACGCCCACCCCGAGCACCCGATCGGCCTGGTCGCGTTCGTCTGCTCCGCGGGCTTCACCAGTGCTCCCGGGCTGGCCGGTGTGCGCCATTATCTCAGGGAGACAGCGGACGAAGGCTGGATCATCGACCTCAGCCCCGAGGGACACCAACCACCGGGCTCGACGCGCTTCTTCCGGGGGAACCAACAACCCCTCTGCGTGGCGGTGTTCGTCAGGCACGGCCTACCGGACACCGCGACCCCGGCCGTCATCCGACGCGCCTCTGTCACAGGCACCGTCGCCGAGAAGATCGCCGCCCTGGAGGACCTGCGACCGGACTCGACGCAGTGGCAAGTGTGCTCCGACGACTGGCAGGCTCCGTTCCGCCGCTCCTCGAACGCGCGGTGGGTATCCATGCCTACCACGGCAGACCTCATGCCGTGGGCGTCGCCTGGGGTCAAACCCAACAGGACCTGGGTCTACGCCCCCGACGAGACGACGCTGGACCGGCGGTGGCGAGAGTTGGTGTCAGCACCTCCGGACGCCAAGTCCGACTTGTTCCGGGAAACCCGAGACGCGAACCTGCGCAGGAGCAACCCCGACCTGCCAGGGTTTCCCCATAACAAAACCGCCTTCGCACACGAGCGGGGCACGATGCCCGCTCCGCTCAGGATCGGCTACCGGAGCTTCGACCGCCAGTGGCTGATCCCCGATGCCCGCTTGATCGCCACCCCGCGAACGGCGCTCTGGTCCACACTCAGCGAGCACCAGATCTTCGTGGTCGAGCAGCACAGGATTCCCATCCGAGACGGCCCCGCACTGATCTTCACCTCGCTCCTGCCGGACATGCACCACTACTGCGGCCACAGCGGCGGCCGGACGTTTCCCCTCCACACCGATGGAGGAGCGTCCCAACCGAACATCACGCCCGGCTTGCTCTCCTACCTGGAGGATCGCCTCCGCCACTCGGTGTCGGCCACGGATGTGATCGCCTACATCGCGACGGTCACGGCGCACCCCGGTTTCACACGACACTTCGCCGCCGATCTGTCCACCCCCGGCGTCCGCATACCCCTGACCGCGAACCCGGAGCTGTGGGACGAAGCGGTGCGCATCGGAAAAGAGGTCATCTGGTCGCACACCTACGGGGAGCGCTTCGCGGACCCGGCCGCTGGCCGGGCCGGCCTGCCTCGCCTGCCCTCAGGAGAACGGCCACGCGTCGGGATGATGGGCATACCGGACACCGAAGAGGACATGCCGGACCGCATGACCTACGACGAGAGCACCAGAACCCTGCACGTCGGCTCGGGTGGAATAGCCCCGGTCGCCCCCGAGGTCTGGAACTACAAGGTTGGAGGGATGTCTGTGGTCAAGCACTGGTTCGGCTACCGCAAGAAGAACCCCTCAGGCAACCGCAAGTCCCCTCTCGACGACATCGTCCCACGCACGTGGACTTCCAAGACCACCACCGAACTGCTCGACCTCCTCAACGTGCTCGGATGCCTGGTGGCGCTCGAACCTCGGCAGGAACGGCTGCTCCAGCGCGTCCTCGACGATGGGCTGATCACCGTGGACGAACTGACGGCCGCGGGTGTCCTCCCGCCCCCGGCAGCGGCACGGAAGCCGCCCAGGGCCGACTCACAACCGAACCTCTTCTCGGTCGGATGAAGCATCGGCCTCCGCGGCCACCTCTGCCTCTCCTGTGAACTCCTCCACGTGCCGCTCCGGCTCAGCGTTACTCTCCTGTCCCTCACGCGGCGGCATCGCTCGGCTTCGGTCGAGATGACCGGAGCCGAGCGTCGAAGGTGGAGGACCGATAACGTGCCTGACCGGGCGGTGGCGAATCGTGGAAATGGACCAGTAGGACCAGGACACCATCGACCTCGTCGAGCCCGCGTTCATCGAATTCACGCGGGACGGGACTGGCGAGTTCGGCTTCATCGCCGTCAACGGGTGGATGGACTGCCGCTGGAGCGAGCGCGACGGCCAGCCCTTCGTCGTCCTCGATCTGCAGAACCACGACGAGACCGGCGACTAGGACCACGAGCCGCAGGGAGCACTGTCTGCCATCGTCGGCGTCCGGAACCAGCTCGCCGCTGGCGACCACCGCGCGCTGTACCTGGCGTGGCTGGCCGGGTACGGCACCTGGGAACGCGACGAAGAAGCATTCGACCGCGACGCGAACGACGACCCGGAACCACCCGTGCCCGCCGGACTGCGCACGCACCGTGGGGCAGCGCACGTTGGCCGACTTCCTCCGCCTCGACGACGACCTGCTCACGGTCGCCGCCGAAGCGAGCCCACCGCTCGACGAGACCACCGACGCGGCCTGGGTGACGGCACTGTCCGGCATCGAGAAGGACCGCCTGCTGCGCGTCGGCCGCGACCGTGCGGATGGGACTGCTGCGCCGGTTCCGCGGCAGCACCACCCCACCCACCGCCGCAACACGCCGTGGGCGAACTCCTGGACGAGACAGCGCGCAGGCGCGCCGAACGACAGCAGCGGGAAGAGCCCGAGCGCGCCGAGGAGAAGGCCCGCCGCCGTCGCTCTCCTCGTCGACCTGCAAGCCCTGGCCGACCGGACGAGTTCGCCCGGCACCGGCGCCACGCAGCCCTCCCACAGGCGCACAAGAACAAGCCCAGGCTCATCGCCCGCCTGGCACGTTTGAACACCTGTGACCGCCGACCCGCCACCCGACCACCCGTCCCGACGACCGAACGCCGCCGCCAGCGGGATGAGCGCGGCGTCGCGGCGTGCTCGCCGACCCGGGCACCAGCAACTGCTATGGCGACAGCGAATTCTTGCCGAAACCACCCGACCAATTATCGAAACCTGGAGCACACAGCAGACAACATTTCGCACGGAGCAAGCAGTCGCCACTCTCGATCAGACGCACCAGTCCACAGTGGACGCAGAGGCAAGATCGCCCACTGACCACATAAACGCAGGTCAACGGGCGATCTGGACAGAACTATTTCACTTGTGGAACCGCAGAGACTTGAGCCTCCGACTCCCACACTGCCAGCGCGGCCCAGCAAGGGCTCTGACCTGCGGAAACAGAGAACCCCCACGTCAGCTGGCGCAGTTCACCGCCGTTCGAAGCCATCGCACGTCGTTCAACTCCACCGCCTGCTCCAGATTTGCTCCACACACCGCAGCATGAATAGCCGCAGAGGCCGAACTCAACCGCCGAACACGAGTTCCCCACGTGCGGTGTGGAACTCGGTCCGCACCCGCAGCGCCGACGCCAACCGCCCGGCCAATCGCTCGCCCCGCTCGTGCCACGCCGCCGTCGTCGCCTCGTCCGGAAAGCCAGAGCCCATCGGATCATCCGGGTTGTAGACAGCTTGGAACTCGTCGTCCCACGCGTCGATTGCCTTCGCCACGTCCGCAGGCGCACCGAACTCGGCCACGAGTCGCTCGGCCGAACAGTTATCGGCGATCACCTCGTCCGCGGTACGGACCCAGAACGGGAAGCACTCCCACTCAGGTGCCACTCGGACCGAGATCAGTCGACTCATTCTCCCCATCCCCGGTGCTCAGTCCACCGAAGGTGGAAGATCGCCCGCCGACTGCGTCACAGCAGCTCAGCGGACGAACTCCTCCCTACGACCGCGTGAACCGTTGAAGTGGCTGCTCGCGCCGTCAGCGTCTCCTGGCAGCACGAACACGTCGCGCGGTGATGACCACGGTGACGAGACTGATCGCCATTCCGATCACAGCGAACACCACGCTCGCGACGACAGGAGCGATCGGCACCGCCAAGGTCACCGCGCCGCTTCGGCAGACGACGGCCGGGGTGGCGTCGAGGCGCAACTCCGCCACCACCTCGGTCGACGCGAGTTGTCCCGCCACGTCCTGCCCGCACCACTGATACGTCGATGCGACCTGGGCGAGCCCGAGCACCGCGACTCCGAAGAGGGTCGCGAAGACCAGCGCGCACGCCACCACGAGGCCACGGTCGGTCATGAGAGGTCGCGACATGTCAGCGCAGGTGACTCCGGTTCTCGAACGACTCGCCATCATCAGGACGATGTGCGACGCCGCGCCGCTCAACCGGCGGGATCTCAGGCGCGGCGGTGACGCGCTGCTTCAATCGCAGTGCGTCGTCGAGTTCACGCGCCAGGTCGGCCATGCTGAAGTCGAGCACCTCGGCAGCCCGCTTGGCCGCCTCGTTCGCCGCCATGAGCTCCTCGGCCAACCAGGGCTCCCCGCCTTCGTAAAGGGTGTTGGGCGCCATGTGCACACGGACGAGCTTGCCCATCATGTCCACCCACACCGTGACCGCACCGCTGGGCGACACACCCTTGTACTGGCTGAACAACGCCTTCTCGGGATCACTCCTGATCTTGGCGAACCGTTCCTGCGCCTGCGCGACCATCTCCTGCGGGTCCACGATCCTCCTTAAGGCTGGATCCTGCCCAGCGACTCCATCGCCTTGACCGCGTCGGCCGACGCCTCCGCGCACTTGGCGATCTGCTCGTCGGCCTTGAACTTCTGCGAGTGCCACCACGCAGCCAGACCCGCCAGGACACCGAGGATGCCCAGGATCAGCCCCACGACCGCACCGACCCCGGTGAGGCCGACGATGATGCCGGCGATGACACCGATGATCCCGAGCACGAACCCGATGGCGCTCCAGATGTTGTTCCACATGTCCGAGGCCTTGAACTCGAAGCCGTCGGCGAGGTCGACCAGCGCCTGACCGACGTCGTGAGCGGGCTTGCGCATCTCACCCAATGCCTGCTTCATCTGGTTGATGCGCTCGGTGTAGGCGTTGCTCGCCTCACCGGTCCACGCCGAAGCCTGGTTGGCCGCCGTCTCCAAGCCCTTGACGCACTCGTTGATGGCCCGACCCAACTCGTCCGCGCCGTCGGACTGCCCCGTGCCCCATACGTCCCGCCCGATCCTGCGAAACGACTCCGGGTCGATCTCCCTGACAACCCTCAAGGTGGCCTCGATCGAAGGCAGACCGGGAGCGTGGCGGGCGGTGAACCCCGTCGATCTCCCCCGCGTCCGACAGCAAGGAGTCCGTGATCACCGACTGCAGGAAGCCCATGCGTTCCTCCTCCTGGTCATTCCGGGTAGACCCGACGCAGACCGTCCCCGACCAGCTTCTCGGCTTCCAGGTACTCCTGCTGCGTCCGGTGGACGCCGTCGACCGCGGTATCGATCGTGCTGTGCACCCGGTTGATGAAGTCCTGCACGGCCTGACTGGTCCGGGCGTAGTCCTGATCGACGAACTTCGTCAACGCCCGGATCACCCCGTCGACGGTCTCCTCGACGTTCTCGTGCGGGCTCACCAACTGCACCGTCAGGCTGCCCTCGAGACTGGCCTTGGCGCGGAAGTCCCGCAGGCCCAGTGCCTCCCCCGCAGCCTTGAGCGTTGCCTTCAACCGATCGAACTCGGCCGGGTCAAGCGCATATCCCCGCCCTGGATTTCCCATGCCACGTCACCCCCTGTGATCACCCAGTGTCGCAATGTAACAGCAGCAACCACCACCGCAGCCGTGAACGAACAAACGACCGGAGTCGATCAGCCTCACGGGTGAAACGACGTCTCCCACCGCCAATAGGTCGACCACCGCACGGCCACTGACCACCTCGTGGCCGAGATCGGCAGTCGGCCGTGCAGGTCGGCCCACATCGTCTGCGTTCGCGCCCATCACGCGCCGACGACCGACACCGCCCGTCTGGCTCTGCACGTCGGGTCGGTGGCCGAACCCGAGATCGCCGGGTACCAAGGGGCGCCTTGCCCGTGCGCCGGCGCTGCATCTTGCCCTCGGGCCGGTTGCACCGATATTCGACCAGGTTCTCCTGCGGCACTCGTGTTGCGGTTGCCCCATGGGCCCGGTCACCAGCGAGCAGCGGCGCGAAGCGGCAGCTCTCGCAGCCAGAAGCCCTGCTCGGCTCGCTGTCGCAGCTACTGAGTCACCCGTCCACCGGCTCGGCGTTAACAGAGAGCGCCCGTCGCGAACACGATCGGACCCTCGCCCGCAAGCAGCGGCTGGACGAGCCGGCGCAGGACGAGCAAGCCACCTGGACACGCGTCGACGCCCTGATCACCACCCGCAAACCCACCGACTACGACGCCGCCGTCGCACTCCTCGCCGACCTGCAAGCCCCGGCCGACCGCGAAGACCGACCGGACGAGTTCGCCCGGCGCCACGCGGCCCTCCGACAGGCGCACAAGAACAAGCCCAGCCTCATCGCCCGCCTGGCACGCGTGAACCTGTGACCGGGCCGACCCGTCACCGAATCACCCGTCCCGACGACCGAACGCCACCGCAGGCGGGGCGAGCGCGGCGTCACGGCGCGCTCGCCGACCCGGCCGCGTCGTCGTGCGCGGCGACCACTGTCATCCCCACGAGCGGCACGAGCAACTGCCTCCCGAGGAGATACGGCTCGGCGACCCCAACCAGGCGGGCAAGGTCGGCGACAACACCTGGCGCAGAACAACGCAGCGACGGCAGACCGGTTCCCCAGATCAGGCACCAACCGCCCGCCGACCTCCATACAGAACCGTCATCGAGTCATCACCTCGACCCGATCATCAACAGCAGTTGTGACCACGACAAAGTTCTTCCCGGAACCACCCGGTCGGGTTACCTAACCTGAAGCACAAAGCTGACAACATTTCACGCGAAGCGACCACATGTTCCAAATGTTCCAACTCAAAGTCTACAGTGGACACAAGTCAAGATCGTCCGCCGATCACATAACGGCAGGTCAACGAACGATTCGGACGAACTGCCCACTCGGGGAGCCGAGAGGACTCGAACCTCCGACCCTCATGCTGCCATTGCTGTTCCACAAGCGCCCTGACCAGCGCAAACAGAGAACCAGCACGTCAGCCGGCGCAGTCCACCGCCGTTCGAAGCCGTCGCACGTCGTTCAACTCTTCCGACTGCTCCAGATCTGCTCCACAACCGCAGCGTGAATGATGGCAACAATGCTGAACTCAACGGCCGAACACGCGGTCGCCGCGTGCGGTGTGGAACTCAGTCCGCACCCGCAGCGCCGACGCCAACCGCCCGGCCAATCGCTCGCCCCGCTCGTGCCACGCCGCCGTTGTCGCCTCGTCGGGGAAGCCTGAACCCGCCGGGTCGTCGCGGTCGTAGACGGCCTGGAGTTCCTCGTCCCACGCATCGATCGCCGCCGCCAGGTCGGCCGGCGCACCGAATTCGGCCACGAGTCGCTCGGCCGAACAGTTACGGGTCGTCCAGCGGTCCCAGCAGCGCCGCGACCACTTCGCGCACGCCTGCCCCCACGGACGAGACCAGCAACTCGTCGAGCGCGGCCATCGACACCGCCGCGTACTCACCCGGCAGGCGCTCGTCCCCCAGCAGGTCAGCCACGGCCGACCGCTGCTCGTCATCGAGGGGGCCCACCCTCACCCGGCTGACCTGCCGCCCCGACGACAACTGGTCGTGCACGGCCCGCCACAAGGGCCGCAGGGCGGCGGAATCGAGCCCGTTCAACGAACGCACGACCCAACCCTGTCAGAGCCCACCCTTGCGGACTCCGACCGGGATGACGTAGCCCAGCTTGAGCAGGGCCTTGCGGAACCTCAGCTCCTGGTCCGGTCGGACGGCGAGGTGGCGGTCACCGATCGGGCGGCACAGCGCGCGCAGGGCGCGGTCGCGGGTGATCAACGCGGCGAGCGCGGGATCGGCGCACTCGATGACGCGGACGTGGCCGAGGTCGGTCAACCGCGCGCTTCGCCGCTCGACATCCGCGACCAGTGTGCGCAACGCGTCGGGCAGGTCGTGCTCGGTCCGTCCGGCGAGGAAGTCGACGAACTCACCGAGGTCGCGGCCGGTGTCGAGCGCGGTGAGCAGGGTGGCTGCCGACACCGCCCAGACGCGGTCGGCGGTCTGCTCCGCGTGGGCGGACAGGACAAGCCGGTCCGCGGCGCCGATGTCGCCCATGGCGACGACGTCGAGGCTGGGCAGCACCTTCAGCGGCCGGGCCCCGGCGGTGCCGGGCTCGGGCGGTTGGTAGGTGTCGGTCAGACCGAGGGCGTAAGCGCCCAGCGCGGTGAGCCTGATCGCCACGAGTCCGTCGTAGCGGCTCAGCGCGTCCAGGTCGTCACCACCCCAGTTGTCGACGTAGTCGTCGCGCGCACCGCGTGGGTCGACGTAGTCGAGGTCGATCAACCCGAGAGTGCCCGCGTACTCGAACAACACGGCCAGGGTGTAGCGACCTTCGAGGAGTTCCCAGTCGTGGTGCCCCTCGTAGCCGAGGCTGCCGTACTCCGGGTCGACGAGGTAGAGCTTCCACAACGCCACCTCCGTGCGGGCGATGGTGGGACTGATGTTGCCGCGCCGCATGGCGGTGAACAGGAAGTCCACGTCGACCTACTTGCCCGGCGGGCAGGTGGCCAGCGCCGCGGCGACCGCCTGTCGCCGGGTCTTGGCCGCGGTGAGCACGTTGCGGGCTTGCTGGCCCTTGATCTGCTCGACCCGGCTGAACTCGTCGATCACCGCATGGGTGAGCCAGCGCCGCCACAGGCTCCGAATGGCCTCGGCAGATGGCTTCCCGAGCGCCGCACGGCCCTTCGGGGTCAACCGGAGGCGGGTGCCGTCGAGCGAGGCGAGGCCACCGGCCTGGAGCAGCAGCGGCCACGCGAACGCCGCGATGGGCTCCTCGGGGTAGAAGTCACCGTGCGCCAGGTGTGCGCCGACGGTCCGCACAGTCGCAGCCGACGGGCGACGGGTCTTGTCACTGCACTTCACCTCCCCGGCCGCGCACAGTTCGAGCACGGCGCGCAGGTTGGCCAGGGCTTCCTCCTCGGTGAACCGCACCTGCTCCGGCCAGGGATCCATCGGGTTCACGTCCCCCTCGCCCAGCGGCGGTAGGCGTCGACCCACTGCGGAGCAGGCAGCGACAGTCTCAGGACGGGGACGCGCTGCTCCGACTTCCCGCGCACGCAGACAGCCATGATCTGCTCGTCATCGGTCAGGTCCACACCCGTCACGGTCACGTCCACGCCCAGCACCACCGTTTGGAACGGCATGGCGAGGTGCTCCTCGATCATGGCCTGGAAGCCTGTGACGCACTCGATGTCGTCATAGCAGTCGACAGTTGCCGCCGCGATCAGCGCGTCCCGCGCCACCCGGTTCGATCGGCTCACGCCGTGAGGCTCCCACATTCGGTGACAGGACTCGCACGGGGAGCGACAACCGCGTGGGCTACGAGCACCGCTCGTCATCGTGAAGCCTGTCCGGAGTGGGCTTTCTCTTCCTATGCTGCTGCCGTCACGGCATGTCGGGAGGTGCGTGGGTGGTAACGGGTGGCGACCTGGTGACGATGGTTGAGCGATTAGCTCCAGCCGGCACGTCTGAGCGGCCGGTGCGACATCAGGGAATATTGTTGTTGTGGGCGATCGGCAGAGCGGCTCAAGGGCTGCCGCGACTGGTGCGTTGGACCGATGCGCAGGAAGAGTTACGACCGCTGCTCACCGCTCTGGGACGCGAGGGAAGTCGTCCGACGCCGCAGTACCCGTTCGTGGCGTTGGCTGAGACGCAGTGGTGGGAACTGCCTGAGGTACTCGAGAAAACTCCTCGTGCACATGGTTCAGCTCCGCTGAAGTGGTTGAAGAAGCACAACCCGCTGGGCGGACTTCCCTCTGAGATCTACGACCTGCTCGCTACCAACGCGGATGCCCGCGACGCTGTAGTCCGGGCGTTGCTTCACCGGTTCTTCCGTGACAGCCCGACGGCTGAAGCGCTGAGACTGACCGGCCTGGACGACACCAGTGCCGATCCAACGAAAACGCAACCGGACGTTGCTCGGGCTGAGAACTCGTTACGAAGACCTGACGACTACGAGCGAACCGGTCTTCCTGCGGCGTCGAAGAACAGAACGCACGAGGGGCGTCCCACTGTCGGCCTTGTTGGTCCATTGGATGGTCTGGCCTCCCGAAGCGATCCTCTGCTGGGCTTGCCGAAGGCCGTTGACCTGCTCAGAGACCTCATCGGGGTCGAGGTCCGGACCGCGTCCGGCAAGTCGAACACCATCCTGCACGTGCGGGGCGACGACGTCATGGTGAAAACGGAACGATCGCCCGAGGGGCAACCTGTACCGGTGAGCGCCGTGCAGAAGGGTTTGAACCTGCTCGCCACTCGGGGTTCGGTACGGGTGACCACCGACGAATTGGGGCATCGAAGTTCCTTCGTGGGTGCTGTGCTGGCGGTTCTACCTGGCGCGCGGTTCACCGGCAAACCTGCCGTGGTGGTGCTCGACGAGCTGTCGGTCGACGACACCGCTGGCGGCCACCACAACGGCCGGCTTGACTCGATTGCCCAGGTGAAGATCAGACTGGAACAGAGGCGGTTGCGCAGCCTGCTCGCCGATCATCGGGCATCCGCGCAGTGCGCCCTCTGCGGCGATCTGTTTCCACTAGACTTCCTCGTCGCCGCCCACATCAAGAAGCGGGCCTCGTGCACTGATGACGAACGCCGTGACCTCAACAACGTAGCGATGCTCGCCTGCACGTTCGGCTGCGACGCGCTCTACGAATCCGGCTGGATCACCGTCGACGACAACGGACTCGTACGGACACGACCACCGGACAGAGTTCCGCGAGGCAGCATGCGCGACCGTCTCAGCCACCTGAAAGGACGCCCCTGCACTGCCTACACACCTTCATCGGCACCCTACTTCGAGTGGCACCGTACGACGATCTTCGAGGCTTGACGGTCCGGTCGCACGGTTGTTCCGGTCCTGCGACGGGATCACGCCGTTCCTCGCTCCTGCCGGCCCGCAGCGGCATGTCGATGCCCGCGAACCCGTCCTCCACACTCCGGGATACCCCCGGCCGCCACTTCGAGCATCAGACTGAACTGGCGCATCCGCCGCCTCGGCGAAAGACACGCACCCGGCCCACGAGCCCAAGCAGCCAATGCTGGCCACGCCGCAGCGCCCCCACCGCTCCGCACCCGCAGGAACCGCAGACCCGGCAGCGCTGATCACCCCTACGTCCGGCCGCCGCCATCAGCGACGTCCTCGTACGGCGCTTCCGCAGCACCCACCTGCCCGCCCCGGAAACCTCCAGGACATGCCCTCCCGCGCACCGCGCCCCGCCCTCAGCGCCCGCCGCACGATCCGCGAACGACGCCGCTCGTCATGCCCCAGCACTATTTCGGCTTCTGGTACCCCTGCTTGGAGTGGCCGACAAGCACCGCGGGGAGCGGTTCTGCGCCGCCGGGTGCACCCATGCCTGGCACCAGCCAGTCCGGAATCAACCCCGGTGGATTCCGGCTGCCCGCAAGGCATTGAGCCGTAGACTTCGGCAGTCAACGCCGACGAGATCCGGCCGTTGCGCGCGCCTGCGGGAGGAGATCGCATGCAGGACCCTTCGGACTCGATGGAGATCGCCGAGCCTGAGGAGAACGGCCGGAGCGATACCACCGACTCACCTGTCGTGGACGATCCGACGTCCGACTCGGACATCGACTCGACGACGTCGACGATCCTGGTGGAGGTGCTCCCAGGAGTGGCTGTCGTCGCCGGTGAGGTCCCGCCGGAGCTGAAGCCCGATCTGATCGACTTCGGGATCGTGCCGGCTGCCGACCGCAAGCAGATCTCAGCGATCCTCGCCTCGATCGGGAACGCGGCGACCGTGGTCGGCAATCTCGGAAACGCGTTCGCCAGCGTGCAGGGGCTCTACAGGATCGGCAACACTGCACAGGCCCTGCTGAACAACGGCGCGACGCTCGCCGTCAAGGACGGCGGGAACCTCGGAGCGGTGATGGTTTCCGGCCGCATCCTGCATCAAGCCCGCTTCTCCCCCGTGAATGCGGTGAGCAAGGCGCAGACCGCGGCCTCGATCGGGCCGGCGCTGGCTATGGTCGGCCTTCAGATGATGCTGAGTGAGCTCTCGGGCCTCGTCAGGACCAACCTCGCGGTGACCAGTCAGGTCCTCACCACCATCCGCAAGGATCAGTGGGCCGAACTGACAGGGCTCGTCGCCGCCATCGATCGCGCGGTCGACCAGGCGCGAGAGATCGAGTCGGTCCCGACGTCCCTGTGGGAGGACGTCGCGGGCAGTGGAGCGCTGCTGCAGAAGCAGCTTGAGCTCTACCAGGGGAACGCCCGCGACCACGTCAGGCAGATCGGTCAGGCCGACGCACGCAGCCACCGCGAGTATCTGCAGACGAACGCCGAGGCGATCGCCTTCGACGTCTACGCCCTCCTGTCCTCCCTCAAGGCATGGACCGGGTATCACGCGCTTCGCGCCGCAAGGGCGAGAGCCGCTGGACGCGAAGACGCCGCCGAGGCGCAATACGCCGAGATCATCGCGCGCGACACCCGCGCGGAGTTCGACTCCGCTCTCGCCGAGACGACGAGCCTCGTCAACGCGCTGACGCGGGAGCTGCGGATCACCGCCAAGCTCCGCGGCCCCGACGCATGGCCACTGCCGGGGAAGCGGAAGGACGTGAAGGCAGCCCGCGAAGTCTCCGCCCGGCTTCTGGAGGCGATCGAGCCTCTTGCCGACACTCTCCATCCGCCGGCCCCTCCGCTCGAGGCTCCGGGCGTCGTCTGCGCACCCGAATCGCTGGATTCAGCGCCGTACCTTCGCATTCTGCGATGGCTCTTCGAGGACGGTGAGGCCCTACGTGTCCTCGGCTTCCCTGACCAGCTCGATACCCTCGGTCCCATTTCCGCGATCGTCGGCGGAGCGAAGGAGAAGTTGGCGGCAGCGAGGGATAAGGCCACGGCAAAGACACTGGTCGCCGTCACGGATCGCCGCATCATCACGGCCAAGACAAATGCGTTCCTCGAGCAAGCCGAGATCCGTCAAGACATCCCGATCGACCAGGTGCGATACGTCCGAGCAACAACCACACAGGACAGAAGCTCACGCTTGGCGATCGACCTCATCACGCGCGACGAGAACATCCGGTGGCTCTTCCACGCCGACATCGACAACACTCAAGTGGACGCGCTCGCCGCCGTACTTGCCGAGTCGATGACGATCCCGGACGCTGAACGCGATGAGCTTCAACGGCGGCGCTACGCCTCCATTGAGACGGGCGAGAAGAGCGAGAGTGCCGGCACGAGGTCTACCGAACCGACTGGATCCGAGGCCACGATCTGACCACTGCCCCCGCAAATCAGGGTGCGCGGCTCAGGACACCCGCCAGGGCCTGGTCCCACCAGACGATCCGCGCGCCGCAGTCACACCCGAGACGCACGAACCGCACCACACAACGAACTGCGCCCAACAACCGCCAATCCATGCCAACTACGGCGAAGTGCAGCCAACAAGCTGAGCCTCACTCTGCCAGCCCGGACCGACCAGTACGCTGACCTGCGCAAACGGAGAACCGTCAGGTCGACCGATGCCGTTCACCGCCGTTCGGCGCCACTGCGCGTCGCCACACGCCGTTCCACTCCACGCCGTGCTCCAGTCCTGCTCCACCCCGCGCGGTGTGCAAGCCTTGGGCCCCAGCCCATACAAGCGCCGAACACGATAACGGTCCAGACCAGGACACATCACAGTCTCCACGGAATCCGGGGCGGTTCACGTACTGGCGGTTCGAGGTGCGCCATCACATGGCGGCACCGTGAACCGATCCTCCACGCGGTGACTACCATGACGCCTCATGGCACGGGGTGTTCCGAGGTCCATGGCGTCCTTGACCGGTCGGTGGCGGATCGTGGAGATGAGCGGTTGGGACCGCGATGCCATCGACCTGGTCGAGCCGGGGTTCATCGAGTTCACCCGGGACGGTGGCGGCCAGTTCGGTTTCATCGCCGTCCGCGGTGAGCTGGACTGCCGCCCGGCCGAACGGGACGGCCGTGTCGGCGTCGAGTTCACCTGGGATGGCGACGACGAAGGCGACCAGGTCAGCGGACGTGGCTGGGCGTACCTCGTCGATGACGCGAAAGTCGAGGGACATCTGTTCTTCCACATGGGAGACGACTCCAGCTTCCGGGCGGAGCCCTTTGCCCGCGCCGAGCGACTGGACGGGTAGTGAGCGAGTACCCGTGACCGCACCGCTGGGCGACACAGTACCGAGATGACCAGCGATCCTGCTCAACGCCGGAGCGGCTTATGACCGGTCGCCACTGGCCGTTCGCTTATCCAGACGCCGTGTCGCCCCTGATCATCCCGGGTCAGACGAAAGCGGTAGCGAGTGATCTCAACGAAAGATTGGTGCCCGCATCCACCAAGTTGCGTAGCCCAAGTACGAGGTGATGGTGCTGGTCGACCAGGGCATGTCGGCATGGTGGCCCCAAGCGGCGGACAGTCGGGACCAGGTGCCTATGCTTCGGCGGGTGCCTGTGTCTCGGAAACGGAAGAAGAAGCCCGGCAAGTCCGGTCGGCCACTGAAGCCGGCCCGGATGGGCCAGCGCGGATCCGCTGCTGTTCTGAGCGACCATGACCGCGGTGAGCTGGCGGAGGCAATGCGGGGTCTGACCGCCTACCGTGAGCAGGTCCACGCGGGGCGGAGGTCGCGGGCCGCCGCCGCGGCAACGGATCTGGTCACCGACCTCGTGACGGTCGTGGCGAACCAACCCGACATGATCGTGGAAGACGCCTTGTGTCTGCGGGTGGGAGCGCTGTTGAGCGAGGCGGAACAGGCCCCGCTGGATGACCGACCGGGCCCGAGTCACCTGGCCCCAGCCCTGGTGACAGCGGCCGCAGCCGCAGTGGAGGCGACCACCGGCGACGCCTGGCGTGCTCCATGGCGGGTACTCACCGCCGTATCCGACATCTTGCCGTATCCGCACAGCGAAGCCGCAGCCGACACGATCATGCGGTTGCGCGACACAATGGGCAAGCAGGTGCTACCGGCCGCGCCACCCGGCCCCACGGTGACCGGACCGGTGCTGTGGACCCGCGACCGATACGGCAGCCGCTTCGCCGTCACTGCTCCGATCACCACAGCCGACCAGCCGGAGCGCTGGTACCTGTGGGACATCGACGCCTGCGGACACCAGGCGTTCACTGTCCACAGCGGCTACTACCCCACACCAGAAGCAGCGCTGACCGACTGGCAGACCGGCGTCGGCCAGACCGCGGCCGCCGGCACGGAACTGGCCCCGATCGACGACCCATGGCTGCTGACCGAACTGCTCCCCGCCGAGGAAGGACTACTAGGTGCCGGCGGAGAAAACGAGGAGCAGTTCGTCGAATATCACCGCAGCAAACGTTTGACCGAAGCCGTCAAGCAAACGCTGCGACAGCAGCAAACCCGACCCGAGCGCGGTCTGGACGCGGCCACAGCCGCAGCCAAGTTCACCACATGGCTCCGGGCCCACGGCTCCCGCCAGCGGGAACTGCCGGACGACCTGGACGAACTGGCCACCGAACTGGCCGACTCCTGGTGCCTCAACGACATCGACGCCGTATTCGCCACGTGCTCCCCACACCGCGTCGCCCTGTTCGTGCGGCACGTGCACGGCTACTACCTCGACGACTTCGCCAAACAACTGGTCGCCCTGCTACCCGACTGGACCCGCTGGCTGGCCACACGCAACACCACCCCACCGGAACTGGCCGAACGCTGCCTGCCCTACGCCGAGGGCCAACCACACCCGCAGATCACCGTGGACAACACCGGCCCCGACTACCTCGCCCGCGTCACCGAATAGGCCGCCGATTCCGCCGGCCGACATCTGTCACCATGGTCTGCAAGGCCGTTTGGACGCATATCGCGGCGTCACAGGTCGGCGTGGTCGAGCTTGGCGATGAACGCGGTCTTGCGTTTGTGCCGGTCTCGTAGGCGGGCGAGGTAGGTTCCGAAGCCGGTCGCGTCGCCGATGGCATGGTAGGCGTCAGGGACGCCGCCGGAGCATCATGATGGCCTTGTCGTACCGGTGACCGCCCGGCTATCCGCGAGCGACGGCCGGAGGCCACGCAGCCACGCCATCGCCTACGGCGAGTCTTCGAGCTCGTCCTCCCAGCAGCCGAACGGAGCACCGCCGGCGGTGTGGCCCACGACGAACATCCGCCGGCCGTCCCCCCAGGCCCAGTCCGGGTCGGCGAATCGCGTGTCGTCGGGGTCGTCGGTGTGCCGGCGTGTCGTGCGCGGAGCTGGGGGCGGTCGTCGCGCCCATTTCGACGTGGTGGCTGGCAGTGGGAAGCCGATCGCGGTGAGTTCTTCATAGGCGGTGTAGCGGTCGACGCCGTAGCGCTTGGCGAAGGTGCCCACGGTGACTTGCGCGCCGGAGCGGCACCAGGCCCGCGCGGAGTCCAGACGGGCCGGCTTGCGCATGCGGTGACGGCGTGGCTGCACGGTCTTGCTAACGCAGGTCGAGCGCGGCGCGTAGGCGGTCGGGGTTCATGAGGCCAGGTTTGTCCGGGTGGCTGGGGAAGGAGCCAAGTAGCCGGATCAGGTCGTCGCGCCGGGTGGGGTCGGCGGCGGCTTGCCGGGGTGTGTGTCCGGCCAGGGCGGGGATGGGCTCGTCGAGCCACTTCCGCTCGTAGTCGCGGACGAACCGATCGAGCACGGCCGCGACCTCGGGATCGGCTGGGTCAAGCGGTTCGACCGCGCCGGACTGAGCACCGGGCGTGACAGCGGCCACTTCGCGTGTGTTGCGCGCGGGTTGGCGGGACTCCTCGACGACGGTGAGCGTCGGGTCGAGCTTTCGCAGTGTGCCCAGCACACGGTCGAGCCGGGCCTCGCTGTTGGTGTGCACGGTCAGGTCAGCCCCGTCGAGGCGCAGGGTCGCGCGGACAGGTCCGTCCGTGAGGTGTTCGGACCACTGCGGGGTGTCCGCGTTGGCATCGCGTGCGTAGGTCTCGTCCAGTTCGGCGACCAACGCGGCCGGATCACCGGTCCGCAAGATGACTTCGCACAGCACCAGTGGGTCGCCTTCGGTGTTGCGCAGTGCGGGCGGCGCGAACCGTCGGGTGAGGAAGGAAACCAGGTCGACCGGATCGGGCTTGGCGTCCAGCAGCGAAATGAGCTCGTCGCGCTCATGCAGCTCGACAGGTTCGATGCCGCCGAAGATCTGCGTCGTGTCGCCGGCGGGCACGATCCGGGCACAGATCAGCGCACCGACCTTCAGCTGCCGGCTGGCCGTACGCTCCCGGACCTGATGGACGTCGCCGGTGCGCACGTCTCGCACCGTCAAGCCCTCGCCGTGGCGGACCTGTTCGACCTCGAACACGGAACGATCGACGAGCAGCCACTGCTCGGCCAGCAGCCGCTCGTCCTCAGGGAGCAACGCGCCCCGAGCGGCCACGAACTCCGCGAACCCGCCACCCTCGAACAGCACCGCGTCGGTGACCAGCGGGTCAGCCAGCGCGTCAAGCAGACGATGGGGACTGTCAGCGAACTCCACCCGCTCCCGCGCGACGTCCGCCACCTCAGCACGCCAGGAACTGTCGGTTAGGAACATGCCCGCCTTCTGGTACAGCCACCCAGCGCGCTCGTCCAACGAGAGCTGCTCACGGTGGAGGTGGCACTTCTTGTACTTGCGACCGGAACCGCACCAACACGGATCATTGCGGCCGACATCCGAGCGGGGCCCGGCCTCGAACCGCTCGAGCAGCCTGACCAGCGGATGGTCCGGCGAGGCCCCAGCGCGGCGCAGCAAATCAAGTCCTCTGGTCGCATCACCGCGATCGCCGGCGTAGCGGGCGAGCGCGACCAGTGCCGGCGGCCACTGCGGATCCAGCGACTCCGCAGCCTCGTAGTCGGCCTCAGCCGAAGCGGCGTCACCTAGCCGCTCGTGGGCCTTGCCACGCAGCCACCACAACGCCGGCCGGGCAGCGCGTGGTGCCAGCGGCTCGAGCGTCTCGGCGAACAACCCCAGCGCCGCCGCGCCGTCACTACCGGCTCCGACCGTCTCAGCCAGGACCGCCGCAGCCACGGCGGGCTCGGCCAGCACGGGCAGGACCGACCGGACCACAGCGCCTGAACCGGTACCGGATCCGGTCCGGGAAGGCTCCGGCTGGCCGGTCATCTCGGTGGCGAACGCGGTCAACGCGGCGTCACCGCCGCCCTCGTGCGTTTCCGACGCCGCGGCGTGCAAGTCGGCGACCCGCTCGTACAGCGCGGCGATCGCCAGGACCGCGAACGCCTCGTCGTCATCCAGATCGTGCCGCACGGCGATCGCCGTGCGTCGTGCGTTCGCGCGCCACCGCCGGAAGTCGAACCCCGGCGGGGCCAGCCACTCGCCATCGCACACCAACCCGCACGCCTCCAGCACCTCCCCGAGCGGAGGCAGCGGCTCGGTGAACAACGTGGCATCGTCCGCGCACGCCGTCCAGACCGCCGCATCCAGCAACACAGGCTCGTTGGATCGTGCTGCCAGTACCTGCGACAGCCGGCGCCCCACAACGGCCAGCCCTTCCGTCGACATCACCTCGTCCGGCACGGCCTCCAGCAGCAGCCCCTGCGCCGTGACCCGCACCGAGATCACGTCGCCCTCGCTCAGCCCTTTACCCACCAGATAGCCGGCCGACAGCAACAAAGCGCCGAGGTCATCCACCACCTCTGGTGGCACACCTCGCGCCGCCAGCGTGTCGTCGTCGAGCCCCGGCAGCACCCCGATTACCGGCGAGCCATCAACCAGCAGCTGGTACCCCACGTACTCGGTCAACATGTCGACCGGGCACAGGTCCGGGCTCGACTCGAGAAAGTCGTGCTCAACCTCCAGCCCGCTCAACCGACGCGTGAACACCCGGCCGGCCAGCAAAGCCGGCAACGACACCCACCGCTCGTCGGTGAGCACCGCCAGCACACCGGCGCCATCGTCCAACGCCTCCGCCAACGCCTCATCCGCGTCGGCCCCAAGCACGAGACCACGGTCGTTCAGAACGGAACCAAGCCGCTCCTCCGCCATCGGCCCGTACTCGGCCAGCACACCCGCGATGACGTCGACAAGCGTCGAACCCGTGGAAAGGAAGGAGTCAGCCACGGCCGAACACAGTACCCGCCCCAGCAGACCTGGCAGATCTCGCCAGTGACGCTACCGTGGTTCGAATGCTGGATCTGAGTCGACTTGACCTGGACGAGATCGCGCACGCGCTGTCAGACCAGACCGACTACGAACACCGGTGGCTGATCAACCCGGACACCGGGGAAGTCGTGTTCTGGACGTCCGACTTGGGCATCGACGGCAAGACACCCGTCGACCTCGACGACCTGGACGAAATCTGCATCGACCCACTGCCCTCGTACGTCTGGTACCAGGACATGGCCGACTTCGCCGAACTCGTCAATGACGAGCGCGCTCAGCGGCGACTCATGCGGGCGATCCAGGGAAGAGGCGCCTTCCGCAGATTCAAAGTCGAACTGCACGAGGAGTATCCGGAGCTGCTGCCGGTCTGGTACGCCTTCCGCGACGCCCGAGCCCGTCACCGCGCGGTCCAGTGGCTGGCCGACAACTCACTCATCGATGACGACGACGCCACCCAGTACATCGCAGAGCACCCCACCCCAGACATTCCCTGATGGACAGCCGAGTCGCCCGGCGGCATGGCCGCGCGTGGACGGCCCACAGGGATGAGAGGGTGCGGCATGGTGTTTTCAGCGGAGAGGACAGAACTGATCGGGCAGATGCGTGCGTTCGTCAACTGGGTGGGTGCAGGTCGCAAGCTCACCCAGACAGGGCGCATCACCCTGGCTGACGCTCGGATGCTGGTGGAGATGCTGGGCACCGGCGACGTGATCGACCCGACTATCGGCGATCGCGTTTTCCGGACCGCCTCAAGCCAGGAACTGCTCCACCTCATGCTTGTCGTGGAGTGGGCCAAGTCGGCGCGGCTCGTGCGCAAAACGGGCAACCGGCTGGTTCCGGTGAAGAAGAACGCGGCTCTGCTCGATGACGCGCCGACCTTGTGGCTCACGCTGTTCACGTTGTTCGATCAGCTGGGCGAGGCGTTCCTGCCCTCCGGTTTCGGCGAGTCGCTGCTGCGCCGGGAGTTCGCCATCGGCATCCGCGCCGTGTTGACCTCGTTGTACGGCGCCGATCGTGCTATCTCCATCCCAAATGTCTGCGCGACGACGTGGAACGTCGTGACCGCGCCATACGTCCTGGATCACGCCACCGAAACCCAACTCGGCCACTGGCGCGCCTGCAACGATCGTGACACAGGAATGGCGCTCGATGTCCTGCGACGGCTGGGCGCGGTGACGATCGAGAACGGGGCGGTGGGACTGACCGAACTCGGCCGGGCCGGTATGCGCCGGCTCCTGGGCGAGTCGACGCCCGGTGACGCCATCTACCAGATGAAGATCACCCTGACGGGGGTGGCGAACCCGTCGGTGTGGCGGCGGGTGCTGGTTGCGGCCTCAGTCCGGCTCGACCGCCTGCACGAGGTCATCCAGGCCGCGATGGGCTGGCAGAACTCACACCTGCACGCCTTCATCGATGGGCAGACGTACTACGGCGTTCCCGATGCCGAACTGCGGTACCGCGACGAACGCACAACGAGGTTGAACGACCTTGTGAAGCCGGGTCACCGCCTCGTGTACATCTACGACTTCGGCGATGGCTGGGAACACGAAGTCACCATCGAGGAAGCGACCGTCGCCAAGCCGGGCATGACCTACCCGCTGTGCGTTGCAGGCCAGGGCGCCTGCCCACCGGAGGATGTCGGGGGCTGGCCGGGCTATGCGCGGCTGGTCGAGATCCTCACCGATCCTGGTCACGGGGAACACCAGGACATGCTCGACTGGCTCGGCCTCGACGACCGCAACCAGCTCGATCCCACTCACTTCGCCCCCGATGAGGCCAACCGACGTCTCATCGCCATGTCGCAGGCTGGTTCGATCGTTGCCCGGCACTGACGCAGGTCACCATCGGCTCAGTCGTCGCCGCGGTTCGCGTCCCCGTTGGGCTTCGGCGATAGCCAGTGAGTGCGGTACGCCCGCTCGATGTTCGGGTTTCCCGACTTGGAGAACCGCAGTCGCCGACGGTCCCTGGTCCAGCTGACATAGACCGTTTCGGCTCGGTCGCAGGCCCGCACTCTCGACCCAGCCCCGATAGACCCGCATCGCCGTCGTCGTGCCCACCGCGTCGCACCAGCCGACGGTGCGCGCCTCCGACTGATCCGCGTTGTCCCGCAGCCGCGTTCAGCGGTACCGGACTCCTCGACGGGTGTTTGCCTCGATGAAGGTCTTGAGCCCTTCGCGGCTGATGAACTTCCTCGTCCCGATGGCCACGTGCTCGATCTCACCGGTCCTCACAAGCTCGTACATCATTCCTTGTGACAGACACAGGTGCCCGGCTGCCTGTTTGATCGACATGAGTGCGCTGCCATCCTCGGAGAGTGGGACTGGCGCCTGCGTCAGCGGACTCTCCGCGGCAACGACATCCAGGTCGGTGTCCGTTGTGCGCCAGCCGCCGAGGAATCCGTACGGCCGATCGAGCTCTTCCTGCACCTTCTTGGCGGCGTCTTCCTCGTTCACCGCGCGCACGAAGCGCTCCGCGATCTGAACGCGGCTGACGACGACGCGGTATCGCATGGGATGACTCCTTGTCGGCGGCATGGCTGAGGGCGCCGAGGGTGCCGCGTTCCGTGGTGCGGCACGCCGTGCCACGTTGTCGGACATGGCGACCGCCGCCTCGCCCGCCATCATGCGGGTCAGAGCGTTGGAGGCGGGCCTGGATGACGGCCGTGTTGCAGGTAGAAGCGTCCAGCCTCAGTGATCTGCGCCTGCCAGGCGCCGCGCTTCCTCGACACCGAGACAAGGCGCCGGTCCTGCAGCGCCTTCGCTGTCGTCTTGTACGAAAAGCCATGCATGACGCCCTCAGAGCATCCGTCGGCAATCCACTTCAGCACAGCGACCTGGGTGTCGTTGAGCGGATCCGTGAGCCGCACCATGAACGACAGTAGTAGCAGAAGATCGACAACGATCGACATCGTGCTCGTCGGCGACGACATTGAGCGGACCTGGATCCCAAAGGAGACGATGATCAACAACTTCGGCAGACCGTCTCAACCAGACCGATCAGCAGATAAACGGCGCCGAAGTCCTCACTCCCCCACGACTCCGTCTCTTCGGCCACTGGACCGGCCAAACCGCGCGGTTGACCGTTGCCGACCACGCGTTCAGCTCGCACACCGGCCCATTGAACAGCGAGCACGACAAGGGTACGGCCACCGTTCGACAAACCTGATCGACTTGCACGCTCCTCACCGGCAGCGCATACCGGGACGCCCACCAACTCCATCCCGCACGGAGACCACCATGGCCTGGACAGAGCAGATCGGCCCGCACTCGTGGCGAGTCCGCTACCCCACCGGAGACGGACACACCGCCTCCATCTCAGGATTCACCACCAAACAAGCCGCCGACAACTACGCCAACGACATCGAGAGCGACCAGCGCCGCAACACCTGGCTCGACCCGAACCGCGGCAAGATCACCGTCGCCGAGTGGGCCGCCACCTGGTTCGCCGCACTGGATCTCGACCCGCGCACCATCGACAACTACCGCAGCATCCTGCGCTGCCACATCCTCATCCGGTGGGGCGGCACACCACTCGCCGCCATCACCGCGCTCGGCGTCACCAAATGGATCAACAACCTCCACCGGCTCGGCTACGCACCCACCGCCGTCGCCAGCATCGTGAAACTGCTGTCGATGATGCTCACCGACGCCGCCGACGAACACCTCATCCCCGACAACCTCATCCGCAGACGACGCCGCCGCGGACGCCGCGCCCGTCGCATCGAACGCGAAAAGACCTGGGCCACCCCAGAAGAAGTCCTCCGGATCGCCAACCAAGCCACCCAGCTCGACGGCGAAGGCGCCGGACTACTCATCATCACCGCCGCCTGGACCGGCTGCCGCTGGGGCGAACTCACCGGACTACACCGCGACAACCTCGACCTCGACGCCGGCACGCTCACCATCGACCCGCTCATCGGCGCTCTACACGAAAGCACCCACGAACGGTGGCTCGGCCCGCCCAAGACCGCCGCTTCCGCCCGCACCATCACGCTGCCGCCGTTCCTCGTCGGCCTGCTGCGCTCCTACCTGCAACGGCACACCGTCGACTATGTGTTCACCACGCAGAGCGGAACCTGGCTGTGGCGCAGCACCTTCATCCGCCGCGTGCTCGGCCCGGCCGTCAACGGCAACCGTGACCACCCAGGCGCCCGCGTCCACACTCAGCCCATCCGGCCAGGACTGACATTCCACGGACTACGGCACAGCCACAAGACCTGGCTCATCGCCGGCGGCGCCCCCGAAATCGCCCAAGCCCGCCGACTCGGACACCACCTGCACAACCGCGTCGTCGAGGTCTACTCCCACGTCGCACCCGAAGTCGAACAGCGGCTTCTCAACGACCTTCAACGCCAATGGACCACCGCATCGGTCATTGTTCGAATGCACCCCATCGCACCGGAACCCGTACGACGTCGACTCATCGGAACCGCTGCGGCATAAAGAATTCACTGCCCCTCACACCGTTGGCATGAGGGACACCGCAACCACCGAGGCCACACCACCGCGAGACGATCATGCTGGAGAAACGTCCTCCAACTCTCCTCCACAGGGTCAACGCGCCCGCGATAGGAGGCGATCAAGACCAGAACACAAAGAACCCGCCTGACCAGCGGAAACCGCTCGATCAGACGGGCTCTAGGAAAGAGTGGAGCTGAGGGGACTCGAACCCCTGACCCTCACACTGCCAGTGTGATGCGCTACCAGCTGCGCCACAGCCCCTTGCCTGCACGTTTCCCGGCGGTTGGGGCCGCCGTTCTCGTGTGGCAATACCGTACAACACGGCCCCGTCGTGAACGAAATCGGGGGGTCCCGCAACGGCATCCGGGCTGCTGGGCGGGGGTGCGGCGGTGTGCGACCGGCTACTTGACCAGGTTGGTCAACCAGTCCTGGTCGTCCCAGTCCACGATCTGGCCGTCCTTCATCACGGTGGGCGTGCCGCCGAAGTTCCCGGTCGCCTTCACGGCGTCCAGCTCGGCCTGCGCGTCCTTCTCGTGCGCACCGCTGTCCACGCACTGCTTGAACGTCTCACCGGTGATCCCGAGGTCCGTCCCCAGCTTCACCAACTCCTCCTTGGTGTACCCGGGACCGCCCTCCTCGGGCTGCTCGGCGAACAGCGTCTCGTGGTACTCCCAGAACTTGTTCTCGTCCGCCGCGCACAACGCCGCGTTGGCCGAGTCCCGCGAGTAGCCCTCCGGGTCGGAGTACTTGATCAGGAACGGCAGGGCGTGGTACCTGACCTTGAGGGTGCCCGCCTCGATCTCCTGCTTGATCTGGCCGCCGTAGACCTTCTTGAAGTTGCCGCACGCGGGGCAGAGGAAGTCTTCGTAGAGGTCGATGGTGGCCTTCGCGCTGTCCTTGCCCACCACGACCACACCGCCCTCGCGGACGATCGGCGCGGACACACCGGTGATCCCCTGCGGCACGGCCAGCGTGTTGTCCTCCGCGCTGGACCTGGTCCAGATGACCCCGCCGATCACGACGACCGCGAGCACGACGACGACCACGACGCCGATGATGACCTTGGTCCGGTCGCTCGACGTCCCCCGCGCCGCGACCACCGCCTTGGTCGCCCGCTGCTGCTGCTTCTTCTTCCGAGCGTTGCGCTCCGCGCCACCCACAGCTCTGTCCTCCCGGTGAAAACCCGCCCCGCAGGCTACCGAGCGATGCTGAGTGGAACCTGAGTGCTCACGCGTCCGGCTGACGCGGCCGTCCCGAGATGCGCTCACCGACGGGCACCTCGGGCCCCTCGTCCAGGCAACCGGACTCACCGGCCACCTCCGACGCGACGTGCGTCTCCTCCGCACGCGGCAGGGTCTCGGGCGCGAAGAGCCAGAACACCAACGCCACCACGGCCATCGCACCCGTCAGGGTGAACGCGGCCTGGTAGGAGAACTGGTCCACCAGCACACCGGCGAGCAGCGGCCCGATGATGGCGCCGCAGTCGGTGACCATCTGGAACGCGGCCAGCACCGGCCCGCCCTTGGCCTTGGCGCCGATCACGTCGGCCACGACGGCGTTCTGCGGCGGGTTGAGCAGACCGGCGCCGATGCCCGCGACCAGCGAGGCCGCCATGAGCGTCGGCACGTTGCCGCTGAACCCGAGCCACACCGTGCCGATCGCGGACACCGCGAGCCCGGCGATCGCTATCGGCTTGCGGCCGATGCTGTCGGACAGCTTGCCGGAGATCATCAGCACGGCGGCGTTGCCCGCCGCGAACACCGACAGCGAGATGCCCGCGATGGCGGGCGTGCTCCGCAGCGCCTCCACCACGAACAGCGGCACCAACGAGATCCGGATGCCGAACACCGCCCAGCCGTTGGCGAACCCGGAGGCCAACGCCGCCCGGTACGCCGACCGCCGCACGGCCGCGCCCACCGACATCGACACCTGCTCGGTCGAGTTGTCCAGGGCGGCGAGCGTGGACCGCCGCAGGAACCACCAGACGAAGAACGCGGCCACCACCAGCGCCGCCGAGTACGTGACGAACGGCACCTGGATGGAGATCTCCACGAGCGCCGCGCCGACGATCGGGCCGCCGATGTTGCCGAGCAGGAACCCGGTCGCCCACAGCCCGGACGCCCGGCCGCGCATGGGCGCCGGCGTGATCCGGATCAGCAGCCCGACGGCGGCCACGGTGAACATGGTCGAGCCGATGCCCGCGAACGACCGGAACACGATGAGCTGCCAGTAGGCGGTGGCGAAGCCGCACGCGCCGGTGCCGACCGCGACGATGAGGATGCCGACGATGTAGACCCACGTCTCGCCGAACCGGTTCACCAGCCGTCCGCTCATCGGCGCGAACAGGAGCCTGACCAGGGCGAACGAGCTGACCACGGCGGACACGGCGAACGTGCCGACGTCGAAGCTCTTGGCGTAGGCGGGCAGGACGGGCGCGACTATGCCGAAGCCGAGGGCGATGATGAAGCTCGCCACGACGAGGACCCACACCTCGCCGGGTAGCCGGGGTTTGGACTGCACGTCGGTCCCCAGCACTGTGCGCCCCTTCCGATCACCGTTAGCTGTGCTAAGGATATGGGGTGCGGCAACTGTTTACTCAATCGAGCAGCTCGTCGACTCTCCGCGCATAGGCCGTCACCGGGTAGCAGACGTCGAAGCCGCAGGCCTCCACGAACCGCTCACCGCCGCCACCCTCGGCGACGTGCGAGGCCACCAGCAACGCCCCGGCCTCGTGCAACGCCGCCACCACGCCGCCGACCAGAGCGCTACCGAGCCCTCGACGACGACGCGCCGGCCGCACGACCGCGTGCTCGACCAGGCCGACCCCGCGCTCACCGAACCCGGACGCGAACCCACCGAGGCGGTCGCCCTCGGCGGAGCCGGCAATACCGTCGTCCACCACGACGAACACGCACCGCGGGTCGTCCAGCCGCTGCCCGAGGTGCCGCAGCAGCCGCGTCCCGCCCAACCCCAGGTCGTCGGCCAGCAGTTCGGCGATGCCTTCGAGGTCCGTGTCCCGCGCCGGTCGCACGAGCGGCGACAGCCGCACCTCACCCCGGTGCACCACGGCCAACGACTCCTCCACCGCGTGCCACCCGGTGTCGTCGGCGATGCCCTCGATCTCGGCCACCGTGGTCGGTGACGCGTACAGCACCGCCTCGGCCCGGCCGACGTCGGCGAACGTCTGCTCCAACCGCATCAACGTGCCCGCGACCTCGGCCGACGACCCGTACACCGCGCACGCGTGGTTGCCGCCGGGCAGCGGGTTGTCCCGGTTCACCACGACCTGGGCCACCCCGACCCGGCCGACCTTGCCGTACCGGACGGCGCCGGACGCCAGCCGGGCGGCCTCCACCAGCCCGGCCAGCTCACGGGCCCGGTACGGGTCGAGCAGTTCGGGATCGTCCGGGTCGCGCAGCGGGTCAACCACGACGTCAGCCTCGCACGTCCCGGCCCTTCCACTTCGTGGTGCCGTGCAGCGCCTGCCACGCCGCCTCCAGCGACATCGCCCCGAACGTGGCGTGGGCCAGCGGCGCGAGCACGGCGGCCGACTGCGGCTGCCGGGTGCGCCGCAGGAACACCCACTCGGCCACCGACTGGCCCAGCCACGCCAGCATCCCGAGCTTCGACCCGCGCAACGCCGTCACCACCGGCACGACCCCGTACGCGATGTGCGCGAGCCCGGTCGACCCCAACGAGAGGAACGCGCTGGCCGGCCCGTTCGCATACATGGACGTGCCGGCGACCATGCTCTTGCGCATCGACGCCCACGTGTCGCCGAACGTGTCCAGCCCCGACGTGGTCAGCGAGTCCGACCCGTCCACGAACCGCGTCCGGCCGCCGGTGTCGCGGACCAGGGTGGCGAAGCCGACGTCGTCCGCGCGCGATCCGGCGATCGCGGCCCAGCCGCCCGCCCGCTCGTACGCCGCACGGCTGACCAGGATGCAGTGGCCGACGGCCAACGCCATGCCGCGCCGCCCGTCGACGGTCGTCGTCTCGAACAGCAGCTGGTTCACCGGCGGCAGCAGCAGCCACCACCCGGCGCTCGGCCGGCTCGCCCGCCCGGAGGTGGACACCAGGTCGACCTCGTGCCGGCGCGCGCCCGCGAGCAGCCTGCCGACCAGGTCGGGCGCGGCCTCGGTGTCGGCGTCCATGAACAGCAGCCAGTCGGTGTCCACGTCGGCGCTGCCCACGTGCAGCGCGTGCACCTTGCCCGCCCAGCCGGACGGCGGCCCGGAACTGCTGACCAGCCGCACCCTCGGGTCCTCCTCCGCGTGCCGCCGCACGATCTCGGCGGTGCGGTCGGTCGACGCGTCGTCCACCACCACGATCCGCAGGCCCGCGTAGTCCTGCTTGCGCAGGCCGGCGAGGCAGCGGTCGATGGCACGTTCCTCGTCACGCGCGGGCACGACGACCGTGACGGGACCGGCGTCGACCGGTGTCGTGGGCAGCCGCTTGACCTCTTGCCAGACCTTGATCGTCACGGCCGCGCGGGCCAAGGCCACCGCCGCGCCGAGGACACCCCGAATCCCCATGGGTCCACAATGGCACAACCATGGGGGAACACTGGCTCAGCGTGGACCTGCCGGACCTGCCGATCCGCCCGCTGCTCGGCGAGATCGCGGGCACGCTGACCGCGCACGGTTCGGCGGTCCTGGTCGCGCCGCCGGGCACGGGCAAGACGACGTTGGTGCCGTTGGCGCTGGACGGTCGCGTGGTCGTGGCCGAGCCGCGCCGGCTCGCCGCCCGTGCCGCCGCCGCGCGGATGGCGAGCCTGCTCGGCGAACCGGTCGGCCAGACCGTGGGCTACTCGGTGCGCGGCGACCGGAAGACGTCGAAGAACACCCGGATCGAGGTGGTCACCTCCGGTCTGCTGGTGCGGCGGTTGCAGCACGACCCGGAGCTGGCGGGCGTCGGCACGGTGCTGCTGGACGAGTGCCACGAGCGGCACCTGGACGCGGACCTGCTGCTGGCGCTGCTGCTCGACGCTCGCGCCGGGCTGCGGCCGGACCTCCGGCTGCTGGCCACGTCCGCGACCGTCGCGGCGGACCGGTTGGCGCAGCTCCTCGGTGACGCCCCGGTGATCCGGGTGGAGGCGCGGACGTTCCCGGTGGACCTCGTGCACACCCCGCCGGCACGCGGTGAGCGGATCGAGACCACCGTCGCCCGCGCGATCCGCCAGGCCTTGTCCGAAGTGGACGGTGATGTGCTGGCGTTCCTGCCGGGCGTGGCGGAGATCCGCCGGTGCGCGGCGCTGCTCGGCAACGACGTGGACGTGCTGCCGCTGCACGGTCGCCTCACGACGAGCGCACAGGACGACGCGTTGCGCGCCGGTTCACGTCGCCGGGTCGTCCTGGCCACCGCGATCGCCGAGTCGAGCCTGACCGTGCCGGGTGTGCGGGCGGTGGTGGACTCCGGGTTGTCGCGCGTGCCCAGGGTCGACCACCGGCGCGGGCTGTCCGGGCTCGCGACCGTGCGGGTCAGCGCGGCGGTCGCCGACCAGCGCGCGGGCCGGGCCGGACGCGAGGCGCCGGGCCGGGTCTACCGGTGCTGGCCCGCGCACGAGCACAGCACGTTGCCGCGCTACCCCGAGCCGGAGATCCGCACCGCCGACCTGACCCGGTTGGCGTTGGAGCTGGCGTGCTGGGGCGTGCCGGACGGCGAGGGTCTGGGCTGGTGGGACGCGCCGCCGCCGGGCGCGTTGGACGCGGGCCGGTCGGTGCTGCGGGCGTTGGGCGCGTTGGACGACAGCGGTGCGACCGACCGTGGCCGCCGGATGGCCGACCTCGGCCTGCACCCCCGGTTGGCGCGGGCGTTGCTGGACGGTGCAGCGGCCGTGGGCGCGCGTAAGGCCGCTTCGGTGGTGGCGTTGCTGGACGACGACCGGGCCAACTCGGGGGTCGAGTTGGCGATCCGTGACGCCGACCCGCGCGAGGTGCGCCGCCTGGCCGCGATGGTGCAGGGCTCGGGTGACGGCGACCCGGCGTTGGTGGTCGCCCTCGCCTACCCCGAGCGGTTGGCGCGCAGGCGTTCTCCGGGTTCGCCGGTGTACCTGATGGCCGGTGGCACGGCGGTGGAGCTGCCGCCGGGCAGCGGGTTGGCCGACGCCGAGTGGCTCGCGGTGGCGGTAGCCGACCGGGAGGCGGGTCGCGCGCACGGCCGGATCAGGTTGGCCGCGCGGGCGGACGAGGAGCTGGCGGTGACGGCCGCTTCGTCCCTGTTGGCTTCTGAAGACGATGTGCGGTGGGACGGTGACGTGGTGGCGAACCGGCTGCGCAAGCTGGGCGCGATCACGTTGTCCAGCAAGCCGTTGCACGACCGCGAGGCGATCCGGCGTGCGCTGCTGGAGGGCTTGCGCACGGAGGGCGTGGGGCTGCTGCGGTGGGACGCGGACGGGTTGCGCACGCGTGAGCGGATGGCGTTCCTGCACCGGGTGATCGGCGATCCGTGGCCTTCGGTGGACGACGAGGCGCTGCTGGCCGTGGTGGACGTCGGTGACGCGCGGCGGAAGGCGGACCTGGCGCGGATCAGCGGTGAGCAGGTCGTGCGGCGGTTGCTGCCGTGGCCGGCGGCGGTGCGGTTCGACGAGCTGGCGCCGGACCGGCTGGAAGTGCCTTCGGGTTCACGCATCCGGGTGGACTACTCGGCGGCCGAACCGGTGCTGCCGGTGAAGGTGCAGGAGGTGTTCGGCTGGACGGAGACGCCCCGGCTGGCGGACGGACGGGTGCCGATCGTCCTGCACCTGCTCTCCCCCGCCGGTCGGCCGACCGCCGTGACCGGCGACCTGGCGTCGTTCTGGCGGACCGGATATCCGCAGGTCAGAGCCGAACTACGAGGCCGCTACCCGAAGCACCGCTGGCCGGAGGACCCGATGACCGCACGCCCGGCGCGCCGATAACCAGCCACTTGACGGCACGCGTCAAGTACTTGACGATAGCCGTCAAGGAGGTGTTCGCGTTGCTCGCAGAACAGATCGCCACGATCATCCGCACCCGGCTGCTCGACCCGTTGGAGATCCTTTTCGACGACGTCGGCGACCTGCCGTCGCGTGCCGAGGTGGTGGCCCGGCAGATGGCCGAGACCATGCAGGGGGACGACGACTCGGCCGCCGTGCACGCCATCGCACGGCTCATCGGCGCGCTCTACCCCGGTGACGCGCCGTTCGACCCACCCGCCGACTGGTGGCGGACGCCGCTCGGCCAGGTCGTGGCGCGCCGGATGGGACACCCGGCGGCACAGGCGGTGTCGTACTCGGTGGCCGGCGCGATGCTCGGCGTCACCAAACAGGGCGTCCACGACCTCGTGCGGCGCGGGAAGTTGGAGCGGAACTCGGACGGCGGCGGCGTGACCGTCGCCTCGGTGAGGGAGAGGTTGACATCGTGAGGGTTCTGGCACTGCACGGTGCCGGCGGTTCGCCGGCGGACTGGGAGCCGATCGTGACGGCATTGGAAGGCGTGCACGAGATCGTGCCGCTGCCGTTGGACGGTCCGTGGGAGTGGGAGTCGGTCCTCGACCGGATCGAGCCGCACGCGACCGACAACCCGGCCGTGATGGGCATGTCGCTGGGCGGGATGGTCGCCGCCCTGTGGGGCAGGCGCCACCCCGAGTGCCCGGCGGTGATCGACATCGACGGCCTCGGCGTGCCGACCCAGCCGCAGCGCTACCCGGACCCGGCATCGGTGGCCGACGAGATCGACGCCCTGCGCGAGCTCTTCCGGGGCTACGGCCAGCCGGAGCTGCAACAGGCCATCGAGTCCCTCGACTGCTTCGAGGTCTTCCACGAACTCCGCTGCCCCGTGCTGCTGGCCGTCGCGACCAAGCCGATGCCGGGCCAACCCCTGTTCGAGCCGTACCAACGCGGCCTGGCCCGCGACCTGGCGACGTTGCCGCCCAACATCGAGGTGGTCCGCGTGGACGCGTCCCACTCCGTCGTCTCCGACGACCCCGCCCTGGTGGCCGCCCTGGTGAAGGGCTACCTGGACGGCCGCTAGCCGGCGGCCACGACCTCCACCTCGACCAGCCACTCGGGCGTCAAGGTCTGCGCCACGATCGCCGTGGTGGGGATCACCCTCCCGCCCAACGCTTCGGTGCGGGCCTTGGCGTTGGCCTCGGCGTACGCGGCGTCCCGCAGGTAACTGGTCAACCGCACGATGTTGTCCACCGTCATGTCGGCGGCGGCCAGGATCGCCCGCAGGTTGTTCCACAGCAGCTCCAGCTGCTCCTCCAGCGACGCCCCGGGCACACCAGCGGGATCAAGCCCCATGGTCCCCGACACGAACAACAACCGCTGCGCCCCGTGCACCTCGATCGCGTGCGCGTAGTCCGCCGTGGGCGCGTACGCCCCGTCAACCGCCGTGTGCGTCACAGTCTCCACACCCGCGACACAACCACAGCCCACAACCCTGTTTCCAGCCCGAAGTCGCGCTCGCGTCACCGACATCAAACGCCACGGGCGCCGCGAGCGCATATAAACCCGCAAGTGAATGACTGCGGACCCCAAGCGACAACCCGGACCATCGTCCGAGACGCGTGAACGACCTGCCGGCGAGCCCACGGCCCCGACCAACGACAAGCGGCCCCCTCCCGAAGGAAGGGGCCGCCGTGGTGGTGGAGGTGCCGGGAATCGAACCCGGGTCCTCTGCCGCATCATCAAGGCTTCTCCGTGCGCAGTCCGCTACATCTCTACTCGGCCCCGGTGATCACGCGGACAAGTCACCGTGATGAGCCCAGCCACTGTGGGTGTCCCGACCGTCCCCCGTGGCCGGGGACGGCGGTGAGCCTCCTAGCTGATGCCGGCGACCGGAGCGGAGGCGCCCCCGGGCCGACAGCGTCACTCCTAGCCTCAGGCGGCGAGGGTGAACGCGCGCTGGTCGTTAGACTCGGCGCTTATTGGTTTGCGATGACGCTTACGGTGGTCTCTCGCCTGCACCGGCACGCTTCCCTTGAATCAACGCACAAAGTCGAAACCGTTCACCCCCGTGTCGTGTGGGTCTTGCTCCGCACAGCATAACGCCCCGCGACCCACCGTTCATTCCCATTAGGTTGGTAGGGCTGTCCCCACCCTCCGCTGACCGGCGGACCTGATGGTTCCGGCCACCCGATCAGGCGATGCTGGTCGGGACATCGGCCGTGAAGGTGGGGGAACATGACGACGCGGGTCAACCCGGACATCGCCCGGATCAGCGGGTACTTCCTGCTCAACCTGGCCACCGGCCTCTTCTGGTTCATCCTGCTGGTGACGATGGGCGCGGTCAGCCTGGGCACCGCGGTGGTCTGGGTCGGCGTGCCGCTGGGCGTGCTGACGATGGTCCTGGCGCGCGCCGCGGCGACCGCCGAGCGGGCCTGGCTGCGGGTCACCCTGGGTGTCGACATCCCCCAGCCGTACCGGCCGCTGCCGGACACCACGACGGAACGCGCGAAGACGATCGCGAAGGACCCGGCGACGTGGCGCGACCTGTCCTACTGGCTGCTCATGCTGCCACTGGGCGCAGTCGAGTTCGCACTCACCGTGGCGCTGTGGTCGGCGGTCTCGGCCACCGCGCTCCTGCCGTTCTACCTGCAGTGGCTCCCCGCCACCCTGGAAGTCGACTTCGGTGCGGGCAACGTGTGGGTGGTCGACACGTTCTTCAAGGCGATCCCGGTGAGCGTGGTGGGCCTGCTGCTCGGTGTCCTCTCGTACCGGCTGCTCAAGGCCCTCGGCAAGGGGCACGCGCTGCTCGCGCAGGCCCTGCTCGGCCCGTCGCGGAACAGCCTGCTGTCCGCCGAGGCGCAGCGGCTGTCGGCCAGCCGGGCACGGGGCGTCGAGGCGGCCGAGGCGGAGCGCAGGCGCATCGAACGGGACCTGCACGACGGCGCGCAGCAGCGGCTGGTGGCGGTGGCCATGGGCCTGGGCCGGGCGCGCAGCAAGATGGAGTCCGACCCGGACAGCGCACGTGAGCTGATCGCCGAGGCGCACGCGGACGCCAAGCTGGCCATCTCCGAGCTGCGTGACCTGGCCCGCGGCATCTACCCGTCGGTGCTGGGCGACCGAGGTCTGGACGCGGCGCTGTCGTCGCTGGCCGCACGGTGCCCGATCCCGGTGGAGGTGTCGGTGGACGTCGAGCCGCGCCCGCCGACAGCCGTGGAGAGCACCGCGTACTTCACCGTCGCCGAGTCGCTGACGAACATCGCCAAGCACTCCGGCGCGACCGAGGCCCGCGTGCGGGTGTCCCGCACGGAGAACTCCGTGGTGGTGGAGGTCACCGACAACGGCCGCGGCGGTGCGGAGGTGCGTCCGGGCGGTGGCCTCGCGGGGCTCGCGGACCGGGCTGCGACGATTGACGGCGTGGTCGTCGTGGTGAGCCCGCTCGGCGGGCCGACTGTGATCCGGACGGAGCTGCCGTGCGCGTGGTGATCGCGGAGGACTCGGTCCTCCTGCGGATGGGCGTGCAGCGCCTGCTGGCCGACGAGGGCATCGAGACCGTCGCGGCGGTGGAGGACGGCGACGCCCTGCTGGCCGCGCTCGAGGAGCACCGGCCGGACCTGGCCCTGGTGGACGTGCGGATGCCGCCGACGTTCACCGACGAGGGCCTGCGGGCGGCGATCGAGGCCCGCAAGCGCATCCCGAACCTGCCGGTGCTGGTGCTCTCGCAGTACGTGGAGGAGCGGTACGCGGTGGAGCTGCTGGCGGGCGGCGCGAACGGCGTCGGCTACCTGCTCAAGGAACGGGTGGCGGACGTGTCGGAGTTCGTGGCCGCGGTGCGCCGGGTCGCCGACGGCGGCACGAGCATCGACCACGAGGTCATCACGCAGCTCATGGTCCGGTCCAAGCGGAACCCGGTGGACTCGCTCACCCAGCGTGAACGGGAGGTCCTGGGCCTGATGGCGCAGGGCCTGTCGAACGCCGCCATCGCCGCGTCACTGGTCGTGTCGGACGGCGCGGTGGAGAAGCACGTGGGCAACATCTTCGCCAAGCTCGGCCTGGAGCCCAGCACCTCCGAGCACCGCCGGGTGCGCGCCGTGCTCGCCTACCTCAACCTGGGTTGATGCCGAGCAGCCGGGCGCCGTTGTCGTGCAGCACGGCCCGCAGGAACGGCTCGCCCAGCCGGTCGTCGTCGGCGGCCCAGCTCTCGATCGCGTCCAGCTGCACGGAGTAGTCGTACGGGATGTTCGGGAAGTCCGAGCCGAGCACCACGCGGTCGGTCACGTCGACCAGCCGTGCCGCCCAGTCGCGCGGCAGCGCCGCCTGCGCCGCGGTGAACGGCACTCCGACCATCGTGGTGTCCAGGTGCACGCCGTCGTACCGGCCGACCAGGTCCAACGCGCCCAGGTAGTCCGGCATCCCGGCGTGCGCCAGCACCGCCACCAGCGACGGGTGCCGCCGCAACACGTCCTCGAACACGTCCAGCCCCGTGTGCGCACCGGGGATCGGCCCGTGCCCGCAGTGCACGACCACGGGCACCCGCGCCTCGGCCAACAGGCCCCACGCGCCGTCCAGCGAACGCGGGTCGTAGCCGCCGACCTGCACGTGCGCCTTGAAGCACCGGGCACCGGCCGACAACGCCCGCGACACGTACGCCTCGACACCCGGCTCCGGGTACAGGGTCGCGGTCGGCACGGCGCCGTCGACGCGCGAACCGAAGTCCAGCGCCCAGTCCGTCAGCCACTCACCCATGCCCGGCTTGTGCGGGTACACGAGGGGCGCGAACCCGACCACCCCGAACGACCGCAGCACGGCCAGCCGTTCCGCCTCGGCCAGCCGGTACCGGATCGACCAGTCGACGCCGTAGTGCCGCGACGCCTCGTCGAAGTACGCCCACACCTTGTCCAGCACGCGCTGCGGCATGAAGTGCACGTGCACGTCGACCAGACCCGGGACGCCGTTCGGCACGGTCAGTAGCGCCCCTTCAACGCACGGCCGTGCGCCTTCTGGATCTCCCGCTGCGCGTCCCGCTTGGCCAGGTCCTGCCGCTTGTCGTAGGACTTCTTGCCGCGCGCCAGCGCGAGCTCGACCTTGACGTACCCGTCCTTGAAGTACATCGACAGCGGGATCAGCGACAGACCGCTCTCCTTGGTCTTGCCGATCAGCCGTTCGATCTCGCTCTTGTGCAGCAGCAGCTTCCGCTTGCGGCGCACCTCGTGGTTGGTCCAGGTACCCGCCACGTACTCGGGGATGTGCAGCGCGTGCAGCCAGATCTCGCCGTCGTCCACCTGGGCGAAGGCGTCCACAAGGGACGCCCGGCCCATCCGCAGGCTCTTCACCTCGGTGCCGACGAGCACGACACCCGCTTCGAAGGTGTCGAGGATGGTGTAGTCGTGCCGAGCCTTGCGGTTCGACGCGATCACCTTCTGACCGCGTTCCTTGACCATGACCGAAACCTTACGTGACCACGCCAGCGGTTATAGGCGCACGTAGAGACGCAGCGTGACGTAGCCCGTCAACGCCGAGATCACGATCGCCACACCCAGCAGGATCGGCGAGATGACCAGGATGTCCAACATCCCGACCTGCGGCAGGATTCCCGAGTTGAACAGGTCGCCGAACACCCGGTCGAGCGCCACGGCCTTGAACCCGACCAGGCACAGCACACCCGCGATGGCGCCGATGATGCCCGCCACCACCGCCTCGATGAGGAACGGCAACTGCGTGTACCAGCGGGTCGCACCCACTAGTCGCATGATGCCGACCTCGGTGCGCCTGGTGAACGCCGAGACCTGGATGGTGTTCGAGATCAGCAGCAACGCCGCCAAGGCCTGGAACGCCGCCAAGCCGAGCGCGCCGTCCCTGGCGCCGTTGAGGACGTCGAACAACCTGGCCAGGAACTCGCCCTGGTCGTTCACCGCCTTCACGCCCGCCTTGCCGTTGAACGCCTGCACGATCACGTCAGCGCGTTCGGGCTCCTCCAGGCTCACCCGGAACGTCGCCGGGATGGCCTCGGGACGCGCCAGCTTCACCAGCTCCGGCTGCGCCTCGAAGATCCGCTTGAAGCGCTCGAAACCCTTCTCGCGGTTCTCGTAGACGACCGTCTTGACCCCGGATGTGGTCTCCAGCTGGCTGCGCAGGCCCGCGCACGGCTGCTGCGTGCAGTCCTTGTCGTTCGCGCTGACGTCGTTGGTCAGCAGGACCGAGACCTCGAGCTTGCCCTGGTAGTTGTCCTGCATCTTGTCGACCATGCGGACGACGAGCAGACCGAGGCCGAGCAGGAAGAGCGAGATCGCGGTCGTGAGGATCATCGCGATGGTCATCGTGACGTTCCGGCGCAGGCCGGTGACGACCTCGCTGAACACGAAGCTGGTACGCATCGGGGGGAACGTTCCTCAGGGTCGGGGGATGAGGGGGTCCGGCGGCCTCGGGGTCAGCGGCCCACGCCGTAGACACCCCGCGCGTCGTCGCGGATGATCCGGCCGTGGTCCAGCTCGACCACGCGACGGCGCATGGAGTCGACGATGGAGTGGTCGTGGGTGGCCATCAGCACCGTCGTGCCGGTGCGGTTGATCCGCTCCAGCAGCAGCATGATGTCCTGGCTCGTGTCGGGGTCCAGGTTTCCGGTCGGCTCGTCGGCGAGCAGCACCAGCGGCCGGTTGACGAACGCGCGGGCGATCGCCACCCGCTGCTGCTCACCACCGGACAGCTCGTGCGGCATCCGGTCCGCCTTGCCGTCGAGGCCCACCAGCTGGAGCACCTCGGGCACCACCTTGACGATGGTGTTCCGCGGCTTGCCGATGACCTCCAACGCGAACGCGACGTTCTCCGCCACGGTCTTGTTGCTCAGCAGGCGGAAGTCCTGGAACACGCAGCCGATGGACTGGCGCAGGCGGGGGACCCTGCGCCGGGACATCTTGGCCACGTCGAAGTTCGACACGTACACGCGGCCCTTGCTGGGCACTTCTTCCCGCAGCAGGAGCCGCAAGAACGTGGACTTCCCGGAACCGGAAGGCCCGATGAGGAACACGAACTCGCCCTTGTCCATCTCGACCGAGACGTTGTCGAGAGCGGGGCGCGCGGCGGTCTTGTAGACCTTGGACACGTGTTCGAGTCGAATCACGAGGCGCGAGTGTACTCGTGGCCTGGGTAAAGCCTCCGTCTCGCCCGCCGAACGGTGGCTTGACCGGTCAGGACTGGTGCTGCTTGCGCCAGCGGATGCCCGCTTCCAGGAAGTCGTCGATCTCGCCGTCGAGCACCGCGGACGGGTTGCCGACCTCGTGCTCGGTGCGCAGGTCCTTGACCATCTGGTACGGGTGCAGCACGTAGGAGCGCATCTGGTTGCCCCAGCTGGACCCGGTGTCCTTGAGGGCGTCCATCTTCGCCTGCTCCTCCTGGCGCTGCCGCTCCAGCAGCTTCGCCTGGAGCACGGCCATCGCGGTGGCCTTGTTCTGCAGCTGCGAGCGCTCGTTCTGGCAGGACACCACGATGCCGGTCGGGATGTGCGTGAGGCGCACCGCCGAGTCGGTCGTGTTGACGCCCTGACCGCCGGGGCCGGACGAGCGGTAGACGTCGACCCGCAGGTCCTTCTCGTCGATGTCGACGTGGTCGGTCTGCTCGACCACGGGCACCACCTCGACGCCCGCGAACGACGTCTGCCGGCGGCCCTGGTTGTCGAACGGCGAGATGCGCACCAAGCGGTGCGTGCCCTGTTCGACACTGAGCGTGCCGTAGGCGTACGGCGCGGTGACGCGGAAGGTCGCGGACTTGATGCCCGCCTCTTCGGCGTAGGACGTGTCGAACACGTCCACGGGGTAGTTGTGCCGCTCGGCCCAGCGCGAGTACATCCGGAGCAGCATCTCGGCGAAGTCCGCCGCGTCCACGCCACCGGCCTCGGCCCGGATGGTGACCAGGGCGTTGCGCTCGTCGTACTCGCCGGACAGCAGCGTGCGGACCTCCAGGGAGGAGATCTCCTCGCGGAGCTTCACGCGCTCGGCGTCGGCCTCGGCGAGGCTGCCCGCGTCGTCCTCGTCCTCGGCCAGCTCGTAGAGCACGGACAGGTCGTCCAGCCGCTCGCGCAGGCCCGTGATGCGGCGCAGCTCGCCCTGCTTGTGCGAGAGCTGGCTGGTGACCTTCTGCGCCTTCTCCTGGTCGTCCCAGAGGTCGGGCCGGGCCGCCGCCTGCTCCAGATCGGCGACCTGAGCGCGCAGCGAATCGAGGTCCATCACCGCCTCGATGCTCGAAAGCGTGGCGGAGAGGTCCTTGATGTCTGCTTCGACGTCGGGGTTCACGTCCAAAGATTACGCCGGCACCGGTCGCGGAGCGCGACCGGTGGGCGCGCTTCAGGCCGTGGGGATCGCGTCGAGCAGTTTGAGGACGGCCTTGGCGTGGGCCAGGCCGAATTCGGCGACCGCCTTGGAGTAGGCGTCCTCGGCGGTCTTGACGGCGGTCTTCGCGGCCTCCTGTTCGGCGCCGTAGCTCGCGCGGGCGGAGTCCACGAGCCCTTGCCGCTGTTTCGCGGTCAACGAGCCCGCGTGCACCAGCCGCAGGATCAGCGGGCTGCGCAGGTGGTCCGGTCCCGGCTCGGAGAGGAGCCAGTTCTTGAACGCCTTCTTGCCCGCCGCCGTGAGCACGTACTGCTGGCTGGAACGCGGGCCCTGCTTGCCGAGGCGAAGCAGGCCTGCGTCCGCCAACGCGGGCAGCTCGCGGTAGACCTGGCTGCGGGTGACGCTGAAGAACGCGCCGAAGCGCTCTCCGGCCTCAGCCACGAGCTGGCCACCGGTCTTGGGTCCGTCGTGCAGCAGCCCGAGCAGGGCAGCCGCCGTCGCATTCAGGTCCGACACCCCACCAACGGTGCCACGGTCACCGGCCGCTGTCCACAATGGTCAGCCGTTCTGTCCACTGTGGCTGATCACGGGCTAGTGGAGTTGGGCCAAGCGGAGCAACGAGAAGCATCACTGCGTAACCGCCCGCTGATCAACGCCACGCATTCGGCCCCTTGACCACGAATGTCCACGCGGCGTGGAAATCCATTGAGACACAAGGGAAACCGCATATTGCGTTCACTCGAACGGCAGCGCGGGGTCACGCGCCGCGTCCGCCACACCCCGCCGGGGCCCTCGACCGATAGCACAACCCGGTGATGTCCGGCGCTCGACGTGGCAAACACGTCGGGTGGTGGGACCATTACGGCGGGTGTTCGTTCGACTGGGAGGTCAGCTGTGGGCATCAAGTGGACGACGGGGACCAAGGTAGTGCGCAACGCCCGCGCGTGGGCGTCCGGCACGATCCCGGAGCAGGCGGGCAAGGACGAGTGCATGGTGTGCGGCAAGCACATCCGCAGGCACCGCACGGTCAGCGGCGAAGGCCGGGTGTGCTCGCTCACCTGCGCCCAGTACTGGGCCGAGAACATGACGTGAGCCGAGCCCCAATGCAAAAGGCCCCCGGAGAAAACTCCGGGGGCCTTTCACGTAGTAGCGGGGACAGGATTTGAACCTGCGACCTCTGGGTTATGAGCCCAGCGAGCTACCGAGCTGCTCCACCCCGCGCTGTAAGGACAACTATACACGCCCCGGAAACCCCTTTTTCACCGGGCCCCCCTAACCACATTTCCCCAGCTCACACGCCTGCCAACCAACTTGCGCCGCACTTCCCGGCGTCCAGGGGCAACGCCCCCGGTCGGGGGTGCAGGGGGCGAAGCCCTCCTGCCCGGGGTTCGAGGGCCGGGCCCCCGATGTAAATGCGAAAAAGCCCTGTTCATGAACTCCATGAACAGGGCTTTCCCACTTTGTAGCGGGGACAGGATTTGAACCTGCGACCTCTGGGTTATGAGCCCAGCGAGCTACCGAGCTGCTCCACCCCGCGTTGCATTTAGAACTCTACGCCCCGGTTACCGGAGAATGCAAATCGGGTGGCCTGGATCGTGTCCCAGGCCACCCGATCGCGGTATCAGTGCAGGTCAGCTCGTCGGTGTCGGCGACGGCTGGACCGACGACGGCGACTGCGTGGTCGACGTGCCGGCCGTGTTGAACCTCTTCGTCGCGTCGTCCAGCGCCTTCATCGCGTTGCCCAGCTCGGCGAAGTCACCACTGGCCTGCGCCGCCTTGATGCGGTCCAGCGCCGACCGGATGTCCCGCACGGCCTGCTCCAGCTCCGTCCCGCCCTGCTGCCCGTTGCCCGGCGGCGTGGTGGTCGTCGGTGACGTGGGCGAGGTCGGCGTCTGGCCGTTGTTGGCCGGTGGCGGCACCTGGGCCGAGGAGCCGGACAGCACTTCCTCCATCGCCTCGGCCAACGTGGGCGCGTAGCCCACCTTGTCGCCGAAGCTGACCAGCACCTTGAACAGCTGCGGGAACTGGGTGTTCTGGCTGGCCCGCTCGATGTAGATCGGCTCGACGTAGAGCAGGCCGCCGCCCACCGGCAGGGTGAGCAGGTTGCCGTAGACGACCTTGGTCTGCCGCTGGGTGAGCAGGTTCAGCTCACCGCTGACCTCGCCGTTGGTGAGGAACGTGGTCTGGATCTGCTGCGGGCCCTTGGCCTCGTTGTCCAACGTCAGCACGCTGATCTTGCCGTAGTTGTCCGGGTCTGATCTGACCGTCACGTACGACGCCATGAACTCGCGGTTCAGCCGCACCAGCGCACTCGTCAGCTGGAAGCTGACCTTGTTCGCGTCACCGGTCGGGTCACCCGCCAGCACGTAGAACGGCGGCTGCCGGTCGCGCTGCTGCTGCACGCCCTGCTGCTGGGCCTCGACGGTGGTGGCGTTGTCGACGGTCGGGTCGGACGGCACGTCCCAGAACGAGACACCGGAGTAGAAGTCACGCGGGTTGTCCACGTGGTACTCCGACAGCATCTCGCGCTGGACCTTGAACAGGTCCTCGGGGTAGCGCAGGTGCTCCTTCAGCGACTGCGACATCTCGCTGTTCGCCTTCACCGTGCCCGGGAAGACGCCCATCCACGCCTTGAGCACCGGGTCCTGCGTGTCCATCTCGTACAGCGTCACCGTGCCGTCGTAGGCGTCCACAGTGGCCTTCACCGAGTTGCGGATGTAGCTGATCTCCCGGTCCGGCTGCTGCGCGACACCCGGCAGCGAGTCGTTCGTGGCTTCACCCAGCGCCGTGCGGCGCGCGTACGGGTAGTTGTCGAGCGTGGTGTAGCCGTCGACGATCCACGTGATGCGCCCGTCCACCACGGCCGGGTACGGGTCGCCGTCCACGGTCAGCCACGGCGCCACGGCCTCCACGCGGTCGCGCGGGTGGCGGTTGAAGATGATCCGCGACTCGTCGTCCACGGCCGAGTTGAACAGGATGTTCCGCTCGCCGTACGCGGCGGCGAAGACGAGCTTGTTGAACAGCCCGCCGATGCGGACGCCGCCCTTGCCGTCGTAGGTGTACGACGAGCCGTCGGTGTCGTACTCGCCGACTGCGCCGTCACCGCGGCCGCCGACGATGGCGTAGTCGGCCGGGCCGCCCAGCTCACCGAAGTAGGTGCGCGGCTGCTGCACGCCGAACGGGCCGGGCTGGACCTCGCCGTTCTGGCCGACCTGCGCCACCTCGAACACGGGGTAGCCGCCGTTGCCGCCCTCGTCCGCGGGCGAGTTCACCTTGCTGGCCTCGGCGAACACCATGCCGTTGCCGTGGGTGTAGATGAGGTGCTGGTTGATCCAGTCGCGCTGGCCCTGCGGGATGCCCGCGGTGTTCAGCTCGCGGACCGCGACGATGTAGTCCTGGACCTGCTGGTCCACTTTGTACCGGTCGACGTCGAGCTTGTCCGGGAACCCGTAGAACGGCCGCAGCTGCTGGAACTGGGTGAACGTCTTGGAGATGACGGCCGGGTCGAGCAGCCGGACGTTGCCCACCGTCGCCTGGTCGTTCTTCAGCTCGTCCAGCGAGACGTTCTGCTTGCCCGCGTACGGCTTGCTCTCGACCTTGTCCTCGGTCAACCCGAAGGCTTGTCGGGTGGCCTCGATGTTCCGAGAGATCGGTTCGGCTTCCTTCTCGATCGCGTTGGGCCGCACCGAGAACTGCTCCAGCACCGCGGGCCACGCCGCGCCGACCAGGATGCTCGACAGCACCAGCAGCACGGTCGCGATCGCCGGCAGCTGGAGGTTGCGCAGCACCGCGCCCGCGAAGAACGCGACGGCGCAGAAGACCGCGATGAACAGCAGGATCAGCTTGGCCGGCAGCACCGCGTTGAGGTCGGTGTAGCTCGCGCCGTCGAACTTCTCGTGGTCCGAGAACAGCAGCGTGTACCGGTCGAAGAAGTACGCGACCGCCTTGAGCAGCACGAACGCACCGGCCACGATCGCCAGGTGGGTGCGCGCGGGCCCGGAGAGCTGCCCGCCGCGGCCGGCCAGCCGGATGCCGCCGAACAGGTAGTGCGCCACCACCGCGCCGACGAACGCCACCGCCGTGGCGATGAACAGCCACGACAGGATCCAGGTGTAGAACGGCAGCTGGAACGCGTAGAAGCCGATGTCGTGGCCGAACTCGGGGTCGGTCACCCCGAACGAGGTGGCGTTGAAGAACAACTGGACCACCTGCCAGTCGCCCTGCGCCGACGTGCCCGCGATCAGGCCGACGAGCACCGGCAGGCCGATCGCGAACAGCCTCATCCGGCGGCTGACGACCGCGCGGTAGCGGGCCACCGGGTCGTCCGGGCCCGACACCGGCACGAACACCGGCCGGGTGCGGTAGGCGATGATCAGGTTGATCGCGACGAGACCACCCACCAGCAGGCCGACGGCGAAGAACAACCCGAACCGGGTCGCGAGCAAGGTGCCGTAGACGCTGCGGAAGCCGACCTCGCCGAACCACAGCCAGTTGACGTAGGTGCCGAGCAGCCTTGAGCCGGTGATCAGACCGACCAGGCCCACCGCACCGACTATGAGCAGAATCCGGCTGCGACGGGACAGCCTGGGCAGTCCGACCGGGGGCCGTGTGGCCACGGGGCACGCTCCTGGATCGCGGTAATGGCGTTCGTACGTTCTGTCCAACTCTACGGAGGCCGCTGAGGGTTCCCCGATGGGTCTTCTCTTCTGCATCTGATTGTCCGCTCCGCCGGGGCAGATGCGACCATGGCGGACGTGCCAGCCAGTGAAACGCCGCCCGTGGTGCTGCCCGCTGTCGCCCGCGAGGTCGAGGAGTTCGTGTCCACCGCCGGGTGGAACCAACCGACTCAGCTGTTCGCGCTGGTCCCGACCTCGGAGCTGCTCGCGCAGCAGCCGGAGCTCGCGGGCCAGCTCGATCCGGAGTCCTCGCCGCTGACGCCGATCGCGCAGGACTCGCTGCCCGACGACGAGCTGGACCGGGCGTTGGCCGGGATCGTGTGGCCGGACGTCGTGCACGGGTGCGCGTTGGCGCAGGAGATCGTGGTGCTGCCGCCGGACGCCGAGGCGCAGTTGACCGAGCAGGAGCTCGACGACGAGGAGGCGCGCCGGTTCGCCGCCGAGCACCCCCAGCGCCGCGAGGCCCGGCTGGTGGCGGCGGTGCTGCGGGACGGCTCGGCGGCGTGCGTGCTGCGGCTGCGGGGCAGCGTCGAGGTGCCCGAGGAGGTCGTGGCCCACCCCGAACTGGCCCCGAACCTGACCCGCGCACTACTGGAGACGCTCCGGCCCTGACATGGCCGCTGCTCCGCAGACGGCGGCTCGGTCGCCCGGGTGATCGCCGGAAAATGAGTCACGAACGACCGACGGCGACCTCGCGTGGTGGTCCGGTAGCGGAGGGTGGACCTGTAGCGGGCTGGGCGCGTTAGCAGCCTGGGGCTTCGCCGCCCTTGTTGAGGGCTTCGAGGGACTGCACGGCGTCGTCCAGCTTCTCGACCTTGACCAGGCGCAGGCCCTCCGGGGCGTGTTGCTTGGCCTCGTCGCAGTTGCCCGCGGGCACGAGGAACACGGTGGCGCCGCTTTCACGGGCGGCGACCATCTTGAACCCGATGCCGCCGATGCGGCCGACCTCGCCCTTGTCGTTGATCTCGCCGGTGCCCGCGACGGACTGGCCGCCGTTGAGCTCGCCGGGGGTGAGCTTGTCGACGATCGACAGCGCGAACAGCAGGCCGGCGGACGGGCCGCCGACTTCCTTCAGGCTGATGTTGATCTCGAACGGCACGTCGGCGCGGTCCAGCGGCAGCACGCCCAGAAAGCCGGTCTCGCGGCCCTCGGTCCGACCGAGGGTGACGGTGGCGGTCTGGCGCGCGGACTCGCGCTGGAACGTCAGCGTGATCCGGTCGCCCGGCTTGGTGGTCTCCAACGCGGGGCGCACGTCGTCGGCGGAGGCGATCGGCTTGCCGTTGACCTCGAGCAGCCGGTCGTTGGGCTGCAGCACGTCGGCCGCGGCGCTGTCGTTGGTGATCTCGGCGGCGACGACCTTCATCGGGTAGTCGAGGTAGCGCAGCGCGGCGACCTCGGCGCTGGTCTGCGAGTCCTGGAACGCCTTCACGTTCCGGTCGCTGACCTCCTTCTCCGACTCGCCGGGCCGGAAGAACTCCTCGCGCGGCGCGAGCGCGTACCGGCCGCTGATCCACAGGCCGAGCGCGCCGAACAGCGACACCTCGTCGGTCAGCGACACGGTGGTCATGGTGAGCCTGCCGCCGGTCGGGAACGTCTCCTGCCCGTCGACCGACACCACCTGCTGACCGTCGACGGCGCCCAGCGTGTCGTAGGTGGGCCCGGGGCCCAGGGCGACGTAGGGCACGCGGGCGAACCCGCCGAGCAGGCCCAGCGCGAGGACGATCGCGAGGCTGACCACGAGGGTCCACGTCCGCCGGGTCAAGCCGCGCCGTGGCGCGTGCGGTGGGGTTGGTGCCTGGTCCACGACGGTGTCGGTGCCTTCGGTCACGCCCGACAGGGTACGACCACCCCTTCACGCTGCCGGCGAACCGGTCCCGCGCTGGACCTTCGTCCCGCGTACCGTGGAGGCATGAGTGACCAGCCCTTCGGGTTCAGCCCGCAGGACCCCGACGACCGCAACCGCAAACCAGGAGACCAAGGGGAGAACCCCTTCGACTTCAACCAGCTCGGCGCGATGCTGAGCCAGCTCGGTGCGATGTTCAGCAACGCGGGCACGTCGTCCGGGCCGGTCAACTACGACCTCGCGAAGCAGATCGCACTCCAGCAGCTCGCCGGCAAGGGCGGCCCGACCACCGGGTTCGGGCCGGACCAGAACAGCGCCGTTGCCGACGCGGTGCACCTGGCGGAGATGTGGCTCGACCCGGTGACGGCGCTGCCCGCGGGCGCGCGCACGTCGCAGGGCTGGAGCGCGCGCGACTGGGTGGAGCGCACGTTGCCGACGTGGCAGCGGCTGTGCGACCCGGTGGCGCAGCGCGTGTCCGGCGCGTGGGTCGACGCGATGCCCGCCGAGGCCAAGGAGGCCGCCGGCCCGCTGCTGTCGATGCTCGGGCAGATGGGCGGCATGGCGTTCGGCTCGCAGCTGGGCGGCGCGTTGGCGCAGCTCGGCGCGGAGGTGCTGACGTCGACCGACGTCGGGTTGCCGCTCGGGCCTGAGGGCACGGCCGCGCTGCTGCCCGACAACATCGAGAAGTTCACCGAGGGCCTGGAGCGGCCCGCCAGCGAGGTGCTGGTGTTCCTGGCCGCCCGCGAGGCGGCGCACCAGCGGCTGTTCAGCCACGTGCCGTGGCTGCGGCAGCGGCTGCTGGACACGGTGGAGGAGTTCGCCCGCGGCATCACGGTCGACACGTCGGCGTTGGAGCAGCTGGCGGGCCAGATCGACCCGGCGAACCCGGCCAGCATCGAAGAGGCGATGAAGTCGGGGATGCTCGAACCCCAGACCACGCCCGAGCAGAAGGCCGCGCTGACCCGCCTGGAGACGTTGCTGGCCCTGGTCGAGGGCTGGGTGGACGTGGTGGTGAACGAGGCGGTCGGCGAGCGGCTGCCCGGCGCCGAGGCGCTGCGGGAGACGCTGCGCAGGCGGCGCGCGTCCGGTGGTCCGGCGGAGCAGACGTTCGCCACCCTGGTCGGCCTGGAGCTGCGGCCCCGCAGGCACCGGTCGGCGGCGGCGCTGTGGAAGCTGCTCGGCGACCAGCACGGCATGGAGCAGCGCGACAGCGTCTGGGACCACCCCGACCTGGTGCCCACGGCGGAGGACCTGGACGACCCGATGGAGTTCGCCGAGCGGTTCGGCCGGACGCGCAAGGCGCTGGAGGACCCGATGGCCGAACTGGAGCGGACGCTCCGGGAGAAGGACGACAAGGGCGAGGAAAAGGGCGAGGAGTAGTTCTCACTCCTCGCCCCGTCCCTTCAATCCTCCTCGGTGATGCCCAGGCCCGCCGCGGCCGAGATGCCCTCCAGGTACCCGATGGCCCGCTCGGCCCTCGGGTACCTGTGCACGAGGTGCCAGAACTCCTTGCCGTGGCCGGGCACCTTCAGGTGCGCCAGCTCGTGCACCAGCACGTAGTCGAGCACCCACGCGGGCACGTCGCGCAGCCGTTCGCTGATCCGGATCGTGCCCTCGCTCGGTGTGCACGACGCCCACCTCGTGCGCATCGGCGCCACCCACCGCACGCTGCTCGGCTGCACGCCGTCCAGGTACCTGTCGGCCAGCTCCTCGCACCGGGCGAGCAGCGCGGCGTCGGACGTGCGCGTGGGCGACCGCCTGCGGGTCTCGCTGCGCTGGAGGCGGCTCAGCATCTCCGCCACCCAGTGCTTCTCCTCGCTCTTGCTCATGCGGGCCGGCAGCAGGACCACGACCGTGTCCCCCTCGCGGTACGCGCTCACCATGCGACGGCGCCGGGCGCTGCGCCGCACCTCCACCTGCGGTTCGGGCATGGCGTTCACGGTAAGGCCAGAGACCGACAATCCGCGGCGGCCAAGCGGCGGTCTGTGGAGGGATGGACGAACAGGTTCCACCGAAAGGCGGCTGGACACGCTCGACGCGGCGTGCAGCGGAGCGGCGTTCCCGGAGGTAGCGTGCAGCGCAACCCCCGAGTGTGGCGCAGATCGCTCCGCACTCTCGAAACAAGGGAGGAAGCCGTGGCCGAGACCTACAACGGCTACTGCGTCAAGTGCCGTGAGAAGCGCGACTTCACGGGCGAGGTGCACGAGAGCAACAACCGCAGGATGGCCAAGGGCAAGTGCCCGGTCTGCGGGACCACGGTGACCCGGATCCTCGGCAAGTCGAAGGTCTGCCCCAGGGCGGGTGGCCGGGCCCTCGGGTGTCCGGCCGCCCGTCAAGGCCCCTTGTGGCCTCTGTGGACAACCCGCAAGCCTGTGGACAGGCGTTTTGCCATACCGGCCGCTCCGGGCAGGCTGCCGGTGTGGATCTTCCCAACCGACCCAGGGTCCTGCCCGGCCTGCCGCTGCTGCGCCGCCGGGACGACGTGGTGCAGATCGGCACCGACCCGAGACACGCCATGCTGGTGGAGGACGTGCCCGAGCCCATGGCGTCCGTCCTGCTCGGCCTCACCGGCCAGCACACCCTCACCGACCTGCGGGAACGGCTCGCCGGTCACGGTGACCAGGCGGCCGAGCTGTCCGGCGTCCTGCACGGCCTGGCCGGGGCCGGGCTGGTCGAGGAGTCCGTGCCCGTGCCGCACCCCCGGCTGACCGCCGAGGTGACGGGCTGGGCGCTGCGGACCCGCCGTTGTGCCGTCGGGCTGCCCGCCGCCCGTGCCGCCCGGTCCGTCGTCGTGCACGGCGAAGGGCGGCTCGCGGTCACGATCGCAGCACTCCTGGCGGCCTCCGGCGTGGCACACGTTCGGGTGGTCGCGCGGGGACGCGTGGGGCCGGAAGACACCGGATCGGGTTATGTCGAAGCGGACGTCGGCCGCCCGCGCGCCGAGGCCGCCCAGGACGCCGTGCGGCGGGCGTGCGGGACCGTGCGGCCGGTGGGGCGTGGCGCGGACCTGGTGGTGCTGGCCGACGCGCTCGTACCCGCACCGGAATTGCTGCACCAGCTCGTCTCGGACGGCACGGCGCACCTGGCCGTGCGCGTGCGGGAGGGCTTGGGCGTGGTCGGGCCGCTGGTCGTACCCGGTCGGAGCAGCTGCCTGAGGTGTGCGGACCGGCACCAGGCCGACGTGGACCCGGCGTGGCCGCTGATCGCCGCCCAGCTGGTCGACCGCGCCCAGCACGCCGACCTGGCCACCGTCACGGCCACCGCCGGTATCGCGGTCGGTCAGGCGCTGCTGGCCCTGGACCGCTCGGAGGCGGCCCGGACCAGGCCGCCCACCTGGGACGCGACCCTGGAGGTCGATGCGTTCACCGGATTGGTCGAGCACCGGATCGCGCCGGTGCACCCGCACTGCGAGTGCCGTTCCGCGACGTGATCCACCCTCAGGTAGGTCTGTGTAGGTTTTGAGGGAGGGGCGTGAACGACTGCGGCCACGTGAACGGGCGGGAGGAGAATCACCGGGTGAGCGAGATCCCGCGCAAGACCGTGCAGCGCACCGCCAAGCTGGCCAGCCTCCCGCTCGGGGTGGCGGGCCGCGTGGTGGGCGGCTGGGGCAAGCGCTTGGCAGGCCGCAGCTCCGAGGAGGTCAGCGCCGAGGTGTCGGCGAAGACCGCGGAGCAGGTGTTCGCGGTGCTCGGGCAGCTCAAGGGCGGCGCGATGAAGTTCGGCCAGGCGCTGAGCGTGTTCGAGGCCGCGGTGCCGGACGAGCTGGCCGAGCCGTACCGCGAGGCGCTGACCAAGCTCCAGACGGCCGCGCCGCCGATGCCCGCGCGCACGGTGCACCGCGTGCTGGCCGAGCAGCTGGGCGCGGGGTGGGCGAAGCGGTTCGCGTCGTTCGACGACTCACCCGCCGCGTCGGCGAGCATCGGGCAGGTGCACCGGGCGGTGTGGCACGACGGCCGCGACGTGGCGGTGAAGGTGCAGTACCCCGGCGCGGACGAGGCGTTGCAAACGGACCTGAAGCAGCTGCTGCGGTTCAGCCGGGTGTTGCAGGCGATCATGCCGGGCACCGAGGTCAAGCCGCTGCTGGAGGAGCTGCGGGACCGGTACCTGGAGGAGTTGGACTACCGGACCGAGGCGGACAACCAGCGGGTGTTCGCCAAGGCGTTCGACGGCGACGAGCGGGTGCTGGTGCCGCGGGTGGTGGCCAGTTCGCCGAAGGTGATGGTGACCGAGTGGACCGACGGTACGCCGTTGTCGAAGATCATCCGTGAGGGTGGGCAGGCCGAGCGCGACATGGCCGGGCAACTGCTGTCGGAGTTCCACTTCTCCGCGCCGAGCCGGTCGGGGCTGCTGCACGCCGACCCGCACCCCGGCAACTTCATGCTCGGCTCGGACGGTCGGCTGCGCGTGCTCGACTTCGGCGCGGTGGCCCGGCTGCCCGACGGGCTGCCGAAGACGCTCGGCCTGATGACCAGGCTGGCGTTGGACGGCCGGTCGGCGGACCTGGTGGAGCTGCTGCGGACGGAGCGGTTCATCCGCCCCGGGACCGAACTGCAGGCCGAGGACGTGCTGAACTACCTGGCGCCGTTCGTGGAGCCGCTGCGGACGGAGACGTTCCACTTCACCCGTCGGTGGCTGCAGAAGCAGGCGGAGCGCGTCGGCGACCTCCGGAGCCCCGATTCGCAGACGGGAAGGTCGCTGAACCTCCCGCCGCAGTACCTGCTCATCCACAGGGTGACGCTGGGCGCGACGGGCATCCTCTGCCAGCTGGACGCGAACGTGCAGGCCAGAGCCATCGTCGCCCGGTGGCAACCCGGCTTCGACGACTGAGTTGTCCACAGGTCACCCACTTGTCCACAGATCACCGACAGCCCGTGGACCGGTCCCCGGAACCCCCGGAAGATCGACCCCGTGGAACAAGTGATCAAGACCGCAGACCTGAAAGCCGCCGGCGTGCCCGGCTACGTCATCGACCTCAAGTGCCGCCCCGGCGGGCCGTGGCAGCGCATCCTGCCGGGCGTGCTGCTGCTCGGCGCCGGTCCGCCGACCCGTGCCCAGCGGCTCCGCGCGGCCGTCGCCTACGCGGGTCCGAGCGCCGTGGTCACCGGCGTGGACGCGCTGCACGCCCACGGCCTCCGGGCCCTACCTCCGCCGACCCGGATCCACCTGCTCCAACCGGCGACCACGCGCCGTTCCTGCGCCGACCACGTGCTGCTGGAACGCACCACCCGCCCGCCCGAGGTGGTGGTCCGCGACGGCCTGCCGTTGGCCGAGCCGAACAGAGCCGTGCTGGACGCCGCCCGCCACGAACCGGACGCGCTGCGCCAACACCACATGCTGGCGACGGCCGTGCGTTCGGGCCTGTGCACGGTCGCCGGCCTGACCGCCGAGCTGAACGCGGGCAGCAAACGGGGCACCGCCACCCCCAGATCCGCCTTACGCCTGCTGTCCGCCCTGCTCCGCTGACCGGCTGACGCTTGCCGGCCAACCGCTCAGCTACTCCAGTAGTCGGCCGGCAGCTTGCCCTCGATATCGCGGACGTGCGCGCGAGCGCACACGTGGCACAACCACTGGTCGACCCCGCGCTCGCGCTCCCGGACCCAGGCCAACAGCTCGGCCGGGTCGGTGACGGACGACCGCGTCCGCCCGCAGCGGGCACAGGCGTCGGTCACGGCTTGCGGCCCAGGTAGACGGTGTCGGCGATCAGCAGGAAGACGTCGTCACGCAGCCCGAGGAAGGCGGGGTCCTGCGGGTCGAGCAGTTGCCGGACGGTACGGCGGTCGGCGGGGTGGAGCAGGTCGCCGGCGACGTCCACGTGCCACTTGAGCCGGTTCACCGCCCAGTCGCGCACCGCCTGCTTGGGCGGTGCCGGGTGGTCGACGAGGTAGGTGAACGCGGTGACGTCGACCAGGCCGGCGTCGGCGAGCACCAGGTTCCAGCCGCCGTGCATGCGGACCGAGCCCTCGGTGTTCTCCCGCATCCGGAGGAACCACTGGGCGCGTGCGGCGGCCAGCCGGTCCTGCAGGCCGGGCTCACCGATACCCAGGTCGAACGGGAGGAACTTGCCGTCCAGCCCACCCTCGGCCAGCGCCAACCACCCACCGGGCGCGACGGCCTCGATCAACCCGAGCACAGCGGCACGCTGATCAGGAAGGTGGTGCACCACGTTCGACGCCCACACCAACTGCGCGGGCCCGGCGATCTCGACCGGCCGTTCCGCGGCCAGGTCGGCGAGCACCGGCCGAACCCGGACGGTCGCCGTGGTCGTGTCGGTCTCGTAGGTCGCCGCCGACCGCGCCGCGCTGGTAGCGGCGTCCAACAACTCGGGCACCGCGTCGATCAACACCACGGTTCCCCCGCCGCGGGCGGACAGGGCCTCGACCAACGCCACACTCATCCCACCTGCGCCGCAACCGACGTCCAGCACCATCGGCTTGTCGGGCAGTACGTGCACGAGTCTCCGCGCGACCACGCGCCGAGCCTCGGCGTCCAACTCGTCGGCCTGCCGGAGCGAGTTCAGCCGAGACGCCCAGTCGATTCCGTCATGGGTGCGGGCATGGTGGTGAGTGTGAGCGGCCACACATCGAACGGTACCCACGACGGGGCGAACCCTCCCACCCCAAAACTCACCGAATTACTCCGGGTACGACGCGGCCCGCCCTCCCCGTCGCGGGGACGGGGAGGGCGGGCCGAGGCGTGCATCAGATCGCGTGAGCCTTCAGGGTGGCTCTGCGCTGGGCCCATCCGGCCAGCCGGCGCCACCTGCGGGCGACGACGAGCCGGTGGGCCAGCCGATGCTGTTGCGCGAATATCTCCGCGTCATGCATTCGGGATCTGGCGAGATTTTCTTCGAGAAGCATGGGGTTCCCCTTGGGGTTGACTTCGATGAGCATCGCTTCGTCGCTGGTGGATCGGTACGTGGTCACGCGGCGGCCTCCTGGTCGGTAGCCCCCCGGACAACGGTCGCGGCAGGTGCCGCGGGAACAACGGGTGCCGCATCCTTGCGGGGGCGCCCACGGGGACGCTTCCGCGCGATCACGGCTCCGCGCTCGAAGATCTCGCCGCCCCAGACCCCCCAGGGCTCGTGGCGAGCAAGCGCACCGGCCAGGCACTCGGCGATGACGGGGCAGGTGGCGCAGAACCTCTTCGCCTCCTCCAACTCCGCCGGCGCGTCGGCGAACCACAGGTCGGGGTTGTTGGTACGGCAAGGAAGCTCCAGGCCGGCGTCGGGCGCGGTGTCGATCAGAGAAGCGACTCCCGCTCCGGCGAACTCCGGCTCGGTGGACAGCGTCCCGTTTATGGGGACGGTCGCGGACAACATCAGGTGGACTCCTGTCACGGGTGTTGCATGGGGTTTGGTCGTGCGACTGCGTTCGGTAAAACGGGTTTGAACAGCACAAAGGCCGCGGATCCGGTTACGGGTCCGCGGCCTTTGTGAGCTGGGTGGCCTGACTACAAGGTGGTCAGGTACTTCGCTCGTGCGCGGACGGCGCAACGTTCTGAGTCGGGACAACGGTCGGCGTGTACGGCGCCGGCACCTGGATCAGCTGAACTCGCTCAGCGCCCCACTTCAGGGCGTGGCGATCGCGGGCAGACTTCTCCCCCGCGACATGAGTAGCGCCCGCCGACAAGGCCACCTCGGGCATCGGGCAACCGGGCGTCTCAAAGCGCATAAGGCTGTTCACGACCGGCCACCTCCTCGGGTGTCTCGTCTCGACTGCTGACTCTTGAATCCCCAGCGGGCGCTTCGCGCCCGGCCTAAGCAGGTTATGACCCTGCGCACGGGGCGTGCAACCGGTTTTTACAAATACCTGTCGATCGTGTGAGATTTCGACGTTTTCCCTGCACAGAGCCCTGGGCACGATCACCCGTCCGGACGACTCCGCCCGCCGGCGGGCACCAACCCGCTCAGCGCCCGCGCCGAACCGATCACCGAAGCGACCGCCGAACCGATCAACGCCCGCCGCGCACCAGGGACAGCACGTCGTCGCCGAAGCGGTCGAGTTTGGCGGCGCCGATGCCGGAGATCGACACGAGTCCGGCGACGTCCTCGGGCCGCTGCTCGGCGATCGCGACCAGCGTCGCGTCCGTGAACACCACGTACGCGGGCACCTTCAGCTCACGCGCCCGGTCCGCCCGCCACGCCCGCAGCCGGGTCAGCAGCTCCTCGTCCAGGTCCGACGGGCACGACGCGCACCGGCTGAGCTTGATCGCCCGCGCGTCGACCAACGCCGACCCGCACACCCGGCACTGCGGCTTGGGCTTGCGCTGCATCGGCTCGCGCTTGGCCGTGCGCGACACCGGGTGGTCCTCGGGCACCAGCCCGTAGAGGAACCGGCTGCGCCGCCGGTAACGACGTCCGCCCGCAGCGCGCGCCAACGCCCACGACATCCACAGGTGCACCCGCGCGCGCGTCACGCCCACGTACAGCAACCTGCGCTCTTCCTCGATCGCCGCGTCGTCGCCGTCCGCGTGCTGGATCGGCAACGTGCCCTCGACCAGCCCGACCAGGAACACCGCGTCCCACTCCAGGCCCTTCGCCGCGTGCAGGGACGCGAGCGTCACGCCCTCCACGGTCGGCGGGTGCTGCGCCTCGGCACGCAGGTCGAGCTCGGTGACGAACTTCGGCAGGTCCGCCCCGTCCACGGTGGTGACCAGCTCCTCGGCCAGTTCGACCAGGGCGAGCAGCGACTCCCACTTCTCCCGCGCCGTCCCGCCGGCGGGCGGTTCGTCGGTCAGGCCGATCCCGGCCAGCACCTCGCGCACCACCTTCGGCAGCTCGCCGCTCGGCTCGTGCGCCGCCGCCGAACGCAGCGCGACCATCGCCTGCCGCACCTCGGCACGCTGGAAGAACCGCTCACCGCCGCGCACCTGGTACGGCACGCCGACCTCGGCCAACGCCTGCTCGAAGACCTCCGACTGGGCGTTGACCCGGTAGAGGACGGCGATCTCGCTCGCCGACACGCCCTCGTCCAGCAGCGCCTTCACCCGCTGCGCGACGGCCGCGGCCTCCAGCGACTCGTCGTCGAACTCGGTGAACGTCGGCTTCGGCCCGTCCGGACGCTGTCCGATCAGCTGCAACCGCGACCCGGCGGGACGCCCGCGCGCCCACTTGATCACCTCGTTGGCCAGGTGCACGACCTGCGGCGTCGACCGGTAGTCCCGCTCCAGCCGCACCACGACGGCCTCGGGGAACCGGCGCGGGAAGTCCAGCAGCGGACGCGGCGAGGCGCCCGCGAACGAGTAGATGGTCTGGTTCGCGTCGCCGACCACGGTCAGGTCGTCGCGCGCGCCCAGCCACGCGTCGAGCACGCGCTGCTGGAGCGGCGTGACGTCCTGGTACTCGTCCACCACGAAGCACCGGTACCGGTCGCGGAACTCCTCGGCGACCTCGCCGTGCTCCTCCAACGCCGCCGCGGTGTGCAGCAGGAGGTCGTCGAAGTCGAGCAGCTGCGCCTGGTTCTTCAGCTCCTCGTAGGTCCGGTAGACCTGCACGACCTGTTCGGCGGGCGCGGGCGTGTCACGGCTCGTGCGGCCGGCCGCGGCCGGGTAGTCCTCGGGCGCGATCAGCGACGCCTTGGCCCACTCGATCTCGCCCGCCAGGTCGCGCAGCGAATCGGACTCGGTGGACAGGCCCGCCCGGTTGGCGGCCTGCGCGACCAGCCGCAGCTTGTTGCGGTCGATCAGCTGCCACTGCTCGCCACCGACCACGCGCAGCCAGAAGTACCGCAGCTGGCGCAGCGCGGCGGCGTGGAACGTGCGGGCCTGCGCGCCGTGCACGCCGAGCGCCCGCAACCGGGTCCGCATCTCACCCGCGGCACGTGCGGTGAACGTGACGGCGAGGACTTGACCAGCGGAGACGTGGCCGCGTTGGACCAAGTAGGCGATGCGGTGCGTGATCGTGCGGGTCTTGCCGGTGCCGGCGCCCGCGAGCACGCAGACCGGACCGCGCGGAGCTTCCACGGCGGCGCGCTGTTCCGGGTCGAGTCCCTCCAACAGCCGGTCCATGCGCTGCATCCTCGCAGAGCACAGCGAGTACTCCCGTCATGGGGCGATACGGCGCGCCGTATCCTGGTGGGCATGGCTGGTAAGCAGGACAAGGCGGCTGCCAAGGCGGCCTCCAAGGAAGCGGCGAAGGCTCGGCGCGCGGCATCGAAGGCGAAGCGCAGCCAGATCTTCGAGGCGTTCAAGATGCAGCGCCGCGAGGACAAGGCGCTCGTGCCGTTGATGCTGGCGTGCGTGCTGGGCGCGACGGCCGCGGCGTTCCTGATCGGCCTCATCTGGGACATGCAGTGGGTGCTGCTGCCCATGGGCATCGCGGTGGGCGCGCTGCTCGCGGTCATCGTGTTCGGCCGCCGGGTGCAGCGCACCGTGTACGCGAAGGCCGACGGCCAGCCGGGCGCGGCGGCGTGGGCGCTGGACAACCTGCGCGGGAAGTGGCGGGTGACCCAGGCCGTGGCGGGCACGACGAGCGGCGACATGGTGCACCGGGTGCTCGGCCGGCCGGGCGTGGTGCTGGTCGCCGAGGGCGCGCCGCACCGGGTCAAGGGCCTGCTCGCGCAGGAGAAGAAGCGGGTGGCGCGGGTGGTCGGCGAGACGCCGATCTACGACGTCATCGTCGGCACGGAGGACGGCCAGGTGTCGCTGCGCAAGCTGCAGAGCCACCTGATGAAGCTGCCGCGCAACATCTCGACCGCCCAGGTCGACACGATCGACAACCGGCTGGCCGCGCTGGCCAGCCGCGGTGCGGCGCTGCCCAAGGGCCCGATGCCCCAGGGCGCCAAGATGCGCAACGTGCAGCGCGCCATGCGCCGCCGCTGAGAACAAGCGTTTCGCAGCTCAGGCCCGTTCCGGCAGTCGTTCGGAGCGGGCCTGACGCGTGTCGCGGACTCAGCGGACCCCGGACGGACTCAGCGGAGCGGACCCGGATGGACTCAGCGGACCCGGATGACGACGGTGCCCGCGGCCTTGTCGTGCAGGCCCCTGCCGTCGGCGTCCCACACCACGGCCGGGATGATGGGGAAGATCAACGCCGTGCGCAGGGCGGCCCTGGGGATACCGACGATCCCCGCGCCGTCCAGCCGGGCGACCCGCAGCCCGAACAGCGCGTGACCAGGGGTGAAGCCGAAGAAGCCGACCGCGATGACGGTGATGGCGAACCAGGCCAGCAGGCTCCAGTTCTTCGGCAGCTCGGGCGCGGTGAACAGCCCCGCCACCCCCGCCGAGAGCAGGAAGTCCACCATGATGGCGATCGCGCGGCGGCCGGTGGACGCCACCGAGCCCGGACCGGACTGCGGCAGACCGAGGCGTTCACCCCGCCACCGCTGCCCGGTACCGTCACCGGAGTCGGCGCCGGGCTCCAGCGCCGAACGAGGTCCAGACAGCCACGAACCGGTCCACTTGCTCACCCCACCAGAGTAAAGCCCGTGCTCAGCGGGTGAGGAGCGGCGGTGGGGTTGCCCCGGTCGCCCACCCCGTTAACACTGGCGAAACATAGGGGTGATGACCGGGCAACACCGCAGTCCTAGTTTCGCCACGATGGCAGGCCGCACCACGTAGCGGCGTACAACCACGCCCCCAGCGCAGCAGAGGAGTCGACGAGGGTGTTCAAGAATCCCGACGAGGTCCTGAAGTTCATCTCAGACGAGGGCGTGAAGTTCGTAGACGTCCGCTTCAGCGACCTGCCCGGCGTGATGCAGCACTTCACGCTCCCCGCGGCCGCGTTCGACGCCGATGCCATCGCCGAGGGCCTCGCGTTCGACGGTTCGTCGGTCCGCGGCTTCCAGTCGATCCACGAGTCGGACATGCTGCTGCTGCCCGACCTGTACACCGCGCGTCTCGACCCGTTCCGGATCGAGAAGACGCTGATCGTCAACTTCTTCGTGCACGACCCGTTCACGCGTGAGGCCTACAGCCGCGACCCGCGCAACATCGCGCGCAAGGCCGAGCAGTACATCGCCGAGTCGGGTATCGCGGACACCGCGTACTTCGGTGCCGAGGCGGAGTTCTACATCTTCGACTCCATCCGCTTCGACACCACGGCGAACGCGTCCTTCCACGAGATCGACTCGATCTCCGGCTGGTGGAACACCGGCCGTGAGGAAGAGGGCGGCAACCGCGGTTACAAGGTCAAGTACAAGGGCGGTTACTTCCCCGTCACGCCGACCGACCACTACGCGGACCTGCGCGACAAGATGGTGCTCAACATGGAGGCCAACGGCTTCACTGTCGAGCGCGCGCACCACGAGGTCGGCACCGCCGGTCAGGCGGAGATCAACTACAAGTTCAACACGCTGCTGCACGCCGCGGACGACTTGATGCTGTTCAAGTACCTCATCAAGAACACCGCGTGGCAGGCCGGCAAGACCGTGACGTTCATGCCGAAGCCGCTGTTCGGCGACAACGGCTCGGGCATGCACACCCACCAGTCGCTGTGGAAGGACGGCCAGCCGCTGTTCCACGACGAGTCCGGTTACGCGGGCCTGTCCGACACGGCGCGCCACTACATCGGCGGCATCCTGCACCACGCCCCGTCGCTGCTGGCGTTCACCAACCCGACGGTGAACTCCTACCACCGCCTGGTGCCGGGCTACGAGGCCCCGGTGTCGCTGGTCTACTCCCAGCGCAACCGCTCGGCGTGCGTCCGCATCCCGATCACGGGCAACAACCCGAAGGCCAAGCGCATCGAGTTCCGCTGCCCCGACTCGTCGGGCAACCCGTACCTGGCCTTCTCGGCCATGGTGATGGCGGGCCTCGACGGCGTGAAGAACAAGATCGAGCCGCCGGCCCCGATCGACAAGGACCTCTACGAGCTGCCGCCCGAGGAGGCCCGCGACGTCAAGCAGGTGCCGGCGACGCTGGACGCGGTGCTGGACAACCTCGAGGCGGACCACGAGTTCCTGCTGGAGGGCGGCGTCTTCACGCCGGACGTCATCGACACCTGGATCTCGTTCAAGCGGGAGCAGGAAATCGACCCGCTGCGCCTGCGCCCGAACCCGTACGAGTTCGCGCTGTACTACGACGTGTGATCCACACGGGGCTTTGACCAGCCGTTTCACTGGTCGAGGCCCTACGTAGGCCGTCTCCAGGCCGTCAGTGCTGGAGAGGCCGTCAGCTAGACCACAGGCCAGGGGCCGGGTGACTACTTCAGTCACCCGGCCCCTGGTCGTTTCAGCGTTCACGCCGCTTCCTCCGGCTTGTCTCCGAACACCTTGTCCACTGCCGCCCGTGTTCGCTCGTGACTGGCCGGCATCAAGTGCGTGTAGACGCGGAGGGTGAACGCCGGGTCAGCGTGTCCCAGGTACTCGGCGAGTGCCCGGATGCTGACGCCGTCCTCCAGGAGCGACGAGGCGTAGAAGTGCCTCAACGCGTGGAAGCCCTCGGCACGGCCCGGCGTCTCGACCCCGGCACCCCTGAGCGCCGGTTTCCAGACGTAGTGGTTGAACGAATGCCGATGGAGCTGCTTCGACTCACGCGTATATATAAGGAGCGGCACCGTCACGAGCTTGCCGTCAGGAGTGCCCCACGGAAGCGTGACGGGCAGCGGTTCGTACTTCTTCACGTGAGCTTTGATCGCCGCCGCCACACTCGCAGCCAACGGCACATCACGGCTCTTGCCGTGCTTCGGCGCACCGAATACCATCTTCCCGCGCACGATCTTGATCTGCCTCAGCACGTGAATGACGCCCTCCGACTCGTCCACGTCATCAGGTGAGAACCCGAACACCTCACCCTGCCGTAGACCACACCCAGCACCGAGGTTGACGCCGATTCGGTACCGCTCCCCCAGCTTCTCGCGGACCGCGTGAACGCGCTTCTCCTCCCACGGGATGATCTTCGGGTACTCGCCCCGAGGCTTGATGACCGACTTCCCGTTGCACGGGTTCTTGCGCAGCCGCTCATCGTCGATCGCAGCGGTGAAGACTGCCGAAACGTTGGCGAAGATGCTCCGCCGGTACGTCTCGGCCAGGCCCTTCTGCTGGAGCTTCCGCTCCCACGCCTGGATCGTGGACGGCTGGATGAGCCGCAGCTCCGTGTCACCGAAGTACGGGTACACGTGCAGCTTGAGCCGGAACTCCACCCCCTCCCGCGTGGACTCATCGAACGTCCGCGCGTCGATCCAGTGCTTCTCCGTGTAGTCGCGGAACGTGATCTTGCCTGCGTCAGGGTCCAGGTACGTTCCCTTGTTCTTGTCGTTCTCCATCTCGTGCAGGAACGCGTCAGCCGTACCCTTCTGCCGGTCCGGGAACATCTTCGAGCGCTCCCGACCGTCCGGGCCGGGGAAGCGGACCTTGTACCGCATTCCCTTGCCGAACTGCGGAGTCTTCTCCCGCTTTCCGTCCTTGACGGTCCACCAGCGATCTTGCACGTGGCCCATGGCAGACTTCTCCCCTGAGTCGAATTGCCGAAAGTTCTAGGCCGCGTCCTGGTCGAGGCCGTTAAACCACTCACGAACCTTTGCCGGATCCCACCGCAGGTGTTTGCCGACCTTCCGAGCCGGAGGCCCGTAGTTCTTGCTGCGCCAGCCTCGAATGGTGTGCACCGGCACCCCGAGGAACGCCGAGAGATCGTCAACGCCCCACAGCGGTTCGATATCTGCCACGACTCCCCTCTCGTCAGGCCGCTACCGACGAAGTTGCTGAAACATCCGGCCCCGGTGGTCGCAGGTGGACGAGGGCGGCTTGTGCCTGCTGGTACTCGGCCTGCCACGCCAGACGCTGGGCGATCATGTGCATGAGCAGTTCGGTTCGTGAGGGTGCGTGCGGGTCACCTGGCCTGACCGGTCCCCACTGGAGGCGGGTCCGGTCGGTGTCCGGCTTGGCGATGCCGGCGGCGGCCAGGGCTTCCCGGACGAACGCGGCCCGGTCCGACTTGTGTTCGGCGAGCGTCTTGCCCGACCAACGGCGCGAGACCAGGACCCGACGACCGGGCAGGCCGAGGGTGTCTCGGCGGTGCGCCTTGCCCTTGCAGTGGCCCGGAGTCGTCTTGGACGTGACGCCCTTGGGCTGGACGCCGTAGAGCAGCCAGACCGCGCACCGCTCCGAGCACGGCGTGACGGCCAGTTCGGCCGCCAACCGGTCGGCGTGGTCAGCCAGGCGTGGCGAGGCGTTCGACTCGACCACTTCGGTGATCGACTTGGTGAGGTACTTGGTCAGGTAGCCGATGTGCCGCCCGGACTCCTCCGTGCCGCCGAGGATGCCCTTGGAGTGCACCTGGCGGCCGAACTCCGCCACGTGGGCCGGAGCATCCAGCTCCCCCACGGCGTCGACCCAGGTGGTCAAGGACTGCTGGGTGTCCGGGTCCACGAACCCCTTGACGCGCATGTCCCACACCGGCAGCCGGCCACCGCCGTACTTGAGGTGATCGTGGTCGGGCCACCACACCTGGAGGTAGGTCGCGGCCGTGACCTGGCGGATGACCTTGTGCGGGATCGAGCCGCGCACGGCGAAGTGCGCGTGTGGGGTGATGCGGCGTTGCGGCTCGACCGTGCCGAAGTACTGGGCGTCGAAGCCAACGACCCGCCGAAGGTTCTGCCACCACCGATCGACCAGGGAGGCGAAGTGCACCGCGTCCCGAGCCGCGCGCCGGTAGTCGTACGAGTCCGGATCGACAGGAGCCCCGTCCGAGGTCACCTTGCCGTAGGTGTCCAGCGTGAGCGTGACGAACGTCGAAGGCCGGTACTTGCCCGCGAACTCCCGCCCCACGGTCCGCTTGGCCACTTTGCGACGAGGCAGGTTCGGCGCGTCCTGACGCCGACGCGTGGACCGTTGTGGCGCCGTTTTTCCGGGCCGTTCGACGGCGGGGAGGTTCCCGCGGACTCCCTCCCGCTTGATGTCGGTGTCCGCCTCCCGGATGCCTTCCCGAAGGTCCTCGATCTGGTCTTCCGCGCCCTCAGCCACGGCACGGCGGTACTCGGCGATCAGGTCAGCCCGGTAGGTCACCAGCTCGACCTGATCGGCCGTGGGCGCGTGCCGTTCCGCCACAGGTTCGTGGTCGAGGTGCCAGCCCTCGCGGCACTGCGCCATGCGGGATCGGCGGTTGCGTTCGGCGCAGGCCGGGCACTTGGACGCCTGGGTCGAGTTGCAGCGGATGCCGACGATGCGGACTTCACCCGAGTCCAGGTCCACGACCTCTCGCAGCACCGGCCGGGTACAGACGCCGTGCTGTTCGGCCGCCGCCTTGACCACGTCGAGGGAGAGCGGCATCCGGGCACGTTCGGCCGAGGTCATGCCCGCCACGTCCAGCGGCACGGCAGGCACCACCGGGGTGGTGTTGGTGGTCGGTTCGGTCATGCCGCAGCACCTCCGGTCGCGTCGCCGTCGGGTCGGGTCCGGAACTCGTGCACGGTCGCGTCGGCGAGGTAGACGCCCAGCTCGACCAGGTCCGCGTCGGTGACGTGGAAGGCCCGGACCCGCTCCGGCTGGCCCTTGCCGTCGGTCTTCACCCACGCGACGCCGGGTGTCTGCTCGCTGATCTCGTGGGCCGCAGCGCCACGGGCACGGGCACCGTCGCCCAGGACCATGTCCACCTGCGCCGTCTCGTCCAGCCGCAGCGCGATCTTGGTCCCGAACAGGTGCCGGAACCCCACGACCTCCTTACGCGGGTCCTGCACCAGGCCCAGCACGCAGAACCCCGGCGCGCGTCCCTGGGAGGTGATGGTCTGGATCGCACGAGCGGCGCGGTCACGCAGGCCCTTGTCCGACTGGTAGGCGATCAGGTCCGCCAGTTCATCCACCACGAGCACGGTGAACGGCTCACCGTTCGAGCGAGCCCACAGCCGGCGGACACCCCGGTACCGCGCAGCCCGTTCCTTGACCTCCGCCGCCAGCTCCTCCAGCAGCTCGACCGCCTCACGGCCGTTGTCGAACACCAACCGGGCGAACGCATCCGGGCACTGCCCCAACTCCATACCGCCCTTGGGATCGATGCCCACCAGGCGCACGAGACCGGCCCGAACAGCAGGGGCAAGGTGCCAGATGATCGACCACAACACCGAGCCCTTGCCCGCACCCTGCACACCGACACCCAGAACCTGGTTGCCCTGCAAGCGAATCCGCCACGGCTTACCGATCTCCGTCCGGCCGACCACGACCCGCTTCAGGTCCACCACGTCCGCATCGTCAGACAGCGCCGGCACCGACAGCGACCGGGCCAACGGGTCGGAGTGGACGAAGTCGAGTTCGATCACCTTCGGCCGCAGCACCCGCACCCGGCACGACTGCGCACCGAACGAGTGGGCCAAACCGTCACGACGCAGCTCCCACGCCTCCGGTGCCTGCGCCAGGATCATCCGCACCCGAACCCGGTCCCGCCATCCCTCAGACCGCACCCGCCGCAGCTTCGGCCGGTACTCGCGCCCACGACTGTCCTTGGCCAGCTCCGACAGCCGCATCACGGTCCGCCAACGCGGCACGTACACCGTCGCCCGCCGATACTCGGTGACCAGCCGGAACCACACGTGCCGCAGGAACGACGTCCGATCCAGACCAGCCCAGATCGTGAGGGTCGCGCTCAGGCTCAGCAGCGCCAGGACCAGCGGCGACAGCCCGAACCGCAACCAGCACCAGGCCGCCAGCGCCGGCACCAACACGACCACCGGATAGCGGACCACGACGAGCACCAGGCGCACGACGCCGACCAGCGCCAGCCACACCAGAGCCACCAGCAAGGCCAACCACTTCAACTTGCCCGGCACCAACGCCCACCACGGCACCCGAGGCCGCGCACCCTCGAACGGAGCCGGATCAACCCACCGCGCCATCAGGCCACACCCCCGACCGGGAGCGACCACACCGCCAGCACCACGACCAACACCACCACGGCGAAGATCAGCGACAGCCAGCCCAGACACGTGCAGCACGCGAGCTGGCCGGGCGCGTACACCCCGAACCGCTTGCACCGCTGGCACTTCGAACCGTTGGACAGCTTCCACCCGGACGGGGCGACGGCCCGACTTGACGCACGTCCCCCACGACGAGATACCCTTGACATGACTGGAATCCCTTGTGTGTCAACAAAAATGCATGGCGAAGCCAGTCAGGTGAGTCGCAGGGAGACAGCCGGAGCCCGCCAAGACTTGGACTGTCTCCCCGCGACCCATGCCAACCGGCCGCTATCTGTTCAGTTGTCACGCGCACACAGCGCGGTCACTCGTTGTCGTCAACCTCGAACAGGTCCTCGAACGCCATCGGCGCAAGAGCCTTCAAAGCACCGGCGATGAACCCCGGACCCGGCATTAGCTCACCGGTCCGCACGCGCTTCACCGTCGACCGATTCAGCCCCATCGCCTTGGCCAACGCGTACTCCGACCGGAATCCCGCCAACGCCATCGCGCGCCCGAACGAGCCCGCCCGGAGGAAAACCGCAAACCTCGGCTTGGCCCCGGCGGCATCGGTCATCGCCCCCGACTCCCCGGACCCGACTCCCCATAGATCGAGGCGTCGGACAGCACAGTGCCGTTCGACAAGCCGTGCCCCAGCGTCGGCATCAGCGCGTGATTCGGCGACGGATCGAGCACTCCCGCAAGGAAGTACGCGCACCTGGCCAGCTCGGTCAGGAAGGCAGCCAACCTCTCCCGCCCGTCCTCACCCTCCGGCAGCCCCAACACGACCTCACCGGGGTCCATCGTCAGCCGCAGCCCGTACCAGTCCGTCCCCGGCTGCGTGACCACCTCCGGCTTGGCGTTCGGACCAGGCGTCAACAAACCTTCCAACTCCACGATCCGTCCCTTCTCAGGCCGCAACCGGCGGAGCGCCCGCCGACGAGTCCGACTTGCCGTTGCCCCGACGCCCCTTGACCGCGTCCTGCGGCGACACCATCTCCTCAGCCCAGACCGTCCAGTTCACCCAGCCGTCCCGCACATACGGCGACACCCTCAACCCCGTGAACACCGCTGGCCGGAACGGCGTACCGGGCAGCACCTCCGGCGGAACCGGCTGGTACTCCGACGCGATCTTCACCACCGCACCGGTGTTCTTCCCCTTCGCAGACGGGTCCGTGCCCTGCACCGTCCACACCGGCAGCCCCGACACCTTGTCCAGCGCCGGACGCGGTGCCTTCCCCTCGTTGAACTCCTGCGCCCGCTCCACCTTCAGCACGTAGAACCCTTGCGGGAACAGCTCGTCGAAGGTGATCGGGAACCTGTGACCAGCAGGAATAGCCATCGTTGAAACCCTTCTCGATCTTGCGGGGCTCCTCGATCGGAGCCGATCAGCTCACCTAGTCCTCTAGACAAGTTCACCGTACCTAGTCGTCTAGAGGAGTTCAACTACTCCGCCTTTCTCTTCGCTTTTGCAACCAACTCACTTGGCCGGGACGTCGTACTCCAGCACGAACGACGTGGCCACCTTGACCGTGTCGCAGACCTCGACCGGTGTGCCGTTGGTGTCGAAGGCCGTGCGAACCAGCGTCAGCACCGGCGCCCCAGACCCGATCTCCAGTGCCTTGCGCTCGTCGGGTGACGGCATCCGGGCCGATACTTCCTCGGTGAAGTGCGCCAGCTCGTGCCCGGCGTCCTCGATCCGGGCGTAGATGCCACCAGGCCCGGTGTTGACCTCCGCGATGGCCGTGCCCTTGGCGATCGACTCGGGGATGTAGGACGTGGCGATCTCGACCGGCCGCCCGTCAGCGAGGTAGCGACGAGACCGGACGATCACCCGCTCCCGAGGCTTGAGCTTCAGTCGCTCCGCCACCTCGGCCGAGGCCGCCTCATTGGTGACCCTGATCTGATCAACGCCAGGAACGTGACCGGCCGCCTCGGCCTCAGCAAGGAAGGCCGACTTCCCCTCCTGCCGATGCCGCCGCGCGAACCGATCCGACGCCAACCGACGCACCGGCGGAGCCGACCGCACGAACACACCCTTGCCATGCTGCGCCACCACCAGGCCCTCGGATCGCAGCTCCTTGATCGCCTCACGAACCGTCATCCGAGCCACGCCGTAGTGCTCGATCAACACCGCCTCGGACGGCAACTGCTCACCAGGAGCCAGGCGGCCACGCTCGATGTGCTGGCGCAGGATGTCCGCGATCTGGCGGTACGGCGGACGGTCCACCGATCTGTCTATAGTTCCTAGATCGAGCATGGCCACCTACTCCTACAGACGACTAGACGTGTTCATGCTCCCACAGGTCCACTCAGCGACGAAAGCGGGAGAATGGCCGACACGCCGCGTCATTCGGTCAGCGTCGCCGGAATCGTGGTCAACGATTCGGGGCAAGTACTGGTCATCCGCCGCAGGGACAACGGCCACTGGGAGCCACCGGGCGGAGTGCTGGAGATGGCCGAGACGTTCGAGGAGGGCGTCAGGCGAGAAGTCCTTGAGGAGACCGGCATCTCGGTCCAGGTCGAACGCCTGACCGGCGTCTACAAGAACATGCGACGCGGCATCGTGGCCCTGGTCTACCGCTGCAGCCCGCTGGACGAGCCCGACCAGGCCACCGCCGAGGCGACCGAGATCCGTTGGATGACGCTGGACGAAGTCCGCGAAGCAATGTCACCGGCATACGCAGTGCGAGTGACCGATGCGTTCGAGTCCGAATTGCACACTCGCGCTCACGACGGCGTCAACCTTCTGCCGTAGCCGCTGCTGAATTCTGCTGTATGGGATCAAGGCGCGCCGCCTGCGGCGACGCGCAGCCAGTCCCGCCTCACGTTTGCACCGACTCCCCGCATCGCGGCACGCCGGGCTCCCGCTCCGCTCCGCCCGTCGGCCGCGCGCGGAGTCGGTGCACGTGGCCGGGAAGGCGGCGCGCTACGCAAACACGAACTGCCGCCAAGCCACTTCCAGCCACCAGGGCCGGGACGATCGCGCGGTCACACGGCTCCCAGCGCTGGGCACGGCGATCGACTGCCGCGACGGCTCCGCCGCCTTGCCACGGAGTAATTCCGCTACTTATCGATGCCTTATCGGACACGTTGAGGCTCGCCGTAACCAGTCCGACGCCATCGCGCACCCTCCGCATCGAGAAAGCTGAAGGTTATGTCGATGGGATGCTTCTCGTATACGTATTTTTGACCCTCAGCATCCTCAAAGAACAGGCTTGTAAATTTTTCATCCTGCGGTCCAATGACATGAGCCAAGAGATACGGCTCCGAGCTATCCGCCTTGCCTCCAGCCAGCTTCCATTTCACGTACGTAACCTCTCCAACGCGAATCTTCACGTCTTCAATTTTCACGTCCATAACAGGATGCGTGCCGTGGTTGCTGATCACCAAGGCTAGCCATTGACTGTAAAAAGGGCCGTCGTCAAGTTTCCTCTCAGTTGAGCCTGTAACTGTCGCCGCCCGTGCAGCTTGCTGCTCCTTTTGTTCTTTCCTGCGAGATCTGGAATCACGAGTGGCAAGCATTAGGGCGACGACAACAGCCGCTATGCTGCCAATGCCGCCCGCCCACTGGCCCCATGCGGCAAAGACGTCTGTATCGACTGGCCCCCAGGGCATAGGCACGTGAGAATCTCCGGTTTCCGACATCATCGGCGCAGGCTAGCTCTAACGCATGATCAGGCCGTCTTCAGGCCGTCAGACGTGGATCAGCGTTGGTCAATGACGGTGAACGTCGAGGGAGAACGAGCAGGTCAGGCATGGTGCAGTAGGGCGAACCGCAGGTCACCGCCGACTGCTGACAGTCCTACGACGTGTGAGCCTCGCGGCCGCAGCAGCGCGTTGAGCGCTGAGTCGTGACGATGGCCCGCCAGCCCTCAGCTGGCGGGCCATCGCGCATCTGCACGCCTGCGTCCCGGAGGCCGGCTGAGGCCGCCGACCGGCCGGGATCTCAGCGGACCCGATGGCCGCCTGAAGTTTTTCCTCTTTTTTCGGGACCACATCGGGGACAACTCGTCGTCGCGCCGGGACTACATTCGGGCAAGTAACGTCTTGCCGCGAATAAACGGCTCGGAGTGGAGGCTGTCAGTGCCGACAAAGGGTTCACGGGCGAGAACGTCCCCACTCACCCGCATTCACATGAATGCGACGACGCGACGCCTTCGCGGCGCCGTGCTCGCCATTCTCACCACTGGCATGGTGCTCAGCGCGACGAGTGGAACGGCGAACGCGGCGGAAACGGCGAATGGCGGTCCGGAAGCCGGCGCCGAGGCAGCTGATTTCCCCACGCAGGACCCACTGCAGTGCACGCCTTTCAACAGCACGGCAGACGCACGGGAAGCTGCGGACAACGCGGCTGCGGTGGTCACCGCCTGGGCCGCCTTCAGTGACGTCCCCGGAGCCGAAGAGCTTTACCGCGACTACCTCACACCGGGCAAGTTCTCCCCGCACCGGAAGAATCTCAACCAAATCTACTCGAAGTCGGTCACCGATCAGGTCATCGGCCAGTTCCGCACGGCGAAAGAAACAGGTGACGCCGTTTCCGGGATGGTCGGCGGGCTCAAGAACAAGATCCTCACCGCGCCGCGCAGGTTCGGGGTCGAGTACGACCTCAGGCGGGTGGGACTGGGACGGAACGTCCCATTTCCTGGAGCGACCTGTCCACCACCCCCGGCTTCATCGCCGGTGGACTCAGCGGGGTGGTGCTACCGGACGACACGTCCTTCGCGGACGTTCGCGATATCACCGGGAAGTACACGCTGACCAAGACGGTTTCCAACGGAGAACCCAGGGTCACCCTTGGTCTGCACCACCTGAGCCTGACCGTGAAAGATTCCATCGACTTCTGCCCCGGCAACCTCGGCGCCGGCCTCATCCGCGACGTCGCCCTGGGCATGAGCCGCCTCGAACGGACTCCTTACCAGGACGGAAAGGAGTGCGGCGGCAAGTCGAGCTGCACGTATGCGAAGCCGGTCCTCTTCAAGGTCACGGTGCCGCTGGACGATGTCTCCGTCGACGTGACGGACGTGGTGAAGCCCTGACGTCCTGCCAGGCCTGGCCGACCACCCGTTCGGTGGTCGGCAGGCTGCGGGCGCCACGGCGCAGTTGCACGGGCAGCAGCCAGTCGCGGAAGAACTCGTGGAACGCGGGCAGGTTCGCGGGGACCGCCGTGCAGATCCTCATCCGGTACCGGAATCGACCCCGACCAGCCTGCGCACCACGGCCAGGCCCTCCGGTGTGCCGGGCCAGTGCTCCGCCACCAGCTCGGGCCCCGCCGCACGGATCACCGAGCGGAGCACCCAGCTGACCAGGATCGCGTCGTCCGCGTAGCCGAGCACCGGGATGAAGTCCGGCACCAGGTCGAACGGCAGGGCGAGGTACGCCAGCAGCAGCCACAGCCGGACCCGCGCCGAACGGGGCACCCGGGGGTCACGGGCGAGGCGGGCGACGAGGCGCAGCACGTCCGGCAGCAGCCGCACGGCCAACGCCAGTGCCCCGCCCCGCGGCCGGACCAGGAACAGGCCCAGGAGCAGCACCAGCCACAGGCCGAGCAGCCCCAGGACGACACCGAGGAGGACGTCCACCTACTTGGGGATCGGAATCCCGCTCACGGTCACCGCACCCCCGGTGGGCGCGAGCTGGCCGATGATCCCGGCGAACGTCAGCGAGAACGTCGTGCTCGACGCGCCGACCCGCTGGTCCAGCTCGACGAACCCGTTGATGCTGGAGTTCCTCGCGATCGACACCGGCCACCGGCTGGTCGACGGGGACGCGCCGTAGCTGCGCTGCGCGTCGTCGACCGCCGAGATGGACGCGACCGGCAGGTCCATCTTCGCGGTGCTGGCGTTTATGGCGGTGACGAACACCTTGAGGCGGCCACCCAGGCTCTCGACCTTGGTGACTTCCACGGTGAGCAGGCCGCGCGCCTGCTTCCACGCTCCGGTGACGGTCTTGTTCTCCGCGCTGGGCGGCGCGTCGTCCGCCGACGAGGAGGACGGGGCCGAACCCACCGCGCCGTCCAGGGTGCCGCCGCCGATGGTCTCGTCGGACGTGCGGGTCGGCGTGGTCGGGGCCGTCGACGAGGTTTCGCCCAGGCTGAAGCTCAACGCGCCGACGCCGACCGTGCCCGCCGTAACGGCCTGGATCACGCCGAGAAGCACGAGCACGCCGAGCATGACCATGCTGATCTTGAGAACTGCGCTGCTCTTCTTGCGGTGAATCTCGTCGTCCATGACGTCCTTCGTCCGGGCGCACGCGTGCGAATACGAATCTCCCCCGTGAGTAGCGACAGTCTCGACATAGGGAACGCCAATAGTCAATGCGCAGAGGCCCCTGATCGACAGTGCGTAGCCCCCAATCAACACGCCGTCGACACGGGGCTGCCCGTGCCCCGATCGGGAAGTGAGGTTAGGGTCACGCCGTGTCTGATGACGTCGCAACCACCGCGCAGGTGCTGTCCACCAACATCTTCGACTCCGCCGCCGAGGCGATCGAGGCGATCGGCGCCGCCGACGTGCTCGGTCTCGGTGTCCGGGTGTCGAACCGCCTCGTCCAGGACGAGGAGTCCGACGACACTCTCGTTGAGGAGTGGATCGTCGAACTGCTCACCTCGGTTCCGACCGCCGACGAGGAGTGAGGCAGCCGAAGGGCCCCCGCCCTCGACGGGGGCCCTTCACCCAAGCCCGAGCCCAAGCCCAAGCTGTGTAACGCAAATCACACCGTCAGCACGACCTTGCCCCGCACGTGCCTGCCTTCCAGCAGCCGGTGCGCGTCGGCGGCCCGCGCCAGCGGGAACGTCTGCTGCACCTCCACCTTCAACGCACCCGACCCGGCGTGCCCGGCCAGCCACTCCAGATCCGCGGCGACGGGCTTGGCGTACGCGTACCGCCCGCCGAGCTCCAGCACGTTGGTGTCCACAATGGACACGATCCGGGCCGGGTCGCGGACCAGGGCGGGTGAGTCGTTGAGCGCCGCGCCGCCGACGCAGTCGAACGCCACGTCGACCAGCCCGTCGCCGCCGATCAGCTCGGCCACGTTGTCCACCAGCGCGTCCCCGTAGGCCACCGGCTCCACGCCGAGCGACCGGAGGAAGTCGTGGTTGCGCGGCGACGCCGTGCCGATGACCCGCGACGCGCCCATGATCCGCGCCACCTGCACGGCGAGGTGCCCGACACCGCCGGCGGCGGCGTGCACGAGCACCGTGTCACCGGCGGACACACCGACCTTCCGCAACGCCTGCACGGCCGTCAGCCCGGTCAGCGCGAGCCCACCCGCCTCCTCGAACGACAACGACGCCGGCTTGTGCGCCAACCCGCGCTCGGTGGCCGCGATCAGCTCCGCGTACGTGCCGTGCTGCACGTGGTCCTTGCGCTGGTAGCCGAACACCTCGTCGCCGACCTTGAACCCGTCCACCGCGGGCCCCACGGCACGCACCACACCCGCCACGTCCCAACCGGGGATCAGCGGGAAGTGGTGCGGCAGCGAGCCCGCGACGTACCCCATGCGGACGTACCGGTCGACCGGGTTCACCCCCGCCGCCCGCACCTCGACCAACACCTGGTCGAGCGCGATCACCGGGTCCGGCAGCTCCCGCACCACGAGGACGTCGGCATCTCCGAATTCGTTCTGCGCGATCGCTTTCACGAACTCCAGTGTTCAGGAACCGTAGAAGATCCGCTCGATCACGGCCCGCGCGCGACGGGTCGTGCGGCGGTAGGAGTCCAGGAACTCGCCGGGATCGACGTCGTGCCCCATCACCGACGCCACCGCCGCCAGGTCGCGCCCGGTCGTCGGCAGCTGATCACCCGGCTTGCCGCGCACCAGCACGACCGCGTTGCGCGCCCTGGTCGCCATCACCCACGAGTCCATCAGCGCGGACGCGTCGTCCGGCGACATCAGCCGCGCCTCCGTGGCCGCACGCAGTCCGCGCACGGTCGACGGCGTGCGCAGGCCGGGCACCTCGAACGCGTGCTGCAACTGCAGCAGCTGCACGGTCCACTCGACGTCCGCGAGCCCGCCGCGTCCCAGCTTGGTGTGGGTGGACGGGTCGGCGCCGCGCGGCAGCCGTTCCGCCTCCACACGCGCCTTGATGCGCCGGATCTCCCGCACCGCCCCGGCGTCCAGACCTTCCGAGGGGTACCGCACCGGGCTGATCATCTCGATGAACCGCGCGCCCAGGTCCGCGTCACCCGCGATGAACCGGGCCCGCAGCAACGCCTGCGCCTCCCACAGCTCGGCCCACTGCGCGTAGTACGCCCGGTAGGACTCCAGGGTGCGCACCAGCGGCCCCTGCCTGCCCTCCGGCCGCAGGTCCGTGTCGACCTGCAACGCCGGGTCCTGGCTGGGCGCGCTGAGCAGCCGCCGCACCTGCTCCACCACGGACGACGCGTAACGGGCGGCGTCCGAGTCGGTCACGCCCGGCGCGGGCTCGCACACGAACATCACGTCGGCGTCCGAGCCGTACCCCAGCTCACGTCCGCCGAGCCGGCCCATGCCGATCACCGCGATCGACGCCAACCGCCCGCCCGAGGACCGCACCACGGCGTCCATCGCCGCCTGCAACACCGCCACCCACACCTCGGACAGCGACACGCACACCGTCCGCAACGGCACCAGCCCGAGCAGGTCCGCCGCCGCCACCCGCAGCAGCTCCTGGCGGCGCAGCGACCGGGCGGCGGTGACCGCGCGGTCCAGGTCGTTGTACCGGGACACCGCGCTGCGCAACGGGTTGCCGATGGTCATCGGGTCGCGGCCGACCAACGCCGTGGTGTCGGCCAGCAGCGGCAGCACCTCCGGCGCCCGCACCAGCAGGTCCGGCACGAACTTCGACGTGCCGAGCAGCGCGGCCAGCCGGTCGACCACCGTGGCCTCGTCCCGCAACAGCCGCAGGTACCAGGGCGTTTCGGCCAACGCCTCGGACACCCGCCGGTACGCCAGCAGACCGCCGTCCGGGTCGGGTGTGGTGGCGAACAGGTCGAGCAGCACCGGCAGCAACGCCGTCTGGATCCGGGCCCGCCGGGAAACACCCCTGGTCAACGCCTCGATGTGCTTCAACGCCCCGTCCGGGGCGGCATAACCCAACGCGGCGAGCCGTGCCGCCGCCTGGGACGTGGTCAACCTCAGCGCCTCCGTCGGCACGTTCGCGACAGCCTGCAACAGCGGCCGGTAGAACAGCTTCTCGTGCAGCCTGCGCACCTGGTTGGCGCGCTTGCGGAACTCGGCGAGCAGCACCTGGCTCTCCGACAGCCCGCCCTCGGCCTGCAACCCCGACGCGCGCGCCAGCCACCGCAACGCCGACACGTCGTCGTCCGCCGGGAACAGGTGCGTGCGCAGCAGCCGCTGCAACTGCAACCGGTGCTCCAACGTGCGCAGGAACCGGTAGGCGCGACCGAAGTCGGCGGCGTCCGTGCGGCCCACGTACCCGCCGAGCCCCAACGCGGCCAACGCCTGGGTCGTCGTGGTGATGCGCAGGTCCTCGTCACCGCGCCCGTGCACGAGCTGGAGCAACTGCACGGCGAACTCGACGTCCCGCAGCCCGCCGCGCCCCAGCTTCAGCTCCCGATCGGTCAGCCCGGCAGGCACGTGGTCCTCGACGCGACGGCGCATGGCCTGCACGTCGGGCACGAAGTTCTCCCGTTCGGCGGCCGTCCACACCAGCGGCCGCACCACGTCCATGTACCGCTGCCCCAGCTCCTCGTCACCGGCCACCGGCCGGGCCTTGAGCAGCGCCTGGAACTCCCACGTCCGCGCCCACCGCTGGTAGTAGGTGGCGTGGCCCTCCAGGGTTCGCACCAGAGCGCCCGACTTGCCCTCCGGCCGCAGCGCCGCGTCCACCTCGAAGCACGCCTGGCCCGCGATCTGCATCATCGTGCTGGCCAGCCGGGTCGCCACCGCGATATCGCCCTCGCCGACGAACACCACGTCCACGTCGCTGACGTAGTTCAGCTCCCGCGCCCCGCACTTGCCCATCGCGATCACCGCGAGCCGGCACTCGTCGAACCGCGGCACCTGCCGTGCGGCGACGTCCAGCGCGGCCCGCAACGCCGCCACCGCCAGGTCCGACAGCAGGGCCGCGACGTCGTCGTAACTCACGTACAGCTGCTCGGGCTCGACCACGTGCGCCAGGTCCTCGGCGGCGATCCGGCACAGCAGCGCCCGGTACTCCAGCCGCAACGCCCGCGCCGCGTCCGCGCCGGTCAGCCCTTCGACCGCGCCGACGAGGATCGGCGCGAACACCTCGGCGCCCACCGGGTCGACGGCGGCCAGGCCGCGCCAGCGGTCCGGGTTCGCGACCAGGAAGTCCGACAACGCGGTGGACGAGCCGAGCACCGCCAGCAGCCGTCCGCGCAACGCCTCGTTGTCCCGCAACGCCTGGTCCAGCTCGGGCCACTCGTCACCGAGCGCGATGCGCAGCCGGTCGGCACCCCGCAACGCCAGGTCCGGGTCCGGGCTGCGGGACAACGCAACCAGGATCTGCTCGTTGCCCTCGCTCGGCCGCCGCCCCTCCCACCAACCCGCGGCACGCAGGTGTTCACCGCTGCGCGTCTCGGTCAAGCCGAACCGCGCGGGGGACGTGGGGAGGCGAGCTGGATCGGTCATCGACGAACACCGTAGCCCGGTTCGGCGCGGGACGAAGCGTCAGCCGGCCACGATCAAGTAGATGCCGAACAACACTACGGTCACACACGCCGGCAGGCACGCCGCCGCGGCCGAGGGCGTGTGGCGAAACCTCACCGGAGGTTCGTCACACGAGCGGCAGACTCCGGTGGATCGTCAGCTCACCCGTGGCGAGGCGCACGAATCGTTCGGCGAACGGCTGCCAGACCTCCCGGATGTCCTCGTGCCCCTCGGCGAGCCTCTCCGGGGCGAGCAGTCCCGGACGAGCACCGGCCACGACGTCCGGGTACCCGGCCGCCCAGCGCAGAACCATCTCCGGCGTGGTCTCGATGTGGAACTGCACGCCGTAGGCGCGGTCACCGACGCGGAACGCCTGGTTGGCGCACTTCGGGGAGGACGCGAGCAGCAGCGCGGTCGGCGGCAGCAACCCGACCTCGTCCTCGTGGAACTGCAGCACGTCCGGCGTCCACGGCAGCTCCCCGAACAACGGGTCACCGCTCGCCGCGTCCCGCTTCGCCACCAGGTTCAGGCCGATCTCGGGCCCGTGCGGACTGCGCCGCACCTGCCCACCGGTGGCCGCCGCGAGCAGCTGCGCGCCGAGGCAGACCGCGAGCAGCGGCACCCGCTTGGCCACCGCGTGGGACAGGAGTTTGCGCACGTCCGCGAGCCACGGGTGCGCGACGTCGTCCAACGCCCCCATCGCACCGCCCAGGCACACCACGCCCTGGTAGCCGTCGAGCGTGTCCGGCACCGGCTCCTCGTAGGGCTTCACCACGTCCAGCACCGCCCCGGCGGCGGTCAACCACTCGCCGAGGCGGGCGGGCGGGTCGTCGTGGTCGGGTTGCAGCACGAGCAGGCGGGTCACCCGACCGAGGGTAGATCAGCAGTCGCAGGTGATGCCGTGCAGGCCCGCGCCCCCCACCGGGTGACCCTCCGCTGAGTGACCCTCCACTGGGTAGCCGGCCGCCTGCCACGTCGTGATGCCGCCGGCCAGCCGCTTCACCTTGAACCCGAGCCGTGACAGCTTGAGCGCGCCCTTGGTCGCGGCGTTGCACTCGAAGCTCTCGCAGTAGCAGACGTAGACGAGGTCGCGGTCCCAGTCGGCGGTCGTCGTCCCGTCGATCTCCCAGTGCGGGAGGTTGATCGCGCCGGGGATGCGTGCGCGCTCGAATGCCTCGGGGCTGCGGGTCTCGACGAGTTGGAAGCCCTCGGTGGTGCCTGCCTTCAGGTCGCGGACCACGTCGTCCGGGTCGGCCTCGAAGGCCAGTTCCGCGGCGAAGAACGCGGCGGCGGAAGCGGGGTCGGCGGCGGGGAAGCGGAGTGTGTTGGTCATGAGTAAATGGTCGCTGACCAGCGTGTTCTTCCCCATGGAGAAGTCCAGGTGAACGGGCGCTCCCGCTTACGATTCCACGGTGGAACTGGATGATCTGGATTGGAAGTTGTTGGACCTGCTCCAGCGGGACGGGCGGATGACGTTCACCGAGCTGGCCAAGCGGGTCTCGCTGTCCGCGCCCGCGACGACCGAGCGCGTGCGGCGGCTGGAGCACGCCGGGATCGTCACCGGGTACGCGGCGGTGGTCGACCCGCAACGGCTCGGGCTGCCGATCGAGGCCATCGTCCGGGTGCGCGTGCGCAGCCTGGACACGCCGCGGTTCCGCGAACGGGTGGTGACCATGGCGCAGGTGCGCGACGCGGACCACGTGACCGGCGACGACTGCTGGCTGCTGCGCGTGGTGTGCCGGTCGACGATCGAGCTGGAGGAGTTCGTGGAGCAGGCCCAGCGGTACGGCGACACGACCACGTCCCTGGTGTTCTCCTCCCACGCCCGCAACCGGCCTGTCACGCGGGAGATCTTCGGGGGTATCGTTTCTCGATAACATCGATAAACGATATGCCGGGGGATGCGTCATGACGAAGGGGAACCCGTTGCAGCCGTTGACCGGCGTGGTCCGCGCCATGTGGTCGATCACGGCCGTCGCCTTCCTGCTCGGTGTGGTGCTCAAGGTTTACAACGCGATCGGCGAGACCACGCTGTGCTTCACTTCCGCGGTGGTCACCGGCCAGTTCAGCGCGGAGCCCCAAGCCCAGGGCGGGTTGCGGGACGGCGTCTCGAACTACCCGACCGAGCTGCGCTACTGCGCGGTCAACCCGACCGGCGGCAACCGCGTGCTCGGCTTCTTCGACGGCGTCCCGACCTGGTTCGTCTACGCGGCGCTGTTCTTCCTGCTGCTCAGGCTGCTCGAACGGGCCACCGACGAAGGCGTCCACACCGCCGGCACGGCTGACCGGCTGCGGAGTTTCGGGTGGTTCACGCTCGTCGCGGCGCCCGCGGCCACACTGGTCGAAGCCTTCGTGCGCACCCTGTTGTTGAGGCGCGCAGTCACGTACGAAGTGTCCATGATGGAGTTCACGCGCGACTGGACCGCGCCGTGGTGGGCCGTGGTCACCGGGTTGGGCATGCTGTCGCTGGCCAAGATCATGCGGAGCAGCGCGGAGATGCGCGAGGAGCTAGAAGGAACCGTGTGACCATCCAGGTACACCTCGACCGGCTGCTGGCCGAGCGCGGGATGACGTTGACCGAGCTGTCCGAACGCGTGGGCGTGACCGTGGTCAACCTGTCGGTCCTCAAGAACGGCCGCGCCAGGGCGATCCGGTTCAGCACGCTCACCGCGTTGTGCGAGGTACTCGACTGCCAGCCGGGCGACCTGCTCAGCTACCGGCAGGGGTGAACACGAACTCCGCCGAGTCGACCACCGGCCGGAACCCGATCCGCTGGTAGATCGAGTTCGACGTCGGGTTCGCCAGGTCGGTGTAGAGCACGACGTGCTCCGCGCCGTTCTCCCGTGCCCACGTCGCGCAGGCCGCCGTGGCCGCCGCGCCGTAACCGTTCCTGCGGTGCTCGGGCGGGGTGTAGACGGGGCCGATGCGGGACATGCCGGACACCGGGGCGTTCGCCGCCGCCCACGACACGGGCGTGTCGCCGACGTACCAGATCAGGTGACCGTTCCCGGCGGCCAGGCTGATGCGCAGGATTCGCTCCGAACGGTCCTCGCTGCCCTCGTCACGGGCCTGCGCGGTCGCTTCGACGGCGAACTCCGTGCGCCAGTGGGCGAGCAGGTCGAGGTCGTCCGGGGTTGCCAGGCGTGCGGTGCCGGGGACGTCCGGTGGGACGAGGTCGCCCAGCTCGTACAGGCGCAACGCCATGTGCTCGTGGGCGCCGCAGCCGGTGCGTGCCACCCAGGCGACGACGAACGGTTCCACCGACTCGCGCGGACCGTTGACGCCGGGCAGTTCCACCTCGCCTGCCAACGCGTCGGCCACCGCGTCCACCCACTGCGGTGCGACACCGCTGAGTGTCAGCGGCCACGGCGGCGTGCGCAGTGCTGCGGCCACCAGGACGCCGTCTTCCGTGACGGTGACCAGCAATGGTGGTTCGTCGTCCGGGTCGGGGTGGTTGAGCCGGCGGTCGACCGCGGCGATGGGGATGGTGTGGAACACCGGGTCGGCGTTGAAGAAGTCCTCGGTCCGCTCCCAGAACTCCGCCAGGTCGTCGTGTCTCGTCACCTCGGCCACAAACGGACCGTAACGCAAAAAAGCCCTCAGGGGCACCCGACCGTATCGGGTGCCCCTGAGGGAAAGAATGTTCGGCGGCGTCCTACTCTCCCACACCCTCACGAGTGCAGTACCATCGGCGCTGGAAGGCTTAACTACCGGGTTCGGAATGGGACCGGGTGTTCCCCAACCGCAATGACCACCGAAACAC
>NZ_ML775962.1:0-190944 GCF_009769385.1 Saccharothrix deserti
GAAGCCCACACCGCCGCACACGCCGGTCTGGAACGCGTCGGCAGCAGCTACCAACTGTGCTTCAACTTCCTCGACCACACCGGCCTCCGCTTATGACAGTCCTCACTCAAATACCGAAAGATCTTTAGGTAGGCCCGCCAGTCGCCGACCTCGGTGATGTCCGTCAGCTCCGGGCTGTCCAGGAACGCGTCACGCAGCACGGTGGCCAACGCGGCGCTCCCGTCCTCCAGCTCGACCACCCCGATCTCCAGCTCCGGCGGTTCGGCGGGCAGCAGGTGGTCGCGCAGCACGGTCAACGGCACGTCGTACACCTCGCCGACCACGTGTCCCGAGCCGGAGGCGTGCATCGCCGGGAAGCGGTCGCCCACGGAGAAGTAGCGGTACCGGGACGCGCTACGTGCCACACACAGCAGGGGCGTTCCCTGCAACTGGTGGTGAAGCGGGCCGCCGCGCATACCGCCGCCGTTGAGGAAGATCAGCGCCATCGCGTGCCTCCTTTGTCGGGAACCTGTCCACAGCCGCCGGAGTTATCCACAATCGGCGAAGAAGTTGGTGCGGAGTATGGAAATTCCACCGAACCTGTGCTCATGACCAACGACCTAGCGCAGGACCGCGGTGACGCCTTCGACCCCGAAGTAGAGGACGAACAGCACCGCGATCACGGTCATCAGCCAGCCGACCGAGCGCCACTGGCCCTTGCAGATCTTGATCACCACGTACGACACGAGCCCCGCGCCGATGCCGTTGGTGATCGAGTAGGTGAACGGGATCACGGCCGCGGTGAGGAACACCGGGATCGTGTAATCCGTGTCGTGCCAGGGGATCCGCCGGCACTGCGCCATCATCAGCCCGCCGATCACCACGAGCGCGGGCGCGGCGGCCTGTGCGGGCACCACCGCCGCGAGCGGGGTGAAGAACAGGGTCGCGGTGAGCATCGCGCCGGTCACCACGCCGGCCAGTCCGGTCCGGGCGCCCTCGCCGACGCCGGCGGCCGATTCGAGGAACACCGTGTTGGGCGACGACCCGGTGACACCGCCCGCGACCGCGCCGAACCCGTCGACGAGCAGGATCCTGCCCATGCCGGGCACCTTGCCGTCCCGGGTGAGCCCGGCCTCGTCGGAGACGGACGTGATGGTGCCCATGGCGTCGAAGAACCCGGACAGCACCAGCGTGAACAGGAACACCGTCGCGGTGATCGCGCCCGCCGAGGCGAACCCGCCGAACAGGTCGACCGAGCCGAACAGGCCGAAGTCCGGCGCCGCCACCAGCGAGTCGGGCACGGTGGGCGTCACCAGGCCCCAGCCGGACACGTCGAACACCGCGTTCACCACCACGGCCAGCAGGGTGGCCACCGCGATGCTGATCAGCACCGCACCCGGTACCCCGCGTGCCATCAGCACGATCATCAGCAGCAACCCGACGCAGAACACCGCGATCGGCCAGCCGACCAGGTGCCCGTCCAGCCCCATCCGGACCGGCACGGTGGAGCCGGCCGCGTCCGGAGTCCGGGTCACGAACCCGGCGCTGACCAGGCCGACCAGCGCGATGTAGAGGCCGATGCCGATGGTGATGGCGGTCTTCAACGGGCCGGGGATGGCGTTGATGATCCGTTCCCGCACCCCGGACGCGGCCAGCACGACGATGCACAGGCCTTCCAGCACCACGAGCCCGAACGCCTGCGCCCACGTCATGGTCGGCGCGAGCTGGAACGCGACCACGCCGTTCACACCGAGGCCCGCAGCCAACGCCAACGGCGCGTTGCCGACGACACCCATGAGGATCGTCATCACACCCGCGGCCAGCGCGGTCGCCGTGGTGACCTGTTCGACGGTGAGGCGCGCGCCGGTGATGTCGGCCGACGCGCCCAGGATCAACGGGTTGAGCAATACGATGTACGACATCGCCACGAAGGTGGTGATACCGCCGCGCACTTCCCGGCCTGTGGTGCTGCCGCGTTCGCTGACGCGGAAGAACCGGTCGAGTTGTGTGATCCGCGTGGGGATGTCATCCCTGAGCTGGGTCATGACGTCCTTCCCATGCCGGTGGGCGCGTTCGGCGGGGCGAAGCCGGCAAGCACGGCCCCGCCGAACGCGTTTGAGTCGGTGTTCTCGGTGCTCCGGTCAGCACCCGCGGCTCGTGGCCGCTCCGCTGTCGCTCCTCTGCCGCGGTTCCGTCGTCCGCCGGGATTCGGCGGTCTGCGGGGATTCGGCGGTCTGCTCGGGTTCCTCCGGCTAGTAGTCGACGCGGTCGGTCCGGGACAGCCACGCGGTGAACGGCGCGTTGTCCTCGCCGGTGGAGATCTGGTGCACCGGCAGGCTCCACGTCTCGCGCGGCCGGCCGAACAGCTCGTAGAACTCGCGGTCGTCGAACCCGGCCGCGGCGGCGTCGTGCCGGTCGGCGGCGTAGACGACGCGGTCCACCCGCGCCCAGAGCGCGGCGGACAGGCACAGTGGGCACGGCTCGCACGACGACACCAGCACGCAGCCGGTGAGCCGGAAGTCGCCGACGGCCTGGCAGGCCGCGCGGATGGCGACGACCTCGGCGTGCGCGGTCGGGTCGAGCGTCGGGGTGACCTGGTTGGTGCCGGTGGCGATCACCTCGCCGGCGCGGATGATCACCGCGCCGAACGGGCCGCCACCTGCGGCGACGTTGCGGGTGGCGAGGTCGATCGACTCGCGCAGCCAGGCGTGGTCGGGGGAGACGGATGTGGTCATGGTGTGCTCCTCAGGGCGCGCGCCCAGTCCCGAATGACACTGTCGCCACGGCAAGCGTGGCGCGGGTCGCCGGCGCGGGGATCAGGTGCCGGTGATGTGTTCCGGTCGCACGGGCACGCGGGTCAGGGCGAGGCCGGTGGCGGCGCGGATGGCCGCGACGATGGCCGGGGTGGACGAGATGGTGGGTGGTTCACCGACGCCGCGCACACCGTAGGGCGCGTTCGGGTCGGCGAGTTCCAGCACGTCGATGCTCATGGGCGGCATGTCGAGCACGGTGGGGATCAGGTAGTCGGTGAACGACGGGTTGCGCACCTTGCCGCCCGCGGTCTGGATCTCCTCCATCACCGCGAGCCCGAGGCCCTGCGCCGAACCGCCCTGGATCTGGCCCAGCACAGCCTGCGGGTTGAGCGCCTTGCCGACGTCCTGCGCGCAGTCCAGCTCGACCACCTTCACCAGGCCCAGCTCCACGTCCACGTCGACCACGGCGCGGTGCGCGGCGAACCCGTACTGCACGTGCGCGTTGCCCTGCCCGGTCTCCGGGTCGATCGGCTCGGTGGCCCGGTGCCGCCACTCGACGGTCTCGTCGATCACCTCGTCACCCAGCAGTTCGACGAGGTCCACGGCGGACGGATCACGGCCGCCGGCGAGTTTGGCCAGCTTCTCCCGCACGGCCGCGCAGGCGGCCTTCACCGCGCCGCCGGTCACGTAGGTCTGCCGGGAGGCGGAGGTGGAGCCGCCGTTGCCGATGCTGGTGTCCATCGGCAGGATCGTCACCCGCTCCACGCCCAACTCGGTGCGCACGATCTGCTGCATGATCGTCACCAGGCCCTGGCCGACCTCGGCCGCCGCGGTGTGCGCCAACGCGGCCGGCTCGCCGTTGATGACCTGCAACCGGACGCGGGCGGTGGAGTAGTCGTCGTAGCCCTCGGAGAAGCAGATGTTCTTGATGCCGACCGCGTAACCGACACCGCGCACGACACCTTCGCCGTGGGTGGTGTTGGAGACGCCACCGGGCATGTCCCGCAGGTCCACCACGGTCGACAGCGGCGGCATCGGCTTGTCCTTGACCAGCTTCAGCAGCTGCGCGACCGGGGCGGCCGAGTCGACCACCTGGCCGGTCGGCATGACCGAGCCCTCGCTCATCGCGTTGACGATCCGCACGTCCACCGGGTCCATGCCCAGTGCCTCGGCGAGCTTGTCCATCTGGGACTCGTAGGCGAAACCCGCCTGCACCGCGCCGAACCCGCGCATCGCGCCGCACGGCGGGTTGTTCGTGTAGACGCCCCAGCAGTCGACGGTCACGTTGTCCACGTCGTAGGGGCCGATGCCGAGCGTCGCCGCGTTCGCCACCACAGCGCCGGTGCTGGAGGCGTACGCGCCGCCGTCGAGGTAGATCCGCGCCTTGACGTACACGAGCTTGCCGGTGTGGTCCGCGCCGTGCTCGTAGTACAGCACCGCCGGGTGCCGGTGCACGTGGCCGTAGAACGACTCCTCGCGGTTGTAGACCATCTTGGTCGGCTTGCCGGTGTGCAGTGCCAGCAGGCAGGCGTGCACCTGCATGGACAGGTCCTCGCGCCCGCCGAACGCGCCGCCGACACCGGACAGCGTCAGCCGAACCTGCTCCAACGGCCGACCCAGGGCGGCCGCGACCTGGCCCTGGTCGACGTGCAGCCACTGGGTGGCGATGTAGAGGTCGACACCGCCCTCCTCGTCGGGCACGGCCAAGCCGGACTCGGGACCGAGGAACGCCTGGTCCTGCATGCCGACCTCGTACCGGCCGGTGACCACGACCTCGGCTTCCGCGTGCTGGTCGCCGCGCCGGACCGGCACGTGCCGCACGAGGTTGCCGCCGGGGTGCAGCGGCGTGTCGTCGACCGCCGTCTCCATGTCCACGACGGGGGTGAGCACTTCGTACTCGACCTTGATGCGCTTCATGGCGCGCTGCGCGGTCTCCGGGTGGTCCGCGCCGACCAGGGCGACCGGTTCGCCCTGGTAGCGCACCACGTCCTCGGCGAGCACGGGCTGGTCCTTGTGCTCCAGGCCGTACCGGTTCTGCCCCGGTACGTCCTGGTGGGTGAGGACGGCGTACACGCCGGGTACCTGCAACGCCTCGGTCAGGTCGATCGAGACGATCCGCGCGTACGGGTGCGGGCTGCGCAGGGTCGCGCCCCAGATCATGTCCTCGTGCCACAGGTCCGAGGCGTAGGCGAACTCGCCGCGCACCTTGAGGTTCCCGTCGGGCCGCTGCGGGCTGGAGCCGATGCCACCGGACACGGCGGAGGTGAGTTCGGCGGGCGTGAGGCTCATCGCGTCCCCTTCAGTCGCTTGGCGGCGGCGCGCAGGTCGCGCGCGAGGTCGGTTTCGGAGGCGGTGCGCAGCTCGCCGTCGTCCACCACGGTCCGGCCGCCCACCAGCAGGAGCTTGAGCCTGGGCTGCGGTCCGAGGACCAGGGCGGCCACCGGGTCGTCGATGCCCGCGTGGTCCAGGCCGTCCAGCCGCCACACGGCCAGGTCGGCGAGCTTGCCCGGCTCGATCGAGCCGATCTCCCGATCACGCCCGAGGCAGCGCGCGCCGCCCATGGTGCCCAGCCACAGCGCCTGGCGGACGTCCATCGCCTTGGGGCCGCCGCCCTGGCGGGCTTGCAGCAGGGCCTGGTGCAGCTCCTCGACCATCCCGCAGGACTCGTTGGACGCCGCGCCGTCCACGCCGAGGCCGACCGGCGCGCCCGCGTCGAGCAGGTCGCGGACCGGGGCGATGCCGGTGCCCAGCCGGCCGTTCGACGTGGGGCAGTGCGCACTCCCGGTGCCGGTGGCGCCCAGCCGCTTCACCGCATCGGGCGACAGGTGCACGGTGTGCGCGAGCCACACGTCGTCACCGAGCCAGCCGAGGCGTTCGGCGTACTCGGTGGGCGTGCAGCCGAACTCGGCCTGGCACTGGTCCTCCTCGTCGACGGTCTCGGCGAGGTGGGTGTGCAGCCGGACGCCCTTGGCGCGGGCCAGTTCCGCCGCGCCGATCATCAACTCGGGGCTGACGGAGAACGGCGAGCACGGCCCGACGGCCACCTGGATCACCGCGTCCGGGCTCGTGTCGTGGTGGTCGTTGACAGCCTGTTCGGTGGCGATGAGCGCGGCTTCGGTGTCCTCGACCAGGTTGTCCGGCGGGAGGCCGCCGTGCGACCGGCCGCGGTCCATCGAGCCGCGGATGGCGTGCAGGCGGATGCCGATGCGCTTCCCGGCGCTGACCAGGGCCTCGAACTGGTCGCCGCCCTCGCGCGGGTAGACGTAGTGGTGGTCGGCGGCGGTCGTGCACCCGGTGGTCGCGAGCCTCGCCAGTCCGGCTGAGGCCGCCGAGTGCGTGATCTCGGCGTCCAGGCCGCGCCACACCGGGTACAGCGTGGTCAGCCACTCGAACAGGGTGGCGTCCTGGGCGATGCCACGGGTGGCCCACTGGTAGAGGTGGTGGTGGGTGTTGATCAAACCGGGGGTGACCAGGCAGCCGCTGCCGTCGATCCAGGTGTGTGGGCCGTTCGGCCTGGGCGCCTGGCCGGAGCCGACCGCGGTGATCCGGCCGTCTTCGATGACGACGTGGCCGAACGCGTGTTCGGTGCCCGCGGCGTCCACCGTGGCGACCGCGACGCCGTCGAGGATCGTCGGGGTCATCGGTTCCCGCTCTCCTGGGGCGCTGCCTTCCGGGTGGCCGCCAGGCGCACCGCGTCCAGGATCTTCTCGTAGCCGGTGCAGCGGCACAGGTTCCCGGCCAGCGCCTCGCGGATCTCCGGGTCGCTGGGCTGCGGCACCCGGTCGAGCAGGTCGTGCGCGGCGACCACGAGACCGGGCGTGCAGAACCCGCACTGCACCGCGCCCGCCTCCACGAACGCCTCCTGGACGGGGTCGAGCCGATCGCCGTCGGCCAACCCTTCCACCGTCCGCACCTCGCGGTCCTGCACCTGGCCCGCGGCCACCAGACAGGAGCACACCGGCGTGTTGTCCAGGTAGACCGTGCACGAACCGCACTCGCCCTGCTCGCAGGCGTTCTTGGAACCCGGCAGCCCCAGCCGCTCGCGCAGCAGGAACAGCAGGCTCTCGCCCTCCCAGACGTCGTCGGCCTGCCGCGGCTCGCCGTTCACCGTCACGTTCACGCGCATGCTCAGGCCACCTTCCCGGAGTAGTCCTGCCAGGCCCAACCGAGCGTTCGGCGCGCCAGCACGGAGAGGGCGTGCTTGCGGTACGCGGCCGAGCCGCGCACGTCGTCGATGGGGCTCGCGGCCTCGGCGACCAGTTCGCCGAACCGCCGTTTCACCGAGTCCAGCAGCGGTTTCGGCGACTCCCACTGGTTCGTGGAGGTCAGTTCGGCGGACAGGAACTCCTCGGCGGCCGACGCCCGGCGCGGCGTGGGCGCGGCGCTGCCGACCGCCGCGCCGACCCGGTTCTGCGCGGGGTGCAGGGCGACGGCGAACGAGCACACCGCGATCACCATGGCGTTGCGCGTGCCGACCTTGGAGAACTGCTGCGGCGCCCGCGTGGCCGGCACGCGGACCGCCGTGATCAGTTCGTCCGGCTCCAACGCGTGGCGCTTCACGCCCAGGTAGAAGTCGGTGGCCGGGATGAGCCGGGTGCCCCTGGTGGAGGCTGCCTCCACGGTGGCGCCCGCGGCGAGCAGCACCGGGTGCGTGTCACCGGCGGGTGAGGCGGCGCCGAGGTTGCCGCCGACCGTGCCGCGGTTGCGGATCTGCGGTGAGCCGACCGTGCGGGAGGCCATCGCCAACCCGGGCAAACGCTCGCCCAACTCCTCGATGATCCGCGTGTACGGCACGCCGGCCCCGATGCGCACGGTGCCGTCGTCCGCGTCCCAGGAGCGGAGTTCGGCGATCCGGGTCAGGTCGAGCAGCGCGGCGGGACGGCGGTGGTCGAAGTTCAACTCCACCATCACGTCGGTGCCGCCGGCGATGGGCACGGCGTCCGGGCGCTGCGCTTTGAGGGTCAGCGCCTCGGCGAGGGTGTCGGGGCGGAGGAAATCCATCAGCTACCTCGGTGGGGGTGCGCGGTGTGCGAGCCGGTACGCGGTGTGTGAGCCAGTACACAGAGCATGGCGGGTGATCGGCTACGGCCGCGGCGCATGAATCCCAGGCTCCTACAGCGAGTGGATTTGTGCTTTCCTACAAACACGATCGGGCGAAGGTAAACCGCTGAGATGACGTTGAGGAGGCGCGTGTGTTGCTGGTCCGCAGCCTGCTCGGGATGCCGGAACTCCGACTCCGCCTCGTCGGCGGCGCCGAGTTGCTGGACAGGCCTGTGACCAGGCTCTACGGCACTGAACTGCCCGATCCGGCCCGCTACCTCTCGGGTGGTGAGCTGGTGCTTTCCGGGCTGTTGTGGCACCGGACGGCGGCCGATTGTGAAAAGTTTGTTGCTTCCTTGGCGTCATCGGGAGTCGCCGCGTTGGCGGCCAGCTCGCCCGATGTCGGGAAATTGCCCGATGCGCTGGTCGAGGCCTGCGAACGGCACGGCGTGCCGCTGTTGGAGGTTCCGGTCGACCTGTCGTTCGCGGCCATCACCGAACGCGTGGTGCTGGAGCTGGCCGCCGAACGGGTGGGCGACGCGGGCGCGTTGCTGGGCAGGCACCGGCGGCTGCTGACCGTGGTCGCCGAGGGCGGCGGGTTGTCCGAGCTGGTGGCGGCCGGTGCGGCGGAGCTGGACGCGCCGTGCTGGGTGCTGTCGTGCACCGGTCACGTCGTCGCCGGGCCCGAACTGCCCGAGGCGGCGGCGCTGGTCCGGGAGTTCCTGCTGGCCGACCGGCTGCCCAGGGTGGTGCGCGGAACGACGCTGTTGCCGGTGTCCGCACGCGGAGGTTCCCGGCTGACCTCGTGGATCCTCGTCGTGTCCGGCGACCGGACGCAGGACGAGGTCGCCGCCGAACTGGCCAGCCTGGTCGGCGTGGAACGGGCGCGGGTCGTGCAGGGGCGGGAGATCGAGAACCGCGCGGCCGGACCGTTGCTGCGGCAGGTGCTCACCGGTGGTGATCTCGCCGCTCGCATCGCGGCCGTCGGGTGGGACCCGGACGCGCCGCTGCGGGTGCTGGCGGCCTCGGTGTCGGACGGCCAGGTCGAGCAGGCCGTGGCGCTGGTGGAGGAGGTGCTGGCGTCCGTCACGCCGAGGTTCCTGGTCGCCGCCGTCGGCGCGGAGGTCTACGCGCTGGTGCCGTCCGGGTCGTGGACCGAGGGGGTGAGGTCGGCGTTGCGGACGCTGGAGCCGGGACTGAGGTCCGCCAGGGTCCTGGTCGGGATCTCGTCACCGGTCGGCCACGCCGGGCTGCGCGGCGCGGCGGAGGAGGCCTCGCACGCGCGGCGGCTGGGTGAGCGGCGGACCGGGCGGACGTGCGTGGTGGCGGGGGAGGAGATCGCCCTGCACCAGCTCTTGCTGGCCGGTGTGCCGGAGGAACTGCGCCGCTCGCTGCGCCGTCGTCTGCTGGGCCCGGTGCTGGACTACGACGCCGAACACGGCTCGGACCTCGTCGGCACACTGCGGGTGTTCCTCGACTGCTCCGGCTCGTGGACCACGGCCGCCGCCCGCCTGCACGTCCACGTCAACACCCTGCGGTACCGGGTGGGGCGGGTCGAGCACCTGTTGGGCGTCGACCTGTCGGACTTCACCGAACGGGTGGACCTGTACCTCGCCCTCCAGGCCGGCTGACCCCGGACAGGGACCACCGCAACGGAAAGGCCCGCAACGGAAAGGCCCGCACCGGACGGTGCGGGCCGACGCCGTCATTGCGAGGCGACAACTGCTCGAGTAACGGGCCATCCCCGACCCGCCGCCGCGCAGGTCGGGGATGGCGTCTTCCTCACCTCACCTGTTGCCACGGGACGAGCGTCGGACGCTCTCCCGTGGCGAGGAACTCCTCGATCGCGACGGCGAGGTCGGCGACCGGGATCTCGCAGTGGGTGGGGAAGTTGACCCCGGCGTACCGGGGGCGCTGGCGGGGGCCTTCGCCGAGGCTGGCCCACGAACCGGTGATCACATCGGTGAACAGGATGGCCCCGCGGTCACCGCGCACGCCGACCCACACGCGGTGGTCCGGGCAGTCCGTGTGCACGAGCGTGGCGTCCTGGGCCACCGTGAGGCGGTCGAGCAGTCGGCGCACGTCCTCGGTGGCGCGGAGTTCGTCCACACCGGAAGCGAAGTTGGCCTGGATCATCGTCCTCACTCCCTGCACTTCCGGCCGGAGTTCACGCACTGGACCAGCCGGTTCATGATCTGCTGGGACATCACGTTGGCGAAGTCGTCGTGGTCGGAGAACGGGTTGTGCTCCTCCTCCGGGAAGGAGTCCACCGCGTACTGGCCGGCGACCTGCACGTCCCGCGGGATGTTGTAGGTCAGGCTGATCCGCAGCTGCGGCACCGCCTTGAAGCCCTGCGGGCACTTGCCGTTCTGGTCCGGCGCGACGATGTGGTCGCGGTGGTTGGCGCTGTCGGTGTTCTTGCCGTCCCAGCAGCTGTTGAAGTCGTGGATGCGCTTGACCTTGCTGCCTTCCGGGCAGATCGGGTACTTGTTGATCAGCACCTTGTCCTCGAACCCGGTGCAGGTCCACGAGTTGCGCGCGTTCTTCGTGCCGTTGGTGGAGACCTTCGCGTCGCCGTAGAGGATCCGGAGGAACTGCGGCATCGCCTCGACCTTGCCGACCGGGCTGCCGCGGAAGGTGAGGTCCACCTGGGGGCGCTGGATCTCGCCCTCGTTGCCGACCAGCTCGTTCTCGTCGCTGGCGCTCTTGCCGTCACCCTTCTCCGGCGCGTCGGCCTCGGCTTCCTTGTCGGCGTCGGCGACCTTGGCGTCCTTGGCGTCGCCGTCCTTCACCGTGCACGGGGCGAGGCGCTGGAGGTTCTGCGGGCGCTGGCCGACCCGGCCCATGGCGATGGCGATCCGGTCGATCGTCGCGGTCCGCTTGTCGCGCAGCGGCCCGAGGATGGCGTTGTTGACGAAGTTCGGGTCCTGGACGTTCGCCGAGCTCTTGAGCCGGGTGTTGGCCTCCGAGATCTGGTTCTTGAGCTGTTCGAGGTTGCGGTCGACCTCGGCCTTGGCCTGGCCGGGCACGTTCTTCAGCTGGCGCTTCACGTCCGGGCACTCGACCTGGGCGTCGGCCGGCTGGCCCGGCTCCTCCTCCTCGTTCTCCCGGTCGATCCGGACGACGGGCCAGAAGTAGGTCGACTTGTCACCGTTGCGACAGGTGGTGTCGGCGGCGGCCAGGCTCTCGTTGGTGGAGTCGGCGTCGGTCGACACGTTGCCCACGTAGTCATGCAGGTGCTGTGCGCCGTTGCGCACCCCCGGCTGCGCGATGAAGTTGTCCGGGTTGAAGTGGCCGTTCTCGTTGTTGCCGCAGCTCACGGTGAACGTGCCGGTACTCGCGCCGCGTTGCGGCTGGGGCACTTTTACGTTCTGCTGCTGCTTCGTGATGTCGACGAACTGGGAGATGTCGGCCCCGTCGGCTTGGGCTGTGCCCTGATCGCCGGTGGTGCTGATCGCGACGGCCAGGCCGATCGTGAGCGCCAACCCGGTCACGCCGGCAGTCAGCTTCGTGCGCCGGGAGAAGCGGTGCCGCCCCTGGTTTCGCGTCATGGATGTGTCACCTCGTCGTAGGTACGCGCATGTCGTGCGTTGAACCCCGACCGCCGGTGGGCGGTGGACACAGTGGCATACGTACCGCTCCCAGTCCGCGACCTGACCGTTACCTTTTCGTTATCCAGACCGACCCCTATCTTCAGGCCGGCGGCCAAACGGCGCTACGAGTCCACCCGACAGTCCTCCGGCGGCAGATGCCATTTCTGTGACACTCGAATCACGGGGAGTGCTGGGAGGGTGCCTGTGAGGCTGAATGCGGAGAACGTGCTGTCCGGCGCGGCGTACGGCCCGGTGGTCCAAGCCGGAAGCGTCGGGTCGGTGCACTTCAACACGGCACGCGCGGAACCGGTGATCCCCTACCAACTGCCTCCCGCGCCGAAGCTGTTCACCAGCAGGCGTCGGGAGCTCGCGGCGTTGGACGGCTGGCTGGAAGCGGACGAAGCACTGGTCGTGGTGGTCAGCGGACCGGGTGGAGTAGGCAAGACTTCTTTGGCGCTGCGCTGGCTCCACGGCGTCAGGTCCCGCTTCCCCGACGGTCAGCTGTACGTGGACCTGGCCGTGCGCACCCCCGGTGGACCGACGACACCCGAGGAGGTGCTGGAGTGGTTCCTCCTGGCGTTGGGTGTGCCCGCCGCGGAGATCCCGTCGGGGTTGGCTCGAAGACAGGCGGCGTTCCGCACCCTCACCGCCGACCGGGCCGTGGCACTGCTGCTGGACAACGCCATTTCGGCGGCGCAGGTCCGCCCGTTGCTCCCGACCTCGGCGCGCAGTGCCGTCGTGGTCACCAGCCGCTGGCGGCTTGGCGGACTGGCCGTCGACGGCGCCAGGTTCGTCGAGGTCGGATCATTTGACGAAGACTCGTCGGTGGAGCTGCTCGAAAGGGCAGTGGGCTCGCGCGTCACGTCGGAACCCGACGCGGCCCGGGAACTGGCACACCTCTGCGCGGGCCTGCCCATCGCGTTGTCCGTAATCGGTGCACGCCTGTCCACTCGTCCTCGACGTTCGCTGTCGAAGGAGGTCGGCTCGCTGCGTGCGGAACGCCTGGCGACGTTGGCGCTGGACGACGGCGTGTCGGTCGAGGCGGTGTTCGACCTGTCGTACGTCGACCTTCCGCCTCGACATGCCCGGGTCTACCGCCTGTGCGCCCTGCACCCCGGAGCGTCCTTCGGTGTCGAAGCCGCCGCCGCGGCGGCGGGCGAGCCGGTGTCGGACGTGGAACAGGTGTTGGAGGAGCTGGTGGAGAAGAACCTCTTGACCGAGGTGGGCGACGAACGGTTCGGTTTCCACGACCTGCTGCGGCTCCACGCCCGCCGGCACGCTGACCGGGCCTCGCACCCGGAGCGGGATGCGGCTCTTCGACGCTTGGCGGAGTGGTACCTGGATCGGTTGGTGGACGCCGACTTGGCTCTACGACCCACGCGGCGCCGGGTGGGCCCCAGGTACCACGACCGCCGGTCGTCCTTCCCGACACAGCGCGATGCGTTGGTGTGGCTGGAAAGAGAGAGGACCAATCTGCGAGAGGCGTGCCGGATCGCCCACGACCTGGGCTTGGACGAGGTGGTCTGGCAGTTCTGCGAGGCGATGTGGGGGTTCTTCCTGCATGCGCGGCACTACGTCGACTGGTTCGCGGTGCACGACCTCGGTGTTCCGGCCGCGATGCGGTGCGGGAACCGGGCGGCCGAGGCGAAGCTCCGGGCACAGCTGGCGTTCACCTACAGCGGGTTGCGTCGGTTTCAGGCCGCCGAGCGGGAAGGGCTGCGCGCGTTGGAGATCGCCGAGGAGGACGGCGACGACCAAGGGGTCGCGGTCGCGCTCACCGAGCTCGGTGGTGTGGCCCAAGGCGCAGGTGAGCCGCTGCGTGCCATGGAACGCCTGGTGCGTGCACGTGAGATCCGTCAGCACATCGGGCCTCCACGGGCCGAGGCGTTGTGCGCTCGCCGGATAGGCGAGGTGCTGACCGAGCTCGGCCGTGACGACGAGGCGATGGCAGAACTCGAAGCGGCGGCCGACGCGATGGGGCGACTGGGCGACCGTGCCGGACAAGCCAGGTGCCTGATGTCGGTCGGCGCGATCGCCCTGCGCCGGGGTCGGCCCGATGCAGCCGAGGAGAGCCTGGAAACCGCACTGGACCTGCTCCACCGCGTCGGGGCGCCGTTCTACGAGGCCGAGGTCTTGGTGATGCTGGGGGAGGTCGCCGAATCCGCGGGCGACCTCCCCCGAGCACGCGAACGCTATGGCGAGGCACTGCGCCTGTTCGAAAGCTTGGGGAACCCCCAGGCCGCCACGATCAGCGTCAAGCTCTCGGCACTGGACAAGTGAGGCGACTCGACCAGGACGTCGGCCAACCCAAGCACGGCGGGGTCGGCGCGGCCGATCTCGCCGATCACGAGCTGGTCGGGTATCCCGGAACCGGTGGTCACGACCAGCCGGTGCAGGCCGACGCCCAGACCGTTCACCACCAGCCACGTGATCATGAGTGCTCCGGTCGCAGCGGAACGGGACCGGGCACCGCTGCGGTGACCGCCGGTTTCCCGGGCTCGGGCAGATCCATCAAGCGGTACATGGCCGTGCGCAGGGCGGCTGCCGCGGTGCCCGGACGTGATGACATCACTGCGGCGACGCGTGCTGCGTTCCCCGAGCCGGCACTGGTGAGTTGCGGGAGCAGCGGTAGCGTCCGGTCCAGCAGCGGTGCGCATCGGCGAACCGCGTCGGCCAGGCTGCCGGTGCGGACATTGCCCTCGGGGAAGGACGCCAGCACGACCGGTTTGCCGATCGCGGCGGCGTACTGGGTGGTCGAGCCGTGGTCACCCACCACGTGATCACTGGCGATCATCGTCGCCCGCCAGCCCTCTTCGGGTGGGATCACCAGCAGTCCAGCCTCGATGCACTCGTGCAGCCAAGCCCGTACCTGCCAGCGCCCGTGCACCTCCCACACGTTCGGGTGCAGTACCAGCGCGACGCGGTACCTGTCGTCCGACAGCTCGTCCAGCAGCGTGCGGCACAACGAGAACCTGCTGCCGAAAGCGGAATCGGGCGCCCAGGTGGAACTCACCGTGACCAAGCGCTGGTTTTCCCGTAACCCCAGCATCTCGCGGTAGCGGGACCGCATCGGGAGACTTGCCACCATCCGGTCCAGGCAGGGATCGCCCACGACCACCGCGGTGTGCAGCGCCTCCGGGCATGACTCGCGCAGGGCGGCCAGTTCGTCCTCGTGCGTGAGGCCAATCGCGGCCGGGAGTATCTTGCCGCGCCGGGTGAGCGACTCGCGGCTCAACCCGGTGTGCGGCAGGGCGTCGCGGCCCGCATGCCTGCTGAACCGCCGCGACGCCAGGTTGCCCGCCCCGTGCGGGATCAGCAGAAGAGGTCCGCGTGCCTGGTCCAGATCGTTGTAGGCGGCCGCCAACACCAGGTCGAAGTCGTGCTGGGTGGCCTGTTGCCACGGGACGACGATGCCTCCTTGCGTGCGCACGTACTCCTCGGTGCCGTGCCACCAGCGCCCGGTGTCGGTGACCGAGAACACCACCTGCACCCTGGGGTCGTTGCGCAGGAGCGGCACGATGTCGGAGATCAACCGCGTGCCCGCGGCGAAGTGGGGCACCATGACCAGTACGGTCCGACACCCCGCCACGGTCACGCGCCGGTCGGCGTCCGGTCCTATCGGACCTCTGATCCACTGCCCGGTCACGCCGCCGCCTCGAAGCGCTCCACGACCAGGCGCGGCTCACCGGTCGAGCAGTCGAACACCGGCATGTCCAGCGCCGACAGGTCCTCGTACACCAGGTGCGGTGTCATGATGACCGCGAAGTCCACGTCATCGACGTCACCGAGGTCCCTGCCGACCAGGTGAGTCCCGTCCGACAGAACCAGTTCCGGCACGTACGGGTCGTGGTAGTCGGCCCAGGACTCCCGGCGCAGTTCCTCGAGCACCGCGACCGCGGCGGACTGGCGCACGTTCGGGGTGTCGGCCTTGTAGGTGACGCCGAGGATGAGGACTCGACTGGCCCGCAGCGGCCTTCCGACCACTTGCGGGATGACGTCACGCAACCGCTGCACGGTGTGCGCCGGCATCGCGTCGTTCATCGCCAGGGCTGCGTCGACCAGCGGGCTGAGAAGGCCGCGGCGGCGCGCTGCCGTCGAGAAGAAGCGAGCGGACACAGGCACGCAGTCACCGCCTGCGCCCGCACTCGGCCGGTGTCCGAGAAACCCGAACGGTTTGGTCCCCGCCGCCCGCAGCACGTCGTTGACGTCCACTCCGTACACCCGGCAGACCGCGGCCAACTCGTTGACCAACGAGATGTTGACCAGGCGGAAGGTGTTCTCGAAGACCTTCGACAGCTCTGCGGCACAGGTGGAGGTCACGCTGACGACCTCTTTTGCCATCGCGCTGAGGAACTGCGTTGCCCGGTGGCCGCACCGGCGGGTGTGGCCACCCACGACCCGCGGGATGGTCGTAAAGGCGTAGGTCTGGTTGCCGGGATCGATGCGCATCGGTGCGCAGGCAACGTGGAACGCGGAACCGGCGCGCAGCCCGGAAACCCGCTCCAGCAGTGGCACCAGGGACTGCGAGACCGTGCCCGGCGGGCAGGTGCTCTGCACGAGCACCAAGTCACCTCGACGCAACACCGCGGCCACCTCCTGTGCCGCCTGTGTCAACGGGCGCAGGTCGACGCCGCCGCGGCGGTCCGGTGGAGTGGGGAGGCACAACACGTGCACGCCGGCCGCCGGCACACCGGAGCTCATGTCCCGCACCACCAACCGCCCGCTTCCCAAGGCCTCACGCAGCGCCTGCTCCGACACCGTGCCGAGCCCGCACCCGGGCCGGGACTCGACCACGTCGGCGATTCGTCGCGCGGAGCTGTCCAAGCCCAAGACCAGCGATCCAGCTCCAGCCGCCGCCACCGCCGTGGGCAGCCCGGTGAACCCCAGGCCGATCACCACCACATCAGGAGTGCCCATGCAAACCTCCCCGGATGTCCGACCGGGCCTTTCCCGTCGGACCCTGGTGCCAGCTTGGAAGCGCTCGCTGTCGAATCCGGTTCAGCGGATGTACAGATCGCTGAACCGGCTGTTCAGCGAGGCGTGGTGATCGTTTCCGATCACACATGCACGTGCACCTGCGCGCGCATGCGGAGTCCGTTGCGGGAACCTTTCAGAGTTCTTTCGGAAATCGGTCGGCAGCGCTAGGCCGACTGGACTACGGATTGTCACATCGAGGTATCGGAACGTGACGAAGTGCTGGATCGAGGCGGTGACTACCGGCAGACTCGGACGCGAATCATTGCTTCCAGCGAGGGGTGGCGCTGGTGACCATCGATTTCAAGATCCTCGGGCGGGTCCGCCTGCGCACGAACGACGGATTCACCGACCAATGGGGGACCCGCAAAGAGCGGGGTGTCCTCGCCGTGCTGTTGCTGAACATCGGGAAAGCGGTGCCGGTCCGCACTTTGGCGGAATGGGTCTGGTCGGAAGGGAAAGCGCCGCGTGATCCGGCGGCGACGCTGTCCACCTACTCGACGCGAATACGCAACGCCCTCAAGCGACACGGCTTGTCGGCGCAACTCAAGATCGAGGACGGCGCGTACCGATTCGTGGCCGACCCGACCGCCGTGGACTTCCACGTGTTCCAGCGGACCATGGGGGAGGCCCGCCGGTTGGGCAGATTGGGCAACGACGAGCGAGCCTGTGAGCTCGCGGAGTCGGCGTTGGCGCTCTGGGACGAACCGCTGGCGGATCTCGACACCGAGCGTGCCGACAACCGGCGTCGGGTGATGAGGCGGGACGAGTGGCTCGAGGCCAACAACGCCCTGATCTACGGCCGCTACAAGCTGGGTGAGTACGAGGCGGCGCTGCGCCTGGTCAAGGTGGCACAGGTCGAGTACGACCTGGATGTGCTGCTGGCCAAGCGCCGCTTGGAGGCGCTGTACGCGTTGGAGCGCAGGGAGGAAGCTGTCCAGTACTTCCTCGACTACCACCACCGGGCCAAGGCCGCCGACCTGCCAGAGCGGGCCGACGAACTGCGTCGGCGCCACGACGAGCTGGTGAACCAGGACATCCGGTCGGCACCGCACCGGCGCACCACGTCCGCTGTGCCTCAGTACCTGCCGTACGACATCGACGGTTTCACCGGCCACGAGGATCTTCTGGCCACGCTGGACGACCTTCTGGTCGACGGGCGCAAATCGCGTCTGATCGCGTTGGACGGCCAGCCGGGAGTGGGCAAGACGGCTCTTGCCGTGTACTGGGCGCACCGCGTGCGGTGGCGTTTCCCTCATGGCTTCTGGTTCGTCAACCTCAACGGGTTTGGCGACGGTTCGTCAGTGACCGAGGAGGAGGTCGTTGCCGGACTGCTCGAAGCGGTCGGGGTCACCCCTGCGGACTGTCCCCCGACCACACGTGCACGTCGGGCGAAGCTGCGGGACATCCTCTCGACCCGCAGGCTCCTCGTGATCTTGGACAACGCCGCCGACGCCGGGCACGTGGAAGGGCTGCTTCCGCTGTTGTCGGGATCGGTCGTGGTGGTCACGAGCCGTGGGCGGCTCAGCGACCTCAGCCTGAGGTACGGCGCGCGCTGTTTCAGCGTTCCACCGTTGGGGATCGACTTGGCCAGGCAGTGGTTGCGCGACCGCCTGGGCACTCGCGCGGAAGCCGAACCGGATGCCGTGGACCGGCTCGCGCGGCAAGCGGGTGGACTCCCCCTGATGCTCGGGCTCATAGGCGAGAACGTGGCCGCGCAGCCCGGGAAGCCCATCAGCGACTTCGTGGTCCAACTCCGTGAGCGCGGTGCCATCCTCGACCTCAGTGCGAACGGGTCGCAGGCGATCGTGTCGCTTCGTGCGGCCATCGACTGTTCGTACGTCGTGTTGAGCCCACCGGTTCGCCGGTTGTTCTGCATGCTCGGCCTGTACCCTGGGCTGGTCTTCCAGATCGGTGTGGCCGCGGCGTTGACCGGCCTCCCTCCCGGCGATGTCCTACCTCAGCTCAAAGCGCTGGTGTGGGCCAGGCTGCTTGAGCCCAGGGAGGGTGATCGGTACGCCTTCCACGACCTGTTGCGCGACTACGCGGCTGAGCGCGTCGACCGCGACGAGACCGAAGAGGAACGGCAACGCGCCGCGAGGCGAATGCTCGACTGGTTCCTGCACACCGGCAACAACGTGGACCGCATGCTGTTCGCCCACCGCGAAGGCGTGCCCCTGCTGGACCTCTCCGAAGGCGTGCGGCCACTGGTGTTCGACAGCGCCGAAGACGCGATGGACTGGTGCACGCGGGAACGCGCCGAGCTGACGGCTGTGATCGATTTCGCCGCGTCGAACGGTTTCGACGAGCACGTGTGGCGGCTGTCGAACGCGGTCGGCGAGACCATGATGCGCCAGGGTTTCAAGGACGAGTTGTTGCAGGTATCCCAAGCGGCGATCCGGGCCGCCAGGTCGTCAGGCGACCGTGCTGGGGAAGGAAGCCTGCTGTGCAATCTCGGACTCACCTATGCCCGGTTCCACGAATACCGGGAGGCCGACGAGTGCTATCGACTTTCCTATGACATACTCCGTGAGATCGGACATTTACGCGGACAGGCCACGGTGCTGCGCAACATCGGCGAGCGGCGCGCCTTGGCCGGTGATGTCCCGGGTGCGCTGCAGGTGCTCGACCGAGCCCTTGGGCTTGCCCGGCAGGCGGATGACGTGGACGGGCAAGCCGGTGTGCTGCAGCGCATCGGCGACGCCATGCTCCTGGGCGGCAGGTTGCATGACGCCATCGTCCAGTTGCACTCGGCGCGTTCGTTGCGGGACCACCTGAACGACGAGGCCGGCGCCGGCCTCGCATTGGCGTCGTTGGCCAACGCCTACCACGCCTTGGGCGACCACTCCGGTGCCTTGGGACACGCCCACCAGGCCATGTCCCTGTTGAGCAAGACGCGCCGACTGGCCTTCGAAGGGCAGGCCGCCACCACGGCAGCCTCGGTGCTCCGTGAACTGGAAGACCTGGAGGAGGCGTCGTTCTACGCCGAGCGGGCAGTGGATCTCTGCCGCCAAGCCCACGACTCGCTTCGACTGGCGACGGCACAGGACGTACTGGCACAGTCCGCTGGCGTCAGGGCAGGCATCAGGAGGCGCATCGGTGCTGGGAATTGGCCCACGAACTCTACAGCGGCCTCGGTGATCCGAGGGCGCACCGCATTCGCGCTCAGCTGGCAGAGTGGAGTGAGCCTGATGTGCCGGCCCCGCAGACCACCGATAGTGTGCGGAGAACGTCACCCATTCGAGGGAATTAGTTTGCTCGGACGGTGAGTCGGACCGTGAAGTGCGGGCTCGTTCGCCCCTGTCTGACGTGCGCGATCACCTAACGCAGGGGAGTCGCACCCTACGTCTCGTGACGGTCGCGATGTAACGGTACCTGGGCTGGCGTGTGCAAGGATGCCCGCTCGTGAGCCGAAAACGCCCGAACGGGCTAACACGAAAGCGAGTCGTACACACGGTCCTCGTGTCGCTCGCAGTGGTGACGGCGGTGGCCGGACCTGCAAATCCAGCCACCGCGTCGGATTACCCGACAGGTGTGACGTCCACTTTCCAACAGTGCGACTTCAGCACCTCGTCCATGTGGTGGGACTAGCGATCCTCGGAAACGCCCGCCTAGGCGGGCGGTGATCAATCTCACCACACGTTGCCCGGCTCTGCTGTAGAGCCGGGCACATTTATGCTCAGTTGAATCATCGTCCGTTCCTGTGTCGTAGACAAGTCGACGCGCACGTCTTCCGTTAACACTTTTGGGTGTCACTCGGATCTTCCTCCTGTGCTGGAATATTGTCGCCGGTCGAGGCCGTCGCCGCGCTGAACTGGCTTTTGCGTCGGACATCATTTGTCTGTTCTGCCTGGTAATTCAAGGTCCTCGTGGGTGCCGTGTGTCGCTCACTCCGAGGCGTCTCAATCGGTTCGCCCCGTTGGGGCGTCGTCAGGTGCTCCCTGTCGGTTTGCTGTAGATCCTTTCCGCGCGCCGAGGGCTGCGGAACACTCCGGGGCGCTCGCTCACAAGCGAAGAAGGAGTGGTCATGTCTCGCACACTCGGTGCGCTGGCGGCTGTGGTGTTGGGGGTCTCCCTCGTCACCGCGGCGCCCGCCGCCGCAGCGGAAGCACACGCTTTCCCGACCGAGTTCCCCTTGCCCGACGGCTTCATGCCGGAGGGCATCGCGATCGGTTCGGCGCCCACCGCTTACTTCGGTTCGCGGGCCGACGGGGACCTGTTCCGCGTCGACCTCCGCACCGGGGCCGGCGAGGTGTTCAGCCAGGGGCCGGGCACGCCGTCGGTCGGGTTGAAGGTCGACTGGCGCAAGAGGCTGTTCGTCTCCGGCGGTTCGGGCGGTGACGGGAGGGTTGTCGACGCGCGGACGGGAGCGATCCTCAAGTCCTACGAGTTCGCCGGTGACACGAACACGTTCGTGAACGACGTCGTGGTCACCGACGACGCCGCGTACTTCACCGACTCGCGCAAGGCCGTGCTGTACCGGGTCGGGTTCGACCGGTACGGCCGGTTGCCGGAGTCCCACACCACGATTCCGCTGTCCGGTGACTTCGTCCTGACGCCCGGCGTCAACAACGCCAACGGCATCGCGGAGACCCCGGACGGCAAGGCGCTGCTGATCGTCCAGAGCAACATCGGTCAACTGCACCGGGTGGACATCGGATCGGGCCGGACGACCGTCGTGGACCTCCAGGGCGAGGTGCTCACGAACGGTGACGGCCTGCTGGTGGAGGGCCGCACCCTCTACGTCGTGCAGAACCGTCTGAACACGGTCGCGGTGTTCTCCCTGGCCAAGGAGGGGACCAGTGGAAAGCTCGTGACCAAGATCACCGACACGCGGTTCGACGTGCCGACGACGGTCGCCTCGTTCGGTAACCGGCTGTACCTGCCGAACGCCCGTTTCACCACGCCGCCCACACCGACGCCGGCTTACAACGCCGTTTCCGTTCCCAAGCCGTGAAGTTTCGGGGGGTCGGTGCGGAGAAGTTCACGCCGGCCCCCTGTTCGCGACCTCGTTGGACTGGGTAACCTGATCGTCGCGTCGCGCGAGTGATCGCTGTCTCTTCGTAATAATGATCTTCCGGTGTTACCGTTCCGTGGCCGATCGGGTGGAGAAGAGGCAGCGCTCCCAGCGCTGCGCTGACCTGGCAACGGACGAGGCTGCGGAGCGCTGTGAAGCAGAAGAGCACCACGGAGACGAACTACAAGACGATCCGTTCGCGACTCACCGGTGTCGTCGTCGTCCCCAGCATCGTCCTCCTCATCATGTGGGCGTTGTTCTCGTCGTACACCCTGTTCGACGGCTTCTACCTCCGCGCCGTCGCCTCCGGCGTGCAGGACGCCTCGATCCCTGCCCTGCAGACGTTCGCCGCGCTCCAGAAGGAGCGCGAGCTGAGCATGACCGCGCTGAGCCAGCCCGACCGCGGCACCAGCGACCTGGAAGTCCAGCAGAAGGAAACCGACCTCGCGGTCGACAAGGTGCGCACGGCGTTCACGGACCTGGTCTCCCAGGCGCCGCAGGAGATCGTCGACCGGATCAACGCGCTCAACGTGCTGCTGGACCAACTGCCGCAGCGCCGCGCCGCCCTCGAAGCGGGACGCGCGTCCAAGACCGAGGTCTACACGTACTACAACAGCCTCCTCGACGCCGGTGACGCGCTGTTCAGCGTGCAGGCCCGGGTGGTGCCCGACCACGAGTCGGTGAAGGGTGCCATCACGGCCACCGAGTACTTCAAGGCCTCCGACTGGATGTCCCGCGCCACGTCGCTCGCATCGAGCGCACTCGCCGCCGGCCAGTTCACCCCCGAGGAGCACGTCGAGTTCGCGAGACTCGTCGGCGCCTACCACTCCTCGTACGACTCGAACGAGGACTACGCCCTGCCGGAAGTGCGCGAGCACTACCAGTTCATGATCGAGGGCGACGAGTGGAAGCGGCTGGTCGAGTTCGAGGGCAGGCTGATCGAGAACGGCCAGAAGCCGTCGAACGCCGGATCGTTCCAGGAGTGGCAGAACGTCAGCGGCCCGATCTCCACCGAGCTGACCGCCCTGGTCAGCGAGCAGGCCTCCGGCGCGGTCGGCGTCACCATGAGCCGCGGTGAGAGCAAGTTCCGCACCGTGCTGATCGGCAGCCTGATCGCCCTGATCGCCGTGATCATCGGTATCCTGATCGCGATCCGCACGTCGAACCGCCTGGTCAACCGAGCCCTGATCACGCGCCTCGCGGCGTTGAAGAAGGACTCGCTGACCCTGGCGCACGAACGGCTGCCCGACATCGTCGACCGGCTCCGCGAGGGCAAGCACGTGGACGTCGAGGTCGAGGTGCCGCCGCTGGACTACGGCAGCGACGAGATCGGCCAGGTGGCCGACGCGTTCAACGCCGCCCAGTACACCGCCGTCGCCGCGGCCGTGAAGGAGAGCCAGGCCCGCGAAGGCGTGAACCGGGTCTTCCTCGACATCGCGCACCGCAACCAGGGCCTCGTGCACCGCCAGCTGAAGATCCTGGACAAGCTGGAGCGCGAGGAGGAGAACCCCGAACAGCTCGACGCGCTGTTCCAGCTCGACCACCTCGCCACCCGCGCCCGCCGCAACGCCGAGAACCTGATCATCCTCGCGGGCGAGCAGCCGGGCAGGCAGTGGCGCAAGCCGGTGCGCCTGCTCGACGTGCTGCGCGCCGCCGTCGCCGAGACCGAGCAGTACGTCAGGGTCAAGGTGAACCCGGTGCCCGACACCGCGCTGGTGGGCGCGGCCGTCGCCGACACCATCCACCTGGTCGCCGAACTCGTGGACAACGCCACCGCGTTCTCCTCGCCGCGCTCCCAGGTGCAGGTGCACGCCAGCGAGGTGCCTCAGGGCATCGTGGTCGAGATCGAGGACCACGGCCTGGGCATCAACCCGGAGGACCGCGAGCAGCACAACGCGATGCTGGCCGACCCGCCGGAGTTCGACGCGATGCGCCTGCGCGGCGAGTCCCGGCTGGGCCTGTTCGTGGTGGCCCGCCTGGCTGCCCGCCGCGGCATCCACGTCGAGCTGCGCGAGTCGCCGTACGGCGGCACGCTGGCGCTCGTGCTCATCCCGTCCGCGATCGTCGCGGGCCCCACCACTGCGACCGAGCCCGCCGAGACGAGGCAGCTCCCGCGCCGCACTTTCCACGACATCCCGGAGCAGGGCGACGACTCAGTGCGAGACGCCAGGTTTCCCGACGGTTCCCGAGACCTGGAAGGGTTCTGGGCCCAGGCCGAGGCCGCAGCCAACGAGGATTCCCTTCCAGAGGTCGAACGACTGAGCGGCGGGCTGGACCTGTCGCAGCGCAGTGGTGAGCTGGATCTGCCGCAGCGGAAGCGGGCCACGTCCGAATGGCCCGCGGACGAACCGGAGTCGGCAGGCGCCGGCACCGGTGACCGTCCCGAACTGCCGCGGCGACGCCGGCAGCAGAACTTGGCGCCGCAGTTGGTGCGCAACGATTTCCACCCTTCGCCCGAACCGCTCGCCGAGGTCGACCAGGAGAAGTCCGCCGAGAGGGTCCGCAAGGGCCTGTCGGCGTTCCAACGGGGCACACGTGACGCCCGTCGGACACCCGGCGACGACCTCGAACCCTGATCAGCAGCAGTGGCCGGACGACTGGAAACCGGAAAGGCAACCCGATGAACGACATGACCAGCCAGCACAACGAACTGAACTGGTTGTTGGAGGACCTGGTCAGCCGTGTGGTCGGAGCTCGGCACGCGGTGGTGCTCTCGGCGGACGGTCTGCTGCTGGGCCGTTCACCAGGGCTGTCCAAGGACGACTCGGACCACCTGTCGGCCATGGCGTCGGCGTTCCAGAGCCTCGCCCGTGGCACGGGACGGCACTTCGGTGGCGGGGCGGTGCGGCAGACCATCGTGGAGATGGAGCACGCCTACCTCTTCGTCACCGCGGCCGGTCACGGCGCCTGCCTGGCCGTCCTTGGCGAAGAGGACTCCGACATGGGCATGATCGCCTACGAGATGAACATGCTCGTCAAGCGCGTCGGCACTTACCTGTCGTCGGCGCCGCGCGGCACCGCCGCGGCGAGCCTGCCTGCCGCCCGAAGGTCTTCCTGATGGCCGGCCGCGAGGACTGGTGGTACGACGAGGCCGCAGGCCCGTTGGTCCGCCCGTACGCGATGGTGCGCGGCCGGACCCGGCCGCTGCGCCCGGAGCTGCACCTGGTGACGCAGGTACGCGCGATGCCCTCGCCGTCGGACCCGGACGCGTTGTCGGTCGAGCACATGGAGATCATGGAGCTGTGCCGGCGGCCGCTGTCCGTCGCGGAGGTCGCCGCTTACCTCGACGTGCCGCTGGTGGTCGTCAAGGTGCTTTTGAGCGATCTCATCCAACGCGGTGACGTCGTGATCAGAGACCCTGCCCGAGTCCCGCAAGTGCCGGACCGGAACCTGCTTCAGGCGGTGCTGGATGGTGTCCGTGGAATCTGAGCGGCCGGGTGGGGAACTTCTCGTCCCCACCCCAGTGAAGATCGTCATCGCCGGTGGCTTCGGCACCGGGAAGACGACGATGGTCAACTCGGTCAGCGAGATACCGCCGCTGCACACCGAGGAGTTGCTGACCGAGGCCGGTGTCGGCGTCGACGACGTGCTGGGCTTGGAGAGCAAGGAGACCACCACGGTCGCACTGGACTTCGGCCGCATCACCATCAGCCCGGAGGTGGTGCTGTACCTGTTCGGCACCCCGGGCCAGAACCGGTTCTGGTTCATGTGGGACGAGCTGGCGTTCGGCGCGATCGGCGCGGTGATCCTGGTCGACACGCGGCGGTTGGACAGCAGCTTCCCGTCGATCGACTTCTTCGAGCGGCGCGGCATCCCGTTCATCATCGCGGTGAACTGCTTCGAGGGCGCGCACAACTACGAGGTCGAAGAGGTGCGGCGGGCCCTGGACGTCGACGCCGCCATCCCGCTCGTGCTGTGCGACGCGCGGGACCGGGAGTCGGCCAAGACCGTGCTGGTGAGCCTGATCCAGCACACCATGGACCGGCTCGACGCCATGGCCTAGGAAAACTGCTTCCCGCTGTTCGCCGTCCCGGCCGCCGCTGTTCCCGGCCGCTGGTCACTGCTAGTCGGTCGTTGCTCGTCGGCCTAGTGCTCGTCGGCCTAGTTCGTCGGCCGTTGCTGCTCGTCGGTCGTTGCTTCGCAGGGGACCCCGCCGGGGTCCCCTGTCTTAATCCTGCCGGCGGGGACCGACAACTTCGGGCGCAGCGGGCTCGGCCTGTGGACAACTCCGCGCAGGTCCTCATCGTCGTTGCGCCGGAAGGGTCCAAGGCCGGCGGTCAACGACCACCGCAGTTGGGCGCGAGTCGGCGCGCCTGCACGTACACCGGGTCGTCCTCGAGTTCCGGGGCGTCGACCGAGAACGTCACCAACTCCATCAACGCCAGCCGAAACGCGGCGGCGACCCCTTCGGGCGGGAACGCGGCGGCGTGCGACGCGTGTTCGGCCATCTTCGCCTGCAACGGGTCGATGGTGTCGCGGTACGCCTTCACGATCGCGTCCCCGCCGGTGAACGGCGCCGGGGTCAACGTGCCCACCTGCTGTTGCAGGGATTTGAGCGTGTTGTCGACGTCCGCCAGGAACGCGACGATCTCACCCCGGTGAGCCCCGGGCGCGTCGACCCACCCGACCCCGGCCTTCGACTGCGACCCGGAGACCTGAAGAAGGGCTCGGTCGATCCCGCACACGACGTCCACCCATGCCGTCTGCGCCGCGGTCGGAGCGGGAGGGGTGGGAGAGGCGGAAGGGGCCGTTGTCGATGTCGTCGGTGGCACCTCTGCCACGGGTTCGACCGAGGAACAGCCGATCGCGGTCACGAGGAACGCGATCCCGACCACGGAGAGTCGAAGAACTTGGGTGATCACACGGCGCACCGTATTGGCCCCGCTTCGACCAGGGCGGCCGGTGACCGGAACCGGTCAAACGCGGTGGGCTCGTGGCTCCCCGAGGGAACCACGAGCCCATTCCGCTCACACCACCGGTTCGAGCCGGCAGTTGAAGTGCCGCAACAGCTTCGGCGCGTGCGTCAACCGGTACCCGGGCACCCGTTCGGGGTTCTTCGCGATCTCCGCCAACGTCTCGCCGACGTACTCCAGGTGGCTCTGCGTGTAGACCCGCCGCGGGATGGCGAGGCGGACCAGTTCGTACGGCGCGGGCTTGACCAGCTCGCCCGCGTCGTCCAGCTCCCCCAGGTACAGCGAGCCCAGCTCGGCGCACCGGATGCCACCCGCCAGGTACAGCTCGGTGGCCAGTGCGAAACCCGGGAACCGGCTCGGCGGCAGGTGCGGCAGCAGCCGTCCGGCGTTGAGGTACACCGCGTGCACGCCGGTCGGCCGCACGCTGTCCACGCCCGCCGCCCGCGCGAGGTCCGCCACGTACGCGGTGGCGTCGGCCCGTGCCCGCAGGTACTCCGGCTCGGTCACCTCCAACAGACCCTGTGCCAGCATCTCCAGGTCGCGGCCGGAGAGACCGCCGTAGGTCCGGAAGCCCTCGGTCGCGATCAGCAGCAGTTCGCACCTGCCGGCCAGCTCGGGGTCGCGGATCGCGAGCAACCCTCCCATGTGGACGATGGCGTCCTTCTTCAGGCTCGCCACGCAGCCGTCGGCCAGGCGGAACGCCTCCTCCGCGACCTGGCGCGGGGTGTGGTTCTCGTAGCCGGGCTCCCGCTGGGTGACGAGCCACGCGTTCTCCGCGAAGCGCGCCGCGTCGAGGAAGAACGGCACGCCGTGACGGCGGGCGATCTCGCTCGCCGCCTTGATGTTGGCCATCGACACGGGCTGCCCACCACCACCGTTGTTGGTGATGGTGAGCAGCACGATGGCGACGTCCTGCGGTCCGGACAGGACGGCTTCCAACGCGTCCAGGTCGATGTCGCCCTTGAACGGTGCGTCGTCGTCGAGGTCCTTGGCGGCCTGGCACGGCAGGTCGATCGCCTGACCGCCGAGGATCTCGACGTTCGCGCGCGTGGTGTCGAAGTGCGTGTTGCTGACGCTGACCCGGCCCGGCTTGATCAGAGCGGTGAACAGGATCCGTTCGGCCGCACGCCCCTGGTGGACGGGGAAGGTGTGCGGGTAGCCGGTCAGGTCTTGCACCACGTCGCGGAACCGGTAGTAGGAGCGCGCACCCGCATAGGTCTCGTCACCGCGCATTCCCGCCGCCTGCTGCTCGGCGGACAGGGCGCCGGTGCCCGAGTCGCTGAGCAGGTCGATCGTCACATCGGTGGCGGCGAGGTTGAACGGGTTGTACCCGGCAGCGGCCAGCGCCCGCTCGCGGTGCGCGCGCGTGGTGATCGGGATGGGCTCCACGACCTTGATGCGGTACGGCTCCATCGTGGGCAAGGTGGACTCCTAGACAGCCAGGCTGATCGAACGCGGCGTGGCCACGTCGTAGGCTTCGGACGAGAGGTAGACGGTGACGCCGGGACGTGGCCTGCCCATGCGCAGTGACACGTGGGCGATCAGGCCGACGCCGTCGTCCAGTGGCCGGCGGGCGATGGTGCGCAGAGCGTTGTCGAACTGGGTGGGATCAAGATCATACTTCCCCATCACCGCGAGCACCCGTCGCCGGGCCTCTTCGTCGTTGGTCACGTAGTCCCGGATGGGCACGTACAGGGAATAGCCGCTCGGCGCGTCCACGTCGCCGTCCAGGTAGGTGTAGCTGGAAATCAGCGGGCGCTTGTCGAACGTTCCCGTGTTGCCGCCGGTGAGGAGGCAGAAATCGGGCACCCTGTCCACATCGACACCCTGGGCGGCCTTCGCCGCACGGGTGACGTCGGCTACATCCGCCGCGTGATGGGAGATGTAGGTCTTCACCCGGGCACGTCGTTGTTCGACGAGGTCCAGGGCGAAGAATGAATACTTGTCAAGTCCCGGCCTGGTGACCGCGTGGTCGCGCAGGACCGGGAAACCGGCGGCGAAACCGGTCCGCTCCAACGCTTCGCGCACCAAACCCTCGGCGGCGGCCTCGCCGCGCACTTGGGGGTTCAAATAGACCTTCACCGTCGGCGTCTCGTCGGCGCGGAACACCAGTGAGTACCAGAACGTGAAATCGTGTTCCGGGTCTTCCGGGAGGAACAGGTTCCGCACCGCGTCGAAACGGTGGGTGTCCAGGTTCCACCGGTGCCTCATCCGGTCGAGCGTGGCGAGCGCTGCCGAGGTGTTGGCGGAGCGGGAAGGCCTGGTCGCGGTGGGTTCGACGATCATGCGGACGGTAGGGGGCTCGTCCGCCGCGAACGCCGTGGAGAACTCGACCGGGGTGTGGTCGTCGGCTACGCCGGAAGGCCAGACCGGGCTGGTGGAAGCGGGGTGCAAGCCACCGGGACCGAGCGCGTCCGCAAGCAATCCGACGGATTTGTCGGTGTTTTCCGTGATGCCCACAGAATGCAAGAGGGCGCTGAGCTGACGGCCCGTGAAATCGCGTATCGAAACGTTTTGAGGGTCCAAGGCGGGGTTCTCCTCGTGGGGGGCGAGTCGAAAGTTACGCTAGACGAAGCAATCTTGTCCACCAGGCGGCCGTAGCGTGACCTAGGGCACTCTAAACGCAGGTCACAGCTCTTGTCGATCAGCGAGGGCCTGACTGGGGACGGTAATCGAGACTACTCCGAACGGCCTATTGACTGGACCTCTGTCAGTCTTTCGCAGCAATGCGTCGACGGTGTTCGATGACAGATCGTGGCCTTTTGTCGTCAGGCCGGTCCGGGGTATGGTTGTACATTCGTCTGCTATTGACTTCCCGCCATTCAAGACGGTTCTGTTAATTGTTCGCGGCGTTCTTCGCGTGACTCGGGCGCAGGTAGTGTGGTACTGCCCCGGACATGCGGACGGGGCCGCCGATCACCAGGATCGACGGCCCCGCTGCGGTGTCCGCTTAGGACTCCCGGGTCAGGACGCGTAGTTGTGGAAGCCGCGTCCGCTCTTCTTGCCCAGCAGCCCCGCGTCCACCATGCGCAGCAGCAACGGCGGCGGCGAGTACAGCGGCTCCTTGAACTCCTCGTACATCGACTCGGCGATCGCCTTGGTGGTGTCCAGGCCGATCAGGTCGGTCAGGCGCAGCGGACCCATCGGGTGCGCGCAGCCGAGCACCATGCCGTTGTCGATGTCCTCCGCGCTCGCGAACCCGGACTCCAGCATCCGGATCGACGACAGCAGGTACGGGATCAGCAGGGCGTTGACCACGAACCCGGCCCGGTCCTGCGAGCGGATGACCTCCTTGTGCAGCACCCCGGTCACGAACGCCTCGGCCCTGGCCTTGGTCTTCTCGCCGGTCAGCAGCGACGGCACCAGCTCCACCAGCTTCAACACCGGCACCGGGTTGAAGAAGTGCACGCCGACGACCTGCTCGGGACGGCTGGTGGCCATGCCGAGCTTCATGATCGGGATCGAGGAGGTGTTGGACGCGAAGATCGCCTCCGGGTCGATGACGACCTTGTCCAGCGCCGCGAACACCTCGGTCTTGACCTGCTCGTTCTCCGCGACGGCTTCCACGACCAGGTTCCGGTCGGCGAGGTCGGCGAGGTCGGTGGTGAACCGCAGGCGCTCCAGTGCGGCGTCCCGGTCCTCGGCGGACAGCTTGCCGCTGCGCACACCCCGGCCGAGCGAAGAGGCGATCCGCCCCCGCGCGGCCTCCGTGGCGTCCGGGCTGACCTCGGCCACCAGCACGTCCAGTCCGGCCCGCGCGCAGACCTCGGCGATGCCGGAGCCCATCAGGCCCGATCCCACCACTCCAACTCGTTGAATGTCGCTCACGCCCCGATCCTGCCAGGGGCGCCGCCGACCGGCACATTCCCGGTAGGGCGGCTGTGCTGGGGTTTTCCGCAGTTGATCATGCGGCGCTCCTCAGGGTCGGCAGCCGAGCCGCTACCTAGCGTTGCCGACGTGATGATCAAAACTGCGATCGCCGGCACTGTGCTGGCTCTGACCAGCACGTTTCCCGCACTGGACGGGTGGGTGGACCAAGGCTGGGCGTCGGGTGCGCTGCTGACCGTCGAGGATTCCAGCGGCACGCGCGCGGACGCCGCGGGCGAGGCGCGGGTCGGCGGGTACTTCCGGATCGGCAGCACCACCAAGACCTTCGTCGCCACCGTCGTCATGCAGCTCGTCGACGAAGGACGGGTGGTCCGGCTGGACGATCCCGTGGACCGGTACGTGGCCGGCGTGCCGAAGGGCGACAACGGCGCCCAGGTCACCGTGCGCCAGGTGCTCAACCACACCAGCGGGCTCTACGACTACGCGCACGAGGCGGGCTACTCGACCAACCGGTGGCGTGGCGCGGACCGGTTCCGGACCTACCGGCCGCAGGAGTTGCTGGACGTGGCGTTCGCGCGCAAGTCCTATTTCGACCCGGGGGAGGGCTGGCACTACTCGAACACCAACTACATCGTCGCCGGCATGGTGATCGAGCGGGTGACCGGGCGGACCTACGGCGACGAGGTGCGCTCGCGCATCCTGCGTCCGCTGGGACTGGCGCACACCATCGTGCCGGGCCAGTGGGCGGGCCTGCCGCACCCGCACGCCCGCGGTCACACCCGGGTCGACGGACAGCTGGTCGACGCCACCCTGATGAACCCGTCGCTGGACTGGGCGGCCGGCGAGATGATCTCCACCGCCGACGACCTCAACCGGTTCTTCGACGCCCTGCTGGGTGGCCGGCTGACCAGCGCGTCGTCCCTCGAAGCCATGCGGCAGACCGAGGAGGACACCGGCACGATCTTCGCCTACGGCCTCGGGTTGCAGCGGTACGACCTGCCGTGCGGCCGTTCGGTGTGGGGGCACGGCGGTCAGCTGATCGGCTACCTCACCTACGCGACCCGCGCCGACGACGGCCGGAGGGCCACGTTGTCCTACAACCCGTTGCCGGCCGAGGTGCCCGCCGAGGCCGTCGTGGGGTTGTTCAGCTCGGTCTACTGCTGATGTCGGCACGTCGTCCCCTCCGGAGCACATCCGGAGGGGACGATGTGGGCATGGGTGTGGAAATCGCGCTGATCCCGTTGGGCGCGTCGGTGGTCCGCAGCGCGCTGAAGCTGTGGCTGGGGGACAAGTCGGTCACGGCCGCGGTCGGCGGCACGGGGGTCGACCTGCTGGAGAAGCGGCTCACCGGCGCGCTGGACCAGCGCAAGCTGCGGCGGATGGGCGAGCAGTTCACCGACGCCGTGGTCGAGCGGGTCCAGCCGATCGTGGACAGCGAGTACCGCCGATTACCGGAGCACGAACGGCTCGCCGCGATCCACGCCGTGCGCGAGACGTTCGAGGAAGCGGCGCTGGACGACGACGACCTGTTCGCCGCCGACCTGGACGCCCGCCGGCTCGACCGCCACCTGCGCGCCCGCGCGGCCCACGCCACCGACGGGCTGTCCACGGACGGTGTCCAGCTCCACGGCCTGCTGCTGCGCGAGTGCGCGGGGTACGTGATCGAGATCGCCCGCAAGCTGCCGCCGTTCGGCCAGAGCGCGTTGACCGAGATCCTGCGCCGGGAGACCGAGATCATCACGGGCATCCGCGACGTGCTGGCCCGGTTGCCACAACGGCGCAGCTCCACCGACTTCTCCTACGACTACCGGCAGCTCGTGGCCCGCACGCTCGACCAGGTCGAGATGTTCGGGGCGACGCTGTCCGAGGCGAGCCGCCGCTACCCGCTGTCCGTGGCGTACATCAGCCTCACCGCCGACGGTGCGGCCACGGACTACTTCACGCCGGGGCGTCGTGTGGAGGACCTGCTGGCCTCCGGCGACCGGATCTTCATCCGGGGTGAGGCGGGGCTGGGCAAGACGACCCTGTTGCAGTGGATCGCGGTCCGCAGCGCGCAGCGCGCCTTCACCGGGCCGTTGACCAGGTGGAACGACACGGTCCCGTTCTTCATCCCGCTGCGCCGCTACGCCGACCGCGACCTGCCGTCGGCGGAACGGTTCCTGGACGAGGTCGGCCGCCACATCGCCGACGAGATGCCGCCCGGTTGGGTCCAGGGGCAGCTGAGGTCGGGCCGTGGGCTGATCCTGGTCGACGGCGTGGACGAACTCGCGCCGCACCGCCGCCAGGAGGCACGGGCGTGGCTGCGGTCGCTCATCCTGGCCTTCCCCGCGGCCCGGTTCGTGGTGACGTCGCGGCCGAGCGCCGTCGACCCGAACTGGTTGGCGGCCGACGAGTTCTCGGTCGCTTCGTTGCAGCCGATGACGCCGGCGGACGTCCGGGTGTTCGTGGAGCGTTGGCACGACGCCATGCGCACGCAGTTGGCCGACGAACAGGCACGGGCGCAGTTGGCGGGTTACCGGGCGCGGCTGCTGGAGCAGTTCGCCGCCCGCCACCACCTGCGCAGGCTCGCGGGTTACCCGCTGCTGTGCGCGTTGCTGTGCGCCCTGCACCGTGACCGGCGCGGCCACCTGCCGGACAGCCGCATGGAGTTGTACGACACCGCGTTGCAGATGCTGCTGGAACGGCGTGACGCCGAGCGGAGCATCGAATCGCTGCCGGGGCTGTCGCGGACCCGCAGGATCCTCCTCCTCGGTGATCTCGCCTATTGGTTCATCCGCAACGACCTCACCGACGCGCCGGTGTCCCGGGCGGTCGGGCAGATCGAACGCCGGTTGACGTCGATGCCGGAGGTCGAAGCGTCCGCCGAGGACGTCTACCGGCACCTGTTGGAGCGCAGCGGGTTGCTGCGCGAGCCGGTCGAGGGCCGGGTCGACTTCGTGCACCGCACGTTCCAGGAGTACCTGGCGGCCGGCGCGGCGATCGACATGGACGACGTGGGCACGCTCGTCTCGCACGCACACCTCGACCAGTGGCACGAGGTGGTCGTGATGGCCGCCGGTCACGCCTCACGGTCGCGCCGGGACGAACTGCTCGACCGGATCCTGACCCGCGGCGACGAGACGAAGGTGCTCCGCGGCACGCTGCACCTGCTCGCGGTGGCGTGCCAGGAGACCGCGCCCGAGCTGACGCCGGAGATCCGAGAGCGGATCCACACTCGCGCGGCCCGGCTGCTGCCGCCACCCTCGGTGGCGGCGGCCAAGTCGTTCGCCTCGGCCGGCGCGTTCGTGCTCGACCTGCTCGCCGCCTCCAAGCCGCGCACCGAAGCGGAGGTGGCCGCGACGATCCGGGCGGCGGCCGCGATGGGCTTGGACGACGCGTTGGCGTTGTTGGCCAAGTACGGGCAGGACGACAGGGAGTCCGTGCAGCGCGAACTCGTGGCCGCGTGGGGCAACTTCGACCCCGAGACCTACGCGTCGACCGTGCTCGCCGACCTGCCGCTGTCGTCGGTCCACCTCTCCGATGCCGACATCGCGCGCGGGCTGCGCCACCTGAAGCGCGTCTGCCACGTGACGTGCTCCGCACCACCGGGCCCGCTGGACTTCGTACCGCGGCAAGTCGAGTCGCTCACCCTGAGACTCGCGGAACCGGCCGACCTCGGCACCCTGGAGACGCCGGGGCTGGTCAGCCTGGTGGTCGCGCACACGGGCAGCTTGGACGTCTCGCCGCTGGGACGGTTCGCCGAGCTGCGCGAGGTTCGCTTCATCGGTGACGAGGTGACCGGTCTCGGTGGTCTGCGCCGCTCGCCGAACCTGGAGCAGTTGTACTTGCTCGGCGGGTGCGACGTGCAGGACCTGGCCGGCCTGAGCCGTGGCTGGGCGTTGCGGAACGTGGCGCTGAGCAAGGTGCGGCGGCTCGACGACCTCCACCCGCTGTCGTTCCTGGCGGGTCCTTGGAGGTTGGGCATATCGGACTGCCCGCACCTGTCGAACATCGATGCGGTCAGGCGCTGGGCCGACTCGCTGAAGTACCTGAGCGTGTGGAACTGCGGCACGGTGGACATCGGGCCGGTCGCCGTACTGGACCGGCTGGTGGAACTCGTCCTGGGGCACACGACGGTGTCCGACCTCCGGCCGTTGGCCGGACTGGCGAGGTTGGAGCGGCTGACGCTCAGCTCCGCGCGGGACACGCGCTCGTTGGAGCCGATCGCGGACCTGCCCAACCTCAAGGAGATCCGCTTCACCGAGGGCAGCCCGGTGAACCTGGCCGCGTTCGCCGGCCGTCCCCGGTTGAGGGTGGAGGTCGAAGGGCGGCTGACCAAGGTGATCGGCGCCGACCTGCTCGGCGAGGGCAGTGTCGTCGAGACCACGGAACGGTGGTGAAGTCCAAGCGGGCAGGGGCACCAGGCGGGTGACCGCCCCGGACCGGCCCACCGACAACTCAGCCCGTCGCGCCGAAATCCTGCGTCCAGAACGGTTTGTTGTCGCGGTTCACGGCGTAGGCCACGCCGAGGTCCCGCAGTTCGCAGTTGACGATGTTGGCGCGGTGGCCTTCGCTGTTCATCCACGCCCGCACGACCTCTTCCGCGGACGTCTGCCCGGCGGCGATGTTCTCCGCCATCACCCGGTATTGGTAACCCGCTTCGGTGATGCGTTGTGCCGGTGTGCTGCCGTCCACGCCGGTGTGGCTGAGGTTCCCGGTCCGCGCCATCTCGTCGTTGTGCTTCTTGGCCGCCGCCGCGAGTTGGGCGTTCGGTGCGAGCGCCGGGCAGCCCGCCGCCGCGCGTTCCCCATTGGTGAGCGACAGAACCTGCTCTTCGTAGGTCTGTGCGGCAAGGGCGGGGGTGGTCGTGACCAGCAGTGCCGCGATGGCCACACCGGCTGTGAACGTCCTGGCTGGCATGACTTCCGTCCTCCTCGGTTCGGCGCCCCGTTGTCAAGGGGTTCCCACTCCCGGGAGGACCTGCGTTCCACGATAGGTGGAACCGCAGTCACGTCGGGTGGCGGCGAGGGTTGCCACCCGACGTGACCCGGTCAGTCCTTCAACTCCTCCTCCGCCTGCGCGATGGCCGCGAACTCCTCCTCGGGCGCGGAGGCCACCAGGTGGTGCCGGCTGTAGAACCAGAAGTACGCCAACGCCACCACGACGATGCCCGCCGTGATCCCGGCGGCCAGTTCGTCCACGAAGAACGTCGCCACGACCGCCGCCACCGCGAGCACCAGCGCCACACCGGTCGTGACGACGCCGCCCGGCGTCCGGTACGGCCGCTCCAACTCCGGCTCGCGAACCCGCAACACGATGTGCGACACCATCATCAACACGTACGACAGCGCCGCGCCGAACACCGCGATGTTGATCAGCGTCGCGCCGCTCTTCATGATCGCCGCGAGGATGAACCCGATGGTGCCGGGCACGATCAGCGCCAGGTACGGCGTCTTGCGCTTGCCGGTCTTCGACAACCAGCGCGGCAGGTATCCCGCGCGGGACAGCGCGAACAGCTGCCGCGAGTACGCGTAGATGATCGAGAAGAACGACGCGACGAGCCCGGCGAGGCCCACGTAGTTCACGATCTGCGCGAGCACGTTGTCGCCGCCGTAGGCCGCGCGCACCGCCTCGGGCAGCGGGTTGCCGGAGGACATCAACGCCGCCGAACCCGCACCACCCGGCGCGAACACGAGGATCAGCGCCGCGAACACCAGCAGCGCCAGCATCGCGCCGATGATGCCGCGCGGCATGTCCTTCTTCGGGTCGCGCGCCTCCTCGGCCGCCAGCGGCACGCCCTCGACCGCGAGGAAGAACCAGATCGCGTACACCAGCGCCCCGAGTGCCCCGGTGACCCCGAACGGCAGGAAGCTGCCGTCCCCGATGTCGAACAGCTTGGCCGAGTCGAACTTCGGGATCATGCCGGCCACGAACGCGACCAGCGCGACGACCGCGACACCGGTGATGACGAACATCAGCCGCAGCGCCTCGCCCACGCCGTACAGGTGCACGCCGACGAAGATCAGGTAGCAGACCAGGTACACCGGCCACGAACTGGTGAGTCCGAACAGCCCGAGCGCCTGGACGTAATCGCCGATGAACACGACGATCGCGGCGGGTGCGATGGCGTACTCGACCAGGATCGCGATGCCCGTCGCGAACCCGCCCAACGGTCCCAGCGCCCGTCGCGCGAAGCCGTACCCGGCTCCGGCCACGGGCAGTGCGGCGGCGAGTTCCGCCAGGCCGAACACCATGCACGTGTACATGGCGCCCATCAGGATGGTCGCGACCAGCAGCCCGCCCCAGCCACCCTGGGCGAGTCCGAAGTTCCACCCGGCGAAATCGCCGGAGATGACGTAGGAGACCCCCAGCCCGGCCAGCAGCACCCAGCCCGCCGCTCCCCGCTTGAGCTGGCGGTGCTCCAGGTACTCGCTGCCCACCTTCTCGTACTCGACGTGCTTGGCCATCTGCGCTCCCTAATGGGTCAGTCGCGCTCCTTTGGAGGGGAGAGTGGACCGGTTCACCTGGCGGTGTCAACGGTTGTCCAGCGGAAAGTCGCCCGAAGGAGTCGAACTCGTGTCCAGCGGCCCCACCTCCAGGGCGCCGGTTTCCGGCCGAGGGTGGCGCGGTACACCCGATGGTGTCAGGATGAGCCGTCCAATGGCTCGCTGACATACCTTTGGAGGTACTGCGGATGCTCGCCGTGGAGGAGTTGCGCGTGCTCGTGGACGCCGGGGAGATCGACACGGTGCTGGTCACCGTCGTCGACATGCAAGGCCGCCTCCAGGGCAAGCGCTGCGGCGCGCGCTACTTCGTCAACGAGGTCCTCTCGCACGCGGCCGAGGGCTGCAACTACCTGCTGGCCGTCGACGTGGAGATGAACACCGTCAGCGGTTACGCCATGTCGTCGTGGGACAGCGGCTACGGCGACTTCGTGATGCGACCCGACCTGGCCACGCTGCGCCGCGTGCCGTGGCAGGAGGGCACCGCGATGGTCATGTGCGACCTCGTCTGGGAGAACGGCGAGCCGGTGGTGGCCTCACCGCGCCAGATCCTCAAGCGCCAGCTCGACCGGCTCGCCGAACGCGGGCTGCGCGCGTTCGTGGGCACGGAGCTGGAGTTCATCGTCTTCGACAACACCTACGAGGACGCCTGGGACCGGGGTTACCGCGGCCTCACACCGTCCAACCAGTACAACGTGGACTACTCCATGCTCGGCACCGCCCGCATCGAGCCGCTGCTGCGCGCCATCCGCAACCACATGACGGGCGCGGGCCTGTACGTCGAGTCGGCCAAGGGCGAGTGCAACCCCGGCCAGCACGAGATCGCGTTCCGCTACACCGAGGCGCTGGCGACCTGCGACAACCACAGCATCTACAAGAACGGCGCCAAGGAGATCGCGGCGCAGCACGGCAAGGCGCTGACGTTCATGGCCAAGTACAACGAGCGCGAGGGCAATTCCTGCCACATCCACCTGAGCCTGCGTTCGACCGAAGACGAGCCGGTGTTCGCCGAGGGCGACGGCATGTCGAAGCTCATGCGGCACTTCCTGGCCGGTCAGCTGGCCGGGCTGCGCGAGCTGACCTACTTCCTGGCCCCGAACATCAACTCCTACAAGCGGTTCGTGCCGGGCAGCTTCGCGCCGACCGCGGTGGCGTGGGGCAAGGACAACCGGACGTGCTCACTGCGCGTGGTCGGTCACGGCCAGTCGCTGCGGTTCGAGAACCGGGTGCCGGGCGGTGACGTGAACCCGTACCTGGCCGTCGCCGCCCTGATCGCGGCCGGTCTGCACGGCGTGGACAACGAGTTGCCGCTGGAGGACGAGTTCGTCGGCAACGCCTACTCGTCCGACCGCCCCACCGTTCCCGCTACGCTCCGTGACGCCGCGTCCCTGCTGGCCAAGAGCGAACTCGCGCGCGAGGCGTTCGGCCAGGACGTGGTCGAGCACTACCTCAACGCGGCCCGGGTGGAACTGGCCGCGTTCGACTCGTCGGTGACGGATTGGGAGCGCATCCGTGGTTTCGAACGGCTCTAGCGGCAGGCCGCTGATCGGCGTCAGCACCTACCTGGAACGCACGAAGTTCGGCGTCTGGGACGTGGAGGCGGCGGTGCTGCACCGCGACTACCTCGACTCGGTCGTGCGCGCGGGCGGCAACCCCGTGCTGCTGCCCCCGGTCGGCACGTGGGACGCGGACAGCATCGGCTTCCTCGACGGTCTGGTGCTGGCGGGCGGCGCGGACGTCGACCCGGCGCTGTACGGGCGGCCACGCGACCCGCGCACCGGACCGGCGCGGCCCGAGCGGGACGTGGCCGAGCTGAACCTGACCCGTGCGGCGTTGAAGCTCGACCTGCCGCTGCTCGCGGTGTGCCGGGGCATGCAGGTGCTCAACGTGGCGCTGGGCGGGACGTTGATCCAGCACGTGGAGGGCCACAACCCGGCGCCCGCCGTGTACGAGCACACCGGGATCTCGGTCGCGCCGGGTTCGGTGCTGGCCGGGATCGTAGGGCTGTCCACCACCGTGTACTGCCACCACCACCAGGCGTTGGACACCCTCGGCGACGGGCTGCGGGTGATCGCGGGCGCGCCGGACGGCACCGTGGAGGCGGTGGAGCTGACCGGTGCCCGGTTCGTGCTCGGCGTGCAGTCGCACCCCGAGGCCGACAGCGAGGATGACCGCTTGTTCGCCGCTCTCGTCAGTGCCTCTTCCCATGGGCAAGCTTCTCGTGGGCACGCTTCCCGCGGGCACGCGTCTCACCGGCACGCCTTCCACGGGCACGTTTCGAATCCGGACAGGAGTACGAGGTGACGTCGTTCGACGTGATCAACCCGGCCACCGAGGAGGTGGTCCGGACGGTTCCGCTGGCCTCGCTGGAGGAGACCGACGCGGCGATCGCCCGTGCGTCGGCGGCGTTGCCCGCGTGGCGCGCGGTCGCGCCCGGCGACCGGGCCCGGCTGCTGCGGCGGTTCGCCGAGGCGGTCGACGGTGCGCTGGAGGAGTTGGCGGCACTGGAGGTGCTGAACTCCGGGCACACCATCGGCAACGCGCGGTGGGAGGCCGGGAACGTCCGCGACGTGCTGCACTACTACTCGGCCGCGCCGGAACGCTTGTTCGGCAGGCAGATCCCGGTGCCCGGCGGGCTGAACGTGACCTTCCACGAGCCGGTGGGCGTGGTCGGCGTGATCGTGCCGTGGAACTTCCCCATGCCGATCGCCTCGTGGGGGTTCGCGCCCGCGTTGGCGGCGGGGAACACGGTGGTGCTCAAGCCCGCCGAGCTGACGCCGTTGACCGCGCTGCGGTTGGCGGAGCTCGCACTGGAGGCCGGGATTCCGCCGGACGTGTTCCAGGTCTTGCCGGGAGCCGGGCCGGTGGTGGGGCAGCGATTCGTCACGCACCCCGACGTGCGCAAGGTCGTGTTCACCGGGTCCACGCGGGTCGGCAAGCAGATCATGGCCGGGTGCGCCGAGCAGGTGAAGCGGGTGACGCTGGAGTTGGGCGGCAAGTCGGCCAACATCGTGTTCGACGACGCCGACCTGGAGAAGGCCGCCGCCACGGCGCCGTACGGGGTGTTCGACAACGCCGGTCAGGACTGCTGCGCGCGGTCACGGATCCTCGTGCAGGCGTCGGTGTACGACCGGTTCATGGAGTTGCTGGAACCGGCGGTCAAGGGTGTCGTGGTCGGCGCGCCGGGTGACGAGGCCACCGAGATGGGGCCGCTGATCTCGGCCGCGCACCGGGAGAAGGTCGCGTCCTACGTGCCTGCCGACGCGCCGGTGGCGTTCCGCGGGTCGGCTCCTTCCGGTGCGGGTTTCTGGTTCCCGCCAACCGTTCTGGCGCCGGTCGCGCCCGGTGATCCCGCCGCGGTGGAGGAGATCTTCGGGCCGGTGGTGGCCGTGCTGCCGTTCACCGACGAGGAGGACGCGGTGCGGTTGGCCAACGACAGCGAGTTCGGGCTGTCCGGGTCGATCTGGACGCGGGACGTGGGGCGGGCGCTGCGCGTGTCGCGTGCCGTCGAGGCGGGGAACCTGTCGGTCAACTCGCACTCCTCGGTGCGGTACTGGACCCCGTTCGGCGGGTTCAAGCAGTCCGGGCTGGGACGCGAGCTCGGGCCGGACGCGCTCGACTCGTTCACCGAGACCAAGAACGTCTTCATCGCTCACTGATGCGCACTGATTGGGAGAGACATGGTTCAGCGACTTGAGGGCCGGGTGGCCGTGGTGACCGGCGGCGGCAGCGGCATCGGGCTGGCCTCGGTGCGGCGGCTGGCGTCCGAAGGGGCGCGGGTCGTCGTCGCCGACGTCGACGCGGACGCGGGCAAGGCGGCGGCCGACGAGGTTGGCGGGCTGTTCGTGCAGGTCGACGTGACCGACGAGGAGCAGGTGTCGGCGCTGTACCAGACCACTGTGGACACCTACGGGTCGGTGGACGTCGCGTTCAACAACGCGGGCATCTCCCCGCCGGACGACGATTCCATCCTCACGACCGGCATCGAGGCGTGGGAGCGGGTGCAGAAGGTCAACCTCACCTCGGTGTACCTGTGCTGCAAGTACGCGATCCCGCACATGCTCTCGCAGGGACGCGGTTCGGTGATCAACACCGCGTCGTTCGTGGCGACGATGGGCGCGGCGACGTCGCAGATCTCGTACACCGCGTCCAAGGGCGGTGTGCTGGCGATGAGTCGGGAGCTGGGCGTGCAGTTCGCCCGGCAGGGGGTGCGGGTCAACGCCCTGTCGCCCGGACCGGTGAACACGCCGTTGCTGCGCGAGCTGTTCGCGAAGGACCCGGAGCGGGCCGCGCGGCGGTTGGTGCACGTGCCGTTGGGCCGGTTCGCCGAGCCGGAGGAGATCGCGGCCGCGGTGGCGTTCCTGGCCAGCGACGACTCGTCGTTCATGACCGCGTCGAACTTCCTGGTGGACGGCGGTATCGCCGGTGCCTACGTGACACCGCTGTGATGCCCCTGCAGGACGCGTTGTTCCGCCCCGTGCGGGCGGGCAACGCGTTCGAGGAGACCGTGGAACGGCTCGTGCAGGCGATCCGGCTCGGCGTGGTGGGGCCGGGGGAGCGGTTGCCCGCTGAGCGGGAGCTGGCGACCCGGTTGGGTGTCAGCCGGGTGACGTTGCGCGAGGCGATCAGGTCGTTGCAGGACGCCGGGTACGTCGAGTCGCGGCGCGGCCGGTACGGCGGGACGTTCGTGAACTCCCCGGTGCCCGTGGCCGCGCCGGACCGCCAGGTCGATCCGGAGGAGCTGGCGGACGCGTTGACGTTGCGGCTGGCGGTGGAGACGGGTGCGGCGGAGTGCGCGGCGGGCCGTGCGTTGGGGGCGGTGGAGCGGCGGAACCTGTTGACGCGCCTGACCGAGTGCCGCGACGCGTCGCTGGAGGAATACCGGCGCAAGGACTCGCGGCTGCACCTGGCGATCGCCGAGGCGACCGGCTCCCCGTCACTCACGACGGCCGTCGCCGACGCCCGGATGAGAACCAACGCCCTGCTGGACCGCATCCCCCTGCTGCCGCCCAACCTGGCGCACTCGAACGAGCAGCACGAAGTGATCGTCACCCACATCGTGGCGGGCGACCCGGAAGCCGCGCGGCGGGCGATGGCCGAACACCTGGACGGCACGGCCCTGCTACTGCGCGGCTTCCTGTCCTGAAGATCACCGTATCGGGTGGAGAATGCAACCCAGGACAACCTGAATCGCATTACTCACGTTAGCCGGGAAATACGGCGGCCACGGCGGCGGGCCCAGGACTCAGCGGGCCCAGGACTCAGCGGTCCCGGAGGCGGTGGCGCAGGGCGACCGCCAGGTCGGCCGCGACGTCTTGCACGACGTCCGCGAATGCCTTGGTCGTCGCCGTGCGGTCACGGGTGGCCAGCGCGACCGCCCGGGTGGCTTCCGGGTCGCTGATGCGGATCAACGCGATGTCGGCGCGGATCGACGTCGCCGCCAGACCGGGCACCAACGTCACCCCGAGACCGGCCGCGACCAGCCCCAGCTTGGCCGTCCACTCGCGCACCACGAAACCGACTCGTGGTCGCCAGGGCGCGAGGAAGGTCTCGCCCGGGTTCGCGCTGCCTGCGATCCACGTCTCGCCCGCCAACTCCTCGAAGGCCACCGCCCGCGCACCGGCCAGCGGGTGGTCCCGTGCGACTGCCAACAGCAGCGGGTCGGGCGGTAGGGGGTCCAGGTGCAGGTCGGGGTCCTCCGTCACGCCGCCTACGACCGCCAGCCCGAGCGTGCCCGCTCTGACCCGGCGTAGTTGGGCGGGTGTCGTGCCTTCCCGCAGCGTCACCCCGATCTGGCGGGAACGGCTGATCGCCTGGGGGAGCAGGGCGGCCATCGCGGTGGGGAAGGCGCCTACGCGGAGCCGGCCCGCGACTTGGCCCCGGAGGTTGTCGAGGTCGCGGCGGGCGGCGTCCACGCGGTCCAGCACGGCGTCGGCGTGGCGCAGGAGAACGTGTCCGGCCTCGGCCAGGCGCACGCCTCGGGCGGTTCGCTCGAACAGTTGTGTGCCAGCGGCGGCTTCCAGGGCGGCTATCTGCCGGGAGATGGCGGACTGCGTGTAGCCGAGTCGTTCGGCCGCGCCGGTGAACGAGCCTTGTGCGGCCACCTCGCGCAGCACGCGCAAGCCGGTCAGGGTGAAGTCCGCCATGAGGTATGACTATTGCGCATTGCTGCAGTGCGAAACCGTCGTTTGTCGCATTGCTCGGCTCGACTTACGTTCGATCGTGTGATCACTCTGGGGCTGTTCGGGATCAACATGGGGCCGTGCGCCGAACCGGAAGTGGCCGCCCGGATCGCCGTTCTCGCCGAAGAACTGGGATACGACACCGTGTGGGCCGGTGAGCACGTGGTGGCGCCTTCGCCGCGCGTCCCGCCGTCGCCGATCGAGCCCGATCTGCCCATCCTCGACCCGGTGGTCTCGTTGACGTACCTCGCCGCCGTGACCCGATGGGTGCGGTTGGCGACCGGGATCGTGATCCTGCCCCAGCGCAATCCCGTGGTGCTGGCCAAGCAGCTCGTCTCGGTGGACGTCCTCAGCGGCGGGCGGCTGGTGTTCGGGATGGGCGTGGGGTACGTCGAGCCGGAGATGCGGGCGGTCGGGATGCCGATGGCGGGGCGTGGTGCGCGGGCCGACGAGTACCTGGCGGCCATGCGGGTGTTGTGGGACGACGAGAAGCCGGAGTTCCACGGGGAGACCGTGTCGTTCTCCGGGGTCGACGCCCACCCCAGGCCGGTGCAGCGGCCGATACCGGTCGTCGTGGGCGGGCACAGCGCGAGCGCTCACCGGCGCGCGGTGCGGCACGCCGACGGGTGGTACGGGTTCATGCTCGACCGGGAGCAGACGGCGGCCCAGGTGGAGGCGTTGCGGAGGGCCGGCGGGGACGGGCTCACGATCGTGGTGAGCCCGTCCGAGCGACTGGACGCGTCGGTGGTGGCGGACTACGCCGCGTTGGGAGTCGACCACCTGGCGGTGGTTCCCCCGGCCCGGTTCTGGCGGTCGGGGAGCCGGGTGGCCGACTTCGAGGAGTTCGTCCGCGCCAACGCGCCTGCCTGAGCTGTCAGCGCCCGGAGTCGCGTCCCGGCATGCGGTCGCCGCGTTCGGACCAGCGCTCGGGCCCGCGCTCGAACCCGCGCTGGGATCCGCGCTCGTCGAACCGCGAGTGGCCGGGCCGGTCGGCGCCCACGCCGTAGCGGCGGTGGTCACGGTCGGCGACCGCCACGATCCCGCCGCCCAGGACGAGGCCGAGGAGGCCGACTGCGACCAGCTGGGTGGCCCGGTGCTTGACGACCCGGACAACGACAGCACCCTTTCCCGCAGGCGGTGGGACGTGGGTCGGGTGTGGCACGCCCGGTGCCGGTTGGGCGGCGGTGGCCGGTTCGTCGGCGGCGGAACCCGGGGCCGGCTGGGCTGCGGCTTGTTCAGGCGCGTCACCTGCCGGCTGCGCGGTACCGGGTGTGGTTGCGCTGTCGGCGGCCGGACCGGGCACCGGGGTCGCCATGGGCGTGGTGGTGCTCGCGGCGGAGTCGGCGGGCTGTTGAGGGGCTGACCGGTCGGCGGCCGGAGGTGTGGTGGGAGTCTGGCCCGCCGGTGAGTCGGGGTCTTGCTGCGGTGGCTTCTGCGGGTCTGACATGGTGGAACTCCTGCTCTCCCGTGCTGTTGAACGCCATCATGCGCGACCGACCTGAGCGGATCCTGATCGTCTGCTGTCGGTCAGCTGAACCCCCTGTCGTCAGCATGTGTTGACGGTCACGCGGTCGTCAGCATATGTTGACGACATGTCCACGATCGCCGATCTCGACCAGGCCGCGCACGGCGCGGACCCGGACGCCGGCCTGCGCGCCGTGGCCCGCCTGCGTCGCCTGGTGGAGCAACTGGAAGCCCAACACGTCGCCGCCGCCCGCCAAGCCGGCTGGTCATGGCGTGACATCGCCACCCGCCTGGGTGTCACCAAGCAGACCGTCCACCGCAAATACGGCCGAGAGGACTGATCCGGTGTTCCAAGGCGACCACCCCGACCTGAACCGCACCATCGGCCGCGCGCTCAAACTCGCACTCGACCTCGGCCACCCACGCACCGGCAGCGAACACCTCCTGGCAGCCCTGTCCGACGCCCCTGCCCCGCTCAACGCCGTCCTGCACCGCCACGGCGCCACCGCGTCCGCGATCCGGGACGCCGCCCACCTCGCTGCACCACTGGGCGCGGGCGGCGCAGCAGACCGGGCCGTCCTGGCACCCCTGGGCGTCGACCTCGACCGCCTGCTCGGCGGCACCCCAGCCCTGGACCGCCCCGCCGGCCGTGAACCGCTCCTACCGCTCGGCGCGGCAAAGGCGCGGAGGCACTGCGCAAACCTGCGACCGCCGCTCGGCCTGGACGCCCAGGCCGCCTACGCGGCGTCCCTCCGCCTGGCCCTGGCCCGCCGCGAACGCAACCACCGCCCCGAACACTTGGCTTTGGCCCTCACCGCCCTCGACCCCGGCGTCGCGTGGGTGCTCAAGACCGCGAACATCGACCGCAAGGCACTCCTCGCCGACCTCGCCGCGACCTTCCCACCACCCCGCCGCAACCCACTCCTGACCGTCGAACGCCACCTCGGCCACCGAGCCCGCCACCGCGACCTCGTCCGCCGCTACCAGCGCACGACGGGCCGTGAGGTCGTCTCCGCCTCAGCCCTCCCCGCCCTGATCGTCGGCTGAGCCGTCGTCCACCAGTTCTCGCCAGGCGTCCGGATCAATCTCGGCCCGCCCATCGAGCACGTCCACCGCGCGCCGGACGATCGCTGCTTGAGCCGGACTGAGATCGTCGACCGGAACGTCCAGGTCACCGTCCCGGACGCGTTCCAGAGTCGATGCGAAGGCATGCCAATCGAGCACCTCCCGGCTGGTAACCAAGGCTCCCTCGACGATGAAGTTGGCGGTTTGGGTCGTGTCGCGGTCGGTGCCACGCGACGCGCGCATGGCCGAGATGATCGGCACCCACTGCTGCACCAACGTGGAGATCTGTTCGGGAACACTGCGTTCCGCAAGCCGAACGATCTCGTCCAACGCGCGTTGACCGTCCTGGGCGCGGCGGGGCAACCGGTCGATCAGGTCGGCCAGGTGCACGCCCTCCACCTCGTCCACGAGCGCGCAGACCCGGTCGAACTCACCTGTCTGTTCGCCGTAATCGGCCAATATGCCGGAGAGGGGCTGGACCAGCCTTTCCCAATCGCTGATTCCCATCTGGTAAGCGATCACGCTTCCCGCGACGGAGTGCGCCCAGGCCAGATCAGTGGTCCGGGAGCGCCTCAAGTACTCGCCGAGGTTGGAATGGCACGCTTGGATCGTGAGGGGATCGCCGTACGCGTACGTGATCCGCAGTGCCTCCTCTTCCAGTTCGACAGCGCGGTCGATGTGGTGGAGCCTGCTCTCCGCGTCGGCAAGCGCGGAGAAGGTCTTGCCGATCTCAGCCAGCCGGTTCTCGTCCTGGAAGACGACCAGACACTCGCGCAGCAGGTCCACCGCCTCAGCGACACGTCCCAACTCCAGCAGCGCGCCGTAGTTGTTGAAGGCGGTCATTGCTGCCTCACCTGCGCTCGCGCCTCGTCGGCGCTCGGACTCGCGGACCACGGCGTTGAGGTCCAGCACCCGCTGCCACTGCCTGAGATCGTTGGCTACGAACGCGCCGAGTTGCGCGGTGTTTTCCCTGACACTCCACGGCTGGGTGACCTCGTCCGACCCCAGAGGTGGCTCGGTCAGAGTGGCCATCGTCGCGATGTTCTTCTCGACGTGTTCAAGAACATGCGAATGGCGGCCCAGCCGGTGCATGGCTTCCAACCGTTGGGTGTCGAGGGCAAGTTGGGTCCACGTTCCCAAACCTGCGCGTGTCGCGTAGCCGGTGGCGACTTCGACGAGATCCAAGACGCGGTCGAATTCCCGTTTGTTCTGGTAGATGTCGATCAAACTGCCCGCGAACACCATCGCCAAGGAGAAATTCTCCCGCGCCACCGAGGTCTCCAACAGTTCCAGGCACAGGACCTCCGCTCGGTCAGCGTCGGTGCTCATCAGGATGGTCGCCAGTGAGAGACCGATGGACAGTTCGAATTCGGTGCCGCGAGTGGCCTCCACGGCCGTGGACAGGGCGGGCAACAGGGCGGCAACGGCGGCTCTCAAAGTGTCTCGGCGCAATGTTTCCTGAATCGCCCAGCCGAGTTCGCTCCAGCGCTGCGTGCGCAGCAGGTAAGGGCCGGCGGAGCGCGCGGCGTGGCGGACCAGCCAGCCGAGTTGGTCGTTCTCCTGCGCCACTGACGAGAGCAGCATGTTCAGCCAGAGATCGGCGAGGGCGTTGTCGATCACGTCGCGGAACTCTGGGCTGGAGGAGGTGCGACCGACTTCGGCCACGCCTGGGTGGATTCGGTAACGCATCCCGTTGGCGTCGTCCAGTGCGACAAGGGCTTGACGGACGAGGGGGCGCATCGCGGTGTCGATGTCCGGTGGCTGCTCGGAGCTGCTGTCGCGCCATACGTGTGGCCATGCCGAAGTGACGATCGGCCTCAACCGGTCGACGTCCTCCAGACAGCACAGGAACCGGAACAGCTGCGCGGACTCCGACGGCAGGGTGGCGACGGCAGCGTGGGTCCAGGAGTCCAGCACGGCCAGGTAAGCGGTGTCGCTCGCGGTGGGGTCGTTGCCGCGCAGGAACGGTTCGAGACGGGTGCCCTGGGCCTGCCAGGTCGCGTCGGCCTCGTCCAGCCGGGTCGCCAAGGCCTCCCGGTCACCCGCCCGGCCCTCGGCGAGTTCGAGCAGTTTGGGGTGTCCTTGCACGACTTCCAGCACGCGCGCGGCCAGTTCGGGGGCCGTGTCGATCAATGCGCTCAGGTTCGGCCACTCGCGCGCGAGCAGCACGCTTTCCTGCAACGACAGCGCGTGCACCGGCTCGACCAGCACCGAGTCCGCCAAACCGGAGGGCCGCCGCCGGGATGTGAGGACCAGCCGGGACAGGCCCCGGTGAGCGGTCATGGCATCGATGAACAGGCCCCAGCGTTCGTCGCGCCAAGCCCCGCGTTCGGTGAGCAGGGACTCGACGTTGTCCAGCACCACCAGCACACGGTTCTGCTCCAGCGCCTCCGTCAACCCCGGCAGCGAACGCCGCAACGCGTCGGTGTTGCCGACCAGGTGTGCCAGCTTGAGGCCGGACAACTGCCGCTCCAACGCCAGCGCGAAGTCGGTCAACGCCGAGCCGATGTCGTGCCCCTCCGGTGGCGCCGCGTGCCACGCCATCTGCGGGAACGACTCCTCGTGGGTGTAGGCCAGCTCCAGCGCGCAAGCGGTCTTACCCGCGCCTGCCATGCCGTGGAACAGCACACCGGCCCGGCCGCTGCGGGGTGCCAGGGCCGTGGTCGCGCGGGTCATCGGGCCGACCCGGCCGACGAACCGGTCCGGTTGCGCCGGGAACTCCGCCAGCTTCTGCCGTTCCGCCTGGAACACGAGCGGCTCGCCGGCGGGTGGCACCAGGCGCAGGTCCTCGGCGCGCGCACCGAACAGGGTCGGCGTCGCGGCGGACAGGGCCGGCGCGCCCGGCGTGGGCGGATCGGCGGCGACGCGGGGCAGGGAGAGCGCCAACGCGCGGGCCACCGGCTGGCCCTTGCCCAGCACGAGGTCGTAGAACGACCTGGACAGGGCGATGGCGAAATCGTCCACCACCGGGTAGCGCATCGCCAGCACGGCGCAGTCCAGGCGCCGCACCAGCTCGGTCGCCACGGCGGGCAGCGAGCCGACCTCGCTCACCGCCGCACGGACCGCGGGCGCGAGGCCCAGCAGGTGCAGGTGCTCGGCGGCGGTCACGGCGGCCGACTCGCAGGCGGACAGCGTGACCAGTTTGATCTGGTCCGAGGCCAGGTCGAGCAGGTCGACCAGCTCCGTGCTGGAGATCAGGTCACGGCGGCCCGCGTCGTCCTCCAGCACCACGCCCGCCGGCAGGCCGTGGCCGGACAGGTGCACCACGTCCCAGCCCTCCCGCTCCAGCAGGGCGTCCTGCAAACGTTCGCGCGTCGCGCCGTACTGGAGCACGCGCAGCTCGACGGCCTTGTGGTTCACCGCCGCGATGTCGTGCACCAGCCGTGCGAGCGCGTAACGCTCCTTGCGCAGGTTCAGCGCGCTCGCGTCCTCCGGCAGGCTGAACACCGCGAGCATCCGCAGCCGCTGCCCCACCTCCGCCTTGACCAGGGGCCGGCGCGGCAGGTGGTCGATCACGAACCCCACCCGGTGCCCGGACAGGGCCCGCCCGTCCACCCGGGCCAGCTCCCACGGCCGGTAGGCCAGCGCGCTCGCGGGAGCGGGCACCTCGACCCGGACCGGGCGGCGCGCGGCGGCCAGAGCCGGGGCGACCGGGCCGAGCACCCGTGCGGTGATCCAGTCGCCGACCTGGGAGACCAGCTCCGCCTCGTGCGCCAGACGTCGGTCCGGGGCCGCGTGCCACCTCAGGTACCTGTGCAGGTCGGTGAACGCCTCGAACTGCCACTCCGCCGGGTCCAACTCGACCGGGTGGTCGGTGACGAACGCGCCCGCGTCGGTCAGCCGCCACCGCCAGGTGGTCGGGCCCGCGTAGTCCAGCACCTCGAGACGTAACAAGCGGAGCACTCCATCCGTGTGACTACTCATCGTGACAGTCGAGGGCGGCCGGCGGCCCGTTACCCCGCCCGCGCGGCCGGTGCGCCGGAAATGGACTCGGTGAGCACCGATAACATCTCAGGTGAACGACCGACCACACACCGAGGAGTCACCGTGTCCCAGCCACGTCCCGCAGCCGCTCTCGCCCCACCGCGCGTGGTGGTGCCGGCGGGGACCACCGCGGGGACGGCGGTGCGTGAGGCAGGGCTCCCGGGCAAGGGACCGGACGCCGTCGTGGTCGTGCGGGACGCCGAGGGCCACCTCCGCGACCTCTCCTGGACGCCGCAGGTCGAGGTCGAGGTGGAGGCGGTCGCCGCCGACACCGAGGACGGCCGCAGCGTCATCCGGCACTCGGCGGCCCACGTGCTGGCGCAGGCCGTGCAGCAGCAGTTCCCCGAGGCCAAGCTGGGCATCGGCCCGCCGGTCAAGGACGGCTTCTACTACGACTTCCAGGTCGACAAGCCGTTCACCCTCGACGACCTCGCGGCGCTGGAGAAGCGCATGAAGTCGATCATCAAGGGCGCGCAGCGGTTCAACCGCCGCGTGGTCGAGTCGGTCGACGCCGCCAAGGCCGAACTGGCCGCCGAGCCGTTCAAGCTCGAACTCGTGGACATCAAGAGCGATGTCGACACGGCCGAGGTGATGGAGGTCGGCGGCGGCGAGCTGACGATCTACGACAACCTCGACCCGCGTTCCGGCGACCGCGTCTGGGGCGACCTGTGCCGCGGCCCGCACGTGCCGACGACCAAGCACATCCCGGCGTTCAAGCTGACCAGGGTCGCCGCCGCCTACTGGCGCGGCAACGAGAAGAACCCGCAGTTGCAGCGCATCTACGGCACCGCGTGGGAGTCGCAGGAGGCGCTGGACGCGCACATGGAGCTGCTGGCCGAGGCCGAGCGCCGCGACCACCGCAAGCTCGGCGTCGAGCTGGACCTGTTCAGCTTCCCGGACGAGATCGGCTCCGGCCTGGCGGTGTTCCACCCGCGCGGCGGGATCATCCGCAAGGCCATGGAGGACTACTCGCGCGCCCGGCACACCGAAGAGGGCTACGAGTTCGTCTACTCGCCGCACATCACCAAGGGCAACCTGTTCGAGACGTCCGGTCACCTCGACTGGTACAAGGACGGCATGTACCCGGCGATGCACCTCGACGCCGAGTACGACGAGGACGGCAAGCTGCGCAAGCCGGGCCAGGACTACTACCTCAAGCCGATGAACTGCCCGTTCCACGACCTGATCTTCCGGTCGCGCGGGCGGTCCTACCGCGAGCTGCCGCTGCGCATGTTCGAGTTCGGCTCGGTCTACCGGTACGAGAAGTCCGGCGTGATCCACGGCCTCACCCGAGTGCGCGGCATGACGCAGGACGACGCGCACATCTTCTGCACGCCCGACCAGGTGCAGGAGGAGCTGAAGTCGCTGCTGGACTTCGTGCTCGGGCTGCTGCGCGACTACGGCCTGGACGACTTCTACCTGGAGCTGTCCACCCGCAACGAGGAGAAGTACGTCGGCTCCGACGAGGTGTGGGCGGAGGCGACGGAGGCGTTGCGCGTCGCGGCCGAGTCCAGCGGCCTCGAACTGGTGCCGGACCCGGGTGGCGCGGCGTTCTACGGGCCGAAGATCTCCGTGCAGGCCAAGGACGCGCTGGGTCGTACCTGGCAGATGTCGACCATCCAGGTGGACTTCAACCTGCCCGAGCTGTTCGAGCTGGAGTACACCGGTCCGGACGGCACCCGGCAGCGCCCGGTCATGATCCACCGCGCGTTGTTCGGCTCGGTCGAGCGGTTCTTCGGCGTGCTGACCGAGCACTACGCGGGCGCGTTCCCGGCGTGGCTCGCGCCGGTGCAGGTGGTGGGCATCCCGATCGCGGACGAGCACGTCGACCACCTGCTGGCGGTCGCGAAGCAGCTCAAGGCGAAGGGCATCCGGGTCGAGGTGGACGCCTCCGACGACCGGATGCAGAAGAAGATCCGCAACCACACCACGCAGAAGGTGCCGTTCATGCTGCTCGCCGGCGGCAAGGACGTGGAGCAGGGCGCGGTGTCGTTCCGGTTCCGCGACGGCACCCAGATCAACGGCGTGCCGGTGGAACGGGCGGTCGAGACGATCGTGGACTGGGTCGGGCGGCGCGAGAACGCCTCGCCCACGGCGGAACTCGTCCAGTGACGAACCGGTACGAGGAGCAGGACGGGGTCGGGGTCCACGACGGGTTGCAGCGGCTGTGGACCCCGCACCGCCTCTCGTACGTGCGCGGTGAGGGCAAGGCGGTCGGCGACGAGCCCGAGGGGTGCCCGTTCTGCCGGGTGATCGGGCTGGGCGACGCCGAGGGCCTGATCCTGGCGCGCGGCGAGCTGGTGTTCGCGGTGCTCAACCTGTACCCGTACAACCCGGGCCACCTGATGGTGCTGCCGTACCGGCACGTGCCGGACTACACGGACCTGACGGCCGCCGAGACGGCCGAGTTCGCCGCGTTCACGCAGCAGGCGATGCGGGTGATCCGGCACACCGCCGGCCCGCACGGGTTCAACATCGGCATGAACCAGGGTGTCGTGGCGGGTGCCGGCATCGCGGCCCACCTGCACCAGCACGTGGTGCCGCGCTGGGGCGGCGACGCGAACTTCATGCCCGTGATCGGCCAGACCAAGGTCCTGCCGCAGCTGCTGGGCGAGACCAGGGAACTGCTGGCCGACGCCTGGACCGCGAACCAGCCACCCCACTGACGAGGGGGCCTCGCGGGCGGGACGAGGTTTACCGCCGACCGCCCTGTGCAACGGGACGGGGGTGACTTCGTCGAACACGCCTGTCCCGGTGGCCCATCGGACGATGAAGGTCGACGGGACCGACATCTTCTACCGCGAGGCAGGACCACCGGACGCCCCGGTGGTCCTGCTGCCGCACGGCTATCCCTGCTCGTCGTTCCAGTACCGCGACTTCATGGCCGCGCTCGGCGACCGGTGGCGCCTGATCGCGCCGGACTACCCCGGCTTCGGGTACAGCGGCACGCCCGACCGGAGCGGCTTCTCCTACACCTTCGACGGGTACGCCGAGTTCCTGCGGCGGTTCACCGACGCGGCCGACCTGACCCGGTACGCCATCTACCTGCACGACTACGGTTCCCAGTTCGGGCTGCGGCTCGCCATGCACGCGCCCGAGCGGGTCGCCGCCCTCATCATCCAGAACGGCGACATCTACGAAGACCAGCACGGGCCGAAGTACCGCCCGCTCAAGGAGTACTGGACCAACCCCACCGCGGACGGCGAGGCCGAGATCCGCGCCGCGGTCAGCGAGGAGGGTTTCCGCGGCGAGTTCGTCGGCGAACTCCCCGAGCGCCTGGTCGACCGGGTGAGCCCGGACCTGTGGACGTTGTCCTGGCAGGTGCTGGGCACGCCCGAGCGGCGGGAGAACCTCGTCCACCTGCTCGCCGACCAGGGGAGCACTGTGGACTGGTTCGGCAGGCAGCAGGCCTACCTGCGCGAGCACCGGCCGCCGACGCTGATCGTGTGGGGTCCGCACGACGGTTACATGCCCGAGGGCGCCGCACGGGCCTACCTGCGCGACCTGCCGGACGCCGAACTGCACCTGCTCGACGGCGGGCACTGGGCACTTGAGACGAATCTGGCCGAGATCGTCGCGTTGACCAGGGATTTCCTCGATCGCGTGCACCCGTCCGGACGCGCGATCAGTCCGAGCGGAACGTCGGGAGCGGCCGACCGCGACAATTGAGACAGCGATCGTGGATATTTCAAGTTCGGCTTGAACGCGGGGGAGGGCTATCTCGTTCAGACCGGGTGACCACGCCCGGCTGACGAGAGGTGCACACCCTGTGACGGCCATGACCGAGCCATCCGCTGTGCAAGACCTACCCCCGGATGATCGTCCGCTGTTCCGGCGCTTCGGGAGCGGACCGAGCGCCACGCCGCCGTTCCACCGGATACACCACGCCTTCGAGGCTCACGCGGTGCGATCGCCCCACGCACGGGCGGTCGAGCACCAAGGCGACTGCGTCACCTACGGCGAGCTCGACCACCGCGCGAACGTCGTCGCCGCCTCGCTGCTCGACGCGGGTGTGCGTCCAGGCGATCACGTCGGAGTGTTCTTAACGCGTTCGATCCCCATGGTCGTCGGCATCCTGGCGGTGCTGAAGGTCGGTGCGGCCTACGTGCCGCAGGACGTCCGGATCACCCCGCGACGCCACCTCGACCACGTCATGCGCACGGCGAAGATCGAGGTCGTCCTGACCACGAGCGAGCACGCCCCCGCCCTCACCGCGCCCACCGTCCTGGCGGTCGACACCCTCCCGGACCGCCGCGTCGGCGCACCCCGAACCGGGGACGGCGAGACCGCGGTCGTCATCTTCACCTCCGGCACGACCGGCGTGCCCAACGGCGTGCGCGTCACCCACGCGAACCTGTGCAACGTCCTGCTCACCGCGCCCGGTTCACTCGACATCGGACCGGGGGACCGGGTAGCGCAACTGCTCAACATCGCCTTCGACATGGCGGTGTGGGAGATCTTCGGCGCGCTCACCCACGGCGCGACGTCCGTGATCCGCGGCAAGGACATGGCGGAGACGGCGAAAACCGCCACCGTCCTCATCGCGACGCCCGGCGTGCTGTCCACTTTGGACCCGCAGGGATGCCCGGACGTGCGAACGGTCGCGGTCGCCGGCGAACGCTGCCCCAAGCCCCTCGCCGACGCCTGGTCCGCCCGCGCGGCGTTCCACAACGCCTGCGGCCCGACGGAAGTCACGATCGTCAACACCGTGCAGCGCTACGACCCGAACGCGGGCAGGCTGACCATCGGCCGCCCGGTGCCGAACACGACGGTCTACGTGCTCGACGAGGACCTGCGGCCGTGCCGGATCGGCGAGGTCGGCGAGATGTGGGCGGGCGGCGCCTGCGTCACGGCGGGCTACCTGGGCAACGACGTGCTGACCGCCCAGCGCTACCGCCCCGACCCGTTCCTCGGCGGCGACCACGTGATGTTCCGGACCCGGGACCTGGGCCGGTGGACGCCGGAAGGCGAGTTGGAGCACCACGGCCGCACCGACGACCAGGTCAAGGTGCGGGGCTTCCGGGTCGAGCTGGACGCGGTCACGTCGGCGCTGGAGACGACCCCCGGCTGCGACCGCGCGACGACCGTGCTGCACGACGGCAGGCTGGTCGCGTTCGTCAGTCCCGCCACCGTGTCACCGGACGCCGCCAGGGACGCCGTCGTGCGCGACCTGCCGTACTACTGCGTGCCGTCGCTGGTCGTCGCGGTGGACGAACTGCCCCTGACCGAACGGGGCAAGGTGGACCGCGCCGCGCTGTCGTCGCTGGTGACGGTCGCATGACCACCACGCGCACCGACTCGCCGTCGGTCCGGCTCAGGCTGAGGCGACGTCCGTTCACCCACCACAACCGGCTCGCCGCGTCGGTGATCTTGATCAACGTCATCGCGGCATTCGGCACCGGATTTCTGGGAGCGCTCCCGGAAATGGTGGTGCTGAACCTGACACTGGCCGTCCTGATCCGCCAGCAGCACGTGATCAACCTGCTGTTCCGGCTCGCGACCAGCGCGCCGACCACGTGGCCGCTGCGGATCCGCTGGACGCTGGGCAAGGTCTACCACTTCGGCGGCTTGCACGTCGGCGCGGCGATCTGCGCCACCGCGTGGTTCACCGTGCTGGCCTTCGTGCTGTCCGACCCCCTGACGTGGACGATCCTCGCCCTGCTCGTCGCGATGGTCGTGTTCGCCCTGCCGAACCTGCGGGCACGGCGGCACGACGTGTTCGAGCGGGTGCACCGGTTCGCCGGCTGGACGGTGCTCGTGCTGTTCGCCGTCCACTCGTCCCGCCAGCCGGGGTTCGTCGGCTCGATGTCGTTCTGGCTGCTGCTGTTGGTGGTGGTGAGCGTCGCGCTGCCGTGGACGCGCCTGCGCCGGGTGCCGGTGCGGATCGTCCGACCCTCCCGGCACGTCGCGCTGGTGTCGTTCGACTACGGCGTGACACCGTTCGCCGGCTCCTCGACCGCGGTCAGCCGCCACCCGCTGCTGGAGTGGCACTCGTTCGCCAACGTGCCGGCGCCCGGCCGCAGCGGGTTCCGGCTGACCATCTCCCGCGCGGGCGACTGGACCGGCTCGCTGATCGACGACCTCCCGACGCACGTGTGGGTCAAGGGCATCCCCACCGCCGGTGTCGGCAACATCGACAAGCTGTTCACCAGGGTGGTGTGGGTGGCCACCGGCAGCGGCATCGGGCCGTGCCTGCCGCACCTGCTGTCGCAGGAGACGCCGTCCCGTCTCGTGTGGTCCACCCGCACGCCGCGCGACACCTACGGCGACGACCTGGTGGACGAAATCGAAGCCGTGCAACCGGACGCGATCGTCTGGGACACCGTCCGCGACGGCAAACCGGACCTGGTCGAACTGGTGCTGCGCGCCCACCGGGAGTTCGACGCGGAGGCCGTGATCTGCATTTCGAACAAGAAGACGACCTGGCACGTCGTGGAGGAGTTGGAGGCGCGGGGCGTGCCCGCGTTCGGCGCCATCTGGGACTCGTGAGGAGACTTCCGTGGACTACTCGACCTTGCTCATCGAAGAACAAGACGGCGTCACGACGGTCACCGTGTCCCGACCACCGGCGCGCAACGCGTTGTCCGGCCAGGTCCTCGGCGAACTCGAACACTTCCTGTCCACTGTGCTGGTGGGCCCCGCCCCGGCCGGCATCATCCTCACCGGGGCGCCCGGTCCCGCGTTCATCGCGGGCGCCGACATCCGCGAGATGGCCGCGATGACACCGGCCGAAGGCGAGCGGTTCGGGATGCTGGGGCAGCGGGTCACCCGGCTGCTGGAGGAGGTGCCGTGCCCGGTCGTGGCGTGCGTGGACGGCTACGCGCTCGGCGGCGGCTGCGAGATGGTGCTCGCCTGCGATTTCGCCTACGCCACCCGGCGTTCGGTGTTCGGCCAGCCGGAGGTCGTGCTCGGCCTCATCCCCGGCTTCGGCGGCTGCGTCCGGCTCCAACGCCTGGTCGGACCCGCGGTCGCCCGCGAGCTGATCTACACCGGCCGGCACGTCGACGCGCCGGAGGCGCAGCGGCTCGGCCTCGTCAACGCCTTGTTCGAGGACCGCGATGAGATGCTGACCGCCGCACGCGCGGTGCTGCGCCGCATCGCGGGCAACTCGGCGACGGCGGTGTCGCTGGCCAAGGCCGCGGTGAACGCGTCCGGTGGCACGACCGTCGCCGCCGGGCTGGCCGTCGAACTCGACGCGTTCCGCGAGGCGTTCACCACCGACGACATGCGCGAGGGGACCGCGGCCTTCCTCGCCAAGCGCAGGCCCGCCTTTCCGAGTTCGACCCTCCGGGGTTCGACTCTTCTGGGAGAGACCCGGGAACCGCTGCTCCACGACTAGCCGAGGAGGTGCGCCATCAACGACAGTCACATTGCCTTGCTGCGCGCTCTCCACGACGAGCACGCGCCTGCGCTGTGGCGGTACGTGCGCCGGCTGACCGGGGACGACGAGCTGTCCCGCGATGTCGTGCAGGAAGCGCTGCTGCGCGCGTGGCGCAATCCGAAGGTGCTGGAACAGGGGGCGGCGGCGGCTCGTGCGTGGCTCTACACGGTGGCACGTAACGTGGTCATCGACGAGCGCCGCAGTGCCCGCGCACGCTGGGAGATCGGGTCGGAGCGGTTGCCCGAACGGGCCCGCTCCGACCCGAGCGACTCGGCCCTGGACGCCTGGCTGGTGGCCGACGTGCTCACCCAGTTGACGCCGGAACACCGCACCGTGATCGTGCGTGCGTATTACATGGGCCAGTCCGTCGCCGAGCTGGCCGCCGCACTGGACCTGCCGGAGGGAACCGTGAAGTCCCGGCTGCACTACGGTCTGCGGGCGCTGCGGCTGGCGCTGGAGGAGAAAGGGGTCACCGGACGTTGAGCTCGCCAGTCGATCCGTACCGGGACTGGGGTGCCGCGTACGTCCTCGGTTCGCTGTCGCCCGGCGAACGGCGTGAGTTCGAGGGGCACCTGGTCGGGTGCCCCGAGTGCTCGGGTGACGTGGCGTCCCTCGCGGGCGTCCCCGGCATCCTCTCGGCGGTGCCGCGTGACCGCGCGCTCGACCTGCTGGAACCCCCGGCGGACGACGAGGAGCCGCCCGCCGCGGTGCTGGCCGGTCTGGTCGCGGTCGAGCGGTCCAGACGTCGGCGTGCCCGGCTGTGGGTGGCCGCGGCCCTCGTCGGCGCGGCGTTGTTGGGGGCGGCGGTCGCGCTGGCCGTGCGGCTGCCCGCCTCCGACACGTCGGCCGACTCCAGCGTGGCACCGCCCGTGCCCGACGTGACGATGCACCAGACCGTGCCCAGCCCGGTGACGGCCAGCGTCCAACTGCTGGAGGAGCCGTGGGGCACCCGGATCGACGTGCGGTGCTCCTACGGCGTGCCGCCCGGCGGCAAGGCGCCGCCCGTACTCGCCTACGGCCTGAACGTGGTCACGACCGACGGCGCCTCGGTGCGCGTCGCGACCTGGACCGCGGGACCCGGTTCCACCACCCGGCCCATCGCGACGACCGAATTGCAACGGTCCGACATCACCGGTGTCGAGATCAGGTTGCTCCCGGACGACCTGGTGATCTTGCGGGTCGGCTTCTGACCCACCTCCCGGATGGCGCTTTCCCAACCCACCCGCAGGGCTTGGACCTGCTGCAGACGCAGGTGTACCGCTGGCTGCACAGGCGTTCACATATGTGTCCGAATCGTGTTCGAGATCACCCGCTCGGGCGTGTGGACGGGGTTTAGACACCTTCCTGGCCGATCGTCAAGAAGAGTGAGCGTCGATACGGTGCGTTGCATGACCGCACCTGAGCGTTCGCGGCTGGCCCGAGAACGGCTCTCGCGCGAGTTACGAAGGCTGCGCACCGAGGCCAAGATGACCGGCACGGCCACGGCGCGCGCTACCGGGATGAGCCAGTCCAAGCTGTCGAAGATAGAGAACGGCATGCTCCTCCCATCCGTGACCGACGTGGAGCGCCTGGTCGCCGAGTTGTCCGCGACCAGGGAGACCAGGGTCGAGCTGGTCGAGTTGGCCCGACAGTTGCACGCCGAGGCGGAGACCCGCCGCGTGGTGTTGCACCGGGGGGCCCACCGGCACCAGCAGACCGTGGCCCGTATCGAGGCCCGTGCCACTACCAGCCGCTTCTTCCAGAACGCGGGTGTGCCCGCGCTGCTGCAGAGCGAGAACTACCTGCGCGTAGTGCTCAACACGACACCCCCGCACGAGCAGGACACCGCGATCGCCACCCTGCGCACCCGCCGCGCCCGCATGGACGACCTGGGCAAGCGGTTCGTGTTCCTGCTCGCGGAGAGCGCGTTGCGCTGGCGCATGGGGTCCGCCGACCTGATGTGCGAGCAGATCGACCACCTCGCGCAGATCATGCGAAGACCCAATGTGCAGCTCGGCGTCGTGCCGTGGACGGCGGACGCGAACCTGGTGGCGCTGCACGGGTTCCAGGTGTACGACGAGCGCGTGGTGACGTTGAGCGTGCTGACCGGCAACGCGACCATCACCGACCCGCACGACGTGCGCGAGTACCTGGCGCTGTTCGGCAGGCTCGAACGGCTGGCGGTGCGCGGCGACGCGCTGGAGGACCTGCTGGAGCAGATCTCCAGGGACCACCGCAAGCTCGGCTGAGCTGGGCGGTTAGGCTGCCGGGGACCACTTCGTCCCCGTCGGTAGGTGCCTCGCCACCCCATGCTGAACATCTTCGCCCGCGCGTCGGTTTCGCGCGTCACCGATCCGATCGGGGCGTGGCTGCTGCGCCGCGGCCTCACCCCGAACACCGTCACGGTGCTGGGCACCGTCGGCTCCGTCGCCGCGTCGCTGTGGTTCATCCCACGCGGGCAGCTGTTCACCGGCGCGGCGCTGGTCACCGTGTTCGTGCTGTTCGACCTGATCGACGGCGCGATGGCGCGCGCGCAGGGCGGCGGCACGAAGTTCGGCGCCGTGCTGGACGCGAGCTGCGACCGCATCGCCGACGGCGCGCTGTTCGCCGCCGTCGCCTGGTGGGCGTTCGGCGCGGACGAGCACGGGCTGGCCGCCGCGACCCTGGTGTCGCTGGTCGGCGCGCAGGTCACGTCGTACGTGAAGGCGCGCGCCGAGGCGTCCGGGCTCTCCGCCGACGTCGGGCTGGCCGAACGCGCCGACCGGTTCATCGTCGCGCTGGTCGGCGTCGGCCTGCACGGGCTCGGCGTGCCCTACATCCTGCCGGTGGCGCTGTACCTGCTGGCGGCGCTGGTGACGATCACCGTCGTGCAGCGCATCCTGGCCGTGCGCCGCGCCGCGAAGGAGCTCGGGACGTGAAGGAACGGCTGGCCGACCTCGCCTACGCGGCCGGTTGGCGCCTGGTGCGGTTGCTGCCGGAGAAGCCGGCGCGGAGCCTGTTCGACCTGGTCGCCGACCGGGCCGCGAAACGCGGTGGCGGCGGCGTCCGGCAGCTGCGGGAGAACCTGCGCCGGGTCGTGCCGCAGGCCGGCGAGGCGGAGCTGGACGAGCTGGTCCGGCTGGCGGTGCGCTCGTACGCGCGGTACTGGCGCGAGGCGTTCCGGATGCCGTCGCTCGACCTCAAGGCCGCCTACACCGAGCTCGACCGCACGATGACCGGCGTCGAGAACCTGGACGCGGCACTGGCCGAGGGCCGCGGCGCCGTCATCGCGCTGCCGCACTGCGGCAACTGGGACATGGCGGGCGTCTGGCTGGTCGGGCACTGCGGCACGTTCACCACCGTCGCCGAACGGCTCAAGCCCGAATCGCTCTACCGGCGGTTCATCGCGTTCCGGGAAAGCCTCGGCTTCGAGGTGGTGCCGCTGACCGGCGGCGACCGCAACCCGGCGGTCGTGCTCGCCGAACGGCTGCGCGCCAACAAGGTCGTCTGCCTGCTGGCCGACCGCGACCTCACCGCGGGCGGCGTGCCGGTCACGTTCTTCGGCGAGCGCACGATGATGCCCGCCGGTCCCGCGCACCTGGCCGCGACCACCGGCGCGGCGCTGATCCCGGCCGGCCTGTGGTTCACCGAGGACGGCTGGGTCATCCGGCTGCACCCGCCGATCCGGGTCCCCGGCACGGCGGGCGTGGCGACCGCGACCCAGCAGGTGGCCGACGTGTTCGCCGCCGACATCGCCGCCCACCCCACCGACTGGCACATGATGCAGCAGCTGTGGGTGGCCGACCTGCCGGAGAGCAGGCAGAAGGCGCTGCGCCGGGTGCTGGCCCGCCGAGGGGAAACAGCGTGAAGGTCGGCATCGTCTGCCCGTACTCCTTCGAGGTACCCGGAGGCGTGCAGGCACACGTGGTCGACCTGGCGCGCGCCCTGCGCGGCCTCGGGCACGAGGTGGAGGTGCTGGCGCCCGCGGACGACGACACGCCGGTGCCGGAGTTCGTCACGTCCGCCGGCCGCGCGGTCGGCATCCCGTACAACGGGTCGGTGGCGCGGCTGTCGTTCGGACCGGTGTCGTTCACCCGGGTCCGGCGGTGGATCGCCGAACACGACTTCGACGTGCTGCACCTGCACGAGCCCACCGCGCCGTCGCTGTCGATGCTGGCGCTGATGGTGGCGGACGGGCCGATCGTGGCCACCTTCCACACCTCCACGCCGCGCTCGAAGATGCTGTCGGCGTTCCAGGTGGTGCTCCAGCCGTTCCTGGAGAAGATCACCGCCCGCATCGCGGTGTCCGCGCTGGCCAGGCGGGTGCAGGTCGAGCACCTGGGCGGTGACGCGGTGGAGATCCCCAACGGGGTGGACGTCGGGTTCTTCGCCGACGCGGCGCCGCTGGACGGCTACCCGCGCCCCGGCGGCACGGTCGGGTTCGTCGGCCGGTTCACCGAGCCGCGCAAGGGCATGCCGGTGCTGCTCGACGCGTTCCGCGCGCTGGACCTGCCGGACGTGCGGCTGCTGGTGGTCGGGCGCGGTGACGAAGAGGAGCTGCGCAAGCAGGCGGGGCCGGAGCTGGCGTCGCGGATGGACTTCCTCGGCATGGTGGACGACGAGACGAAAGCGCGCGCCCTGCGCAGCGTGGACGTCTACTGCGCGCCCAACACCGGCGGTGAGAGCTTCGGCATCATCCTCACCGAGGCGATGTCGGCGGGGGCCGTGGTGGTGTCGAGCGACCTGGACGCGTTCCGGCGCGTGCTGGACGACGGCAAGGCCGGGGTGCTGACCCCGGTTGGCGACCCGGCCGGGTTGGCGACGGCGCTGCGCGACCTGCTGACCGACCCGACGCGGCGGGCGGACTACGTGGACGCGGCGCGGCAGCGGGTGATGATGTTCGACTGGTCGGTGGTGGCGGCGCAGGTGCTGCGGGTCTACGAGAGCGCCATGGCGGCCGACCCGCGCCAGGTGGGTGAGGCGTGACCAGTTCCGGCGTCGCGACGACGTTCCTGGTGCTGTTGGGGTTGGCGGTGCTGATCGGGCCGTGGACGCTCGGCACGGCCAACCGGCTGGACCGGCTGCACGTGCGCACGGACGCGGCCTGGGCGGCTCTCGACGCGGCCCTGGCACGGCGCGCGGTGGTGACGCGGGCGGTCGCGGCGGTGTGCGGCAAGCCCGAGCTGCGTGCGGCGGCGGACCGGGCGGAACGGTCGGCCCGGGGCGACCGGGAGGCGGCGGAGAACCGGCTCTCGGCGTTGCTGGAAGGGCTGGACCGGTCGGTGCTGGAGCCCGCGCTGGCGGCCGAGCTGTCCGACGCCGAGCAGCGGGTGGTGCTGGCACGGCGGGTGCACAACGACGCCGTGCGCGACACGTTGGCGCTGCGCCGGCGGCGGTCCGTGCGGTGGCTGCGGCTCGCGGGCACCGCGCCCACGCCGTCGTACTTCGAGATCGCCGAGCCGGAGGTGGACGTCGAGTCGTCCACGTTGACCCAGCGCGTGGCGGCGCGGGTCGTGCTGCTGGACTCCGAGAACCGCGTGCTCATGTTCGAGGGCTTCGACCCGAGCAAGCCGGACGAGCTGTTCTGGTTCACCGTCGGCGGCGGCGTCGAGCCGGGGGAGGAGCTCCGGGCGGCGGCGGTGCGTGAGGTGTTCGAGGAGACCGGCGCGGAGATCGCCGCCGACGACCTGGTCGGTCCGGTGTGGAAGCGGCACGCCGTGGTCACCTTCGACGGCGTGACCCTGGCGGCGACCGAGTGGTTCTTCGTCGCGCGGGTGGCCGCCGGCCTGGAGTTGGACACCTCGCGGTTCAACGACATCGAGCAGCAAACCATCCGCCGCCACCGGTGGTGGTCGGCGGAGGAACTGGCGTCCACCGACGCCACCGTGTACCCGGTGCAGTTGGCCGAGGTGCTGCCCGGCGCGCTGGCCGAGTGGGACGGCACGACCCGTTCGGTGCGGTGAGCGGGTTCACGAGCAGGCGCTCGACCTGACGGCTAGAGGATGAACGTCGCGATCATCTGACCCAGCAACCGCACGTCCGCGTGCCCCTTGAACTCCAGCCGCACCTGGCCCAGGCCGCTGAACCACAGGTCGAGCTCGGCGTCCATGTCGAACGTGCCCGCCGTCTCGATCGAGAACGCCTGCACCCGGCTGTAGGGCAGCGACGTGAAGTCCTTCTTGCGGCCGGTCATGCCCTGGACGTTCACCGCGATCACCCGCTTGTTGGTGAACACCACGAAGTCCCGCACCGTCTTGAAGCTCGACACGATCTGCTCGCCCTGGATCAGGATCGGCGACACCTGCGACGCGATGTCCTCGGGCCGGCACGGCGCCAGCTTGAAGACGGACTGCTTCTCGAAGTCGATCACGCGTTCGACGGTAGCACCGGGCGCACCGGTCCGCGTCAGGGTTGCCCCCGAGGTTGACACTGGTCGGCGGCACCCCGGTCAACTGCGATCGGACCGGCCAGGAGCGCACGATGAACTCCGGCTGCAACACCTCGACCTACTGGTCCGACGTGCACGCCGGCGACATCGACAACATCCGGTGGATCACGATCTACGTCTGCCGCGACACGTTCATCCCGGAATGCGACAGCAAGGCTTTCCGCAACCCACCGGCACCGTGAGGTGACGTCCGGGGCGTGGCCTCACCGCGCCCCGGACGAGGTCAGGCCTTCCAGCCCGCCGGGTTCGACACCGATTCCCGGGAGATCCCCGACCCCGTATCCGGGCGATCCCCGAACTTCTCGGCGTGCAGGCGGGCGAAGAAGTAGCAGAACGCCGCACCCTCCGCGTCCGGCACCGCCACCCGCGGATCACGGGCCACGGCCTCGTAGAACTCCTGCCCCAGGGCGAGGATGAACCCGCGGGCGTACAGGAAGCCGTCGTCCGAGCCGTCGGTCACCGCCTGCACATCCTCCCGGTCGATCTCGTACAGCTTGCGCTCGGCCACCCGGTCCAGCGCCGTCAGCTCCTCGCCGGACAGGTCCGCGCACGCCCCGGCCAACGACTCCAGCACCTGGTCGAGGTGTTCCTCCAGTTCGGCGGCCTCTTCGAAGGCCTCTACGGACACATCGCGCTTGGCCAACGCGCGCCGCACCTCGTTCGGCCCCGGCCCGAGCCCGGCCCACGCGTTCTCCAACAACGCCCAGAAACGGGCCTCTTCAGCAGCGGTCGGAAGGATCATGCGGCGACGCTAGCAACCGGGTCCGACAATTCCGGCGGCCGAGGTCGGGGGGTGCGCGGACCTGGTCGAAACACCCCCCGATCGGGTCACACCCGGCCGATCACCTCGTGGCCGTAGGACGCGAGCGTCTTGTCCTTGTCGTCGTGCATCAGGTAGAGCGCGAAGTTGTCCACGCCGATCTCCCGCAGCTCCTGCAACCGGTCCACGTGCGCGGACGCCGGGCCGACCAGGCAGAACCGGTCCACGATCGAGTCCGGCACGAAGTCCGTCGACCGGTTGCCCGCCTTGCCGTGGTGGGAGTAGTCGTAGCCCTCGCGGTCCTTGATGTACTCCGTCAGCGCCGCCGGCACCGCACCCGAATCGCCGTACCGCGCGACCAGGTCCGCCACGTGGTTGCCGACCATCCCGCCGAACCAGCGCAGCTGATCCCGCTGGTGCGCCACGTCCGTGCCCACGTACGCGGGCGCGGCCACGCACATCGTGATGGCCGACGGGTCGCGGCCCGCGGCCACCGCCGCCTCCCGCACCGACCCGATCGTCCACCGCGCGATGTCCGGGTCGGCGGTCTGCAGGATGAACCCGTCCGCCTGCTCACCGACCATCTTCAACGCCTTGGGCCCGTACGCGGCCATCCACATCTCCAGCTTGCCGTCGCGCACCCACGGGATGCGCACCGGCGTGCCGTGGTGCTCGACCTCGCGCCCCTCGGCCAACTCCTTGATCACCGTCATGGCCTGACCAAGGGTCGCCAGCGACGCCGGCTTCTGCCCGATCACCCGCCGCGCCGAGTCGCCGCGCCCGATACCGCACACCGTTCGGTTGCCGAACATGTCGTTCAACGTCGCGAACAGCGACGCGGTCACCGACCAGTCCCGGGTGCTCGGGTTGGTCACCATCGGCCCGACGACCAACTCCCGAGTCGCCGCCAGCACCTGCGAGTAGATGACGAACGGCTCCTGCCAGAGCACGACCGAGTCGAACGTCCAGCCGTACCGGAAGCCGTTGTCCTCCGCCGCCTTCATCCCCGCGACCACGTCCCGCGCGGGCGGGTCGGTCTGGAGCACTACACCGAAGTCCATGTCCGCCTCCTACACCAGGTACTGGTTCAGCTCGCGGGACAGGAACTTCCCGTGCCCGGTCGCACCGCGGAAACCACCGGAGTCCACGACCACCCGGCCGCGCGAGAGCACCGTGTCGACCTTGCCGGTGATCTCCATGCCCTCGTACGCCGAGTAGTCGACGTTCATGTGGTGCGTGGCCGCGGAGATGACCTGTTGCGCCGACGGGTCGTACACCACGAGGTCCGCGTCCGCGCCCGGTGCGACGATCCCCTTGCGCGGGTGCAGGCCGAACATCCGCGCGGGCGTGGTGGAGCAGATCTCCACCCACCGCTCCAGCGTGATCTCGCCCTTCACCACACCCTGGTGCAGCAGGTCCATCCGGTGCTCGACGCCCGGCATCCCGTTGGGGATCTTGGAGAAGTCCCCGCGACCCATCTCCTTCTGGTCCTTGAAGCAGAACGGGCAGTGGTCGGTCGACACCACCGACAGGTCGTTGGTGCGCAGACCGCGCCACAGCTCCGACTGGTGCTCCTTGGGCCGCAGCGGGGGAGAGGCGACGTACTTCGAGCCCTCGAAGTCCGGCTTCGCCAAGTCCTCCAGCGACAGGTACAGGTACTGCGGGCACGTCTCGGCGAACACGTTCTGCCCGGTGTCGCGCGCCTTCGTCACCGCGTCCAACGCCTGCGCGGCGGACAGGTGCACGATGTAGAGCGGCGACCCGGTGACCTTGGCCAGCGTGATCGCGCGGGACGTGGCCTCGCCCTCCAGCTCGGCGGGCCTGGTCAGACCGTGTTCGACGGGATCCGTGCGGCCCTGCGCCAACGCCTGCGCCACCAGCTGGTCGATCGCGATGCCGTTCTCCGCGTGCATCATGATCGTCGCGCCGGTCTCCCGCGCCTTCTGCATGGCGCGCAGGATCTCGCCGTCGGTGGCGTAGAAGACGCCGGGGTAGGCCATGAACATCTTGAACGTGTTCACGCCCGCGTCGATGCAGGACTCCATCTCCTTCAACGACGTGTCGTTGACGTCGGAGACGATCATGTGGAACCCGTAGTCGACGGCGCAGTTGCCGTCCGCCTTGCCGTGCCACTTGTCCAGTGTGGACAGCAAGGAGGTGCCCTTCACCTGCACGGCGAAGTCGATGATCGTGGTGGTGCCGCCCCACGCCGCCGCGATCGTGCCGGTCTCGAAGCTGTCGGCGGAGAACGTGCCGCCGAACGGCATCTCCATGTGGGTGTGCGCGTCGATGCCACCGGGGATGACGTACTTGCCGCTCGCGTCGATGACCTCGTCGGCATCGAGCGGGAAACCGGGCGCCAGCAGGGCGGCGATCTTCTCGCCGTCCACCAGCACGTCGGCTACGACGGCGCCGGTCGCGTTCACGACCGTGCCGCCCTTGATCAGGATGGTCATGGCTTCACCAGCGATTCGTACGTGTCGGGACGGCGGTCGCGGTAGAACTGCCACAGGTTGCGGACCTCGGCCAGCAGCTCCATGTCCAGATCGCGGACGACGACCTCCTCCTCCGTGTCGGAGGCCGCCTCGCCCACCAGCTGACCGCGCGGGTCGGCGAAGTACGACTGGCCGTAGAAATCGTTGTCACCCAACGGTTCCACGCCGACGCGGTTGATCGTGCCGACGTAGTACTCGTTCGCCACGGCCGCCGCGGTCTGCTCCAGCCGCCACAGGTACTCCGACAGGCCGCGGCTCGTCGCCGACGGGTTGAAGACGATCTGCGCGCCGTTCAGCCCGAGCGCGCGCCAGCCCTCCGGGAAGTGCCGCTCGTAGCAGATGTAGACGCCCACCTTGCCCACCGCGGTGTCGAACACCGGGTAGCCGAGGTTGCCGGGCTTGAAGTAGAACTTCTCCCAGAACCCCTTCACCTGCGGGATGTGGTTCTTGCGGTGCTTGCCGAGGTACGTGCCGTCCGCGTCGATCACCGCGGCGGTGTTGTAGTAGATCCCCGGCTGCTCCTCCTCGTACATCGGCACGACGAGCACGACACCCAGCTGCTCGGCCAACTCGCACATCAGGTCGGTGGTCGGACCGTCGGGGATGCCCTCGGTGTAGGAGTAGTAGTCCGCGTCCTGCACCTGGCAGAAGTACGGCCCGTAGAACAACTCCTGGAGGCACACGACCTGTGCGCCCTGCGACGCGGCGGAGCGGACCGCCTCGACCGCGTTCGCGATCATCGACTCCTTGTCGCCGGTCCACTTCTGCTGCACCAGACCTGCTCGGACGATGTTGCTCACGCGTTCTCCTTCCGTGGCGTCAGCGCCAGGTAGACGAGCATGCCGCCGACCAGGCCGACGACCCAGTTGTAGTCGTAGAGCGGTTTGAGGAGCGGGATCAGCCCGTCGGCCGGGAACGGCCCGTTGTACGCGCCGCCCACGGCGAGCACGGAGCCGACCAGCGTCGCCACCACCGCACGCCAGTTCCACCCCGCCTTGAACCAGTACGCGCCCTTTCCGGACATGTACAGGTCCGACAGCTCCAGCCTGGTCCGGCTGAGGATCCAGTACCCGGCGATGAACACGCCGGCCACGGACGCCAGCAGGCCGCCGTAGAAACCGAGCCAGGCGAAGATGTAGATGCCCGGGTCGGAGATCAGCCGCCACGGCTGGATCACGATACCGATCACACCGGTGATCAGACCGCCCACCGCGAACGTGATCTTCTTCGGGAACGCGTTGGAGAAGTCGTACGACGGGCTCACCACGTTCGCCGCGAGGTTCGCCGAGACCGTCGCCAACACCAGCGCCACCAGGGCCACCAGCACCACGGCGGTGCTGTCGAACCGGCTCGCCAACTCCGCCGGGTCCCAGATCGCCTCGCCGTACAGCGCCATCGCGCCGGACGTCGTCAGGATCGCCACGATCGCGATGAACGACATCGTGGTCGGCAGGCCGAGGATCTGGCCGACGACCTGCTTGCGCTGGCTGCCGCCGAACCGGGTGAAGTCCGGCATGTTCAGCGACAGCGTCGACCAGAACGCGATCATGCCCATCAGCGACGGGAAGAACACCTTCCAGAAGTCCGCGCCCCAGCCGAGCTTCGACGGCTCGGACAGGATCGGGCCGAACCCGCCCGCCTTGACCGCGACGTACCCGAGCAGGACCAGGAAACCGACGCTGACCAGCGGCGCGGTCCAGTTCTCGAACCGGCGGATGGCGTCCATCCCGCGCCAGATGATCAGCATCTGCACCACCCAGAAACCCAGGAAGCACAGCCACAGCGTCCAGACCTGGCCCAGCACGACGGGGGCGTCGACCCACCCGTCACCGGCCAACCGGCCGACGATCACGTGCAGCGCCTTGCCGCCCACCCACGTCTGGATGCCGAACCACGCGCACGCGATGAACGCGCGGAGCAACGCCACCAGGTTCGCGCCGCGCACCCCGTAGAACGCACGGGCGAACACCGGGAACGGGATGCCGTACTTCGTGCCCGCGTGGCTGTTGAGCAGCATCGGGACCAGCACGATGAGGTTGCCCAGGGTGATGGTCAGGAACGCCTGCACCCAGTCCATCCCCAACGCCACCAGGGACGCGGCGAGCGTGTAGCTGGGGATGTTGTGCGCCATGCCCATCCACAGGGCGAAGAAGTTGTACGTGGACCAGGTGCGCTGCTCGATCGGCACCGGCGCCAGGTCCGGGTTGTAGTGGGGGCTGTCCGCGATGGCGGAGTGATCACGAAGCTCGACGCGGCCGTCGGCATCGGTCGTTGTGACCTGCGTTGCGGCGGGGGTGGCGGCGGGGTCAAGGACCATCAGTCACTTCCCTGTTACGCTCGTGAAACGCCCTTGGGGCGGGCAGTTCGGCGCGATTTCCATCCCGGCATCCTCCGGTCGGTCCGCGTGCGTCGGGAGTGGCAAAGTGTCCACGCTTCCCATGATCAGGGCACACTCTGTCAATTGCCACCCCAACCCCAACTCCGCCCAGGTCCGCGCGGCTCCAACCACCCCTCGACCGACGAGGCCGGCAAATCCAACGTGCCCCCACTCCTTCCCCTACCCCCTCAACCCTCACTCGATCGGGTGGTGTGGGGATACGGAGCGTCAGTCACCTGATCGAGCGGCTACGGAAGTGTTCGGTTCCGGTCGATGCCATGGGGGTCAACTTGCAGGTCCCCAACCAGGTTAGGAAAACCGTGTCCGGAAACCGCACGCGCGGACTCCTGCGTGCCGCCGCCCTGCTCGCCGTCGGTACCACTCCGCTGCTCGCGTCCGCCGCGAGTGCCGCCGAGGCCCCCACCGACATCGTGGACGGCAAGATCGGCAATGCCCCCGAGGTCGTGGACGCCGCCAAGCCCGCCACCGACCTGCTCAACGGTCAGGCGGTGAAGCTGCCCGCACCACTGCCCGCGCCACTGCCCGGCAGCGCGCCGGAGGTCCGGGCGCCGCAGGTGGCGGCACCCGCCGGCATCAAGGCCCCGGCCACGCCGGAACTGCCGGCGGTGGGCGACGCGCTCGCGCCGCAGGCCCGTGCCCTGCCCGCGGCCCCGGCGGTGCCGGGGTTGCAGCCGCCCGTCGCGGGCGCCGAGCAGTTGCCCGCCCTCCCGGAGCTGGGCCAGTTGCCGGTGCAGGCGCCGACGCTCGGCTAGGTCGTCGATGCTCGGCTTGGTCGACGACGCTCGGCTAGGTCGCCGACCGACGCTCGGCTAGGTCGTGGACGTGGGCGGGCGGGACAGCTGAGGGTCCCGCTCGCCCATCTCCTGCACCAACAACGCCACGTACAGCGAGAGCACCGACTCCGGGTCCTCCAACGACACCCCGAGCACCTGCTCGATCCGGCTCAACTGCTGGTAGTACGCCGTCCGCGAGAGGTGCGCGGCGGCTGCGGCGGCGGACTTGTTGCCGCCGTGTTCGCAGTAGCACCGCAGCAGCTCCAGCAGCCGAGTGCCCTGGGCGGCGTCCCGCGACAGCAGCGGCCCCAGCTCGCGGTCGGCTAAAGCCAGCACCCGCTCGTCGTCGCGCAGCAGGTGCAGCAGACCGCGCAGCCGCACGTCTTCCAGCCGGTGGTACAGCCGGGTTCCCGGTGACCGCAGTGCCGCGCCCGCGACGTGCGCCGCCTCGCCCAACGACCGCCGCACGTCCGGCAGCGTGGTCACGGTCGTGCCGACGGCCATCACCACGGGCAGCCCGTGCGGCGTCGCCGCCGCCCTCCGGTGCACCTCCCGCGCCAGCCGCCGCAGCACACCGTCCAACCCGGCCTGCGGTGGCAGCGACAGCAACGCCCGCACGCTCGTGTCGTCCACGACGCCGACCAGCGCGGGCACCGTCACCCGTCGAGCCGCCAACGCCGTCGCCTCGGCGAGGTCCCGCAGCACCTCCTGCGAGGCCAACGCCTGCGCGGGCGCGGTCGCCGTGCCGGGCCGGATCGCCACCCCGACCAGCTGCCGCCGTTCCAGCGGCACGCCGAGCGCCGCAGCCCGTGCCGGCAGGTCGTGCGGTGGCTGCCCGAGCAGCTGGGTGAGCAGCGTCCGGTGGGTCTGCCGTTCCAGCGATTCGCGGTCCCGCGCCACCAACCGGTGCACGGCCAACGCCGACGCGGCGCGTTCGGCCACCACGACGTGCCGGTGCGGCGGCGCTTCCGGCGTGAGCAGCACCAGCCGCCCCCAGTCCGCGCCACGCGCGCCGACCACCGTGACCAGCCACCCGGCCTGCTCGTGGTACGCGGTCCGCTCGGACACGACCACCGCACGTGACCGCTGCCCCCAGTCGGCGAGCAGCGCGGTCGGGTCCTGCCCGGCCGCGTCGTAGGCCAGCACCTCGTGCCCCAACGTCTCCAGCACCACCGGCAGCCCGGCGGTCCGGGCCACCTCGCGCAGCACCTCGGCGGGCTCGGCCCCGGCCACGGTCAACGCGGTGAACGCCTCGTGCACCTGCTCGGCCGCCCGCAGCTCGGCCAGCTGCGCGTCCACGATCAGCGCCACCACGGCCTCGGTCACCGACACGAACCGGGTCTCCCGCGCCAACGTGACCAGCGGCAGCTCGTGGTGCTCGGCGGCGGCCACCAGTGCGCCCGGCACCTCGTCGCTCCACCGCCGCACCAGCTCCACGACCAGCCCGGACGCGCTGACGGACGCCAGGTCGGCGACGTACTGCCGCAACGCCTCCGGGTCGTCGGGCAGCGCGATGCCGGTGGTCAGCACCAGCTCGCCGCCGCGCAGCAGGTGCGCGATGTCGGCGACCTCGGCGACGTGCACCCACCGCACCCGACGTCCCATCCCGGACGCGCCCGCGACCACGGCGGGCTTGCCGCGCCGGACCACCGGCAGGGCGAGCGCTTCGGCGACCGTGGGGTACATGGACACAACGTAATGCCTGGAGCCCGAAAGGGGTACAGGTTGTCCATGGCGGCCCACCGCACCGCCGACCAGACTCATCCGGAGGGACCTACGACCGGAGGACGCGATGGGACACGAGGAGTTGCTGGCCCGGCACCGCGCGGTGATGCCCGACTGGATCGCCCTCTACTACGACCAGCCGATCGAGCTGGCGAGCGCGAGCGGACGCCGCGTCACGGACCGTGAAGGCCGCACCTACCTGGACTTCTTCGCGGGCATCCTGACCAACGCGATCGGCTACGACGTGGCCGAAATCTCCGACGCGATCCGGTCCCAGCTCGACACCGGCGTGCTGCACAGCTCCACGCTCTACCTGATCCGCTCGCAGGTCGAGCTGGCCGAGAAGATCGCCGAGCTGTCCGGCATCCCGGACGCCAAGGTGTTCTTCACCAACTCCGGCACCGAGGCCAACGAGACGGCGCTCATGCTGGCCACCCAGTTCCGCCGCAGCGACCAGGTCCTCGCGCTGCGCAACTCCTACCACGGCCGCGCGTTCGCCACCGTCGCGATCACCGGCAACCGCGGCTGGTCGGCGTCCTCCCTCAGCCCGGTGAAGGTCAGCTTCGTGCAGGGCGGCTACCGGTACCGCAGCCCGTTCAAGGACCTCTCCGACGCCGACTACGTCAAGGCGTGCGTGGCGGACCTGCGCGAGGTGATCGAGACGACGACCGCGGGCGACGTGGCGTGCATGATCGCCGAGCCGATCCAGGGCGTCGGCGGGTTCTCGTCGCCGCCGGACGGGATGTTCGGCGCGTTCAAGGAAGTGCTGGACGAGTACGGCATCCTGTTCATCTCGGACGAGGTGCAGACCGGTTGGGGCCGCACCGGTGAGCACTTCTGGGGCATCCAGGCGCACGGCGTCACGCCGGACGCGATGACGTTCGCGAAGGGCCTCGGCAACGGTCTGGCGATCGGCGGCGTGGTCGCGCGCGGTGACCTGATGGACTGCATCACGGCCAACTCGCTGTCCACGTTCGGCGGCAACCCGATCGCCACTACGGGCGCCCTGGCCACCCTGAACTACCTGCTCGACCACGACCTCCAGGCCAACGCCGCGAAGCTCGGCGCCCGGCTCGTCGACGGGCTGCGCGAGATCGCGGCGAACCGGCCCGCGGTGGGCGACGTGCGCGGCAAGGGCCTGATGATCGGCGTCGAACTGGTCGGCGCGGACGGCGCGCCGGACCCGGCGAAGGCGGTCGCGGTGCTGGAGGGCGCGCGGGAACGCGGGCTGCTGGTGGGCAAGGGCGGTCTGTACGGCAACGTCATCCGGATCGCGCCCCCGATGACGTTGACCGAGGACGAGGTCGAAGAGGCGCTGGGCATCCTGAAGGACGTGCTGTGAGCATCTCACCCGGAAAGATCACCCACCGGATCAACGGAAAGCCGTGGAACGGCGACAGCGCGCGCTCCGGCGACGTGTACGACCCGGCGACGGGGCAGGTGGCCGCACGGGTCGACTTCGCCGACGAGTCCACTGTGGACGAGGCGGTGGCGGCGGCCCGGTCGGCGGCGGCGTCGTGGCGCAACGCGTCGCTGGCGCAGCGCTCCACCGTGATGTTCGCGTTCCGCGAGCTGCTGAACGCCCGCAAGGGTGAGCTGGCCGCGATCGTCACCGCCGAGCACGGCAAGGTCTTGTCGGACGCGGCGGGGGAGGTGCAGCGCGCGCTGGAGGCCGTGGAGTTCGCGTGCGGCATCCCGCACCTGCTCAAGGGCGGGTTCAGCGAGAACGCGTCCACCAAGGTCGACGTGTACTCGATCCAGCAGCCGCTGGGCGTGGTCGGTGTGATCTCGCCGTTCAACTTCCCCGCGATGGTGCCGCTGTGGTTCGTGCCCAACGCGATCGCGTGCGGCAACGCGGTGGTGCTCAAGCCGTCGGAGAAGGACCCGTCGGCGGCGAACTTCATCGCGGAGCTGTTCGCCGAGGCCGGGTTGCCGGACGGTGTGCTGAACGTCGTGCACGGCGACAAGGTGGCGGTCGACCGGATCCTCGAACACCCGGACGTGAAGGCGGTGTCGTTCGTGGGGTCGACGCCGATCGCGCGGTACGTCTACGAGACCGGCACCCGGCACGGCAAGCGCGTGCAGGCGTTGGGCGGCGCGAAGAACCACATGGTGGTGCTGCCGGACGCGGACCTGGACCTGGCGGCGGACGCGGCGGTGTCGGCCGGGTTCGGCTCGGCGGGCGAGCGGTGCATGGCCATCTCGGTCGTGGTCGCGGTGGACCCGGTCGGCGACGAGCTGGTGTCGAAGATCGTCGACCGCATACAGAAGCTGCACGTCGGTGACGGCCGCCGTCCGGGCTGCGAGATGGGCCCGCTCGTGACGGGCGCGCACCGCGATCGTGTGCTGTCTTATGTAGACAATGGACCGGCCGAAGGCGCTTCGTTGGTCGTAGACGGTCGATCTCATGCAATCGACGGTGCCACCGAGGGGTTCTGGCTCGGGCCGACCCTGTTCGACCACGTCGGCACGGACATGTCGATCTACCGGGACGAGATCTTCGGGCCGGTGCTGTCGGTGCTGCGGGTGTCGACGTACGACGACGCGCTGGACCTGGTCAACGCCAACCCCTACGGCAACGGCACCGCGATCTTCACCAACGACGGCGGCGCGGCGCGGCGGTTCCAGAACGAGGTCGAGGTCGGCATGGTGGGCGTGAACGTGCCCATCCCGGTGCCGGTCGCGTACTACTCGTTCGGCGGGTGGAAGGACTCGCTGTTCGGCGACTCGCACGCGTACGGCCCCGAGGGCGTGCACTTCTTCACCCGCACGAAGGTGATCACCGGCCGGTGGCTGGACCCGTCGCACGGCGGCGTCAACCTCGGCTTCCCCCAGAACACGTGAGTCCGCGGAACACATGAGTCCGCGGAACACGTGAGCCGGAGCCGAGGGCCGGGCCGATCGCCCGGCCCTCGGCTACGGGGTGACCGCTACTTCGCCTGGGCCGCCAGCGCCTGGGGAAGTGGGTCGTACCGGCTGAACCGGCGCGTGTAGGTGCCGGTGCCCGAGGTCAGCGAGCGGAGTTCCACCGCGTACCGGAGCAGTTCCGTGGCGGGCACCTCGGCGCGGATCACCGTGTAGCCGGCGGTGTCCGCCTCGGTGCCGAGCACTCGACCTCGCCGGCCGGACAGGTCGCCGAGCACGGTGCCCAGGTGTTCGTCCGGCAGCCGCACGATCACCTCGTCCACCGGTTCGAGCAGCACGGTCTTGCCGTTGGCGGCGGCGTCCTTCAACGCCAGCGCACCGGCCGTCTGGAACGCGGCGTCCGACGAGTCCACCGAGTGCGCCTTGCCGTCGACGAGCGTCACGCGGATGTCCACCACCGGGTGACCGCCGTGGAGACCGCGTTCGAGCTGGGCCCGCACGCCCTTCTCGACGCTCGGGATGAACTGGTTGGGGATCGCGCCGCCGACGATCCGGTCCACGAACTCGAAGCCGGACCCGCGCGGCAGGGGGTCGACCACGATGTCGCACACCGCGTACTGGCCGTGCCCGCCGGACTGCTTCACGTGCCGCCCGTGGCCCTTGGCCTGGCTCGCGAACGTCTCGCGCAACGCCACCCGCACCGGCTCCGTGTCGACCTCCGCGCCACCCGCGCGCAACCGGGCCAGCACGACGTCCGCGTGCGCCTCGCCCATGCACCACAGCACCAGCTGGTGGGTCTCGGCGTTGCGCTCCAACCGCAGCGTCGGGTCTCCCGCCACCAGTTTGCCCAGGTTGCGGGCCAGGTTGTCCTCGTCGCTGCGGCTGCGCGGCACCACGGCGACCGGCAGCAGCGGTTCCGGCATCTCCCACGGCGCCATCAGCAGCGGCTTCTCCGGCGCGGACACCGTGTCGCCGGTCTCGGCGGAGCCGAGCTTGGTCAGCGCGCACAGGTCGCCCGCCACGCAGTACGGCACCTCGCGCAGGTTCGCGCCCAACGGCGAGTAGACGTGCGCCACCCGTTCGTCGACGTCGTGGTCCTCGTGGCCGCGGTCGGCCATGCCGTGGCCGGACACGTGCACCGGCCGTTCCGGGCGCAGCGTTCCGGAGAACACGCGGACCAGCGACACCCGGCCCACGTACGAGTCGACGGCGGTGCGCACGACCTCGGCCACCAGCGGGCCGTCCGGGTCGGCCTCGATGCGCGGGTGCGGTATGCCGTCCACGCCGGTCACGTCGGGCAGCGGGTGTTCCAGGGGAGAGGGGAACGCGCGGGCGATGCCGTCGAGCAGTTCGGGCAGGCCGAGGCCGGTCATCGCGCACACCGGCATCACCGGGTGGAACGAGCCGCGTGCGACCGCCGTCTCCAGGTCCTCGATGAGCGTCGCCTGGTCGATGTCCTCGCCACCGAGGTAGCGGTCCATCAGGGTCTCGTCCTCGCTCTCCGCGATGATCCCCTCGATGAGCGCGTTGCGCTGCTCCTCGTAGCGGGGGTCGTCGGTGGTGAGCAGGTTGACCAGGCCGCCTTCGGCGCCGGGTTCGTCCAGAGAAGGCAGGTAGAGCGGGACAACCCCGGCGCCGAAGGCCGCCTGGCAGGAAGCGATCTCGGTGAGCACGTCGGCGCGCTGGTGGTCGGTGCGCGCGACCACGACCGCGCGCGGCATGCCGACCATCGCGCACTCCTCCCACAACGCCACCGTGGTGGCGTCCACCCCTTCCGCCGCGCTGACCACGAACAGCGCCGCGTCCGCCGCGCGCAGGCCGGCCCGCAGCTCGCCGACGAAGTCCGCGTAACCGGGTGTGTCGATCAGGTTGATCTTGATGTCTCCGTGTCGGACCGGCGCCACCGCGAGACCGACCGACCGCTGCTGGCGGACCGCGGCGGGGTCGTGGTCGCACACCGTGTTGCCCTCGGTGACCGATCCGGCTCGGGTCAGCACGCCGGTGCTGGCGAGCAGGGCCTCGGCGAGCGTCGTCTTGCCTGAGCCGGACGGGCCGACCAGCACGACGTTGCGGACCTTGGCCGGGTCGTCCACAGCGACCGCGCCTGCCGAGTGGCCGTTGTCCGAGTGTTTGCTACCCATGGGACCACCCTCCACAAGTGTTTAGTGTTCGATCTCACACCCGTGGGGCGCGCGGTACAACCCCAAGCGGTCACAACCGACCCGGCAGGAGGAACCCGGGCGGTGTCCGTCACCAGGTCCGCGGCACCGTGTCGGCCCGTCGGCGGTGGCCGGGTTGTTCGAAGGGGTGGCGTAGGCCACTACCTGCGAAGGGAGTGGAAGTGGACTGCTGATAACGGGCGTGATTGGCATGCTTCGGCGGTCCACGTCGGCCGTACCATGGGTGGTGTTCGAGCACTACTTCGAGAAAGGTTGGTCGTGACCACTTCACCCGACGCCGGCATCCAGGTCACCGGCACTTCCCGCGTCAAGCGGGGCATGGCGGAGATGCTCAAGGGCGGCGTGATCATGGACGTGGTCAACGCCGAGCAGGCCAAGATCGCCGAGGATGCGGGCGCGGTGGCCGTCATGGCGCTGGAGCGGGTCCCCGCCGACATCCGCGCGCAGGGCGGCGTGTCCCGGATGAGCGACCCGGACATGATCGACGGCATCATCTCCGCGGTGTCCATCCCGGTGATGGCCAAGGCCCGCATCGGCCACTTCGTCGAGGCGCAGGTGCTCCAGTCGCTCGGCGTGGACTACATCGACGAGTCCGAGGTGCTGACCCCGGCGGACTACGCCAACCACATCGACAAGTGGCAGTTCACCGTGCCGTTCGTGTGCGGCGCGACCAACCTGGGCGAGGCGCTGCGCCGCATCACCGAGGGTGCGGCGATGATCCGCTCCAAGGGCGAGGCCGGCACCGGCGACGTCTCGAACGCCACCACGCACATGCGCAAGATCCGTGCCGAGCTCCTGCGGTTGCAGAACCTGCCGACCGACGAGCTGTACGTCGCGGCGAAGGAACTCCAGGCGCCGTACGAGCTGGTCCGCGAGGTGGCGGAGGCGGGCAAGCTGCCGGTCGTCCTGTTCACCGCGGGCGGCATCGCCACCCCCGCCGACGCGGCGATGATGATGCAGCTCGGCGCGGAGGGCGTGTTCGTCGGTTCGGGCATCTTCAAGTCCGGCAACCCGGCGCAGCGCGCGGAGGCGATCGTGAAGGCGACGACCTTCTACGACGACCCGGACGTGATCGCGAAGGTCTCGCGCGGCCTGGGTGAGGCGATGGTCGGCATCAACGTCGACGAGATCCCGGAGCCCCACCGCCTGGCCGAGCGCGGCTGGTAAGCCACGACGCTCTGTGACGACTGCGGCCCGCCGGACCTCCGGCGGGCCGCAGTCGTCCGGTCAGGAGACCGGGTAGACCTCGAAATGCGCCTGGTGGCCGTTTGAGCCGGCCATTCGCTTGTCGCACGTGATGAGCGGAACGCCCAGTTGCTCCGCGAGTGCCACGTAGAACGAGTCGAACGCGGACAAGCTATGGCGGATGGCCCACGCCCGTTCAACCACCGCTCGATGGGTGAAGCGCGTAATCGGAGCCTCCTGCACGTTCTGCATCACCGTCTGCGCCTGCTCGGCCGTCAGGGTGCCGTTCAGATGCAGGTGTCGTAGGACTTTGAACGCTTCGGCGTCGATCAGTTCCGGGGCCGCGATCGTTCCGGTCAACATCCGTTGCGCGAGCTTGGTGTTCGGCTTCGGATTGACCAGAAACTCGATGAGCGCCGAGTTGTCGACAACGGCGGTGAAGCTCATTCGTCTTCCTCTCGGGCTTCCCGGACAGCGTGCTGGAGCGTTTCCCCGTCGATGCTCCACGGACGGGGCCAGCTCCGCTGGTAGATCTCGGACATGGTCGGTCGGCCGGCCATCTCGATGAATGCGTTGCGCAGGTAGGCGGTCAGTGACATGCCTTCGGCGTTCGCACGGGCCTGGAGGGTGTCGACCACGTCGGCGGGCACGTCGCGGATGTGGACCGGCTTGGTGTCGCGCTCGCTCATGTCTTCGACTATAGGTGGGCGGTTGCGGTCTGCATGCAAGATCTATTCGGTCGAGTGGAGGCCGGACTGGATCGCTCGAACGTGCGTTCTAGACGTGTTCCGAGACCAGCAGGGCGGTGGTGGCGGGTTCCAGGGCTTGGGCCGTGTGCGGGACGTCGCCGGGGTACATCAGGTAGTCGCCCGGTCCCAGTTCGATCGGCTCGTCCCTCGGGCCCGCGAGCATGCGGCCGGTGCTGACGATCAGGTGTTCCACGGTTCCGGGCATGTGCGGTTCGGACTCGCGGGCCGCGCCTGGTTCCAGTTGGAGCATGTAGATGTCGCGCCGGGCGCCCGGTGGGCAGGACGCCAGCAAAGTCGCGGTGTAGTGGGCGCGTTCCGAGTAGATCGCCGGGCCCTCGCCCTTGCGGATCACCCGGACGCGCGGTGTCGGCGGGTCGACCAGGCGTGAGATCGGCACGCCCAACGCCACCGCGAGCGCCCACAGGGTCTCCACGCTGGGGTTTCCGCTGGCCGACTCCAGCTGGGACAGGGTCGACTTCGCGATCCCGGCCCGCTTCGCCAGTTCGCTCAACGACAGCCCGACGCGTTCGCGTTCCCGGCGCAGCGACGCGGCGATCACCTCGAGCGGGGCGCCTGTGTTCGACATAACGGTCCAATCGTTCGGCTTGACGAACAGCCCTCGACTGTTCATTTTAGAAGACGATGCGTTCGATATGGCGAACCCTGGATCCCGAGCTGCTGCGTGACGTCTCCGCGGTGGCCGCCGGCGCCGCGGTCAGCGGCGCTTCCTTCGGGGCGATCTCCACCGGCGCGGGCCTGCCGTGGTGGTTGCCCGTGGTGATGTCGCTGCTCGTCTTCGCGGGCGGCTCGCAGTTCATGGCGGTCGGGGTGGTCGCGGCCGGTGGCAGTCCGGCCGCCGCCGTGCTCGCCGGGCTCCTGCTCAACGCCCGGCACCTGCCGTTCGGCCTCGCGGTCGGCGACGTGCTGGGCAAGGGCCTGCTGCAACGGCTCGTCGGCAGCCACCTGCTGGTCGACGAGACCACCGCCTTCGCGCTGGCCCAGAGCGACCCGCGCAGGGCCAAGGCCGCCTACTGGTCGTGCGGCATCGCGCTGTTCGTCGCCTGGAACGTCGCGGTGGTCGCGGGCGCGCTGATCGGCCGGAACATCGGCGACCCGAACGCCTTCGGCCTGGACGCGGCGTTCCCCGCCGCACTCCTCGCCCTCCTGCTGCCCGCCCTCAAGGACAAGGCCACCCGGCACGCCGCCCTGCTCGGCGCGGCCGTCGCGCTCGCCGCCACACCGTTCCTGCCCGCAGGCGTCCCGGTGCTGTTCACGCTGGTCGGCCTGCTGATCACCGCACGACAGGAGCCGAACGCGTGAACTTGACCGCCGTCCTGGTCCTCGCCGTCGGTACCTACGCGTTCCGCCTCGCCGGACCGCTGCTGCGCGACCGCGTCCGGCTCTCCGGCCGGGTCGAGCTGATGATGTCCACCTCGGCGACGATCCTGCTGTTCGCCCTGGTCGCGACGGCCACGCTCACCAAGGGCCAGGGGTTCGCGGGCCTCGCGCTGCCGATCGGCGTGCTGGTCGGCGGGGTGGCGGCGTGGCGGAAGGCGCCGTTCGTGGTGGTGGTCGTGCTGGCCGCCGCGACGACCGCCGCCCTGCGGTTCGCGGGCCTGTCCTAGACCTTGAACACGGCCTAGGACTCCGCGTCATCCGGCAGGTACGACACGTTCAGCAGCACGATCCGCCGGGCGCTGATCGCGGTCGCGCCGACGTCGGGCAGCACCGAGGTCTCGGTCTTCTCCGGAGCGCGGTAGGTGATCGGGCCGGTCAACGTCAGCTCGCGATCGGCGACGTCCTCGGCGGCCCGGCTGAACGACAGCAGCCGACCGGCCACGTACGACCCGTCGTCCAGCACGCAGCCGACGAACACCTTGGCGTCCGGGTGCGCGGTGAACAGCAGCGTCCACGCCGAGACGCCCGACTCGTGCTCCTTGCCCCGCCGGCCACCGGCCGCGAACGCCACCAGCGTCGCCACCGCCAACAGCCCGACGCCCCAGCTCAGCAGCTGCGCGTAGTGCTCGACGGCGTACCGCTGTGGTTCCCGCACGAGCGCGCCCACGTCCGGCGTCCACGACGGGAACACGATCCGCAGCACCGCGAACAGCGCGAGCACCGCACCGTTGGCCGCCACGCTCACCAGCGCCACGGTGGTGGTCTCCCGGAACGCCGACAGCGTCCGCCCGGACCGCACCCGCTCCCGCCGCAACGTGAACGCGAAACCCGGCGCGAGCAGGACCAGGAACAGCACCAGTCCCAGCAAACTGGTCGGCACCGGTTCTCCCTCCCCACGCGCTACGGGCTCGCGTAGCGTAATCGTGACGACACATTCGTATGGGAGGTACGCGGTGTCCGCCCACGACGACCCCGACCAGACGCCACCCCACGGGATTCGGGCACAAGGCTTTCCAGCACGAGTCGGGGAACCGCCGGGTGGCCAGTTCGTCCACCCGCACGCCGCAGAACCCGAACTGGCGAGGGGGATCGGCCTCGAAGGCCGAGCCGGCGGTGACCGCTACCGGACCGACGCGGACGACGCGGGCCCGTGGAGCGTCGCGCCCCCGGTGATCGACGGAGCCGAGTCGCTGCCGTCGCCGATCCCGCGACCACCCGCACCGAAGCCGCAGGTCGAATCGGAGCCCGAAGCGCGCAAGCGTTCGCTCTGGGACAGGATCGTGCGCCGCGACCCGTGACCGGCTAGAGGTATTCGGCCAGCCGGTTCGCGAGCCGACGGCGGTCGTGCGTCACGCCGAACTCCGGCTCGGGGCTGCCCGGCTTGCCCGCCAACACGTCGTCCACGAACCGCGCCACCGCGTCCGGCGGCGGTACCAGCGGCAGGCCGAGGTGCGCGATGACGAGCGGCTTCTCGGTCGGATCGGTCTCCACCGCGATCGACCAGCCGCGCTGCTCGGTCCACAGCAGCATCAGGTCACGTCCCGGCCCCTCCAGGCCCAGGTAGGCGGTGGCGGTGTCGCTGACCTCGAACTCGGTGCCCTCGGGGGGAACGCCGACCTCCTCGGCCACCGCCCGCACGTACCTGGCCAGACCGAGGCTGATGTGCGCGCTGTCATCCATAGCACCCATTCTGGACCTTTCAGGTGACGATCGGTGCCGTGAGCCACGTCTCGGGGATGCCGAACGCGTCCACGAGGGTCCGCGCGTGCGGCCGCAACCGCCCGCACAACTCGTTCACCGCCTGCGACACGGCCTTCGACCGCTGCGGCGAGAGCCGCCCGTGTTCCAGGAACCACGCCCGGTCCGCCTCGATCGCGCTCAACGCGTACAGGTCGCACACCTGGTTCAACAACGCCGTCGTCTCCGGGTCGTCGCACCGGTCCACCGCCGCCACGAACGCCTCCAGCACCACCCGGTCCACGTGCACCCGCGCGGCGTGCAGCACGTGGTCCTGCGCGGCGTTGAACACGTCGAACGCGTTGTCCCGCGACGCACGCCGCAGCCGCCGCGCCAGCCCTTCCAGCACGTGCTTCTCGCGGTCCTCGAACTGCCGCACCTGCCAGCCCCGGTCCAGCAGGGCGTCCGAACTGCCCGACACCAGCCGGTCGATGATCGCCCGTGCCGCCGTCCGCTCGATCACCACGCCCACCGCCTGGTCGGCCACGAACCGCACCATGCCCCACGGGTCCAGGTCGCCGACGTGGTCGCGGTAGCTGGTCAGCAGGCCCTTCGCGACCAGTTGCAGCAGCACGGTGTTGTCGCCCTCGAACGTGGTGAACACGTCGGTGTCCGCCTTGAGCCCGGCGATCAGGTTCTCCGACAGGTACCCGGCGCCGCCGCACGCCTCCCGGCACGTCTGGATCGTGCGCGTGGCGTGCCAGGTGGCCACCGCCTTCAACCCGGCCGCCCGCGACTCCAGCTGCCGCTGCTGCCGGTCGTCCGCCACGTCGTGCAGCGCGGACACCAGCTCCTGCTGCGCGAAGTGCAGCGCGTACGAGGTGGCCAACGCGGGCAGCAGCCGCCGCTGGTGGGCCAGGTAGTCGAGCACGACGACCTCGTCACCGGTGTCGGGCCGGGTGAACTGCCGCCGCGTGTCGCCGTACCGGATGGCCAGCGCCAACGCCCTCTTGGTCGCGCTGCCCGCACCGCCCGCCACGCTGATCCGGCCGCGCACCAACGTGCCGAGCATGGTGAAGAACCGGCGGCCCTCGCCCTCGACGGGGCTGGAGTACGTGCCGTCCGGCGCGACGTCGCCGTACCGGTTGAGCAGGTTCGCCCGGGGCACGCGCACGTGGTCGAACGACAGTCGCCCGTTGTCCACGCCGTTCAGGCCCGCCTTCGGCCCGCAGTCCTCGATCCGCACGCCCGGCATCGGCGCGCCCTGCTCGTCCCGGATCGGCACCAGCACCGCGTGCACGCCGTGCCCCGCGCCTCCCGCCACCAGCTGCGCGAACACCACGGCCATCCGCCCGTCACGGGCCGCGTTGCCGATGTAGTCCTTGCGCGCCGACGCGTCCGGCGTGTGCACGACGAATTCCTCAGTGGACGGATCGTAGGTCGCCGTGGTGCGCAGGTTCTGCACGTCCGACCCGTGCCCGGTCTCCGTCATCGCGAAGCAGCCCGGCAGTTCCAGGCTCATGATCGCGCGCAGGTACCGGTCGTGGTGAGTGGTCGTGCCCAACGCCTGCACCGCGCCGCCGAACAGCCCCCACTGCACGCCCGCCTTGACCATCAGCGACAGGTCGCCGAACCCCAGCACCTCGAACGCCACCACCGAGCCGCCCACGTCGTCCCGGCCGCCGTACTCGGCGGGGAACCCGATCAGCGGGTGCCCGCCCTCGGCCAGCGCGCGCATCTGCTCCAGCACCCAGGCCCGGTACTCCTCGCGACCCAGGTCAGGCGGTGGTTCCAGGTCGCCGAGCAGGTCCAGCGAACTGCGGCGCAGCGACCCCCAACGGCCGTCGAGCAGTTCGCGCAACGCTTCCGTCTGATTGCGTGCTCCGCCGGCGGCCGTCTGATTGCCTGCTCCACCGGCGGTCGTCTGGTCGTCGGCTTTGCCGATGGTCGTCTGGTTGCCGGCTCCGCCGGAGGTGATCCCCATGCCCCTTGCTAACACACGTTCACGACACGGGCTCGACAACGACCCCGTCCCGGTCGGCCCGCCGCTGACCCCAGTCGTAGAGGACCTGCAGCGCCGGGGCGAGTTCAGCGGCCTCCGCCGTGAGCCGGTACGTCACCGCGGGCGGCGAGCCGCCGTCGGAGGTGCGTTCGACCAGCCCTGCGGCCTCCAGCTCGCGCAGCCTGGTGGTCAGCACCTTCTCGCTGACGCCCGGCATCCGTCGGCGCAGGCGGCCGTAGCGGTGCGGGCCTTCCTTCCGGCGTGCCGCCGTGCACCTGGCCGCCGCGCCCGAGCGCCACGACTTCGAGCTGACCCGCGGCGACGAGGACCACGTCGTCCGCCTCACCTGGGCGTCCGACCCCGAGGGGTTCCGCGCCGGGCCGCACTTCGCGCCGTTCACCGCCGGGTTGGCGGACTTCGCCGCGTACGCGGGGGAACCGCGACGGCACGAGCGCGTGGACATCGGCAGGCCGACGCCCACGCTCTACGAGTGGGCGGGTGGCGCGGAGGCGTTCCAGAAGCTGTTCCACGCCTTCTACCTGCGCGTGCCGGAGGACGAACTGCTGGCGCCGCTGTTCGCCGGCATGGACCCCGAGCACGCGCACCACGTCGCGGACTGGCTCGGAGAGGTCTTCGGCGGACCGCGGGCGTACTCGACGACGCGCGGCGGGCACCGGGGGATGGTGGGCAAGCACGTCGGCAAGGGCATCACCGAGCAGCAGCGCAAGCGCTGGGTGGCGCTCCTGCTCGACACGGCGGACGACGTCGGCCCGCCGGACGACCCGGAGTTCCGCTCGGCGTTCGTCGGCTACCTGGAGTGGGGCACCCGGATGGCGGTCGTCTTCTCCAGCCCCGGCACCCAGCCGAACCCGGCCGAGCCCATGCCGACGTGGGACTGGGGCAACGTGCGCCCCTGGCAGGGGTAGCTCCACGGCGTGCTGGGCCGATCGGTGTAACGGAGGACCGGCGTTCGGGCGACCCCATGAGTGGCGTCTGTCGCACATGGAGGCAAGTCATGCCCTCTCGTTCCCGTCGCGGGCGGCTCGCGGTCGCCGCCGCGCTGGTCCTTATCGCACCACTGCTCGTGGTCGGCCCGGTCGCCGCCGATCCCAACAACAACTCACCGGCCAAGCTGACCAGGGCCGTCACGCTCCACGGGGTGCTGCGCCACATGGCCGCGTTCCAGGCCTTCGCCGACATCCACGGCGACCGCGCCGCGGGCAGGCCCGGCTACCGGGCGTCGGTGGACTACGTCGTGCGCACCCTGACCGCCGCCGGGTACGCGCCGACCGTGCAGGAGTTCGAGTTCCCGTACGTCGAGGACAGGTCCGAGCTCCAGCAGATCTCGCCCACGGCGACGACCTACGTCCGGGACCGCGACTTCACCCGCAACGGCTTCACCCCGACCGCCCCGGGTGACGTCACCGCCGAGGTTCGGCCGGTGGACGTCGTCGTCCCGCCCGGACCCGAGCCGAACTCCAACACCAGCGGCTGCGAGGCCGCCGACTTCGCGGGCTTCCCGGCGGGCTACATCGCGCTGATCCAACGCGGCACCTGCCCGTTCACCCAGAAGGTGCTCAACGCGCAGGCGGCGGGCGCGTCCGGCGTGATCCTGTTCAACGAGGGCCAGCCGGGTCGCACGGGGCTGTCCACGCCGGTCGGCGAGACGCCCGGCCTGGCGATCCCGGTCGTCTTCGCCACCTTCGAGGTGGGCGCGGAACTGGCCACCGGCGGTCCGCGCGTCGTCCGGGTGAAGGTCGACTTCACGTCCGAGACCCGCACCACGTGGAACGTGTTCGCCGAGTCGGACGAGGGTCGGGCCGACAACACCGTGATGGCGGGCGCGCACCTGGACAGCGTGCAGGACGGCGCCGGGATCAACGACAACGGCACCGGCTCCGCCGCGCTGCTGGAGATCGCGGTCCGGATGGCCAAGGTCAAGTCGGACAACCTGGTCCGGTTCGCGTGGTGGGGCGCGGAGGAGGAGGGGCTGCTCGGCTCCGAGCACTACATCGCCACCCTGCCGCAGGCCGAGCAGGACCGGATCGCGCTGTACCTGAACTTCGACATGGTCGGCTCGCCGAACTACGTCTACGGCATCTACGACGGTGACAACTCCAGCGGCGCCGCACCGCCCGACTTCATCCCGCCCGGCTCGGCGCAGATCGAGGACGTGTTCGAGAAGTTCTACGCCGACCGCGGCCTGCCCTCGGAGGACGCGGAGTTCTCCGGCCGGTCCGACTACGGCCCGTTCATCGCCGTGGGCATCCCGGCCGGTGGGCTGATCACCGGGGCGGAGGGCGTGAAGACAGCGGCGCAGGAGGCCCTGTACGGCGGCGTCGCGGGCGCGGCGTACGACCCGTGCTACCACCAGCCGTGCGACAGCTTCACACCCGTCGCCGACGGTGCCGACGCCGCCCTGTACGCGCAGTTGGACGCGGAGTACGACCTGCGCGGCAACGTCAACGCGGAGGCGCTGGACGTCAACGCCGACGCCATCGCCACGGCGGTCATCACGTTCGCCTTCGACACCCCGACCGTGAACGGCGTCCGCTCGCAGGGCAGGTCGCACGGCGCGGGCACGTCGTCGGTGCGGATCACCGCCTGACCGGGCGCGGGTCGGGGCCGGTCACGCCCGGTCCCGACCCGCGTTTCCCCGAACCTCCCCACGACGCGACGCCCGCCGGCTAACCTGGCGGACGTGGAGTTGCCCGACGCGGCCCTGCTGAGAGTCCTGAATGGACGGTCGCAGCCGGTCGGCGTGGCGTTCCTGGTCGACACCGCGGCAGGCGTCCGCATCCTCACCTGTGAGCACGTGCTGGGCGACGACCCGGTCTTCACCACCTTCGACGGCGTGCACCGGGTTCCCGCCGAGTTGGTCGACTCCGAGGACGACCTGGCGTCGTTACGCCCCCTCGGACCACTGCCCGCCGGCACGACGACCCTGCGCCTCACGCCGACCGACCCGTGGAACGGGGAGGTCCGCTGCTTCGGCTTCCCCGCGGGCTACGACGACGGCGTGTGGGCCACCGGCCGGTTGTCCGGCCGCCAAGGCGGCGGCCTGGTGCTGGTCGAGGACGACCGCACCACCGGCTTCGCCGTCCAGCAGGGCTTCAGCGGTGGCCCGGCCTGGGACCCGGAGACCCGCAGCGCCGTCGGCATGGTCGTGTCCGTGTCCAAGCGGGCCAGCAGGCGCACCGCGTTCCTCGTCCCCGCCGCCACCCTGCTCGACCGCTGGCCCGCGGCCGGTCCGCCGCCCAGCCCGTACCGGGGCCTGAAGTCGTTCCGGGAACAGGACGCCGAGCTGTTCCACGGCCGTGACGAGCTGGCCGAGGCGGTCGCCGCGAAGGTGCTCGCCGAGCGGGTGGTCGCGCTCGTCGGGCCGTCCGGGCGCGGCAAGTCGTCGCTGATCTTCGCCGGTGTGGTGCCCAGGCTGCGGGCCCGCGGCGAGCTGACGATCGTGTCGGTCCGCCCGCGCGGCGACGCCCTCGGCGCGCGGGCGGGTGCACTGGTGGACGTGCTCGAACCCGACCTCACCGAAACGGCCAGGCTCGCCCAACGGCCGGCGCTGGCCGAGGTGATCGCGGCCGGGCGGCTGGCCGAGGTGGTCGACCGGGTGCTGGCCAAGACCGGTGACGCCGAACTCCTGGTGATCGTCGACCAGGTCGAGGAAGCCCTGGCCCAGAACGACCACGACACCGCGGACGTGCTCGGCGCGCTGGCCGACGCGCCGGTGCGGCTGCTGGTGGCCATCCGGTCGGACTTCCTCGACCGCGCCCTGGACCGCCCGGAACTGGCCAGGGTGCTGCGGTCGTGCGACACCGTCGGCGCGATGACCGCCGACCAGTTGCGCGCGGCCGTGACCGGTCCGCTGCCGCCGGACGTGCGGCTGGAGGGCGACCTGGCCACCCGGATCGTGGACGACGTCCGGCTCGCGCCGGGCCGGCTCCCGCTGTTGCAGGTCGCGCTGGACAAGCTGTGGGACAAGCAGGTCGGCGGTCTGCTCACGCACGCCGCCTACGACGAGCTGGGCGGCGTGGCGGGCGCGGTGGCCCGGTACGCCGAGCAGGAGGTGTGGTCGCGGCTGTCGGAGGCCGAACGCGCCGTCGCGCCGGGCTTGTTCCTGCGCCTGGTGCGCACCGCGCCGGACCAGGGGCTGTGGTTCGCGGGCGATGTGCTGGTCAGCCTCACCGATGGGCGGGTGCGGCGCTGGGACGTGGTGAGCGGCGACTTCACGCCGGTGCGCGACGGCATCACGGCGGTGGCCGTCGATGCCGCTGGCACCGTCCTGATCACCTGCACCAGCGAGTCGCCCGAGGCACGCACGGTGTACGAAGTCCGTCCGGTGACCTCTCTCGACGCCGCACCCGAGTACACCTTCCCGACCAGCTCATACGAGTGCGGCGACGGCGTGCACGTCGATCCGACCGGGCGCTACCTGGTGCTGCCGGCCGACGGCACGAGCTCCGGGTTGCTGGTGGACCTGCGGGAACACAGGAGCGTCGCCCAGTACGAACAGGAAGGGGTTGCCCAAGCGGTGTTCACCGCACCCGAGGGCGTGCGCGTGGTCGCCACGGTCGACAGTTCGGTGACCGTGGCCCGCGTGGTGCCCGGGACCCTGCCCAACTCGGTGACCAGCCCTCACGCGGGCGTGTTGGGACAGCAGTTGTCCGCCGCCCTGCACTGGGACGTGGACGGCACGCTGATCGCCCTGTGGAACGACGACGGGCAGCGCCTGAGGGGTGGCGGCAAGGTGGCCGGCGAGGCGACCAGGGCGTGGCTCACCCCGGACGACCGCCACCTGGTGATCGCCCACGCCGAGCGGCCGGGCCTGGAGATCCGACGGTTGCCGGACCTCGACTTGGTCGCGGAGGTGCCCGCGACCGGCCCGGTCGTGGTCCGGTTCGACCCGCTGGGCCGCCTGCTGACCGGCGGCGACGGCCGGGTGGCCACGTGGGACGTGGCCACCGGCAGGCAGGTGGGGCAGATCGCGGTCCCGACGCCCGACCGCGCCGGCGGCTCGGTGCCGTTCGACGTGCTGGGGGAGGGCCGGATCGTGGTGGTGAGCCCGGACGGCCACGGCCTGGACGAGTTGGACCTGGCATCCGGGCGGCGCGGCGCGCACCACGACGTCGCCGGCTCCCCGGTGGTCGGGGTTCACGCCACACCGCGACCGGGGATCTTCGTGTTGGTGCGGAACGCGGGCGACGGCGGGTACCAGCTGACGATCGGCGACAAACGGATCGACTCCGTCTCCACATCCCGCGACCACACGGTCGCCGACATCGACAGCGAACTGCGGCCGCAGCTGGACTTGGGCGCCGAGCGCATCCGCCGCGCCGACTTCTCGCTGAAGACCTGGGACTACGACGGCACCGACCACCCCACGCTCGACATCGGTGGAGCTCGTGCTTTCGCCCTGGACGGCGACCGGGTGCTCACCGAGAACGGTGTGGTGTGGCTCGACCCGGAGCAGTGGGCGCGGCACCTGTGCGGGCTCGTCGGGCACCGCGACCTGGCCGAGGACATCGCGGGCGTCACGACCACGGGTCTCTGCCACCGCTAGCCGGCGGCACGGTGTGCTTGCGGACGTGCTGGAACAGCAGGTTCGTCTGCACCTCGCTCACCTCGCGGCGGGTGGTGAAGCGGTCCAGGACCAGGCGTTGCAGGTGGGCCGTGTCGGCGACGGCCACGTGCACCAGGAAGTCCTCCGGCCCGGCCACGTGCGACAGCGCCAGCACCTCCGGCAGCGTCAATACGTACTCCATGAACGGCTCCACGATCGCCCTCGTGTGCGGCCGGACCCGCACCGCGATGATCGCCTGCACCGGACGTCCCATGGCGGTCAGGTCGACCTCCGCGTGGTAGCCGGTGATCACGCCGCGCTCGCGCAGCGACCGGTGCCGGACCACGCACGTGGACGCCGCCACGTTCACCCGGTCCGCCAGGTCCTTGTTGGGCAGCCGAGCGTCCTTCTGCAGCTCCTGGACGATCGCCGCGTCCACCGAATCCAGCACGTCGAACCCCTCCACTCGCCGAACAACCTGCGGAAGTTCCGCCCGAACGCCGAGGATAAGCCCACGATTCGGGCATGAAGCGGTTGCGAACGACGGCGGTGCACGGTGGGCGCGACGACCTCGCGGACCTCGGCGTGCACGCCCTGCCGATCGACCTGTCCACCACGTACCCGATCCCCGACCAGGTCGAGGGCGGCCACGCGCTGCAACACCTCGCCGAGGGCGCCGCGCACGCCACGTCCCCGGTCTACGCACGGCTGCACAACCCGACCGTGGCCCGGTTCGAGCAGGCCCTGGCGGCGCTGGAGGGCACGTCGGCCGCCGTGGCGTTCGGCAGCGGCATGGCCGCGGTGACCGCCGTGGTGCAGGCGGCGTGCGTGCTGACCGGCAAGTCGCACGTGGTCGCGGTGCGGCCGATCTACGGCGGCACCGACCACCTGCTGTCGTCCGGCCTGCTCGGCGTGCGCACGACGTACGCGACCGCCGACCGGGTCGCCGACGCGATCACCCCGCGGACCGGGCTGGTCGTGGTGGAGACACCGGCCAACCCCAACCTGGACCTGCTCGACATCGCCGCCGTCGTCGCGCAGGTCGGTGACGTGCCGGTGGTCGTGGACAACACGTTCGCCACGCCGGTGCTGCAGAACCCGGCCGCGTTCGGCGCGACCTACGTGCTGCACTCGGGCACCAAGTACCTCGGCGGGCACGGCGACGTGCTCGGCGGTGTGGTGGCGTGCGCCGAGGAGCACGCCGGGCCGTTGCGCCAGATCCGGATCCTCACCGGCGCCGTGCTCCACCCGTTGGGCGGCTACCTCATGCACCGCGGGCTGGCCACGTTGCCGCTGCGGGTCGAGGCGGCCCAGCGCGGCGCGGTGGAGTTGGCCGCGAGGCTCGACGCGCACCCCGGCACGGGTCTGGTGCGGCACCCGAGCCTGCCCGGCGCCGACCCGGCCGGCCTCATCGGCACCGGCGCCCAGATGCGCGGTCCGGGCGCGGTGCTCGCCTTCACCACGCGCGAGGACCCGGCCGCGGTGGTGCGCAGGCTGCGGCTCGTCACGCCCGCGGTGAGCCTCGGCTCGGTGGACACGCTGATCGAGCACCCGTCCGCGCTGACCCACCGGCTCGTGCCCGACGCGGCGCGCGAGGCGTCCGGCGTGCCCGCGAACCTGCTGCGCCTCAGCGTCGGCCTGGAGGACGTCGACGACATTTGGGACGATCTCGACCAGGCCCTTTCCAGCCATTGTGAAGAGGATTACATCAAGCCTTCCTCAAGCGGTTTCCGGGAGCCCGCCGCGGGCCACTAGCGTTCAGCCACCATGAATGAGCAGACGGTTGGGGAGCCGGACGCCGACGGCTACACCAAAGCGCTGTCAAAGCGCCAGGTGCAGATGATCGCCATCGGTGGCGCCATCGGCGTCGGTCTGTTCCTCGGGGCCGGTGGCAGACTCGCCCAGGCCGGTCCGTCGCTGGTCTTCTCCTACGCCCTGTGCGGCGTGGCCGCGTTCTTCGTGATGCGCGCACTCGGTGAATTGGTGCTGCACCGGCCCACCGCGGGCAGTTTCGTCGAATACGCCCGCGAGTTCATCGGACCGTGGGCCGGCTTCACCTCCGGCTGGATGTACTGGGTGAACTGGGCGATGACCGGCATCGCCGAGATCACCGCGGTCGCCATCTACGTGCACCGATGGCTGCCGGACCTGCCGCAGTGGGTCTCCGCGCTCGTCGCGCTCGCATTCCTCGTCGTGGTCAACCTGCTCTCGGTGAAGCTGTTCGGCGAACTGGAGTTCTGGTTCAGCGTCATCAAGGTCACCGCCATCATCGTGTTCCTGTTCACCGGTATCGCGCTGGTGATCGGCGGCGCGAACGTCGGCGGCACCGAAGCGGGCGTGCACAACCTGTTCCAGCACGGCGGCATGTTCCCGGCGGGCATCGGCATCGCGTTGATGACCTTGCAGGCGGTCATCTTCGCGTATTCGGCCATCGAACTGGTCGGCATCGCGGCGGGGGAGACCGCCAATCCGCGCCAGGTGCTGCCGAAGGCCATCAACGGCGTCGTCTACCGGATCGGCGTCTTCTACGTCGGCTCGGTGCTGCTGCTCGCGATGCTCCTGCCGTGGACGCTCTACAGCGGCGCGGAAAGCCCGTTCGTCACGGTGTTCTCCGCGCTCGGCATCGCCGGTGTCGGCGACGTGATGAACGCGGTCGTGCTCACCGCCGCGCTGTCGTCGTGCAACTCGGGCCTGTACTCCACCGGCCGCATCCTGCGCTCGCTCGCGCAGCAGGGCGAGGCGCCCGCGTTCACCGGGAAGATGAACCGCAGGCACGTCCCCTTCGGCGGGATCCTGTTCACCTCGGTCGCCTACCTGTTCGGCGTGGTGCTCAACTACGTCGTGCCGAAGGAGGCGTTCGACATCGCGATCGCCGTCGCCTCGCTCGGCGTGGTCGCGACGTGGGCGACGCTGATCTTCTGCCAGCTGCGGCTGCGCCAGGCCGCGCTGCGCGGCGAGGTCGAGCGGCCCGCGTACCGGATGCCCGGCGCCCCCTACACCGGTTGGGCGACCCTCGCGTTCCTCGCGCTCGTCATCGTGCTGATGGCGTTCGCCGGACCCGCCGAGCGGATCGCCTTCTGGTCCATCCCCGTGCTCGCCGTCGTGCTGTTCGTCGGCTGGCGAGCCGTCCAAGCCCGTCGTTCGGCAGCCCACCAGGCCGCCGAGCGGGTCGCGACGCGCGACTAGCGCGCCGCGGGAAGGCGGACCGGGTCGGGCGGGTGCCACGAGCAGCCGTCCGGCCCGGTCACCTAGGCTGGTGGGAGTTCAACGAGACCGTCGGCGGAGCCGACGGACCAGACAGAGGAAACCCAGCCGTGTCCGTCGTCGGAGTACTCGCCCTGCAGGGCGACGTCCGTGAGCACCTGGTCGCGTTGGCCGAAGCCGACGTCCTGGCCCGTCCGATCCGCCGGCCCGAGGAGTTGGCCGAGGTCGACGGCGTGGTGCTGCCGGGCGGCGAGTCGACGACGATCAGCCGGCTGCTGGCCACGTTCGACCTGCTGGAGCCGATGCGCGCGCGCATCAAGGAAGGCATGCCCACCTACGGTTCGTGCGCGGGGATGATCCTGCTCGCCGACCGCGTTCTGGACGGGCGGCCCGACCAGCACCAACTCGGCGGGCTCGACATCGTGGTGCGGCGCAACGCGTTCGGCAGGCAGGTGGATTCCTTCGAGGCCGAACTCGACTTCACCGACGTGGGACAGGTGCACGCGGTGTTCATCCGCGCCCCGTGGGTCGAATCGGCGGGTTCGGATGTGGAAGTACTCGCCCGGGTGCCCGAATCCGAGGACGCGGGAGAGGCCGCCGGTAGGATCGTCGCGGTTAGGCAGGGGCACGTGCTCGCCACCTCGTTCCACCCGGAACTGACCGGCGACGGGCGAGTGCACCGCCTTTTCGTGGACATGGTCCGTGCCGCGGGCTGAGTATTCGACGGAGGAGAAATGAGCGGCCACTCAAAGTGGGCGACCACCAAGCACAAGAAGGCCGCAATCGACGCCAAGCGCGGCAAGCTCTTCGCGCGGTTGATCAAGAACATCGAGGTGGCGGCCCGAACCGGCGGTAGCGACCCCGACGGCAACCCGACCCTGTACGACGCCATCCAGAAGGCGCGGAAGAACTCCGTGCCGCTGGACAACATCGAGCGCGCCCGCAAGCGCGGCGGTGGCGAGGAGGCGGGCGGCGCCGACTGGCAGACCATCATGTACGAGGGCTACGGCCCCAACGGCGTGGCGGTGCTGGTCGAGTGCCTCACCGACAACCGCAACCGGGCCGCGTCCGAGGTCCGCACCGCGATGACCCGCAACGGCGGCTCGATGGCCGACCCGGGTTCGGTGGCCTACATGTTCACCCGCAAGGGCGTGGTGATCGTGCCGAAGGGCGACCTGTCCGAGGACGACGTGCTGATGGCGGTGCTGGACGCGGGCGCCGAGGAGGTCAACGACCTGGGCGAGAGCTACGAGGTCGTGTCCGAGGCCGGTGACCTGGTCGCGGTCCGGAAGGCCCTCCAGGACGCCGGGTACGACTACGAGTCGGCGGAGGCGAACTTCCTGCCTTCGGTGTCCGTGCAGCTGGAGGCCGAGGGCGCGCGGAAGATCTTCAAGCTGATCGACGCGCTCGAGGACTGCGACGACGTGCAGAACGTGTACGCCAACTTCGATGTCACCGATGAGGTGATGGCGGAGGTCGGCTGACCTCGCTCCGGTGGTTCCGCAGCCCCGTGTCGGTCGTGCCGATGCGGGGCTGTCGTCCGTCCGGAGCCGTCCCCGTGGCCGCACTCATGCGGCGTTGACGGCAGAGACGGGCACAATGGCGGGGTGTCGAATCCCGCCGCACCCACCCCCGAGGACCTGAACCTGCGCAACTGGCTGCTGTCGCAGGCCGAGCAGCACGGCCACGCCGTGGTCACCGTGCCCGAGGACGAAGAAGGCCCCGGGTACGCGTTCTCCGTGGGCGCCTGGCGCCGGTTCGGCGTGGCCGAGGCGGTGGTGATCGGTCTGCCGCCCGAGCACGCCCAAGTGCTCATCCGCGCCTACGTCGACCGTGCCCGGCATGGTGAGCGGTTCGTGCCGGGCAAGCTGTACTACGACTTCCTCGCCGGCGTGCCGGTCACGTTCGAGCGCGTCTTCAAGGGCTTCTACCCGGAGTTCTTCGGCAGCGCGTTCCTGCTCTACGGCAAGGGCGACTTCGCCGCCGTCCAGATCATCCTGCCGACCGCGGACGGTCGGTTCCCGTGGCACCACGACGCGCCGGTGGGCTTCGGCGACTGGCAGCTGCTGCTGACCGAGACCGGTCGGCCGGAGAGCTGGGAGCCGGGCGTCACCGGTCCGTGACGGACGCCCCCGGTTGTCCGGGAAACGTTGTCAGGTGTCCGGTCATCGACCGCTGACAACGTGCGCCGGGATATCACTGTGGTGTGCGTCGAGACGTCGGGGACTCCGCACGGTGTGAGGGGGAGGTGCGTCCCGTCCCGCGTAGTCGGGGAGCTGCGTGGGACGGGACGCGCGCGACGAGGCTTGGTCACGGGGGCCCCGCCCGTGCCAAGGAATGGGCCGCGGGGGGAGCCTCCGATGGGCTTCCCCCGCGGTGAACACCCGCGGCGTACCGGGCGAGGTCTTCGCCGGTGTCTTCGCCGGCATCGGTTACGGTGTGGCTTGCGGCGTCGCTCACGGTGTGCGGCCGAGCAGGGCGATCAGCTTGGTCTGGGTGTCCGCGTCGTCGGGCACCGGCACCGGCGGGTCGAACAACCCGCTCGCACCCCACGCCTCGACGTTCGGCGCGATGTAGTCGTACACCGCCTGGGCCAGGTCCGGGTCGATCCGCTCGTCCACCCCGATGGCGCGGGCCAGGTCCCAGGCGTGCACGGCCAGGTCCGACGTCATCTGCCAGCCGTACTCGACCGCCGTCGCCTTGCCGTAGCTCAGGTGCACCGGTTTCAGGAGGGCCTTCGGTGCGATCCACGCCTCGCGCGCCGCGGCCGCCGCCAGCACCCACGAGTGCAGCGGGTCGTCGCCGAGCTGGTCGCCCTCGAACCGGTCGCCCACCTGCTCGATCGTGCAGCCGGCCAGCAGCTCCGGCGCCCACAGCTGCTCGTAGACCAGGTGGTTGACCAGGTCGTGGACCGACCACTCCTTGCATGGTGTGTCCCAGTCCCACTGCTCGGGGCGCACCTGGCGCACCCGCGAGTCGAACTCCGTCATCGCGCGTCCGTGAGCCTCGATCAGATCCACCCCACGAGTGCACCAAACGTTGGAGCGGAGCGCACCCCGAGGCTGTGCGCTGGGCCACTTGGCGGGGCCGCGAGTTTTATCCAGTACACCCGTACGGCGTAACGTGACCCGGTGCGCCGACGGTGACAACGTTGACAAGGAGGACTCCTGTGAGCGCCACAAGCGCTGTGTCCGCCCCGCAGCGGGGCTTTTTCGGCCACGTACGACTGGCACCTGGGCTTCGGCGCGGCGGCGGTCGGCATGGCGTTGGGCCTGCTCGTCTACCGGTTGGGCCGACGCGGTCTCGGTGATTCGGCCTCCGTGCCGCCGTACCCGCTGCCCGCCGAGGAACGCGGCCGGGTGCTGGGGCGGATCGTGGCCGTCGCGGTGGGTGCGGTGGCCGTGGTGGCGTTGCTGGTCGTGCTCGGCGTGCTGGGTGCCGAGGGCGTGATCAACCTGATCAGCCTGCTGTCGGTGCTGCTGCCGGCCGGCTACTTCGCGGTGATGATCCGCAGTCCGCGCACGACTCCGGTGGAGCGGTCGCGGGTGATCGCCTACATCCCGCTGTTCGTCGCGGCGGCGATGTTCTGGCTGCTGTTCGAGCAGAGCGCGACGGTGATCGCGGCGTTCGCGGACACGCGGGTCGACAACACGTTCCTGGGCCTGGAGTTCCCGCCGTCGTTCATCCAGTCGATCAACCCGGTGATGATCATCGCGGTCGCGCCGCTGTTCGCGCTGCTCTGGGTGAAGCTGGCCAAGCGCCAGCCCGCGACGCCGCGCAAGTTCGGCTACGCGCTGCTGTTCGTCGGCTTGGCGTTCCTGCTGATGATGGTCGCCGGCCAGGGTGACCCGGCGGTGCGGGTGAGCTTCCTGTGGCTGGTCGTGATGTACCTGGTCATGACGTGCGGCGAACTGCTCCTGTCGCCCGTGGGTCTGTCCGTGACCACCAAACTCGCACCGCGCGCGTTCGCCTCGCAGACCATGGGCCTGTGGTTCCTGGCGACGGCGGCCGGTTCGGGTGTCGGCGCGATCGTGGTCCGGTTCTACAGCGACGAGAACGCCGTGGCGTACTTCGGCGTGCTGGGCGCGGTGGCGATCGGCCTGGGCGTCGCCCTGGTCGCGTCGACGAAAACCATCCACCGGCTGATGCAGGGCGTGGACTGAGGTCTCGCCGCGGCGGTGAATGCGGGGATTCCCGGGACGTGTTTTCCGCATTGATGCGGATACTGGTGCGGATAAAGCGCAACGACCCGCCGCGGCGGCGGTGCGGCGGGTCGACGCGCGCTACAAGCATGCACCACATTCCTGTGTCTCAGCCGGTGGTTTCCACGATCGGGTGTCGTTTTGTCACGCCCGTCGTGACCGGGAGCCTCGCCGCGCCCCGGATCACCCGTGACGGGCGGCGGCGCACTCGGCCCGCCGCTCTCAGGTCCGGGAAGCGGCGGAACAGGCCGCGCAGGGCCGCCGCGCCCTCCATCCGGGCCAGGCCCGCGCCCAGGCAGTAGTGGATGCCCGACGAGAACGCCAGGTGCTCGCGGACGTCCGCGCGCCCCGGGTCGAACCGGTGGGGATCGGTGAACACCGCCGGATCGCGGTTGGCCCCCGCCAGCATCAGCATGATCGGCGTGCCCTTCGGGATCCACGTGTCCGCGATCTCGGTCGACTTGAACGGCACCCGCACCGTGTACTGCACCGGCGGGTCGTGGCGGAGTGTCTCCTCCACGACGGCCTCCGCGTGACCGGGGTCGGCGAGCAGGCGCGTCCGGACGTCGGGATCGCCCAGCACGGCCAAGACCGAGTTGCCGATCAGGTTGACCGTGGTCTCGAACCCGGCCACCAGCAGCAGTTCCGTGGTGGCGATCAGGTCTTCCCGGGTGAGGTCGTCGTGCGCCACCAACGCGGACACGATGTCGTCACCGCCGGGATGCCGCCGCCGGTGCGCGATGAGGTCGTCCAGGAACTCCTCGAACTCCCGCAACCCCGTGTGCAGCGCGCGCATCTCGCCCATGTCCCGCACGCCGTCGAGCGCGTTGACCAACGCGCTGCCCCACCGGGCGAACGACGCGTGGTCCGCGCCCGGCACGCCCAGCAGGTCCGCGACCACCTGGATCGGCACCCGCGCCGCGAAGTCGCCGACCAGGTCGAACGTCCGCCGCTGCGCCACCTCGTCCAGGTACTCCTCGACCACCCGCTCCACGGTCGCCACCTGCGCCCGCAGCCCGCGCGGCGTGAACCACGGCGCGACCAGCCGCCGCAGCCGGGTGTGGTCGGGCGGGTTGCGCACCAGGAACGACTCCTCGACCGGGTTCACCAGCCGCCGCCCGTCGATCTGGGCGGACGAGTCCACCGGGGACAGCGCGCCGGCCGGCAGCGTGCCGAAACCGGGGTCGCGCAGCAGCGCCGAGCACAGCTCGTGCGACGTGGTCAGGTACAGCCCCATCCTGCTCTTCACCAACACGCCCTGCCGCCGCACCGATTCGTACACGGGGTACGGGTCGCGGGCCGGGCTCATCCCGAACAACCGGGCGGCGGGATCACCGAGGAGGGCCTGCGCCCGGACGATGGTGCGTCCCAGGAACAGCATCGTCGCGTTCTTGACCGTGGACGGCATGTCACCACGGTGACGTGAACGCGAGAAAGGTTCAAGGTCGGCCGTTCGAGCTCGAAAACGGATCGCCACACCGAATCCGGCCGCACTAGCCTCCGGGCCCGTGACCACCGTCCTCTGGCTGCTCGGCCCGTCGGGGGTCGGCAAGTCCACGGTCGGCTGGCGGGTCTACCGCACCCTCGACCGCGCGGCCTACGTCGACACCGACCAACTCGGCCTCTGCTACCCGGCGCCCGCCGACGACCCGGAGACCCACCGGGTCAAGTCCGCCGCCCTCGGCGCGTTGTGGCCGGAGTTCAAGGGCGCCGCGCTTGTCGTCTCCGGCTTCCTCAACACCACCGACGACGCCCGCCGGTACACCGACCGGCTGCCCGGAGCGGACGTCACCCTGTGCCGGTTGCGGGCGAGCCGCGACGTGCTGCGGGCGCGGTTCCTCGGCCGGGGTTGGCTCACCGACCAGGTCGACCTGGTCCTCGACGAAGCCGACGCGTTGGACCGCACCGACTTCGCCGACTTCACCGTGGACACCGACTGTCGCACGCCCATCGAGATCGCGGCGGAGATCCGGGCGAGGTGGGCCGCGTGACCGTCCTCTGGATCACCGGACCCCGCGCGGTCGGCAAGTCGGCGGTGGGCTGGGCGGTGTTCAGCCGACTCGTCACGACCACCAAGGCCGGTTACATCGACTTCGCCCAGATCACCTTCGCCACGCCACCGCTCGACGCGGCGGCCAAGGCACGCCGGGTCGAGACGGTCTGGCGCACGCATCGCGAGGAGGGCGCGCGGCACCTGATCGTCTCGGGCGAGTACGCGGACGTCCTGCCGGAAGCCGAAGTGTGCCTGCTGCGCGCGGGCCACGACGAACTCGTGACCCGCCTGCTCATGCGCGGCAGGGGAGAGGGCCCGACCCTGCCCGGCGACGAGCTCCGCGGCCGGTCGGAAGAGGACCTGCGCCGACTGGCCGTCCCCGCGCCCGAGCCCGGAGCGGACCTCGTGATCGACACCGACGGCCGTGCGGTCGAGGAGATCGCGGACGAGATCGTGCGCCGGGTCTTCAACGCCTGACCAGTGGGTGCCCGTCCTCTCTCAGCGGCTGACCACCAGCGACGCCAACCGCCAGGTGCCGCCGTCCGGCGTCCGCTCCGGCGTCTCGGCCAACGAGAGGTCCGGGAACCGGTGCAGCACGGCCGACAGCGCCACTTCCGTCTGCACCTTGGCGAACGCCGCGCCGAGGCAGAAGTGCGCGCCGTGCGAGTAGCCGAGGTGCCCGACGCCGGGCGTCCGGGTGACGTCCAGTTCGTCCGGCGAGGTGTACGCGCGCGGGTCGCGGTTGGCCGACACGATGGCCGCCATCACCGGCTCTCCCTTGCCGATCACCACGTCCCCGAAGGTCACCTCCTCCTGCGTGAACCGGGGCACGGTCAGCAACTGCGGGCCCACCCACCGGGTCAACTCCTCCACCGCGCGCGGCATCAGGGCCGGGTCCGCCCGCAGCGCGGCGAGCTGGTCGGGGTGGGTGAGCAGTGCCTCCAGTCCGTTCACGATGAGGTTGGCCGGCGTCTGCCCGGCCAGCACCAGCTGCCAGACCAAGGTGACCAACTCGGCGTCGGTGAACCGGTCGCCGTCCTCGTCCTGCACGCGCAGCAGCTGGGAGATCAGGTCGTCCGCCGGTGACGTCCGACGCCGCGCCACGGCGGCCTTCGCGCCCTCGATGATCCCCGGGATCGCCTCGAGGAACGCCAGCCCGTAGCCGCCCACCACGGCCGCGCCGTACTCACGCCACCGCTGCCGGTCGTCGGCGGGGATGCCCACCAACTCGCAGATCACGTCCATCGGCAGCGGGCGGGCGAAGTGCGTCATCAGGTCCACCGTCCCGCCGTCCGGCAGGGCGTCGAGCAGCGCGGTCACGATCGCCTCGATGCGCGGCCGGAAGCCCTCCGCCCGACGTGCGGTGAACGCGGGCGCGGCCAGCCTGCGCAGCCGGAGGTGCTCGGGACCGTTCATCTCGGACATCGTGCGCAGGTACGGCAGGCAGTCGTCCGGGATGCCGGGCAGGCGCATGAAGCTGTTCGCGCTCAGCTCGAAACGCGGGTCGCTCAGCATCGCCTTGGCGTCCTCGTGCCGGGTGAGGACCCACAGGTCTCCCATGCCGGGCACGGGCATCCGCGCCACCGGGCACTTCTCGCGGGCCTCGCCGTAGGCGGCGAAGGGGTCCAGCAGCACCTCGGGCTTGGCCGGGTCGATCTCCGGGACGGTCAACGGATGCCTCCGAAAGAGTCGAATGTTCAGATCAGATGTTCTCGTCATCTGAATGGTGACGGTATCTTGATCCGACGACGCCTGGCAAACGGGGAGCGTGACGGTGCGGCTGAGCAGGGCGGAGGCGCAGGAGCGCAACCGGGCGCGGGTGCTGGACGCGGCCCGCGCGGAATTCACGGAGCGCGGCTTCCGGGACGCCAAGATCGACACGATCGCCCAGCGCGCCGAACTGACCCGGGGTGCGGTGTACTCGAACTTCCCCGGCAAGCGCGCCCTCTACTTCGCGGTGCTGGCCGATCTGGCGGAGCGCGCGTCCGCACCCTCGAACCCGCAACGCGGCGCGGACCTCCGCACCGCCCTCGGCGCGCTGGCCCGCGCGTGGGTCACCTCGCTCGGCCACGACCGGTTGGCGCGGGACTTCATGCCCGAGGTGGTCGCGGAGGAGGTGACGCGGCGGCCGTTCACGCAGTTGCTGAAGCTGGACGCGTTGCTGCTCAGCCTCGCGATGGAAGCCGTCGAACCGGTCGCGTCGCCGTTCGGCGCGCCGCCCGACGGGATGGCGCCCAGCGGGATGGCGCCCAGCCGGATGGTCCGCAAGGCCGAGATCGTGCTCACCACCCTGCACGGCGCGAGCCAGCTGGCCACCGCCGCGCCCGGTTTCCTGGAGCCGTTCGACGTGGTCAGCGCGTGCGAACAGCTCGCGGGCCTGGAGCTGAGCGACTGGTGGCCGCCGCCACCCGGTGCCGCCGTGCGGCGGGACGACACCCCGTGGACGCCGCCGACCGTGGTCGACCTCGTGCGCGGTGAGCCGGTCACGCCGAACGAGGACGGCCTGGTCGTCGTGCTGGGCCTCAACCGCCTGGCCGCGGTGGAGGAGGCGGTGCGGACCGGTGCGCGGGTCACCCTCGCGATGGTCACCGGCACGCCTCAGGAGCTGGCGCCGTTGGCGCGGCTGGTGTTGGCGCAGTTGTGCGTCAACCTGCGGCAGGCGTTCCCGACCGAGGCGTGGCCCCGGGTCCGGGTGGTGTGCGACGAGACGGGCGCGTTGGCGGGGGCGGCGGGCGTGCCGGCCGTGAGCGACGAGACCGAGACCGCGATCCGCGTCGAGGGCGGCCGGATCGTGGCGCGGGCCGAGGGCTCAGGCGCGGGTCACGCGGTCAGCGGCGGGGCGAGGGTGCGGACCTAGGCGCGGGCGCGGACCTGGTGCTGACCGGACGGCGTTCGAGGACTTTGCGGAAATCGGCCGGGATCGGGGTGCTGCGCAGCTCCGGCGTGCCGAACGAGGTGTAGCGGTTCCACCCGGTGGCGACCGGCGTGCCGTCCACGTCCGCGTCGAACCCCATGGTCAACGTCGTGGTGCCGAGCGTCCGCACCCGCACCGAGATCCGCAGCAGGTCGTCGAACCGGGCCGGGCTCAGGTACCGGATGGACGTCTCGGCCATCACGAAGTCGATGCCGTGCTTCTCCAGCTCCTTGTAGGAGCCCAGCAGGGACCGCAGCGTCTCCACCATCGCGGCCTCGAAGAAGACCGGGTAGCGCGAGGCGTGCACGATCCCCTGGCGGTCGCAGTCGGCCGGGCGCACCCGCACCCGGTGCACGTGGGCAGGTCGCGGGTCAGCCATGTCGGCGATCCTATGGGGTCAGCCGGACGGCGCGCTTCGGCCTAGAGGTGACTGCTCCGAGTGACAGCCCTCACCGGCTCCCGGCCCGCGACCAGCAAGATCATCCCGACCGGCGGTGCCTGCGCACGCTCTCCTCGACCAGGTCGAGCACGGGTTCGAGGTCGTCCGCGGGCAGACCCATGGCCAAGTGCGACACCAGGCCCTCCAGCACCAGCTCCAGGAACGACGTCAGCACGTCCACGTCCACGTCGTCACGCAGGTTCCCGGCTTCGCGCTGGCGCTCCAACCGCTGCCGGGTCGCGTCGGTGAGCTGCCGCGACCGCTCCGCCCACCGCGCCCGGAACTCCGGGTCGGTGCGCAGCCTGCGCGACACCTCCAGCCGGGTGCCGAGCCAGTCCGCCGGGTGCTCGACGTCGTGCTCGCCGGGCGCGGACAGCAGGTCGCGCATGACCTGCACCAGTCCCTGCTCGGCGACCACCTCCGCCATGCGCAGCGCGTCGTCCTCGGCGAGGGCGAGGAACAGCGACTCCTTGTCCCGGAAGTGGTGGAAGATCGCGCCCCTGGACAGGCCGGTAGCCTCTTCCAGGCGCCGCACGGTCGCGCCTTCGTAGCCGAAACGCGCGAAACACGCACGCGCACCGTCAAGGATCTGGCGGCGGCGGGCATCGAGGTGGTCCTGGCTCACCCTGGGCACCGGTCGATGTTGCCAGGGCCGCCTGGGGAAATCCAATCAGTACGTACGGCTTCCTGTGTCCTCTTTGGGGTGGACTTTCCGGCTTCGGCTCGAAACGCCTGGTCGACATCACTACGGTGGCGCACCGTGACCGCAGGTGAGGACATCCGGCCGCCGCTCAGGCTGGTGCCGGAATTGGGCTGGTCGAGTGGACCGTCCACGGTGGACCGCAGTCGGCGAGGCCCGGACTTGATCGATCTGATCAGGCTCGTCGGCCGTCGCCCCGGTGAGAACGCCGACAGCCCGAACGGGTGTGAGATCGTGATCTTCGAGACGCTGTGCGTCCCGGAGCCGTTGCGCACGCCCGCCTACGCCCTGGCGCTCGGTGACGACGGCGCCGCTGTCGACCTGCTGCCGCCCGCCGCGCGGTTCTTCGTGCACGAGGCCGCGCTGCACGCGCGCGTCGGCGACGAAGCGGTCATGGCCGATCAACTGGAGGTCCTCGCGGACCGGGCTGACGCGCCGGTCCGGCTCGTGCCGTTCTCGGCGGGCCACGTCGGTGTGCTGCGGTCGTCGTTCGCCCTGCCCGCCGGGCGGCGACAGGCGGACGTGCTGGACCGGATCGCGCTCGACGTGCCGTCCTCGCGGGCGGAGTTCCGCCGCTGGGCGGGGCACTACCGCAACCGGTAGGCCGGAAGGGGCGACCTTGACAGCCGCTCGGGATCCACGAGAAAGTATGTAAACTTTCCTTTTTAATACCGCCGCCTGCTCACGACTGCGTAGGAGGCACCCTGTGGAACCCGATCCAGCGACACCGAGCACCCCACGACGGCGGCTCGCGGTCGGCGCGGTGACCGTCGCGGCGGCCCTGTCCCTGCTCGCCATCCCCGGCACCGCGCACGGGCTCGCGGACCTCCAGTCCGAGTCCGCGACGATCTCGGGCGGCGTTGTCGACTCCAACCACGCCGGGTACACCGGCTCCGGATTCGTCAACTACGACAACGCGACGGGTGGCTACGTCGAGTACGCCGTCACCGCGGCGCAGGCCGGCCCGCACGCGCTGGTCTTCCGCTACGCCAACGGAACCACGATCGACCGCCCGCTCGCCGTGACGGTGGACGGCGCCACGGCCGGCACCGTCTCGTTCCCCGGCACGGGCGCGTGGAGCACCTGGCGCGACGTCACCACGACCGTGACGTTGAAGGCGGGCGCGAACCGCATCCGCGCCACCGCCACCACCGAGAACGGCGGCCCGAACGCCGACCGCATCTCGGTGAACCCCAGCGGCCCGGCCGACACCGAGGCGCCAACCCCGCCGCGCAACCTGCGTTCCACCGGCAAGTCGGCGACCAGTGTCTCGCTGGCGTGGGACGCGTCCACCGACAACGTCGGCGTCACCGGGTACGTCGTCCACCGCGACGGCGCGCAGGCGGGCACCGCGGACGGCACGTCCACCACGGTCAGCGGCCTGACCGCGGGCACCGCGTACCGGTTCACCGTGCGGGCGCGGGACGCGGCGGGCAACCTCTCGCCGTCCAGCAACGAGATCACCGCCACCCCCGGCGGCAGCGCACCGCCCGGCGTGCCGAACCCCGGCGCGGTGACCACGTTGCGCAGCGGCACCGACGTGCCGTGGGGCGTGGCGTTCCTGCCCGACGGCTCGGCGCTGGTCACCGAGCGCGAGGCGTTCAACGTCTACCGGCTCACGCCGAGCGGCCGGCGGACCAACGTCGGCAAGGTGCCGGGCGCGCAGAACACCAACGGCGAGGGCGGCGTGCTGGGCATCGAGGTGTCGCCCACGTTCGCCACCGACGGGTACGTGTTCGTCTACCACACGGCCTCCGGCGGCAACCAGGTCGTGCGGGCGAAGCTGTCCGGTGACGGCCTGTCCGGCTGGACCACGATCCTCGGTGGCATCCCCAAGAACCGGTACCACAACGGCGGGCGGCTGCGGTTCAGCCCGGACGGCCGGTACCTGTTCGTCTCCACCGGTGACGCGCAGAACAGCAGCAACGCGCAGAACATGAACAACAACGCGGGCAAGATCCTGCGCATCAACCCGGACGGGTCGATCCCGTCGGACAACCCGTTCCCGGGCAAGGCGATCTGGAGCTACGGGCACCGCAACGTGCAGGGCCTGGACTTCGACTCCAAGGGCAGGCTGTGGGCGTCGGAGTTCGGCAACAGCTCGCAGGACGAGGTCAACCTGATCCAGCGCGGCGGCAACCACGGCTGGCCCGCGTGCGAGGGGACGTCCGGGTCGTGCGGCGGCACCGTGGCGCCGAAGAGGACGTGGTCGACGTCGTCCGCGTCGCCGAGCGGGTTGACGATCATCAACGACCACGTGTTCGTGGCGACCACGGTCGGGCAGCGGATCTACCGGATGCGCATCAACGACTCGTCGAACCTGGTCGAGCAGCAGGTCTACTTCCAGGGCTCGTACGGGCGGCTGCGCACGGTCGAGGTGGACCACGACGGTGACATCTGGCTGACGACCTCGACGGACAAGGACGGCACGACCGGCAACGACCGCGTGTTGCACGTGGACATCGCGTACCCGCAGCCGTAGATCGTCCGGGCGGGGATCGTCCGGGCAGGCTCCGGTCGGCGAGCGCGCACCACCGCGTGAAGACGTCTTCGGCGGTGGTGCGCGCTCGTTCGTGCCGGGAGGAGTCGTCACCCGGAGACCACGAGTTGTTCATCTGGCCATCGCGATGGTCTCCATCCGGGCACTGTGAAACGTCCACTCGGACCAGTCGGGACGCGGCCGGACGCCGTACCGACCGCCGTTCGGCAACGGCCGTTCGGACGTCACCGCTGCTGCCGACCGCCGACATGTCGTTGATCCGTAAGGGTTTCCACCAGCTGCGAGTGTCGGTACCCCCGTGTAGCGTCGAACCGACGAGATTGATCACGGGGAGTGCGCCAAGTGACTGCTGTCCGTAATGCCCCGGCTCCGGGGCCCACCCCGGCGGTGTTCCGGGATCGAGCGGAGGCCGAGGCCTACGTCGCCTCGGTCTGCTTCAAGCACGGACCTCCGAGGCTGCTCGGAGTCGAACTCGAATGGACCGTCCACCACGTCGAAGATCCCACCCGACCGCTCGACGCGAAGACCCTCGCGTCCGCACTCGGCAAGCACGCGCCACCGACCCTCGTCCCCGACAGCCCTCAGCGGCCACTGCCCTCCGGCACCCCGCTGACCGTGGAACCGGGTGGCCAGGTCGAGATATCCACCCCGCCGCGCGAATCGTTGACGGACCTGCTCAAGACCGTCGCGGCGGACATCGACCACCTGCGGAACCTGCTCGAACCGGCCGGACTCCGGCTCGGTCAGCGCGGCGCGGACCCGTTCCGCCCGCCGCGCCGGTTGCTCCGGGTTCCCCGCTACGCGGCCATGGAACACGCCTTCGCACCGCTCGGGCCCGAAGGCATCACCATGATGTGCAGCACCGCCGGCCTCCAGGTCTGCCTGGACTTCGGGCTGGCGAGCGACCTGCCGAAGCGGTGGGCCGCGGTGCACGCGCTCGGTCCCGTGCTCAACGCCCTGTTCGCCAACTCGCCCGGCGTCAACGGTCGCCGCACCGACTGGGCCAGCGCCAGGATGCGCTCCCTCTACGCCACCGACCCGGTGCGCACCCGTCCGGCGGCGGTGTGCGCGGAACCCGCCACCGCGTGGGCCAAGCGCGTGCTCGACACACCGGTCATCGCGGTGCGCAGACCGGGACCGGACTGGCTGCCGCCGCACCCGCTCACGTTCGCCGACTGGATCGAGGGCAGCCTCGGCCGGCCGGCGACCGCGGACGACCTCGACTACCACCTCACCCTCCAGTTCCCACCGGTCCGCCCCCGCGGGTACCTGGAGGTCCGCTACCTCGACACGCCGCCGGACGGCCGGTGGCTGCCGCCGGTCGTGCTGATGGCCGCCTTGTTCAGCACCCAGGAGGTGGTGGACGGCGTGCTCGCGGCCACCGAGACCGCCGCGAACCGCTGGCTGGCCGCCGCGCGCTACGGCCTGGACGACCCGGTGCTCGCCCGCGCGGCGCGTGACGTGGTCGAGCTGGGCTGTGCCGCGATGTCGGGCACCGACCTGTCCGTCGGCCAGACCGACGCCATCGCCGAAGAACTGCACCGCACGCTCGCTGAGAAGACCGGAGGGGGCCGTTCATGACCAGCACCGATCAGTTCGACGTCAACAGCATTCGCGACAAGGTCGCCGCCCAGCTCACCAGGGCCCGCGACCGCAGCAGGCTGCTCACCGACGCGGTGGACGACCACGACCTCGTCCGCCAGCACTCCAAGCTGATGTCACCGCTGGTGTGGGACCTCGCGCACATCGGCAACCAGGAAGAGCTGTGGCTGGTCCGCGACGTCGGCGGCCGTGAGCCGGTCCGGGCGGACATCGACGAGCTGTACGACGCGTTCAAGCACGCCCGGTCGGTCCGGCCGGAACTGCCGCTGCTCGGTCCCGCCGAGGCCCGCAAGTACGTCGGCGAGGTCCGCGACAAGGTGTTCGACGTGCTGGAGCGCACCCCGCTCGAAGGTCACCGGCTGGTCGACGGCGGGTTCGCGTTCGGCATGATCGTGCAGCACGAGCAGCAGCACGACGAGACCATGCTGGCCACCCACCAACTGCGCGTCGGCGAGCCGGTGCTGGACGCTGCGCCACCGCCGCGTGGCGGCCCGGTCGGGTCGGCCGAGGTGCTGGTGCCCGGTGGGCCGTTCACCATGGGCACGTCGACCGAGGCGTGGGCGCTGGACAACGAACGGCCCGCGCACCAGGTGGTCACCGACCCGTTCTTCATCGACACCACACCGGTGACGAACGGCGCGTACGCGGCGTTCATCGCCGACGGCGGCTACACCGACCCGCGCTGGTGGAGCGAGGCGGGCTGGGCGCACGTGCAGAAGGCGTCGCTGGTCGCGCCGCGGTTCTGGGAGCGCGTCGGAGACCAGTGGTACCGCACCGCGTTCGGTCGCACCACGCCGCTCGACCCGGACCAGCCGGTGGTGCACGTCTGCTACTACGAGGCCGAGGCGTACGCGCGGTGGGCGGGCAAGCGGCTGCCCACCGAGGTCGAGTGGGAGAAGGCGGCCCGGTTCGACCCGGCTTCCGGCCGGTCGCGCCGCTACCCGTGGGGCGACGAGGAGCCGACGGAACGGCACGCGAACCTGAACCAGCGGCACCTGACGCCCGCACCGGTCGGCGCGTACCCGGCGGGCGCGTCGCCGTTGGGCGTGCACCAGCTGATCGGTGACGTGTGGGAGTGGACCAGCTCCGACTTCCACGGCTACGCCGGGTTCGAGGTGTTCCCGTACGCGGAGTACTCGCAGGTGTTCTTCGGTCCGGACTACAAGGTGCTGCGCGGCGGGTCGTTCGGCAGCGACCAGGCCGCGGTGCGCTCGACGTTCCGGAACTGGGACTACCCGATCCGGCGGCAGATCTTCGCCGGCTTCCGCTGCGCGCGGGACGCCTCGCGGGACGAACTGGCCTGACGGTGTGCCGCCACCTGGGTTACCTGGGCCCCGCCGTGCCCGTCGCCTCGCTGGTGCACGACCCGCCGAACTCGCTGGTCCGGCAGTCGTACGCGCCGACGGACATGCGCGGCGGCGGCACGATCAACGTGGACGGCTACGGCGTGGGCTGGTACCCCGCGCCGGGCGGTCCGGCGTTGCGCTACCGCCGTGCGGGCACGATCTGGTCGGACGACAACCTGGTCGCGTTGAGCCGGGTCACGGTGTCCGGCGCGGTGCTGGCCGCCGTTCGGTCGGCGACGGTCGGCATGCCGGTGGTGGACACGGCTTGCGCGCCGTTCACCGACGGGCAGTGGCTGTTCAGCCACAACGGGCGTATCGCGGACTGGCCGGAGTCCGTGGTGGACGTGGCCAAGACGCTGCCGGTGTCGACGTTGCTGACCCTGGACGCGCCGACCGACTCGTCCCTGCTGTGGGCGTTGGTCCGGTCCCGTCTCGCGGCGGGCGGGGCACCGGCCGCCGTGATCGCCGACGTGGTGTCCGAAGTGGCCGCAGTCGCGCCCGGATCGCGGCTGAACCTGTTGCTCACCAACGGAACCGTGCTCGTCGGCACGACGTGGACCCACTCGCTGTGGGTGCGCTCCGGTGACGGCGCGGTGGTGTTGGCTTCCGAGCCGCTCGACGACGACCCGCGCTGGCGGGAGGTGCCCGACGGGCACGTCGTCACGGCCGATGTGTCTGCTGTGGACGTTCAACGGATTGGACGAGGATGACCGAGCCTGTGCTGGACGTGCACCTGACCCCCGAGGACGCGGCGATCGCGCTGCGCGCCGAGGCGAGGGCTGGGCTCACCGCGCGCTCGAAGTGGGTGTCGCCGAAGTGGTTCTACGACGCGGTCGGCAGCGACCTGTTCGAGGAGATCACCCGGCTGCCGGAGTACTACCCGACCCGCGCGGAGCGGGAGATCCTGGTGGCGCGGGCCGCCGAGATCGCCGCTCTCACGAACGCGCACGCGTTGGTGGAGCTGGGGTCGGGGTCGTCGGAGAAGACGCGGCTGCTGTTGAGCGCGTTGCGTGACCACGGCACGTTGAACGAGTTCGTGCCGTTGGACGTGTCGCCGTCGGCGTTGACCGAGGCGGCGAAGGCGATCATGGCCGACTACCCGGGCCTGCGGGTGCACGGGGTGGTCGGCGACTTCACCGAGCACCTCGGCCTGCTGCCCGGCGCGCCGCCGCGGGTGGTGGCGTTCCTGGGCGGCACGATCGGCAACCTCATCCCCGAGGAGCGCGACAAGTTCTTCGCTTCGGTGCGGGACGTGCTGGACGCGGGGGAGTGGCTGTTGCTGGGCACGGATCTGGTCAAAGACCCTGCCGTCCTGGTCCGCGCGTACGACGACGCGCAGGGCGTGACCGCCGAGTTCAACCGCAACGTCCTCCGCGTCATGAACCGCGAGCTGGACGCCGACTTCGACCCGGACGACTTCGAGCACGTCGCGCTGTGGAACGCCGAGGAGGAGTGGATCGAGATGCGCCTGCGCGCGCTCCGCCCGGTCAAGGCCCACGTAGCCGCCCTCGCCCTGGACGTGGAGTTCACCGAGGGCGAGGAACTCCGCACCGAGGTGTCCGCGAAGTTCCGCCGCGAAGGCGTAGCCCGCGAACTGACGGCGGCAGGCTTCGAACCCCACCGCTGGTGGACCGACTCCGAATCCCGCTTCGCCCTGACCCTGGCCCGAGCCCGCCCTTAACCCTCACCCAAACGCGCGAGAGTCCTACGTTCAGAACGCGTGTGTCCAACACTCAGAACGCGTGTGTCCTACGTTCGGGCACCCCGAGTTGAACACTCGGGCCCGTCGAGCCGGTTCTGAACGTTGAATTCGGGTGTCCTGAACGTAGGACACACCTGCCGCGAACGTAGGACTCTCGCGACGTGAACGTAGGACTCTCGCGCTAGTGGGTGAGGGGGCGGATGCGGGACGGGTGTTCCAGGACGTCGGTGCTGTCGATGTACTGGTCGACGGCACCGACCAGGGGGAGGGCGGCTACTTCGGGAGTCGTGATCGCGGCACGGAGGGCGGCGGTGAAGCGGTCCGCGCGCAGGACCCGGAACGGGCGGTCGTGGTACGGGCGGGTGGTCGGGTCCACCGGGTCGGCCAGGCCGAGCGAGTTGCACTGGGCGGCGATCAGCTCGTACGCCTCGGCCAGGTGGTCCTCCCGCTCGTGCCAGTCGGTCGCCGCCAACACGGCCCGCAGCACCGGCACCAGGTCGGTGTACCGGGCGAACGCCGTCCCCAGCCACTTCCCGTACGGCGGGTAACGGCGGTCCAGCAGCAGCCGCAACCGCATCAGGTCACGGGTCAACCGAGCCGCGACGACGGCCGAACCCAGCTCGTCCCCGACCTCACCGCACCGCCCGACGAACGCCTCCTCCTGCGAGATCCGCAACCACTGGCACGCCAGCACGTGCCGCCACACGTCGTCCGGGTACCAGCGCAACGCCTCCCGCGCCGCCACCAGCACACCGAGCCCGTCGTGGAACACCGCGCCCGCCGTCGTCTCCGCCAACCGCTGCGTCGGCGCGCTCAACCAATCCCGCACGGTCACGCCCGCACGCGGGTCGAAACCCAGGTGCCGCTCGAACCACGTGCCCGGATCGGTGACGTCCACCCGGTGGTGCACCGGCCCGTCGGTGTGCGCCATGCGCCGGACGTCGCCGTCATCGGTGCCGACGAAGTGCGTGGGATACCCGAGGAACGCCTTGGGCAGGTGCTCGGCGAGCGCGGCCCGGATGTCGTCGGCACGGGTGTCGTCCGGGTCGAGGAACAGTTGCAGCCGCGGCCCCCATTCGTGGTCGGCGGACCGTTCGGTGTCGTAGCCCAACACCTCGGAACCGGCGCCGATCCGGGCCGCGCTGTGCGGCACCTCGCCGAAGTGCGTCCTGACCAGCGGCTCGACCGCCTCCCGGTAGAAGCGTTCCGCCAACACCAGGCCTGGCAAGAACCGTTCGTCGGACACGAATCCTCCGTATGCAGGGTGTTGCCGGACACGAACGAGTGAAAGCCTCGCGCGATGGCGTCGCGGTGTCACTGAGGGGCGACGCCGAGTGAACCGAGGGAGCGCTACCCAATGCAACTCCGTCACAAAGCGCTGGTTCTCGCGCTGGCCATGGGCACAGTGGTGTCCGGCCTCGCGGGAACCGGTCCCGCCGCCGCCCAGGAAGCGCAGCGGGAAGCTCGGGGCGCCACCCCGATCGAGTGGTCGACCTGCGCGGCCGACGTGCTCGCCGAGATCCCGGCCGCACAGCGCGACAAGGTCAGCTGCGCCAACCACCCGGTGCCGCTGGACCACAGCAAGCCGAACGGCGCCAAGATCACCGTCGCGCTGATGAAGCGCCCGGCCGAGGACCAGGCCAACAAGATCGGCTCGCTGTTCATCAACCCGGGCGGTCCCGGCGGCGCGGGCCTGATCTACTCCGCGTACGGCAGCTCGTTCTTCCAGCCCGAGATCATGAAGCGGTTCGACCTGATCGGGTTCGACCCGCGCGGCGTCGGCCGCAGCTCGCCGTTGCGCTGCTTCAAGACCCTCGAAGAGGCCAACGAGATCTTCGGCCGCATGGCCGCGATCCCGGTCACCCGCACCGAGATCCGCGACACCATGGACGCGACCGTGGACTACACGGACGCGTGCGCGCGCAACGCGGGCCCGCTGCTGAACCACATGTCCACCGAGGCCGTGGCACGTGACCTCGACCTGCTGCGGCAGGGCGTAGGCGACCGCCAGCTGACCTTCGTGGGCTTCTCCTACGGCACGCTGCTCGGCGCGACCTACGCCAACATCTTCCCGTCGAAGTCCCGTGCCCTGGTGCTGGACGGCAACGTCGACCCGGCGCTGCGCACGTCCAACGGCGCGGAGTACGACCGGCAGCGCGCGCAGGGCTTCGAGCTGGCCCTGGACGCGTTCCTGAAGCGCTGCGACGCCGACGGCGACAAGTGCGCGTACAGCGACGGCGACCCGCGGGCGAAGTTCGACGAGGTGCGCGACCACCTGCGCACCCAGTCGATCACGCTGCCGTCCGGCGAGGTCGTGACCTACGCCGGCTATATCGGCCAGGTCACCAGCGACCTGTACGCGCCGACCCGCTTCAAGGCGCTGGCCGCGTGGCTGCAGAGCGCCTACGCGGTGCTGCACCCGACCGCCACCACGTTGTCGGTGGAGGAACAGCAGCAGGCGCAGGCCGAGTTGCCGCCGCTGGCGAACAAGCACGGTCTGGCGGACATCCGGGCCGGGCTCGTGGGCGACACCGAGTACCTGTTCGACGACTCGTACTACGGCGTGAACTGCACCGACAAGCCGTTCCTGCGGATTCCGCAGCTGTTCCCGGTGCTGGCCTCGAAGTGGGAGCGGGAATCGCCCACGTTCGGCCGCCAGCAGGCCGCGTCCGACCTGCTCACGTGCGCGACCTGGCCGGTGCCGCACCCGGACCGCTGGGCCGGTCCGTGGAACAAGCGGACGCCGAACCCGGTCGTCGTGGTGGGCAACTACTACGACCCGGCCACGCAGTACGAGTTCTCCAAGCGCATGGCCCGTCAGTTGGGCAACGCGCGACTGATCAGCGTGGACTCGTTCGGGCACTGCATCCTCGGTGACAGCGCCGGCGCTGACACCGCGGTGACCGACTACCTGGTCAACCTCAAGGCCCCGGCGGACGGTCAGGTGTTCCAGCCGAACGCCCAGCCGTTCTAGTGGTTCCGGGTGCGGCCGTCGCGAAGGCGACGGCCGCACCCGCCAGGACCACCAACTCCACCGGCCGCGCGTCCAGCAGGCTCGGCGTGCCCCACTCCCGCCAGTCCGGCAGCAAGGAGTACATCCCTTCCGGGCTCTCGGCGGGCATGGCGACGAACCAGGCGGCGGCCAGGTACACGGCAGCGGTGAGCATCATGATCGGGCTCCGGCGCCGCCACGACCACACTCCCAGCCCGACCGCGACCACCAACGCCGCGAACAACTCGTCGTAGTCGACGAACGAGTGCGCGACGGCGGTCGAGTTCATCTGGTAGGCGGTCAGGGTCGTGTAGTAGCCGTAGGGAAGACCTTCCAGCACCGGTTCCGGCCACTGCGGCGTGGTCCACTCGTCGAGGATCGACCACGCCACCAGGCCGACGCCTGCCATCAGCAGCGGGTACCACGCGCCGGGGCGGCGGGCGTTCAGGTCGTAGGCCGCCAGCACCGCCGCGACGAGCAGCAACGTCAGCGCGCCGTAGTGCCACAGCGACCCGAGCAGCCCGGCGATCGCGACCACGTGCCACGGCCGCACGCGATCCAACCTCGCGTAGGCGAGCACGGCACCGGCGACGATCACCAGCTCCGGGTGGAGCTGTGTGTCGTATGCGGTCTTCAGCATCCCGAACTCGTCCCGGGACACCCACTGCATGCCTTCCTCGAAGGGCACCGGCAGGAGGTACCAGACGGTGGTCAGGTACCCCAGCGCCGTCACGGCCACGGTGAAGCTGCGTGCCCGCCAAGCCCAGAACCCGAGGCCGATCACGACCGCCAGCCCGATCAGGAACCGCCACGTCTGGAATGCGGCCGACCCGACCACCAGGAACGTCCCGTTCGCCAACCCGCCGGCCACCGCGAACGCGAACGAGGTCGATCCGGTCACCAGCAACGGGAACCAGACGCCGGGTTTCTCCGCGTGCACCTCACGTGCGCGCAGCAGCAGTCCGGCTATCACCAGCGAGGCGGTGGCTTCGGTCGGCGGGCCGTTCTCCCACAACGGGATGACCAGCCCGACCAACACCGGTAACGCCCACAAGACCCGCGACCAAACGGCTTTCGACCGCACAACTGCCCCCATAAGGGCGCAACCTTAGCGGCCCTCCCAGGATCAACGCCTGGCTGCCGTCCTCGGACTTCAGGGCTGGCTCTGACGGTCCTAATAGGACTCGACCTGTTCGGCGCGCTGATCCTGGGGTGGACGCGCGGACGTGAGGGACACCGGGTCGGCGCCCCTCACGTCCGTGCGGTCGGAGCTACTTCGGGGGCGGCGGGACCAGGCAGGTCACCGGCGTCGACTGGTTGCCCGACGCGTCCACGCCGTAGACGAGGGCGTCGCCGTTGAGCGTGATGCGCCAGTCGATGTCACCGACACCGGGCTTCTGGTTCGGCGTCGTGCCGGGCGCCTGCACCAGCTTGATCTCGGTGCCGCTCGGGAACCCGCCGAACACGGCCGGGCTCGCCGAGTCCGCGACGAAGACCTGCGGGTTCGGGTCGACCGCGTCGGTCGCGGCCAGGACGAAGAAACCGTCCTCGTTGTCGGCGGGCGGGATCGTGCCGCCGGCCGGGTTGTTGGTGGGCGCGCACGTCACGACCGGGGGAGTGGTGTCCACCCAGTCCTTCAGCACGTCGTCGCACACCAGGTGGCCTGCGGCGTGCGTGAAGCAGCCGCGGATCGAGTCCGTGCCGAGGCCCGCGAGGCCCTGGGTGGCCGGGTAGGTGAAGTCGGCCGTGCCCGCGGCGGAGGTGTCCGCGCCACCGGCCGCGCCCGCGTTCGGGCCGTTCAGGACGGAGAAGGCGACCGCCGTGTCCGGCACCGGGTCACCGAAGTCGTCGGTGACGGTGGCGGTCACGGTGTGCGTCTGGCCGGGCGTGCCCAGCTCGTTGACCTCGTGCTCGGGCTCCACGTCGATGGCCGCGGCGCACCCGCGCACGTTCACCGTCGGGTTGTCGAACGCCACCACGTGACCCTCGGCGTCGGTGTAGGCGACCGACGGGTTGACCGCCAGTGCGCCGCCACCGGCGGCCGGGAGGTGGGTCGCGGTGAACGTCAGCGTCACCGATTCGGTGCCCAGCTTGTCGATGGTCCAGGTGAGCTGGTTGCCCGCCTGGTTGACGACGCCCTTGGACACCGCCGCGCCGCTGACCGAGAACTGCGGCGCCACCGTGTCGACCACGGTCACGCCGGTCGCCGCGGGCACCACGATGGCCGCGCCGATCGCCTCGAAGACCTCCTGCAAGTCGCCCGCGCCGGGGGCGAAGAAGTAGTGCGTCCCGTCCGGGTCCGTGGTCCAGTCCTTGATCTCGGCCTCGTTGACCGAGCCGAGGCCGATGCCGAAGATCTCGGTGCCGGCCGCGCGTGCCGCCGCCGCGTCGCCGCTCGCGTCGCCGCCGGCGGTCGTCTCGCCGTCGGTCATGATGACCATCTTCTTGGCGTTGCCGGGCAACGAGCCGGCGAGCTGCGCCTGGCCGGTGGAGATGGCGTCGGAGTGGTTCGTGCTGCCGTTGGCGACCAGCGCGTCGATGGCGGCCTTGACCGCGTTCGCGTCGGACGTGAGCGGCGTGTCCACCGAGGCGGAGGAAGCGAAGCTGACCACGCCCAGCCGGCTGCCGTTGGCCACGACGCCGTTCAGCGAGCCGTCGGTGGCCTCGTCGATGATGTCGACGAACGCCTTGGCGGCCACCTTCAGCGCGTCGATCGGCTGGCCCTGCATGCTGCCGGACCGGTCGAGGACCAGTTCGATGTCCACCGGGTTGCCGGCGATGCCGTTCTCGGCGTCGAGCGTCACGGTGACCGGGACCGAGCCGCCGCAGGCGATGTCCGTCGCGCCGAGCGTTTTGGAACCGGTCACCGTCCCGCCCGCGGCCGAGGCCGCGGGGGTGGTGGCGAGTGGGGCGGCGAGTGCGGCCAGCAGGACCGCGGTCACGCCGAAAGCCCGTCTTCGAGTGTTCTTGTGCATTCGGTGTCGCACCTCCTCGTGCGTGCCGACATAACGTGAATTCCACCCTGGAATCACGTTTGCACATTCCGGCGAAGCCGGGTTTGTCAGTCCCCGAACAGGCGTGGACCAGGAACGATCCGCCCAATGACGGTTCCGTGCGAGTCGGGTGGCGTCGGCAGGGTGAGATTAATGGCAGCGAGGGTGAACGCCCAATATGTTCACCCGGACGGCCTATGGGGGAATTCGTGGTCGTTCCGGGGTGGTAGATCGTTACATTAGTCGATTGAATTGTGACGGCAAAGCGCCGGGTGAAGCGGTTTGTGGCACGTTTGTACTAATGACGTCGGCGCGGGACGCACTCTCAGTGGTCCAGTTGCGGCCCGAACAGCGCGTGCGGCTGGAATACTCCGCGTCGTGGCGCGAATCGAACTCGTCCTGGGCGACATCACCGAGCAGCACGTCGACGTCGTGGTGAACGCCGCGAACTCGTCCCTGCTGGGCGGCGGCGGTGTCGACGGCGCCATCCACCGCAAGGGCGGCCCGGACATCCTCGCGGAATGCCGCAAGCTCCGAGCGGGTCACTACGGACGTGGCCTCAAGACCGGCCAGGCGGTGGCCACGACCGCCGGCCGCCCGCCCGCGACCGGCTGAGAGGCCGGGCCGGGACCGGGGGTCAACACGGTCGCTCTGAAATGCGGCGGGCTCTACGCTCGCGCCATGACGGTCGCTCCGACGTGCGGCGGGCTCTACCCTTGCGCCATGACGGTCGAATTCCAGTGGCCCTACGTCCCGCCGGATGGCTGGACGGCGGCTGATCTCGATCACATCAGCGCGGACGGCCCCAACGGCGAACTCGACGTGCTCAAGCACATCGAGTTGATCGACGGAGAACTCATCGTCATGAGCCCGCAGACCGAGTTCCACCGCCGAGTCGTGCAGCGCTTGTGTGACGAACTCGATCGGCAGGCTCCGGAACCTCTCACCGCGACTCGCGAGATGGATGTCGTGCTTGCCCCACGGCAGCGACCGTGCCCGGACGTGTCGGTCGTGACGAAAGCGGCGGCGGCCGATCTCGATCGCACGTACTACGAGCCGGCTGATGTGGTTCTCGTAGTGGAAGTGGTGTCGAAGTCCTCGGAGATCCGCGACCGCGAGACCAAGCCGAGGCGGTACGCGCAGGGCGGCATCAAGCACTTCTGGCGGATCGAGAACAGCGACGGGCAGCCGGTGGTCTACGTGTACGAACTCGACCCGGCCACGACCACCTACGCGTTGACCGGAATTTTCCACGACCGGCTCAAGACCGGTGTTCCGTTCCCCGTGGACATCGCCCTCGACGCGCTGGTCCGGTAACGACGGAAGGGCCGCCCACCCGGAGGTGGACGGCCCTTCACGCGCGATGACTAGCTGCGGACCATCTTGCGCAGCACGTACTGCATGATGCCGCCGTTGCGGTAGTAGTCGGCCTCACCGGGGGTGTCGATGCGGACCACCGCGTCGAACTCCACCTTCGAGCCGTCCTCCTTCGTCGCCACCACGTGCACCGTGCGTGGCGTCTCGCCGTCGTTCAGCGCGGTGATGCCGGTGAAGTCGTAGGTCTCCGTGCCGTTCAGACCCAGCTCCGCGGCGGACGAGCCGTCGGGGAACTGCAGCGGCAGGACGCCCATGCCGATCAGGTTCGACCGGTGGATGCGCTCGAACGACTCGGCGATCACGGCGCGCACGCCGAGCAGCGAGGTGCCCTTCGCGGCCCAGTCGCGGGACGAACCGGAGCCGTACTCCTTGCCCGCCAGCACGACCAGCGGCACGCCCGCCGACGCGTACGCCTCGGACGCGTCGTAGATCGTGGTCTGAGGCGCGCCCTCCTCCAGGAAGTTCCGGGTGAACCCGCCCTGCACGTCGTCCAGCAGCAGGTTGCGCAGCCGGATGTTGGCGAACGTGCCCCGGATCATCACCTCGTGGTTGCCGCGGCGCGAGCCGTACGAGTTGAAGTCCTTGCGGTCGACACCGTGCTCGGTCAGGTACTTGCCCGCGGGCGAGTCGGCCTTGATCGAACCGGCCGGCGAGATGTGGTCGGTGGTGACCGAGTCGCCGAGCAGCGCCAGCACGCGCGCGCCGCTGATCTCCGTCACCGGAGCCGGCTCCATCTGCATGCCCTCGAAGTACGGGGGCTTGCGCACGTAGGTGGACTGCGCGTCCCACTCGAACGTCTTGCCGGTCGGCGTGGGCAGCGACTGCCAGCGCTGGTCACCGGCGAACACGTCGGCGTAGCCCTTGGAGAAGCCCTCCGGGGAGATCGACGACGCGACGACCTCGGAGATCTCCTGCGGCGACGGCCAGATGTCGGCCAGGTACACCGGCTGACCCTGCTGGTCGACGCCCAGCGGCTCGGTGGTGATGTCCTTGTCCATCGAACCGGCCAGCGCGTACGCCACCACCAGCGGCGGGGACGCGAGGTAGTTCATCTTGATGTCCGGGTTGATCCGGCCCTCGAAGTTCCGGTTGCCCGACAGCACCGACACCGCGGCGAGGTCGCCGTGGCCGATGCCCGCCGAGATCTCGTCCTGCAACGGGCCCGAGTTGCCGATGCACGTGGTGCAGCCGTAGCCGACCAGGTGGAAGCCCAGCTTCTCCAGGTACGGCAGCAGCCCGGCGCGCTCGTAGTAGTCCATGACGACCTTGGAGCCGGGCGCGAGCGTGGTCTTGACCCACGGCTTGCGCTCCAGGCCCTTCTCCACGGCCTTCTTCGCCAGCAGCGCCGCGCCGAGCATCACCGACGGGTTGGACGTGTTCGTGCACGACGTGATCGCGGCGATCGCCACGGCGCCGTGGTCCAGCTCGAACTCCGCGCCGTCCAGGGTGACCTTGACCGGGTTGGACGGCCGGCCCTCGCTGCCCTCGGCGGCGGAGGCGAACACGCGCGGCTTGCCGTCGCCGTTCTCCGGGTGGCCGTAGGCCGGGGCGTCACTGGCCGGGAACGACTCGTCGGACGCCTCGTCCACCGGGGAGGTGCTGGTGGGCTCGGTGTGCGAGACGTAGGCGCCCAGCGCCTGGCGGAACGCCTCCTTGGCGTTGGTCAGCTCGATGCGGTCCTGCGGGCGCTTCGGCCCGGCGATCGACGGCACGATCGTCGACAGGTCCAGCTCCAGCGTCTCCGAGTACACCGGCTCGACCGCCGGGTCGTGCCACAGGCCCTGCTCCTTGGCGTAGGCCTCGACCAGCGCCAGCTGCTCGGCGGAACGGCCGGTCAGCTTCAGGTAGTCGATGGTCTCGCCGTCGATCGGGAAGATCGCGCAGGTGGAGCCGAACTCGGGGCTCATGTTGCCGATGGTGGCGCGGTTGGCCAGCGGCACCGCGCCGACGCCCGAGCCGTAGAACTCGACGAACTTGCCGACCACGCCGTGCTTGCGCAGCATCTCGGTGATCGTCAGCACCAGGTCGGTCGCGGTCGCGCCGGCGGGCAGCTCGCCGTGCAGCTTGAAGCCCACCACGCGCGGGATCAGCATGGACACCGGCTGGCCGAGCATCGCGGCCTCGGCCTCGATGCCGCCGACGCCCCAGCCCAGCACGCCGATGCCGTTGACCATGGTGGTGTGGCTGTCGGTGCCGACCAGCGTGTCCGGGTACGCCTGCCCGTTGCGCACCATGACCACGCGGGCCAGGTGCTCGATGTTCACCTGGTGCACGATGCCGGTGCCCGGCGGGACGACCTTGAACTCGTCGAACGCGGTCTGGCCCCAGCGCAGGAACTGGTAGCGCTCCTTGTTGCGCTCGTACTCCAGGTCCACGTTCAGCTCGAACGCGTCCGGCCGGCCGAAGATGTCGGCGATCACCGAGTGGTCGATGACCAGCTCGGCGGGCGCCAGCGGGTTGACCTTCGTCGGGTCGCCGCCGAGCTGGGTGACCGCCTCGCGCATGGTGGCCAGGTCGACCACGCACGGCACACCGGTGAAGTCCTGCATCACCACCCGGGCGGGCGTGAACTGGATCTCGGTGTTCGGCTCGGACGACGGGTCCCAGCTGCCCAGCGCGCGCACGTGGTCGGCGGTGATGTTCGCGCCGTCCTCGGTCCGCAGCAGGTTTTCGAGCAGGATCTTCAAGCTGTACGGCAGACGCTCGGCGCCGTCGACGGCGCTCAGTCGGAACACCTCGTACGAGGCGTCGCCGACGGTGAGCGTCCCGCGGGCGCCGAAGCTGTCTTTGCTGGGTGCAGTCACGTGAAACTCCATCTGGTGACGCGCGAAGTCGGTTGGGGAACTTCTGCTGAGTCTTCCGCACCGGGTGGCGCGGCGCCCTCTCGCCCCAAACAGTACGCGCGTCCTGTATTCGGCTTCAAGTCGGCCCTACCTTGATCCGGGCATCATCACACCCGTGGTGCGTCTTGATCGAATCGGCAAGCGCTACGGCCGCGGTCCCTGGGTGCTCCGCGACGTCTCGCTCGCGGTGGAGCCAGGTGAGGTGGTCGTGCTGCGCGGCGGCAACGGCTCCGGCAAGTCGACGCTCCTGCGCATCGCGGCGGGCGTGACGGCGCCGTCCAGCGGCCGGGTCAGCCGTGGTCCGTCGGTCGGGTACGTGCCGGAGCGGTTCCCGACCGGGGTGAAGCTGTCCGCGCGCGACTACCTGCGCCACCTCGCCGCCGTGCGGGGCGTGCCGGTGCGGTGGGAGCTGGTGGAGGCGCTCGGGTTCGTCGGCGACCCGTCCGCGCCCATGGCCACCCTGTCGAAGGGCAACACGCAGAAGGTCGCGCTGGCCCAGGCGCTGCACGCGACCGACCTGCTGGTCCTGGACGAGCCGTGGTCCGGGCTCGACGCCGCCGCGGCCGGGGTGCTGGGCGGGCTGGTGGCGTCGTCGGAGGCCGCTGTCGTGCTGACCGACCACCACGGGCACGACGTGCCGGGTGCGCGTGAGGTGGCGCTCGGCGCGGTGCGGTCGGGTGGCGTGGTGATCGAACTGGACCGGGTGGGGGAGGCGTTCACGCTGATCAGCTCGTTGGAAGGGGTGTTCGCGGCACACGAGGTCGGTGGCGGGGCGCGGGTCGAGGTGCGGGCCGGGTTCAGCGACGGCGTGCTGGCCGAGGCGCTGCGGCTGGGCTGCTCGGTGCGGAGCGTGCGGTCGTGACGTCGTTGGTGCGGTACCTGCTGGTGGACGTGCTGCGCACCCAGCGCTGGCTGCCGCCGTTGCTGCTGTACGTGGCCGTGCTCGGGATGCTCTACGCCTCCGACGCCGGGCCGCCGCTGCCCGCGTACGCCGGGACGTGCGTGCTGGTCTACCCGGTGTCGGTGTGGCTGACGGTGGTGATCGCGACCGCCGAGGACCCGGTCCGCCGGACGATCACGGTGGTCACGGCGGGAGGCTGGGCACGCGCCCAGGCGGCGGTGACCGCGCTGTCGGTGCTCGCGGCGCTGGGCCTCGCCCTGGTCGCCGCGCTGGTGCCGGTGGTGACGCAATCGCGCCCGTACCCGCCGGCCACGGTGGCGGAGGGGTTCGTGGCGCTGGCGGTGTGCGCGCTGGTCGGCGTGGGTGTCGGCGTGCTGTGCGGCCGTCCGGTGATCACGCAGGCCGGCTGGTCCGTGCTCGCCGCGACCGCGCTGGTCGTGCTGGTGTTCCTGTTCGGCCGCACCCCGCCCGTGGGCAACGTGCTGTGGTCGCTGTCCCACGACGACGGCGTCACGTCCGCGTTGACGATCTCCGGCGTGCTCGCGGTGCTGTTCGTGGTCGGCGCGACCTGGCTCGGGACAGCGGTCGGCCCCCGCCGCGGGTAGTGCGTCGCGACGGGGGCCGACCGGTGGAGCGACAGCGGGTTACTTGATGGCCTTGATGAGCTCGTCGATGTCCGTCGGCTCCAGACCGCGCATCAGCGTCAGGGACAGCTCGCTGTAGGTGCGGAACGGGCTGACGTACCACTTGCCGTCGACCTCGGTGGCGACCACGCCGATGCCGTCCTTCAGCACCTGCGCGCCGATCCGGGCGATCACGTCGACCGCCGCCGGCGGGATGTCGCTGCCGCCCTGCTGCTCGACCAGCTGCGTGATCTCGTCCGCGCACAGCCGCTGCGTCTCGCCCTTGGCGCTGGCGTTGTAGCAGTCGCCGTCGCGGCTGATCTCGACCTGCTCGCCCTCGGCCTCGATCACCAGCTTCCGGATCGTCAGCAGGGAACCGCCGGTGACGTCCTTGGCGTCGGTCTCCAGCTCGATCAGCTTCCCGCCCGTCGCGGGCACCCGGCCGATCTGCTCGAGGATCACCGGGCCGACGTCCTGGAGCACGCCCATCTCGTCCGGGGGCAGCAGCGCGATGACGCCCTTGATGTCACCGGCGAGCGCCTTCTCCACCATCTGCTTCGCGGCGTCGTTGCCCGAGCCGGCGCCGGCCGGCGCGATGCCCTGGGCGGGCCACTTCAGGTCTTCTTCCTCCAGCGCGGCGTTCGCGATGGTGTAGAAGAGGCTCGGGTACCAGTCGTCGCCGACCTTGATGGTGGCGATGCCGAACGGCTTGCCCTTGCGCTCGGTCTTCACCTCGGCGAAGTCGATCGTCTCGGTCTGCGGGCCCTTGGTCGCCTCGGCGCCCATCGCGTCGACCAGCTTGTCGGTCAACGGGATGTCCTTGACGTCCGAGGTGATCGTGATCTTGCCCTCGACCACCTTGTTGATCGTCAGGCGGTCGTTGACCTTCTCCGCGGCGGCGTCGTCGAACTTGATGCCCTCGGCCTTGAACTGCACGCCGGTGAGCTTGTTCGGGTCGGCGTCCGGCTTCAGGATCTCCAGCCGCTTGGCCTCGCTGACGGTGGCCTCGGTGTAGTCCTTGCTGAGCTTGGCCTCGGCGGGCGCCAGGCCGTTCATGATGCCGAGGACGTCACCGCTGCCCAGCGCGTTGAGCAGGTTGTTCGCCGCGGTGGACGGGCTTTCGGAGCCGGCGGCGACGTCGTCGGAGCTGCGCAGCGCCCACACCGTGGCGACCGTGCCCGCGGCCAGCGCGAGGACGGCGACGATCGCGGTGATGACGAGGCCGGTGCGCTTCTTCTTCGGCGGCTCGCCACCCGCGTAGCCTTGCGGCGCCTGGCCGTAGGGCTGCTGGCCGAACTCCTGCTGGTAGCCCGGCTGCTGGGGCTGCGCGAAGCCCTGCGGACCGGTCTGCGGGTAACCCTGCTGCGGCTGGGGGCCGGTCTGCGGGTAGCCGCCCTGCTGGGGGTAGCCGCCCGGCTGCTGGCCCTGCTGGGGAAAGCCGCCCGGCTGACCCTGCTGCGGGTAGCCCCCCTGCTGCGGCTGGCCGTACGGGTTGTTCTGCGGTGGCCATTCGCCTCCGCCGCCACCTGGGTACGTCACGGTGCTCCTCCTGGAGTGCTGATCGCTGTGCGGGTTCTCGCGGTGAGCACGGTGATCGCCCCTGCGACCCCCAGCACAGCACCACCGAGTGTGACTACCGGTCCGATCACGCTGATCCCGACCAGTGCCGCCTCGTTGCCCCCTTGGACGGCGGCAAGTGCCGCCACCGTTCCCGCAATCGTGCCAAAAATAAGGGCGAGGCAAGCGGCGATTCGCCGAAATCGCACCGCCCACAGGACCACACAGCACACCGCCAATGGGGTGAGTCCCACCCAAACACCGCGCACGACCTCGCCCGACACGCCGTCCAACCCGGCGAAACCACGCAGAGCGAGCACTTCGTAACTGGTCCTCGTGACGCTGCCGGACCGCAGCCAGGGCAGGAACGTGCCCACCACCGCTGTGATCAAGCCGATAACTCCGAGCACCGCGCCCGTCCGTCGTCTGACTGTCGGCTCCGCCGACGGTGTCCCGCGCATTCCGCCATGCTCGCAGGCGTGTGGGACGGTGGGGGCATGAGTGCACGGGACGTGATGGCCGTCGCGCGGCGGATCACCGCGCTCACCGGCGCCGGGGTGTCCGTCGAGTCGGGGGTGGTGCGGTTCGGGTTCGACGCGTCGTCGTTCCTGACATCGGCGGAGGTGCGGCGGGAGGCTTGGGAGTCCTGGCTGGGCGATTCCTTGTGGACGGCCGCGCCGAACGCCGCGCACCGCGCGCTGGCCGGGTTGGCGCGGGCCGGGCGGGTGCGGTCGCTGTTGACGCAGAACGTGGACGGGCTGCACCAGCGGGCCGGGTCGTCGGTGGTGGAGCTGCACGGGTCGATGTCGCGCTTCGTGTGCGTGGCGTGCGGTGCCACCGGTGCGATGAGCGAGGCTTTGGCACGGGTGCGCGGCGGTGATTCGCCGCCGGATTGCCTGGTGTGCGGCGGGATTCTCCGACCGGCGACGATCGCGTTCGGTGAGCCGTTGGCGCCCGATGTGTTGCGCGCGGCCCGCATGGCGGCGTTGGACTGCGACGTGATGTTGGTGGCCGGGACGTCGCTCACGGTCGAGCCGGCGGCGCAGCTGGTGCCGTTGGCGGCGAGGGCGGGCGCGTCGGTGGTGATCTGCAACCTGGACCCGACGCCGTACGACTCGCTGGCGGCCGCCGTGGTGCGCGAGCCGGCCGGTTCGGCGTTGCCGGAGCTGGCGGCGGTGCCCGTGGTGGCGACCGGCCCGGTCCGCACGTGGGGCGACCCCAGCACCTGGTGACCACAGGTGACCCCAGCACCTGGTGACCACAGCACCTGGTGACCACAGCACCTGGTGATCACCCGTTCGCGCAGCTCAACCATCCTCTCGTGATCAGCCGCCGGTGGCAGCATCGACGGCGTGGGAGAGCAGCAGTCACCGATCAACATCCGCGGCGCGGTGGTGGTGCCGCGGCTGGCGCAGGAGCTGGAGGTGCGCTGGCGGGCGGACCAGTTCAGCGCGGCCGAGGAGGGCCACGGCTGGCGCTTCCGCCCGAAGGGCGAGCACGTGGTGTGCCTGGCCGACCGGGAGTTCCGGCTCGACAACATCCACTTCCACCGGCCGAGCGAGCACTGGGTCGACGGTCGGGCGCGTGGTGCGGAGATGCACGCCGTCCACGTGCGGGCGGACGACGTCCTGCGGGCGTGCGTGGTCGCGGTGTTCGTCGACCTCGGTGAGCCCGGCGCGTCGAACTCGAAGCCGCCGAGCGGCATCGACCTGCCCGCCCTCCTCCCGGACGGCGGCTTCCACCGCTACGAGGGCTCCCTGACCACGGGCGAGTTCGACGAGGTCGTGAGCTGGGTGGTCATGAAGGAGCCGGTCCAGGTGGAGGACCCGGCCCTGCGCGCCTTCGTCCGGGCCCACGCCGACCGCGCCCGCCCCGTGCAGCCGGTGAACCGGAGGTTCGTCCTCTCGACCGGGTGACGTGGCGCTAGCCGGAATCGAGCCCTGTTCAATAAAGTCAACCCGTATGCGCGTACCCCTGACCGTCGCCGATTTCCTCTACCGGGCGGAGCAGGTCTTCGCCGACACGACGGCCACCGTCGACGAGCCCGAACAGCCCGCCGCGCCCGTGCCGACCACCACCTACGGCCAGTTCGCCACCCGCGTCCGCGCCTGGCAGGCCGGGTTCGACGCGCTCGGCCTCGCCGAGGGCGAACGGGTCGCCGTGGTCAGCCACAACTCGGCCCGGCTGCTCGAACTGCTGCACGCCGTGCCCGCCACCGGCCGCATCGCGGTCCCGGTCAACTTCCGGCTGCGCCCCGACGAGGTGTCCTACATCGTCGAGCACAGCGGCGCGTCGGTCCTCCTCGTGGACCCCGAGCTGGACCTCGACGGGGTCACCGCCCGCCACCGGTTCGTGCTCGGCGAGCAGACCGAGTCGGAGCTGATGCGCTTCGACACCGAACCCCGCCCCTGGAGCGAGCCGGACGAGGACGCGACCGCCACCATCAACTACACCTCCGGCACGACAGCCCGACCCAAGGGCGTCCAGATGACCCACCGCAACATCTGGATCAACGCGGTCACGTTCGCCATGCACGCCCGCGCCTGGGAGCGGGACGTCTACATGCACGTCCTGCCGATGTTCCACTGCAACGGCTGGGGCATGCCGTTCGGCCTCGCCGGGCTGGGCGTGCCGCAGGTCGTGCTGCGCAAGGTCGACGGCACCGAGATCCTCAACCGGGTCCGCGACCACGGCGTCACGCTGATGTGCGGCGCCCCGGCGGTCTGGAACGCCGTGCTCGACGCCGCCCAGGAGTGGGACGGCGAGATCCCCGGCCGTGACCGGGTCCGCATCATCTGCGCGGGCGCGCCGCCGCCCAGCCGCACCACCGCCCGCGTCGGCGAGGAGCTGGGCTGGGAATTCCTCCAGCTCTACGGCCTGACCGAGACGTCACCGCTGCTCACGTTCAACCGCTCACGGCCGGGCGACGACGCGCTGTCGCCGGACGAGCGGGCGCGGAAGCTGTCGCGGGCGGGCGCGCCGGGGCTGGGCGTGCGGCTGAAGGTGTCCGAGAGCGGCGAGGTGCTGGCCCGCGGGAACGTCGTCATGGCCGGCTACTGGGAGAACCCCGAGGCGAGCGCCGAGGCGTTGGAGGGCGGCTGGTTCCACACCGGCGACGGCGGCGTGCTGGACGACGAGGGCCACCTCACGATCTCCGACCGCAAGAAGGACGTGATCATCACCGGCGGCGAGAACGTGTCGTCCATCGAGGTGGAGGACGCCCTGTTCAACCACCCCGCGGTGGCCGAGGCGGCGGTCATCGGGGTGCCGCACGACAAGTGGGGCGAAACGGTCAAGGCGCTGGTCGTGGTGGCCGAGGGCGCGGAGGTGACCGAGGCGGAGCTGATCGCGCACTGCAAGGCCCGGCTCGCCGGCTACAAGGCGCCGACGTCGGTGGAGTTCCGCGACGCCATCCCGCGCACCGCGACCGGCAAGGTGCAGAAGTTCAAGCTGCGCGAACCGTACTGGTCCGACTTGGAGCGCAAGGTCAACTGACAGGCGGTCACTCCCCGCAACCGACCGTCCTCCCGCTGCGCCTGCTGTGACCCGTGTGGCTGATGTTCACGCCTGGTCGACTGGAGGCGTTGAAGCGGTAGTGGCACAGTCGCTCTCTGTGACGCCATTCGGCGTAACGCGGATAGTCCGAGTGCGCGGGGAGGCGGAGTCGTGACTCGATGGGTGATTTCGACCGTGGTCGCGCTGACCGCCGTCCTGGGCGTGACGGGCACCGCGCTCGCCGCGCCGCCACCGCCGCCCAACCCCGACGACGCCGAGATCAGCGCCGGTCGGCGGCAGGCCGACGCCAAGGCCGCCCGCGTCGGTGAGCTGACCAGTCAGCTCACCGCAGCCGAGGCACGCCTGCAGGAGCTGACCGACGACGTCGCGTTCAAGATGGAGCTGGCCAACAAGGCGCGGGTCGACCTGGAGACCGCCCGGGACGAGGCGGAGAAGGCGCGCCGGGACGCGGACGCGGCGAAGGTCGAGGCCGACGCCGCCGGTCGGGCCGTCGAGGACACGCGCGTGCAGCTGGACGAGTTCGCCGCCGCCAGCTTCCGGCAGGGCAGCGTCATCGGCTCCGTCGCCGCCTACTTCGGCGCGTCCAGCCCGGAGGACCTGCTGGCCCGCGCGCAGCTGCTGGAGGCCGTCGGCGAAGCCGGTCTCGACGCGCTGGACGACGTCGAGCGCAGTCGGAGCGAGCAGGCGAACAAGGACTCCGCCGCCCGCGCCGCCCTCGATCTGGCCAACCAGAAGCAGGCCGCCGCCGACCGGGCCAAGCAGGACGCCGACGCGGCGCAGGCCACCGCCGTGCAGGCCCAGCAGGGCCAGGCCGCCGCCGCGCGGAGCATCCAGGACGACAAGGCTCGCGTGGAGGGTGAGCTCGCCCAGGCGTTGAACGCGGTCGAGGGCCTGGAGGGTCAGCGCGTCCAGTACCACAAGTGGCTGGACGACAAGCGCCGTGAGGACGAGGAAGCCGGACGCCAGGCGGCACTGGCCGCGGCGGCGCCGAAACCGCAGGCTCCCCGTCCGCAACCCGTGGTGGCGCCGAACAGCGGCGGCGTGGAGACCGTCATCGCCCGTGCCATGCGGCAGCTGGGCGTGCGGTACTCGTGGGGCGGCGGCAACTACAACGGCCCGACCCTCGGCATCCGCGACTGGGGCGTCGGCGACGCGCACGGCGACTACTACAACGTCGGCTTCGACTGCTCGGGGTTGATGATGTACGCGTTCGCGGGTGTCGGCGTGTACCTGCCGCACTACAGCGGCTACCAGTACAACGTCGGCCGCAAGGTGCCGCTGGTCCAGGCGCAGCGCGGCGACATGCTGTTCTGGGGTCCGGGCGGCGGCACCCACGTGGCCCTGTACCTCGGCGGCGGCATGATGATCGAGGCGCCGTACTCCGGTTCGTCCGTCCGCATCGCCCCGGTCCGGTACGGCGGGATCATGCCGTACGCCACGCGCGTGCTGTAGCGCTGACGCCGCGTCCGCCGCCGGCCGGCTCAACCTCGATCGCCCACCGGTTCCAGGCGCAGCGCCCGGACTTCCTCGCGCAGTGCCTTGATCTCGTCCAGCAGGCGGTCGTCGGGCGGGCTCGCCGGCGCGGGCGCCTCGGACTCCATCGCGCTGCACACCACCGCGATGAACAGGTTCAGCATGGTGAACGTGCCGACCAGCAGGTAGACCAGGAAGAAGACCCAGGCCAACGGCTGGGTCGCCATCAGGTCCCGCATCACGTCCGACCAGCCGTCGCCGGTGGTGATCTGGAACAGGGTCAGGATGGTCGACCCGAGGTCGTCGAACCGGGGATCGCCGCTCGCGCGGAACAGGTTGATCGCGACCACGCTGCCGACGTACAGCATCAGCACGAGCAGACCGGACAGCGACAGCAGGCCGGGGATCGACTTCACCAGCGCGGCCACCACGCGGCGCATGCTCGGCACCATCGAGACCAGCCGCAGCACGCGCAGGATGCGCAGCGACCGGATCACCGACAGCGGCCCGGCGGCGGGCAGCAGGGAGATGCTCACGACGACGAAGTCGAAGCAGTTCCACGGGTCGCGGAAGAACCGGAGGCGGTGCGCGTAGAGCCGCGCGACCAGTTCCGCGACGAAGATCGCCAGGGCGGCGCGGTCCAGCGCGGTGAACAGGTCGCCGTAGGACGCGACCAGTGCCGTCGACGTCTCGCAGCCGAGGGCGATCGCGTTGACCACGATCACCGCGATGATCATCCGCTGGAAGCGCCTGCCGTCCACCACATCGCGGACGCGATCGCGCAAAGCCATGCCGAACTCCTCCAACACGCGTCGGGGATCTTGCTCGATCGAGCACCCGCCCATCGGCGTGCCGCGCATACGGCTTGAGTCGATTCACCTGGTCGAGCGGAAGAACTCCGATTTCGCGCGGGTGTAGTCGTCGTAATCGGCGTCGTCGGCGTGTGTTTCGGCCGCGCGGGCTTTAGCGGCCTCGTACGCGTTCCGCACGGCCGGGTCGGCGCGCAGCCGGTCGCGGAATCGGACCGTTGCTTCGGGCCAAGGGCTGCCGAACCGCCGCACGTGCAGGATCGCGGGCTCGACCGGATCGGGGCGGACGTAGAGCCGTTTCCGGTAGAGGTCGGGTGCGATCGCCGGGTCGGTGTGCCAATCGCGGTCCACGCCGGGGGAATCCGGGCGGGCGCCCTTCGCGGCGCGGAAACCCAATGCGGCCACCGCGTGGTCGAACGCCGAGTCGTGGTCCGGCAACGCGGTCACGCCGAGTTGGAGGTCGATGAAACGCTTGGCGCGCAAGCCGGGCACGGCGGTCGAGCCGATGTGGTCGTAGTTCCACGGCTGCTCGGGGAAACAGCCGCGCAGCCGGTCGAGCAGTCGTCGCGCGGCGACGGGCAGGCGGGGGTCGTGGTCTTCCAGGACCGGCGGTGTGCGCGGTGGCGGGTCGATGCCCGCGAACCGACGGGCGAAGGGCGCGATCCGGTCGGACCACAGCGCGTCGACTCGAGGCAGGGCCAGCACGACGTCCGCGCGTTCGTGCTCGACGTCCGACACGACGAGCGCGGCGGGTCCGGGCCGGTCGAGCACGGTCACCAGCCCGGTCACGTCCAGTTCGCGCAACCGGTCGGCGATGGCCGGCCCGGACACCACTTCGACGCGCAGTCGATGATCGCTCATGGGTCCATGATGGCGCGGGCCCCGGAGGTCCGGGACCCGCGCACCGCGTCAGCGGTCCATCAGGGCGAACACGCCCCAGCCCAGGTATTCACGCTGGTAGCGCGCGTACCTGGCCGGTTCGGTGTCGAGTTCGGCGCGCATGGTCGGCGCCAGCTCGTCGTCCGGGTTCCCGTCCAGCCAGCGGCGGGTGTTGAGCCACTGCGCCGCGGCGTAGCGGTCCCAGCTGTCCTGATCGGCCAGCACCATCTCCACCACGTCGCAGCCCAGCTCGCCGAACTGCTCGATCAGCTCGGGCAGCGGCAGGAACTCGTCCCGGCTGGTCGCGTGGCTGCCTTCGACGGCCGCCTGATCCGGCGGGTCGAGCCGCCAGAACGGGTGGCCGATCAGCAGCAGACCGCCGGGACGCAGGCTGCGCCGCAGCAGGTCGACCGTGCCCGGCACGCCGTCGCCGATCCACGCCGCGCCGATGCACGCCGCGATGTCCACCGGCTCGTCCGCGACGTGACCCGACGCGTCGGCGTGCACGAACTCGATCCGGTCGGCCACGCCCAACTCGGCGGCACGGGCCTTCGCGGAGGCGAGGAACGTCGCGCTGAGGTCGACGCCCGTGCCGGTCAACCCGTGATCACGGGCCCACGTGCACAGCATCTCGCCCGAGCCGCAGGCCAGGTCGAGCAGCTGCGAGCCGGGTGTCAGGCGCAGTGCCCCGCCGAGGACGGCCAGCTTGGCGTCGTCGAGCGGGTTGTGGATGCGGTGGCCGCTCTCGCGGATGGTGAAGCTACGGGGTATGTCCACTTCCGGTTGTCCTCACGTCCAAGGGAAAGGTCTGCGTGAACGGCCGCTCGGCGGCCGTGACCCGGACGGACATCAAATGCACCTCTTCGACGTCGGGAGGACAGAACGCGGCCGAGGGTAGGCACGCTCCGGACGCGTCGTCCACCGGTTTTCGTCGCGTCTCAATTGGCCTGCCCATTGTGGACCGCGGGTGGATATGTCCCCCTATTGGGTGCAACCCCAGGAATTCGCCCCCAGAAATGAGGCGGTGTCGTCCTGATCACCTGAATGCGCGGCGTGGATTCGGTAGCGTTTGAGGCCTGAGGGAGGAAGTCAAGTCCAGGGGGGACCATGACGGCCGGCCGTTTGATGCTCGCTGACGGGGAATTGAGTTACGAAAGACGTGGCGATGGGCCACCGGTCGTGCTGCTGCACGGCGGCGGGCTCGCGCGCCTCCGTGCCACCACCGATGTGGACGACGCGGCGGAGTGCCTGCTCCGGATGTGGGTCGACGGTCCTGAGTGGTCACCGGGGGAGGTCGACCCGGCGGTGCGCGAGCTGTGCCGCGGGTTGATCGTCGGCGACCTCGACTCGTCGGACATCCACGTGGTGGCCGATCTGGTGCACGGGTCCGCGCCGCGTGCGGAGAAGGTCGTCGTCGAGGGCGCGGGTCACCTGGTGAACCTCGACCGGCCGGACGAGTTCGACCAGGCCCTGCTGCGGTTCCTCAGCGCGTCGCGATGAACGGCGGCTTCCACCAGGCGGTGCTCGAACGGGCCGACGCCGCCGTGCTGGTGGTCGATCCGAGCGACCTGGGCGTCCGGTGGGCGTCCCCGGCGGCCCGGCGGTTGTTCGGCGGCGCGTCCGGCCTGCTGCCCGATCTGGTGGCGACCGGTGACGCGGCGGCGATCGGCACGTTCCTCCAGGCGGCGGGCCGCACGGGCGCGTCGCGCTGCACGTGCGCGGTGCCCGTGGAGGGTTCCGCGCACCGGCGGGTCGACCTGGTCGCCCGCGACCTGAGCACGGACCCGGACGTGCGCGGTCTGGTGGTGGTGGCGCTCGACGTCACCGGGTGGGCGGAGACGGCGGACGAGTTGGGCAGCCGGCTCAACACGGACGCGTTGACGGGCCTGGCGAACCGCGCCGGGTTCCTGCCCCGGCTGGAGCAGGCGGTGCGCGGCGCGCCGGGGCCGGTGCTGGTGTTCCTCGACCTCGACCAGTTCAAGGAGGTCAACGACCGCTACGGCCACGCCGCCGGTGACCACGTGCTGCGCCTGGTGGCGTCCCGGCTCGCCGCCGTCGTGGCCGGTCGCGGCACGGCGGCGCGGCTCGGTGGTGACGAGTTCGTCGTGCTGCTCGACGAACTGGACCAACAGCAGGCGATCGCCGCCGCACGGGAGATCCTGGCCGTCATCGCCACGCCGGTGACGTTGGACGAGGGCGTGATCCGGGTGTCGGTGTCGGCGGGCATCACGTTCGTGCGGCCGGGTCACGGCGCGGAAGACCTGCTGCACCAGGCGGATGTCGCGATGTACCGGGCGAAGACGATCGGCACCGTGGGCGTGGCCGTCTACCACGAGGACCTGGAGGACTGGGCGCTGGCGCGCAAGCACCAGGTCGACCGGCTCGCGGAACGGCTGGAGGAGCTGCACGCGGAGAACCGGGCGCTGGCCGAGGCGGCGACCATCGACCAGCGGACCGGCCTGCCGAACCCGGCGACGTTCGACGCCGACCACGCCCGCCGCAACCGGGTCGGCGAGCCGTACAGCCTGCTGCTGGTCGACATCGACCGCTTCCACACCTACAACACGCTGTACCGCTACCTGGCCGGGCACGAGACGTTGCGCCGGGTCGGCCAGGCGATCAACCGCACCGCCCGGTCGGCCGACCGGGTGTACCGGTACGGGGGCGAGGAGTTCACCGTGCTGATGCCGAACACGCGGCTGGAAGGTGCGATGGCGTTGGGGGAGCGGATCAGGCAGGCGGTGGAACGGCTCGGCGTCGAGCACCGGGGCAACGCCGGCGGGGTGGTCACGGTGTCGATCGGAGCGGTGGAGGTCCTGCCCGGCGCTTCGGTCATCGACGCGGTGGAGGAGGCCAGCGTGGCGGTCCTGGAGGCCAAGGACGCCGGCCGCAACCGGGTGGCCGGTCGGCGGACCGGCGCGTGACTCCGGTGACAGTCCTGAACAGGATTGCCGCTCTGCGCAAACACCTCGCCACCGGACCTGGTCGGCAGACCGCCGTGCTCACCACCGCAGTTCGGCCGGGAACTGGTGGTCACGCTGGACAGCGCGCCCACGATGTCCAGCATGATCCGGGTCATTCGTTCCGCTCCGGCGGAGTACCCCACCACTCCGGAGAACCCGGCGGCGGCTCAACCCCCAGCGGCTGGTCGACCGGCGGGTGCGGGCCCGGCACGGACCCGGCCATCGGACGGCCTTGTCGCGGCGCAAACCAGACGCGGACGTCGTAGCTGAACAGGTTGACCAGGACCAGCACGCACAACGCGATGTTGACGACGTTGGTGACCACCCCGGACGCGACCGCGATCACCCCGCTGACGACACCGAACAACTCGACGACCGCCACCGGGACGCGCGCCCAGGAAATCCCCCGGGTCAGCAGGATGGCGCCGCCGAGCAGCACAATGCCGATCACCACCGACACCCACCCGAGGATGTACAGCTCCGGCGCTTCTCGGTTGTGCTCGGTCTCCTCAGCGGCGAGGGCCAGTACCAGGGCTCCTCCGCCAACGTTGAACACCGTCTGGACGTACAGGATGATGATCGCGGTCCAGAGCTGCCGCGGGCGTTTCGCAGGGACGTAGGTAGTCATATGGGCCTCCTCGCCAGCACCGGCACCGTCCGCGCGGTCGTGCTCATCGTGTCCCTGGGCCTGGTGACCGGATCCGTGCCCGGCATGAACCTGCCGGCGCGCGAGCCGTCGACCACGGCCGTGACGACGTCGAGCACCGCCCGGTGACCGGGCACGAGCCCGCCGCATCGGACGCAAGGTCCTGATCCGCACCGACGCCGCCGGCTGCACCCACGAGTTCGTGGAATGGCTGCACGCGAGGAAGTCGGGCTACTCGCTCGGGTTCACCCTGTCCGACGACGCGGTCGAACGCCTCGCCGGAATCCCCGCGCGGGCGTGGACTCCCGCCTACGACGACGAGGTCCCCCCCGCAACGGCGCGTGGGTGGCCGAGGCCACCGGCGCTCGCATCGCCCGCCGTCCGGGGGCATCACCGTGCGCAGGATCGCCGGCGTGGCCGGTTCTGAGGGGGCGGGGATCCTGCACTGGATCCCCGCTACCCGACCACCCGGCCACTCGTTCACTCGTTCACTCGTTCACCCGCATGGAGCACCGCCGAGTCGCCCAGGCGCGCGAATGGATACTCACAGTAGATTAATTCGCGGGCTTTACCTGAACGTGATCACGCAGGGTTACGTATGGAATAGTGTCACGCTCTCGGGGAAGGGCGGGGCGCACTTCTGAAATCACGGATCGGTGCCCTGTGAACCACGATTCGATACAGCACTTCTCTGCCGGCGCCACCACGTTCGTGATCGCGTACGTCGTCTCGGTCATCGGCGCGCTGATCGGCCTGGCCTGCATGTCGAGAGCCCGCGCCGAACCCGCCAAGGCCGCCAGGGTCCGCTGGACCGCGTTCGGCGCGTTCGCCATCGGCGGCGTCGGCATCTGGCTCATGCACTTCATCGCCATGCTCGGCTTCGACGTCCCCGGTGTCACGATCAGGTACTCCGTGCCGCTGACCGCGCTGTCGGCCGTGGTGGCGATCGCGATGGTCGGGGTCGGGCTGTCCCTGGTCACGCTCATCCGGTTCACCAGGGTGCGACTGCTCGTCGCGGGCGCGGTGGCCGGGCTCGGCGTGGCGGCCATGCACTACCTGGGCATGGCCGCGATCCGGTTCCGGGGCGGGATCTCCTACGACCCGGTGATGGTCGTGCTGTCCTGCCTGGTCGCGGTGGTCGCGGCAACGGCCGCGTTCTGGTTCACCGTGGTCGTCCGGACCGCGCCGGCCACGGTCGCGGCCGGGCTGATCATGGGGGTGGCGGTCACCGGCATGCACTACACCGGCATGGCCGCGGTACGGGTCGGCCCCGATCCGGGCGCGGCCGTGCCGCGGGGCGCGAGCGTGTTCGACCTCGTGTTCCCGGTGTTCGTGGCGGGCGGCCTGGTGATGGGCGTCCTGCTGTGGATGCTCTTCACCACCGATGACGACGACGTGCTGGGCGAGACCGCCTAGGCCGCGGCTACCGTTGGGCCCGTGTCCGAACCCGAGCCGTCCTGGGCGGCGGTGGTCCTCGCCGGTGGTCGGGGCAGCAGGCTGGGCGGGGTCGACAAGGCGTCGGTCGTGGTCGACGGCCGCACGCTCCTCGACCACGTGCTGGACGCCGTCGCGTCCGCTCGACCGACCGTCGTCGTAGGGCCGCGGAAGGACGACGTTCCCGGCGTGACGTGGGCCCGCGAGGACCCGCCCGGCGGGGGACCGGTGGCAGGCCTGGCCGCCGGGCTCGCGCACGTCGACACCGACCTGGTGGTGGTGCTCGCCGTGGATCAGCCGGGGATCACGCAGTCCACAGTGGACCGACTGTTGGCGGGTGTCGGCGAGACCGGCGCGGTGCTCGTGGACGACGAGGGCCGGGCGCAGTGGCTCACCGGAGCGTGGCGCACCGAAGAGCTGCGCCGAGCCCTGCCCGCAGACCCGCGCAACGCCTCGATGCGGTCGGTCCTCGGCCCGCTCGACCCGGTGCCCGTCGCGGCCCGGCCGGGGGAGGCCCGGGACGTGGACACCCCGCAGGACCTCGCCCGCTGACGACGCCCGCTGACGACGCCCGCTGACGCGCCCGAGGCCCGCTGAACGAGCGCCGAACGCGGGTCCAAGATCATGTGAGAACGGCGTGAGCTGCGTCGCTGCCCGATTCGGGCACCAACCCCTTCACAAGAGCCATACCGCCGGCAGGGGAGACTGGTCCACAGTCGCACAACCCTGTCGAGGAGGACCCTTGTCCGAGCCCGCCGCCGAGGCGCCCAACACGCCGGCTCGTGACGCCCAGTTGCTCGAACGCACCGTGTTCGAGGTCAAGCGGGTGATCGTCGGTCAGGACCGGCTGGTCGAGCGGATGCTCGTCGGTCTGCTCGCCAAGGGCCACCTGCTGCTGGAGGGCGTGCCCGGCGTTGCCAAGACGCTGGCCGTCGAGACGTTCGCGAACGTCGTGGGCGGTTCGTTCTCGCGCGTCCAGTTCACCCCCGACCTGGTGCCCGCCGACATCCTCGGCACCCGCATCTACCGCCAGGGCAGCGAGACGTTCGACGTCGAGCTCGGCCCCGTGGTGGCGAACTTCGTCCTCGCCGACGAGATCAACCGCGCGCCCGCCAAGGTGCAGTCGGCGATGCTCGAGGTGATGGCCGAGCGGCACGTGTCCATCGGCGGCAAGACGTTCCCGATGCCCACCCCGTTCCTGGTCCTGGCCACCCAGAACCCGATCGAGAACGAGGGCGTCTACCCCCTGCCCGAGGCGCAGCGCGACCGGTTCCTGTTCAAGATCCAGGTCGAGTACCCGACGGCCGAGGAGGAGCGGGAGATCGTCTACCGGATGGGCGTCGAGCCGCCGGTGCCCAGCCAGGTGCTCGGCCCGGACGAGCTGGTCCGCCTCCAGGGCGTGGCCTCCCGGGTGTTCGTGCACCACGCGCTGGTCGACTACGTGGTGCGGGTGGTCATCGCGACCCGCGCGCCCAAGGAGCACCAGCTCACCGACGTCGCCGGGTGGGTCGCGTACGGCGCCTCGCCGCGTGCCAGCCTCGGCATCATCGCCGCCGCCCGCGCCCTGGCGCTGGTGCGCGGGCGCGACTACGTGCTGCCGCAGGACATCGTGGACGTGGTGCCGGACGTGCTGCGCCACCGCCTGGTGCTGTCCTACGACGCGCTGGCCGACGGCGTCCCGCTGGACCACATCATCACCCGCGTGCTCCAGACCGTGCCGTTGCCGCAGGTCTCGGCGCGTCCGCAGACGCCGCAGCCCGCGGGCAGGCCGTGACCGAGCCGAGCGGAGCGACCTCGGAGCGTCCGAGCTGGGCGCCGCCGGTCCTGCACGGCGGCCGGATGGAAGCGGCGCTGCGCACGCTCGAACTGGAGGTCCGCCGCCGGCTCGACGGCCTGCTCCAGGGCAACCACCTGGGCCTCGTCCCCGGGCCGGGTTCCGAGCCCGGCGAGGCGCGGCCCTACCAGCCCGGCGACGACGTGCGGCGGATGGACTGGGCGGTCACCGCCCGCACCACCGTGCCGCACATCCGGGAGACGGTCGCCGACCGCGAGCTGGAGACGTGGCTCGCGATCGACCTCTCGCCGAGCCTCGACTTCGGCACGGCGGTGTGCGAGAAGCGTGACCTGGTCGTCGCCGCGACGGCCGCGGTGGCGCACCTGACGCGTGGTGGCGGCAACCGGATCGGCGCCCTGGTGTCGACCGGTGACCAGCTGGTCCGGGTGCCCGCGCGCGGTGGTCTGGCGCACTCGCGCGGTCTCATCCGCAAGGTCGCCGAGACGCCGCGTGCGCCCGAGGGCACCCGCGGTTCGCTGGCCGAGGTGGTCGAGCAGTTGCGCCGCCCGCCGCGTCGGCGCGGCCTGGTCGTGGTGATCTCGGACTTCCTCGGCGGCACGGAGTGGCAGCGCCCGCTGCGCGCGTTGTCCGCCCGGCACGACCTCGTGGCGATCGAGGTCGTCGACCCGCGTGACATCGACCTGCCCGAGGTGGGCACGGTCGTGCTGGCCGACCCGGAGTCGGGCCGGCAGCGCGAGGTGGTCGCCTCACCGCTGCTGCGCCGGGAGTTCGCCGCCGCGGCGGCCGAGCACCGTGCCGACGTGGCGGCCGGTCTGCGCCGTGCCGGCGCCGGCCACCTCGTGCTGCGCACCGACTCGGACTGGATCGCCGACACCGTGCGCTTCGTCGTGGCACGCAAGCGTCGCTGGTCGGGAGGGGTGGCCTGATGAGCCTGTCGGGGTTCACCGCGCCGTGGTGGTTCCTGCTTCTGGTCGTGGTGGTGGGGCTGACCGCGTTCTACGTGGTGCTGCAACGCGTGCTGCGCAAGCGGACGCTGAGGTTCGCCAACCTGCCGATGCTGGAGAAGGTCGCGCCCAAGCGGCAGGGTTGGTACAAGCACGTGCCGGCGGCGTTGCTGCTGGTGGCGTTCATCTTGCTGACCGTGGCGCTGGCCGGGCCGACCGCCGAGCAGAAGGTGCCGCGCAACCGCGCCACGGTGATGCTGGTGATCGACACGTCGCTGTCCATGAAGGCGACGGACGTCAAGCCGTCCCGGCTGGAGGCCGCGCAGGTGGCCGCCAAGTCGTTCGCCGACGGGCTCACGCCGGGCATCAACCTCGGCCTGATCTCGTTCGCCGGTTCGGCCACCGTGATGGTCGCGCCGACCACCGACCGCGGTGCGGTCACGCAGAGCATCGACGGGCTCAAGCTGGCCCAGTCGACCGCGACGGGTGACGCGATCGTGGCCGCGCTGGCGGCGATCGACTCGTTCGGCAAGGTCGTCGGCGGCGCTGACGGCCCACCGCCCGCGCGCGTCGTGCTGATGACCGACGGCAAGGAGACCGTCGGCACCCGCAAGGCGTTCGACGCGGCCGAGGACGCCAAGAAGGCCGGTATCCCGATCTCCACGATCTCGTTCGGCACCGAGGAGGGTGTGGTCGAGATCGAGGGGCGGCAGCAGGACGTGCCGGTGGACGACGACTCCATGCGGGAGATCGCCAAGCTGTCCGGCGGCGAGTTCTTCAAGGCCGCGAGCGCCGAGGAGCTGCGCCGGGTGTACGACACGCTGGGCGAGCAGATCGGGTACGAGAAGAAGCAGTCCGACGCGTCGCGTCCGTGGGTGGCGGTGGGCACCGTGCTCGGGATGATCGCCGTGGCCGGTGCGCTGATGTTCGGGCAACGCCTGCCCTGAGCGGGGTCTGCTGGTTCAACGTTCGCGTCCGGGCGCGGGTACCTGAGTGTTGAATTCAGGGGTCGCGAACGTAGGACACACCTGTTCTGAACGTAGGACACACCGCACGCGAACGTAGGACACACCGCACGCGAATGTAGGACTCTCGCGCTTTTGGGTCAGCCGTGTAGGTCTTGGTAGGTGGTGGCGGCGCCTGGGTGCAGGGGGAGGCCCGCGGTGCCGATCAGGCTGCGGACGTCCAGGAACTGGGTGCCCAGGGCTTGTTGGGGGACCAGGGCGGCGGCGCGGGAGATCAGGGTGCGGGTGATCGCGGCGGCTACGGCGTCCGGCATCGAGGCCCGGCAGACCAGCAGGTTGGCCACGCCTATCGTGGGCACCTCGCGGGTCGCGCCGTAGACGCCCGCCGGCACGGGCACCTGTTCGTACACCGAACCGTGTGCCGCGCGCAGGCCGGGCACCAGTTCGGCCAACGGCAGCAGGCGGATGCCGGACAGGCGGGCCAGCGTCGGCGTCGGCACGCCGCCGGACCACAGCAGGGCGTCGATCCGCCGGTCCGCCAACGCCTGCGCGGCGTCGGCGATCCTCAGGTGCTCCACCCGCACGGAGTTCCGCAGGCCCAGCGCGACGAGCATCCGCTCACCCGACAGCGACGCGCCGGAGCCCTCCGCGCCCAGGGACACGGTCCGCCCGGCCAGGTCGGCGGGCAGCCGTGCCGGATCGTCCTCGCGCACCACGAGCTGGAGGTAGTTCTCGTAGACCCGACCCAGGGCACGCAGTTCGAGGCCGGGGTCGGCGACGCGGGCCGAGTCGGCGAGGGTGAGCGCCACCTGCGCCTGACCGTCGGCGAGCAGCGCCAGGTTCGCCAGGCTGCCCTCGGTCTCCAGCACCCGGCCGCGCACGTCGGTCAGCTGCTCCGCGAGCAGGGTGGCGAAGTCGAAGTACATGCCCCCGCGCTCACCTGCGGCGATGGCCAGCTCGCCGGACGGCGCGCCGGACGTGCAGCCGGCTGAGAGGCAGGCCAGGCCGAGGAGGAACACCCGGCGGTTCACAGCGACGGCTCCAACGGCAGGGTGATGCGGGCGGTGAACCCGTCCGCCGACGACAGGCTCAGCACGCCCTGCCGCGCCTTGACCAGCTGGTCCGCGATCGCCAGGCCGAGACCCGTGCCGGGCTGCCCGGACCGGCCCCGCCAGAACCTCGCCGTGGCCAACGCCAACTCCTCCTCGGTGAGCCCGGGCCCGTCGTCGTGCACCTCGACCCACCCCTCGCCCGCCGCCCGGTCCGCGCCGAGCGACACCCGCACCGCGCCGCCGTACTTGACCGCGTTGTCCAGCAGCACGTCCAGCACCTGCGCCAGGTCCGATTCCGGGCAGCGCACCAGCACCGTCAACGCCGGCGTCTCGGGCAGCGGCACCTGCCAGAACCCGGCCCGGTCCACCGCCACCGCGCCCAGGTCGGTCAACTCCGGCTCACGCCCGCCCGCCGCGACCTCGGTCGCCACGCTCTCCGCCGACGCCAACGCCAGCAGGCCGTCCAGCAGCGATTCCAGCCGTTCGATCTCGGCCACGCCCGCCGTGTACGCGCGCACACCCTCAGGTTTCACCTGACCGCTCAACGTGTCCATGCGCAGCCGCAACGCCGCCATCGGGTTGCGCAGCTGGTGCGAGGCGTCCGCGATCAGCCGCCGCTGCTGGTCGGCGGCCTCGGTCACGGCGTCCGACATCCGGTTGAACGACTCCGACAGCTCGCGCACCTCCGGCGGCCCGCTGCTCCCCGCCACGTGCGCCCGCCGTTCACCCGCGGCCACCGCGCGGACCCCGATCGCCAACTCGGCCAGCGGTTTCAGCAGCCACCTGGTGACGGCCAGGACCAGCAGCACCGAGATCACGGCCGCCGCCAGCGCGCCACCGAGAACCAACAGCCACTGCGTGGTCACGTCCGCCGCCGCACGGTCCACCGACGCCTTGAGCACCACCGCACCCGCCACCCGCGTGCCCGTGCCGACCGGGCGGGCGAACACCACGTGCCCGGACGACCACGGCTTCACCGTCGGCACCGACGACGCGGGCTGGTTGCGCAGCGCCGCGTCCAGCACCTGCGCCAACGCCGGGTCGTCCGCGGTGAGACCGGCCTGGGCGACCGGCTGCCGGCGCGCGTCGACCACCACGACCGGCTCGCCGTACAGCTCGACGTACGCGGCGACCTCGTCCACCAGGGCGGTTCTGTCGCCCGTGGTCTCGGCCTGCTGCGCGAGCGCGGCGAACCGGTCCAGGTCGCCGGTGCGGGTCAGCACGAACCGCTGGGTGCGCTCGGCGGCCGTGGCCGACAGCAGCGGCACGGCGAACCCGGCCACGGCGGCGGCGGAGAACAGCAACAACACCAACAGCAGGCGGCGGCGCATTCACTCACCGAGCCGGTAGCCGAAACCGCGGATGGTGGTCAGCAGGCCGGGCCGGTGCAGTTTCGCCCGCAGCCCGGCCAGGTGCACGTCCAACGACCGCGACACCGCCAGGTACGCGTCGCCCCAGACCTCGTCCATGAGCTGCTGACGGCTCACCGCCGTGCCCGCGCGGCTGGCCAACGCGGCGAGCACCTCGAACTCCTTGGTGGTCAACGAGACCTCCGCGTCGCCGACCACGACCCGTCGGCCCTCCAGGTCGATCTCCACGTCACCGACCCGCACGGTCCGGTCCTTCGGGCCGGTGAGCGCCGCGCTGCGCCGCGCGACCGCGTCCATCCGGGCCAGCAGCTCGCCGAGCCGGACCGGTTTCACCAGGAAGTCGTCCGCGCCGAGGCGCAGGCCGCGCACTGTCGACCGCTCGTCACCCCGCGCGGTGAGCACCAGCACCGGCACCGACGAGACCTTGCGGATCTTGCGCAGCACCTCCAGGCCGTCGGTGTCGGGCAGGCCCAGGTCGAGGAGCAGCAGGTCGAAATCGCGGTGGACGAGGAGCGCGTCCGCGCCGCGGGCCACCCGGCTCGGCCGGTGGTCGTTCGCCTCCAGCGCCTCGACCAAGGCGTCCGCGACCCCGTCGTCGTCCTCGACCAGCAGCACGCGCACCCGGCGACCCCCTTCTGTTGGGGCGATTATGTCGTCAGGGGTGTAGAAAGGGCTGTGACCATCGAGGAACACGTACCGGCGAGCCTGTTGGACGAGGCCAGCGAGGCTCTGGAGGAGCTGGCGAGTGTGCTGGCCGGCGGCCAGACGCTGAACGAGGCCCTCCAGCAGCTGGCCGAGTCGGCGTCGCGCGTCATCCCCGACGCGGAGAACGTCAGCGTGACCGTGGTCGGTCCGGACGGCGCGTCCACGGCCGCCGCGACCGACGAGAAGGTCATCGCGATCGACAAGGACCAGTACGACGCGGGCAACGGGCCGTGCCTGATGGCGGCCCGGATCCAGCGGCCCGTGCGGGCCACCGCGGAGGGCGGCCGGGAGAAGTGGCCCGAGTTCGCCGCGGCGGCCGAACGCGCGGGCGTGCGGACGTACCTGTCCGCGCCGATCGTGGTCGAGGACCAGGTGGTCGGCGCCTTGAACCTCTACAGCTCGCAGGAGAGCGCCTTCGACCCGTTCGACGAGGCGTTGTTGCGGCTGTTCGTCACCGCCGCGTCCACCTCGATCACCGGGTTCCGGCGGTACGAGCGGTCACGTCGGCTGGTCGAGCACTTGCAGCACGCGCTGTCGTCGCGGGCCGAGATCGACCAGGCCAAGGGCGTGCTGATGGCCGCGCACGGGGTGGACGCCGAGGAGGCGTTCGCCCGGCTGGTCACCGAGTCGCAACAGCGCAACACCAAGCTGCGCGACGTGGCCCGGAACCTGCTGGACTCGGTTCGCAGACCCTGATCGACCAACCCTGGTTGTCACGCGGCTGACAAAACCGGTATTCGATTTTTGGTTTTCGCAACAGCCGTGAATTCGTCGGCCCGAGTGCTTCTCGATGCGGTTAGAGTGTCCGGGAAAGTCGATTTCCCCATTCTGGTCCGAGGAGGAGCATGCGCAAGAACCGTGTCGCCGCGGCGGGTTTCGCCGTCGTGGTTTCCGCTGCGCTTTCCGCGTGCACCGACGACCCGTCGTCGACGATGAGGACGTTCGACACGCCGCAGGCGCTGGCCGAGGCGAACCGGGTCGCCGCCGAGGCCAGGCGTTCGGTCACCGTCGACCTGGACCTCGCGACCAACGGCAAGGGCAGTTGCGGGTTGCGCACCGACGATTTCGCGGCATCGTGCCGGATCTCCACCGCCGACGCCGACGCGGTCGCGTACGTGATGGTGCCGGACGGCATCTTCGTGCGGATACCGCAGGGCCAGGCGCCGCAGCCGGACAAGCCGTGGCTCAAGCTCGACCCGGACGACCCCGACAACGCGCTGGGGCGGGCCATGGCGGACGTCGCCGTGCACATCCGTGACACCGCCGACATCCGCAAGGCGCTGCCGGAGGGCGCGCAGATCGTGGAGAAGGCCGAGGAGTCGGTGTCCGGCAGGCAGACCGTCCGGTACACCGCGCACGTCGCGGTGAACGGGCGGGCGTCGGTGTTGAAGCTGTGGGTGGACGACCAGGACCTGCCGGTGAAGACCGAGGTCAGCACGCCGGTCGAGGGCGGCGAGCCGGTGCGGGTGGTCGCGAACTACCGGGACTGGGGCAAGGCGGTCGAGATCACCCCGCCGACGCCGGAGCAGATCAGCGAGCTGCCAGCGTTGCCGGGCTGACGGTCGCGCACGTGGATCGGCCCCCTCCCAGCAGTCGGGAGGGGGCCGATTTCGTTGCTGCCGCAGAGGATCGGTACGGGGGTTCGTCAGGCGCGGCGGCGGGTGTGGCGGAGGTAGAGGAGCACGCCGGCGCCCAGGGCCAGCAGGGCGCCGCCCAGGACCAGCGGGCCGCGGATCGAGGAGCCGGTGTAGGCCAGCTTGCCGTTCTTGTCCGGGTAGTTCCCGGCGGCCGGGGCCGGGGCCGGTGTCGTCGTGGTGGTGGTCGTGGTGCTGGTGGCCGGCGTCGTGGTGGTGGTCGACGAGGCGCTCGTGGTGCTGGAGGACGGCGTCGTGGTGGTCGTCGACGAACCGCTCGTGGTCGTCGTCGTGCTGGTGGTGGTGGTCGTTCGGGACGTTGTCGTTGTCGTGGTGGCACTTGTGGTCGTCGTACTGGTCGACGTCGAGGTCGAGGTCGAGGTCGAGGTCGGAGTCGTGGTGGTGGTGGTCGTCGGCTCAGTGGTGGTCGTGGTGGGGGAAGTCGTGGTGGTGGTCGGATCCGTCGTCGTCGTGGTCGGATCCGTTGTGGTGGTAGTGGGATCGGTGGTGGTGGTCGTCGGATCTGTTGTCGTGGTGGTGGGGTCGGTTGTTGTTGTTGTCGTAGTAGTCGTGGTGGTGGTGTCCGGCCGCACCGTGAACTGGTACAGCTGCGTCGCCTGCCCCGGCTTCAGCGTGCACGGCGAGGTGAACGTGCCGAGACCCGTCTCGCTGCCGTCGGCCGTGCGCGGTGTCAGGGTGGTCTCGAAGTCGCCGACGGTGAACGTGGTGAGGCCCGCGTTGGGGAAGCTCACCGGCGGCGTGGAGCCGGAGGCGATGGTGTCGAACGTGCCCGAGGACGGCACCGGGGTCTTCGCCACGGTCAGGTTCGGCTCGATGTCCAGCTCGAAACCCGCGTTGTCCACCCGCGTCCGAGCCTTCGCGGTGCCCTCGACGGACACCGCGCCGACGAGCGCCAGACCCTGCGTCGCCAGCTCCGGCACCGTCGCCGTGGCCGTCACGCGCGCCTCGGGGATGGGGCTGCCCACCACCGCGTCGTCGGGCAGGTTCTCCACCACGATCTTGACGCTCATGTCCTGCGCCCCGATCAACGGGAACGGGCAGTTGTAGACCAGGGTGAGCGTCGCCGTCGCGGCACTGCCGACGCCCGCGCCCCACAAGGCCGAGCCGCCGACCACCACCGCGCTGACGGCAAGCGCGGCCACCCGGTGTCGCAATCTCATGTCAGGTTCTCTCCTGCGGAAATGCCCCGAGCGGGCCGGCGACGACGCCGACCCGCTCTGTCGAGGCTGGTGGGATCACTGCCTGGCGATCTGGAGGTCGAGCGCGTTGTCCGGACCGGGGATGGTGCCGTTGACCACGGCGGTCACCAGACCGCAGCGGTCGAACTGGGCGATGTCGTACGTGCCGCCGAGGCCGCCGCCGTTGAGCGGGTCGAAGCCGGGCTTCGACGTCAGGTTGATGTCGCTCGGCGTCACCGTCTGGCACTGGTCGGTCGGCTTCACGACCTGGATGCCCAGCACCCGCACGTCGGTCAGCTTGATCGACGCCGTGGTCCGCGCGGTGACCGCGCCCGCGGCGATCGTGCCCGTCGTGCGGCCCTGCGGGAGCAGCCGCACGGTCGCCGTGGTCGGCACGAAACCGAACAGCTTGAACGTGCCGGACGCGTCGGGCAGCGCCAGGTCGCCGGTGAACTTCCCGGCGGCCAGGTCGACTTCCGTGGCCAGCGTGCCCGGTCCGAGCGGCAGGCCGGAGTTCAGCTTCTTGATGGTCGACGAACCGTTGACGCCGAAGTTGATCCGCAGCGGGTCGTTCGGCTGGGTGGTGGTCGTCGTCGTGGTGGTGGTCGGGTCGGTGGTGGTAGTGGTGGTCGTGGTCGTCGGCTGAGTGGTGGTCGTGGTCGTGCTGGTGGGCACGGTCGCCGGCGACACGGTGAACTGGTAGAGCTGCGTGTTCTGGTCGGGCTTCAGCGTGCAGTCCGAGGTGAACGTGCCCAGGCCGGTCTCGGTGCCGTCGGCCTTGCGCGGCGTCAACGTGGTGCTGAAGTTGCCGACCGTGAAGGTGGTGAGACCCGGGTTGGTGAAGCTGACCGACGGCGTGCTGCCGGTGGCGACCGTGTCGAACGAGCCGGAGGTGGGCACGTCCGTCTTGGCCACCACCAGGTCCGGCACGAGGTCCAGCACCGCGCCCGCGTTGTCCACCCGCGTCTGCGCCTTGGCGCTGCCCTCCACGGTCGTCGCGCCGACCAACGACAGGCCCTGCGTCGCGGTCGGCGGCACGGTCGCGGTGGCGGTCACCTCGGCCACCGGGATCGGCTCGCCGACCACCGCGGTGTCGGGCAGGTTCGCCACGTCGATCTTGACGCTCATGTCCTGGGTGCCGATCAACGGGAACGGGCAGCTGTAGACCAGGGTCAGGCTCGCGGTGGCGGCCGTGCCGGTGCCCGCGCCGGCGAACGCAACCGAGCCCACGACCGCGGTGGCCACCGCCAGCCCACCGACGACCGATCGACCAGTTCGTTTCAGCATGTGCCTCTCCTCGTCGAGAGCAGTGCGAAAACAGTGCTTGCGATGTCCCGCAAGAGCTACTGGTGAGTAAAGTAGCTTTGTCGAAGAGTGGCGGCAAGCATTGTTTTCACATTTTCCCGCACCATGTCAGCTGTGCGACAAAACCGGTCGAAAGGTTTGTCACGCGCATGACAAATCGCTGATCGGCGCTTGTGCGGCGACAGTCCCGAAAGTAGTTTTGAAGAATGAGTGGAGCCGGCCGGTGAGGGTCGCGGTGGTCATCGCCGCGGTCGCCGCGCTGCTGGGCGCGACGCTGACCCCGGGCTGGGTCGTGCGCCACGCCGAGGTGCGCGCGCCGCAGCCGGTCGTCATCGTCAAGATCAAGTACAAGGTCGAGGTGGTCACCCGGCTCGCCAGGCTCCAGTCGGACCTCGCCATCGGTCCGGGCACGTTCGACGCCGAGATCGACTTCGAGGACGGCACCATCACCGGCGTCCTGTGGCTGCCGCCTGCCTACGGCTATTTCGTCGTGTTCGGCTTCGTGCCCACCACCTCGCGCGTCGACCTGATCCCGGCGGGGGAGGGCGCCGGCCGGATCCAGGACGGCCAGGTCAAGATCAACGTGAAGGTCTTCGTCAAGCTCGGCGAGGTCGCGGTCGACCGGCAGCCGCTCGACGTCGGCCAGACGTGCCAGACCGCCGAACCGGCGTCGATCGACCTCGAAGGCCCGTTCGGGCTGGACCGGATGGTGTTGAAGGGCGTCTACCCGATCCCGTCCTTCGGTGGCTGCCAGGGCCGGGAACGGCTCGACCCGCTGATGACCGGTCTGGTCTCCGGGCCGGGCAACACGATCGAGGTCACGCTGACCGCGCTCCCGTCGACCCCGTGACTCCCGTCGGCCCAGCCGATCCCGCGGCCCCGGTCGCTCCGGTCGATCCCGTCGCTCCGGTGAGCAGGCGCAGCGCCCGCAGCGCGATGCCCATGTCGAACAGCGCGTCCGGGTCGTGCAGCTTCTCCCCGAACAGCTCCTCCAACTGCCGCAAGCGGTAGCGCACCGTCTGCGGGTGCACGGCGAGGCTGGACGCGACCTCCGGCGCGCTGCCCCGCGTCTCCACCCACGCGGTCATCGTCTCCAGCATCCGTTGCTGCTGTTTGGGTGTCAGCCCTTCGAGCGGCGCCAACGTCCGCTTCACCAGCTCGTGCACCAGCTCCTCGTCACCCAGCAGCAGCAACGTCGACAGGTGCTCGGTGGTGTCCACCATCGGCTTGTCCTCGATCACCCCGGACTGGATCAGCGTGATCGTGCGGCGCGCCCAGCGCAGCGACTGCCGCGCCGAGGCCAGCGGCACGATCGGCCCGACCGCCGCGCGCCACCCGCCGAGCTTCTGCTCCAACGCGACCAGCTGCCGTTCCGGTTCGGTGAGCAGCAGGCACGGTTCGCTGCCCTCCAGGTCCATCAGGATGTCCTCGTGCAGCGCCGGTATCGGCAGCTGGTGCTGGTCGGTGCGCCGTTCCAGCGCCACCACCAGCACTTTCTCCGGCAGCCGCCAGTGCGCCGCCTCGGCCAGCTCGGCCAGCGCGTTCGGGTGGTAGCCCGGCTCGCCGAGGAGCAGCTCCAGCAGCCGCTTGCGCCGCCGTTGCAACGCGCCCGCGTGGCGTGCCTGCGCCTCGGCGTAGCCCTCCATCGACCGCAGCGACAGCTCGTCGATGTAGGCGAAGATCGCCTCGGCGATCAGGCACATGGTGGCCAGCGGCACGCGTTCGGTCTGGCCGAACTCCGAGATCCGCCGCCACGCCACCCGGGCGCCGATCCGGTAGGCGGTCTGGAGCAGGTCGAGGCTTCGGCCCGCGCTGACCTCCAGCTTGCCGAGCAGCCGGAACAGCTTGGCGCGGTCCTCGCGCTGCACGGTCGGGTCGACCATCCGGTCGATGAACTGGTGGATCGCCTGTTCCACCCCTTCGACCACCACTTGGCCGAACATGCCCTCCAGCTTTTGCGAGTATTCGGCGATCTGGTTCTGGATTTCCCGGACCATGTCCACGGCCACGTCGCCGGCTCTCGCCCGGAACTTCGGCGCGAGGTCGGCCGGCAGTTGCTCCCACAGGTCCGCGTTCCCGATGAGCGGTAACTCGGAGGCTCGGAGTTCTCCGGTTCTGTTCATGCTGTTCGCCCACCACCAAACGATTGGGTGTGATTCCGAACACTGTATTTTTGATCATGAACGCGGTCAACCGGTGCATCCACCAGTCCACCAGTGCCCGATACGGCACGTGCACGGCCGATGGTGCAGGCGGGTTCGAGGCCGAGTCGGGCATCACCCAAGTGGCCGCACACGTGCGTCCCGATTTGTCGTCGACGGACACATTGGTAGCCGCCGGATCGGTCGGCGCGCCAGGGGGAACCGGGTTTTCGTATCTGGGTGAGTGTTTCGCGGACCATCTTTGTCACCCGCCTGACAAGCCCTTTCGGCTGCTTGTGCGGTCGGACATCCGTTAGTAACGTACTCGTCGGTAATGTTATTTCCGGCTCATTCACACACCCTTCCCGGAGAATACCCGTGGCATTGCGCCGACGCCTGCTCGGGCTGGTGTTCGCGGCCCTTCTGGTCGCGCTCTGCGGTTTGTCCATCGCCGCGTACCAGAAGGTGTTCACCACTCGGGTGACCGTGCTGCTGCGCACCGACCACGTCGGCAACCAGCTCCAGTCCGAGTCGGACGTGAAGCTGCTCGGTGTGCTGGTGGGCGAGGTGAAGGCGATCCGCTCGCACGGTGACGGCGCCGAACTCGAACTCGGCCTGCACCCGGACCAGGTCGGCCGCATCCCGGCGAACGTGTCCGCCCGGCTGCTGCCGAAAACGCTGTTCGGGGAACGGTTCGTCAGCCTGGAACTCCCGGAGGACCCGACCGGCGCGCTCGACGAGGGCGACGTGATCGAGCAGGACCGCACGTCCGGCGCGATCGAGCTGGAACGGGTGCTCAGCGACCTGCTGCCGACCCTCCAGGCGGTGCGGCCGGACAAGCTCTCGTCCGCGCTGACGTCGATGGCGCAGGCGTTGGACGGGCGCGGCCTGACGCTGGGCCAGACGATCGTGGAACTCGACGCGTACCTGCGCGAGTTGAACCCGCAGCTGCCCGTGCTCAAGCAGGACATCACCAAGTTCGCCGACGTCACCGGCGTGTACGCCGACGCAGGCCCGGACCTGGTGCGGGCGTTGAAGGACGCGACCTCGGTCAGCCGCACGATCGCCGAGCAGCGCGCGAACCTCGACGCCGTCTACACCAGCCTCACCACCGCGGCCGCCGACCTGACCGGGTTCGTCCGCGGCAACGGCGAGACGCTGGTCGCGCTGTCCGACCGGGCCCGGCCGACGGTCGAGCTGTTCGCCACCTACTCGCCCGAGTTCCCGTGCGTGCTGAGCGCGGTCAACGCCCTGCGCCCGCGGATGGACCAGGCGCTCGGCAAGGGCACCGACCAGCCCGGCCTGCACGCGCAGATCACCGTCGTGCCGCCGGCGGAGGCGTACGTGCCCGGCCGCGACGACCCGGTCAACCGCGGTGGCGGCGCGCCGCACTGCCCGGCCGGCCCGGTCAACGCCGTCGCGCCGGACCAGGTGCCGGACTGGGCGGGCCTGCTGATGGGGGTCGAATGAGGAACATCGCCGCGCCGTTGATCAAGTTCCTGGTCTTCGTCGTGGTCACGGTGGTCGCGACCGGGTTCCTGGTGGCGACCATCGCGGGCAGCCAGGTCGGCACGACGGCCACCTACAAGGCCCGGTTCACCGACGTCACGGCGTTGGCCGAGGGCGACGACGTGCGGATGTCCGGGGTGAAGGTCGGCCAGGTCGAGTCGCTGGAGCTGGTCGACGACGAGCTGGTGGACGTCGGGTTCTCGGTCGCCGACGGCCGGTCGCTGTCCGCCGACGTCACCGCGACCATCAAGTACCGCAACCTGGTCGGCCAGCGGTACGTCGCGCTGGAGCAGCCCGCCGGGCGGATCGGCGCGAAACTGCCGCACGGCGGCCTCATCCCGGTCGAGCGGACCAGCCCGGCGCTCGACCTGACCACCCTGTTCAACGGGTTCAAGCCGCTGTTCCAGGCGCTGAACCCGGAGGACGTCAACAAGCTGTCCTACGAGATCGTCCAGGTGCTGCAAGGCGAGGGCGGCACGATGGAGAGCCTGCTCGCGCACACCGCGTCGCTCACCTCCACGTTGGCCGCCAAGGACGACGTCATCGGCAAGGTCGTGGACAACCTGAACGCGGTGCTGGAGACGGTCAACTCGCGTGACGACCGGTTCGGCTCGCTGCTCACCTCGATGCGGCAGTTGGTGTCCGGGTTCGCCGCCGACCGGCAGCCGATCGGCAACGCCATCACCGGCCTGGCGGCGTTGAGCGACAGCACGGCGTCGCTGCTGGAGCAGGGCCGGCAGCCGTTGAAGGACGACATCGCCGCGCTCGGGCTGCTCGCGGGCAACCTCGGCAACGCGCCCGAACTGGAGCCGTTCATCCGGAACCTGCCGGTGAAGTTCGAGGCCATCGGCCGCACCGCGTCCTACGGCTCCTGGCTCAACTTCTACCTGTGCTTCGCCTCCTCGGACGCACCGCCCGCGCCCGGCGGACCACCGGTGGGCATCCCCGTCACCGAATCGAGGTGTCACCGATGACGCGCAGACCGGCGCTGCTGGGAGCCGTCGGGCTCCTGGTCATCGCGCTCACCGCCCTGCTCGCCTTCTTCCTGGAGGACCTGCCGTTCTTCGGCGGCGGTGTCAGGCACACCGCCGAGTTCACCGAGGCGGCCGGCCTGCGCGTGGACGACGAGGTCCGCGTCGCGGGCCTGAAGGTGGGCCAGGTGACGGACGTCGAGCTGCACGAGGGCAAGGTGCGGGTGGCGTTCCGGGTCAGCGGCGTGGAACTGGGCGACCGCAGCCGTGCCGAGATCCGGATCAAGACCCTGCTCGGGCAGAAGTACCTGGCGCTGGACTCCGAGGGCCGCGACCCGCTCACCGACACCATCCCGTTGGAGCGCACCACCTCGCCGTACGACGTGATCGAGGCGTTCAGCGATCTGTCGACCACGGTCGGCGCGATCGACACCGAGCAGCTGGCGGAGAGCTTCCAGGTGCTGTCGGACACGTTCCGCGACTCGCCGCAGCACGTGAAGCAGGCGTTGGAGGGGCTGTCGTCGCTGTCGAAGACCATTTCCTCGCGTGACGAGCAGCTGGCGTCGCTGGTCAAGGGCGCGAACCAGGTCAGCCGCGCGTTGGCCGACCGGAACAACGACTTCGCCGCGCTCATCACCGACGGCAACCTGCTGCTGGAGGAGATCGGGCACCGCCGTGACGCGATCAGCAAGCTCCTGGACGGGACGCGGGAGCTGTCCAAGCAGCTGTCCGGGCTCGTGGCGGACAACAACGAGCAGCTGCGGCCCGCGTTGGAACAGCTGGAACGCGTCACCGACGTGCTGCGGAACAACCAGGACGCGCTGAACCGGGGCCTCGCGTCGGCCGGGCCCTACTACCGGCTGCTGAACAACTCCCTGGGCAACGGCGAGTGGATCGACACCTACGTGTGCGGGCTCGTGGTGGAGCCCGGCGCGCGGCGCGACTGCTCGCCGGGAGGCCGCTGATGTTCATCCGGACGCAGGGCCGTCGGCGGCTGTTCGTGGTGTTGGCACAGGTGTTGGCGCTGGTGCTGGTGGCGACGGCCGCCGTGTGGTGGATCTTCCTGCGGCCCGGGTCGACGCGGATCGCCGCCTACTTCACCGCGGCGGTCGGCGTGTACGAAGGGTCGGACGTGCGGGTGCTCGGGGTGAAGGTCGGCCGGGTGGTCGGCGTGCTGCCCGACGGCGGCGCGGTGCGGGTGGACCTGGAGTTGGACCACGACGTGGACGTGCCCGCGGACGCCCGCGCCGTCGTCGTGTCGCCGAACATCGTGGCCGACCGGTACGTGCAGCTCACGCCCGTGTACACCGGGGGCGACAAGATCGCTCCCGGTGCGGTGATCACGAGCGTGCACACGGCCGGCACGGTCGAGTTGGACGAGCTGTACTCCAGCCTCGACACGTTGCTGACCGCGCTCGGCCCGAACGGCGCCAACCGCGAGGGCGCGTTGTCCGACCTGCTGCGCACGGGCGCGGCGAACCTCGACGGGAACGGCGGCGCTCTGCACGAGTCGATCCGGCAGCTCGCGGACGCGGCGAAGACGTTGGCCGGGTCGCGGGAGGACCTGTTCGGGACCGTGGACAACCTCCAGTCCTTCACATCGATGCTCGCCGCGAACGACGAGCAGGTGGGTCGGCTGGCCGACCAGTTGGCCGACGTGTCCGGGTTCTTCGCCGCCGAACGGGACGACCTCGGTGCGGCGTTGGGGGAGCTGGCCTCGGCTCTGGAGCAGGTGCGGGGGTTCGTGCACGACAACCGGGACCGGGTGAAGTCCAGTGTGGAGGATCTCGCCGTGCTGACCGGAACGCTGGTGCAGCAACAGCAGTCGTTGACCGAGATGCTGGAGGTGGCGCCGGTCGCGCTGCACAACGTGGTGAACGCCTACGACCCGGCGACCGGGACGTTGAACGCGCGGGCCAACCTGAACGAGTTCGTCGCCGACCTGCTGAGCGTGCCTGACCTGGGCGTGCCCGGAGGTGCGCGGTGAGGCGGTTGCTCGCGCTGGGGTTCGTGCTGGTGCTGACCGGGTGCTCGGCGATACCGAGCGCGTACGAGCTGCCGCTGCCCGGCGGCGCGGACCTGGGCGACCGGCCGTACCGGGTGACCGTGGAGTTCGACGACGTGCTCGACCTCGTGCCGCACGCCGGGGTGAAGGTGGACGACGTGCCGGTGGGCAAGGTGGAGGACATCGCGTTGTCCGAGGACGGTTCGACGGCGTTGGTGCGGGTCGCGGTGCGGGGTGACGTCCTGCTGCCGGCCAACGCGTTCGCGTGGTTGCGGCAGTCGAGCCTGCTGGGTGAGAAGTACGTGGAGCTGGCCGCGCCCGACGAGCGGTCGGCGTCGCCGTTGGTGGACGGCGCGGTGATCCCGGTGACGCGGACCAACCGCAACCCCGAGGTCGAGGAGGTGTTCGGCGCGCTGTCGATGCTGCTCAACGGCGGTGGGATCGCGCAGATCCAGGACATCTCGCGGGAGCTGAGCGCGGCGTTGTCGGGCAACGAGGCGGCGGTGAAGTCGCTTCTGTCCACTATGGACTCATTTGTGGGCGCTCTGGATTCGCACAAGGGTGAGATCACGCGTGCTCTGGACGGGATGGACAAGCTCGCGTCGTCGTTGGAGGCGCGCAAGGCGGACATCGGCGAGGTGCTGGACGGGCTGGAGCCGGGGCTGCGGGTGTTGCACGAGCAGCGCGGGCAGCTGGTCGGGCTGCTGAACGCGTTGCGCGACCTGTCCGACGTCGCGGTGGACACGGTGAACCGGAGCCGGGACGACCTGGTGGCCGACCTGCGGGCGTTGGAGCCGACGTTGCGGCGGCTGGCCGAGTCCGGGCAGAACCTGCCGCAGTCGCTGGAACTGCTGCTGACGTTCCCGTTCACCGACGCGGTGCTGGACGGCGTGAAGGGCGACTACCTCAACACGTACCTGACCCTGAAGCCCGGAGGGCGTTGATGATCACCCGGCGGATCAGGTTGCAGATCGCGCTGTTCGCGGTCATCGCGCTGCTCGGCGTCAGTTACGTGAGCGCGAGGTACGTGGGGCTCGTGGTCGTGGACGACGGGTACGTGGTGAAGCTGGAGCTGGCGCGGACCGGTGGGTTGTTCACCGGTGGTGAGGTGACGTACCGGGGTGTGCCGGTGGGGCGGATCGGGCCGATCCGGTTGGGTGACGGCCAGGTCGAGGTCGAGTTGCGCATCGGGGCCGGCGCGCCGCAGATCCCGACGGATCTGGAGGCCGTGGTCGCCAACCGGTCGGCGGTGGGCGAGCAGTACGTCGACCTGCGGCCGCGCGGGAACGGCGGACCGTACCTGTCGGACGGGTCGGTGATCCCGCGGTCGCAGACCAAGCTGCCGTTGCCGGTGGAACAGGTGCTGACCAGCCTCGACGACCTGGCGCGTTCGGTGCCGGTGGAGTCGTTGCGCACGGTCGTGGACGAGCTGGACAAGGCGTTGCGGGGGACCGGGCCGGACCTGCAGGTGCTGCTGGACGCGACGAGCGAGTTCATCGGGACGGCGGGTGCGCACCTGCCGCAGACCACGCGCCTGTTGAACGATTCGCTGGTGGTGCTGCAGACCCAGTTGGACCACTCGGCCGCGATCAACTCGTTCGCGGACAGTGCTCTGCTGGTGGCGTCGCGGCTGCGTGAGGCGGACGGCGACCTGCGGCGGTTGATCACGGCGGCACCGGGGGCGGCGTCCGAGGTCAGCGCGTTGCTGCGGGAGTCCGGCCCGAACCTCGGCATCGTGCTGGCCAACCTGCTGACCACGGCCGACGTCCTGGTGACCCGGCAGGGCGCGCTGGAGGAGGTGCTGGTGACCGTGCCGGACGCCGTGTCGGTGGGCGCTTCGACGGTGGCGAGCGGCCAGGCGCAGTTCGGCCTGGCCCTGACCTTCTTCGAGCCCCCACCGTGCCACGCGGGCTACGAGACCACACCGCGCAAGAGCGGCCTGGACACCTCACCCGGCCCCTTCAACACCGCCGCCTCCTGCACCCTCCCCAAGGGCTCGGCCACCGGCGTCCGAGGCTCCCAAAACGCCCCCCGCTAACCCCCGAACCCAGAACCTGAACGCAGAACTCACCCCTCCCGAACGTTCGACTCTCGCGCTCTGAACGTTCGACTCTCGCGAGAGTCGAACACTCAGGTGGCGTGAGTCGAACGTTCGGGAACCCTGAGTTCTGCGTTCAGGGGGCAGGATCAGGTGGGGGAGAGGTAGAGCCAGGTGCCGTTTTCGCGGACGAAGCGGCTGGTTTCGTGGAGGACGTCGCGTTGGCCCTGCCAGCGGTAGTGGGCGCGGAACTCCACGGTGCCGGTGGTCTGGAAGGGGGTGCCGTCGGTTCGGGACAGGATTTCCAGGTGGGTCCAGCGCTGGTCCGGGTCCAGGTCCAGGGATGCCGGACGGGTGGTCGGGTGCCAGGTGGCCAGGAGGTAGTCCTCGTCGCCCAGGGCGAAGGCGCTGTAGCGGGAGCGCATCAGGGCTTCGGCGGTGGGGGCTTTGCGGCGGCCCTGGTGGAACGGGGCGCAGCACGTCTCGTACGGGTCGCCCTGGCCGCACGGGCAGCGGCGGTTCGTGGTGGAGGTCATTCCGGGCGGTCGCAGGCGGTGCGGCCGGAACGGTCGAAGCGCACCCAGGCCAGCGCGTTCTCCGCCTCGCGGTCGCCGGCGGCGGCCTCCGCCGACAGGGACGCGTGCACCTGGTAGCGCAGGTCGGCGGGCACGGCGGGGTTGGTGAGCAGGTTCGCCCGGATCACCGGGCGCGGGTCGTCGGCGAGCAGCGCCAACGCCTCGGCGGGCGCGGCGGGGTCCGTCGACAGCGCCTCGCGCACCGCGTCGTCCGGGTCGCGGGCCAGGGCGACGCCCTGCGCCACGGACATCGGTTCGGTCACGACCACAAGGATATAGAGGGAAGCGGCTCCCCTCCCGTTGACTGCGAGTCGGGGAGGGGAGCCGCTTCGAGGGCCGGCTACGGCGTCAGCCGCACGCCACACCGTTCAAAGTGGGAGAAGCGAACGGTGGGGTGCTGCCGCTGTAGCTCGCGTTGTAACCGATGGTCGCGGTACCACCGGTGGCGAGCACGCCGTTCCAGGCCGCGTTGCCGACGCGGACGATGTCGCCGCTGTCGGTCCACGTCCCGTTCCAGCCCTGGGAAACGGTCACTCCGGGCGCGGAGAACGTCAGGGTCCAGCCGTTGATCGACGCACCCCGGTTCTCTATGACGATCTCACCGGAGTAACCGCCCGACCACCGGCTCGTCACGCGATGCGTCACCCGACATCCGTCCCCTGGAGACGGAATGGTGGTCGTCGTGGCCGAGGTAGTGGTCGTGGGAGTGTATGTGGTGCTATTCGTGGAGGTGATGATCGGAGGGGTGGTGGTGGTCACGACTCCGTTGATCGCCATGTCGTACGCCCGTTGCGGCACGAACTGGCCCGCGCCCGCGATGCAGCCGTCCGCCTCGCCGGGCGGTTTGACCCACAGGAACGCGTCGACGTGCGAATCGCCGGTGTTGGACGTGCTCGGCGTGCCGATCCCCCGGCCGGGCGGGTCGCACCACTCGTCGCCCAACGGTCCCCTGCCGTTGCGGCTGGTGTCGATGACCGCCTTGAGCCGCGAGTCGCCCAGGTTGTTCAGCACGGCCTTGGTGAACTGGAGTTCGTCGCCGGTGAGCCGGTAGTTCGACACGTTGGTGGCGATGCCGTCGGCGCTGTTGGCGATGTCCGCGCCGCGCAGCCGGTTGGCCGCCTCGGCCGGGGTGAGCCACGCCGAGTGGCCGATGTCGAAGTACACCTTGGCCTGCGCCGAACCGGCCTTGAGCTTCTTGCCCGCGTAGGCCATCGACGCCTTGGTCTCGTTCTGCTGTGCCGGGGTCTGGCAGTTGCTCATGATCGGGAGCACGTCCGGCTCCAGGACGATTGACGCCGGACGGCCGCCCAGACCCGCCGCGAGCTGGTCGATCCACGCCCGGTACGCCGAGTGCGAGGGCGCACCGCCGCCGCTCGCGCCGCCGCAGTCGCGGTTGGGCACGTTGTAGACGACCATGATCGGGATCTTCCCGGCTGCGGCCGCGGCGCCGACGAACGCGTCGACCTGGCCCCTGATCTCGGACGTGTTGGTCGTGGTGTACCAGCGCGCCTGCGGCGTGTTGGCGATCAGGTCGCGGATCACCCTGGCCCGCGAGTCGTTCGGGTTCTGCGCCACCCACCTCGCCGCCGAGGTGTTCGGGTCGACGTAGAACGCCGAGTCGGCCGCCTGCGCGGTGGTCGCGCCACCGCCGATGACCAGGGCGACGGCGCTCGCGACCAACGTGGCGGAGAGTGCGCCCGCCGCGGCCAACCTCGCCCTGTCGCGTGGTCGCCGCTCGTCACGGCCGGGGTCGTGGGCATTGTGTGCTCGCATCTGAAGTGTCCTCGCAGCGTCGGTGCAACGGGGTCTGACTTCGGCTGGGAGCGCTCCCAGATGGCAGGACTGTAGCCAGTCGGAAACGTTGAGGAAAAGAGGGTCCGACCGGCGGAGGAGTCCCGGTGCTTCTCACGTTCTGTGAAGAAATGGCCGGGCGAACCGTGGTTGAGACGGGGCCGAGGCCTGTGAACGGCCTGTCCGTGACGGTGCGTCGACATTTGGTCGCCTGACTGCTCTCAAAGGGTGAATGAGACCTGCGTCACCGGCGGTTCGAAGTTGATGTCGAAAAACGGGTCGAATTACGCCGGGAAGTCGAACCGGTGATGGGCTGAAAAGCCCATTACTGGTGCAGAAAAACGGACAATCGTAGCCTGGGAACGCTCCCAGCCGTTCCCGGCCCGTTCCCGGCCCGCTCTCAGCCCCTCTCGGAACCCTCGACCCGGAGGCCACGCAATGACGCGAACTCCCTCCCGACCCGTCGCGGTGGCGGTGACCACGGCCGTCTTGGCCGCCGTCGCCCTGTCCGCCACGGTGCTGGTCCCGCACCTGCGACCGGTGGCCACCGCACAGGTGGCGGCCCAAGCCGACCCGAGGGTCGAGCAACTGCTCGCCCGCATGTCGCTGGACGACAAGGTCGGCCAGATGACCCAGGTCGACCGCGGCGCGCTCGCCGCCGTCTCCGACCTCGCCACCTACCGGATCGGCTCGGTGCTGTCCGGCGGCGGCTCCGCGCCGACCCCGAACACCGCCCAGAGCTGGGCCGACATGTACGACGACTTCCAGCGCACGGCGATGTCCACGCCGCTGGGCATCCCGCTGATCTACGGCGTGGACGCGGTGCACGGGCACAACAACGTGCGCGGCGCGACGATCTTCCCGCACAACATCGGCCTGGGCGCCACCCGCGACCCGGAGCTGGTCAGGCGCATCGGCGCGGCCACCGCCGAGGAGGTCGCGGGCACCGGCATCGACTGGAACTTCGCGCCCTGCCTGTGCGTGGCGCGCGACGACCGCTGGGGCCGCACCTACGAGTCGTTCGGCGAGGTGCCCGAGATCCCGACCGCGATGACCACCTACGTCGACGGCCTCCAGGGCGCGACGCTCGGCGGCACGTCCAGTTCCGTGCTGGCCACCGCCAAGCACTACATCGGCGACGGCGGCACGACCGGCGGTGACGACCAGGGCAACACCGAGATCGGCGAACAGGAGTTGCGCGCGGTGCACCTGCCGCCGTTCAAGGCCGCGGTGGACCGGGGCGTCGGCTCGGTGATGATCACCTACAGCAGCTGGAACGGCGTCAAGGCGCACGGCCACCGCTACCTGATCACCGACCTGCTCAAGACCGAACTCGGCTTCACCGGGTTCGTCGTCTCCGACTGGGCGGGCATCGACCAGATCGACGGCGCGGCCGGGTTCACCGGCGCCGAGGTCGCCGCGGCGGTCAACGCGGGCATCGACATGGTCATGGTCCCGACCGACTACCGGCGGTTCACCAGCCTGCTCAAGGCCGAGGTGCAGGCCGGGCGGGTGACGACGGCCCGGATCGACGACGCCAACCGCCGCATCCTGACCAAGAAGTTCGCACTCGGCCTGTTCGAACGCCCGCTCACCGACCGCTCGCTCACCTCGACGGTCGGCTCGGCGGCGCACCGCGACCTCGCCCGCCAGGCCGTGCGGCAGTCGCAGGTGCTGCTGCGCAACGACGGCGTGCTGCCGCTGGCCAAGTCCGGCAAGTACTTCGTGGCCGGCAAGTCGGCCGACAACATCGGCTACCAGAGCGGCGGCTGGACGATCTCGTGGCAGGGCGGCAGCGGCAGCACCACGCCCGGAACCACGATCCTCCAGGGCATCCGCGACCTGGTCGGGTCCGGCGCGACCGTCACCCACGACCGGTACGGCGCGGGCGTGGACGGCTCGTACACGGCGGCCATCGCGGTGGTGGGGGAGACCCCGTACGCCGAGGGCGAGGGCGACCGGCCGTACGGGCTCGGCATGGACCGCGAGGACCTGGAGACGATCAACCGGCTCCGGTCGGCGGGCATCCCGGTGGTCGTCGTGCTGGTGTCCGGACGTCCGATGGACGTCGCGAGCCAGGTGGGCGACTGGAACGCGCTGCTCGCCTCGTGGCTGCCCGGCACCGAGGGGCGCGGCGTGGCCGACGTGCTCTTCGGTGCGTACAACCCGACCGGCAAACTGCCCGTGACCTGGATGAACAGCGGTTCGCAGCAGCCGATCAACGCCGGTGACGGCAAGGCCGCCCTCTACCCGCTCGGCCACGGGCTGAGCTACAGCCCGCCGACCACAACCACGAGCACGACGAGCACCACGGCACCGCCGCCCGCCGGCTGCGTGGCCACCGCCCGCCTCACCGGCTCCTGGCAGGGCGGGTTCTCGGCCGAGGTCGTGGTCACCAACCAGGGCACCACCCGGATGAACGGCTGGACGGTCACCTGGACCAAGCCCGACGGCCAAACGATCAACAGCGCGTGGAACGGCAGGCTGATCCAGAACGGCAACTCGGTGTCGGTGGAGGACGTCGGGTGGAACGGCGCCCTCGCACCGGGAGCTTCGGGGTCCTTCGGGTACGCCGCCTCCGGTCGGGAGGCGATTCCGCAGCTGACCTGCCTGGCGAGGTAGGACCGCGCCGTGGTCACGTTCTGGGAGCGCTCCCCCACGCTGCGTCATTCGGCGCAGCCCGTGGCAACGTTCGGCCCAGCAGGTGGGAGCGTCTGGGGCGAATTTGTCAAGCGTTTGTGGTCGACCCCTCTTTTCACGGTGTTTCGTTGCCGTTACAGTCCCGGACTGGGAGCGCTCCCAGAACCTCCACCCCCTGCCACCTCGGAGGCGCCGCATGCGACGACGCATGTCCGGAGCACTGGCCGGCACGCTGGCCGTGCTGGTCAGCGCGTTGACGCTGACCCCGTTCCAGCCGTCCGCGACGGCCGCGCCCGCGTTCAACTACGGCGAGGCCCTGCAGAAGTCGATCTGGTTCTACGACGCCCAGCGGTCCGGCGACCTGCCCGCCGACAACCGGGTGAACTGGCGTGGGGACTCGGCGCTGCGCGACGGCAGCGACGTGGGGCTGGACCTGTCGGGCGGCTTCTACGACGCGGGCGACCACGTCAAGTTCGGCCTCCCGTTCGCGTCCACGTTGTCGATGCTGGCGTGGGGCGCGGTGGAGAACCGCGACGCGTACGAGGGCTCGGGCCAGCTGCGGTACCTGATGTCGAACCTCAAGTGGGGCACGGACTGGATCATCAAGGCGCACCCGTCGCCGAACGTCGTGTACGGGCAGGTCGGCGCGGGCAACCCGGACCACGCGTGGTGGGGACCGGCCGAGGTCATGCAGATGGCGCGCCCGTCGTACAAAGTGGACGCCTCCTGTCCCGGCTCGGACCTCGCGGGCGAGTACGCCGCCGCGATGGCGTCGTCCTCGATGGTGTTCAAGCAGACCGATCCGGCCTACGCGGCGACCCTGCTGACGCACGCCAAGCAGCTCTACAGCTTCGCCGACACCTACCGCGGCAAGTACAGCTCCTGCATCACCGACGCGGCCAACTTCTACAACTCGCACAGCGGCTACCAGGACGAGCTGGTGTGGGGCGCGATCTGGCTGTACCGCGCGACCGGTGACGCGAGCTACCTGGCCAAGGCCAAGGCGGAGTACGCGAAGCTGTCCACCGAACCGCAGAGCACCACGCGGTCCTACCGGTGGACCATTGCCTGGGACGACAAGTCCTACGGCGCGTACGTGCTGCTGGCAAAGCTCACCGGCGAGACCGAGTACGTCAACGACGCCAACCGGTGGCTGGACTTCTGGACCGTCGGCTACAACGGCAACCGGGTCCGCTACTCGCCCGGCGGCCAGGCGGTGCTCGACACCTGGGGCTCGCTGCGGTACGCGGCCAACACCGCGTTCGTCGCACTGGTCTACAGCGACTGGCTGCGCGAGCGCGACGCCGCCAAGGCGACCACCTACCACGACTTCGGCGTGCGGCAGATCAACTACGCGTTGGGCGACAACCCGCGCAACTCCAGCTACGTCGTCGGTTTCGGCGCCAACCCGCCGCGCAACCCGCACCACCGCACCGCGCACGGCGCGTGGGCCGACTCCATCCAGGAACCCGTGACCAGCAGGCACGTCCTGTACGGCGCGCTGGTCGGCGGTCCCGGCACGAACAACGACGCGTACAAGGACGACCGCAGCGACTACGTCGCCAACGAGGTCGCGCTCGACTACAACGCCGCGTTCACCGGCGCGCTCGCCCGGCTGTACAAGGAGTTCGGCGGCACGCCGCTGACCAACTTCCCGGTCGCCGAGACCACGGACGGCCCCGAGCTGACCGTGCAGGCCTCGATCAACCAGAGCGCGCCCGGCTTCACCGAGATCAAGTCGTTCATCCTCAACAAGACCGCGTGGCCCGCCCGCATGTTCAACGGGTCGCTGCGCTACTACTTCACCCTCGACGGCACCACCACGCCGGACCAGATCACCGTCACCACGAACTACAACCAGTGCGGCACGGTCAGCGGTCCCAAGCAGCACAGCGGTTCGGTGTACTACGTCGAGGTGCCGTGCCCCGGCGCCTACCCCGGCGGCCAGTCCGCGCACCGGCACGAGGTGCAGTTCCGCATCACCAGCGCCGGCACGTGGGACCCGACCAACGACTGGTCCTACGAAGGCCTGGGCACCGGCAACGCGGTGGCGCTCACCGACCGCCTGGTGCTCGCCCAGGACGGCCGGGTGTTGTGGGGCAAGGAGCCCGGACCGGCCGTCGAGGACCGCGAGGCCCCGACCGTCCCGATCGGACTGCGCCTCGCGAACCTCGGCTCGACCAGCGCCACCCTCAGCTGGGTGGCCTCCACCGACAACGTCGGGGTGACCGGCTACGACGTGCTGCGGGCGGACGGCACGGTCGCAGGTGCCACGGCCACCCCGACGTTCCAGCTCACCGGCCTCACCCCGGGCACGCACAGCTTCTCGGTGCGCGCCAGGGACGCCGCCGGGAACCGTTCGGCTTCGAGCGTGCCGATCTCCTTCACCATCACGGACAACGGCGGCGGCACGGGAGGCGCGGTCTCCGTGCAGCAGCGCGGCAACGGCTCGGCGAGCGCCAACCAGATCGGCGCGACTCTCGCCGTAGTCAACCGCGGCACCACGGCGGTGGACCGGTCCACCATCACCACGAGGTACTGGTTCACCGGTGACACGGCCAACGCCACCTACCAGGTGTTCTGCGACTGGGCGGTGGTCGGCTGCGCGAACGTGCGCGCCACCGTGGTGAAGCTGCCGAACGCGCGCCCCGGCGCGGACTCCTACCTCCAGGTGTCGTTCACCGCGGGCTCCCTCGCCGCGGGCGCGAGCACCGGCGACATCCAGTTGCGGGTGGCCAAGTCCGACTGGTCCACCTTCAACCAGGCCGACGACCACAGCTACCGGGTCAGCGCGACGCTGACCGATTTCGACCGGGTGACCGCGTACACCGGCGGCACCCTCGCCTGGGGCGTGGAGCCCTAGCACCAGGACTCGGCACGGGGCGTTCTGCGCGCCCAGGCGTCCCGTGCCGACCCCAACCCACCGCCACCGCCCTTTGAAGCTCGCGGATCAATGGCTGATCCGTGCAGGAGGAGGACGCATGAGGTACCGCACCAGAGCGGGACGGTTGCGCACCGGACCACTCGCGCTGATAGCCGCGGCGGCAACCGCCGCGGGTGTTATGCCGTTCGTCGCGCCGGTGGCGAACGCGGCCGTGGCTTGCACGGTCAACTACCAGATCACGAACCAGTGGCAGGGTGGTTTCGGCGCCAGCGTTTCCGTCCGGAACGAGGGTGACGCGGTCAACAACTGGCGCCTCACGTGGACCTTCCCGGACGGCCAGCGCGTGCAGTCGGGCTGGAACGGCACGTTCACGCAGAGCGGTGCCGGTGTGACCGTGGCGGCCCCGGGTTGGGCGCCGAACCTCGGCACCGGCGCGACCGTCACGCCCGGCTTCAACGGCTCGTGGACCGGCCAGAACCGGCCGCCGACGGACTTCGCGCTCAACGGCACGCGGTGCACCGGGCCGAACGTCAACGCCGACCCGACGGCGTCGCTGACGTCGCCGACCTCGGGCACGGCGTTCCAGGTCGGCCAGGCCATCCCGATGGCGGCCACCGCGGCCGACACCGACGGCACCATCGCCAAGGTCGACTTCCTGGCCGACGGCGTGGTCGTCGCGACCGACACCTCGGCCCCGTACAACGGTTCGTGGACCGGCGCGACCGCCGGTGAGCACACCCTCGTCGCGCGGGCGACGGACGACAAGGGCGGCGTGGGAGCTTCCACGGCTGTCGGCGTCCGGGTGATCGCGGGCCAGGCGGTCCAGGTGAGTCCGCCGTCGCTGAGCGTGCGTCAGGGTGGCACCAACACCTTCGGCGTCTCGCTGGCCACCGCGCCCACCTCGTCGGTGACGGTCGTCGTCGCGCGTTCGGCGGGCAGCACCGACCTGACGGCCGGTCCCGCGTCGCTGACGTTCACCACGGCCAACTGGGCGACCAAGCAGAACGTCACGGTCACCTCGGCGGCCAACGGCGGCGACCTGGCCTCGGCCACGTTCACCGCGAGCGCCACCGGCGCCACGGCGGCCACGGTCGAGGTCAAGGAGATCTCCGACACCGCGTCGCCCTTCGAGCAGGCCTTCCTCGACCAGTACGCCAAGATCAACGACCCGGCGAGCGGCTACTACCGGACCTTCTCCGACGGGCTGAAGGTGCCGTACCACTCGATCGAGACGCTGATGGTGGAGGCGCCGGACCACGGTCACCAGACCACGTCCGAGGCGTTCAGCTACTACCTGTGGCTGGAAGCCAGCTACGGCAAGATCGTGGGTGACTGGGCGCCGTTCAAGAAGGCCTGGGCGTCGATGGAGAAGTACATCATCCCGGCCAAGGCGGACCAGCCGACCAACGACAAGTACGACGCGTCCAAGCCCGCGACCTACGCCCCGGAGCACCCGCGGATGGACCAGTACCCGTCGGTGCTCGACTCCGGTGTGGCGGTGGGGCGCGACCCGATCGCGGCCGAGCTGCGGTCGGCGTACGGCAACAGCGACATCTACGGCATGCACTGGCTGCTCGACGTCGACAACACCTACGGCTTCGGCCGGTGCGGCGACGAGTCCGACGCGCTGCCCGCGTACATCAACACCTACCAGCGCGGTTCGTCGGAGTCGGTGTGGGAGACCATCCCGCAGCCGTCCTGCGACACCTTCGCGCACGGTGGCCCCAACGGCTTCCTCGACCTGTTCACCAAGGACGCCAGCTACGCCAAGCAGTGGAAGTACACCAACGCCCCGGACGCCGACGCGCGTGCGGTGCAGGTGGCCATGCTGGCGCAGGAGTGGGCGACCGAGCAGGGCAAGGGCACCGAGGTGGCGCCCGAGGTGGAGAAGGCCGCGAAGATGGGCGACTACCTCCGCTACGCCATGTTCGACAAGTACTTCAAGAAGATCGGCAACTGCGCCAGCCCGAGCTGCCCGGCCGGTACCGGCAAGGACAGCGCGCACTACCTGATGTCCTGGTACTACGCGTGGGGTGGCGCGACCGACACGGCCGCCGGTTGGGCGTGGCGCATCGGTGACGGCGCCTCGCACCAGGGCTACCAGAACCCGATGGCGGCCTACGCGCTGGCGAACGTCCCCGCGCTGAAGCCGAAGTCGGCGACCGGCCAGCAGGACTGGGCCACGTCGATGACCCGGCAGCTGGAGCTGCTCCAGTGGCTCCAGTCCTCCGACGGCGCCATCGCCGGTGGTGTCACGAACAGCTGGGAGGGTTCCTACAGCGCGCCGCCCGCTGGCACGCCGACCTTCTACGGCATGTACTACGACGCCCACCCGGTGTGGCGCGACCCGCCGTCGAACCGGTGGTTCGGCTTCCAGGCGTGGCAGATGGAGCGCACCGCCGCGCTGTACGAGAAGACCGGCAACGCCGCGGCCAAGAAGATCCTCGACAAGTGGGTCCCCTGGGCCATCGCGAACACCACCGTCGGCACCGGCGGCCAGTTCCAGATCCCGAACGACCTGACCTGGACCGGCGCTCCGGACAACTGGAACGCCACCAACCCCGGTGCCAACGCGAACCTGCGCGTCACGGTGGCCAACCACAGCCAGGACGTCGGCATCGCCGCGTCCTACGCCAAGACGCTCCTCAACTACGCGGCCGAGTCGGGCAACGCCCAGGCGAAGACCGTCGGTGAGGGCCTGTTGACGGCGCTGCTGGCGCACCAGGACAGCAAGGGCATCGCGGTGCCGGAGACGCGTGCGGACTACAACCGCTTCGACGACACGTACAACACGTCGACGCGCGAGGGCCCGTACGTCCCGACGGGCTGGTCGGGCACCATGCCCAACGGTGACCAGATCCGTCCGGGCGTGTCCTTCGTGGACATCCGGTCGATGTTCAAGCAAGACCCCGAATGGCCCAAGGTGCAGTCGTACCTGAACGGCGGCCCAGTGCCGACCTTCACCTACCACCGGTTCTGGGCGCAGGCTGAGATCGCCACGGCGTTCCAGCTGCACGTGGAACTGTTCGGGTAGGACACCGAAGGTCGCCGGCACCCCCCTCACGACGTGGTGAGGGGGGTGTTCGGCGCGCTGTTCGGCATTGTCTCGATAGTCGAACGCGTTCGACGTCAACGTCGCGAATGAAACAACCTTGAAACTTCGGTGTTGACTCGGGTGAGAGAGCTGTGCCACATTTCTGGCACCCCGCCCCGCTGACCCCCAGGTCGGCGACGTTTTCGCAGCGATCGAAACGATTCGATTCAGTGAGCTGCACATTCGAATAATTCGACGACCGCGAGAGGTGTGCCGTGGACCCGCTGCCGTTCCGCGATCCGGGTCTGCCGGTCGAGGCCAGGGTTACCGACCTGCTCGGCAGGCTGACCGACGAGGAGAAGGTGGCGCTGCTGCACCAGCACCAGCCCGCCGTGCCGAGACTGGGGTTGGCGGCGTTCCACACCGGCATGGAGGCGCTGCACGGCGTCGCCTGGTCGGGTGTGGCCACGGTGTTCCCGCAGGCCGTCGGGCTGGCGTCCTCGTGGGACACCGGGCTGGTGCGGCGGGTCGGCGAGGCCGTCGGCACCGAGGCTCGGGGCTTCCACCACCGGGATCCGGTCGCGCACGGGCTGAACGCGTGGGCGCCGGTGGTGAACCCGCTGCGCGACCCGCGTTGGGGCCGCAACGAGGAGGGCTACTCCGAGGACCCGACGCTGACCGCGGCGATGGGCACGGCCTACGCCACCGGCCTGCGTGGCGACCACCCGCGCTACCTCCGCACCGCGCCGACGCTCAAGCACTTCCTGGGCTACAACAACGAGGACGACCGCTGCGTCACCTCCTCCGACCTGCGGCCGAGGGTCTTGCACGAGTACGAGTTGCCGTGCTTCCGCGGTCCTATCGAGACGGGCGCGGCGGTGGCCGTGATGCCGTCGTACAACCTGGTGAACGGCCGTCCCGCGCACCTGAGCCCGTTGCTGGAGCAGGAGTTGCAGACGTGGTCGCCGGACGGCGTCGCGGCCGTCAGCGACGCCTACGCGCCGTCGAACGTGGCCGGTCTGCAGGCGTACCTGCCGACCCAGGCCGAGGGGCACGCGGCGTTGCTCAACGCGGGTCTGGACAGCTTCACCGACCAGGACGCCGACCCGACGCTGATGATCGAGAGCGTCACCACCGCGATCAAGGACGGCCTGCTGGAGTGGTCCGTGGTGGACCGGGCCGTCGGCCGGGTGCTCGCGCTGCGGTTCCGGCTCGGTGAGTTCGACCCACCAGAGGACAACCCGTACGCCGCGATCACCTCGGACGTGATCGGCACGCACGGCGAGTTGGCGTTGGAGGCCGCACGGCAGGCCGTCGTGCTGCTGCGCAACGACTCCGTGCTGCCGTTCGAGCGCGGCACGAAGCTCGCCGTCATCGGCACGCACGCGGACACGCTGTTCGAGGACTGGTACAGCGGCACCCTGCCGTACCAGGTGACCGTCCGAAGGGGACTGGAGGAGTTCGCCTCCGTCTCCTGCACCGAGGGGGTCGACCGGATCGCGCTGCGCGCGGCGGACGGCCGTTACCTCGGGGTGCGCGGCGGTGTCGTGGGCATGGGGGAGCGGGCGCTGTTCGACCGCTTCGACTGGGGCGACGGCGTGTGGACGTTGCGCGATGTCGGGTCCCGCCGCTTCCTCGGTGTGGCCGAGGACGGCTCGCTCGTCGCCACCGCTGTCATGCCGGGCGGGTGGGACGTGCGCGAACTCTTCGAGCCGCGCTCGACCGACCAGGGCGTGGTGCTGCACAACATCGTCGGCGGAGCCGACAATCCGGCAACGGTGCAGGGCAACCGGTTGGATGTCACAGCCTTCGCCATCGAACGCGTGGTGGACGGCATCGCGTCGGCGGTCGAGGTGGCGGCCCAGGCCGACGCCGTCGTGCTGGTGCTGGGCAACGACCCGCACATCAACGGCCGGGAGACCCAGGACCGCACCACCCTGCGGCTGCCGTCGCTGGACCTGGTGCGGGCGGTCCGCGAGGCCAACCCCAAGACGGTGCTGGTGCTCGTGAGCAGCTACCCGTACGCGCTGGACGGCGAGGAAGAGCACCTGCCCGGCATCGTGTGGACCGCACACGGCGGGCAGGAGCAGGGCCGGGCGGTCGCGGAAGCGCTGTTCGGGGTGTTCTCGCCGTCGGGCAAGCTCACCCAGACCTGGTACCGCTCCGACGCCGACCTGCCGGACATGTTCGACTACGACATCATCCGCGCGGGCAGCACCTACCTGTACTTCACCGGTGAGCCGCTGTTCCCGTTCGGCCACGGGCTGGGCTACACCACGTTCGAGTACTCCGAGCTGGAGTGGTCCGACGGCGTGGCCAGGGTGTCGGTCACCAACGCCGGGCAGGTCGAGGGCACGGAGGTCGTGCAGCTGTACTCCTCGGCGTTGGACTCGCGGGTGCGGCAGCCGGTGCGCAAGCTCCAGTCGTTCCAGCGGGTGCGGCTCGCGCCCGGTGAGACCGCGGTGGTCGAACTGTCCGCTGAGCAGCTGTGGCACTGGGACGTCACCACCGGGCGCCGGGTGGTCGAGGCCGGGCGGTACGAGTTGTGCGCGGGCTCCTCGTCGCGGGACATCCGGTCGCGGCTGGTCGTGAACGTGCCGGGGGAGACCATCGCGCCGCGCACGGGAGTGCTGCGCGCCTTGGACTTCGACGACTGCGACGGCGTGCGGCTGGTGGACGACGAGGTCGTGTTCACCCGGGCCGGCGCGTGGATCGCCTTCCACGACGTGACCCCCGAGCCCCGGTCCGCGCCACCGGGAACCAAGATCTCGGTCGCCGGCGCATCGCTCGTGCTCATCGCGGACGAGGCGGGCGTAAGGGTGGGGGAGGTGCGCTGACGTGGTCACCATCGCCGATGTCGCGCGGCACGCCGGGGTAGCGCCCAGCACCGTGTCGTACGTGCTGACCGGCCGCCGTTCGATCTCCACGGCCACCAAGGCCAGGGTCGAGGCGAGCGTGCGGGCGCTGGGTTACCACCCGCACGCGGGCGCCCGGTCGCTGGCCAGCAACCGCGCCAACGTGCTGGCGCTCGTGCTGCCGATGCGCGAGGGCATGCACATGCCGGTGCTGATGCAGTTCGTCGTCGCGGTCGCCAACGCGGCCCGCCGGCACGACCACGACGTGCTGCTGGTGACCGCCGACCAGGGCGCGGCGGGCCTGCGCCGGGTCGCCGGGAGCGCACAGGTCGACGGCCTGCTGGTGATGGACGTGGAGATGCACGACGAGCGCGTGCCGGTGCTGCGGGACCTGGACCGGCCGTCGGTGCTCATCGGCTTCCCCGCCGACGCAGCGGGCCTGACCTGCGTGGACCTCGACTTCGCCGAGGCGGGCTCGCGGTGCGTCGACCACCTGGCCGACCTCGGGCACACCTACGTGGCACTGGTCGGCGCGCCGCGCGCGGTCTACCAGCGCGACACCGGGTTCGCCCACCGCACCATGGCCGGGTTCAGCGCGGCCGCGATGCGCCGCGGCGTCTCGTCGACCACCCTGCCCACCGAGGCCGACCACGAGTCGGTGCGGGTGGCCATCACCGGTTTACTGGAACGGCACCCGGCGGTGACCGGTCTGGTGGTGCACAACGAGGCCGCGTTGCCGTCCGTGGTCGAGGTGCTGCGGTCGCTGGGCCGCAAGGTGCCCGACGACGTGGCCGTGATCGCGATATGCCCGGACGACCAGGCCGAGCGCCTGATGCCGCCGTTGACGTCGGTGGCCGTGCCCGCCGAGCAGTTGGGCCACCACGCGGTGGCGCTGCTGATGGCCAAGCTGGACCGGACCCCGACGCCCCCGTTGACGTTGTTGCCGCCACGGCTCACCGAACGGGCGAGCACGACGCGCTGACACCCCGCGTGCCGTTCCGCGGGGCATCGCGCACCCTTCAGCGCTTCGACTCATCAGGAGGGGACACCGAATAGGCTTTCGCGAGATCACTGGCGGTCTCGACTGGCGCGACGGCCGCCAGGTGGTGCGCGTCGAGGCGTGGGCCCCGACGCGGTGCGGGTGCGGGTCGGCCTGACCGGTGACCGTGACGACGTGCCCGGCGCGCCGGTTCCGTCACGCTGGAGAGGTACGGCGTCGCGGCCCTGGTCCCGCTAGCCTCCGGTGGATGAGCGACAACCACGTCGTGGTCATCACCACCACCGACAGCGAGGACGCGGCAGGCACCATGGCGCGGGCGATCGTGGAGGCCCGCCTGGCGGCGTGCGTGCAGATCAGCAGCCCGATCCGCAGCGTCTACCGGTGGGACGGCGAGGTGCACGACGACCCCGAGTGGCAGCTCTGGATCAAGACCGCCTACGACCGGGTGGACGAGCTGACCGAGTTCGTCAAGGCGAACCACGGCTATGACGTGCCGGAGGTGCTGGCCCTGCCGGTGCTCGGCGGCAACACCGACTACCTGGCGTGGATCACCGAGGAGACCAGGCCGTCGGCGTGATCGCTCCAGCCGGGTGGCGGCCCGCGCCCCTGCGGACCGCCACCCGTCCGGTCACGTGGTCTCGACCTCGGGCGCCCGCTGAGCGCGGTCCTGGCCGAGCGACGCCTGGAACGCCTTCAGCTCCCGCTTCACCACCGGCGCGAGCAGGTACAGGCCGATGATGTTGAACAGCGCCAGCGTGAACAGCACCGCGTCGGCGAAGTCGAGCACGCTGCCCAGCGTGAGCACCGAGCCGACCACGGTGAACGCGCAGAACAGCACGCGGTAGACGGCTTCGCTGCCCTTGCTCTTGCCGAACAGGTAGACCCACGCCTTCTCGCCGTAGTAGCTCCACGTGATGATCGTGGACACGGCGAACAGCACCACGGCCACGGTCAGCACGTACGGGAACCACGGCAGCACGGTGCCGAAGGATTCCGACGTCACCGTGACGCCGTCCGGACGCGGCCCGCCCGCGGCGACGGTCGCCTGGGCGTCCTTCCAGAACTGGGTCTGGGCGACCACGATCGTCAGCGCGGTCATCGTGCAGATGACCACGGTGTCGATGAAGGGTTCGAGCAGCGCCACGTACCCCTCGGTGACCGGACGGCGGGTCTTCACCGCGGAGTGGGCGATGGACGCCGAACCCAGCCCCGCCTCGTTGGAGAACGCGGCCCGCTGGAACCCGACGATCAACGCGCCGACAGCCCCTCCCACGACGCTGTCGGCGCTGAACGCGCCCGTGACGATCTGGCCGATCGCGGTCGGGATCGTGGTGATGTTCAGCAGGATCACGATGAGGCACGCCGTGACGTAGATGATCGCCATCGCGGGCACCAGCTTGCCGGTGACCCGGCCGATGGACTTGATGCCGCCGATGATGACCGCGCCGACCACGAGGGCCAGGATGATCCCGAACACGAGCGCCGCGCCGTCGCCGCCGAGCGCGCCGTCCGCGCCGCCGGTCACCGTGCGCAGCTGCGCGAACGTCTGGTTGGCCTGGAACATGTTGCCGCCGGCGATCCCGAAGAACAGGATCATGATCGCCGCGCCGACGGCGAGCACCTTGCCGATCCCGCGTCCCGCCGGGTTGGGGAAACGCTCGGCGAGGCCCTTGCGCAGGTAGTGCATCGGACCGCCGGAGACGGATCCGTCCTCGTGCACGTCCCGGTACTTCACGCCCAGCGTGCACTCGACGAACTTCGTGCACATGCCGAGCAGGCCGGCCAGGATCATCCAGAACGTGGCGCCCGCGCCGCCGATGGTCACCGCGACGCCGACACCGGCGATGTTGCCCAGTCCGACCGTGCCCGACACGGCGGAGCTGAGCGCCTGGAAGTGGGTGATCTCGCCCGGGTCGTCCGGGCTGCTGTGCTTGCCGCGCACGATCCGGAGGGCCGTGCCGAAGCCGCGGAGCTGGATGACGCCGAAGTAGGCGGTGAAGATCGCGGCGGCCAGCACCAGCCAGCCGACGATCCACGGGAACGTGACGCCGAAGACGGTGATCTCCGCGAAGATGAACCCCGAGACGGCCTCGGAGACGGGGGTGAACGCGTTGTTGATGGCTTCCTCGACGGAGGACAGCGTGCCGCCCTCGGCGGCGAGTGCGGTCGGTGGTGGGGACAACGGTGGACTCGTGGTCATAGTCGGGTAGTCGACCGGATACGGTGCGTCGGAACAAGGTGGACTTGACCATTCCTTGAGGTTCGGTTTACCTCTCCGCGTTCCGCGCATCCAGGAACGCGGTGATCTGTGCGGCGCCGGTGGTCGCCAGCCACGTGCGCAGGTCGAGCAGGCCCGGGTGCAGTCGGCGGGTGGCCGCGACGTCGGCCCGGTAGCCGCGCTCGTTCAACCACTCGTTGGCGTGCGCGAAGTCCTCGCTCACCTGCCTGATCAGGTCGATCGGGATCTGCCGGTACGGCATCGGCCGGCCGGTCGCGGTCGAGACGGCCGACGCGATCCCGACCGGGGTCAGCTCGTCGCCCGCGATGTCCGCCGCGCGGCCGATCCACGTGCCGGGGTCGGCGAAGGCCAGTGCGACGAACGCGGCGACGTCGTCCACCGCGATGATCTGCTGCGGGACCTCCGGAGCCAGACCGGTGGACACCGCGCCGCCTTGGAGGGCGTAGCCGCCGGTGAAGTTCTCCATGAACGACACCGGGCGCAGGATGGTGGCGGGCAGTCCGAGCGCGGCGACGTGCCGTTCGATCCGGTGCTTGCTGACGACGTTCACCGGCAGCACCTCGGTGGAGTGCCGGCCCGCGCCGGCGACCGAGCTGAAGACGAAGTGCGCCACACCCGCCCGGTGCGCGGCTTCGGCGACGTTGACGCCCCAGCGGACCTCGTCCTCGGCGGTGAAGTCCGGCGCGGTGCCGGGTGAGCCGACGGTCGGCTGCACGCTGAACACGCCGTGTGCGCCGTCCATCGCGGCCACCAGGGAGTCCACATCCTCCATCTCGGCCCGCACGAGCGGCGCCGGAGACTGCGCCCTCGCCGGGTCACGGGTCAGCGCGCGCACCTGCCAACCGTCCGCGAGCAGGCGCTTCGTCACCGCGCGGCCCTGGAGACCGGTCGCACCCACCACCGCAATCGTCTTGTCCACGGTTCTCCTCGAACATAAGTGGGGTGGTCCCCCGTTTGTCGGTCGGTACGATATGGGGGACCACCCCACTTAGTCCAGCGGGTTGTCGGGAGGAGCGTCCGATGCGTGCCGACGCACGCCGCAACCAGGAGCGGATCGTCGCCGTCGCCGGTGCCGCGATCGCCGAGCACGGCGCGGACGCGTCACTGGAGGAGATCGCGCGCCGGGCGGGCGTCGGCTCGGCCACCCTGCACCGGCACTTCCCGACCCGTCAGGTGCTGCTGGAAGCGGTGTTCCGGGACCGGGTCGAGGCGCTGTGCGGGCAGGCCCGGTCGATGGCCGCCGACCTGGAGCCCGGACCCGCGCTGGTGGCCTGGCTGCGTGCGGTCGGCAGGCACGCGGCGGCGAACCGGGGCCTGGCCGCGTCCCTGATGCGCGGCTCGGACCCCTCGCTGGGCGCCACCTGCCACGCGATGATCACGGCCGCCGGTGAGGAACTGGTGTCGGCGGCCCGGCGCACGGGCGACGTGCGCGCCGACGTCGCCGTGGTCGACCTGCTCAAGCTGGCCAACGCCATCTCGCTGTCCGCCGAGGGCGACCCCGCCGAAGCCGACCGCCTGCTCGCCCTGGCACTGGACGGCATCCGGCCCTAGATCCCCAGCTGCCGCCGGAGCAGGGTCGCGGTGTGGACCGGTTCGGCGTCGGAACCGTGGCGGACCTGGGTGCGGCAGCTGAAGCCGTCCGCCACGATCGCCGTGCCCTCACCGGCGGCCCGCACGGCGGGGAGCAGGGTCTGCTCACCCACCGCCATCGACACGTCGTAGTGCCCGCGTTCGAAGCCGAAGTTGCCCGCCAGCCCGCAGCACCCCTCCAGCACCGACGCGGTCACGCCCGCCTTCGCCAGCAACTCCCGGTCGGCGTCCAACCCCAGCTCGGCGTACTGGTGGCAGTGCGGCTGCACGACCGCCCGACCGGTGCCGGCCAACGGCTCCACCAGCGGCGACACGTGTTCGGCGAACGTGCGCACCGACTCGGCCAGCCGCACCACGTCCGGGTCGTCGCCCGCCACCTCCAACGCGTCGGAACGCAGGAACGCCGTGCAGCTCGGCTCCAACCCCACCACCGGCACACCGTCCCGCGTCCACGGCCGCAGCACCTTCGCCGTCCGCCTGATCACCCGGCGTGCCATCCCCAACTGCCCGGTCGAGAACCACGTCAACCCGCAGCACACCGCCGACTTCGGCACCTCGACGCCCTGCCCGGTGTGCCCGAGCACCGCCGCCGCGTCGAAACCGATCCCCGGCTCGAAGTGGTTGGTGAACGTGTCCGGGAACAACAGCACCCGATCACCACCGCCGCTCGTGGCCGCGAACCGCGACTGGAACGACCGCACCGGCGTCGGCAGCGGCCGTTCCGGGGTCACCCCGCCGAACCGGCCGAACCGCGCGCTCACCCGGTTCACCAACCCCAGCCGCAACCACAACGGCAGCCAGCCCATCGAGTAGTGCGCCGCCGGCCGCACCCGCCCCCGGTAGTGGTGGTGCAGGAACTCCGCCTTGTACGTGGCCATGTCCACGTCCACCGGGCAGTCCCGCTTGCACCCCTTGCAGCCCAGGCACAGGTCCAGCGCGTCCCGGACCTCCTCCGACCGCCACCCGTCGCGCACCACCTGCCCGCCCAGCATCTCGAACAGCAGCCGCGCCCGGCCGCGGGTGGAGTGCTTCTCCTCCCGCGTCGCCCGGTAACTCGGGCACATCACCCCACCGGACGTGTTCAGGCACTTGCCCACGCCGACGCACCGCCGCGTCGCCGCCGCCAGGTCACCGCCGTCGGCGCGCAACGCGAGCGCGGCCCGGGTCGGGATCACCGGGGGAGCGACCAGCACGCGCAGGTCCTCGTCCAGCTTCGCGGGCGCGACGACCCGGCCCGGGTTCATCCGGTTGTCCGGGTCGAACGCCGCCTTGAACCGCCCGAACGCGGTGATCGCGGCCGGCGGGTACATCCGGGGCAGCAGCTCCGACCGGGCCTGCCCGTCGCCGTGCTCACCGGACAACGACCCGCCGTGCGCCACCACCAGGTCCGCCGCGTCCTCCAGGAACGACCGGTGCCCGCGCGCGAAGTCGAAGTCGATCCGCACGTGCACGCAGCCCTCGCCGTAGTGCCCGTAGGTGACGCCGCGCCTGCCGTGCCCGGCCAGCAACGCGTCGAACTCCCGCAGGTAGGCCCCCAGCCGCTCGGGCGGCACGGCCGCGTCCTCCCACCCGGACCACGCCTCGCCGCCGTCCGCCATCCGGGTCGCCAGACCCGCGCCGTCCTCCCGGACCCGCCACAACGCGCGCTGCCGTCCCGGATCGGTCACCACCACCGAGTGCGGCGCGAGCGCGGCGGCCCGGTGCGCGACCGCGTCCTCGGTCGTCTCCACGAACAGCCAGCTGTTCCCGCGCGGCAGCAGCCGCCGCGAGTCACCGGCCGCCCGCGCCAGCTCGATGTTCAGGCCCTCCACCGTGAGCACGTCCAGCTCGCGCAGCGCCGGGGCCAGGTCGGCGGCGTCGTACGGGCCGTCGAACCCGAGCACCGCGAGCACCCGGCGCGGCGGCGCCTCCACCAGCTCCACCGTCGCGCCCAGCACGGTCACGCACGTGCCCTCCGAGCCGACCAGCGCCCTGGTCAGGTCCGGCAGCGCGTCCAGGCGGTAGCCGGACACCCGCCGGTCCAGCGCGGGGAACCACGTCGGGTCCACGTCCGGCAGGTCCAGCGGCGGCGGAGTGCGCGTGTCGAACCGGCGGCCGTCGGCCAGCAGCACGTCGAGCGCGCGCACGTTGTCGCTGGTCTTGCCCCAGGCGACGGAGTGCGCGCCGCACGCGTCGTTGCCGATCATCCCGCCGAGCGTGCACCGCGAGTGCGTGGACGGGTCCGGCCCGAACACCAGCCCGTGCGGTCGGGCCGCGTCGTTCAGCCGGTCCAGCACCAGCCCCGGCTGCACCACCGCGATGCGCTCGACCGGGTCGACCGACACCACCTGGTCGAGGTACCGGGAGAAGTCGATCACCATCCCGGCGCCCGCCGAGTTGCCCGCGATCGAGGTGCCCGCGCCGCGGTTCGTGATCGGCACGTCGTGGTCGACCGCCACGCCGACCGCCGCCACCACCCCGTCCACCGACCGGGGTCGGACCACGACGGCGGGCACGTGGCGGTAGTTGGAGGCGTCGGTGGAGTAGAGGGCGCGGTCGCCGGCACCGGCGAGCACGTCGCCGTCCACCGCGGCCCGGAGGTGTTCGACGAAACCGGTCACCCTGATCATTGTGATCCATCCCCGGCCAATGGTGGCGTACTTAGGGGTAGGTGAATCGTCGGGTGTCGAAGATCTGCGTGGTGGGTGCGGGGCGGTCGGAAGCTGCTGAACACCCGGCACCACCTGGACGAGGCGGGGCTGTCCGAGGCGGAGTGGCGGGCGCGGTGGGAGTCGGCGCGCTGGTTCCTGTCCGCGGACGGCGAGTCAGGGAAACGCTGGGGCAACGAGACGATCCGGGTCAGCCCCGACGGCGAGGTGTCGATCAGGTTGCCCGCGCCGTTGGCGCATCTGGCGAACGCGCGGCACGGTCGGTATGTCCTGGCGTCGAGGGTGCGGTTCCGGCACCGGGGCGGGGAGTGGGCCGACCGGGTCGCGGGGGACCGGGCGGTGGCCTACCGCATCCACTACGACGTGGCCCGTGGCCGCTGGTACCTCGACGCCTCGTGGACCCGCCCGGCGGTGCGGACGATGCCGTGGGAGGCGGTCCGTGCGGCCGGCGTGGTCGGGGTGGACTTCAACGCCGACCACCTCGCCTGCTACCGGCTCGACACACACGGCAACCCGGTCGGCGACCCGCACCGGTTCTGGTTCGACCTGTCGGGCACGGCAGATCACCGCGACGCGCAGATCCGGCACGCCCTCACCCGGCTGCTGCACTGGGCCACGCGGACCGGCGTCAAGGCGATCGCGGTCGAGGACTTGGACTTCACCGCGGAGAAGACCCGTGAAAAACACGGCCGCCGCAAGCGGTTCCGCCGGCTCGTCTCCGGGATGCCCACCGGCAGGCTCAAGGCCCGGCTGGTGTCGATGGCCGCCGAGACCGACCTGGCGATCGTCGCGGTCGCCCCGGCCTACACCAGCAGGTGGGGTAGCGGACCCTGGCGCAAACCGTTGACCAGCGGCAAGCGCACCATGACCCGTCACGACGCGGCTGCGGTCGCGATCGGACGACGCGCCCTCGGCCACCCGATCCGGCGACGGACGGCACCGCCCCGCGACGACCGGAGCGATCGTCGCGGGCATCGGACCGCCCAGGCCGCATCGGGTGCCCGCAGGCGTGACGGAAACCGCCCACCCGCCACGGACCACGCCCACCGAAGCGTGCCGCCGAACGGGACGAGAACGCGGGAACCGAGCGCATCCACCACCGTTCGGGATGCGCGCAGTACCGGGACGTGAGCCCAAAGACCCACTCCCGCTCACTGACCAGGAACGGTAGGAGATAGCGTTGCCGCGCATCAACCAGCAGCGATGGGAGCAAGCGTGTCGAGGTCCGTTCTGGTCACCGGCGGCAACCGGGGCATCGGTCTGGCGATCGCGCGGGCGTTCGCGGCGCAGGGCGACAAGGTCGCGGTGACGCACCGCGGCTCCGGCGCGCCCGAGGGCCTGCTCGGCGTCAAGTGCGACGTGACCAGCTCCGCCGAGGTCGACGCGGCGTTCACCGAGGTCGAGGCCGCGCACGGGCCGGTCGAGGTGGTCGTGGCCAACGCGGGCATCACCGACGACACCCTGCTGCTGAGGATGACCGACGAGCAGTTCACCCGGGTCCTCGACGCCAACCTGACCGGCGCGTTCCGGGTCGCCCAGCGCGCGTCCAAGGGCATGCTGCGCAAGCGCTACGGCCGGATCGTGTTCATCTCCTCCGTGGTCGGCCTCACCGGCGGCGCGGGCCAGGTCAACTACGCGGCCAGCAAGGCGGGCCTGGTGGGCGTGGCCCGGTCGATCGCCCGCGAGCTGGGCACCCGCAACATCACCGCGAACGTCGTCGCGCCCGGGTTCATCACCACGGACATGACCGACGCGCTGCCCGAGGAGCGCAAGAAGCAGATCCTCGCCCAGGTGCCGTCGGGCCGGTACGGCACGACCGAGGAGATCGCCGCCGCCGTCACGTTCCTGGCCTCCGACGCCGCCGCCTACATCACCGGCGCGGTGCTGCCGGTGGACGGCGGCCTCGGCATGGGCCACTGAGACCCACCGACTTCCCAGTACCAAGCACAACATTTCGGAGGACGTTTCAGTGACGGGACTGCTCGAAGGCAAGCGGCTGCTGATCACCGGGGTGATCACGGACGCGTCGATCGCCTTCCACGTGGCCAGGGTCGCGCAGGAGCAGGGCGCCCAGGTCGTGCTCACCGGCTTCGGCCGGATGACCCTCGTGGAGCGCATCGCCAAGCGCCTGCCGCAGGCCGCGCCGGTGGTCGAGCTCGACGTGCAGAACCAGGAGCACCTGGACACGCTGGCCGACCGGGTGCGCGAGCACGTGGACGGCCTCGACGGCGTCGTGCACGCGATCGGCTACGCCCCGCCGTCGTGCCTGGGCGCGCCGTTCATGGACGCGCCGTGGGAGGACGTGGCCACCGCCATGCACGTCTCGGCGTACTCCTACAAGGCGCTGGTGCAGGCCACCCTGCCGCTGATGGGCCGCGGCGCGTCGGTGGTCGGCCTCGACTTCGACGCGCGGCAGGCGTGGCCCGCCTACAACTGGATGGGCGCGGCCAAGGCGGCGTTCGAGTCGATCAACCGCTACCTGGCCCGCGACCTCGGCCCGCAGGGCATCCGGGTCAACCTCGTCTCGGCGGGCCCGGTGCGCACGATGGCCGCCAAGTCGATCCCCGGCTTCGCGGACCTGGAGTCCATGTGGGCCGAGAAGGCGCCGCTGGGCTGGAACGTGGACGACCCGACGCCGGTCGCCCAGTCGGTGTGCGGGCTGCTGTCCGACTGGTTCCCGGCCACCACCGGCTCGATGGTGTTCGTCGACGGCGGCGTGCACTTCCTCGGGCTCTGACACCCGGCGGCGCCTACTCGAAGCACCGAGTCCGGGTCGGCGTGATCGATCACGCCGACCCGGTTGTGCGGCCTCAGGGCGCCGGCGCGAGGATGTCGGGGTGAGTTACGACGCGCTGCTCTGGCTGTCCTTCGGCGGACCGGAAGGACCCGAGGACGTCCGCCCCTTCCTGGAGAACGTGACCCGCGGTCGGGGTGTCCCGCCCGAGCGGCTGGACGAGGTCGAGCAGCACTACCAGCACTTCGGCGGTGTGTCGCCGATCAACGCGCTCAACCGCGCCGCGATCGAGGCCGTGCGCGGCCTGGTCGACCTGCCGATCTACTTCGGCAACCGCAACTGGCACCCGATGGTCGAGGACACGCTGGCCGAGATGAAGGCCGACGGCGTCAAGCGCGCCCTCGTCTTCCCGACCAGCGCCTACGGCGGCTACTCGGCGTGCCGGCAGTACGACGAGGACATCCTCCGGGCGCGTGCGGCCGTCGAGGACGCCCCCGACCTGGTGAAGCTGCGCCAGTTCTTCGACCACCCGCTGTTCGTCGAGTCGTTCGCGGACGCCGTGCGCGACGCCGCGTCCCGCCTCCCCGTGGAGCCCGGTGACGAGTACCGCCTGGTGTTCACCGCGCACTCGGTGCCGGTGTCGGCGGACAAGGCCGCCGGACCGCCCGAGGACGGCGGCCACCTCTACTCGCGGCAGGTCGCCGAGGCGTCCCGGCTGGTCGCGGAGGCCGTCGGCGTGTCCGATCACGACGTGGTGTGGCAGTCGCGGTCCGGGCCGCCGCAGATCCCGTGGCTCGAGCCGGACATCGTGGACCACATCGAAAACCTGTACGACAAGGGTGTGCGGAACGTGGTGGTGTGCCCGATCGGGTTCGTCAGCGATCACCTGGAAGTGGTGTGGGACCTCGACACCGAGGCCCGTGAACGCGCCCAGGAGTTGGGCATGGGCTTCGCCCGCGCGGCCACGCCCAACGACGACCCGCGGTTCGCCCGGCTCGTGGCGGAACTCGTCGCCGAGCACCTGTCGGACGCACCCGTGCGCAAGCTGTCGGACTTCCCGGTCGCCGGGTGCACCACCAACGGGGCGTTCTGCGCCACGCGGTGCTGCGAGCCCGTGAAGCGGCCGACGCCGGGGCAGGGCGCGGGTCGATGAGCGTGGACTTCAGCTGGTCGCCCCGACCGGCGGACTGGCGTGACGCGCTGCGCATCGCGGTGCCGCTGTACCGGTGGGCGCCGTGGTTCGCCGCGGCGCTCGGCGTGCTGGGTGTCGTCGTGCTGGTGATGGGCATGACGTGGGCGGGCGTGTTCGGGCTCGCCCTCGCTGTGATCATCGTCGCACTCGTCCCGGTGGGCACCGCGGTGAACTTCCACAACCACCCGCTCGCGGCCAAGACGGTGACCGGCACCGCGGACGCGCACTCGCTGCGGATGTCCGTCGGCGAGGCGGCGCGCAGCGAGCTGAACTGGGCGGAACTGCCCGGTTGGGCGGAGACGGCGCGCGGTTTCGTGCTCAAGACCGGCACGACCGCGGTGTACGCCGTGCCGCACCGCGCGTTCGCCGACGACGACGCGGTGGCGGAGTTCCGCGCCCTGTTGGTGGAACACGTCGGCCCGGCGGCCTGACCCGTTCGGGTGCCCGCGTACCCTCGGTAGGCGTGTCCTGTGCGAGTGCGACGCTGGTCGTCTGGACGTCAGCCTGGCTGCATGGTGCGGCCGCGGCCGACGACGTCCTCGACGCCTTGGGGTTCTGGGCCGAGCTGCACGAAGTGGTCGCCGATGACGACGGCACCGCGACCGCGCTCGACCTGCCCGGCCCCGACGAGGTCCCGGTAGGCCCCGCGCTGCTGCTGGCGTCGCTGCGCCGTGCCTCGGCCACCACCGCCCGGTTGGTCATCCCCGTGCCCGGTGACGTCCGCGGGCTGGGCGGGAACGGTCCGCTCAACAAGTGCGCGCTGCGCGCGGGCCAGGCCGCCGTGCTGCCCGAGGTCGGCGTGGGCCTGGTGCCCAACCTGGTGGCCGACGGGGTGATGCGGTGGACGGTGTTCGACCTGCCGACCGCGCCCACCGCCGAGTACGTGCCGATCGGCGAGGCCGAGCACGGCCTGGCGTCGGCGATGCGCGAGGCCGCCACCGCGCTGGTGACGTTGGACGTGGCGCGGCACCGGCCGAACGTGCGGGCCGAGATCGCCGCGCTGTCCGCCGAGCACTCGAAGGTCGAGTGGCCCGCCGGGATGCCGCCGCGGGCGCTGCGGGTCCTCCAGCGGGCCGCCGAAGTCGCCGCGATCCTCACCGTGGCGGCTTCCGACGCGCCCGGCGGAGCCGTCTCGGCGACCGCGACGCGCGCCCGGGACGAAGCCCTGCGGCCGTTGTCCGAGGCCGTGCGGCGGGCTCGGCTCGCGGCGGTGGACGAGGCCGTCCGAGTCCTTTCGGACCAGGCTGCCGGCCGCCATTAGGCGGAATTGGTGGTCGAATATTCGGCAACCATTCGGTGATCTTCGAAATGGTCCGATTCCGGTATTGCGGGAGTCTGTGTCGAATATTCGACGGCGAACTGCTCCCGGGACACGTCGGGCAATAGGCTGAACAGGTGACCCGGTTCGCGGCCATTTGCGGTCCGAATCGATTCCGGGTGATTCCGAAGCGACAATCCGATCGGCTACCGAAGTGCTGAATCCGCAGGTCAGCGGCTTGGCGCAGGGTACGCGCACGGGTATAGATGCGGATTATGTCCAGGTCAACCCCTCGTCAACAGGACGTATCGTGCGTTACCGTACGTCTGGGAGCGCTCCCAGTCAGCCTTATCGGTCTTGCGTCGAATCCCGAGTCGGCGAGATGGGCTGGGAGCGCTCCCAGATGGCGGGTTGCTCGCAAGGAGGCGATGCATGAGTCTGCGCACGTTTGTACGTTCCCGGAAACTGACCGGGGCATTGGCGGTGACCTCGGTGGCGGCCCTGTCCGTTGCCGGGGTGGTGGCTTCAGGAGCCACCGCCAATGCAGCTCCCGGTTGCCGGGTCACGTATTCGATCACGAACCAGTGGCAAGGCGGATTCGGCGCCAACGTCACGGTCACCAACCTGGGTGACGCCATCTCCGGCGGTTGGACGTTGGAGTGGGACTTCGCTGCCGGCCAGACGATCCAGAGTGGTTGGAACGGCGTGTTCTCCCAGTCCGGGAGCCGCGTGACGGTCCGCAACCCCTCGTGGAGCCCCAGCCTGGGCACCGGCGCGTCGGTGACGCCCGGGTTCAACGGCTCGTGGACCGGGTCCAACCCGGTGCCCACGCAGTTCCGGCTGAACGGCACGGTGTGCACCGGGGACGTCGCTCCGACGTCGACCAGCACGTCGACCACCACGCCCACGACCACGACCACCGGTAACCCGAACCCGGGCACCCGCGTGGACAACCCGTACGTCGGCGCGGGCGTGTACGTCAACCCGCAGTGGTCGGCTCGTGCCGCCGCGGAGCCCGGTGGCTCCCGGATCGCGAACCAGCCCACGGGTGTGTGGATGGACCGGATCAGCGCGATCGACGGCAACGGCTCGCCGACCACCGGCACCATGGGTCTGGCGAACCACCTGGACGAAGCCGTCAAGCAGCTGTCCGCGAACCCCAACGGCCAGCTGGTCTTCCAGGTTGTGATCTACAACCTGCCCGGTCGCGACTGCGCGGCGCTGGCGTCGAACGGCGAGCTCGGCCCGAACGACCTGCCGAGGTACAAGACCGAGTACATCGACAAGATCGCGGGCATCCTCGCCCGGCCGGCGTACTCGAGGCTGCGGATCGTCGCGGTCATCGAGATCGACTCGCTGCCGAACCTCGTCACCAACGTCTCGCCGCGGGCCACGGCCACGCCGAACTGCGACACGATGAAGGCGAACCAGAACTACCAGAACGGTGTGGCGTACGCGGTGTCCAAGCTCGGCGACATCGCGAACGTCTACAACTACCTGGACTCCGGCCACCACGGCTGGATCGGTTGGAGCGACCCGGTTCCGGAGTACGACAACTTCCAGGCCTCGGCGCGGATGATGGCTTCGGTCATCGGCCGTGAGGGCGCCACGAAGGACGACGTCCACGGGTTCATCACGAACACCGCGAACTTCTCCGTGCTGGAGGAGCCGTTCTGGAAGGTCGACGACGTGGTCGGCGGCCGTCCGGTCAAGGAAGCCTCGAAGTGGGTCGACTGGAACGACCACAACGGTGAGCTCAGCTTCGCCACCGCGTTCCGCGACGAGTTGATCAAGAACGGCTTCAACTCCAACATCGGCATGCTGATCGACACCTCGCGCAACGGCTGGGGCGGTTCCGCCCGGCCGACGGCCAAGTCGACGTCGACCGACCCGACGACCTACGTCAACGAGTCGCGCATCGACCGCCGCATCCAGAAGGGCAACTGGTGCAACCAGTCCGGTGCCGGTCTCGGCGAGCGCCCCAAGGCCGCGCCGCGCCCGAACATCGACGCCTACGTCTGGATCAAGCCGCCGGGTGAGTCCGACGGTTCGAGCACCCAGATCCCGAACGACGAGGGCAAGGGCTTCGACCGGATGTGCGACCCGACGTACACCGGCAACCCGCGCAACGGCAACAACCTGTCCGGTGCGCTGGCGAACGCCCCGCTGTCGGGCCACTGGTTCTCGGCCCAGTTCCAGGAGCTCATGCGCAACGCCTACCCGGCGCTGTGACCATCGGCTGACTGGCACGACAGCTGACCGGTACGACAACTGGATGATCTCTGCACAACTCGTAGGCGGTGTCCGTTCCGGGCACCGCCTACGGGCGTTTATTCGCTTGCCGCCGGCCATAACGTGGCCCGAGTGGACGTAGAAGAGATCACCGCGCGGTTGGCCCTCCGGTTCGGCCCGTCGTTGCCGAGTGGTGTGCGCGGGTGCCGGAGGTGGCCGCCGACGCCGCCACCCGTTGGGAACTCGCGCTGGGCGAGGTGATGCCGCCCGGTGCGTCGTCGGTCGTGGTGGCCTGTGAGCGGTCGGACGGGGCGCACGCGGCGCTCAAGCTGAGCCCGGACGTCGGGTTCCTGGCCCAGCAGGCGGACGTGCTGCGCCTGTTCGCCCCGTCCGGACGCGTGCCCGCCGTCCTGGCGGAGGACCCCGGCGTGCTGCTGATGGAGGCGATCCAGCCGGGCACGATGGCCGACGAACTGCCGACGCCGCCGTCACCGGAGGAGTGGGCCGAGCTGGCGGCAGCCCTGCACGCCGTGTCCGAGCCTGACGGCGACCGACTCGACCTGCGCGACCGCTGCGAGGAGGCCTTCACCCGAATCGGCCGCCGCCTGGCCGATCCCGCCGTCGCCGCGCACATCACCGAGCGCACCTGGACCCGAGCCCTCCACCGCTGCCGCGCACTACTCGACACCCAGCCGCGCGTGCTGCTGCACGGCGACCTGCACCTGGGCAACGTCCTGGACGGAGGCCCGGACCGAGGTCTGGTGGCGATCGACCCGCGGGCGTGCGTCGGCGACCCGTGCTTCGACGTCGTGGACTACGTGCTGGACGCCGCCGGCCGCGAGGGCGTGGAGGCCAGGGGCATCCGCGTCGCCAAGGCCGCCGGCCTCGACCCCGACCGCCTGCACGACTGGTGCCGCGCGTTGGCCCCGATGATCGCCATCTCCCGCTTGGACGACGAGCCCGCCCTGACCGAACTCCTCACCCTGGCCCGCTGACGGGTCGACTCGGCGAATGCCTCGCTGATCCCCACGTGGCCAATAGTGGACGACATGATCACACAGCAGACCATCACGATGCGCGGCCGGAGCTTTTCCTGGGTCGACTTCGGCGGGCCCGGCCGGCCCGTCGTCGCGCTGCACGGGACCTTCGGCCGCGCGATCCAGTTCGGACAGCTCGCCCAGCGACTGGCGCCGGACTACCGGATCATCGCGCTCGACCAGCGAGGGCACGGGCTCTCCGAGAACGGCGGCACGTTCACCCGCGCCGATTTCGTCGACGACGCAGCCGAGTTCATCCGGCGCTTGTCGCCGGCTCCCGCGCTGGTCATCGGCCACTCGCTCGGCGGGGTCAACGCGCTCCAACTCGCCGCCTGGTACCCACACCTCGTCCACGCTCTGGTCCTGGAGGACACCCCGGTGGTCACGGACGAGTCCGAGCTGCCACATCCGGTGGTGGACACCAGCGGGTGGCCACCACCGGCCGCCACCCGGCAAGAGCTCGCCGAGAGCTTCGCGGCCATGGGCGTGCCCGCCATCGGTTACTTCCTGGACAGCGCGGTCGAAGGGGACGGCGGGTGGACCATGTGCTTCGACTACGCCGACATGATGGCCACCCAGCACGGGAACGTGGGCCGCTGGTGGGACGACTGGCTGGGCTCCACCCAACCCGCGACGTTGCTGCACGGCACGCTCAGCCCGCTGCTGTCGACGCGGCTCGCCGCGGAGATGGTCGCCAGGAGACCCGGCACGGAGCTGGTCGAGTTCCCCGGATGCGGGCATTGGATCCACCGCGACGACCCGGCCGGCTACACCCTCGCGATCCGAACCTTCCTCGACCGCCAGTGGTGATCAGGTGGTGTTCGGACCGAACTGCTCGCCCTGGCCCGCTGACGCCACCGCCTCCAGCGCTCGATGCCACGGATACGACTCCATCGCCTTCCCACCAGTGCGCGGCGGATGCGGCACGAAGCCGCCCTCACCGAACAACACGGCAACGCCGGACTCACGCAGTTCGGCAACGCTCCGCAGGAACACCCGATTGCCGGCAAGCGCCGTGTTCACGAACGGCAACACCGCGATCGGCAGGCCAAGCCCGGTCAGTTCGGCGAGCTGGGTGAGCACGTAGGTATCGGCAATCCCCGCCGCCCACTTGTTGATGGTGTTGTACGTGGCCGGCGCGACAATCACGGCTGCGGCTTTGGGCAAGCCCGGCTGCCCAGCGCGCTGGTGCCCGGTCCGCACCGGGTGTCCGGTCAGCGCTGCCAGCGCGTCGAGATCGAGGAAGTGCTCGACCGCCGACGGCGTGGCAATGCACCAGACGTCCCAGCCATCCGCTTGGGCGAGCTTCACCATGCGGTCGATGTGATCGGCCGGACCCGCACCGCAGACAATCAGGTAAAGGACCGGTGCCCTCACGCCTCAACCCCCGCTCGCTCGGCCATCTGCCGTACCAACTTGGCGGGCTCGCCAGTGGTGTTGTTCAAGAGCGACCTGAGGAGGCCGTGTGCCAACGGTCGGCAGCGCACCTCTTCGGAGGCGACCTGTTCGGCCTGTCCAAGCATCCGGACAGCCTGACGGTAATTGCCGACACCGGCGTGCGCCTCGGTGAGGTCGAGCAGGAAGTTCGCCCGGCGCTCGGCTGGTAGTGCCATGACCGAAGCCGGGTCAATGGTTTCGGCGAACTCCAGCGCTTGTCCGCCCTCGTGCAACCGCACCAAGGCGGATACGCGGTGGATCAGGGTGTTGGCCAGACCGAAGAACGTGTGGTGATCGTCGTAGCGCGGCTCGAACCTGAGCGTTGCGGCCATCGCTTCATCGTGCATTTCCCTGGCCAGGGCAGCGTCATCCTGGCGAGCTGCCGTAATCGAGGCCGCGAGGTAGAGCATTCCCTGTAGGGACAAGAGCTGTTTGGCATTGGTATCGACCTCGGGTCGCATCCGGTCGGCCATCGCCAACAGCACGACAATCGCTTGGCTTTGTTCGTGGGTGCTCTTCATGGCGCGGGCGGCACTGCGTGTTGCCCTGGCCATCGACCACGTGTCGTCAACGCCGAGGGCGGTGTGCATCGCCCGGTCGGCAGCCAGCCAGGCAACATCGTTGGCTTCGAACTTCAGCAGCATGGATGAAGCCAGACGGTAGGCGGTCACGAGTATCCGGCTGGCCTCGACGTAGTCGGCTCGGTCATTCGATTGCACGGCGGCTTGGGCGTCGCGCATGAGCTTGGGCAGATGGCGGGCGACAACCGTGAAGCGCGATGTCATCCAGGCGTGGTCGAGGTAGGAAGCCTGCCGTTTGACGTTGTCCACGCTGACCTTCTCAGCGGCGTGGACGGCCAGCCCGGGATAGGCCGCGAGGGCGGTACGGATGGCTCGGACTTCGAGAGCGTCCACGCAGTGCCGGGCGCGTTCGGCGCGGACGTGGTCGGTCAGCACGGCCGGGTCGATACCGAGCGCGTCGGCCACGATTTCGATCATGGGCAGGCGTACCAGCTCGCGGTCGCCTGATTCGACCTTGTCGAGCCACGACGTCGACCGGCCGACCATGTCGGCGAACTGCTTGCGGGACAGGTTCCGACGTCCACGCCAGTAGCGGACTCGTCCGCCGATTTCGTCTTTTGCGGCCTCCGTCATCACCGACTCCCTCGCCTTGACGTTCACCCAGTTCAGCGTAACGACGGGCCGTCGCACAGTTTGTACAACCTGTGTCAGCTGATCGTTCCTACGGTCCCACTGGCCCCAACGCCGAAGGCAATCATGAAGGAGCCAGTGACCATGACGCCCGTACGAAGCCATCCACAAGCCGCTTTGGACTACGCCGCGCTCGGTTGGCCCGTCATCCCCGGAGCCATCTGGCACAACGGACGCTTCGCCAATCCGGTGGACGAACAGCCCGTCACCAGTCCCTGTCTCCGGCCGGTCGAGGAAACGACCACCGATGCCGTGCTGGTGCGGGAGTGGTGGTCGGTTCCCGGCCCGCACGAGCCCAACGTCTTCACCGTGACCGGTTCGAGCCTGGGCGCGTTCATGGTGGCCGAGTCGCTGGTCATGGCCCTGGCGGAAAACCCCTGGTTCGCCGCTTTCCCGACGCCGGTGCTGTCCTTCCCGAACATGCCCATCGCCTACTTCCTGGTTCGGCCGCCCATGCCGTCGGTGCTGCTGAGCGCTGGGGCGCGGGTGCTGGATGCGGGGGTGCCGCTGCCCTTGCCGCCGAGCGCCCTTGAAACCACGCCGGTGATCTGGCTGGTCACCCCCGAACAGGCGGGCAACATGCTGATGCCCGGTGACGTGTTGGCCGACCTCATCCAGAGCTACGACAGGAAAACGGCGTGAACGACCTGACCGAGCCAGCAGCACGAACCACGACGGAACCGCTGCGGGAGGAGGAATTCGCCACGCTGGTGCACGAACTGGCGGCAGCCGAGGCCCCGTGGCTGTTCGCCATTGTGGAGGAGTACGGCGAAGCCGAAGACGCCCGCGTCGCGGGCTACGGCTTGGCCTACGCCGACCGGGCCGAGGTCGACTCCGTGGAAGGCGGCTTCCACCTCAGCTCCCGGAGTGCGGAGAACGCCCGGATGCTGTTCGAGATCAGCTCCCGGTCGGCGGGGACGCGCCGGGTGCACCTGGTGTGGCTGGACGAAACGGTCGGTTTCGGTGGCCCGACTCGCGCAGCCTGTGCCGCGCAGTCCACATCTTGATCTCTCGTGCGCGGTCTTCGCCAACTCGATTGTCGGTAGCCGAACCGGCGTCACCACGGCTTTCGTTACGCCCCCGTTGCGTTCCGCCCAGGTGGAGCTGCTCCACATCGACCGGCGGCCGAGAGGTGCGTAACTTCGGTGGAGTGACCTCTGAGCTCCCCACCACCGCCGGCGCCCTTCGTGCGGCAGGCCACCTGCCGCGCGGGGTGAAGGCCGAGATCCGGGAAAACCTGCTGGCCGCCCTGCGCGAGGGCCGCGACCCGTGGCCCGGCATCGTCGGCTTCGACCGCACCGTGCTCCCGCAGCTGGAGCGCGCCCTGCTCGCGGGCCACGACGTGGTGCTCCTCGGTGAACGCGGGCAGGGCAAGACGCGCCTGCTGCGCACCCTCGTCGGTCTGCTGGACGAGTGGACGCCGGTGATCGCGGGCGCCGAGTTGAACGAGCACCCGCTCGACCCGATCACGCCCGAGTCCAAGCGCCGCGCCCAGGAGCTGGGCGACGAGCTGCCCGTGACCTGGAAACACCGTGACGAGCGGTTCGCCGAGAAGCTGGCCACGCCGGACACGAGCGTCGGCGACCTGGTCGGCGACGTCGACCCGGTCAAGGTCGCGCAGGGCCGCAGCCTGGGCGACCCGGAGACCATCCACTACGGCCTGCTGCCGCGCTCGCACCGCGGCGTCATCGCCGTCAACGAGCTACCCGACCTGGCCGAACGCATCCAGGTCGCGCTGCTGAACGTGATGGAGGAGCGCGACATCCAGATCCGCGGCTACACGCTGCGGCTCCCGCTGGACGTGCTGCTGGTCGCCACCGCGAACCCCGAGGACTACACGAACCGCGGCCGGATCATCACCCCGCTCAAGGACCGGTTCGGTGCGGAGATCCGCACCCACTACCCGCTGGAGATCGGCGCCGAGATCGACCTGGTCCGCCAGGAGGCCGCCCTGGTCGCGGAGGTGGGCGACCACCTGCTGGAGGTCATCGCCCGGTTCGTGCGGCACCTGCGCGAGTCGTCCGCGATCGACCAGCGCTCGGGCGTGTCGGCCCGGTTCGCGGTCGCGGCGGCGGAGACGGTCGCCGCGAGCGCCCTGCGGCGCAGCGCGCTGATCGGGGAGAACCCGCCCATCGCCCGCCCGGTCGACCTGGAGTCGGTGCCCGAGGTGCTGCGCGGCAAGCTGGAGTTCGAGGCCGGCGAGGAGGGCCGCGAGCAGGAGGTGCTGACCCACCTGCTGCGTCGCGCGACCGCGGACACGGCGCGCTCGACGTTCGCGGGTCTCAGCCTGCGCCCGCTGGCCGAGCTGGTGTCCGACGGCCACCCGGTGGCCACCGGCGAACGCGTGCACGCGGGCGACCTGCTGGCCGCGCTGCCGGAGCTGCCCGTGCTGCACGAGGTGGCGAAGCGGGTCGGCGCGGGACCCAAGGACCCGGCGGGACGCATCGCGTCGGCCGTCGAGCTGGCGTTGGAATCGCTGTACCTCACCCGTCAGCTGTCCAAGGACAGCGACGACGACCGGACGGTGTACGGATGAGCAGGTACCGGTACGGCCGCTACGTAGACGGGCCCGACCCGCTGGCCCCGCCGACGGACCTGCGCGCGGCCATGGACGAGCTGGGCCGCGAGGTCATGGAGGGCTCCTCGCCCGAGTCGGCGCTGCGCGAGCTGCTGCGCCGCGGCCTGCCCGGCACGCGCGGTCTGGACGACCTGACCGCGCGGCTGTGGCAGAAACGCGCCGCGCTCACCAGGCGGAACCGGCTGGACGGCACGCTCCAGGAGATCCAGCGGCTGCTGGACCAGGCGTTGGAGGCCGAACGGGCGGCGCTGTTCCCCGACCCGGACGACGACGCGCGGTTCCGCGAGGCCCAACTGGACGCGTTGCCGCAGTCGACCGCGGCGGCGGTGCGGGAGCTGGGCGAGTACGACTGGCGGTCGCCGCAGGCCCGCGAGTCCTACGAGCAGATCCGCAACCTGCTCGGCCGGGAGCTGATGGACCAGCGGTTCCAGGGCATGAAGCAGGCCATGGAGAACGTCCGGCCCGAGGACGTGCAGCGCATCCAGGACATGCTGAACGACCTGAACGCGCTGCTCGCCGCGCACGCCGCCGGCGAGGACACGGCGGAGCGGTTCGAGGAGTTCATGCGCGAGCACGGCGAGTTCTTCCCGGAGAACCCGCGCTCGGTGGACGAACTGATCGACGCGCTGGCCGCCCGGTCCGCCGCCGCCCAGCGGATGATGAACTCGATGACCGACCAGCAGCGCGAGGAGCTGTCGGCGTTGTCGCAGCAGGCGTTCGGCAACTCCGGCGTCGGCTCGCAACTGTCCCAGCTGGACTCGTTGCTGCAGGGCCTGCGGCCGGGCGAGGACTGGGACGGGTCGGCGCGGTTCCGGGGCAACAACCCGATGGGGTTGGGCGAGGGCGCGCAGGCGATGGCGGACCTGGCCGAGCTGGACGCGTTGGCCGAGCAGTTGGCGCAGTCCTACCCGGGCGCGCGGCTGGAGGACATCGACCTGGAGGCGTTGGTCCGGCAGCTCGGCGGCGAGGCCGGGGTGGACGCGCGGCGGTTGGCCGAGCTGGAACGCGAGCTGCGGTCGCAGAACCTGCTGGAACGCGCGCCGGACGGTTCGCTGCGGTTGACGCCGAAGGCGTTGCGGCGGTTGGGCGAGACGGCGTTGCGCGGTGTCATCGACAGCGCGCGGGAGCAGGGGCAGCGGGACAACTCGTCGGCGGGCGCGGCCGGTGAGCTGATCGGGTCGACGCGGCCGTGGCAGTTCGGCGACACCGAGCCGTGGAACGTGCCGCGCACCGTCACGAACGCCGTGCTGCGGTCGGCAGGCGGTCCGGTGAAGCTGGACGTGGTGGACGTCGAGGTGAGCGAGACCGAGCAGCGGTCGCGCGCGGCGGTCGCGTTGTGCGTGGACACGTCCTGGTCGATGGTGCAGGACGGGCGGTGGGTGCCGATGAAGCGCACCGCGCTGGCGTTGCACCACCTGGTGCGCACCAGGTTCCGGACCGACGCGCTGGAGCTGATCACGTTCGGCCGGCACGCGGAGACCGTCGACATCGGGCAGCTGACCGCGTTGGAAGGGGTGTGGGAGCAGGGCACGAACCTGCACCACGCGCTGCTGCTGGCCGGTCGGCACGTGCGCAGGCACCCCGACGCCCAGCCGGTGGTGCTGGTGGTGACCGACGGCGAGCCGACCGCGCACCTGGAGGCGACCGGCGACGCGGAGTTCCACTACCCGCCGCTGGACCGGACCATCGGCAAGACGTTGATCGAGGTCGACTCCCTGGCCCGGCTGGGCGCGTCGATCACGGTGTTCCGGCTGGGTGACGACCCGAGGCTGACCAGGTTCGTGGACACGGTGGCCCGGCGGTCCGGTGGCCGGGTCGTCGCACCGGGGGAGGACGGTCTGGGCGCGGCGGTGGTCAGCGACTACCTGAGGTCCCGCAAGCGCCGTTGACAGGGGAGGTGGCGCGGACCCGACCGGGTCCGCGCCCCCCCGAGG
>NZ_ML775962.1:190954-380297 GCF_009769385.1 Saccharothrix deserti
GGTGCCGCCCCGGCGCGCGCCCCCCCCCCACCCCGAGGTCACATCACGTGCGGGAACGGGCCCCAGCCGTGGCCGAGCTGCTTGGGCGTGGAGAGCGCGAGGCCGTTGTTGGGGTAGTAGAGCAGGTCACCTGCGGCGTCGACGCCGAGCACGTCGGCGTGTCCGTCGCCGCTGAAGTCGGAGGCGAAGACCTGGCTGAACGGGCCCCAGCCGTGGCCGAGCTGCTTGGGCGTGGAGAGCGCGAGGCCGTTGTTGGGGTAGTAGAGCAGGTCACCTGCGGCGTCGACGCCGAGCACGTCGGCGTGCCCGTCGCCGCTGAAGTCGGAGGCGAAGACGTGCTTGAACGCGCCCCAGCCGTGGCCGAGCTGCTTGGGCGTGGAGAGTGCCAGTTTGTTGTTGGGGTAGTACCAGAGGTCGCCTCCGGCGTCGACGCCGAGCACGTCCGCGTGCCCGTCGCCGCTGAAGTCCGCGGCCATGACGTGCTTGAACCCGCCCCAGCCGTGCCCGATCTGCTTGGGCGTGGAGAGCGCGAGGCCGTTGTTCGGGTAGTAGAGCAGGTCACCTGCGGCGTCGACGCCGAGCACGTCCGCGTGCCCGTCGCCGCTGAAGTCGGCGGCCATGACCTGCTTGAAGGCAGCCCAGCCGTGCCCGATCTGCTTGGGCGTGGAGAGCGCGAGGCCGTTGTTCGGGTAGTAGAGCAAGTCACCGGCGGCGTTGACGCCGAGCACGTCGGAGTGGCCGTCACCGCTGAAGTCCGACACCCGTTCGAGGTCGGCCTCTTCGCCGCAGTTGCGGCTGGTGACGTTGCGCCAGGTTCGCGACGACCCGGTGTAGGTGACACCGTCGAACACCGCGGCGACGCGTTCCGCGCCCGCGTACCCCCAGGTGGCGCTGCCGTCGCCGTTGGCGTCGAAACCCTGCTCGTAGTGCAGGTGCGGGTGGCCGTTCGAGGTGGGCCCGCTCTTGCCGACCCGGCCGATCAGCTGGCCCTGCGCGACCCGTGCGCCGACCCCGACCGCACGCGAGTCCAGGTGCAGGTAGGTGGTGAAGTGGCCGCCGCCGTGGTTGATCTGGATCATGTGGCCGGCGTTGTCGTGGTAGGTGGACTTGTTCACCGTGCCGGCCGCCGGCGCCAGCAGCGCCGCGCCCAGCGTGCCCACCTGGTCCGGCTCGCGCACCATGTCCAGCGCGGGGCTGTGCGCCCAGGTGTCGAGCCGCCACTCCTGCCCGCACTCGAACGGCAGCTGGAACGACGGCGCCGCGTGCGCCGGTGACGCGAAGACGACGGCCGCCAGTCCGGTCGCGGCGACCAGACAAGCACTGGTGACGGCGCGGAATCGTGCCGTTCTCCCCCGTAACATTCGAGGTCCTCCCCATGGTCCTGTGATGCGTGGCAAGCCGGGCTCGTCCCGGCGGGCCACACCACAGTAGGAAGGCGACGACCGCTCGACTGTCCGGCGAACGCCCCACACCACGCCGGCTCAGTCGCGCCGGTCGTCCTTGGTCGCGCCGGTCTCGCGTTCCCGTTCGGTCGAGGCGAGGGCCTTCTCGGTCGTCTCGTCCGGGGGCACGCGGTGCTTGGCCGGCCGGAGGATCGAGAAGTGCGACTCGTCGCGCATCCGCTCCACCATGTGCGGGTAGTGCAGCTCGAACGCGGGCCGCTCGGACCGGATCCGCGGCAGCTCGGTGAAGTTGTGCCGCGGCGGCGGGCACGTCGTCGCCCATTCGAGCGAGTTGCCGAAGCCCCACGGGTCGTCGCGCTCGGCCGGGTCGCCGAACCGGTAGCTGCGCAGCACGTTCCACACGAACGGCAGCACGGACGCGCCCAGCAGGAACGCCCCGATCGTGGAGATCGTGTTCAGCAGCGTGAAGCCGTCGCTGGCGAGGTAGTCGGCGTACCGGCGCGGCATGCCGATGTTGCCCAGCCAGTGCTGGACCAGGAACGTCATGTGGAAGCCGAGGAACGTGGTCCAGAAGTGCAGCTTGCCCAGCGGCTCGTTGAGCATCCGCCCGGTCATCTTGGGGAACCAGAAGTAGATGCCCGCGTAGGTGGCGAACACGATCGTGCCGAACAGCACGTAGTGGAAGTGCGCCACCACGAAGTACGTGTCCGTGACGTGGAAGTCCAGCGGCGGTGAGGCCAGGATGATGCCGGTCAACCCGCCCAGCAGGAACGTGATCAGGAACCCGATGCTGAACAGCATCGGCGTCTCCAGCGTGATCTGCCCCTTCCACATGGTGCCGATCCAGTTGAAGAACTTGATGCCCGTCGGCACCGCGATCAGGAACGTCATCAGCGAGAAGAACGGCAGCAGCACCGCGCCGGTGGCGAACATGTGGTGCGCCCACACCGCCACCGACAGCGCGCCGATGGCGAACGTGGCGAAGACCAGCCCCTTGTAGCCGAACAGCGGTTTGCGGCTGAACACCGGGAAGATCTCGCTGACGATGCCGAAGAACGGCAACGCGACGATGTACACCTCCGGGTGGCCGAAGAACCAGAACAGGTGCTGCCACAGGATCACCCCGCCGTTCGCGGGGTCGAACACGTGCGCGCCCAGGTGCCGGTCGGCGGCCAGCCCCATCAGGGCCGCGGTGAGGATCGGGAACGCGATCAGGATCAGCAGGCTGGTGACGAAGATGTTCCAGGTGAAGATCGGCATCCGGAACATGGTCATGCCGGGTGCGCGCAGGCAGCACACCGTGGTCACCATGTTGACCCCGCCCAGGATCGTGCCGAGACCGGACACGGCCAGGCCCATGATCCACAGGTCCGGTCCGATGCCCGGCGCGTGCACCGCGCTGCTCAACGGCGTGTAGGCGGTCCAGCCGAAGTCCGCCGCGCCGCCCGGCGTGAGGAACCCGGCCATCACGGTCAGCCCGCCGAACAGGAACAGCCAGTACGAGAACGCGTTGAGCCGGGGGAACGCCACGTCCGGCGCGCCGATCTGCAGCGGCAGGATGTAGTTGGCGAAACCGAACAGGATCGGCGTCGCGTACAGCAGCAGCATGATCGTGCCGTGCATGGTGAACAGCTGGTTGTACTGCTCGGTCGACAGGAACTGCAGGCCCGGCCGGGCCAGCTCGCCCCGGATGAGCAGCGCCATCAGGCCGCCCGCCATGAAGAACATGAACGACGTCGTCAGGTAGAGCAGCCCGATCTGCTTCGGGTCCGTCGTCCTGAGCATGCCCAGCAGCACGGCGCCCTTCGACCGTCGACGGGCCGCGCCCGGATGGGTGATCACGGGTTCCGGCTTGAGCGCGGTCATGCCGCCTCCTTCTCACGACGACGTGAGCCAGACCACATGTTCCTCCGGTCCCGGGCGCGGGGCAAACGCTCAGCCCGGCCCCGGGGCCTTGACCTGCGGTTCCGTCCGGCTCTGCGGGATCGAACCCGGCGTCGCCGAGGGTGCGATCGAACCGGGCGCGATCGAACCGGGCGCGGTCGAACCGGGCGCGGTCGAGTCCGCTGTCGTCGAGTCCTGCGCGATCGCGCCGGAGGCCCGTTCGAGGAACCGCAGCAGCTCCACCGGGAACGGCAGCACCAGCGTCGAGTTCTTCTCCGCGGCCACCTCCACGATCGTCTGGAGGAGCCTCAGCTGGAGCGCGGCGGGCGTCTCGGCCATCGTGGCGGCGGCCTCGGACAGCTTCTTCGACGCCTGCAGCTCGCCGTCCGCGGTGATGACCCGCGCCCGCCGTTCCCGCTCGGCCTCGGCCTGCCGCGACATGGACCGCTTCATGGCCTCCGGCAGCGCCACGTCCTTGATCTCGACCCGGTCGATCTCGATGCCCCAGGCCAGCGCCGGGTTGTCGATCATCAGCTCCAGGCCCTGGTTGAGGCGTTCCCGGTTGGACAGCAGGTCGTCCAGCTCGCTCTTGCCGATGATCGAGCGCAACGACGTCTGCGCGACCTGGAGCATGGCGAACCGGTAGTCCTCGACGTTCACCACGGCCCGCACCGGGTCGACCACCTTGAAGTAGACGACCGCGTCCACGCGCACGGTGACGTTGTCGCGGGTGATGCCGTCCTGCGCCGGGATCGGCTGGGTGACGATCTGGAGGTTCACCTTCCTGAGCCGGTCGATACCCGGCACGACCATGGTCAGCCCCGGCCCGCGCAACGCGGGTCGCACCCTGCCGAAGCGGAAGACCAGGCCCTGTTCGTACTGCTTGACCACACGGGCGCTGCTCGCGAGCCCGACCGTGATCAGGCTCAGCACGCCGATGACGATGTCCAGGATCATGGCGACCATCTCCCTGGTCAGAGGGTACGCCCGGCATCCCGGCAGGCGGACGTTTCCTCCCCGGCTCGGAGGGGGAGTTAGGGTCGGTCGTATGCAGACCTGGTCATCAATTCCAGTCCCGCGGGTAGCGGGTGAGCCGCGTCCGCTGCGGCTGTTCGACACCGCCACCGGCGAGGTGCGCCCGACCGCCCCCGGTGACACCGCCAGGCTGTACGTCTGCGGCATCACCCCGTACGACGCGACCCACCTGGGGCACGCGGCCACGTACCTGGCGTTCGACCTGGTGCACCGGGTGTGGCTGGACAACGGCCACGACGTGCACTACGTGCAGAACGTCACCGACATCGACGACCCGCTGCTGGAGCGGGCCGAGCGGGACCAGGACGACTGGGTCGTCCTCGGCATGCGCGAGACCGCGCTGTTCCGCGAGGACATGGTGGCGCTGCGGGTGCTGCCGCCGCGCGAGTACATCGGGGCCGTCGAGGCGATCCCCGAGGTGGTCGAGGCCATCGCGAAGCTGCTGGCCGGCGGCGCCGCGTACAAGGTGGACGACCCGGAGTACCCGGACGTGTACTTCGACCGGTCGGCGACGGGTCGGTTCGGCTACGAGTCGAACTACGACCAGGAGACGATGAACCGGTACTTCGCCGAACGCGGCGGCGACCCGGACCGGCCCGGCAAGCGCCACCCGTTGGACGCCCTGCTGTGGCGTGCCGCCCGACCGGGTGAGCCGTCGTGGCCGTCCGAGCTGGGCGAGGGCAGGCCCGGCTGGCACATCGAGTGCAGCGCCATCGCGTTGAACCGGCTCGGCACGGCGTTCGACGTGCAGGGCGGCGGGTCGGACCTGATCTTCCCGCACCACGAGTTCTCCGCCGCGCACGCCGAGGCGATCACCGGCGAGCACCCGTTCGCGCGGCACTACGTGCACGCGGGCATGATCGGGCTGGACGGCGAGAAGATGTCCAAGTCCCGCGGCAACCTGGTGTTCGTGTCCAAGCTGCGGGCGGAGAAGGTCGACCCGAACGCGATCCGCCTGGCGTTGTTCGCGGGCCACTACCGCACCGACCGGCCGTGGAGCGCCGAACTGCTGGCGTCGGCCCGGTCCCGGCTGGCGACGTGGCGTCACGCGGCGTCCCTGCCAGCGGGCCCGAGCGCGGCGGACACCGTCGCCCGCCTCCGCGACCACCTGGGTGACGACCTCGACACGCCCCGCGCGTTGGCGGCGCTGGACGCGTGGGCGGCGGAGGCCCTGTCTTCCGGCGGCTCGGACGCCACCGGGCCGACGCTGTTCCGCGCGGCGGTCGACTCGCTGCTGGGTGTCGAGCTGTAGCGGTCGTTCTGTAGCGGTCGTTCGCCTCACGAGAATGGGGCCGCCCCCGAAGAGGCGGCCCCACACCCGTCAGTCGGCTCAGACGTCGAGCGTCCAGCTGTTGAGGGTGCCCGTGTCCAGCAGTGCCTGGTCACGGACGCGCAGCTTCCAGACACCCGCGGCGGCCTCGGACGAGGCGTTCACGGTGTAGGTCTGGTTGATGTTGTCGGTGCCACCGCCGGTGCGGTTGTGCAGGTTGTAGACCGTGCCGTCGGGTGCGACCAGGTCCACGATCAGGTCACCCTTGTAGGTGTGCCGGATGTCGACCGCCACGGTGGTGGTGGCCGACGCGGTGCCGCCGCAGTTCAGCGTGATCGAGCTGCTGACGTCGGAGTTGTCGCCGATGGCCACGTCCGTGCCGTTGGTCACCGGGTCGCACCCGCTGCCGACCGCCGCGACCGTCCACGTGAACGTGGTGGTGCCGGTGGCGGACGCCGAGTCGGTCACGGTCGCGGTCACCGAGGAGGAGCCGACGGTCGTCGGCGTGCCGCTGATCAGGCCGGAGGCGCTGATCGACAGGCCGGCGGGCAGCCCGGTGGCCGAGAACGCGTACGGCGCGGTGCCGCCGGCGGCGGTCAGCTGCAGGCTGACAGCGGTGCCGACGGTGGTCGTCTGGCTGCCCGGGTTGACCACTGACGGGGCGCCGGGGGCGCTGGTGCCGGTGTAGAGCAGCTTGTTCGGCGAGCCGGTGCCCGGACTGGTGACCTTGTCCGAGGTGGCGGCGGCGACGATCGCCGCGTTCACCGTCGGCGGGGTCGCCGTCGGGTTGTCCGCCAGGTACAGCGCGGCCGCGCCGGCGACGTGCGGCGACGCCATCGACGTGCCGCTGATCGTGTTGGTGGAGGTGTCGTTGGTCATCCACGCCGAGGTGATGCCCTCACCGGGCGCGAAAACGTCCGTGCAGGTGCCGAAGTTCGAGAACGAGGCACGCGCGTCGGTGCGGGTCGAGGCGTTCACGCTCAGCGCCTCGGCGACCCGCGCCGGCGAGTAGTTGCACGCGTTGGCGTTCGAGTTGCCCGACGCCACCGCGTACGTGATGCCCGCGGCGATGGAGTTGCGCACCGCGGTGTCCAGCGCGGTGTCCACGCCGCCGCCCAGCGACATGTTCGCGACCGCCGGCTTGACCGCGTTCTGGGTGACCCAGTTGACGCCGTTCACCACGCCCGCCGTGGTGCCGGAGCCGGAGCAGTTGAGCACCTTGACCGCGATGAGCTGCACGCCCTTGGCGACGCCGTGCGCGGTGCCGCCGACGGTGCCGGCGACGTGGGTGCCGTGGCCGTTGCAGTCGGTGTTGTTGGTGTCGACCGAGTTGAAGCCCCAGGTGGCCCGGCCGCCGAAGTCCTGGTGGGTGGTCCGGATACCGGTGTCGATGATGTACGCCCGCACGTTGCTCGCGGTCGTCGAGTAGTTGTAGGCGCTGTCCAGCGGCAGGTTGCGCTGGTCGATCCGGTCGATGCCCCACGACGGCGGGTTCGGCTGGACCGCGTCCACCGACACGGGCAGGTCGGCCTGCACGAACGCCACCCGCGGGTCGGCGGCGAGCCGCCTGGCCTGCGAGGCGGACAGGCTGGCGTGGAAGCCGTTGAGCGCGTGCTGCCAGGCCACCCGGACCCGGCCGCCGTACTGGTCGACCAGCGCGGACGCGGTCGACGCGGACGCCGACCTCGGCGACGCGGAGTCGTTCAGGGCCACGATGTAGGAACCGGGGACGGCGTCGTCGCGCTCGGCGCCGAGCACGGTGCCCTCGGCTGCCGCCACTCCGGTGTTCGCGAAGGCCAGCGCGGCGGCCGACACGGCGGCCAGGCCGAGCACGGCCAGTCTTCTGGTGGTTGTTCGAGCGTCTCCCATGGCAGGGTTCTCCCTCGGGCAGGGCTGCGCGGCCGTGCCTGGCGGGTGCGCCGGTCGGCCGAGCGTGCAGGGTTGGGGACGTTCGCGCGAACGAGTGGAGCGACCTGGTCACATGCATGGTCGGGACAAAACCGACCCACGAGTAGCCCCGTTAGTCGTAACTACGTCGAATCGGGACCGATCACTACGGTTCGACTCGCCCGAACGCCGGCGGGTCAGGAGCCCAGGTGCTCGTCCCGGTACGCCCGCCACTGCTTGAGCAGGTTCGGCAGCTGGCCGTGGACGAACTCGAAGAACATCAGCGTCTCGGCGATGCGCTTGCCGGCGGGCGTCTCGGCGCCGAGCGCGCCGATGCCCTCCCTGAGCGGTCCCTGCATGCGGCGCATCATCTCGTCCCGGCGGAACAGCGCCTCGTACCAGAGGTCGTCGAACAGGCGGTAGAGGTCACGGCGCGTGCCCGTCTCCCGTTCCCGGCTGACCAGGTTCACCTGGGTGAGGTACCGGATGGCACCGGAGATCGCGGCGGGCGACACCCGCAGCAGATCGGCGAGCTCGGCGGCGGTCATCTCACCGGAGTCGCTGGCCAGCAGGGCGACGAACACCCGTGACGGCATCCTCGGCATACCGGTCTGGGTGAACACCGAGGAGAAGCGCTCGATGAAGCGCAGCACCGCCTGGTCGTCCCGCTCGCCCACCTGTGTCACCGCCGGATCATCCCTTCGTGGTCCTCTGAACGGGTGGCAGTTTATACGCTTCCTTAACTTCACGACTTTGTGAATCGACTGTAGCTTGAGGCTCATGACAGCTGCGATATCCGTGTCGGGCCTGGTCAAGACGTTCGGCCCGACGCGTGCACTGGACGGTCTGGAGCTGACCGTCCGACAGGGGGAGGTGCACGGCTTCCTCGGCCCGAACGGGTCGGGCAAGTCGACGACTATCCGCGTCCTGCTGGGTCTGCTGCGCGCCGACGCGGGTTCCGCGTCGCTGCTGGGCGGCGATCCGTGGCGCGACACCGCCGAGCTGCACCGCAGGCTGGCCTACGTGCCGGGGGACGTGAGCCTGTGGCCGAACCTGACCGGCGGCGAGGTGATCGACCTGCTGGGCAGGCTGCGCGGCGGGCTGAACGAGAAGCGCCGGGCCGAGCTGCTGGAGCGCTTCGAGCTGGACCCGCGCAAGAAGGGCCGCACCTACTCCAAGGGCAACCGGCAGAAGGTGGCCCTGGTCGCGGCGCTGGCCTCGGACGTGGAGCTGCTGATCCTGGACGAGCCGACCTCCGGGCTGGACCCGCTGATGGAGGCCGTGTTCCAGGAGGCGGTCAACGAGTTGCGCGGCGAGCGGACCGTGCTGCTGTCCAGCCACATCCTGGCCGAGGTCGAGGCGCTGTGCGACCGGGTCAGCATCATCCGCAACGGCCGCACGGTCGAGACCGGCACGTTGGCCGACCTGCGCCACCTGACCCGCACCAGCGTCTCGGCGGAGCTGGTCGGCGCGCCCAACGGCCTGGCCGACCTGCCCGGCGTGCACGACCTGCGGGTGGAAGGGCTGCGGGTGCGGTTCGAGGTGGACACCGACCACCTGGACACCGCGCTGCGCGCGTTGGTCGGCAGCGGTGTCCGCACGCTGACCAGCCAGCCGCCCACGCTGGAAGAGCTGTTCCTGCGCCACTACGAGGACGAGCTGCCGGCCGGGGAAGTCAAGGGGGCGATGTCGTCGTGACCGGGCTCGGCTCGCTGGTGCGCCTGGCCCTGCGCCGCGACCGGCTGCTGCTCGCCGTCTGGATCGTCGGCATGGTCGGCATCACGCTGTCCACCGCGTCGACCGTGGGGGAGCTGTACGGCACGGCCGAGTCGCGACAGCAGTTGGGTGCCACGGCGGGCAGCAACCCGGCGTTCCTGGCGATGCTCGGCCCGCTGCACGACGCGTCGACCACCGGCGGCGTGCTGGCCTGGCGGTGGGGCGTGTTCGGCGCGCTGCTGGTCGGCCTGATGAGCATGTTCCTGGTCACCCGGCACACCAGGGCCGAGGAGGAGACCGGCCGGTTGGAGCTGATCGGCTCGGCCGTCGTCTCGCGGCACGCGCCGCTGGCCGCGGGCGTGGTGGTCGCGGTGCTGGCGAGCACGGTGATCGGCCTGCTCGTGGGGCTCGGCCTGGCCGGTCTGGGCCAGTCGTCGGCCGGGGCGTTCGCGTTCGGTCTGGCGTTCGCGTCCGTCGGCTGGGTGTTCGCCGGTGTGGGCGCGGTCAGCGCGCAGCTGTCGGAGAGCGCCCGCACGGCGAACTCGATCTCCGGCGGCGTGCTCGGCGTGGCCTACCTGCTGCGGGCCGTCGGCGACGCGGCGGGCGACCAGGGGCCGACGTGGCTGACCTGGCTGTCGCCGCTGGGCTGGCTGGAGCACACCAGGGCGTTCGCGGGGGACCGGTACTGGGTGTTGCTGCTCCCGGTGGCGTTGTTCGCGGTGCTGCTCGTGGTCGCCTCGACGTTGGTGACCAAGCGCGACATCGGCGGCGGCCTGGTGCCGACCAGGCTCGGCCCGGCCCGCGCGCCCGGCTCGTTGACCAGCGCGTTCGGCCTGGCCTGGCGGTTGCAGCGGGGCATGCTGATCGGCTGGACGATCAGCCTGTTCGTGCTCGGCGCGGTCTACGGGTCGGTCGCGCGCGGTGTGGAGGAGATGCTGGAGGCCAACCCGGCGCTGGAGAAGATCATCTCCCAGATGGGCGGCACCGGCGCGATCGTGGACGTCTACCTGGCGTCGATCATCGGCATCATCGCCCTGTTCAGCGCCATCTACGTGGTGCAGTCGACGTTGCGGCTGCGCGCCGAGGAGACCGAGTTCCGTGCCGAGCCGGTGCTGGCCACGCCGGTCAGCCGGTTCGCGTGGGTCGGCAGCCACCTGTTGTTCGCCACCGCCGGCACGGCCGTCGTGCTGGCCGCCGCCGGTGTGGGCGCGGGTCTGGTGCACGGCGCGCGGGTCGGTGACGTCGGCGGGCAGGTCGTCCGGCTGGCGGGCGCGGCGTTGACGCACGTGCCGGCGGTGTGGGTGGTCGCGGGCATCGCGTTGGTGCTGTTCGCGCTGGTGCCGAAGCTGTCGTCGGCGAGCTGGGCGGTGATCGTGGTGTTCCTGGTGCTCGGCCAACTCGGGCCGCTGCTCCAGCTCGACCAGTGGGCGATGGACCTCTCGCCGTTCACGCACATCCCGAAGGTGCCGGGCGCGGACGTGACCGCCGGGCCGCTGCTGTGGCTCACGGCGATCGCGGCGGCGTTGGTGGCGGTCGGGTTCGCCGGTTTCCGCCGGCGGGACGTCGGCTGAGGTCTGAAAGGACTCTTTCGAAAGAGTCCTTTCAGGTATACCGTCGGGGTAATGGATCTCCCACGGCCCCGACGGGTCACCGATGTCGACGCGCTGAAGGCGCTGGCCCACCCGCTGCGGGTGTCGCTGCTCAACCACCTCCTGGCGGTCGGTCCCCGTACGGCGAGCGAGTGCGCCGAGGCGGTCGGGTCGACCGCCTCCAACTGCAGTTGGCACCTGCGGCAGCTGGCGAAGTCCGGGTTCGTGGAGCGCGTCGAGGCCGGTGACGGGCGGGAACGGCCGTGGCGGGCCACCTCGGTCGGCTACGACGTCGGCGCGTTCGACGACGACCCGGAGGTCCGCACCCAGCAGGACGCCCTGCTCGCGCTGGGGCTCAACGAGGACAACCGGCTGGTGCAGCGGTTCCTGGACCGGCAGCACGAACTGCCGCGCGAGTGGCTGGAAGCCTCCGCGATGCACGGCTACACGGTCAACGTCACCGCCGAGGAGCTGATCGGCCTGCTCGGCATGATCGACGACATCCTGCGCCCGTACCTGGTGCCGGTGCGCGAGGACGTGCCCGAGGGCGCCCTGCCCGCCCACGTCGGTATCCGGGCCTTCCCGCGGTGAACGGGCCGCTGGGGGTGCCGGCCTTCCGCCGGCTGTGGATCGCGGGGTTCGTCTCCGAGATCGGCGACTGGGTGCTGCTGGTCGCCCTGCCGGTGTACGTGTACCAGCGCACCGGCTCCACGGCGGCGACCGCGACGACGTTCGTGGTGGCGCTGCTGCCGAGCCTGGCCCTGTCGCCGCTGGCCGGGGTGCTGGCCGACCGGTGGGACCGGCGGAAGCTGATGCTGCTGGTCAGCCTCGCCCAGGCGGTCACCCTGCTGCCGCTGCTCACCGGCGATCTGGTGCTGCTGAACGTGGTGATCGCGGTGCAGGCGGGGCTGGCCGCGTTGTTCGAGCCCGCCAAGAACGCGCTGCTGCCGACGCTCGTGCCGCGTGAGCAGGTGCCGGCGGCCAACGGGCTGGTGGGCCTGAACGGCAACCTGGCCCGGCTGGTCGGCGCGTCGCTGGGCGGCCTGGTCCTCGGGTACACCGGGCTGCCGGGTGTGGTGCTGGCGGACGTGGTGTCGTTCCTGCTCGCGGCGGCCTTGTTGGCGACGCTCGGCACCAGGGACCCGGCACGTGAGGCGGGGAAGCCCGCGTGGCGGGCCTGGCTGGACGGCCTGCGCGAGATCCGGGGCCCGCTGCGGCCGATGGTCGCCGTGGTCGGGCTGATGGCGACGAGCCAGGGCCTGTTCGTGGTGCTGTTCGTGGTGTTCGTGGCCGAACGGCTCGGTGGTGGCGCGGCCGAGGTGGGGCTCCTGCGCGGCGTCCAGGCGGTCGGCGGGTTGCTCGGCGGTCTGCTGGTCGGCGTGCTGGCGCGGAAACTCGCGCCGGGCAGGCTCCTGGGCGTCGCGTTGGTCGGCTTCGGCGTGGTCGCCGCGCTCGGCTGGAACGGGCCGCACCTGACCACCGCGCTGGTGTTCTATCTGGCCGCGTTCGTGGTGGTGGGCGTGCCGGGCGTGATCGCGGGCGCCGGGATGATGTCGGTGCTCCAACTGCACGCGGCCGACGAGGTGCGCGGCCGGGTGATGGCGACGTTCGTCAGCCTCTACGACGGCGGTCAGGCGCTCGGCATGGTGCTGGCCGGCGCCCTCACTCCCGTCCTCGGCCTGTCCGTGCTGCTCAACGCCCAGGCCGCGCTCTACCTCGCGGCCGGTGCGCTGGCACTGGCCACCCTCGACGTGAAGCCGCTGCCCGGTCGTCCCGGTCGTCTCAGCCGTCTCAGTCGTCGAGGAACGTGACGTCGACCCGGGCCGGCCGGTCCGGGTCGCTGACGATGTCGAGCGCGACGATCCGGCCGTGCGCGATGGCGCCACGTCACGTTCAGCGGCGCGCGGCGACCGTGTCAGGGCGTGACCGGTCGTGGTGGAGCAGCAGCACGGGTGGCACGGCCAGCACCAACCCGGCCGGCACGAGGAACGCGCTCACCGGGTCCAAGTGGTACAGCGGCACGAACGCCACCGGTGACACGGCACCGCCCAGGAACCGCAGCGACTGCACCACCGACACCGCACCGCCCCGGTTGCCGCCGTCCGCGGACAGCACCAGGGCGTTCAAGCCGACGATCACCGCCTGGCTGAACGCGCCCGCCACCGCCCACAGCACCCCGACCGCCACCACGGACGGCAGCACTCCGACACCGGCCAGCAGCACGCCGCCGACCGCCGCCCCGGACAACGCGCACCGCCGCGCCCCGAACCGGTCGATCGACCACCCGGTGAGCCGCGCGGTGAAGATCCCGACCAGCCCGAACCCGGTCAGCACCAGCCCGCGCTGCCCCGCGCTCAACCCGAACGAGTCACCGAGCCGCAGCGCCACCAGGAACGACAGCCCGCCCAGACACCCCCACGCCACGAACCCGACCGCGGCCAACCGCAGCGTCGGCAGCCGCCAGGCGCTGCGCAGACGTGGCCGGTCACCACCGCGCGGCGGGTCGGCGGGCAACCCCACCACCGCCAACGCGCCCGCCACCACCGCCGCGCCCACGAACGCCCACCGCCACGACGCCTCCGCCGCCAACCCGCTCAGCAGCGGCGCCGACGTCTGCCCGGCGGCCTGCATGGACGCGAACACACCCAGCGCGCGCCCCAGCCGGGCCTGCGGCGTCACCGCCGCGATCGTCGCCAACAGCAAGGGAGTGGTGAACGCGTTCGCCGCGCCCTGCAGGGCACGGCCGCCGATCAACACCGGGAACGACCACGCCACCGCGCACAGCACCGACGCCACGACGTACCCGCCGTACGCGAGCAGGACCGTCCGCCGTGCGCCCCACCGTTCACCGAACGTGCCCGACACCAGCATGAACAGCGCGAACGGCACCATGTACCCGGTCAACGTCGCCGCCGCCGACCCCGCCGAGACACCGAAGTCCGCACCGACCTCGGGCAGCACGGACGACGTCATCGCGCCGCCGAAGGGCCCCAGGAACCCGCCCGCGTACAGCGCCGCCAGCCGGACTCGGGCAGCCGGTCGCGGCTGGCCGGCCGGTAGGTCGCGGTCAGCCGGTCGCACCGGGTCACCCAATCACACCCGCTCAGCCGCTCGGATCCAGACAGCCGCTCGGACCCAGCTAACCGGTCGGTCGCGGGTCGGTCAGTTGGCCCTGGCGGCCGGTCGGACCAGGCAGTGGGAGTTGTCCACAGGAGCCGGCCTCACCGCCGAAATTGTCGGCCCCCTCTGGCAAAGTAAAAGCAGGGGTCCCCTTGGCGGGGACCCCTGCGAAGCCGTTGCGGTTCGCCGGTCAGGCGGCCCCAAGCGGCAGCCGGTCGGAGCCGGCTCACATACCGGTCGGCCCGCGCCCCGGCCCGCGTCCGCGCCGCCGCAGGTACCGCTCGAACTCGGCCGCGATGGCGTCACCGCTGGCCTCGGTGATCTGGATCTCCGCGTCCCCGCGCTCCTCCAGCGCCCGCACGTAGTTGCGCACGTCCTCGTCCTCGTCGGCCATCTCGCTGACCGTGCGCTCCCACTCCTCCGCCTGCTCCGGCAGCGCGCCCAGCGGCACCTCGACGTCCAGCACCTCTTCCACCCGGTGCAGCAACGCCAGCGTGGCCTTCGGCGAGGGCGGCTGGGACACGTAGTGCGGCACGGCGGCCCAGAACGAGATCGCCGGCACCCCGGCCTGCACGCACAGGTCCTGGAACACGCCGACGATGCCGGTGGGCCCCTCGTAGCGGGACCGCTCCAGCCCGTACTTCGCCGCCGCCGCCTCGTCGTACGCCGTGCCCGTCACCGGCACCGGGCGCGTGTGCGGAGTGTCCATCAACAGCGCACCCAACGTGACCACGGTGGTCACGCCCAGGTCCTCGATGTGGCCCAGCAGCTCGGCGGCGAACTTCCGCCACCGCATGTTCGGCTCGATCCCGTGCACCAGCACCACGTCGGTGGACGACCCCGGCGGGCGGCAGACCGACAACCGGGTAGTCGGAAATTCAACCCGTCGGGTGACGCCGTCCACCATGCGGACTGTGGGACGAGTCACCTGGAAGTCGTAGTAGTCGTCCGGGTCGATCTCCACCAGCGGCGTCGCATCCCACGTGAGTTGCAGGTGCTCGATCGCCGTGCTGGCGGCGTCGCCAGCATCGTTCCACCCCTCGAACGCCGCCACCATGATCGGATTGGTGAGCGGTTTGCTGGGGTCGAATGGGGTCTGGGCGGCCTCGTCCGGATCGGTCACGGCGTCAGACTACGACCACTGCCGCAGACGTGACGCCGTAGGCTTGGCGCATGTCGGATCGTGTCACGCCCCCTTTCCTGGGCGCGCTCGCCGACCGCGTGGTCGTCGCGGACGGCGCGATGGGCACCATGCTCCAGTCCGCCGACTTGACCTTGGACGACTTCGCAGGTCATGAGGGTTGCAACGAGATCCTGAACGTGACCCGGCCGGATGTCGTGCGGCAGGTGCACCGCGGTTACCTCGAAGCCGGCGCGGACGCCGTGGAGACCAACACCTTCGGTGCGAACCTGGCCAACCTCGCCGAGTACGGCATCGAGGACAAGATCTTCGAGCTGTCACGTCGGGGTGCCGAACTGGCGCGCGAAACGGCCGACGAGTTCGGCGGCAGGTTCGTGCTCGGCTCGGTCGGGCCCGGCACCAAGCTGCCCACCCTCGGGCACGCCCCGTTCGCCACTCTCCGTGACGCCTACGTCGAGCAGGTCAAGGGCCTGCTCGAAGGCGGCGTGGACGCGGTGATCGTGGAAACGTCCCAGGACCTGCTCCAGACCAAGGCCGCGATCACCGGCGCCAAGCGGGCGATGGCCGCGCACGGCGCCACCGTCCCGATCATCGCGCAGGTCACCGTCGAGACGACCGGCACGATGCTGCTCGGCTCGGAGATCGGCGCCGCGCTCACCGCCCTCGAACCGCTGGGCATCGACCTGATCGGGCTGAACTGCGCCACCGGCCCGGCCGAGATGAGCGAACACCTGCGGCAGCTCGCCAAGCACGCCCGCGTGCCGCTGTCGGTCATGCCGAACGCCGGCCTGCCCGAACTGGGCCCGAGGGGCGCGGTCTACCCGCTCGGCCCGGAAGAGCTGGCGCGTGCGCTGTCCGGGTTCGTCACCGAGTTCGGCGTCCGCCTGGTCGGCGGCTGCTGCGGCACGACCGCCGAGCACGTCCGCCAGGTCGTCGAAGCCGTCAAAGACCTCGGGCCCACGCCCCGCCGTCCGCGTCCCGAGCCGGGCGTGTCCTCGCTCTACCAGGCCGTTCCGTTCCGGCAGGACGCGTCGGTGCTGATGGTCGGCGAGCGCACCAACGCCAACGGCTCGAAGGCGTTCCGCGAGGCGATGCTCGCCGGCCGCTACGAGGACTGCGTCGAGATCGCCCGCGACCAGACCCGCGACGGCGCGCACCTGCTCGACCTCAACGTCGACTACGTCGGCCGTGACGGCGTGGCGGACATGCGCGCCCTCGCGACCCGCCTGGCCACCGCGTCCACGTTGCCGATCATGCTCGACTCGACCGAGCCGGACGTGCTCCGGGCCGGGCTGGAGTGCCTGGGCGGGCGCTGCGCGGTGAACTCGGTGAACTACGAGGACGGCGACGGCCCGGACTCCCGGTTCCAGCGGATCATGCGGCTGGTCCGCGAGCACGGCGCGGCGGTCGTCGGCCTGTGCATCGACGAGGAGGGCCAGGCCCGCACCGCCGAGTGGAAGGTCCGGGTCGCGACCCGCCTGATCGAGGACCTGACCGTGAACTGGGGCGTCCGGACCGGCGACATCATCATCGACGCGCTCACCTTCCCGATCTCGACCGGGCAGGAGGAGGTGCGCCGCGACGCCGTCGAGACCATCGAGGCGATCCGCGAGCTCAAGCGCCGCTACCCGGACGTGCAGACGACGCTGGGCATCTCGAACGTCTCGTTCGGCCTCGACCCGGCCGCCAGGCAGGTGCTGAACTCGGTGTTCCTGCACGAGTGCGTGCAGGCGGGCCTGGACACGGCGATCGTGCACGCCTCCAAGATCGTCCCGATGGCGCGCATCCCGGACGAGCAGCGCGCCGTGGCGCTCGACCTGGTCTACGACCGCCGCCGTGAGGGGTACGACCCGCTGCAAAGGCTCATGGAGCTGTTCGAGGGCGTCAGCACGTCGTCGAACAAGGCGTCCCGCGCCGAGGAACTGGCCGCGCTGCCCCTGTTCGCCCGCCTGGAGCGGCGGATCGTGGACGGCGAGCGCAACGGCCTGGAAACCGACCTGGACGCGGCGCTGCGCGAGCGGCCAGCGTTGCAGATCATCAACGACACCCTGCTCGCGGGCATGAAGACCGTCGGCGAGCTGTTCGGCTCCGGCCAGATGCAGCTGCCGTTCGTGCTCCAGTCCGCCGAGGTGATGAAGGCCGCCGTGGCGTACCTGGAGCCGCACATGGAGCGCTCCGACGACGACGGCAAGGGCCGCATCGTGCTGGCCACGGTCAAGGGCGACGTGCACGACATCGGCAAGAACCTGGTGGACATCATCCTGTCCAACAACGGCTACGACGTCGTCAACATCGGCATCAAACAGCCGGTCAACGCCATCCTCGACGCCGCCGAGGAGCACCGCGCCGACGCCATCGGCATGTCCGGCCTGCTGGTCAAGTCCACGGTGGTCATGAAGGAGAACCTGGAGGAGATGAACTCGCGCGGTGTCGCCGCGCGGTGGCCGGTCCTGCTCGGCGGCGCGGCGCTGACCCGCGCGTACGTCGAGAACGACCTCAGCGAGCTGTACCTGGGCGAGGTCCGGTACGCCCGCGACGCGTTCGAGGGCCTGCGGCTGATGGACGCGATCATGGCGGCCAAGCGCGGCGAGACGCCGACGGTCGACCCGGAGGGCGAGCGGAAGGCCGCCGAACGCAAGGCCCGCCGCGAGCGGTCGCTGCGCATCGCCGCCGAGCGCAAGGCCCTCCAGGAGGAACCCACCGCCACCGGCCGCTCGGACGTGGCGGTGGACGTGCCGATCCCGACGCCGCCGTTCTGGGGCACCAGGGTGGTCAAGGGCGTGCCGGTGGCCGAGTACTCGGCGATGCTCGACGAGCGCGCCACGTTCATGGGCCAGTGGGGTCTGAAGGGCTCCCGCGGCGGCAGCGGACCCACCTACGAGGAGCTGGTGGAGACCGACGGCAGGCCCCGGCTGCGGTACTGGCTGGACCGGCTCGCCACCGAAGGCGTGCTGGCGCACGCGGCCGTCGTCTACGGCTACTTCCCGTGCGTGTCCGAGGGCGACGACGTGGTGATCCTGAGCGAGCCCACGGTGGACGCGCCGGAACGCACCCGGTTCACGTTCCCCCGGCAGAAGCGGGACCGGCGGCTCTGCCTGGCCGACTTCTGGCGGCCCCGCGAGGCGGGCGAGGTGGACGTGATCGCGTTCCACCTGGTCACCATGGGGCAGCCGATCGCCGACTACGCCAACGAGCTGTTCGCCAAGGACTCCTACCGCGAGTACCTCGAGGTGCACGGCCTGGGCGTGCAGCTCACCGAGGCGCTGGCCGAGTACTGGCACCGGCGGATCCGCGAGGAACTGCACTGGGCGGACGGCGCGCCGGTCGCGGCGGAGGACCCGGACGACGTGGAGGAGTTCTTCAAGCTCGGCTACCGCGGCGCCCGCTACTCGCTGGGCTACGGCGCGTGCCCGGACATCGAGGACCGCACCAAGATCGTGGAGTTGCTCGAACCCGGCCGGATCGGGGTGGAGCTCTCCGAGGAGTGGCAGCTGCACCCCGAGCAGTCGACGGACGCGTTCGTGGCGCACCACCCGGAAGCCAAGTACTTCAACGCGTGACCACTGGGGGGAAGTCTTAGATGACGGTCGAGGCTGTGCTGTGGGACATGGACGGCACGCTGCTGGACTCGGAGAAGCTGTGGGACATCCCGCTCAACGAGTTCGTGGAGAAGCTGGGCGGCACGCTGTCGCACGAGACCCGGCAGGCGCTGGTGGGCTCCAGCACGGCCCGGACCATGGGGCTGCTGTTCGCCGAGGCGGGTGTCGTGCCGACGGACGAGGACCTCGTCGACGGCGCGGCGTGGATCAGTCGCCGCACCGAGGAGCTGTTCCGCTCCGGCCTGCCGTGGCGGCCGGGCGCGCCCGAGGCGCTGCGCGCGGTGCGGGACTCGGGTGCGCCGATGGCGCTGGTCACGTCGACCGAGCGGCGGCTGACCGAGGTCGCGCTGGACACCATCGGGCGGGACCTGTTCGACGTCACCGTGTGCGGTGACGAGGTCGACGGCCTCAACAAGCCGCTGCCCGAGCCGTACCTGAAGGCCGCACGGCTGCTCGGCGTCGACCCGACCCGCTGCGTCGCGGTCGAGGACTCGCCGACCGGGACGGCTTCCGCGGTGGCGGCCGGGTGCACGGTCCTCGTGGTGCCGTGCGACGTGCCGGTCGAGGAGGGCGAGCGCCGCGTGTTCCGCGAGTCCCTGATCGGGATGGACCTCGTGACGCTCGCCCAACTGCTCGACCGCTGAGCCGCTAGACCGCTGACACCTGCCGGGCTCGGCGCGTGGCCGGGTCGACCAGCAGGCCGAACACCACGCCGAGGCCGAGCCACAGCGTGGCCGTCTCGGCGAGTGAGGCCAACCGGAAGTCCCACAGCACGCTGCCCGGCATGTCCGCCGGGACCGCGTCCGGGGTGGCCGGGAACGCCACCAGCAGCACGACCACCGCCGCCACCACGGCCAACGCCACGGCGGTGCAGCGGACCGGCTGGGACAGGTGGCCCAACCGGGAGGCCAGGTAACTCGCGCCGAACGCGACCAGCAGCCCGGCCGCGATCAACCCCAGGTAGAGCACCGTGCGGTACTCCACCGTGTCCGGGTCACCCACCGCGGGCGGGTTCGCCGGGTACTTCACCGCCGGCAGCAACGCCGCCGTGCCGAACACCGCCGCCGACAGCGTCACCGCCCGGACGAACGGCGCCTTGGACGCGAACCAGCGCCGCGACCCCGCGTACGCGGTGGCGAACAACGCGCCGACGGCGACGCCCACCACCACCGCGGCGAGCACACCACCGACCACCTGCGTGCCGCGGCTGAACAACTCGCCGTGGTCGTGACCGGCGCCGGGCTCGGCCGGTCGTGCCTGTTCGACGGCCAGCGCCGCACGGATCGGCGCCTCGACCACGAACACCCCGACCAGGCCCGCGAGCAGCCCGGACACGGCACCCGCGCCGACACCGCGCAGCAGCAGCCCCTTGTACGTGGGCATGTCGTCCGGCCCTAGTGGCACGGGACGCCGAGCGCGTGGCGCCCGTCGTGGAAGAACTCGTGCACGGTCTCGGCGGCGTGGCCGAGCGCGATGCCGTTCTCCTGGAGCACCAGCCACGTCACGGTCAACGCGACCAGTGCGACGGCGTAGGCCCATTTGGGAATGGGAGTGACCCATTCGTCGGTAACTGCGGGGGTGTGCGCGGGGCTCGTCATGACGGCCTCCTCCATACCTCGTGGAAGGTCAACAACAACTCGCGCCGCAGCCGGTCTCCTGACTCCCGGATCGACACCGTCCCCGCGTCTTCCCAGCCGCTCCACGCGACCAGTGACGTTCTCGGCGGGTTGGCTCCCCGGTCACAGTGGCGAGGACCGCGCCGGATTCACACCGGCTTCCCGTCCACTGCGGCGCCCGAACCGTAGATGTCGATCGTGGGCCGGCACAACCGACCAGACGAGTTGTCGTCTTCGTCACGCCCCGGGGTCAGCGGGACGGCAGCGGGCAGTCGCCGCAGGTACCGCCGCCGTCGAGGCGGTAGTACAGGCAGCAGCTGCGCCGCCGGAACACGACCTCGCCGGGGAACGGGATGAACTCGCCGGTGCCCTTCAGCGGCGGGTCGGCGAACAGCTCCTCGCCCAACGCCACGCAGTCCGTCGCCATCCCGCTGCGGCTGATCGTGCGCAGCGCGCCCGCCATGGACGACGCCGCGTTGCCCCACAGCAGACCGCGCGCCACCGGCGTTGTCGAGCGCACCGCCTCCACCACCGGCTCCAGCGACTCGGCGATGTCCGTGCCCCCGACCGGATCCTTGAGGCGGACCTGGAGGCCGTCCGGGCCGTACCGCCACCACAGGTTGGCGGGCCGGATGTCGGGCGCGACCCCGTCGACCGCGCGTGCGGCGACCACCGGGGACAGCAGGCGGGCGGTGTAGCTCAGGAAGAACAGCGACGCGGCCACCCGCCGTTCGGACGTGCGGTACCGGGCGGCGATCCGGTCGAGCGCGTCGGGCAGGGCGGGGCCGTCCAGCAGCTCCGCGCCGTCGTGCCAGCCGCCGTCGGGCCGGCCGACGTCCAGGGCGAAGAACGGACTCAGGCCGCGGATCTGCCGCAGGGTGGCCAGGACTCGGGCGAACTCGGACACGTGGCCTAGTCTGCCGCCGTGGACGCACTGGGGTTGGGACTGGCCCTCGGCTTGGCCGCGAGCATCAGCCCCGGCCCGCTGTTGGTGCTGGTGGTGACGTCGGCGTTGCGCTCGGGCTGGAGGGCAGGCGCGCTGACCGCCTGCGCGCCGCTGTTGTCGGACGCCGTGGTCGTCGCCGTGACCCTGCTCCTGCTGGACCGCCTGCCCGCGCGGGCGCTGGGCGTGCTCGGGGTCGTGGGCGCGGTGTTCGTGGTGTGGAGCGGCGTGCAGACCGTCCGGGAGGCGCGGTCGGCTTCGCTGAACAGCACTCGTCCCGCGCCGGCCGAGCAAGCCGAAGCCGAGCAAACCGAGCACGCTGAGCAAGCCGAAGGCCATGCTTCGCAGGGGGCGCCGCCCAGGGGAACCCTGAATTCAATTCTACCGACGAGGTCCGACAATTCCGGTGCCCTTTCCGGCGCCGTCGCGCTCTCCCTGCGCCGAGCGGTGCTGGTGAACGTGCTCAGCCCGCACCCGTGGATCGCGTGGGCGACCGCGCTCGGCCCGCTGACCATCACCACCTGGCGTGAGTCGGCCGGCGCGGGCGCGGCGCTGCTGATCGGGTTCTACCTGACCCTGGTCGGCGGCAAAGTCGTGATCGCGCTGCTCGTCGCACGCGGGCGCCGCCACCTGGGCGACACCGGCTACCGCCGCGCACTCACCTGCGCCGGCGTGCTGCTCGTGCTCGCGGGCGTCGCGATGGGCGTCGAGTTCGCGTCCATCTGAACGCGCCGAACGAGCGGACACCGAATTACGGATGACACGCCCGCCGGCGTACCGATATGACCGACGAATGACCGACGAAATGTTCCTCGACCACGTCGCCGACCGGTTGGCCGCCCTGCCCGCCGTGCGCGCGGTCACCCTCGGCGGGTCGCGCGCCCAGGGCACCCACACCCCGGACAGCGACTGGGACTTCGCCGTCTACTACCGGGGCGGCTTCGACCCGGCCGACCTGCGCGCGGTCGGCTGGGAGGGCGAGGTCTCGGAACTCGGCGGTTGGGGCGGCGGAGTCTTCAACGGCGGCGCGTGGCTCACCGTCGACGGCCGGCGCGTCGACGTCCACTACCGCGACCTCGACGTGGTCGAACACGAACTGGCCGAAGCCGAGCAGGGCCGCTTCCACTGGGAGCCGCTGATGTTCCACCTCGCCGGCATCCCCAGCTACCTGATCGTCGGCGAACTCGCGCTGAACACGGTGCTGCGCGGCGGCCTCCCCCGCCCCACTTACCCGGAAAAGCTGCGTGCGGCGGCCCCGCCGGTGTGGCGCGGCAGGGCGGCCATGACGCTGCAGTACGCCCTCGCCGCGCACGCCCCGCACGGCCGGCTCGCCGAAGTCGCGGGCGCCCTGGTCACCGCCGCGATGCAGACGGCGCACGCGGTGCTGGCGGCACGCGGTCAGTGGACGACGAACGAGAAGCGACTGCTGGAACGGGCCGGTCTGCGCGGTGTCGACGCGATCGTGGCCGGGCTGCGGCCGGAGCCCGAGGCGCTGACAAGGGCGATCACCGAGGCGGAAGAGCTGTTCCAGACGGCCACCTAGTCGGCCGTGGGTTTCAGGGGATGTAGAACGTCATCAGGTCACCGCGCACCGGCGGGAACAGGGTGTGCATCAGGTCGGCGTTCGGGCCCGGGTAGACGTCCGGGAACCGGGCGGTCAGGCCCTTGAGGCCGTGCGGGCCGAACAGCAGTGACGCCAGCATGTCCGGGGCCACGCCCGCACCGCCCGCCGCGCCCGGCGCCTGCATGGTGCCGCCCGGCACGATCGGGCCGACCTCGCCCGCCTTGAACGGCAGCCGCACGTGCGAGCGGTAGAACGAGACCACCGCCTCGCCCTCCCGGTCGGCGAAACCGCCGTCCGCCAACCGCTTCCCGAACACCGGCCGCAGGTGCTCCAGCAGCGCGATCGGGTCACCGATCCGCACGTAGTACGAACTCGCGTCCTCCGGCGCGGGCCCGAGGAACGGCTCCAACGCCTCACCCGCGACCGTGCCCGGCCGCTCGTTCATCTCGGTGGCCCCGGTCAACGCCAGCAGCGCGTGCGCCGCGGCCTCGTCCACCGCCGCCGCCTCGCACAGCCGTGCGCCCTCCTCCGGTGGGGTGGTGCGACCGGTGGCGACCGGCACGCCGTCCCGCTCCACCAGCCACTCCGTGCTGCCGTCCCGCGCCACCAACCACCGCCACAGGCCGGGGGAGTGCGGCATCCGCAGGTCGGCACGGCCCTGCTCGGCGTCCTGGAGGCGGACCATGGTCGGGATGTCGTCCGCTGTGGCCTCACGCAGGGTGTGACCGGCGCCGTCGGGCCGACCTGTCACCGGCCGGGTGGCCGAGATCGGGATCGCGTAGGTGTAGCCGAACTGGCGGTAGAAGTACGGGATGCCGAGCATCACGTTCACCAGCTGACCGCGTGCGGCGGACCGTTCGTGCGCCCAGCCCATCAACGCGCGCACCAGCCCCCGGCCCTCGTAGGCGCGGTCGGTCGCGACCAGTTCGACCTGGCCCGCCGGGATCTCCAGCCCGTTGAGCACCAGCGTCTCGTCCAGCAGGGTCGCGGTGGACACGACCTTGTCACCGTCGACGACGACCGCGCACGCCTCCCAGCCCGCGTCCGGGTCCTCGACCACCAGGCGGTGGTCCACCGCGTCCGCCGGCTCACCCCGGTCGGTCAGCAGCGCGCCGATCTGGTCGAGGTCTTCCGGGCGCGCGGTCCGCAGCACCAGCCCATCGGTCATCGGTGCAGTGTCTCGGTGTGTCCCAGGTCGCGCCATCGGATTTTCGGTGGCGGTCCGGCCCGCGCCACCGCAGAATCCGCCCATGTCCTGGCTCCCCGCTGACTTCGCCCACCCGACCCGCGCCCCGCTCGACGCCGAACACCACCTGCGGCCCATCCGCGAGTCCGATGTGGACATCGACTACCCGGCCGTGATGGGTTCGCGGGAGCGGCTGTGGTCGCTGTACGGCGAGAAGTGGGGCTGGCCGCCCGCCGACATGCCCCACGAGGACGACCGCGTCGACCTGGCCCGGCACGAACGCGAGCAGGACGCGCACGAGTCGTTCAACTACGCCCTGTTCAACGCCGACGAGACCGAGCTGCTCGGGTGCGTCTACATCGACCCGGCCGACGACGCGCGGATCTCGTGGTGGGTCGTGGACGAGTACGTCGACACGGACCTGGAACGCGCGCTGGACGCGTTCGTGCCGAAGTGGATCGCCGAGGCGTGGCCCTTCACCAGCCCGGAGTACGGGATCTAGTGCGGTGACCACGTACGAGTCCTGCGGAACCGTGCGACACCCCGCCGCTCACAACACCGTTGGTCGGTGACTTGGGGCAGTCGTGTGCGGGAGTGTTCAGCGTCTTCCTGCGTGCTGAGACGAGCGGTGGTCCATGCGGCGGTTATGGGTTGTCGGAGTCGGCGTGCTGACCACTCTCGTGCTGCCGGTGACCGTCAACATCGCCACGGACACAAGGCCGTCCCGCGATACGTTTCCCTCTTCGTGATCGCACTTTCTTGCGGAGCGGTGGGCGCCCTGGGTGCATTTGCGGGAGACCCCGTACTCGGCGCTGTCTCTGCGGCGATTGCGGTACTTGTGACTTTTCTCCTCCACTGGGCGAAGCTCGGTGACGACTCGGCTCCGTCGGTGAATCCGCGCCGCTCCCGCGGCACCACGCTCAGGCTACTCCGAGCGATGCTCAAGGAGTTCGTGTCCGCACTGGCGGGTGGCATCATTATCGGTCTTCTGATGGGTTGGCTTTTGCCCTGGGAAGCGGGTGGGACGGCTTCCGGGGCGGGCTTGTGATGGGGTGTTGTCGCAGGCTGGGGATACGGCCTCGGGCGCGGGCTCGCCCGACCGTTCGACGGAAGCGACGGCCTGCCCATTGACGTCTCACGGGCCGCCGGCCCGGCTTCCGTGCTACGCGGCAACAGGAAGGCGACACTGGTGAGCGGTCTGACCGTCGGAATGGTGGGCGGGTTGTTCCTGGTGGCTGCAGAAAGCGTCGTAGCTTTCCCTGTTGCCCGGCTCTCCGGGTACGATCTCTCCGGTTATGACTTCGGCGCCGAGTTCGACGAATCTCTCCTGTCGGCCTTCGTGATATTTTCCCTCGTTTTTACATGCAGCTTTACGGTGGGGGACTGGTTCGAGTATCTCGTGGCCAAGTTGTGGTTGGCCGGCCGGGGTGTGCTGCCGTTGCGGCTGATGCGATTTCTTGACGACGCTCACCACCGAGGTGTGCTGCGCCAGGTTGGCGCGACCTATCGCTTCCGGCACGCCCGCCTGGAGAGCATGCTGGCCGCTCGCGTCGAACCTCGAGGGCTCGGGATATCGGCGAGAAACCCTCCGGCCCCTTCTGATCAAGCTTCGTGATGGTGTACCGCTCGAAAAGTCGTCGTCTGCGTGCCCTGGTCCGCGACGCGCGGCCGGTCCCGGTCTGACCGGGGTCCTGCCTGCCCGCGGCCGTTCGGGGGATGCGAGGATCAGACCCCGTGAAGACCTTCGACGAGCTGTTCGCCGAGCTGAGCGAACGCGCACGCACCCGCCCTGAGGGCTCCGCCACCGCCGCGGCTCTGGAGGCCGGGGTGCATGCGCAGGGCAAGAAGGTGCTGGAGGAGGCGGGCGAGGTCTGGATCGCCGCGGAGCACGAGTCCGACGAGCGCCTGGCCGAAGAGGTCTCCCAGCTGCTGTACCGCGTGCAGGTGCTGATGCTCGGCCGCGGGCTGACTCTCGAAGACGTCTACAAGCACCTGTGATCCTGGAGGCGGCGACGCTCGACGTCCGCCCCGGTCTGGAGGCGGACTTCGAGCACGCGTTCGGGGAGGCACGTGAGCTGATCGCGCGGTCGCCCGGGTTCGTCTCGCTGGACCTGCGGCGCTCGGTCGAGCGGCCGTCCCGGTACCTGCTGCTGGTGGGGTGGGAACGGCTGGAGGACCACACGGTCGGTTTCCGCGAGGGGCCGCTGTACCCGCGCTGGAAGGCGCTGCTGCACCACTTCTACGAGCCGTTCCCGACCGTCGAGCACTACCGCGAGGTCTGAGGTCAGCGGTCGCGCTGCCGGTGCCGTTGCAGCAGCTCGATGACCTGGTCGTCCGTGGTCTGGTCGAAGTACTCGTAGAACCGGCTGACCGCCCGGAAGTCGATGCGCGGGAGCGGGCACACCACCATGTCGGCGTCGGCGCGGAGTGCCGCCACCGAGTCCGCCGCGCCCACCGGCACGGCCAGCACCAGGCGGCGCGGGTCGTGGCCGCGGGCTTCGCGCAGCGCGGCGCGAGCGGTGACGCCGGTGGCCAGGCCGTCGTCCACGACCAGCACGTCACGGCCTTCGAGTCGCATCACGTCGTTCCCGTACAGCTCCAGCCGCCGCCGGGCCTCACGCTGTTCGGCCTCGCACGTCCTGGCCAGGTCGGCGGGGGTGAGGCCGAGGGTGCGCAGGGCGTGTTCGTCGAAGATCGGATCGCCCTCGGCGGTGACCGCACCGATGCCGAACTCGGGGTGGCCGGGTGCGCCGATCTTGCGTGCGACGGCCACGCCCAGTTCACCGCCCAGCGCCGAGGCGACCTCGAACGCGACCGGCACCCCGCCGCGGGCGAGGCCGAGCACCAGGGGATCTGTCCACGTCTCGCCGGCCAGCTCGCGGGCGAGCACCCGGCCGGCGTCGGATCGGTCCTTGAACCTCACGCCTTCCATGGTGCGCGTGTTGTGCGCGGACTGCGACCAGCGTCAGCGCTCCCGGACGAACAGCGACTGCGCGGTCCGCCCCGGCCGCTCCACCGACGCCGTCACGGTCAGCTCCGCCACCGGCACCGGCACCTCGAACACCACCCGCGACAGCAACGTCTCCGGCCGTGGCGCGCACCGCTCCAACGCCCGCACCAGCAGCGCCGACGGCGGCTCCAGGTGCCGGCTCTCGTTGCTGCACGGCCCGGGGGTGTGCCCGGTGGAGGCGAACCGGTCGTCGTCGAGCCGCTCGTAGAACGCGTCCACCAGTCGGCGCTCCATCAATCGGCTCGGTCCAACACCGTCTCCACCCCCGCGTCCGGCTCCGGCCAGCCCGGGTACGGCGGCGGTGTGCCGTCGAACGCCGGGCACAGCGCCTTGTGGTCGCAGTAGTCGCACAGCCTGCTCGGGTTCGGCCGGAAGTCGCCGGACTTCGCCGCGCGCAGGATGGCGTCCCAGATCGCCTCCAGCGTGCGCTCGAACCGGGTCAACTCCGCCTCGTCCGGCTGGTAGGCCAACGCCTGCCGGTCGGCCAGGTACATCAGCCGCAGCTGGCGCGGCACCTCGCCGCGCAGCCGCCACAGCACCAGCGCGTAGAACTTCATCTGGAACAACGCCTTGGCCTCGCCGATCTCGCGCGGCGCGGCGCCCGTCTTGTAGTCGACCACCCGGATCTCACCGGTCGGCGCCACGTCAACGCGGTCGATGTACCCGCGCAGCAGCACACCAGACGGCAGTTCCCACTCGACCAGCAGCTCGCGCGCGTCGGCGTCGAACCGGCGCGGGTCCTCCAGGCCGAAGTAGCCGTCCAGCAGGCCCTCCGCCGAGGCCAGCCACTCCTCCTGCTCCGGATCGCCCTCGGCGAACAGCTCCGCGAACTCCGGCCGCTCCGCCCGAACCCGCTCCCACGCCGGACCCACCAGCGCCCGCGCCGTCTCCGGCACCCGTTCGGCGGCGGGCAGCCCGAACAGGTCCTCCAGCACCGCGTGCACCACCGTGCCGCGCACCTGCGCTCTGGTCGGCTTCTCCGGCAACCGGTCGACGGCGCGGAAGCGGTAGAGCAGCGGGCACTGCTTGAAGTCGCCCGCTCGCGAGGGCGACAGCGCGGGCCTGCGAACAGGGCGCTCGGTGATCGTCGGCACTGCCATGGCCAGAACGATAGGCCAACCCCCCGACAAGATCGTTCCACGCACAGCGCCCACGGTGGTCAAACGGTGGCGTGTCCGTAGTCCCGCAGAGCGAGCTTGCTGCTGATGTCCTTGCCTGCCTTGAGCATGAGGTTGAGCAGGAATCGGTTGCCCAGCAAGCCGTTGCGCATGTGCAGGGCGAACTTGCTCGGCGGTGCCAGGAACTTCCCCGTGCGGTCACCACCTCGCTGGCACCCTTCCGCATAACCGCGCATGACGTCCTCGTAGCGCCGGTACGCGGCCTCGTGGTCGCCGTCCGCCGAGGCCAGTTCGCCCGCGAGCACGTAGGCGCCGACGATGGCGGTACCCGCGCCCATCCCGCCGATGGTGGCGCCGTGGGCGGCGTCCCCGACCAGCGCGACACGGCCCCGTGACCAGGGCTGGACGTCCACCCGGCTGATCGAGTCGAAGTACAGCTCCGTCGTGTGCTCCAGGGACGCCAGCAGCCGGGGCGTCTCCCAGCCCAACCCGCCGAACGCGTCGGTGAGCAACTTGCGCTGCCGGGCCAGGTCACGCCGGTCGTAGTGCAGGCGAGGTGACCTGAAGGCCACGAACGCGCCCGGCCGGTCCTGGTCGCCGCCGGTGGAGACGAGCCGTCCCGGCACGTTGTAGCTCAACGGCTCGAACGGGCCGCCGAGGTGGTCGGGCAGGTCCCAGCTCGCGACGTAGTAGCCGAGGTGGCTGACGAACCGCTCCTCCGGACCGAAGACGAGGCCGCGGACGCCCGAGTGGATCCCGTCGGCGCCGATGACCAGGTCGAACGTGCGCTGGGCCCCGGAGGTGAACGTCACGTCGACCCCGTGGGACGTCTCGGTCAACCCGGCGATGGAGTCGCCGAAGACGTAGTTCGCGAGGCCCTTGCTGTGCTCGTGCAGCACCCGCGAGAGGTCCGACCGCAGCACCTCCAACTCGCCTCCCGCGAAGTCCGCCGGCAGGTGGAGCAGGGTGCGCCCGTGCTCGTCGACGAACGTCATCGGGCTGCCGCCGGTCTGGATCTCACGCAGGCGGCCGAGCACGCCCATGCGTTCCAGCACCGTCATGTGGGTCTCGCCGCGGAAGTCCACGGCCGCGCCGCCGCCGCGCAGCGCGGGAGCGATCTCCACGACGGTCGGCTCGAAGCCGTGACGCGCCAGCCAGTAGGCCAGCGCCGGTCCCGCGACGCTCGCGCCCGAGATGAGGACCTGCTTGTTCGACATCGCCACCCCTAAACTGTGTCCACTGGAAGCAATTGCTTTTGTGTATGGTAGACACAGTTATTCGGCACGGGCAACCACGGAGGTGGCGATGGACTTGGCGGGCAGCCTCGAACTCCTGTGGGGTGACCGTCCGGGACCACGTCGCGGTCCCAAGCCCGCGCTCAGCCACGAACTCATCGCACGGACCGGCATCGGGATCGCCGACGCCGAAGGGCTGGCCGCCGTCTCGATGCAGCGCGTCGCCGCGGAACTGGGCTTCACCAAGATGTCCCTCTACCGCTACGTGCCCGGCAAGTCCGAGCTGGTCGCGCTCATGGCCGACCTGGCGATGGGCGCACCGCCCGCCGATCTGGGCGACGGCGACTGGTGCGACCGGCTCCGCGCGTGGACGCTGGCGCTGCTACCCGGTTTCCTGCGGCACCCGTGGGTCCTGGAGGTCACCACGGGTCCGCGCGTCGTCGGGCCCAACGAGCTGGCCTGGATGGAATCCGCGCTCGCCGTGCTCGACGGCACCGGCCTGGGCGGCGCCGAGCGGATGGACGCGCTGTCCGTGCTCGCCGGACACGCCCGCAACATCGCCCAGCAAGTGGCCACAACACCCGGCGGCGACCCCGGCACGCAACTCGGCGCGATCCTGTTCGAGGTAGTGCGCGAGCGAGGGGACCGTTACCCCGCCGTGCAGGCGGCGTTGACGGAGTCGATGGACGAGGGCGGTCAGGACAAGGGCCTCGACTTCGGCCTGGACCTCATCCTCGACGGCCTGCGCGCCCGCGTCGCAACCCGCGCCCGCTGGCCGACCAGCCACGATTCAACGACACTGCCGGCCACCCCCACCAAGATCAGCGACCCGTAACGCCCGCACAGCCCTCGCCGCGAGGTCGCCGTCGATCGTTCGCGACTCATTTTCCGGCGATCACGCTTTTCGATCGCCGGAAAATCAGGCGCGAGCGGTCGACCTCCCGGGCGACCGAGCCCGTCGTCTGCGGAGCAGCGACAATTCAACACAGCAATCCAACACAGGCAATACAACACTTCTACACCCCGGCCCCTAGGCTCTGCCCGTGGCGACGACGGGGAGTTGGCGGCGGCAGGTGGGTCGGGACGGCGGGCTGCCGTTGTTCCGCGCGGCCGGGATACCGGTGCTGCTCGCGCCGTCGTGGTGGCTCGGCTCGGCGGCCATCGTCGTGCTGTACGCGCCGCTGGTCGGCCAGATCGCGCCCGGCACGGGCGGGCTGACCGGCGTGGTCCTCGCCGCCACCTTCGCGATCTTCCTCGGCCTCTCGGTCCTGGCGCACGAACTCGGTCACAGCCTGGTCGCGCTGCGCTTGGGCCTGCCGGTGCGCCGGCTGCGGCTGTTCCTGCTCGGCGGCGTGTCCGAGGTGATGCGCACCCCGACCCGCCCCGGCCACGAGGGCGCGATCGCCGCCGCCGGACCGATCGTCTCGATCATCCTGGCCGGCATGTTCGCCCTGGCAGCCTCCGCCATCCCGCAGCCGGACGCCATCTGGCTGCTGATCGCGCAAACCGCCTTCGCCAACGCCGCCGTCGCCGTGTTCAACCTGCTCCCGGGCCTGCCCCTGGACGGTGGCCGCATCCTGCGTGCGGGCGTCTGGGCCGTCACGGGCCGCCGCGCGTCGGGCACGAAGGCCGCCGTCATCGGTGGCGGTGTCGTGGCCGCGCTGCTCGTCGTGTGGGCCGTCTGGGGTGTGCTGGAGAACGCCGAGGACCGCTGGATCCGCTTCGGCGTGTGCCTGCTGACCGCGTGGTTCGTGCTGGCCGGCGCACGTGGCGAGTTCACCGCCGAGCGCCGGAGCACCTGGCCGGACGGCCTGACGCTGGGCGAGCTCGTCCGCCCCGTGCTCCAACTGCCCGCCGAGAGCCCAGTGTCGGGCGCGCTCACCGCGTCCGCCGGCCGGGGCGTGGTCCTGGTACGCGCGGACGGTGTCGCGGCCGGACTGCTCGACCGGGAGATGGCCCGCCGCCTGGCCAGCACCTCGCCGCACGCGCCGGCCGAGCAGGCGGCCGTGCCGATCCGGCCGGAGACCGTGCTCCTGGAGAACGAGACCGGCGCGGAGGTGGTGGAACGCGTGCACGGCACCGCAGCCTGGGAGTACCTGGTGGTCGACCTCGAAGGACGGCCCGCGGGCGTGCTGCGCCGCGAAGACCTCAAGGCCGCGCTGGACCGCCGCTGACCTGGCCGCCGCTGACCTGGCCGCCGCCGACCTGGCCGCCCCTGGCCTGGCCGCCGCCGAGCAACCCGGCCTCCTGCGCCAGGATCGCCGCCTGCACCCGCGACCGCAGGTCCAGCTTCGTCAGCACCCGCGACACGTGCGTCTTCACCGTCGTCTCGCCGATGTGCAGCTTTCGCCCGATCTGGTGATTCGACAGGCCTTCACCGAGGCAGCGCAGCACATCCACCTCGCGCTCGGTCAACGAGTCCAACCCGGCCGGGCGCGATCGGGGCGCGGCCGAGGCGAACTCCCGCATCACCCGCCGCGTCACGCTCGGCGCGAGCACACCGTCACCGGCCGCGACCTGCCGCACCGCTTCCACCAGCGCGGGCGCCTCCACCGACTTGAGCAGGAATCCCGCCGCACCGGCCCGCAGCGCGCCGTGCACGTACTCGTCCAGGTCGAACGTGGTCAGCACCAGCACCTCGCACACGCCGCCGAGCTGCCTGGTCGCCTCGATGCCGTCCACACCGGGCATCCGGATGTCCATCAGCACCACGTCCGGCTTGAGCCGCGTCGCCAGCCGCACCGCCGCCGCGCCGTCCGCGGCCTCGCCGACCACCTCGACGTCGTCCGCGCCGCTGAGGATCATCACCAGGCCCGCGCGGATCGCCGCGTGGTCGTCGGCCACCAGCACCCGGATCACCGAGGGGGTCACAGCGGGAACTCCGCCCGCACGACCCAGTCGCCGTCGCCGTCCCGGCCCGCCGTGAACGTCCCGCCGACCACGTGGGCGCGTTCCGCCATGCTCACCAACCCGGTTCCCGACCCCTCCGGCCCACCTCGGGCCTCGTTGCGCACGACCACCACCAACCGCCTGATCTGCCGTTCCAGCACCACCGACGTGCGTGCGCCGGGCGCGTGCTTCAACGCGTTGGTCAACGCCTCCTGCACGATCCGGTACGCCGCGACGTCCACCCCCACCGGCAGCTCGTCCACGTCCGCGCCGCGGAACTCCACCTCCAGCCCGCCCGCGGCGGCCGACTCGACCAGCCTGCCCACGTCCGCCAGCCGCACCGCCACCGGTTCGTCCACCGGCTCGTCGGCCCGCAGCACGTCGATCATCATCCGCATCTCGGTCAACGACCGCACGCTGTTCTCGCGCACCGACTTCAGCACCGTCCGCACCGTCTCCGGATCGCCCTCGCGCATCGACAGCACCGCCTCGGACTGGATCGCGATCGCCGACAGGTGCCCGGCGACCACGTCGTGCAGGTCGCGGGCCATCCGGTTGCGCTCGGCGTTCACCGCGGCCCGCCGGTCCAGCTCCGCGATGCGGGTGATCTGCTCGGCGCTCTCCCGGTGCTGCCGCACGTTCGTCGCCCACCACACCGGCACCACCAGCAGCGAGAACACCTGCAACCCGGCGTAGAACGACAGCCGCCAGTCACCCATCACCGCGACCACCACCGTGACGCCGACCGTCGCCACCGCCACCGCACCGACGAGCGTCCGGTGCAACGCGCGCGACCCGTGCAGCGACGTCACGAACAGCACATCTATGAACACCATCAGCACCGGCATGCTCAGGCCGGCGTACATGTCGACCACCGTGGCACCCGTGACCACGACCAACGCCACCCACGGCGAACTGCGGCGGAACATCTGACCGGCGCACGCCACCGCCAGTGCCGCCACCCGGATCCCGAAAGGCGTGTCCGCGCCCGCACCGCCGAGCACCAGGTCCATGCCGAGGTGGTGGACCAGCAGCCCCACCGCGAGGAAGGCCACCGCGACCAGCACGTCACGGCGTCTCGGGGCGTTCACACCGGTCATCACAGCACACGGCCGGCGGACCGGGCGTCCTACGAACTGATGACGCGTGATCGATCGGCCCGACGACGCGCCGGCGTGCCCGCGGACCGCAGGCTTCAAGGCGTGGTTGAACCGCTGGTCGTCCTCATCGTGGCGTGCGAGATCGGGTTCTGGGTCGTGCTGGGCGCCGGGCTGCTGGCCCGGTACGCGCTGCGGATGCGCAGACTCGGCGCGGTCCTGCTGGTCTGCACCCCGTTGGTGGACGTGGTGCTGCTCGTCGCGACGGTCTTCGACCTGAGGGCGGGGGGTGAGGCGAAGACGGTCCACGGGATCGCCGCGATCTACCTGGGGATGAGCGTGGCGTTCGGGCACAGCATGTTGCGGTGGGCCGACCAGCGGGTGGCCCACCGGTTCGCCGGTGGGCCACCGCCGACCAAGCCGCCCCGGGAAGGACCGGCGAAGGTCCGCTACGAGTGGCGCGAGTGGGGCAAGTTCGCGCTGGCCTGGGCCATCGCGTGCGGGGTGATGCTGCTGCTGATGTACGTGGTCGGCACGCCCGAGCGCACGCAGGTGCTGTGGGGGCAGATGCGCCTGATGACGATCGTCGGCGTGGTCTGGCTGCTCGGCTGGCCCGTCTGGCACACGGTCGGGGAAGTGATCAACGGCAAGCCCGCCGAGAAGGTCACCGACAAGGGGGAGTGATGCGGGAGATCGTCGGAATCATCATGCTCGTGCCGCAGGGGCTGGTGCCCCTCGTGCTCATGGCGCTGGACGTGGACAGCGAGAGCTGGTTCGTGGTGATGCACCTGCCGCCGTGGGCCAGGCTGCCCGCCGCGCTCGGGTTCGTCGTCGTCGGCGCGGCGCTGACCTACTCGGGGATGCGTTCGGAGAAGTCCCGCCAGTAGGCCGCCACGGGACGCGTGCGGCTGTCGTGCGACCATCGTGCGCTGTTGACACGCGTTTTAGCAGGAGGTTCGCCGCGGTGAGCACCGCCAGTGGTCCGTTCCAACCGGGTGACCGGGTGCAGTTGACCGACCCGAAGGGACGGCACTACACGATCGTGCTCGAACCGGGCAAGGAGTACCACACCCACCGCGGCGCGTTGTCGCACGACAAGCTGATCGGGCAGCCCGAGGGGTCCGTCGTCGTCTCCGTCGGCGGCACGTCGTTCCTGGCGCTGCGGCCCCTGCTGGCCGACTACGTGCTGTCCATGCCGCGCGGCGCGCAGGTGATCTACCCCAAGGACGCCGCCCAGATCGTCATGTACGGCGACGTGTTCCCCGGCGCGCGGGTGCTGGAGGCGGGGGCCGGATCGGGCGCGCTGACCTGCTCGTTGCTGCGCGCGGTGGGGGAGAAGGGCAGCGTGACGTCGTACGAGGTCCGCCAGGACCACGCCGACCACGCCATCCGCAACGTCGAGCAGTTCTTCGGCGAACGGCCGGGCAACTGGTCGCTGACCGTGAGCGACGTCAACGAGCACGAGGGCGAGGTCGACCGGGTCATCCTCGACATGCTCGCGCCGTGGGACGTGCTGCCCGCCGTGTCCCGCAGCCTCATCCCGGGCGGCGTGCTCGTGGTGTACGTGGCGACCACAACCCAGCTGTCGAAGGTCACCGAGGCGATCCGGGAGCAGCAGCACTGGACCGAGCCGCAGGCGTGGGAAACCCTCGTCCGGCCGTGGCACGTGGTGGGCCTGGCGGTGCGGCCGGAACACCGGATGATCGCGCACACCGCGTTCCTGCTCACCACCCGCAGGCTCGCCGACGGCGTCACCCCGCCCCGGCCGCAGCGCCGCCCGTCCAAGGGCTGACCGACACGCTGAACAGCGAAAACGGCCCCGCGCGCCAGGCGTGCGGGGCCGTTCGGTCTTCGTGGGGGATCAGCTCTTCGGGCAGGCGACCCAACCGTTGTCGGTCTTCTTGAGCGGCAGCTCGTCGCTCTGGTCCTTCACGTATTCCTTCATGCTCTCCGGCACGCCGGTGAACTTGAGCGAGACGGTGGCGGTGGCCTCGGTGTCGCTCTTCTCCTCGACCTTGTCGAGGGTCAGGTTGACCTTGATGTTCTTCGCCTCTTCCTGGGCCTTCTGGACCTGCTCCTTGAACTCCGGGGGCAGGTTCTCGAGCTCCTTCTCCAGCTCCGCGGCGAAGGCGCCCGGGTCGGTGGCCTTCTTGATGTCCTCGATCGTGCCCTGCTTCTCGGTGCAGGTCAGGGCGGTGAGCTTGTCGAAGTCACGCGAGTTGACGGCCGCGACGTAGCCGTCGGCGGCGTCCTTCGCGGTGCTGTTGCCGCCACCGCCCAGCGTCATGATCAAGACCACCACCACGCCGATCACGACGACGGCGCCGACGCCGCCCAGGATCCACGGGAGGGGGCTCTTCTTGCGCGGCGCGCCGTAAGGGTCGCCGAAACCACCCGGTTGGCCGTAACCGGGCTGGTTGAACTGGCCGGGCTGGCCGTAAGGCTGCTGGCCGTAATCGGGCTGACCAGGCTGTCCGGGCTGACCCGGACCCGGCTGACCGGGCTGCGGGTAGCCGCCCGGAGGCGTGCCGTAGCCGGGCTGCTGCCCACCCTGTGGGAAGCCCTGGCCGGGCGGCGGATATCCGCCGGGCTGCTGGCCGTACCCCGGCTGCTGGCCGAATTGGCCTGGTTGCTGGCCAAATTGACCCGGCTGCTGACCGTAGGGACCCGGCTGCTGCGGCGGGACGGACATCACGTTCTCCTAGAACTTTCCGCTGGTGGCAGTGGACACTGCCCGGACCACTCACGTGGGACTCGTACTGGACGCACGGTAGCGGGTAGGAGGTACCGGTTGACACCGGTATGGAGCAGTTGGTCCGGCCGAGCGGGCGGTTGTGTGATCACACGACGCCCGGGAACTCGCTGGGTGGCGGCTTTTGTCGGTGATCGCCGGTACCGTTGTGGGACGAACACGGGAGGAGGGTGCCGACATGCAGCACGGTCATCCCGGCAGCCAGCCCGATGAGGGTGGCGAGCTGAACAAGGGCAACAACTCTGGTGAGCTGACTGCGCAGATCCGGTTCCTCGAGGACGAGATCGCATTGCTGCGCCGCAAGTTGACGGAATCCCCACGACACGTCCGGCTGCTGGAGCAGCGGTTGGCGGAGGCGACGGAGCGCGTCAGCCAACTGACCGAGCGCAACACGAAGCTCATCGACACCCTTCGAGAAGCACGGAGCCAACTCCTCGCGCTGCGCGAGGAAGTGGACCGACTCGCCCAGCCGCCCAGCGGCTACGGCGTGTTCCTGGGGCGGTTCGAGGACGGCACGGTGGACGTGTTCACCTCCGGCCGTCGCATGCGGGTCTCGGTCTCGCCCGCGGTCGAGACGCCGTCGTTGGTCCTGGGCCAGTCGGTGCGCCTCAACGAGGCGTTGACCGTGGTCGAGGGCGGCGACTTCGAGCGCACCGGCGAGGTCTGCACGCTGCGTGAGGTGTTGCAGTCCGAAACCGCCGACAGCTCGATCGGCCGCGCCCTGGTCGTGGGCCACGCCGACGAGGAGCGGGTCGTCTGGCTCGCTCAGCCCCTGATGGACTCGCCGTTGAAGGCGGGCGACTCCCTGCTGGTCGACTCGAAGGCGGGCTTCGCGTACGAGCGCGTGCCGAAGGCCGAGGTCGAGGACCTGGTGCTGGAGGAGGTGCCCGATGTCAAGTACGAGGACATCGGCGGCCTGTTCCGGCAGATCGAGCAGATCCGCGACGCCGTGGAGCTGCCGTTCCTGCACGCCGACCTGTTCCGCGAGTACAAGCTCCGCCCACCGAAGGGCGTGCTGCTGTACGGCCCTCCCGGCTGCGGGAAGACGCTCATCGCGAAAGCGGTGGCGAACTCCCTGGCCAAGCAGGTCAGCGCCGCCCGTGGCGAGGACCACCGCGAAGCCAAGAGCTACTTCCTCAACATCAAGGGTCCCGAACTGCTCAACAAGTTCGTGGGCGAAACCGAGCGCCACATCCGGCTGATCTTCCAGCGGGCCAGGGAGAAGGCCTCCGAGGGCACCCCGGTGATCGTGTTCTTCGACGAGATGGACTCGATCTTCCGGACCCGCGGCAGTGGTGTGTCGTCGGACGTCGAGACCACGATCGTGCCCCAGCTCCTCAGCGAGATCGACGGCGTCGAGGGCCTGGAGAACGTGATCGTGATCGGCGCCTCCAACCGCGAGGACATGATCGACCCGGCCATCCTGCGTCCCGGCCGGCTCGACGTGAAGATCAAGATCGAGCGCCCGGACGCCGAAGGCGCGAAGGACATCTTCAACAAGTACCTCACGCCCGACCTGCCGTTGCACGCCGACGACCTGGCCGAGTTCGGCGGCGACCCGGTGGCCTGCATCGACGGCATGGTGCAGCACACGGTCGAGCGGATGTACGAGGAGTCCGAGGAGAACCGGTTCCTCGAGGTCACCTACGCCAACGGTGACAAGGAGGTCCTGTACTTCCGGGACTTCAACTCGGGCGCCATGATCCAGAACATCGTCGACCGCGCGAAGAAGGCGGCCATCAAGAGCCTGCTGGACACCAAGCAGCCGGGCTTGTCGGTGCGCCACCTGCTGGACGCGATCGTGGACGAGTTCGCCGAGAACGAGGACCTGCCCAACACCACGAACCCGGACGACTGGGCCAGGATCTCGGGCAAGAAGGGCGAGCGGATCGTCTACATCCGCACGCTCGTGACCGGTAAGAACCAGGAGTCGGGTCGAGCCATCGACACGGCCACGAACACCGGCCAGTACCTGTAAACACCACCGCCACGACGGCAACCCGCCGGGAGAGCCCGCCCAGCCACTCGGCTGGGCGGGCTCTCCGTTTTCCGGGGCCTCAGGTCCCCGGAGTTCAGGACCGGGCGGTGACCAGGCCGGACTCGTAGGCGGCGATCACCAGTTGGGCCCGGTCGCGGGCTTGGAGCTTGTGCAGCAGGCGGCCGATGTGGGTCTTCACCGTGCCGACCGACAGGTGCAGCTCGCGCATGATCTCGGCGTTGGACAACCCGCGTGCGATCAACGTCAGCACCTCTTGCTCACGCTCCGTGATTCCGTCCAGGCGGACCGCACGAGGCGAGTGGGTGCGGGAGAACTCGGCCACCAGCCGACGGGTCACCGAGGGTGACAGCAGGGCGTCGCCGGCGGCCACCACGCGGATCGCGGCCAGCAGGTCGGCCGGGGGAGTGTCCTTCAGCAGGAACCCGCTCGCACCGGCCCGCAGCGCCGAGTACACGTACTCGTCCAGGTCGAACGTGGTCAGGATCAGCACCCTGGCGGTCGAGAACGAGCTGATCTCCCGGGTGGCCGTGATGCCGTCCACGCCCGGCATCCGGATGTCCATCAGCACCACGTCCGGCGACGCCGACCGCACCACGGACACGGCTTCGGCCCCGTCACCGGCCTCACCGACCACCCGCAGGCCGGGCGCCGAGTCCACGAGCACCCGGAAGCTGCCCCGGAGCAGCGCCTGGTCGTCCACGACCACCACGTCGATCACGACAGGGGCACCTCGGCGCGCACGGCGAACCCGCCGCCGGCCAGCGGCCCGGCCGAGAACGTCCCGCCGTACACCGCCACCCGCTCCCGCATCCCGAGCAACCCGTGCCCCCCACCGCCACCGGCCAACACCCGCTCACCGGGGCCGTCGTCGACCACGGAGATCATGACGGAAGCATTCTCCACGACGATCGACACCGTGCAGGAGGCCGGGGCCGCGTGCTTGACCACGTTGGTCACCGACTCCTGCACGATCCGGTACACGGTCAGCCCCAGCCGCTCGGGCAGCGATCCGGACACCGACAACGACACCGACACCCCGGCCAGCGACGCCCGTGTCACCAACTCGGGCAGATCGTCCATACCGGGCATGGGCGCCAGTTCGGTCGTGGTGTCCTCCGACCGCAGCACGCCCAGCAACCGCCGCATCTCGACCAGGGTGCTCCGGGAGGTGCTCTCGATCACCTGCAACGCCTCCTGGGCCTCCTCGGGCTGTGACGACGCCACGTGCGCGGCGACACCGGCCTTGACCGTGATCAGGCTCAGGCTGTGCGCGACCACGTCGTGCAGTTCGCGGGCGATCCGCATCCGCTCGTCGGCGACGGCCTTGGACGCCGCCTCGACGGCCTTCCGAGCCTCGTAGGACCGCCGGATCCGCGCGGTGTAGCCGAGCGCCCACATCGCGCTGCACACCGCCGCCAGGAACACGACCAGCCCGGCGTCGTCCGGCCACGGCTCGCCGATGAACACCGCCACCGACGCCAACCCCAGCGCGCCGCCCAGCGCGCCCAGGGCCACCCGCCGCGGACAGGTCAAAGCGACCGTGTACAGGGCGAACGCGGTCGGGATGTACGGCTCCAGCGTGATGTGGGCGACCGTGGCGACGTTCTGGGCCACCAGCACGATCCCGAGCGACACGAGGGGCTTGCTGCGCCGCAACGCCAGCGGCGCCCCGACCAGCAGCGCCACCGGATAGCCCAGCCACAACGGCGCGGTGCTCATCTCGGCGAACGCCAGGTACACCATGACCACGACCACGGCGGCGGCCGTGTCCAGCGTGTACGGGTAGGCGGTCTGCAGGAACCGCAGGACTCGCGAGGTCACGATCGGCACGGTAACCGGCGTGCGCGCGGGTGGCGTCCGACCACGGTCCGACCACCGATTGCGGACCACGGTCCGATCCGCCGGGCCTCCCGACCGAGCACGCTCGTCCCATGATCGAAGTGAGGCAGCTGACCAAGCGCTACCGGACCACCCGGGCCGTGGACGGGCTCTCGTTCGAGGTGAAACCCGGCTACGTGGCGGGCTTCCTCGGCCCCAACGGCGCGGGCAAGTCCACCACCATGCGGGCGGTCCTCGGCCTGGACCGCCCGACCAGCGGCGAGGCCCTGGTCGACGGTCGCCGTTACGCCGACATCCGCAGACCCATGCACCACGTCGGCGCGCTGCTGGACGCGGGCGCGGTGCACGGCGGCCGATCGGCCTACGACCACCTCCGCGTGCTGGCCCGCAGCAACGGCATCAAGGACAGGCGGGTCGTCGCCACCCTCGAACAGGTGGGCCTGGCGGGTGTGGCGGACAGACGCGTCGGGTCGCTGTCCTTGGGCATGAAGCAACGCCTCGGTGTGGCGGCGGCCCTGCTCGGCGATCCCGGCGTGCTGCTGTTCGACGAACCGGTGAACGGCCTGGACCCGGAGGGCATCCGCTGGATCCGCCACCTGATGCGCGACCTGGCCCGGGAAGGCCGCACGGTCCTCGTGTCCAGCCACCTGATGAGCGAGATGGCCCTGACCGCCGACCGGGTGATCGTGATCGGCCGGGGCAAGCTGATCCTGGAGGCGTCCATGCAGGACCTCCAGGAGAAGTTCAAGAAGGACGTGCTGGTCCGCTCGACCACGCCGGACGCACTCGTCGCCGTCCTCACCGCAGCCGGCGCGACGGCCCGGTCCGAGGACGGCGCGCTGTTCGTGCAGGGCCTCGACGCCCCGGACATCGCCGACCTCGCGGCACGCCACCGCATCCCGATCCACGAACTCACCCCGCGCAGCGCGTCCCTGGAGGACGCCTACCTCGAGCTGACCGAGGAGAGCGTGGAGTACCGCACCAAGGAGACCGGCCGATGACCGACGTGCTGAACTCGGAGTGGCTGAAGCTCCGATCCGTCCGCTCGACCACCTACGTCCTGCTCGCGATCGCCGTCGCCCTGCTCGGCGGCGCGCTGGTCTCGTACCTGATGACGGCCGACTGGGACACCTCGCCGCCGGACCTCCAGCAGAAGTTCGGCGCCGCCGACCCGGGCGTGATGGTGGTCCCGTTCGCCCAGTTCTGCCTCGGCGTGCTCGGCGCGCTGGCGATTACCTCGGAGTACGGCAGCGGCATGATCCGCACCGCCCTCGTCTCCGTGCCGCGCCGCAAGGCCTACCTGCTGGCCAAGACGGTCGTGGTGGCCGGTGTGTCCCTGGTCGTCGCGCTCGTCACGACCCTGCTCGCCTACCAGGCGGGCGAGCTGATCACGGGGGACCGGCCCCGGCCCATCTCGGCGTACGACTCGTTCGGCGACGCCGTACCGACCCTGCTGGCGAACACGGCGTCGCTGGTGCTGCTCGGCTTAGTCGGGCTGGGCCTGGGCTTCCTGCTCCGGTCGACGGCGGGCGCGCTGGTGACCCTGTGCGGGCTGCTGTTCGTGCTGCCGACGCTCACGCTGCTGCTGCCGTACCCGTGGAACGACCGGGTGTACTCGGTGATGCTCCCGGTGCTCGCGCCGCAACTGTCCGGTGAGCTGCCGGACCCGCCGTTGTCCCCGGTGGGCGCCGGTCTGGTGATGATCGCCTACCTGGTGCTGGCGTTGGGCGCGGGTGCGGCCGCGCTCCTGCGTCGTGACGCCTGAGGTCTTGACGTGTGCGGAGCGTGGTCGTTACGGTGCCAGCAATGGTAAGGAAACTTCCTTAACTAATTCCAACGGGTTGTCGCCGCCCAGACCGAGAGGAGCGAGCCGCATGGCAAGGCTCAAGACCCTGGTGGCACTGCTGGCCGCGTTAACGCTGCCCGCCACGCTCGTCGGCGCGGCCCAGGCGGCGCCGTCCACCGACGTCGTCGCGATGGCGCCGCCCGCCGGGTCACCGGCCGCGATCAACGGTCAACTGCGGGTGTGCGGCGTGAAGCTGTGCAACCAGTACGGCAAGCAGATCCAGCTCAGGGGCATGAGCACGCACGGCATCCAGTGGTACGCGCAGTGCGTGAAGCCGGCGTCGCTGGACGCGCTGGCGAACGACTGGAAGGCCGACGTCCTGCGCATCTCGATGTACATCCAGGAGGGCGGGTACGAGACGAACCCGCGCAAGTTCACCGACCTGGTGCACGGCTACATCGAGGAGGCCACCAAGCGCGGTATGTACGCGCTGGTCGACTGGCACCAGCTCTCGCCGGGCGACCCGAACCACAACACCTCGCGCGCCAAGACGTTCTTCAAGGAGATCGCCAACCGGCACAAGGACAAGACCAACATCATCTACGACATCGCCAACGAGCCGAACGGCGTGACGTGGTCGCGGGTCAAGTCCTACGCCGAGCAGGTCATCCCGGTGATCCGGGCGGAGGACTCGGACAGCCTGGTGCTGGTCGGCACGCACGGCTGGTCGACGTTCGGCCTGTCCGACGGCCGCGACCCGCAGGAAGTGGTGAACAACAAGGTCAGCGCGTCGAACGTGATGTACACGTTCCACTTCTACGCGGCCTCGCACGGCACCGAGTACCTCAACACGCTGTCGAAGGTTGCCGACCAGGTGCCGGTGTTCGTGACCGAGTTCGGCACGCAGACCGCGTCCGGTGACGGGTCGAACAACTTCACCCGGTCCCAGCAGTACATCGACCTGATGAACCAGAAGAAAATCAGTTGGGTGAACTGGAACTTCTCCGACGACCACCGGTCGGGCGCGGTGTTCAAGGAAGGCACCTGCTCGGGTGGTTCGTTCTCCGGGACGGGCGTGCTGAAGCCGGCCGGTGTGTGGGTGCGCGACCGCATCCGCACCGCAGACAACTTCCCCACCCGGTAGCTCCCGGCGCCTCCCGTAACGCTGATCATGGTGACCGGCGGCCTTCCGGGTCGCCGGTTACCGTGTCGGCGTGTCGGATTTCGCCCTAGGCCTGGCCGCCCTCGGCCGCCCCGCGTACATCAACCTCGGCCGTGAGCACGCGCTGCCCGACCACCGGGACGTGGCCTCCATGCGCGCGCAGTGCCACGCCGTCCTGGACGCCGCCTATGCGGCGGGCGTGCGCCGGGTGGACGCGGCCCGTTCCTACGGTCGGGCGGAGGAGTTCCTGGCCCAGTGGTTGTCCACGCGCGGTCACCGGGACGTGCGGGTGTCCAGCAAGTGGGGGTACGCCTACGTCGCGGACTGGCGGCGGGACGTGGCCACGCACGAGGTGAAGGAGCACTCGGTCGACCGGTTCACCCGGCAGTGGCGGGAGACGAGGCACCTGCTGGGTGCGCACGTCGGGCTCTACAAGGTGCACTCGCTGACATCCGACAGCCCGCTGTTCGGCGACCCCGACCTGCTCCTCGCCCTCGGCGAGCTGCGCGATTCGGGCGTCCGCGTCGGTTTCTCCACGTCCGGCCCGGACCAGGCCGACACGGTGCGACGGGCGTTCGAACTGGAGGTCGAGGGGCGGCGGCTGTTCGACAGCGTCCAGTCGACCTGGAACGTCCTGGAGACGTCGGTGGGCCCGGCACTGGCGTTCGCCCGGCAATCCGGCGCGGAGGTGTTCGTCAAGGAGGGCATGGCGAACGGCAGGCTGGCCGTCGATCCTCCTCCACGCGTGCGTGAGCTGGCCGCCGAGCACGGCGTGGGGCCGGACGCGATCGCGTTGGCCGCCGTGCGCGCCCAACCGTGGGCCGACGTGGTCCTGTCCGGCGCGGCGAGCACGGAACAGCTGCACGCGAACCTGAAGGCCCGCGACGTCGACCTGGACCCGGACGAGTTGGCCGACCTGGCCGAGCCGGCCGAGCAGTACTGGGCTACTCGGGCGTCGCTGGCTTGGGAGTGAGGAGCACGGTCCGCGCACCCAACCGCCGCCAGCCGACGAGGCCGGTCAACCCACGGGACCACGACGGACCCGCCGCCTGCCGACGAGGCCGCCAATCCCCGCGCCCCACAACCCACCGTCGGGAGCCGGACCCAACCCCGGGGCGTTAACGCCCCCGAACATCAGGCCCATGACGAGAACCACTTCCGGATCAGGACCCGGCCGTCCGGCACGACCGGCCACTCGGGGTCTTCCGCCTTCGTCCGCACCTCGTCCAGCCCCATCCAGCCGCCCCAGGCCACTTCCTCCGGCTGGTGGGTGAACGGTCCGTCGCTGCGCACGTCGTAAACGTGCGCGACATAGCGGATGGTTCCGTCCACGAACGGTGTCTTGAACCGGAACTCCGGCACCGCCGTGATCCCCAGCTCCTCGGCCAACTCACGCACCGCGCACTCGTCCGGTGTCTCACCCGCCGCGACGACACCGCCGCACGTCGGGTCGTACAGACCGGGGTAGACGTCCTTGGTGTCGGTGCGTCGGTGCACGTACACCCGCGTCCCGTCGAGCGAGCGCACCACGATCGCCGCGCACGCGTGCCACAGCCCTTCAGCACGCATCCGAGCGCGCGTCGCCGTGCCGATGGGCGTGCCGTCGGGATCCACCACTAGCACCTGTTCCACACCAAGATCCTCCCCAGGTAGCACCGGCGAGTGCTACCTCGGGCCGACGACTGCCGACGTCCCGGCTTCCTAACGTCGTGGCGTTCGCGTCACGAGGAGGAGTTGTGCCCACATCCCTGCGGCTCGCGGTCGCCGAGTTCCGCAATCGACCCGGTCGCGCCGTGCTGCCCGGTGTCGCCCTGGTCGTCGGCGTCGCGTGCCTGCTGGCCGCCCTGATGCTCAGCGACGCGATGGTTCGCGCCACGAACGAGGGCGAGCCCGTCGTGCCCTCCGGCGTCGACCTCGTCGTCCGCGTGTCCTACGGCTCGGACGCGGTGCTCGACCAGGCGACCGCCGATCGGGTCGCGAAGGCCGCCGGGGTGAAGCAGGTGCTCCCGGTCCGCGAGGTCCGCACCGACCTGCTGCTGGACGACGGCCGGGCGAACGACCGCCGGGCCACCGCCGACATCGAGGTGGACCGCGACGGCCTGCGCCGCGTGCCGATCCTGGAGGGCCGCTCGCCCGGCCCGGACGGCGAGATCGCGATCGACCGGGTCACCGCCTACGAGCACGGGCTCAAGCCCGGCGCCTCCGTCAAGCTCGCCGACGCGGCGGGCAAGCCGCTGGACGTGGTCGTCCGGGGCATCACCAAACGCGGCTCGCGCGGCGAGGAGCCGATGATCGTGGTCGGGGAGGGGCTGGCGGCCAAGCTCGGCGGCACGCCCCGGTTCAACTCGCTGCACGTGGTCGGCGGCGACTGGAACGCCGTCGCACAGGCCGCGGGCGAGGGCTACCGGGTGGACACCAGGGCGGCGGTCGCCGCGGAGCCGCCGAACAACGACCTGGCGGCCGTGCTGCTGCCGTTCAGCATCCTGGCGCTGGCCACGTCGGTGTTCGTCGCCTCGGCCACCTACCGCGCCGTCTACGCGCAACGCCAGCGGCACACCGCGCTGCTGCGCTGCCTCGGCGCGCACCGGGGCCCGCTGGTCTGGGCGAACCTCTTCGAAGCGCTGCTGACGGGCGCCGTCGCCGGTGCGGTGGGCGCGGTGCTCGGCGGGTCGGTGGCGTGGCTGCTGGCCAGGCTGTTCGACACCACCGGCCTGTCCGCGCTGCTCGGCGCGGTGGAGCTGAGCCCGTCGCTGCTGCCCTCGGTCGGTCAGTTGGTCATCGGGGTCGTCACGGCGTCCACGCTCAGCGCGTTCGCCGCGGTCCGGCCCGCGTTGGCCGCCGCGCGCATCTCGCCGCTCGCCGCGCTGCGGACATCCGAAGGCCAGACGCCGGACCGGGCCGTGGTGCGCCGTCGGCGGGTTTTCGGCATCACCCTGGTGGCCGTCGCGGCGGTCATGGCCGCGCTGGCGGTGCTCGCCAAGGGGACGCTCGCGGCCATCTTCCTGGTCCTGTTCTCCGGCATCATCGCCGTGTTCGGCCTGTTCGGCGTGCTCGGACCGGTCATCGTGCCCGCGCTCGGCCGGATCTTCGGCTCGGTCGCGAGCCGCTTCGGCGGCGCGCAGTGGAAGCTGGCCGCGGCCGAGGTGCGGCGGGTGCCGCAGCGGTCGGCGTCCGTGGCGATGCCGCTGCTGCTGGCCGCCGCGATGGTCACGTTCTTCGCCGTCACGGTCGGTTCGGCGCAGCGCTTGGAGGACGAGCTCGGCAACGAGCCGCGGCCCGACGCCGTGGTGGCGGACTCCGGCGGGCGCGCGCTCGACGGATCCGTCGGCGCGGCGGCCAACCGGCCGGAGGCGGCGAGCACCGTCGTCCTGCACGGCGTGGAGGTGGACAAGAGCGACGAAGAGGGCTTCACGTTCCCGGTGCAGGTCGTCGGCGCCGACCCCGACCGCATGCGCGAGTGGCTGACCAGGCAGAACGTGAACGCCGCCGACTTCCGCGCGGGCACCGTGCTGCTCGACGACTGGTACGCCGAGCGGTTCGGCGCGCAGATCGGCCAGGCGTTCACCGTCGAGGGCCTGCCCGGCGGGGCGCGCACGGCCACGGTCGTCGGCACGTTCGCCGGCTCGCTGCTCGACGGCGCGGACGTGGTGCTCCCCGACCCGGGCCTGGCGGCCCCGTCCAAGGTCCTGGTGGCGTTCCGGCCGGGCGCGGACCCGGCGGCGTACCAGGCGGGCGTGCGGGCGTCCCTGGCCGGTTCACCCACCGTTCTGGTGGAAACCAAGGCCGATGCGACTGCACGGAGTCAGCGCTATCTCGATCTGGGAATCGTGATGCTGATGGTGCTCCTGGGACTGTCCGTCGCGGTCGCCGTGACCGGTATCGGGACCGCGTTGACGATCTCCGTGCAGGAGCGTCGCAAGGAGCTGGCACTGCGGCGCGCGCTGGGCGTGACCAAGGGTGGGCTGCAAGGCGGCGTGGTGGCCGAAGCGGTGCTGTTGGCGCTGGTAGGCGTGCTGGGCGGCGGTGTCTTCGGGCTCATCTACGCGGAGCTGACGCTGGCCGCGGTCGGCCTGTTCGTGTGGCCCACGGCCGCATTGCTCCCGCTGCTGGTCGGCGGGGCCGGCGTGGTCGTGCTGGCGGTCGTCGCGGCGTTCGGACCGGCCCGGGGCGCGTCCCGGATCCGGCCCGCCGCCGGACTCGCGGCCGGCTGAAACGTGACCCAGCTCCCGGCGGTGTGTCGGTGGTAGGTCGTAGGCTGCGGTGTATGCGGCGGATCATGGGAACCGAAGTGGAGTACGGCATCTCGGTGCCGGGTGACGCGACGGCGAACCCGGTGCTCACCTCGACACAGGTGGTGCTCGCCTACGCGGCCGCCGCCGACATACCGCGGGCGCGCCGGGCGCGCTGGGACTACGAGGTCGAATCGCCGCTGCGCGACGCGCGCGGCTTCGACCTCGGCACGCCCGGCGGCCACCCCGGCGACAGCGATGTCGAGGACCTGGGCGCGGCCAACGTCATCCTCACCAACGGCGCGCGCCTCTACGTCGACCACGCGCACCCGGAGTACTCCGCGCCCGAGGTCACCAACGCGCGCGACGCGGTGATCTGGGACAAGGCGGGGGAGCGGGTCATGGAGGAGGCCGCGATGCGCGCGGCCACCGTCCCCGGCCAGCCCCGGCTCCAGCTCTACAAGAACAACGTGGACGGCAAGGGCGCCAGCTACGGCACCCACGAGAACTACCTGATGCAGCGCAGCACGCCGTTCACCGCGGTGATCGCCGGGCTCACGCCGTTCTTCGTGTCCCGCCAGGTCATCACCGGCTCCGGCCGGGTCGGCATCGGCGCGGCGGGCGAGGAGGCCGGCTACCAGCTGTCCCAGCGCTCGGACTACATCGAGGTCGAGGTCGGCCTGGAGACCACGCTCAAGCGCGGCATCATCAACACCCGCGACGAGCCGCACGCCGACGCGGACAAGTACCGCCGGCTGCACGTCATCATCGGCGACGCGAACCTCGCCGAGTACTCCACGTACATCAAGTGCGGCTCCACGTCCCTGGTGCTCGACATGATCGAGGCCGGCCGCCGGTTCGACGACCTGCGGTTGCAGGACCCGGTCCGCGCGGTGCACCAGATCAGCCACGACCCGACGCTGAAGACGAAGGTCGACCTGGCGGGCGGCCGCAAGTTCACCGGTTTGGACCTGCAGTTCGCCTACTACGAGCGCGCCGCCGAGTTCGTGGAGAAGGAGGGCTACGGCGACCGCGACGTGCTGCGCGTGTGGGGCGAGGTGCTGGACGCGCTGGCCCGCGACCCGCAGGAGTGCGCCGACCGGCTCGACTGGGTGGCCAAGCTGCGGCTGCTGGAGGGCTACCGCGCCCGGGACGGCCTGGCCTGGGGCTCGCCCCGGCTGTCGCTGGTCGACCTGCAGTACTCCGACGTGCGGCTGGACAAGGGCCTGTACAACCGCCTGGTGGCGCGCGGCTCGATGAAACGCCTGGTCAGCGAGGAGGAGGTCCGTGCGGCCATCCTCTCGCCGCCCGAGGACACCCGCGCCTACTTCCGCGGTCGCTGCCTGGAGCGCTACCCCACCTCGGTGGCCGCGGCGTCGTGGGATTCGGTGATCTTCGACCTGGGTCGTGAATCGCTGGTCCGAATCCCCACCCTGGAGCCCCTTCGCGGCACGAAAGCGCACGTCGGAGCCCTGTTGGAGGCCTCCGACACGGCCGAGCAGCTGGTGGAGGCGCTGACCAGGGGCTGATCAACAGACCCGAGTGGCAGGCGCAAAATGTCGTACCTGGTGGGTAGTGTTTAACTCGCAGGACCCGAAGACCGGGAGGTCGACATGGCCCAGGAACAGGTTCAGCGCCAAGGCGGCGGTGACGGCGACGAGAGCGGCGACGGCGCGGCGGCGGCCGGGCAGGAGCGGCGGGAGAAGCTCGGCGAGGACGTCGACGCCATTCTCGACGAGATCGACGACGTGCTCGAGGAGAACGCCGAGGACTTCGTCCGCGCGTACGTGCAAAAGGGCGGCGAGTAAGAAGCCGCCGGCGGGACAGGAGAACAACGAACACATGGACCACAGCTCGACCGGGCATTACCCGGCCGCGTCGCTGCCCCCGGCCTACCTCAGGCCGGGGTCGTCGTCTTTCACCGATTTCCTCCGCGCCCAGGCCCCCGAACTGCTACCGTCGAGCCGCAAACTGCCCGAGGGCAGCGCGGTGCAGGCTCCGCACGGCACCACCATCGTCGCGCTCACGTTCAAGGGCGGCGTGGTGATCGCGGGCGACCGGCGCGCCACGATGGGCAACGTGATCGCCCAGCGGGACATGAAGAAGGTGTTCATCACCGACGACTACTCGGCGGTGGGCATCGCGGGCACGGCGGGCATCGCGGTCGAGATCGTCCGGCTCTACGCGGTCGAGCTCCGGCACTACGAGAAGATCGAGGGCGTCTCGCTGTCGTTGGACGGCAAGGCGAACCGGCTCTCGGCGATGATCAAGGGCAACCTGGACGCCGCGCTGGCGGGCCTCGCCGTCGTGCCGCTGTTCGCGGGCTTCGACATCGACGCGGTCGACCCGGAGCGCGCGGGCCGCATCGTGTCCTACGACGTGACCGGCGGGCGGTACGAGGAGTCGCAGGGCTACCAGGCCGTCGGCTCGGGCTCGCTGTTCGCGAAGTCGGCGCTGAAGAAGCTCTACGACCCGGACGCGGACGCGGAGCTGGCCGCCAGGACGGCGATCGAGGCGCTGTACGACGCGGCCGACGACGACTCGGGCACCGGCGGTCCGGACGTGATCCGCAAGATCTACCCCGTCGTCGTGACGATCACCGCCGAGGGCGCGGCGCACCTGTCCGACGAGCGGACGGCCACGCTGGCCGAGTCGGTCGTCGAGGGCCGCCGCTCCAAGCCGGCGGGCTGAGCGCCGTGTCGAGCCCCCTCCCCAACCCCACCCGCATCCGCCGAGCCCGGGAGCCGCAGCAGTGACGATGCCGTTGTACGCCTCACCCGAGCAGATCCTCCGCGATCGCGCGGAGTACGCCCGGAAGGGCATCGCCCGCGGCCGGAGCGTCGTCGTGCTCCGGTACGCCGACGGGGTGCTGTTCGTGGCGGAGAACCCGTCCGCCACCCTGCACAAGGTGTCCGAGATCTACGACCGCATCGCGTTCGCCGCGGTCGGCCGCTACAGCGAGTTCGAGAACCTGCGGCAGGCGGGCATCCGGTTCGCCGACATCCGCGGGTACCAGAACGACCCGCGCGACGTGACCGGCAGGTCACTGGCGAACGTGTACGCCCAGACCCTGGGCTCGATCTTCGCCGAGCAGATCAAGCCGCTCGAGGTGGAGATCTGCGTGGCCGAGGTCGGCACCGAGCCCGAGCAGGACACGTTGTACCGGCTGACCTACGACGGTTCGATCGTGGAGGAGCCGCAGTACGTCGTGATGGGCGGCCAGGCCGAGGCGACGGGCACCGCGTTGAAGGACGCGTACACCGACGGCCAGCCCCTGGCCGACGCCGTGCGCGTCGCGGTGAAGGCCCTGAGCGCGGGCAGCATCACCACCGGCAACGGCAAGCCGGACCTGTTGGACCGCGGCAAGCTCGAAGTGGCGGTCCTGCAACGCGACCGCCCGCGCCGCGCGTTCCGCCGCATCACGGGCGCCGCCCTGGCGGCCCTGCTCCCCGGCGACGAGCCCGCACCCGAGGCGGCCGAAACCGAGGAACCGGCCCCGCCCGGCAAGGGCGGCAAGAAGCCGGTGACGGACGTGAACCTGCCCCCGAACGACGACAAGGCGTAGGTTCCCGCACGACAGAGAGGCCCTCGGCGTGTGCCGGGGGCCTTCGTCGTACGTGGAGAGCATGCGGGCGGGCGTTGGGTGATGTCGGCGGTCCGCGTGGCCGGCACTCCGGCTGCGCGACCCCGCGCGGACATCACCCGCTCGCTCGTCCTCTACACGATGGCCTTGGCCAAGAACCGGCCCGTGCGCTCACGCACCGAAGGCGTGTCCAGCCCGCGCACCACGACCGTGGTCCGCCGCCGCAGCACGTCGTCCACCTCGGTCGCCCACTCGTACCGCTGGGCGTGCGCCACCTGGGCCCAGATGTCCGGCCCGTCGGGGTGCACCCGGTCGAGCAACGACGGGTCGTCCAGTGCCAGCGCCAGCACCTCGTGGCTCACCGTGCCGTAGTGCGTGGCGAGGTGCCGGAGCACGTCCTCCGGCAACGACGGCAGCTCACGACCCAGCTGTGCGCTCACCCGTTCGGGTAGAGCCGCACCCGGCAAGGCCGCCGGTACGCCGTCGAACGCGTGCGCCAGATCGCGCCCCAACGCCTCGCCGACCCGGGCCAGAACCGAAGCGCCGATGCGGCGGAACGTGGTCCACTTGCCGCCCGCCACGCTGATCATCCCGCCGCGCCCGCTGGTGATCACGGTCTCGCGCTTGGCGTGGCTGGTGTCGCCGGACCCGCCGGGCAGCACCCGCAGCCCCGCGAACGTGTACGCCAACCGGGAGCGGTCCAGGGCCTCGGGGGAGATGCCCACCGACGCCTCGCCCAGGATCTGGTCGATGTCGGCCTGCGAGCACCGCACGTCGGCCGGGTCGCCCTCGTACGCCTCGTCGGTCGTGCCGAGCAGCAACTGCCCTTCCCACGGGATGGCGAACGACACCCGCACGTCGTCCACCGGGATGGTCATCGCCGCACGCCACGGCGTGTCCGTCCGGAGCACCAGGTGCGCGCCCTTGGACAGCCGGATGCTCGGCGCGGCCGACGCGTCCTCCATCCGCCGCAACGCGTCCAGCCACGGCCCGGTCGCGTTGACCACCACCGACGCGTCCAGGTCGAACGCCGAGCCGTCCACGCGATCGCGCAGCTCGACACCGGTCACCAGAGCACCGCGCTTGCGCAGCCCCACCACCTCGACGTGGTTGAGCAGCACCGCACCGGCCTCGGCCGCCGCCCGTGCCGCCGTGATGGCCACGCGCGAGTCGTTCATCTGGTGGTCGTAGTACAGCGCCGCCCCGCGCAAGCCATCGGTCCGCAGGTGTGGCACGTACTCGACCGCCCGCCGCGCCGACAGCACCTTGCCCATGCCGTCGCCGAACCCGGACAGCGCCGAGTACAGCATCACCCCCGCACCGAGCACCGGCCGAGAGTGCGGCCCGCCCCGGTACACCGGCACCAGGAACGGCAGCGGCCGGACCAGGTGCGGCGCCAGGTGGTCGCCCAACGCGCGCCGCTCGGCGTGGTTCTCCCGCACCATCGGCACCGCGCTCGGGCCCATCGCCAGGTACCGCAGCCCGCCGTGCACGAGCTTGGACGACGCGCTGGACGTGGCGCCGGCGAAGTCGCCCGCCTCCACCAGCGCCACCCGCAGGCCCGACCGGGCCGCCGCCCACGTGGTGGCGATGCCCAGCGCACCGCCACCGATCACGACCAGGTCGAAGGCGCCGTGTCCCAGCGCCTCGCGCGCCCTGGCCCGTTGCTCACTCATCGTTGTCGTCCTCGTCAATCCAGCCGACGGTCCGCTCGACCGCCTTCTTCCACTTGCGGTAGCCCTTGTCGCGCGTCTTCGCGTCCATGGTCGGCAGCCACTCGGCGGCCTTGTGCCAGTTCGCCCGCAACGTCTCGGTGTCCGACCAGTAGCCGACCGCGAGCCCCGCCGCGTAGGCCGCGCCCAGGCACGTGGTCTCGGCGACGATCGGCCGCACCACCGGCACGTCCAGCACGTCCGACAGGAAGCCCATGAGCAGGTTGTTCGCCGTCATGCCGCCGTCGACCTTCAACGCGACCAGCTCGACGCCCGAGTCGGCGTTCATCGCGTCCACGACCTCGCGGGTCTGCCACGCGGTCGCCTCCAGCACCGCGCGGGCGATGTGGCCCTTGTCGATGTAGCCGGTCAGTCCCGCGATGATGCCGCGCGCGTCCGACCGCCAGTGCGGCGCGAACAGGCCGGAGAACGCGGGCACGAAGTACGCGCCGCCGTTGTCCTCGACGGACCGGGCGAGCGTCTCGATCTCGGGAGCGCTGGAGATCAGCCCCATCTTGTCCCGGAACCACTGCACCAGCGCGCCGGTCACCGCGATCGCGCCTTCCAGCGCGTACGCCGCGGGCTGGTCGCCGATCTTGTAGCCGACCGTGGTGAGCAGGCCGTTCTCCGAGACGACCGGCTTGTCACCGGTGTTGACCAGCAGGAAGCTGCCGGTGCCGTAGGTGCACTTGCCCTCACCGGGCGAGTAGCAGGTCTGGCCGAACAGCGCCGCCTGCTGGTCGCCGAGCGCGGACGCCACCGGGACGCCTTCCAGCGTGCCGGTCGCGGTGCCGTAGACCTCGGCGGACGAGCGGATCTCCGGCAGCATCGCCTTGGGCACGCCGATCGCGTCGACCAGCTCGTCGTCCCAGTCCAGCGTCTCCAGGTTCATCAGCATGGTGCGGCTGGCGTTGGTGACGTCGGTGACGTGGCGGCCGGTGAGCTTCCAGATCAGCCAGGTGTCCATGGTGCCGAACAGCACCTCGCCGCGTTCGCCGCGCTCGCGCAGGCCGTCGACGTGGTCGAGCAGCCAGCGGACCTTGGGGCCGGAGAAGTAGGTGGCCAGCGGCAGGCCGCACTTCTCCCGGAACCGGTTCTGCTCGCCCAGTTCCTTGACCAGCTGGTCGGTGCGGGTGTCCTGCCAGACGATCGCGTTGTGCACGGGCTTGCCGGTGGCCTTGTCCCACACCAGCGTGGTCTCGCGCTGGTTGGTGATGCCGACGGCGGCCAGGTCGTGCACGGTCAGCGACGCCTTCTGCAGCGCGCCGTGCACGACGTCCAGCACGTTGGCCCAGATCTCCTCGGCGTCGTGCTCGACCCAGCCGGGCTTGGGGAAGATCTGCCGGTGCTCCTTCTGCGCCACGGACACGATCGCGCCCCCGTGGTCGAAGACGATGCACCGGGACGAGGTGGTGCCCTGGTCGATGGCGGCGATGTAGGTGCTCACGGGCTTGCTCCTCATTGGCTCAGAAGACGGCGATGTCGACGAGACCGGCGATTGCTCCACCGATCAGCGGACCAACGACGGGGATCCAGGCGTATCCCCAGTCCGATGCACCCTTCCCGGGGATCGGCAGGACGGCGTGCGCGATGCGGGGACCGAGGTCGCGCGCGGGGTTGATGGCGTAGCCGGTGGGCCCGCCGAGGGACATGCCGATGCCGACGACCAGCAGGGCGACGATCAGCACACCGGTGCCGGAGGTCTCCAGGCCCTTGGTCTGGCCGGTCGCCAGGATGACGAACACCAGCACGAACGTGGCGATGACCTCGGTGGTCAGGTTCTGCGCGCGGTGGCGGATCTCGGGGCCGGTGGCGAAGATGCCGAGCACTTCGCCGGTGTTGGCGCGGAACTGGCCGAGGTAGGCGAGGTAGCACAGGACGGCGCCGGTGAACGCGCCGAGGAACTGGGCGGCCAGGTACAGCGGGACGGTGCTCCAGTCGCCGTTGTGGATGGCCAGGCCGAGCGTGACGGCCGGGTTGAGGTGCGCGCCGGACAGCGGTGCGACGGCGTAGGCGCCCGCGAGCACCGCGAAGCCCCAGCCGAACGTGATCACCACCCAGCCCGCGCCGTTCGACTTGGACTTCGCCAACACCACGCCCGCGACGACGCCGTTGCCGAGCAGCAACAGCAGTGCGGTGCCCAGGAACTCACCGATGAAGATCGACTGGTTGGTCATCCACGCGCCCTCTCTGGCCTGAATGCCGTTCGACAATGTCGTACGGTGCGCGTGAATCCTGTGCCGACGCTCACAAGATGTCAACCCTTCGGAAACGCCGCTTTTACCAGGGGATGGCGCCGAGCTCACGCGAGATGGACCGCGCGGCCTCGCGCACGTAGGACACCAGTTCGGTGCGCGGCTGCTTCTTCTCGTCGCACAGCCGCTCGACCGGTCCCGATATCCCGACCGCGCCCACGGTCACCGCCCGCCGGTCCCGGATGGGTGCCGCCAGCGACACCTCGCCCTCGACCAGCTCTTCGACGTCCGATGCCCAGCCACGCTGTCTGACCTGCTCCAACGCCTCGCCGAGCCGGTCGAGGTCGGTGATCGTGGCGGGGGTGTAGGCCTTGAGCGGTTCGTCGTCGGTGAGGCCGACGGGGTCGTCGGCGAGCAGGACCTTGCCCAGCGCGCTGGCGTGCGAGGGGAGCAGGGCGCCGACTTCGAGGACCTGGCGGGAGTTGTCCGGCCGGAACACGTGGTGCACGACCAGGACCTGGTTCTCGTGCAGGGTGCCGATGCGGACGCTCTCCATGCTGCGCGAGGCCAGCGAGTCCGACCAGTTCAGCGCACGTGTGCGCAGCTCGTTGCCGTCCAGGTAGCTGCTGCCGATGTGGAACAGCGCCGCGCCGAGCTGGTACTTGCCCGTGTCCGGCGACTGCTCCACGAACCCGACCAGCTGCAACGTCCGCAATATCCCGTGCACGGTCGGTTTGGGCAGTCCGAGCGCTCGGGCGAGCTCCGCGACCCCCATCCGACGCGCACCACTGGCCAGCAGCCGCAACACCGCGGCTGCCCGTTCGATGGATTGGATGGGGCCGGGCACGGGATCACTCTAGCGCGAAACTGTTCGACTATGTCGAATGCTGCTGGGTCAGTGCCCCGAGTGCGGCGACACGTACTTCAGTCACCGCTCGTCACGAAGGTCGACGTACGGGTGGTACAGGGCGATCGGTGACCGCCGGTGTGCCACGGGTCAGAGGTCGAGTGACCAGGTCTGTGCCTCCACGTCACGGCCGAATCGACGTTCCGGGGTGCTCTTGTCCAACGTGAAGCCGACCTTCTCGTAGATGTGCCGTGACGCCGCCGGCCCGCTCACGGTCCACAGCACCATCCGCTCGTACCCGACCCGGCGGGCGAAGCGGAGGCATTCGTCCACCAGGCGCGCACCGATGCCCAGACCCCGCGCGGAGGGCTCGACCAGCAGCATGCGCAGCTTGGCGGTCCGGTCGTCCGCCCGCACGCAGAAGATCGACCCCACCGGCTCGCCGTCGATCTCGGCGATCCACGCCGCCTCGTGGTCGGGGGAGTGGTTCTCGACGTACTCGCCCGCGACCCGCGCCACCATCGCCTCGAAGGTCTGGTCGAAGCCGTGCTCCTCCGCGTACCGCACCCCGTGCCGGTTCACCACCCACCCGATGTCACCCGGCCGCAGGGGGCGCAGCAGGTAGGCGCGGGGCGCGGCGGTGAGCAGGCGTTCGATCTTGCGCATGGCGGCGACCAGGTCCGAGCGGTCCGAGGGCGACAGCTTGTCCAGCAGCGCGCCGATCTCGGCGTCGGAACGGGCGTTCAGCTCGGCGAACACCGACTTCCCACGCGAGGTCAACGTGACGACGTGGCGGCGCGAGTCACGCGAGGACGGTGCGCGGGTGACCAGGCCGTCACGGTCGAAGCCGGTCAGGATGCGGCTGAGGTAGCCGGCGTCGAGGTTCAGGGCGGCCCGCAGCGCCGGCACCTCGCACGGGCCGGTGGCCAGTTCGAACAGCACCCGGACCTCGGTCAGCGAGTACGGCGACGCGAGGTAGCTCCGGTCCAGCACGCCGATCACGCCGGTGTAGAAGCGGTTGAACGCCCGCACTTCCGCGACCGCCATCGTTGACTCCCTCAACATGACCGTTGACTTGGTCAACTATAACCCGGTGGTCGGTGGCCCGCCAAAGCGGCCAACCGAGGGCGGAAACCCTTCTGTGCCAGCTGAAACCTCCTTTACGGGGGTCGCCCAACCGGGCTGGATCGATGGCCGCGTTAGGCCGTTCGGAGCAGACTCGCCAAGGGTGTGGTCTACGAGTGGCTTCCGAAAGGAGTCGATGGATGAGGACCCGAGTACTTGCCGCGGTAGGCGCGGTCGTCGCCGCCGTGCTTACACCCGCGACCGCGAACGCCGTATCGATGACCGTGGTGGCCCAGGGACTTGACAACCCGCGCGGCCTCGCGTTCGCGCAGGACGGTGCGCTGTACGTCACCGAGGCCGGCAGAGGAGGGGAAGGGCCCTGCTTCCCCGGCCCGGAAGGCGACGAAGTGTGCTTCGGCGATTCCGGCGCCATCACGAAAGTCGCTCACGACAAGCAGAGCCGGGCGATCAGCGGTCTGCCCTCGCTCGCCGCGCCGGACGGCTCCGGCGCGCTCGGCCCGAGCGACGTGACCCCGGACGGGCTCGGCGGGCTGTTCTTCACCGTCGGCCTGGGCGCCGACCCCGCCCTGCGCGACGAGCTGCCGCCACTCGGCCGGAACGCGTCCGCCTGGCTGCTGGACGGGCGCCGCGGCACCTGGGAGCAGGTGGCCGACATCGGCGCGTACGAGGCGGAGGTGAACCCGGACGGCGGCGAGCCGGACACCAACCCCAACTCGGTGGTCGGCTCGCCGATCTTCCAGGTCGTCGTCGACGCCGGCGGCAACTCCCTGCTGAAGACCACGCGCCACGGGATCTCGACGCTCGCGGTCTTCGACACCCGGGAGATCGACGGCCAGCCGTACCAGGCCGTGCCGACCTCGGTCGTGCGCGGCAAGGACAACGCCTACTACGTCGGTGAGCTCACCGGCTTCCCCTTCCCGCCGGGCAAGGCACGCGTGCACCGCGTCGTGCCGGGGCACGCGCCCACGGTGTTCGCCGAAGGGTTCACCAACATCATCGACGTCGGCTTCGACGCCAAGGACAGGCTCTACGTGCTGGAGATCTCGCACAACGGGCTGCTCTCGGGCGACCCGACCGGCGCGCTGATCCGGGTCGACCACGACGGCTCGCGCACGATCATCGCCTCGGAAGGGCTGATCATGCCCGGTGGCCTCGCGATCCGCGGCGACTCGGCCTACGTGTCCAACTGCGGCGTGTGCCCCGGAGGCGGCACGGTCGTCCGCATCCCGCTCCATTGACGGGTCCCGGTTGGCCGCGCGATCGGCGCGGCCAACCGCCGTCGCCTGTCATCCAATCGAGCGAACACCGGCGACATGCTCAGTTCGGGGATCGGTAGACGGCCAAGGCCGCCGGCCGGGCGCGGAACTCGAACGTGGACCCGGTGGGGCCGACCTCGCCGTCCGTCGCGATCGCCACCGCGCCGTCGAGCAGCCGCACGTCCAGCCACCGCGTTTCCAGGTGCCGGTACGTGCGACTGCGGTGCAGGGAGCCGAGCAGGGCGCCGACGAAGAACCGCGCCCGCGAGAACCGGGTGTCGGCGCGGATGTACCGGACGTCCATCAGCCCCGCGTCCAGGGCGGGCCGCATGGTCGGCGCGAAGCCCTTCGGCCGGTACGGGCCGTTGCCGACGAACAGCATCCACACCAGCTGCGGCTCGCCGTTCAGCTCCACCCGCAACGGGCGCGACGTGCGCAGCACCCGGGCCAGCGCGATCGCCGCCGCCGGCCACTTGCCCCACTTGTCCTGCAACTTCTCCCGCAGCCGCACCATGTCGGGGTAGCCGCCGAGGCTCGCCGTGTTGACGAACCAGCGCGGCGGCGCGCCGTCCACGGTCACGGCGGCCAGGTCCACCAGCACACCGTCACCGTCCGCGACGGCCCGCGCGGTCTCGTGCAGCCCGTGCACGCCGACGTCCCGGGCGAAGTGGTTCAACGTCCCGGCCGGGATCAGCGCCAACGGCAGCCTGTTCGCCGCGGCCAGCGCCGCGACCGCGGCCACCGAGCCGTCACCGCCCGCCACACCCAATGCGCGCGGAGCGTGATCGGCGATCACCGTGTCGAGATCCTCGATTCCCACGATCGTGGCTTTCGGCCATTCCTGCGTCAGAGCGTCCGTCGGGTCCACCCCGCCCAGGCCCGCGCTCGGGTTCACCACGACGACCAGACCCTCGCCGTCGACCAGCGCCTCCAACTCCTGGTGCTCGCGCGCCGACGCGGCCTCGGTCCGCCCCAGCGGCCACCAACGCCTGGTCAGCAGGGCCGCGCCGACCCCGATCGCGGTGCCGGCGGCCACGTCCGACGGCCAGTGCACGCCCGTGTGCACCCGCGAATAGGCCACCGCCGCCGCGACCGGCGCGACCGCCGCCGCCAACCCGGGCGACTCCATCGCCACCGCCGTGGTGAACGCCGCCGCCGACGCCGCGTGCCCGGACGGGAACGACGAGGACGTGGGCCGCCTGGTCAGCCTGCGCGGCACCAGCAGCAGGTCGGCGGCAGGCCTGCGGCGCGGGAACAACCGCTTCGCCACCAGGCTCGAACTGAAGCTCGCGCCCGCGATCGCGGCCACCCCGCGCAGCGCCGCACGCCTGGTCACGCCCTTGCGCACGGCCAGCACGCCGGCCACGGCGAGCCACAAGACGCTGTGGTTAGCGGCTCGTGACAATCTCTTCATTCCGTGATCGACACGCGAGGGGCGCAAGGCGCCGGAACGCCTCATCAGGGCCAGGTCCAGGCGGTTCACTCGTCGAAGCACACAAGAACGTTATCCGCGAAATCGGTGCGACGCCCGATTGGATCACTGAGGAAAGTGCCGAATGCGCCTACTGTTGAGGGATGCAGCGGCGGATCTTCGGCATTGAGACTGAGTTCGGGGTGACCTGCACCTTCCACGGGCAGCGCAGGCTGTCCCCGGATGAGGTCGCGCGTTATCTGTTCCGCCGGGTCGTCTCGTGGGGACGCTCGTCGAACGTCTTCCTGCGCAACGGCTCTCGGCTCTACCTGGACGTGGGCTCGCACCCGGAGTACGCGACCGCGGAATGCGACGACCTCGCCCAGCTCGTGACGCATGACAAGGCTGGTGAGCGGATCCTCGAGGACCTGCTCGTCGACGCCGAGCGCAGGCTCGCCGACGAGGGCATCGGGGGAGACATCTTCCTGTTCAAGAACAACACCGACTCCGCGGGCAACTCCTACGGTTGCCACGAGAACTACCTGGTCGCGCGGGCGGGGGAGTTCTCCCGCATCGCCGACGTCCTGCTGCCGTTCCTGGTGACCCGGCAGCTCATCTGCGGCGCGGGCAAGGTGCTCCAGACGCCGCGCGGGGCGGTCTACTGCCTGTCGCAGCGGGCCGAGCACATCTGGGAGGGCGTGTCCAGCGCGACCACCCGGTCCAGGCCGATCATCAACACCCGGGACGAGCCGCACGCCGACGCGGAGCGCTACCGCAGGCTGCACGTCATCGTGGGCGACTCGAACATGTCCGAGGTGACCACGCTGCTCAAGGTGGGCAGCGCGAACCTGGTGCTCGAGATGATCGAGCAGGGCGTCCAGTTCCGCGACTTCAGCCTGGACAACCCGATCCGCGCCATCCGCGAGATCAGCCACGACCTGACCGGCAGGCGCACCGTGCGGCTGGCGGGCGGCAAGGAGGCCTCGGCGCTGGACATCCAGCGCGAGTACTACGAGCGCGCGGTGGAGCACGTGGCCAAGCGGGCGCCGGACCCGATGGCCGAACGGGTGCTGGAGCTGTGGGGCCGCACGCTGGACGCGGTCGAGGCCGAGGACCTGTCCAAGATCGACCGGGAGATCGACTGGGCCATCAAGTACCGGCTGATGGAGCGCTACCAGGCCAAGCACGACATGGACCTGTCCAACCCGCGCATCGCCCAGCTCGACCTCGCCTACCACGACATCCGCCGCGGTCGGGGCATCTTCGACCTGCTCCAGCGCAAGGACCAGGTGGAACGGGTCACCGACGACGGTGAGATCGAGGCCGCCAAGGACACCCCGCCGCAGACCACGCGGGCCAAGCTGCGCGGTGACTTCATCGCCGCCGCGCAGGCCGCGGGCCGTGACTTCACCGTGGACTGGGTGCACCTGAAGCTGAACGACCAGGCACAGCGGACCGTGTTGTGCAAGGACCCGTTCCGAGCAGTGGACGAACGCGTTGAGCGGTTGATCTCGTCTCTCTAGCGGTATGCACGGGGAAGGATCTTCGTGAGAGTCACACCTCATGAAGATCCTTCTCCTGGCGACGGCCACCGCGGCGTCGCTGTTGGCCGCACCTCAAGCCCAGGCGCACGACGCGTCCTGGGAGCTGCGCCCCACCGGTGTCGACATGAAGCTGCGGGCCGTGTCCGCGGTGAATTCGCACGTCGCGTGGACCAGCGGCGGTCGCGAGGTGCTGCGCACCACCGACGGCGGCCGGTCGTGGCAGGCCGTCGCACCTCCGGACACGGCGGACCTGGACTTCCGGGACGTCGAGGCGTTCGACGCGTGGAACGCGTTCGTGATGGCCATCGGCCCGGCGGACACCTCCCGCATCTACCGCACCAGTGACGGCGGCAGGACCTGGGCGTTGAGCTTCAAGAACGACGACCCGGCCGCGTTCTACGACTGCATGGCGTTCTTCGACCGGTTCCGCGGGCTCGCCCTGAGCGACTCGGTGGACGGCAAGTTCCGGGTGAGCTCCACCATCGACGGCGGCCGGTCGTGGCAGCGGGTGCCGGAGGAGAACTTCCCGCCCGCGATCGCCGGTGAGTTCTCCTTCGCCGCGAGCGGCCAGTGCGTGAGCACCGCCGGGCCGCGTGACGCGTGGATCGCCACCGGCGGCGGCGCGACCGCCCGCGTCCTGCACTCCGGTGACGGCGGCAGGCACTGGACGGTGTCCGACACGCCGTTGCCGGGCTCGGCGACCACCGGTGCCATGTCGGTGGCGTTCCGGAATGCCCGGCAGGGCGTGGTCGTCGGTGGTGACTACAAGAACCCGGCGTCGCGGATCGCGGGCCTGGCGTGGAGCGGTGACGGCGGCGCGACGTGGGAGGGGCCCGCGCAGTCGCCGTTCGGCTACCGGCCCGGTGCGGCCTGGTGGGGCGACTCGGTGATCGTGGTGGGGCCGACCGGCAGTGACCTCAGCCGGGACGGCGGCCGGACCTGGCGGTCCCTCGACACCGGCAGCTTCGAGACCATCGACTGCGCCGCGGTGTGCTGGGCGGCGGGCGAGCATGGTCGCGCAGGGGTGCTGAGCAGGCGTTAAGAGCTGGGCAGAGCTGGGGCGACAACTGGGGACGACGACCCCGGGCCGGGTGGCTCGGGGTCTTCTTCGGCCCCATTGACAAAACAGATTTTTACGTACAAGATTATTTTTGCGATGAGAGACGTCCTGTACCTGGAGCAGATCGAGCAGGCCGAGGCGCTGCTCAAGCCGCAGCGCATCGAGGTGCTGCGGCAACTGGCCGAGCCGCGGTCGTGCACCGAGGTGGCGGCGGCGCTGGACCAGACCCCGCAGCGGGTCTACTACCACGTGAAACGCCTGGTCGAAGCCGGTCTGGTGACCCAGGTGAGCGAACGCCGGGTGCGCGGCATCAACGAGGGCGTGTACCAGGCCAGCGCGCGCTCGTACTGGCTGTCGCCGGGGCTGGTCGGCCGCCTCGGGCTGCGCCGGGCGCAGGACGAGTTGAGCCTGGGATACCTGCTGGACCTCGTGGAGCAGGTCCAGGCGGACATCGCGGGCCTCGATCGGACGCGGCCCGAACTGCCGTCGCTGGGCGTGTCCGGCGAGATCCGGGTGCGGCCCGACCAGCGGCAGCAGTTCTTCGACGACCTCAAGACGACTTTGCAGGACCTGTTCAGCCGCTACGGCGGCGCGGAAGGGGACGCCTTCCGCCTTGCCGTGGCGTGCTACCCGAAGGAGGAGACCGATGAGTGAGACCGTGGTCCTTCGCGTCCGCACCACCGCGCCCGCCGACCGCGTGCGGCAGGCGTTCACCGACGCGGACGAGCTGAGCACCTGGCTGGCCGAGCACGCCGCCGTCGAACCACCCGACCGGTTCGAGTTCTGGGGCAGGTACACGCCGGAGGGCGACGTGCCGCACCAGACGCTGCGGCACCTGGACGACCGGTCGCTGCGGTTCGACTGGCGGGTCGGCGGCGAGGGCACCACCGTCGAGATCGGCTGGGCCGCCGGGGAAGGCGACACCGAGGACGGCGGCGACACGATCGTCACGCTCTCGCAGAGCCACTTCCCGGGCTGGCAGGCGGCCGTGGCGGAGAGCAGCGTGCTCGGCTACCTGTACACCTACTGGGCGTTGTCGCTGGCGAACCTGGTCGACCACGTCGAAGGCCGTCCGCTCACCCAGAAGGTCGATTTCAGCACGACCGAGATGCGCGGCGAGGTGCTGATCGGCGCGCCCGTCGAGGCGGTGGCCCGGTCGCTGGTCGACGCGGAGGAGTACTCGCGGTGGTTCGGCGCGAAGATCGACATCGAGGCGTGGGAGGGCGGTCGGGTCGCCATGGGCGGCTTCGACATGAACCCGGAGCCCGCGAAGGTGGTCGACTTCGAGCCCGGCAGGCGGATGGGCATCGACTGGGGCGGCATGGTGTCGACCTGGGAACTCGCCGAGTCCGGCGGCGGCACGCGGCTGACGTTCGTGCAGAGCGGGTTCGACACCGGTCAGCCGCCGTACGGCGCGTGGGCGGGCTGGCTGTCGGGCGTGGCGGAGCTGCGCCGGTACCACGAGCTGGCCGACTGGCGGCCGATCTGGCTCCAGCCGGACGTGCCCGGACTGCCCGAGGGCATGCTCACCGAGGGCTGAGGCGGTTGATCGTCCGCCGTCCCGGGTAGGTGGGACGGGTGGCCGACTTCACGCTGAGCAGGATCGACACGGGCGACGCGGAACTGCGGGTGAGCCACGGCGGTTCCGGGCCGCCCGTGCTGCTGCTGCACGGCCACCCGCGCACCCACACCACGTGGCGGCACGTCGCGCCGCTGCTCGCCGCGGACCACACCGTCGTGTGCCCCGACCTGCGCGGCTACGGCGAGTCGTCCAAGCCGGAGACGACGCCCGACCACGCGCCGTACTCGAAACGGGCGATGGCGCGCGATCTCGTCGCCCTCATGCGCTCGTTGGGGCATGGGCGGTTCGCCGTGGTCGGGCACGACCGCGGCGGGTACGTCGCCACCCGGCTCGCGCTGGACCACCCGGACCTGGTCACGCACCTCGTCGCGCTGGACGTCGTGCCGATCGGGTCGGCGCTGGCCCGCTGCGGCGCGGAGTTCGCCCGGAGCTGGTGGCACTGGTTCTTCCTGGCCCAGCCCGAGGTGCCGGAACGGGTCATCTGCGCCGACCCCGACGCCTGGTACCGCACCGACCGCAGGCCGGTGGACGACGACACCCTGCGCGCCATGCACGACCCGGCGACCGTGCACGCCATGGTCGAGGACTACCGCGCCGGCCTCGGCGTCGACCGCGCGCACGACGACGCGGACCTCGCCGCCGGCCGGCGCGTCCGGTGCCCGGTGCTGGTCCTGTGGGCGGAGGGTGATGATCTGCCGACCCTCTACGGCGACGTGCTGGGCGTCTGGCGGGACTGGGCGGACGACCTGCGTGGCCACGGCATGAAGTCCGGGCACCACCTGGCGGAGGACGTGCCGCGGGAATTGGCGGCGGAGTTGCGCGGGTTCCTGCGGGCGGCCGGCTGAGCGGTCTGTGCGGGCTGTGCGGTGTGGGCGTCACGTGGCGGAGGGCGTTTCGTGGGAACCAGGCCGCCGAACTGCGGTTGTCCGTCTCGGCAATCGGCTGAACGGACCATTCATCCGCGTTGCGGGCGGGGATGGCGTCACCGGGCGTTCGTCCGGGGTTAGGGTTCCCGTGTGGCCATCGCACGTGCCGAACGGCTCGTCAACCTGGTGCTCTGCCTGCTCTCGACCCGGCAGTACCTGACCGCCGAGCGCATCCGCGCCATCGTCCCCGGCTATGCCGACGCCGCGACGGACGAGGCGTTCTTCCGCATGTTCGAACGCGACAAGACAGAGCTGCGCGATCTCGGCGTGCCGCTGGAGACAGGCCGCAGCGCGGGCTTCGACGCGATCGACGGGTACCGCATCGCCCGCCGGGACTACGAACTCGGCGACATCGACCTGGAGCCGGACGAGGCCGCCGCCGTCGCGCTGGCCGCCCGGCTGTGGGACTCGCCGCAGTTCACCGGTGCCGCGCACGGCGCCCTGATCAAGCTCCGCGCCGCGGGCGTGGACGTCGACCAGGACGTCCACGTGCCGGTCGAGCCGAAGGTCCGCACCAGCGAACCCGCGTTCCCGCCGCTGCTGGCGGCCGTCCAGGAGGGGCGCGTGGTCGAGTTCGACTACCGCCGCCCGGTGCCGGTCGAGGTGCGCACCCGCACCGTAGAGCCGTGGGGCGTCGTCGCCTGGCGCGGCCGGTGGTACCTCGTCGGCCACGACCGCGACCGGAACGCGCCGCGCTGCTTCCGGCTGTCCCGGATCGTCGGCGACGTCCGCGTCGTCGGCAAGCCCGGCGCGGTGCAGCGGCCGGACGAGATCGACCTGCTGTCGTTCGTGGCCCGCACCCAGCCCGTCACCGACCAGGGCGTGGCCACCGCCAAGCTGTGGGTGGCCAGGGGGCGTGCGCAGGGCGTGCGCAGGCGGGCGACGGTCGTCGGCACGCAGGAGTTCGACGGCGAGCCGGGCGACGTGCTGGAGATCGAGCTCCGGTTCCCCGACTCGGCGGCGGGGTGGATCGCCGGGTTCGGCCCGGACGTGGTGGTGTTGGAGCCCGAAGTGCTGGCCAAGACGGTGCGGGAGAAGCTGCTGGGCGCGCTGCGCGGTGCGGGGGTGCGCGCGTGAACGCCGCCACCGACCGGCTGCCCCGGCTGCTCGCCCTCGTGCCGTACCTGCTCGCCCGGCCGGGCATCCCGATCGACGAGGTCGCGGCCGATTTCGAGGTGACACCGAAGCAGGTTCGCAAGGACCTCGAACTGCTGTGGATGTGCGGACTGCCCGGCTACGGCCCCGGTGACCTGATCGACCTGTCGTTCGAGGGCGACACGGTCACCGTCACGTTCGACGCGGGCATGAGCAGGCCACTGCGGCTGACCGCGGCGGAGGCGACGTCGCTGCTGGTGGCGCTGCGGGCGCTGGCCGAGACGCCCGGCGTCGCCGACCAGGCCGCCGTGCAGCGGGCGGTGGCGAAGATCGAGGCCGCGGTGGGGCAGGCGCAGCCCGCCGGGGTGGCAGTCGGCCTGGCCGTGCGGGAGGCGCCGGAGACGGCACGCGTGCGTGACGCGGTGTCGGACGGCGTCCTGCGTGGGCGCGCGCTGCACCTGCGCTACTACACGCCGTCGCGGGACGAGATCACCGACCGCGTGGTCGACCCGATGCGGATGCTGCTCGTGGAAGGCCGAAGTTACCTGGAGGCGTGGTGCCGCGCGGCGGACGGCGTGCGGCTGTTCCGGCTCGACCGGATCGACGCCGTGCGGGTGCTGGGCGAGCCCGCCGCACCGCCGCCGCACGCCACACCCACCGACACATCGGAGGGGTTGTTCCAGCCGGACCCGTCGCAGCGGACGGCCGTGCTGGTGCTCGAACCGGACGGCCGCTGGGTGGCCGAGTACTACCCGACCGACGGGCTGGTGGAGTTGCCCGAAGGCCGGGCCAGGGTGCTCATGCGGTACGCCGACACCGCCTGGATGGTGCGGTTGCTGCTCGGATTGGGCGGCGAGGTGCACGTCGAGCAACCGCCCGAACTCGTGGCCGAGGTCGCCCGACAGGCGGAGGCGGCGTTGCGCCGGGCGGATCACCTCCCGGCAACCTGAGCCAAGTACCGTAATGCCGTGCCGTACTTGCCGATCCTGGTGCTGATCCTGCTCGGGGTGGTCGTGCTCGTCGTGACCGGAATCCGAGTCATCGGATCGTTGCGTCGATTCCGCGCCGCAAGCACTCTGGTGGGTGACAGGGTCGGCGACGGTGTCGGTCTGCTGCGGGCGCGGTTCGCCGCGCTCGAGGTGGCCTTCGCCGAACGGCGTCCGGACCAGGCCCGTCAGGGCGAACCCCGCGTACCATCGGTGGACCGGGGGAGACAGGAGGATCACCGTGGGTAACCTCGGAGCTACTGAGCTGATCATCATCGCCGTGGTGATCATCTTGCTGTTCGGGGCGAAGAAGCTGCCCGACATGGCGCGTTCGCTCGGCCGCTCGGCCAAGATCCTGAAGGCCGAGACCAAGGGCCTGCGCGACGAGGACGACCAGTCGCAGGCGAACCAGCAGGGCACCACCGCGCAGCAGGTCCAGGCGCCGCAGCAGCTGCCGCCGGCCCAGCCGCAGGTCGCCCAGCCGCAGGTCGTCCAGCAGCCGGTCGCGCAGCCTCAGCCGGCGCAGCCGCAGGTCGCCCCGCCCATCGAGCAGTCCGGGCAGAACCTCCAGAACAAGCAGAACAGCAACTGACGAGCCAACGCACCAACTAGAGCCGAAGGACGGTCCGCACGGTGGGGGCAAGTCCGGTCCGGTGGTGGTCCCAGCGCAGGGAGCGCCGCAAGGTCACGAGTCGTCGGAGCAACCCCGACGGCACCATGTCGTTGAAGGATCACCTCTACGACCTCCGGCACCGCCTCGGGCTGGCGCTGCTGTTCATCGCGTTCGGTGCGATCTTCGGCTTCTTCTGGTGGGGCTGGCACATCTTCGGGACGCCCAGTCTCGGCGACATCGTCATCTCGCCGTACTGCGGCATCCCGGTGGCCGACCGGTTCAGCCAGAACGGCGAGTGTCAGCTGTTGCAGACCAAGCCGTTCGAGGCCTTCATGATCCAGCTGAAGGTCGGCGCGGCGGCCGGCATGGTGATCACCGGCCCGCTGTGGCTGTACCAGGTCTGGCGCTTCATCGCGCCGGGCCTGTACGCCAAGGAACGCCGGTTCGCGGTCGTCTTCGTGGCCTGCGCGTCGGTGCTGTTCCTGCTCGGTGGGGCGCTCGCGTTCTACGTCGTGCCGCAGGGCCTGACGGTGCTGGTCGGCTTCGGCGCAGGCCAGTTCCTCACCGCGCTCTCCGGCGGTGACTACATCGACTTCGTGCTCACGCTGCTGCTGATCTTCGGCGTGAGCTTCGAGCTGCCGCTGATCGTGGTGATGCTCAACCAGGTCGGCATCCTCACCTACGACAAGCTCAGTCGTTGGCGGCGCGGCATCCTGTTCGGGTTGTTCATCTTCGCCGCGCTCGCGACACCGGGCACCGACCCGGTTTCGATGGTCGCGTTGGCGGTGGCGCTCACCCTGCTGTTCGAACTGGCCATCCAGATAGCCCGCATCCACGACCGGCGGGCCGCGCGCAAGCGCAAGGACGAGGGCTTGGATGCCCTGTCCGACGACGAGGCCGCGCCGTTCGAGTACACGCCTTCCTCGATCGACGACCCGGAGTCGAAGGACACGACCACGCCGGAGCCGGTGCCCGCACCGGAGCCGCCCGGACGTGTCCGCTACGACGACGCGACCTGAGCGACGGAATCCGAGCGACGCGACCTGACGCGTCGGCGGCCTTTGTAGGCTGCCCGACCATGGCGACGTCAACGCGGGCGGCCCTGCTGGTGTGTCCCGCCTCGGGCAAGGGCAGGGCGGCGCGCGTGGCGGGCACCGTCGCGGCACGGCTGCGCGACGTGGTCGACCGCCTCGACCTGCACGTGGCGTCCTCGGCGGAGGGCACGGCGGAGTCGGCGCGCCGGGCGGTGGCCGAGGGCGTGGACGTCCTGGTCGTCCTCGGCGGTGACGGCGGCGCGCACCTGGCCGTGCAGGCCTGCGCCCGGTCCGCGACCGCGCTGGCCGTGGTGCCCGCGGGCACCGGCAACGACCTGGCCAACGCGCTCGGCACGACCTCGGTGGACGACGTGGTGACCGCGTTGCGCGAAGGCACCCGCCGCACGTTCGACCTGGGACGTGTCGAGAACGGCCCCTGGTTCGCCACCGTGCTGTGCGCGGGGTTCGACTCGGCGGTCAACGAGCGGGCGAACGCGATGCGCCGGCCCGCCGGTCCTCGGCGCTACGACCTGGCGATCCTGGCCGAACTGGCGGCGCTGCGGCCCGAGCGGCTGGTGGTCGGGACCGAGGACGGCGTGGTGGAGATGGACGCGCTGCTGGTCGCGGTCGGCAACACGACCAGCTACGGCGGCGGCATCCCGGTGTGCCCGGACGCGTCGCCTGCCGACGGCCTGTTCGACCTGACCGTGGTGGCGGCCGCACCACGGCGCACCCTGCTGCGGATGCTCCCCACGCTGCGCACCGGGCGGCACGTGGACCACCCGGCGGTGCGCACGTTCCGGGCGCGGTCCGTGCGGCTGTCCGGGCCGTCCTGGGTCGCCTACGCGGACGGTGAGCGGCTGGGCGCGGTGCCGTTGACCGCCACGTGCGTGCCCGGCGCGCTGACCGCCGTCACGGGTGCCGTCGAGCCCGTCGGCGTTGCCCCCGAGCCGGTCAGCGGTGCCGGCTGAGCACGTCGCGCTTGCGCCACGAGGCGTGCGGCTCGGTCGTGCCCCGGTCGAACAGCCACCCGGCGACGGTCAGCACCCCGTTGGCCGCGTCCAACGGCGTGTCGTGCGCCGATTCGACGGTCTCGATCTCGTGCCTGCCGCAGTCCCGGATGGCGTCGCAGCGGACCGAGATCTCACCCTCCACCTGCCACGGAGGTGGAGGCGTGAGCACGTGGCGGTGCGGGTCGCGGGGCGGCGCCACGTGGACGTGGAAGGCCACCTCCTCGATCTCGGCGAGGCCGGAGAGACCCGCGTAGGGTGCGCCGGGCAGGTGGTCGAAGACCAGCCCGGTGCCCGGTCTGCCCAGGTGGTCGGCCAGCCGCTCGACCCGTGCCGCGGCCAGTCGCAGCACGTCGAGCACCGGGTCCACGTCGACCAGGTCGGGGAACACCCACCGGAGGTCGCCCTCCGCCAACGGAATCGCCTCCACGGTTGACGAGTGTGCCGCATGACCTGTACCGATGGTCTTTATAGCTTCAGTGTTGATTAAAGAAGACGTTCCGCGGTCCGTCGCGGATCTGAAGCGATTTTGTCGGTGGGTTATGACAGCCTGGACAGGTGTCAAGCACTTCGCGGTCTCCGGCCGACTCGTACGCGGATTTCCGGCGTCGTTCCTCCTGGCCCAAGCTGACCGACTTCCTCGGGGTCATCTCGTTCGAACTCGACCCGTTCCAGCAACGCGCGTGCGAGGCGCTGGAGGACGGGCACGGTGTGCTGGTGTGCGCGCCCACCGGCGCGGGCAAGACCGTCGTCGGCGAGTTCGCCGTGCACCTCGCCCTGTCCGAGGGCAGCAAGTGCTTCTACACGACGCCGATCAAGGCGCTGTCGAACCAGAAGTACGCCGACCTGGTCGCCCGCTACGGCCCCAAGAAGGTCGGCCTGCTCACCGGCGACACGTCGGTCAACGGCGACGCGCCGATCGTGGTGATGACCACCGAGGTGCTGCGCAACATGCTGTACGCGGGCTCCTCGACGCTGCGCAGCCTGGCCTACGTGGTGATGGACGAGATCCACTACCTGGCCGACCGGTTCCGCGGCCCGGTGTGGGAGGAAGTGATCCTGCACCTGCCCGAGTCGGTGCGGCTGGTCGGCCTGTCCGCCACGGTCAGCAACGCCGAGGAGTTCGGCGAGTGGCTGGTCGAGGTGCGCGGCGACACGACGGTCGTGGTGGACGAGCACCGGCCCGTCCCGCTGTGGCAGCACATGATGGCGGGCGGCCGGATGCTGGACCTGTTCGCGGGCGACACGCCCGACGGGCACACCCGGATCAACCCCCAACTGCTGCGCCACACCGACGACCTGTCCCGCTTCCACGTGCCGTGGAGCCGGAACCGCAACAACCGGGACCAACGCGGCCGGCCGCCGCGCGGGTCGGGGTTCAAGCCGCCGTCACGGGTCGACATCGTGCAGCGGCTGGACGGCGCGGGCCTGCTGCCCGCGATCGACTTCGTGTTCAGCCGGGCGGGCTGCGACGCGGCGGTGACGCAGTGCGTGCGGGCCGGGCTGCGGCTCAACTCGAACGACGAGGTCGAGCAGATCCGCGCGGTCATCGAGGAGAAGACCAAGGACCTGCCGCAGGGCGACCTGATGGTGCTGGGCTACTGGGAGTGGCGGGAGGCGCTGGAGCGCGGTATCGCCAGCCACCACGCCGGTCTGCTGCCCGCGTTCAAGGAGACCGTGGAGGAGCTGTTCGTCCGCGGTCTGGTGAAGGTCGTGTTCGCCACCGAGACGTTGGCGCTGGGCATCAACATGCCGGCGCGGACGGTCGTGCTGGAGAAGCTGGTCAAGTACAACGGCGAGGCGCACGTCGACCTGACCCCCGGTGAGTACACGCAGCTCACCGGCCGGGCCGGGCGGCGCGGTATCGACGTCGAGGGCCACGCGGTGGTGGTGTGGCAGCCGGGCGTCGACCCGAAGGCGGTGGGTGGCCTGGCGTCCACCCGCACGTACCCGCTGCGGTCGTCGTTCCGGCCGGGCTACAACATGGCCGTCAACCTGGTGAACCAGCTGGGCGCGGCGTCGGCGCGGGAGATCCTGGAGCAGTCGTTCGCGCAGTTCCAGGCGGACCGGTCGGTGGTGGGCCTGGCGCGGCGCATCGAGCGCAACCGGGAGGCCTTGGGTGGTTACTCCGAGGCGATGACGTGCCACCTGGGTGACTTCACCGAGTACGCGTCGCTGCGCCGCCGGGTCGCCGAGCGGGAGAAGGCGTTGTCGCGGCAGAACACCTCGGCGAAGCGGGCCGAGGCGGCGGCGTCGTTGGAGCGGCTGCGCAAGGGTGACGTGATCGCGGTGCCGTCCGGGCGTCGGTCCGGGCTGGCCGTGGTGATCGACCCCGGTCTGGAGCCGCTGGGCGAGGCGCGCCCGTTCGTGGTGACCGAGGACCGGTGGGCGGGTCGGCTGACGTCGGCGGACTTCCCGATGCCGGTCGAGGTGCTGGGCAAGATGCGGCTGCCGAAGCAGGTGGACACGCGGTCGCCGAAGTCGCGGCGCGACCTGGCGGCGTCGTTGCGGGCCACCGGGATCGTGGCGCCCGCGATGCGCAAGCGGCGGTCCACCGCGGACGACGACGCGGAGCTGGCGACGTTGCGGCGGGCGTTGCGGGCACATCCGTGCCACGGCTGCGAGAAGCGCGAGGACCACGCCCGGTGGGGCGAGCGGTACCACCGGCTGCTGGCCGAGACGGAGCAGTTGGAGCGCAAGGTCGCGGCGACCACGCACTCGTTGGCGCGGGAGTTCGACCGGATCCGCGGGCTGCTGCGGGAACGCGGTTACCTGCACGCGGAGGAGACCGGGCCGGGCGAGGAGGTCACCGAGCACGGCAAGCGGCTGACCAGGCTCTACAGCGAGTCTGACCTGTTGGCGGCGGAGTGCCTGCGGCACGGCGTGTGGCGCGATCTCGATCCGGCCGAGCTGGCCGCCGTGGTGTCGGCGTTGGTGTACGAGGCGCGTCGGGACGGTCCGCTGGAGGCGCGGTTGCCACCGGGGAAGGTGTCGGACGCGTTGACCGCGACCGCCCGGTTGTGGGCGGAGCTGGAGGACGACGAGCGCAGGCACCGGCTCGACCGGACCCGGCAGCCCGACCCCGGTTTCGCGTGGGCGGTGTACCGGTGGGCGCGCGGCGAGTCGTTGGAGAAGGTGTTGTCGGCGGCCGAGGAGAACGGCGCGGAGCTGGGCGCGGGCGATTTCGTCCGGTGGTGCCGGCAGGTGATCGACTTCCTGGACCAGATCCGGGACGTGGTCGGTGGCGGTGATCCGGTGGGTGCCGCCGCCCGGAAGGCGGTGGACGCGTTGCGCCGCGGGGTGGTGGCCATGGCCACCGTTTGACAAAGCTTTGCGGGGTGGGTGGGTACCGCTCGCACACCTGTGGTTTGATCGCGCCCGCAAGGCTTGAACGGCTTTGTGGCATTTGTGCAGACCGCTGTTCAGACCAACACTGTTCCAGACCGACCGTCGGAGGCCGAGCATGACCAGTCCGTACGGACCGTCCGGAGGGAACGACCCGCAGCCGCAGTGGGGCCAGCAACAACAGCCCTACGGTGGTGGGTACCCCGGCACGCCGTCGGGTGGTTTCCCCGCTCAGCAGCCCAACCCCTACGGGCAGCCGGATCCGTCACAGCAGCAGCAGTGGGGCCAGCAGCCCCAGCAGCAGCCGTACACGCAGCAGTACCCGGCCGGGTACGACCCGAACAACCCGCAGTCGAACCCGTACGGGCAGCCGCAGCAGGGTCAGTTCGGGCAGCCCGGCCAGCCTGGTCAGTTCGGTCAGCCGGGCCAGTACGGGCAGCAGCCCGGCCAGTACGGTCAGCCGGGTCAGTACGGCCAGCAGCAGCCGCCGCCGAAGAAGTCCGGCGCGGTCGTGTGGGTCGTCGTGGCGCTGGTCGTGCTGCTGTTCGGTGCGGTCAGCATCCTCGGGTTCGTCACGCCGGGCTGGTTCACGACGAAGGTCTTCGACCAGGCGTCCGTGCAGCAGGGTGTCGTTGGCATCCTGAAGGACGTCTACAAGCTCCCCGACGTGGAGAGCGCCACCTGCCCGGCCGACCAGGAGGTCAAGCCGAACACGACCTTCGAGTGCACCGCGAAGGTCGGCGGCAAGGACAAGACGGTCAAGATCACGGTCAAGACCGAGGACGGCGAGTACGAGGTCGGCCAGCCCGCCGGCTGATCCGCGTGTCGTACGTGTCGTACGTGTCGTGCCCGAGGCCATTCCCGCTGTCGTTCGCGGGGGTGGCCTCGGTTTCGTCTGCGCGTTCGTCTGCGCGTGAATCGCGTTAGCGGTTCACACGATCCCGCCGGCACCATGCGGTGGTGACTGATCACGACATCCGCGTTCTGGACGATTCCCAGTACCGGGCCGCGCACGCGTTGTTCCGCGGCACCCTGCACCGCGCGCCCACGCCGGACGACCAGTGGAAGTACGTGCAGGAGTCGTACGAACCGGGGCGTGCGCTGGGGGCGTTCGCCGACGGGGAGATGATCGGGACGGTCCAGTCGTTCCCGTCGACGATGGCCGTGCCGGGTGGTGCGGTCGTGCCGCACGCGGCGGTGAGCCGGGTCGGGGTGCGGGCGGACTGGACGCGTCGGGGTGTGTTGAGCGCGTTGCAGCGGGAGCAGCTGCGGGCCATGCGGTCGGCGGGTGACGTGGTGGCGTCGCTGCGGGCGTCGGAGACGGTGATCTACGGGCGGTACGGGTACGGAGTGGCGTCCCGGTACCGGTCCCTGCGGATCGACCGGCATCACGCGGCGCCGCGGACGCGCCCGGCGGGTCGGGTGCGGCTGGTCGAGGGCGAGGCGGGGGAGCGGATTGCTCGGGAGCTGTTCGAGGAGCTGTCGCCGGGGCGCACGGGCACGATCTCGCGGTGGCCCGCGTGGTGGGGGCTGAACGTCCGGCGCAGGATGGCCGACGAGAACATGAAGATCGCGGTGCGGTCGGGTGCTTCGGGTGACGACGGCTACCTGGTGTACAAGGTGGAGCCCGGCGAGCACGATCCGGGTGACGAGAAGCCGACCACGTTGGCGGTGCTCGACCTGTGGGCGCGGGACGCGGAGGCGTGGGCCGATCTGTGGTTGTTCGTGCTCGGGATCGACCTGGTGGTCGAGGTGACCGCGTCCGGCCGGCCGGTGGACGAGCCGCTGCAGTGGCTGCTGGGCGACCGGCGGGCGTGCCGGATGACGGACGAGTACGACGAGACGTGGTTGCGGCTGCTCGACGTGCCGGCCGCGTTGGCGGCACGCACCTACCGCGAGGGCGAGCCGGTGGTGATCGGGGTTCGTGACGTGTACCTGCCGGAGAACTCGGGGACGTACCGGGTCGCGGCGGGCGGTGTCACGCGGGTGGAGGATGGGGCCGAGCTGGTGCTGGACGTGGACGTGCTGGCGGCGGCGTACCTGGGTGACGTGTCGTTCTCGACCCTTGCTGCCACGCGTCGGCTGGACGTGGTGGAGGCCGGCGCGCTCCGGCGTGCCGATGCGCTGTTCGCGGTGGACGAGGTGCCGTGGTGCGGTTCGTACTTCTAGCCCACACGATCGGGTGATCATGGCCTGACGACCTACGGAAAACGCTGTTATTCTCAAGTTGAAACGTCGGTTGAAACAACGAGGCCCGCGACCGACCACCCGACCACCCTCCGACCCGACCACCCTCCGACAGGTGCGGGCTTGCGGGCTGGTGTTCGGCTTCCGGCCCGCGCGGGCCGGCCGTGGCCGGCGAGCGCTGCGGGAGGGCCGCGGCCTAGCGGCGTTCCATGGCGGACAGGAGCCTGGGCAGTGAGCTGCCGAGGCCCCAGCGCCGGGTCAGTTCGGCGACGCGGTCCGGGTCGGCTGGTGCGGTGGGGACCGTGTCCGGGCGGTCCATGACGATTTTTGCGTCGGTTGCCACGTTGACCACGGTCGGGGCTACTGCGAGGTAGTCCTGGGCGTTGAGGAGCGCGGTGCGGGCGCGGGTGGTGAGTTTGCGGTCGCGGCCGTCGTGCACCGCGTCCAGCACGGCTTGCAGGGAGCCGAACTCGCTGATCAGCTTTGCCGCCGTCTTCTCGCCGATGCCGGTCACGCCGGGCAGGCCGTCGGACGGGTCGCCGCGCAGCACCGCCATCCCGGCGTACGCGCGCCCGGCGTCGTGCACGGGCAGGGCGTACTTCGCGGCCAGTTCCTGCGGCCCGAGCAGCTCCGCCTTCGCCCACCCGCGCCCGAGGTACAGCACGCGCACCGGGGTCGGCTCCTCGCGCACGACCTGGAACAGGTCGCGGTCGCCGGTGATCACCTCGACCGGGTCGGTGGTCTCGCGGGCGGCAAGGGTGCCGATCACGTCGTCGGCCTCGTAGCCGTCGGCCTCGGCGGTCGCGATGCCGACCGCGTCGAGCACGTCGAGGATGATCGGGATCTGCGGCGTGAGGGTGTCCGGCACTTCCTCCTCGCCCTCGACCGCGCCCTCGGCGACCCGGTGCGCCTTGTACGACGGGAGCGCGGCGACCCGGAACGCCGGCCGCCAGTCCGCGTCCAGGCACGCCACCAGCCGACCGGCCTTCCGGTCGGTGATGACCTTGGCGATCGTGTCGACGAACCCGCGCACCGCGTTCACCGGTGTGCCGTCCGGCGCGGTCATCGACTCGGGCAGTGCGTAGAACGCCCGGAAGTACAGGCTGGCGGCGTCCATCAGGACCAGCGGGTTGCTCACCCCGGACAGCTTGCCAGAGACCATCGACGACCACCGACGACCATCGACATCACCGACCCGGACGACGTGCGGCCGGGTCGGGCGACGTGCGACCGGTCCGGACGACGGGCGGCCGGGAGGAGCCCGGGTGCCCGCCTGCGCCGGCTGGTGCCGTAGTCGTCGCCGGCCGGACCCAGGTGGCGGGGAGAGCGCGGCACACGGGTGGGCGCGGCGGCGTGTTGGCGTGCGACGGGCCGCGCACCACTAGGCTGCCCGTCATGTCGACCAAAGTTGGGCCCGTCGACGTGGACGCCCTGCGCGCGCGCCTCGACCGGGCCACCGCCGCGGCCTCCATCGCGGGCGTGGACGCGTTGCTGATCACGCCCGGTTCCGACCTCCGCTACCTCATCGGCGCGGGCGGGTCGTCGTTCGAGCGGTTGACGTGTCTGGTGCTGCCGGTCGGTGGCTCGCCCGTGCTGGTCGTGCCGAAGCTGGAGCAGCCCGGTTACGCCGGCGTCCCGCTCGACGAACTCGGCGTCGACGTCGCCACCTGGGTCGACGGCGAGGACCCGTACGCCCTGGTCAAGCGGGCGTTGAAGGGTGCCCGGACCGCGGTCTCGGACATGATGCCCGCTCTGCACACCCTGCGGTTGCGGGACGTCGTCGGCACGGATCAGGTGCTCGCCGGCCCCGTGCTGCGGGAGCTGCGGATGCGCAAGGACGCCGCCGAGGTGGCTGCGCTGCGCAAGGCGGGCGCGGCGATCGACCGGGTCCACGCGCGCATGGCCGAGTGGCTGCGCCCCGGCCGCACCGAAGCCGAGGTGGGCGCCGACATCGCCGTCGCGATCGTCGCCGAGGGCCACACGGAGGCCGATTTCGTCATCGTCGGCTCCGGCCCGAACGGCGCGTCACCGCACCACGACGTGTCCGACCGGGTGATCGAGGCCGGTGACGTGGTCGTGGTCGACATCGGCGGCCCGATCGCCGAGGGCTACAACTCCGACTCCACCCGCAACTACGTGCTGGGCGAGCCGCGTGATGCCGACGTGTGGGAGACCTACGCGGTCCTCCAGGCGGCGCAGAAGGCGGCCGTCGAGGCGGTCCGGCCCGGCGTCACGTGCGAGGCGGTCGACGCCGCCGCACGCCAGATCATCGCGGACGCGGGTTTCGGCGAGTACTTCGTGCACCGCACCGGCCACGGCATCGGCCTGGACGTGCACGAGGAGCCGTACATCGTCAGCGGCAACGACCTGCCGCTGGAGCCGGGCATGGCGTTCAGCGTCGAGCCCGGCATCTACCTGCCCGGCCGGTGGGGCGCGCGGATCGAGGACATCGTGGTGGCCACCGCCGACGGCGTGGAGAGCGTCAACAACCAACCGCACGAGCTGGTGGTGTTGCCCGCGTGACGAACCTGGAGCCGATCGACCGGGCGATCCTGCGCGAACTCGCCGCCGACGGGCGGTGCAGCTTCACCGACCTCGCCGAGCGGGTCGGGTTGAGCGTGTCGGCCGTGCACCAGCGGGTGAGGCGGCTGGAGCAGCGGGGTGTGGTGCGCGGTTACGCCGCGCGGCTGGACGGCGACGAGATCGGCCTCCCGCTGACCGCGTTCATCTCGCTCACCCCGATCGACCCGGCGGCTCCGGACGACTACCCGAAACGGGTGGAGCACCTGCCGCAGATCGAGGCCTGCTACTCGGTCGCCGGTGACGCGTCGTACGTGCTGCGCGTCCGGGTGGCGTCCCCGACGGCGTTGGAGGAGCTGCTGAGGCAGATCCGCGAGGCGGCGAACGTGTCCACCCGGACCACGGTGGTGCTGTCCACGCCGTACGAGGACCGCCCGCCCGCCGTGTGACGCGCGGCCGTCAGAACAAACGGCCCCAGGTGTTCGCGAAGCGGGCGAGCACGTCGCGGTCACGCCGGTCGGGCGCCCGCGGGAGCAGGCGCCTGACCTCGTCGTCGGTCGCGGGCCGCACCGAGAGCACGAACTCGCGCACGGCCTCCACGTCCGCCCGATCGGAGACCACGGCCACCGCCTCGACGTCGCCCATCCGCCGCACGAACACGTGGTCGGTGGGGTCCGGCCGGTACACCAACTCGGTGGTCTCCACCGTCGCCGGCAGCACGACCAGGCGCGGGAACGCGTGCAGCTTCCCGTTGGCGCCGTTCGGGCCGTAGTTCGGGCTGTAGTCCAGGTTGGCGCGGCCTTCGGCGATGGTCAGCCGGGGGAAGTCGTAGCCCTCGGGCGTCGCGATCAGCAGCACGCCGCCGGGCAGCTTCGCGTGCGCGATCCGGGACGCGGCGTCGTCGGTCGGCATCGTGCCGGGCAGCCAGATGCCGAACGCCACCGCCGCGACGGTCACGCCCACCGCGACCAGCCGCACCGCCCAACCGTGCGCGAGCATGGCCGCGACCAGCGCGAACGGCACGCCGATGCCCGCGATGGACAGCCACGACGGCGGTTTCGCCGGTTCGCTCGCCTCCAGCACCGACGTGTAGAACACCGCTCCGACCAGGCCGAACACCGTCACCAGCGCGGCCCACCCGATGCGGCGCGGCGCGGTGGCCGTCAACGGGCTGCCACCGGCGGTGAACGTGCCGATCAGGAAGACCACCGCGAACGGGCCGACCATGCCGATCGCCACGAGGGCCGCGCTCTCGACGAAGAACCCGAACAGCACCAGCCAGCCGACCACGACCGCCGACAACGCCATGACCAGCCACACCACGGCGATCTGCACGGGAACCCTGAAGTCGATCACACCGCACACGGTCCCGCGCGGCCGTCCGGCGGGGCATCGGTGGATCTACTCAACCGGCGCGGCTACTCGAACGGGTCGGCGGGGATCGCGTCGTAGGCGGCCTGCACGCGGGCCATGGCCGCAGCGTCCACCGCGAACTCGACGTCGTCGATCCGCGACACCGCGACCACCCCGACGGAGTTGGTCAGGAACGCGCCGCGATAGCGGCCGACGTCCGCCAGCCGCACCACCTCCCGGCGTGACGGCAACTCCCGTTCCAACAACTGCATGGTGATGCCGTGCAGCCAGTCGGCCTGCGCCCACACCAGGTCGTCGCTGTCGTCCAGGAACGCGATGTTCGCGATCGCGCCCTCCACCACCACCCCGTCGGAGGTGAGCAGCGCGTCGTCGAAACCGGCCCGCTCGGCGCGGTTGCCGTGGTGGATCTGGCCGAACCCGCCGAGGTGCTTCACGTGCGGCAGCGGGCGGGCGTAGTCCACCGACATCAGGCGCTGCGGCGTCGCCGGGGGAGTGGACGGCGGCCGCACCGCGACCATGACCGACGGCACGCCGATACCGAACACGACGACCCGCACGGCCGCGTCACGCACGTCGTCGCCCAGCGCGTGGGAGATCAGGGTGCGGACGCGGTCGCCGGACAGGCCCGTGCCGTACAGCTCGCGGGTGCCCTGGTCGAGCCGGCGCAGGTGCAGGTCGAGGCCCTTGGTGCGGCGGTCCCGGACCTGCATGGCGGTGAAGTGCCCGTAGTTGCTCAGCAGGCCGAACGCCAGCCGCTCGCTGGTCGGCGGCTCGCCGTCGATCTCGATCCTCAGCACGGACGCGACCGTAGCGTGGCAGGAATCGAGGGTCATCGGTCGTTGCCGCCGCGCCGGGCGGTGGAGAGGGTGGACGGTGTGGAACGCGAGGTGCTGGTCGTCGGGTACGAGGGGGCGACGCTGACCGATATCGCCGGCCCGGTGGACGTCTTCGACGGCGCGAACCGGGCGGGCGCCGCCTACCGGGTGCGGCTGGCGGCGGTCGGCGGCGGGTTCGCGGTGGGCGGCGGGCTGCGGATGGAGGCCGAGGACCTGCGGGACGTGTCCGGAGGGGTGGACACGGTCGTGGTGGCCGGCGGCTTCGGGTTCGCCGACGTGGCCCGTGACGCGGAACTGCTGCACCACCTGCGGCGGGTCGCGGCCGACGCGCGGCGGGTGACGAGCGTGTGCACGGGCGCGTTCCTGCTTGCTGCGGCCGGGCTGCTGGACGGTGCCCGCGCCACCACGCACTGGGCGTACTGCGACCGGCTCGCCACCGACCACCCGTCGGTGGAGGTGGTGCCGGACGCGATCTACGTGCGGGACGGGCGGCTGGCCACGTCCGCCGGCGTCACCGCGGGCATCGACCTGGCGTTGGCGCTGGTGGAACGCGACCACGACGCCGCGCTGGCCAGGCTGGTCGCCCGCTGGATGGTGGTGTTCCTGCAACGGCCCGGCGGCCAGTCGCAGTTCAGCGTGCGTGCCCGCGTGCCGCCCGTGCGCGAACCGGGCCTGCGGGCGGTGCTCGACGCCGTCGCCGACGACCCGGCGGCCGGCTGGACGGTCGAGGAGATGGCCCGGCGCGCCGCGATGAGCCCGCGGCACTTCGCCCGCGTGTTCCCGAGCCGGGTCGGCGTGCCGCCCGCCCGGTACGTGGAACGCGTCCGGGTCGAGGCGGCGGCCGGGGTGTTGGAGTCGGGCGACGAGGGGCTGGACGTCGTGGCTCGACGCAGTGGTTTCGGCACGGCGGAGACGATGCGCCGGGCCTTCCTGCGGGTGCTCGGCGTGACGCCGGGCGGTTACCGCCACAGGTTCCGCACCTCCGGTGTGGCCTGAACGACAGCGTTGACAACGAGGGGGAAGCGATGGACGTGGCTTTCGTGCTCTACCCGGACATGACCGCGTTGGACCTGGTCGGGCCGTACGAGGTGCTGGGGCACCAGCCGGAGGTGACCGCGCACTTCGTGGCCGCGTCACTCGACCCGGTGCGCACCGACGCCGGGCTGACGATCATGCCGACGACCACGTTCGACGTGCTGGACCGCGCCGACGTGATCGTGGTGCCCGGCGGCGCGGCCTGGGCCGAGGTGCTGGAGGAAGGCGTGGTCGCGGCGTGGCTGCGCAAGGTGCACCCGACCGCGACCTGGACCACCTCCGTGTGCTCAGGGTCGACGTTGCTGGCGCAGGCGGGCATCCTCGACGGCCGCCCCGCGACCACGCACTGGGCGTTGCGCGACGAGTTGGCCGCCCGCGGCGCGGTGGTGAGCACCGACCGGGTGGTGGTCGACGGGTCCGTGGTCACCGGCGCCGGGGTGGCCGCCGGGATCGACATGGCGCTCACCCTGGCGGGCCGGATCTGGGGTGACGACCGGGCCGAGTTCACCCAGCTCGTCATCGAGTACGACCCCCGGCCGCCCTACCGGGCCGGGTCCCCCGAGACCGCGTCCGCCGAACTCGTCGCCTTCGTCCGTGGCGTGATCGTCGGCAGCTGACCCGGTCGACCCGGTCGACCGGGTCACCGCGACCAGCACGGCGGGCTGCCCGCCGTGCTGGCGCAGGACTTCCAGCGGCAACCCGGCCAACGCCAGCACCGAGCCCTCCGGGAACAGCTCGCCGTCCAGGTCCAGCTCGCCGCTGAGCACGATCACCAGCGCGTCCCGCCACTCCCGTTCGTCGTAGGGGCGGGAACCCGCGACGGTGACCACGCGGACGTCGAACCGCACAGCGTCGAAGCTCACAGCGTCGCGGGCAGGCCGAAGAGCGGGAACCGGTCCGACGGGAACGTGATGACCTCGGTGATCTCGCCGTCCTCGACGCGCAGCACGTCCAGCGCAACCGGCTTGAAGTGCTCCTCGCCGGGCTCGCGGACGTAGTTGGCGATGGCCGGCTGCCGGTTCGCCCTGGTCTCCAGCACCTTCCACTCGCCGAACGCCTTCGGGCCGACCATGACCTCGGCCCAAAAGCCGATCAGCACGTCCCGGCCGCGGTGCCACTCGGGCTGCGGCGGCATGGTCCACGTGGCGTCCTCGCGCAGTGCGGCGGCCAGCATCTCCATGTCGCAGCGCTCGGTGGCCTCCACGAACCTCCGGACCACCGCCTTCTCCTTCGGGTTCGGCTCACCCGACCAGTCGGCACGCCGTTCCGGCAGGTGCTTGCGCATGGTGACGCGGGCGCGTTGCAGCGCGCTGTTCACCGCCGGCACGGTTTCCTCCAGCAACGCCGCCGTCTCGGTCGCCGGCCAGCCCAGCACGTCCCGCAGCACCAGCACCGCTCGCTGTTTCGCCGGCAGGTGCTGCACCGCGGCCAGGAACGCCAGCTCGATCGTCTCCCGCGCCACCACCTCCGCGTCCGGTTCGGCGTCCAGCAGGGAGTCCGGGAACGGCTGGAGCCACGGCACGTCGGCCGCCGGCATCTCGTCGGTCGTGGTGTGCGGGGGACGTCGGTTGATCACGTCGAGGCACGCGTTCGTGGCGATCCGGTACAGCCAGGCGCGGAACGACGAACGTCCCTCGAACGTGTCCCTGGCGCGCCACGCCTTGAGGAACGTCTCCTGCACCAGGTCCTCGGCCTCGTCGAACGAACCGAGCAGCCGGTAGCAGTGCACCCGCAGCTCGTGCCGGTACCGCTCGGCCTCTCGCGTGAAGTCAACCGTCATCGCCGCAACCTCGCTCATGGTCACCCTCCGGGCTTGTACGGTGGCGTGCCGGTCGCACGCCGCACAACATGTGACTCAGCCGGCCCGGGAAACTCATCGGTCACGCATCGGTCATTGGTCACCGGTCACGCATCGGTCATCGGTCACGTCGGATCGGGGGAGCTGTTGGGCGGGGGCACGGGGTTCCGCGCGGTGTTCGCGGTGCCGGAGTTCCGGGTGCTGTGGTCGGCGGCCGTGCTGTCGACCGTCGGCGACCAGCTGGCCCGGGTGGCGCTGTCCGTGCTGGTGTTCCAGCGCACCGGGTCCGCGGCGTGGACCGCGCTGACCTACGCGTTGACGATGCTGCCCGCGCTCGTGTCCGGCGTGCTGCTGACCGGCCTGGCCGACCGGTACCCCCGGCGGACCGTGATGGTGGTCGCGGACGTCGTGCGGGCCGTGCTGCTGGCCGTGATGGCGGTGCCCGGCGTGCCGCTGCCGCTGGTGGCGGCGTTGCTCGTGGTCGCGCAGCTCGCGGAGCCGCCGTTCGCCGCCGCGCAGGGCGCGCTGCTGCCGTCCGTGCTGGGGGACCGGTACGAGGCCGGGCAGTCGGTGCACCTGATCACCCACCAGGCGGGGCTGCTGCTGGGGTTCGTCGGCGGCGGTCTCGTGGTGGCGTGGCTGGGCACGTCCGGGGCGTTGCTGGCGGACGCGGTGACGTTCGCGCTGTCGGCTCTGCTGCTGCGGTTCGGTCTGCGTCAACGGCCCGCTCCCGCGTTCGTGCCCGCCGTCCACGTGCGGATTCGCGCCGGTGCGGCGTTGGTGTGGCGGGACCGGAGGCTGCGGCTGCTGGTCGGGTTGGGGTGGCTGGCCCTGTTCACCGTGGTGCCGGAGGGGCTGGCCGCGCCGTTCTCGGCGGAGGTCGGCGCCGGCGCGGCGGGCGTCGGCCTGCTGCTGGCCGCCGACCCGGCCGGGATGGTGCTGGGGACGGTCCTGCTGCGCTTCCTGCCCGCGTCGGTGCGCGTGCGGCTGCTCGGGCTGCTCGCCGTCGCCACGGCGCTGCCCCTGGTCGGCTACCTGCTCGCGCCGAACCTCGTCGGGGCGGCGGCGTTGCTCGCGTTGAGCGGCGTGTTCAGCGCGTACCAGGTGACGGCGGGGGCCACGTTCGTCCGCCTCGTGCCGGACGAGCAGCGCGGCCAGGCGTTGGGCTTCGCCCGCAGTGGCCTGGTGGCCGCGCAGGGGATCGGCGTGGCCGCGGGCGGGCTGCTGGCCACCGTCGCCGGCTCGGCGACCACCGCCATCGCCGTGGCGGGCATCGCGGGCACCGTCCTGGCCCTTGCCGCCACCTCCGCTTGGTCGCGGGTCGCGCCTGCCGCGGTGAACTGACGGGATTGCGGGTTGGTCGGCGGTCCTCGTTGTTTCAACCGACGTTTCAACCCAAAGATTACAGCGTTTTCTTAGGTCGTCGGGGCATGATCACCCGATCGTGTCGCGTGGGACGTGTGCTGCGCGGTGCGCCGGCCGCGGGAGTCGGAGGCTCGCCGCGGCCCGCGCCTGGCTCCGGGGGGCATCGTTCACGGTCGTCTGCGGAACTCCGCATCACCAGATCTTGTCGCGCATGGCGGCGCACCTCCCCTCGGCAATGGCGGCGGTCGGAACCGGGTCGGTAGGGGGATCACCAGATCTTGTCGCGCACAACCGCACCTCCGTCCGTCTCGACAGGACTCGACAGGCCCTCGAAAGGGCTGCTGACCAGCGGTTTCACCAGATCTTGTCGCGCACCGCAATCACCTCCAGCGGGTTGCGTCACCCCGGTAGCGGCTGACATCCGCGCAGGTCACCATTACTGTGACCCTCCGTCCGGATACCATGACAGTCCGGGATAGACAGTCGTGAGGAATCATGGGCACAGCGCGTTCGACGTCGTCGGGCGATCGACGCTGGTCACTATGGTCCCTGCCCAGGCAGGCCCTGGTGTACGTGCTGTCGGTGGATCTGCTCGCCACCGTCGCGATCGCCGCCACCACCGCCTGGCCGGTGCCCACCGACTCCTGGACCACGTTCGCCGTCCTGCTCGGCTGCGCCGCGCTGCACCTGCACTGCTCCCGCTGGATCGAACGCATCCGCCGCGACCACAGCCACCTGCCGCACGTCGACCTGTGCAGCATCTGGATCCTGGCCGGCGCGCTGGTGCTGCCGCCGACGCTCGCGGTCGCGCTCGTCGTGATCATGTACGCGCACCGCTGGTGGGTCGTCGGCCGCTGGGACGCGTCACGTCCACCGCACCGGTGCGTGTTCACCACGGCGATGATGGTGCTGGCCACGCTCGCCGCGAGCACCGTGGCGGGTGTCACCGGCCTGCGCGACCACCTCCAGGCCGGGCAGCCCGGAGGCGCGCTCGACCTCGTCGGACTGGTCGGCGCTGGCACCGCCCAGTGGCTGGTCAACACCGCCCTGGTCGCCGCGGTGATCCTGCTGACCGTCCGGCCCCGCTCGGTGAAGGACTCGCTCGGCAGCGCCGCGGACAACCTCCTCGAAGCCGGTCAGCTCGCGATGGGCGGGTTCGTCGCCCTCGGCGTGGCGTGGTGGCCCGGGTTCGCGGTGCCGATGGTCGTCGCGGCCGTCGCCCTGCACCGCACCGTGCTCATCCACCAGCTGGAGCTGGCCGCCCGCACCGACACCAAGACCGGCCTGCTCAACGCCGAGGCGTGGCACCTGCAGGCCACGCTGGAGCTGCAGCGCACCCGCCAGCAGCCGCCGGGCGCGAGCGTCGGCCTGTTCATGATCGACGTCGACCACTTCAAGGACATCAACGACACCCACGGCCACCAGACCGGCGACCTGGTGCTGCGGCGGATCGCGGCGGCGCTGGAGTCCGCGGTGCGGCGCGGTGACGCGGTGGGCCGCTTCGGCGGCGAGGAGTTCGCCGTGCTGCTGCCGGGCGTGGAGCACGAGGAGGCGATCGCGATCGCCGAGCGGATGCGCTCGGAGGTGCACCGGGTGATCGTGGACGACGGCAACGGCGGCATGGTGGCGGGGCTCACGGTCAGCATCGGCATCGCGGTGTGGCCGGACGTCGCCGAGGACACCGTGGAAGGACTGCTCGCGGCGGCCGATTCCGCGCTGTACGAGGCGAAGCGGCTCGGCCGGGACCAGGTGCAGGCAGCGGGCAGGCGGCGCCGTTCACCGTGGACGCCGGCGGCGAGATCGGAACGGCCCGGCGTGTAAGAAGCGCGACTACCCGCCGAATCTCCTACAGGTCGGGCCTCGGGTGGCGTAGTTTCTGCCCGCCACCACCCACACGGTGGATCATTCGCTTGCAAGGGTCGTGAGCCAGTGGATCTCGGTGCCCCGCACGGAATTCGTTTCCGCTTCGAGGCGGGGCTGCTGCGTGCCGTCCTGCTCGACGTGCACCGCAAACCGCCGGTCGACGCCGGTGAGGAGCTGACCGCCGAGGCGGGCGCGCGCGACCTGCTGGTCGACGAGACCCGCGACGGTCACGTGCGCGCGGTGCTGCGGCAGCGCTTCGACCTGCCCGCGCCCGCACGCTGGCGGCTCGCCGTCGACGCGCCCGCCACCGAGACCGGCGACGGGGTGGCGTTCGCCCTGCCGGACTCGGTGTCGCTGCTGGTCTCCGGCTCGGAGCCGTGCACGGTCGAGGACGGCGGTGTGTCCGTGGAGCTGCCCGCCGGCGAGTCGGAGCTGAGCGTCACGGTGACCAGCGAGCCGGTGTTCGAGGTCGGTGACACGGCCGTGGTGTGCCGCCCGGACCAGGTGCGCGAGGCCGCGGTCGTGGTGTCCTGCCTGCCCGCCGACCGCGTCACACCCGTCCTCGCGCTGAGACCCGGGGACGAGTCATCGCACCGGCACGACGGGCTGGTGACCGAGCTGCTCACCGCGATGGGCGTGCGCCGTGCGGTGTTCCTCGACGAGCCGGACACCGAGCTGTTCCCCGACCTGCCCGAACGCCTCCACCTGCCGTGCGAGGACCCCGTCGGCCTGACCGGCAAGGCGTGGGAGCTGCTGCGCGGCGGCGGTGAGCCCGAACGCACGCTGGACGTCGCGCCCGACGCCGACTTCGTCGCCGCCCTGTTCACCGCCCTGCGCACCGGTTCGGCGCTGCGCGTGGACGACGGCGCGCCGCCCGTGCCGTTCGCCGAGCACAACCCGGACGGCGGCGACGAGGCCGTGCTGGTCGAGCGCACCGGCGAGGTCGACGACCTGACCGCCGCCCTCTACGCGCACCACCGCGGCGCCCGGCTGGTGATCACGCCGAAGCCGGACCTGACCGAGGTGTGCGCCGTGGTGGCCGAGGAGCAGGACCGGGTCACCGCGGCGGCCGGCGCGATCGGCGACGCGGTCAAGGGCATCGGGTTCGTCGAGGCGCTGTGGCGGTACCTGTCGACCGGCGGGCACGACCCGTACGCGACGGTCGAGGCCGTGGTCACCGCGCAGGTGCCGGCCGAGGTCGTGGCGGAGGTCGGGGACCGCACGCTGACCGCGTTCACCACCGGCCTGCCCTACTCGTTCGTGCACACCGAGACGGTGAACTGGGCGCGCAAACCGATCGGGCACGTGGTGGCCGACCCGGCGCTGGTGGTGCTCACCGAGCTGCACCGCGCCGGCGTGGCACGGGAGCCCGGCGCGTTCAGCCTGGTGTTCGACTCCGGGGCGTTCCTCGAGGTGCCGGAGACCACTGCGTCCCTGGGGCACCACACTCACCCGATCGTGCTGTCCGGTCAGGACGCGTCACCGGACGCGCTGCGCCACCTGGTCGAGGACCTGCCCGTCGAGCTGGTGTTCTTCAACAGCCACGACGCCGACGACGCGATCCTGCTCGGCGGCCACGAGCTGCCGGACGCGGACATCCCGGTGACCCTGCGGCACCGCCCGATCGTGTTCAACAACTCCTGCCGGTCGTGGACGGCGCTGGGGCGCGAGTTCGTGCGGGCCGGCGCGCGCGGCTACATCGGCACGCTGTGGACCATCCCGGCGAACCTGGCGGCGGGGTTCGCCCGCACCGTCGTGCGGCGGCTCACCGCCGAGGAGACGCCCGCCGCGCGCGCCATCGTCAACACCGGCACCCCCGGCGGCATCGAGCGGTCCTACCTGTACGTGGGCACGGTCAACGGCAGGCTGGACGAGTGGCGCGACCGGTCCACCACCGACGCCGAGGCGGCGCTGACCGGGTGCGAGCTGCTGGCCGCCGCATCCCGCGACTGCGCCGCACCCCTGTCGTCGGTGCTGCACCGGGAGATCTCCGCGCTGCGCGAGGTCGCCGAGCGGGGCGGCGTGACCGACACCCCGTCGTACGCCGACGTGCTGCTGGCCGAGCTGCGGCTGGAGGACGACGACGAGCGGGCCGCCGCGCTGGTCGAGCGGATCGACGCGCTGCTGCCCGATCTCGACCTGCCCGACGACGAGGTCGAGCCCCTGTGGGCGACCAGGTTCGAGGTCACCGGTGCGCGATTCGAGCGGCGCGGGGAATACGCGGCGGCGCTGGCGGACTTCGAACGGTGTGTGGGCTTGGGCGACGCGTGCCGCGACCGAGCGGCCGTCCTGCTGCGGATGGCGAGGCTGCTGATGCACGAAGGCAGAACCGACGAGGCCGGACAAGCGGCGCGGCTGGCGTACGAAGAACACCTCGCGCGCGAGAACAGGGCCGGGCGGCTGGAGGCGATCACCGTGCTCGACGGCATCGGCGACGCGGACTCCCGGACCGCCCTCCGCTACGCCGTGGAGGGCCACGACCTGGCCGAGGAGCTGGGCGACCGCGCCCGGCAGGCCGCGTTCAAGCTCGCCGAGTGCGACCGGCACCGGGAGAACGGCGACCTGGCCGAGGCGATCGAGGCCGGGTCCCGTGCCGTGGAGCTGTTCCGCGCCGAGGGTGACGACCGGCAGGAGTTGGCCGCGTTGCGCCGGCTCGGCGCGTGCCACCGCGACCGGGGCGACCTGGAGACCGCGCAGCACTACGCCGTCGTCGGCCTCGCCCGCGCCGAACAGGTGGGCGCGGCGGCCGAGGTGGCGTCGTTCCACGACGACCTGGGCGGCGTGCTGGCCGCGCGCGGTGAGCACGGCAAGGCGTTGGAGCACTACCGGCACGCGGTGGAGAAGCTGGTCGCGACCGGCGCGTGGGAGCGCGGCGCGGAACTGCTGCCGCACCTGGCCGTCGGCGCGGTCCGGGCGGGCGACCCGGAGGCGCTGTGGACCGCGGCCCTGTGCGGCGGCCTGATCTGCGAGGTCGCGCCGCGCGAGGTGTGGGCGTCGGTCGTGCCGCTGGTGGTGGACTCGATGAAGCGGGCGATCGAGACCGGGCCGCTGGAGCTGACCGAACGCGGCATGACCGACTTCGCCAGCGCGGTGACCACCGGCAAGCGCGAGGACATGCCGTTCCAGGTGGGTCTGCTCGCGGACGTCGTGGTCGTGCTGCTGGCGTGGCTGATGGACCGCACCGACCCCGACATCCTCGGGTTCGCCCGCGAACTGGACCGCACCAGCGGCGGCGTGCTCGACCTCGTCGGCTACGTGTCGGTGCCGTACGCCGAACGCGCCCGCAACCCCGGGGTCGGCCGGTCGCGGCCTACCAGTGGCGGCCCACGCTGAGGTCGTCCAGTTCGGGGCGCGAGAGGTGCAGCACGCGGTAGCGGATGTCCTCGTCGGTCGCGGGCACCGTGCTCCACAGCGTGAAGTGCAGCAGTTCCCAGTGCCTCGGGTCGATCGCCAACGCGGTGGCGTGCACCTCGGGGTTGTCCTTGCGCTGCTTGAGCTCTTCCAGGGCCCGTTCGATCGCCTCGGTCGGGTCCGCGTCGGCTCCGATGTGCTCGGTGCGCTTGGTGGCGGCGGTGGGCGTTGTCGCTGTGCCCTTCTCGAACGCGAGGCCGACCCAGTGCTGCACGGTCGGGCGGCCGAAGTCGGCGCTCAGCCCCCGGAAGCCCGGACCCCACAGGAAGCTGTTCATGCCCTCGGCGGTGCGCCACAGGTAGAACGGGGCGTACTGGTTGACCAGCGAGCCGTCGACGCCGCGTTCCCGCAGGCAGTACGCCTTCAGACCCAGGCCCGGGAAGTCGTCCAGCGCGGAGCCCCGGGTGGCGACGCGGGTGCGGATGATCCCCATGTCGTAGTCGGCGGGCAGGGTGATCTCGTAGTGCATGGCGTGCATGGTTCAGTTCCCCCGGTACGTGGCTGCGGTGCGCGGGTACAGCTCGCGGTAGGCCGCGAGGTGGCCCCAGGGTGTGGTGATCGACTCCGCCCGGAGCAGGCCGTGCACCAGTGCTCGGGCGAAGACTTCCCGTGCCGCCGTGAGCACTTGTGCCGCGTCGGCGTCGTGGGTGCCGGTCGAGGCGGCGAAGACCGTGTCGCCGTCGGTGAGGCCGTGTGCCGGGCGGACGGCGATGGCGAGGCCGTCCTGGGCGGCGTTGGCCAGGGCGAACAGGTGCGGCAGGCGGGCGTTGGTGGCGACGACGCCGATCACCGTGTTGAACGGCTGGGCGTGGCCGGTGCTCGCGGCGCGGGCGGCGTCGAGGTCGTCGCCCTGGTACGCGGGGAACTCGCCCGGCAGGCCCAGGTGCGTGGCGAACGGCAGGCCGGTGTCGAGGTCGACCGACGGGCCGACCGCGTTGAGAGCGGCGATCGCGCCGACCACCACGCCGCCGGGCAGTTCGACGCTCGCCGTGCCCAGGCCGCCTTTCAGGGTGGCGTTGAGCGCGCCCGTGCCCGCGCCGACGTTGCCCTGCACGACCTCGATGCCCGCGTTGCGCACGGCCTCCGCGCCGTCGTCCGGCCCGGGGTGGGCGTGGAAGTCACCGCCCCGGCCGAGGTCGAACAGCGCGGCGGCGGGCACGAACGACCCCAGCTCCCGCGCCGCACCGTCGGCCGCCGCGAGCCCGTACGCGCTCCCGCCCGTCAACACGACGCCGCGCACCTCCCGGCCGCCGTAGCGGGGATCGAGCGCGGCCGTGTCCCGAGTGGCCGGAGCCCCGCCGCGAACGTCCACAGTGGACAGCGTGGCGGGTGGGAACAGCACGGCCGTGGTGCCGGTCAGCGCACCGTCCCCGATCCGCGTGGCGTGCCCGACCAGCACACCGGGCACGTCGGTGATCGAGTTCCGCACATCCCGATGCTACGGAACAGACGACCGCGCTACACCATCCGGTGATCACCGCTACGGTGCGCGTAACACCGGTGAGGAAACAGGCGAAGGTCGGTCAAGGGGCGGATCCGGGTGGAGGGATAGCTGGTGTGGGCGCGACGCGCACTGTCCATCGGGGTGACCGGGTTCGAGCGGCACGAACGCCTCGACTTCGCGCCCGACCGGGTCCGGCGGCTGGGCAAGGCCCTGGCCGACTTGGGCTACGACGTGCGGGAGGTCGCGCCGGAGACCCTGCCGAGCGGCGAACTGGGCGCCCTGGTGACCGAGACCCTGACCAGCGCGAGCAGCGACGACCTCGCGATCGTGCACCTGGTCTCGCACGGTGAGCCGGCCGACGGTGGCGCCACCCTGTTCGCCCTGGGCAGCGACGGCCTGCCGCACCCGGACACGAGCATCGCGCACTGGCTGACCGTGCAGCAGGCCACCGAGCAGCCGTTGACGCTGTTCCTGCTCGACCTGTGCTCGGCGGGTACGTCCGCCCGGTTGCCGTGGCAGGTGCGGCTGGAACGGCCGATGCGCGGCTGGGTCGTGGCCGCGTGCGGGCCGGCGGAGTCCGCCTACGACGGCCGGTTCACCGAAGCCGTGATCACCGTGCTGGAGGCGGTGCGCGCCGGCGAGCTGGACATCGACCCGAGCATGTCGCACGTGCCGCTGAGCACGGTCGCCCGCGCCATCCGGCAGGAGGTCAACCGGCTCGCCGAGGCCGACGACGCGTTCCCCCAACAGGTCACCGCGAGCCTGGTGGACATCAGCGCGGACGTCGACCCGGCCTTCTTCCCCAACCCCGCCTACGACCCCGCTCCCCGGCCCAGGCTGCGGGCCGCGGTCGACCCCGGCGTGCTGCCGTTCCTGGACGACCTCGACGAAGGCCTGGACGCCCGGCACTTCCTGGAACGGGCCACCGGCCTCGGTCGGCTGACCGACACCAACTCCGGCCTGGTCGGCTGCTTCACCGGCCGCGACCGGGAGCTGAAGCAGATCTCGCCCTGGCTCAACGGGGTCGGCGACGAGCCGCTGTGCGTGGTCACCGGCAGTCCGGGCGCGGGCAAGTCCGCGTTGCTCGGCGTGCTGGTCTGCGCGGCCAACCCGCTGCTGCGCGAGACCACCAGACCCATCTGGAACCGGGTCGCCCAAGCGCCGCTGCCGATCCGCGAACTGGCCGCGGTGCACGCCCGGCAGCGCGGCCTGGCCACCGTCGTGGCGTCGATCGCCCGCCAGCTCGGCCTGCCGGAGAACTCGTCGGCGGCCGAGCTGACCACTGCGTTGCGTGGCCGGTCGGCCCGGCCGGTGCTCGTACTGGACGCGTTGGACGAGGCCGACGACCCGGACAGCCTGATGACCGAACTGCTGCTGCCGCTGACCGACCCGGACGCGCCGGGCACACCGGTCCGCCTGCTGGTGGGAGTGCGCCACTACGAGAACTTCGCGCCGCTGTTCGAACGGGCGTGGCTGGTGGACCTGGACGACGTCGAGCAGGCCGTCTTGGAGGACAACCTCTTCGACTACGTGAAGAGCCTGCTGCGCACCACCGCCGAGTACCGCAGGCAAGGCGGGGTGACCGGTGCGTTCGCCCACTCCGTGGCGAGCGTGCTCGCCGAGCCGGACGCCGACGGGCGGCGCCGGTGGGGCCCGTTCCTGGTGGCCGGGCTGTACACCAGGCACTTCATCACCGCCAACGCCGAGAAGGTGGTCACCGACCCGGTGCTGGCGGCCGAACTCGGCGAGCGGGTCCCGGCCGACCTTCGCGGCGTGCTGGAACTCGACCTGGAATCAGAGCGCGACCAGTTCTGGCTGCGCCCGGTGATGACCGCGCTGGCACACGCGCGCGGTGCCGGGATGCCGGTCTCCGTGCTGGCGCGGATCGCACCTGCGTTCGTCGACCCGGGCGCACAACCGGCACTACAACCGGCGCCACAGCCGACCGCCGCACACATCCGCTCCGTGCTGTTCATCGCCAAGTTCTACCTGCGCCAGTCGATGGACTCCGACCGCAGCAACCTCTACCGCCTGTTCCACCAAGGCTTGGCGGACACGCTGGCCGAGCCGTCGCCGCAGGTGGCGAGCGCGGTGCTGGACGCCATGCTGTCGTCGCTCGGCGCGCCGGACAGCCGGGACTGGGACGCCGCCGAGCCGTACCTGTTCCGCCACGTCGCCGCACACGCCGCGGACGCCGGCCGGTCATCGGAGATCGAGACCGATCCGGGCTTGTTCCTGCACCCCGATTCGTCGCTCGCGCTCACCGCGGCGGCCGACGACTCGCACGCGGCGGAGTCGGTGGCGAACAGCGCACGCCTCTACGCCGGCATCACGTCCCCGGAGGAACTCGCCCTCGCCGCCGCCCGAGCCGGTGACATCGAGCTGGCGAGACGTGCCGCGAACGTGGCCGGTCGGCCACCGTTGACCTGGCAACCCCGCTGGACCGTCGGCTCGCCGGTGGCGGTGGACGGGGTCCGGCAGGAGGTGCCGTCACCGGGGCAGGACGAGCCCGACAGGTTCGAGTCCACCGCCATCTCCGCCGACGGCTCGCTTGTGGCCGCGGTCGGTGTGGACGGCCTGGTTTCCTGGTCCTGGAAGAAGGGCGTGGAGCCGTCCCACCCGGAGGCTTCCCTCGATGTTCCGGGGTACCTGGTGCTGATGTCGATGGACGGCGATGAGCTCATCGTGGGCATTCCCGGCACCTTGGTCAGCATGCGCGATGGAGCGAGCTGCGTGTTCACCGCGATCACGGTGGCAAGAGTGAGGGCGGCAATCCCATTGGGTGGGCCGGAGTACCTGTGCGTGAGCGTCGACGGGGAGATCGCGCGGTACGACATCCAGGGCGGGACGTACGAGATCCTGCAACGGACCGGCCATCGCGGTGACTCCTGGGCGGTCGCGCACGGAAACGGCAGCCCAGTGGCGGTGTCCCTGGACACCGGCCGCCAGCTGGTGTTGTTCAAGGACGGGCACACCTGGAACAACCTCTACCCGGTGCACCAGCCCGTCAGCGCCTTCGCGATCAGCCCGGACGGCAGCTGGCTGGCCGCGGGCACCGAGGACGGCTGGGTCGGCCTGGAGGATCGCCACAACAACGTCAGCTGGAAGTACACCAACGTGCTGGGCGACGCGGTGACGGCCCTGGCTTTCGCGCCGCACGGCAGCTTGGTCGCCGCGGGCTGCCGCGACGGCAGCGTGTCCGTCGTGCGGTTGGACGGCAAAGTCGACGGTTCGGCCCGGCTGTCCGACCGGCCGATCACCGCGGTCGCGATCAGCGATCGGTTCAGCCGGGTCGTCGCCCTGGACAGCGGCGGCCGTGCCCATTGCTTCGATCCCGTCAGGGGTACGACGTCCCGCCTCCGCGCTCCGCACACCTCGGTCATGGAGGACGAGCCTGCGAGCGAGGCTCGTCAGTGGGAGGTGCCGGTCGTCACCGCGTTCATGACCACGGAGGGTGACACCCTGGCCGGCTACGCGGACGGGTCCTTCGTCCGGGTGGACACCGTCACCGGCGACGTGCACACCGGGATCGAGCTGGATGCGCCCGCGCGCGACCTCGTGGTGGTCGACATCGGTGGCCGGCCGGGGCTGTTGGCCGCCACACCCAAGGGGTATTGGTTGGCCCACCGCGATGTGGGCGATGGCGGTCCGACCTATCTCGGTTACGGCGACTGGGCCGCGGGAAGGTTCCGGTCCAGGGCTGCGGCATCGCACATCGGGCTGGACGGGCGCCTGGTCGAGGTGGTGCACAGCGGCGACATGCTGTCGATCAAGAAGGTGAGCGGCGGCGGGTTCCTGCCGGAGCCACTGGGTGAACACCCCGGCTGCCAGGTTGTGCACTGCGCCTACTTCGGGCACCGTCCGCTGGCGTTCACCGGTGGCGCCGACGGGTGCGTGCGTGTGTGGGACCTCGGCATCCGCCAACTGGTCGACACGCTCGACATCGGTCAACCGGTCTGGCGGATCGACACCGTCGAAGGGCGGCACCTGTTGATCGGCGCGGGCGGCGAACTGGTCGCTTTCGAACATTTCACCGGGAGTAGGGCGTGACCGCGGTTCTGGGTGTGCACGGGATCGGCAACTACAAGTACTTCCGGAAGGGCGGGTCGGCCGAGGAGGCCGCCGCGTTGTTGGCGGGGGAGTGGCGTGCGGCCCTCGGGCATGAGCACATCGACGTCGCCTACTACGCCCACCACCTGCACCGTGGCACCGCGCAGGGTGCCCAGGACGATCCGTCCACGTTGGAGCCGGGCGCGCAGGATCTGCTGGTCGACTGGACGGAGTTGCTGCGTCCAGGCCTGAGCATCCCGCAGGGGCCGCGCACCGCCCGCGCCCGCCAGGCGGCGGACTGGATCACCCGCAACTTCGGCGCCGCCGCACGGCTGTTCGCCATCGCGTTCTGCCGCGAGGTGCACACCTACCTGTCCGAGCCGGACTCGCCACGCCGGGCCGCCGTCCGCCGGACCGTCGCCGACGCCGTCGCCGAACGCCGCCCGGACGTGATCGTCGCGCACTCGCTCGGCAGCGTCGTCACCTACGAGACCCTGTGGGCGCACCAGGACCACGACGTGGAGCTGCTCGTCACCATCGGCAGCCCGCTGGCCATGCCGGGCATCGTGTCGCCCCGCCTGCACCCCGCCGCGAGCGCCGGCGGCACGCCACCACGGGTCCGCCGCTGGGTGAACGTCGCGGACGTCGGCGACATCGTGGCCATCCCGCGGACGGGTCTGCGGGACCACTTCGACGGCGTGGAGCGCGACATCACGGTGGTGATCGGCGAGTGGGACTTCCACACCGCGACCGCCTACCTGCGCAACCCCGAGGTGGCCGCGCTGCTCGCCTAGCACCTTGGTCGCCGGAATCCGGGCAGGCACGTACGGCAGGCGCCTCGTCCGTGGTCGAATGATCTCGTGGCAGTCGTGCGTCGTCTCGGGGTCTTGCCGGCGTTGGTGGCATCGCTGTGCGTCGCGTGCGGGGAGACCGCGGAGCCGACGGGGCGCAACCCCGCACTGCTCGACGCCGTGAAGGGCTTCATGGATTCCGAACCGCCGCGTACGTCCGCAAGGGGTACACCTGCTGGCTCCACGACGACGACTTCGAGCACTTCCCGCTCTGATCGGGCGAGTGGTCGCTAGCCGCCCGACGTGAGCAGGCGGGCGCCTATTTCGCGGATCACGGAGGCCAGGAGGTCGACGTCCTCCTCCGTGGTCCGCCAGTTCACGATCGCCGGGCGCAGGGCGACCACGCCCCGGTACACGGTGGTGCCCGCGTACACCCGGCCGTCCTCGATCAGCGCCTCGCCCAACCTGCGGTTGAGGGCGTCCAGGTCTTCGGCGGGCACGCCCGGCGGCCGGTAGCGGAAGCAGACGACGAACAGGTTGATCGGGGCCAGGAGTTCGAGGTCCGGGGCCTCCTCGATCCGGCGACCCAGGCGCAGCGCGAGGTCCTGGTGGCGTTCCACCATCGCCCGGTGCCCGTCCCGGCCGTAGGCGCGCAGCGTCGCCCAGATCGGGAACGCCCGCGCCCGGCGCGAGGACTCCGGGCCCAGGTTGTTGTAGTTGATGAACTCCTCGTCCGGATCGGGCAGGTACGGCGCGTTCCAACTGCCGAACGCGCGCCCCATCAACGACCGGTCCCGCACGAACGCGACACCGCTCTCGTACGGCACGTTGAGCCACTTGTGCCCGTCCGCCGCCACCGAATCGGCCCGCTCCACACCGCGCACCAGCCCGGCCGTGCGCGGGGAGAGGGCGGCGAACAGGCCGAACGCGCCGTCCACGTGCAGCCACGCACCGTGTCGTTCGGCCAGGTCCGCCATCTCGTCGATCGGGTCGTAGTCGCCGCCGTTGACCTCGCCCGCGTTGCCGATCACCACCGCCGGGCCGGAGGACGCCAGCGCCTCGTCGAGCGCGTCCACGTCGAGCCTGCCCGCGTCGTCACGGGTCAGCGTCCGCACGGTGTCGCGGCCCAGACCCAGCAGTTGCAGCGCCTTCCGGCTGCTCGGGTGCACGTACCCGCTGGAGAACACCGGCATCCGCGGCAGGCCGACCAGCCCGTCCACGGTCACGTCCGCACCGTGTTGCTCCGCCCACCAGTACCGCGCGCACGCCAACCCGGTCAGGTTCGCGAACGTCGCGCTCGGCGTGAGCACCCCGCCGTACGACGCGGGCAGGCCGAACAGCTCCTTCAGCCACCGCAGCACCACCGTCTCCGCCTGGGCGGCGAACGGCGAGGCCAACCACAGCCCGCTGACCTGGTCCAACAGGGACGTCACCCAGTCCGCCGCCTGCGCGGCCGGCGTCGCGCCACCGACCACGAAGTGGAAGAACCGCGGCCCGGACGAGTGCGTGGCCGCCCGCGTGCCGATGCGCAGCAGGTCCGCGACCGCGGCGATGGTCCCGTCACCGGCCTCCGGCAGCGGGCCGTCGAGGTCCTTGAGCAGGTGGGCGTGCGTGGCGTCGCGCACCGGCAGGTGCGGCAGCGCGTCGAGGTAAGGCCCGGCAGCCCGCGCGACCATGCCCAACGCCTCGGCTGCGTCATCTCGAGCGTTCAGCGGATCACCCATTGTGGAAGGGTAGATGGGATGACACGGCGTGGGCAGTTCAGAGGCCGGGCGGTCGGCGCCGGAGTGGACGCTTTTCTGGGTATCCGGTACGCGGAGCCGCCGTTCGGGGCGCGCCGGTTCGGTGCGCCCGTGCCCACCGAGTCCACGGGTGACTGCCTGGAGTTCGGGCCGATCGCGCCGCAGTCCGCGCGGTTGCCCGGTGCGCCGGTGTGGCGTCCGGGGGACGAGGACGTGCTGAGCCTCAACGTCTGGGCACCATCCACATCGGATGGTCCGTGGCCGGTGCTGTTCTACGTGCACGGTGGCGCTTACACGTTCGGTTCGTCCGCGCAGCCCGACTACGACGGCGCCGCGTTGGCGCGTGCGGGCCTGGTTGTGGTGACGTGCAACTACCGGCTGGGGTTCGAGGGGTTCGGGCACGTGCCCGGCCGGCCGGACAACCGGGGGCTGCTCGACCAGCGGGCCGCGCTGCGGTGGGTGCGGGACAACATCGCGGTGTTCGGGGGCGACCCGGGCAACATCACCGTGGGCGGGCAGTCGGCGGGTGCGGCTTCGGCGTTGTTCCTGGCGTCGTGGGAGCCGGTGCGGCGGGTTATCGCGCACAGTGCGCCGAACCGGTTCTACACGCAGGGGTTCGCGCGGCGGGTCGCGGAGTGGATCGACATCGGGACGCCCGAGTCGGCTGTGGCCTCCGCCGACGCGCTCGCCGCCGCACAGCGCAGCGGGCCGTTGAGCTACGACCCCGTGCTGTTCGGACCGGTGGCCGACGGGTTGCCCGCGTTGCCGGCGGACGTCGACGCCCTGCTCTGCCACACGGATGTCGAGTACCGGCTGTTCGAGGCGGTCGGCACGTTCCACCCGCCGGCCGACCTGCGGGCGTTCGGCCGGGCGTGGGGCATCCCGGACCACGTCGTGGCGGCGTACGAGCACTTCGAGGACGCGCACGTGCGGCTCGCCGGCGACTTCGAGTTCGCCGAACCCACCACCAGGCTCGCCGAGGCGCACGGCCGGGCGTTCCTGGCGAGGTTCACCCGACCGCCCGCCTGGCACACCGCGGACGTGCCGTTCTCGTTCGGCAACCTCGGCGGTGCGGAATTCCTCATCGGGGGGCCGGTCGGCGACGACGAGCGCGCGCTGTCCCGTCACATGCTCCGGGCGTGGGTGGACTTCTGCGCGACCGGCGACCCCGGCTGGACGGGTGTGCGGTACTGGGGCGAGGAGGTCGAGGCCCGGCGCGAGCCGTGGCGGGGCGTGGACCTCTCCGCGCCCGTCGACTACCCCGTCGACCCCGTGCCGCAGGTCCAGCGCGTCACCTGAACCGGCGTCCGCCGCCTCGACCGGCACCGTGATCCTGTTCTCCGGCGTCGCCTGCCGCCACGGGTGCGCGGTGTTCCTCCGACGCGGATCCGTGGTGGATCACCGTGCCGCGACGGCCTCGCGAACCGCCGGGACGATCTCGTTCGCCCACGTCCCGAGCGCGACGTCCGTCAACGGCTCGCGGACGGGGAAGAGCACGAAACCGGACGCGTCGTGCTCCAGCACCGCGCCGGTCAGTTCCTCCACCCACTGCTCGACCGAGCCGCCGATCCACCGGCCCTCGTCGTCACGGGTCGCGGCCAGCGGGGTGGGCGAAATGACGCCGGGCAGGTTGTAGACCGTGGCGATGCCGCGCGGGTCCCGGCCCGCGGCCGTCGCCGCCTCGTCGATGACCGGGCGGGACGTCCGGTAACGCTCGCTGAGCCAGTCCGCGGCGTGCCCGGGGATCCACCCGTCGGCCAGCCTGCCGGTGACGGCCAGCGATTTCGGGCCGACGGAGCCCGTCCACACCGGAGCCGCCGGCACCGGAGCCGGTTCCAGGGCGGTGACCTGGTAGAACTCGCCGTCGAACGTCACCGGCTCACCACCGCCGGACAGCGCCCGCACCAGCGTGATCGCCTCTTCCAACGCGCGGATGGCGGCTCCGGGCGTGCGCCGTGGAGCACCGAGCCTGGCGATGTCGTCCCACAGCCCGCCCGCGCCCATCCCCAGCACGATCCGGCCCCCCGACAGGGCGGACAGCGAGGTGACCGTGCGGGCCAGCATGGGCGCGGGACGGCTCGGCAGGTTGGTCACGCTCACCAGCCCCGCGATGTCCGTGGTCCGGCCGAGCGCGACGCCCACGATGGTGTAAGCGTCCAGTCGACCGCCGAAGTAGGGGTGGTCGGACACCGTGAACAGGTCGAGCCCGGCGCGATCCGCCTCGACGGCGAGCCGCAGGGTTTCCCGCGCCTCACCGACGGCGGTGCTGACGCCGACTCCGAACACCGGCTTGCGTGTCGACATGCGTGTTCCTTCCCGAGCATTGGGTGGTGGATTAGTTCGTGGCCCGAACCAGGTGGCGTATCGTGGCCGCATGGCCAAGGCCGTTGGTGAGCAGATGGGTGTCGTCACTGCGCTGGTTCGGTCCACATTCCTGGTGAACACCGTGTACGCGGAAGCGGCCAGGGAGTACGGGCTGACGCAGCAGCAGGGGCAATTGCTCTGCGTGCTGATGGCGCACCCGTACGGCATGGGCGAGTTGGGCGAGGTGCTGCGCCTGGCGAAGTCGAGCCTCAGCGGTCTGGTGGACCGGACCGCACGGCTCGGCCTGGTCCGCCGCGAGTCGGACCCGTCGGACAACCGCGCGGTCCGGGTCGGGCTCACCCCGGAGGGCAGTCGGCTCGCGGACGAGTTCTACGCCGAGACCTGCCGACGGATCGAGCAGCTGCCCTCGGGGCTCGACGACACCGAGCGCGACACCCTCGCGGAGCTGCTCGCCCGGGTGGTGCGGGACAACGAGGTGCCGCCGGTCTTCATGGTGTTGAACGAGCAGGGCTGAGGCCGAACAGCTCCACGGTCACGTGCTCGTCCGGTCACGTGTTTTTCGGTCACGTGGTTTTCGGCCACACGGCCTTGATCTGGCCGGACAGCTTTGTGCGTGGCGCGCAGCCGGTCCAACGCCTTGGCGTCGGTGGCGCCCCCGTACCCGCCACCGACGACCACGACAGTGCTACCCATCGGACACTCCCCAGAGATCTGTCAGTTCGTCCTACGAACCATACTAGTTCGTAGGGCGAACTGACAATTAATGAGGTCGATGAGGAGTCAGCGCGGGTCGTCGCGCTCCCGTCGCACGGTGACCTTGCGGCCCTTGATGGTGGCGCCCCGCAGTGACGCGATGACCTGCTGCGCCGCCGCCTCCGGCACCTCCACCAGCGAGAACCGGTCCGCGATCTCGATCGCGCCGATGTCCCGGCCGTTCAGCCGGGCCTCACCCGCGATCGCGCCGACCAGGTCCTGCGGCCGGATGCCCGAACTGCGGCCCGCGCCGACGAACAGCCTCGTCATGCCCGCGGACGGCCGGCGCGGCTTGCGCGGCTCACGGCGGTCGCCGCCGGCCTCGCGGCCACGGCGCTCACCGGACGGCCCGGACCGCGGCACGTACTCGGGGATCTCCTCCTCGTCGGCCGCCGCGCCGGTGGCCTCGTGCGCGAGCTTGACCGCCGCGAGAGCCACCTCCATCACGTCGAACTGGTCGGTCAGCGTCTCCACCACGACCCGGAAGTGCTCCAGGTCGTCCTCCAGCAGGCTCTCGTGCAGCGCGGCCCTGGTCAGCTCCAACTTGCGGGCCCGCAGGTCGGCGATGGTCGGGACCTTCTCCATGTGGATGCGCTGCTTGGTGACGCGCTCGATGGTCTTGAGCATCCCGTGCTCACGCGGCTCGGCCAGGGTGATCGCCACACCCTCGCGGCCCGCCCGACCGATCCGGCCGATGCGGTGCACGTACGACTCCGGCGCGGACGGCACGTTGTAGTTGACGACGTGCGTCAGCTGCTCGATGTCCAGCCCGCGGGCCGCCACGTCCGTGGCCACCAGCAGGTCCGCCGTGCCGTTGCGCAGCCGTGCCATCACGCGGTCGCGCTGCTCCTGGCTGATGCCGCCGTGCAGCGACTCCGCCCGGTAGCCGCGCCCGTTCAACGTCTCGGTGAGCTGGTCGACCTCGTCACGGGTCCGGCAGAACACGATCGCCGCGGTCGGCGCCTCGACGTCCAGCACCCGGCCCAGCGCGGCCGGCTTGTGGGCGCGCGGCACGACGTACGCGCTCTGCCGCACGCGCGGCGCCTCGCCCGGCTCGGCCTGCTCACGGCCGATGGTGATGCGCACCGGGTCCTTGAGGTGCTGGCGGGCCAGCCGGTCGATGCGTCCCGGCATGGTCGCGGAGAACAGCACGGTCTGCCGCTCGGAGGGCGTCTCGGCCAGGATCGTGTCCAGGTCCTCGGCGAAGCCCATGTCCAGCATCTCGTCGGCCTCGTCGAGCACGACGACTTCCAGGTTCTCCAGCTTCAGCGTGCCCCGGTTGAGGTGGTCCACCGCGCGGCCCGGCGTGGCCACCACGACGTCCACGCCCTGCTCCAGCACCCGCAACTGCCGCCCGATGGGCTGGCCGCCGTAGATCGGCAGCACCCGGGCGCCCAACTCCCGGCCGTACCGGTGCACCGCTTCGGAGACCTGCACCGCCAGTTCCCGGGTCGGCACGAGCACGAGCGCGAACGGCGCCCTCGAGTTCCGCTCACCGCCGGCCATGCGTTCCAACACGGGCAGCGCGAACGCGGCGGTCTTGCCGGTGCCGGTGGCGGCCTGTCCGAGCAGGTCGCGGCCTTCGGTCAACGGCGGGATGGCCTCGCGCTGGATGGGGGTGGGCTCCTCGTAGCCGAGGCCGGTGAGCGCCCGGAGGAGTTCGGGGCGCAACCCGAGGTCGGCGAAGCTGGTCCGGTCGTCGGGCTCGTCGTTCATACCCTCAAGTCTCGCTGATCGCCCCTGAACCGCTCGGTGAGGGGGGTACGCCCAGGATGTGGTCCTGCAGTTCGGCGTGCCGGAACTCCGTCGGCGGGCCCGGTGTGGAGGCTTGCCGTCTTCACACCGGGCCCTGGGAATTCGCCGAGCGCGGGGGACTACCTGGCGGAGCAGGTTGGGGTCATTCCCGAGCCGGTGCCGGTGGCCTGGTAGCCGAATTCGGTCGACTGGCCGGCGGCGATGGAGCCGTTGAAGCTGACGTTGGTGAAGTCGACCGTGCCGCTGTTGCCGCTGCGGTTGGCGTTCCAGGCGTTGGTGATGCCTGCGCCCGACGGCAGGGTCATGGAGACGGTCCAGCCGTTGACCGGCGCCGAGCCGGCGGTGACCTTGACCGTGGCGACGAAACCACCCGTCCACTGGTTGATCGACACCGACGCCGTGCAGCCGCTACCGGTCGGCGGAGTGGTGGTCGTGCTGGTGGTGGTGGTCGTCGTGGAGGTGGTGGAAGTGGTCGAGGTGGTGGACGTCGGGCCGTCCGAGAGGGTCGGGGTCGTCCAGGTCCTCCACTCGGACAGGTTGCCGGTCGCCCTGCTCGACATCCTGATCGTGCCGGGAGCGTTGCCCGTCTTCAGCAGGAACTTCTGGATGTTCTGCTGCAACGGGGTCCGCCATTCGGCCCTGGACGCGCAGTGGCTGCCGTCCTGGACGTCGGACCAGTAGGTGATGTTGTCCCCCGCGCCGAGCGCCTTGTAGACCTCCGCTCCGCCCAACGCCGCCACGCTCGCGGACTTGGGGCCGAGGTTGGTGATGTGGGGGTTGTCCATGATGAACAGTCCGCGCGGCGCGACCATGGCCACCACTTCGTGCGTGTCCACCGGCAGGTTCGCCGGGTTGCTCGTGAAGGAGCCGAACGCGTCGCCCAGCCACGGCTGTTCACCGTAGGCACTGCTCAGGCTCTGGGCGCCTTCCCCGGGAATGCCGCGGAAGACGGGCACACCGGCGCTGCCGGACTCGATCGGCATGGTCAACGCGATGCGCTGGTCGAGCACACCGATCGCGAAGGCGCCCTTCCCGTACCGCGAGCATCCCGTGACGCCCATCGCGTCCGCTTTGAGAACGCTGCCGCCCGACTGCTCGATGACGTCGATGATCCGGCTCACGCCCCAGCCCCAGGCGGCCAGCAGCCCGGTGCTGCTCGTGGCGCCGTAGATGCTGTAGAACGCGCCTTGCTTGTTGTTGCGCGGCGTGCCTTCTCGTCCGACCGCGAGGGGGTCGTAGTTGATGACGGCGGCACCGGCGGCTTTGATCGTGGCCGTGTCCGCTCCGAACCCTCCCACGACGACAACGGCGGGGAACGGGCCGGAACCGCTGGGCAGTTCGACCCTCGCCGAGAAGCTGGAGCTCCTGCCGTTGTGCGTCACGTTCACGGTGATGTTGGTGTTCGAGACCGTTCCCGTGACGCTTGAGGGCTTTCCGGGCTTCTCGCCGTAGACGTACCGCTCCGCCAGCTTCTTGATCTCCGCCCGTCGGCACCGCCAGTCGGACTTGGTGGAGATGCGCGTGCCGTTCAGCTTCTGGAAGGGATCGGGAAGCTTGGCATCGGCCGTTAACGAGCCGGGCAGGGTCACCGGGCAGTCGGCACCCTCGTCTTCGACGCCCGCGGCGACCGCGAGACTGCCGGTGGCCGTGGTTCTCGCTACCGCCGTCAACGCTCCAGCGAGCGCGAGCGCCGCTACCGCCAGCATGACGACCGTCGAACGGATCCTGGAGCGGCCTGAGCTGATGATCACCAGAGCTCTCCTTCCGGGTGGGTGGAGGCGAAGGCGGCGGTCCTTGATCGCGGATGCGAATAACCTAAAGTTTCGAGCAGGTTATCGAAACATGTCAATGTGACCTGACCTGCGCAAACTTTTCGTGGTCTCACTTGGCGATCGCCGAACGTGGCGAGCGCGTCCCGACGTGATCAGGTAAGGGGGTTCGCCGCCCTGAACTCCGCGAGCCACCGCCTCACCTCACCGGCCGACCGCAGCCGCACCCACGGCACGCCGGTCCGCGCAAACCGGTCCGGGTACTCCGCCTGGTGCCTGCGGTGCGCGTGGAACGCCCACGACAGCACCGAATTCGGCCCGATCAGCGCGCCCGGCCCTTCCCGGTTGCCGTTCCACAGCTCGGTCCGGCGCACGATCCGGATCGTGGTGCGGCGCAACAACCGCAGCATGATCACCCGCAACGGCAGGTCGAGCCACACCACGAGGTCGGCGCGGTGCCACAGGACTTCCGCGGTCTGGTTGATGTAGTTGCCGTCGACCACCCAGGCGGGCCCCTCGGTGGCCGCCGCGAGCCGCGCCCGGAACTCCTCCACCGGCGGTGGCGTCCAATCCGGGCCGTGTTGGATCGCGTCCAGCTCGACGTGCACGCCGTCGACCAGCGGCGCCAACGCGCCCGCCAGCGTCGACTTGCCCACACCGCTGACGCCCAGGACCACAATGCGACGCGGAACCATGCCGAAGCCTCCCGGGTGAGTGAACCGGTGCAGGCTTACCAGCTCGCCGTGACCCGAGGCCACCCGATTGATCACAGAGTCCACATCGGACCGTTTTGCCCACCCGGCCTGGTCCTGATCGTCATCGGCCGAGTCGATCTGACGAAGTGGGGCCGAAATTTTGCCGAAGTCGGCACGGCATCACCGATCTGTTGGCGCTCGGTCACAGCGGGCCGAAAGCATTGACCTCGACGATCAGGACGGCGCTCGAAGAGGCCGGGCGTTCAAGCCGCTTTGTCCTATGTGGAGGGCAACTTTGACTGACATCCTTTTACGTGCGGTGCACGTGGTCGCCGTCCTGGCGGTGGTGTTGGTCGCCGCGTACCTGGGACGGCTCGTGGCACGTGCGCTGAGGCAGCCCGAGGTCATCGGCGAGATCCTGGCAGGCATCCTGGTGGTGCCGGCGGTGCTCGCGGTCGGTGGCGCGTCGACCCTGGCGGCGGTGTTGCCGACCGATGTGGTGAGCCCGCTGAAGGTCGTCGGGCAGGTCGGCCTGGTGCTGTTCCTGGTCGGCGTGGCGCACGAACTCCGGCACGGCGGCTCGGGCCTGGGCGCCCGTGCGGTCGGCTGGGTTACCGCCGGTTCGTTCCTGCCCGCCCTGCTCACCGGCCTGGTGATGGCCGCGTGGGTGGTCTGGGTGGCCGATCCGGAACTGCGCGGCGACGCGCCCACACCGGCGCTGGTGCTGATGATCGCGGTGGCGTTGAGCGTGACGGCCGTGCCCGTGCTGGCCCGCGTGCTGGAGGACCGGGGCATGGTGGAGAGCCCGGCGGGCAGGCTCGCCATGGCCGCCGCCGTGGTCACCGACTCGGCGGCGTGGGTGCTGCTCGTGGTGGCCGTCGGCATCTCCGGTGGGCTCGTGGTGTCCCTGGTCCTGCTCGTCCTCGGCGTCACGGTGACCGTCATCGGCCGCATCCTGCTGCGCGGCCGGGTGCCGATGTCGTGCGCCGAACGTTCCCCCCGTGCCACCGCCGCGGCCGTCTCCGCGTTGGCGCTGCTGGTGGCGTTCCAGTTCGAGCACTGGGGCCTGACCGCCGTGTTCGGCGCGTTCGCGGTCGGCCTCGCGATCCCCGGCGGGCCGTGGGCCAAGGCGGTGCGGCCGGTGATGTCGTCCGGACGCCTGCTGGTGCCGGTGTTCTTCGTGGTGGCGGGCATGGGTGTGGCGAACGCGCCGCGCGGCTCGGTGCCGTGGAGCGCCATCGCCATCGCGCTGGTGCTGGCCATCGTCGGCAAGATCGGCGGCGGCTACCTCGGCGGTCGGCTGGCAGGCCGGGACCGCCGGACGGCGTTGACGGTCGGAGTGCTGGTGAACACCCGCGGCCTGACCGAGATCGTGGTGCTGCAGGCCGGGTACAGCGCCGGTCTGCTCTCCGTGCAGCTGTTCCTGGCCCTCGTGGTGATGGCGCTGGTGACCACTGCCATGACCGGACCGCTGCTCTCCCTCATCGAACGCCGGGTCGCACCGAAGCGGGTACCGGTCCCCGGGCTGCCCCCGAACAGGCCATGACCCGGACGCCGCTCTCCCCGCCAGGCGGGACTCCTGGTGGGGAGAGCGGACCGGTCACCGCTCTCAGTCGACGCAGCCGTCGTCCGGGTTCCGGGAGGTCGGGACGGGGGACGCGATGGGCTGGGTGGGCTGGTCGGCGAAGAACTCCGCCGCGAACGCCTTGGCGTCCGCCGGGTCGATGGCGAATGCCGGGTTGGTCCGGGTCTCGATGAGATCCGGGTTGACCGGGATCGTCGCGGTGCGGGCGTTCGGGGTGAGTTGCCCGGCGAACTCCAGCAGGTTCCAGTCCGGGTCGGTGCGCACGGCGGAACGTGCCGTCTCCACCAGTCGGGCGAGTTTCGCGGGGTCGTCGAGGCCGGCCACCTCGGCGGCCAGCGACCGGAGGAACGCCTGGTGCCGCCTGACCCGGTCCAGGTCGCCGTTGCGCAGCCCGACGCGCTGCCGCAGGAACGCCAGCGCCTGCTCGCCGTTCAACGACTGCCGACCCGCGGGCAGGTCGATGCCGGAGTAGCTCTCACGGGCCGCCGCCTTGAGGCAGACGTCCACGCCACCGACCGCGTCCGCCAGCGAGGCGAAGCGCGCCATGTCGACGGCCGCGTAGTGGTCGATCTCCATGCCCACCAGCGCTGCGACGGTCTGAACGAGCGCCTGCGCGCCGGCCGTGTCGCCGTCCTGCCCCTCGGCCTGCGCGGCCGCGTGAGCCTCGGGGTACGCCGAGTTCAGCCTCCCCATGCCCCGGCCGGGGATGTCGACCCACAAGTCGCGCGGCAGCGACGCCGCGCTGACCGTGCCGTCCGCGCCGACCCGTGCGAGCACGATGGCGTCGGTGTTGGTTTCCCCGTCCAGACCGATCAGCAGCACGGTCTGCGGGGTCGCCGGCGGCGCGGCCGGGTCGACCGGCGGTGGCGACGCGTTCCGGCCCATGCTGAGCGGCACGATCACCGCGACGGCCGCGGCCACCACGGTCAGCGTGGCGGCGGCGATCAACGCCATCGGCCGCCGCCGGGACCGCTTGCCGTGCAGGTTCGCGAGGACGGCGCGGTAGTCGACCGCCTGGTCCGCCTCGGCCGCGATCGCCTCGCGGATGAGGGCCTCCTGTTCGGTCATCGCAGCACCTCCGACGGGGTGTTCTCGTTGATCCGCAGCTTCTGGAGCGCGCGGGAGATGTGGCTGCGCACGGTGCCTTCCGCGCAGCCCAGGATCTGGGCGATCTCGGCGTCGGTGCTGTCCTCGTAGTAGCGCAGCACGAGTGCCGCACGCTGCTTGCGCGGCAGCACGGCGATCCGGGCGCGCATCGCGTCCCGTTCCGCGTGCCGCACCGCCGGGTCGGCGACCACCGGCGCCAGTTCGTCGAGCGCGCTGTGCGTCGACGAGACGTCCCGGGCCGCCCGGCGGCGTCGCCACGACAGGTACTCGTTGGTCACCATCCGCTTGACGTAGAGGTAGGGCACGTCCACCGCCCCGATCCGCGCCCACCGTTGCCTGGCGCGCAGCAGCACGTCCTGGACGATGTCCTGGGCCAGGTACTTGTCGCACGTCAACGCCGTGGCGTAGCGCAAGAGTCGATCAAGACGTTCGGTGACGAACTGGTCGTAGTCGTCGTCCGGCACGTCGCCCCCTTCTGCCGCTGTCAGGTCCGTTGCGGTCGGGAAACCCCTTGGAGGACGCGCCACGTTGAACCACTCGGGTGTGACCTGCGACACGTGTTGTCTATAACCCTATCTGGGGGTATACATGGGGTTACACATTCCCTGGAGGGGGAACGTCGTGCCGAAGATCAACGTGTACCTGCCGGACGAGCTGGCCGAGCAGGTCAAAGAGGTAGGGGTGCCGGTGTCGGCCGTGTGCCAGCGTGCCCTGGAGCAGGCCGTGCGGCGGATCGGGTCGATCCGGGCGATCAGGCTGGACGACCCGGCGTCGCAGGACGCGGCGGCGCGCCAGTCCAGGTTCACCGACCGGGTGCGCACCGTGCTGCGGCTGGCCGCCGACCGGGCCCGCGCGGACGGTTCGGCGACCGTCGGCACGGAACACCTGCTGGTCGGCGTGCTGGAGGAGGGTGGCAACCTCGCCTTGCGGGTGTTGCGGGCGATGGAGGTCGACCCGGACCGCATCACGTTGCCCGAGCAGCCCGCGGGCGACGCCACGCCCACGGCGTTCAGCCCTTCGGCGGCCGTCGCGCTGGAACTGGGCGTCACGGAGGCGATCACGCTGGGCCACAACTACGTCGGCTGTGAACACCTGTTGATCGGCCTGGCCGCCGAACCCGACGGCACGGCCGGCAACGTCCTGCGCGCCCTGGGCGTCGACCCGCGTTCCGCCCGTCAGGCCGTGGTGGCGGCGTTGAGCGGCTTCGCGCACTTCCAAGCCGCCTCCACACCGGCCGACCCGACCGCCGTGATCACCGCCGTGGTCCGCAAGGAACTCCAGCCGGTCGTCGAGCGGATCGAACGCCTGGAACGCCGGGCGTGAGACGGCCACCTGGATAGCCGACCCGGTAACGGGTAGCTTCCCGTCGTCCGCGCACCACGACGGGGAGCACATGCGATTCCTCTTCCGCCCACCCGCCGCCGAGGCCGGTGGCCTGCTCGCCCTCCCGTGGGCCCAGCCGCTGGAGGAGTGGGACGAACGGCTGCTGCTGACCGTCCCACAGCGGGGCATCTCGCGGCACGTCGTGCGGTTCGTGGCCAGTGAAGGCCACGTGTACGCGCTCAAGGAGATCGCCGAATCCCTCGCCCGGCACGAGTACGCCGTGCTCGGCGACCTGGAAGGCGAGGGGATGCCCTCGGTATCGGTGCTCGGGCTGTGCGTCGACCGCCCGGACGACCAGCAGGCCATCCTGGTCACCCGCTACCTCGAACACTCCATGTCCTACCGCTACCTGTTCTCCAGCCCGCGCGCCGAGCACTCGGCCGAGCGCCTCGTGGACGTGCTGGTCGAACTGCTCGTGCGGCTGCACCTGTCGGGCACGTTCTGGGGCGACTGCTCGCTGTCGAACACCCTGTTCCGGCTCGACGCGGGCAACCTGGCCGCGTACCTGGTCGACGCCGAGACCGTCGAACGCCACCCCGAGCTGTCCACGGGCCAGCGCACCTACGACGTGGACCTGGCGCGGGAGCGCATCGGCGGTGAGCTGATGGACCTCGAAGCCGGCGGCCTGCTGCCGCCCGACATCGACCCGGTCGAGGTGGCCGACAGCGTGCCCCGGCGTTACGCCGCCCTGTGGGACGAGGTGACCCGCGAGGAGTTCTTCCGGCTCGACGAGCAGCGCTACCGGGTCGCCGAACGTTTGCGCAGGCTCAACGACCTCGGCTTCGACGTCGGCGAGGTGGAGCTGGTCACCTCCGACAGCGGCGCCCGGCTGCGGGTGGACATCCGGGTCGCCGAGATCGGCCAGCACCGCCGCGAGCTGTTCAAGCTCACCGGACTGGAAGTGCAGGAGGGCCAGGCCCGCCGCCTGCTCAACGACCTCCGCTCGTTCCGCGCGTACCTGGAACAGCGCGACGGCGCACCGGTCCCGGAGACCACCGCCGGTCACCTGTGGCGCAACGAGGTCTACGACCCGGTGGTCGCCGCCGTCCCGCCCGACCTGCTCGGCGTGCTGGCGCCGGCGGAGCTGTTCCACGAGGTCCTGGTCCACCGCTGGTACCTGTCCGAGCACGCGGGCCGGGACGTCGGCACCACCGCCGCCCTCCGGTCCTACCTCGCCACCGTGCTGCCGGATCGGGACGCGGAGGCCGAGAGCCAGGTCGAGGTCGAGGAGATCGACTGACCGTGCGGTGACGATCACCAGCCAGCCAGCCAGCCAGCCGGGCGCGGCCGTGCGGCAGGCGTTGGAGGGGGCGCGGCATCGAGGCGTACCCGCAGCGGAGGCGGGCGGGGTCGAACGGGTGGCGGGTCGTCACCGCGGCAGCCGCTCGCCTACATTTGCCCGCATGATCTTCGGGGTCGCGGCGCTGGTGCCCGCCACGTTCTTCGTCATCGGTGTGATCCGCGACCGGCGGCGGCTCGGCAATGCGGTGTGGCTCGGCGCGACGCTCGTGTTCCTCCTGCTCTGGCTGCTCTTCCGGGCCTCGATGAGCGACGGGTGGCTCGCGGTGGCGGTCGGGTACGGGTTCGTGGCCGTGCTGCTCGGGTTGGGGTTGGTGCTGCCGATCGCGCTGATCGCGAACGGCGTGCTGATGTTGCGCCGGGAAGGCTTCCGCCTGGCGAACCTGCTCTCGCTCCTGGCCGGGCTCGCGGTCTTCGGCGTCGTCGCCGCCTTCGGGTTCGCCACCGCGTACACCGGCCCGCTGGTCGACGCCCTGATCGGGGCACTGCTGATCGTCGCGGCCTACGTCGCGTTCCTGTTCGTCAGCCTGCTGCTGTACTCGATCGTCTACGGCAGCGTCGGCCGCCGGTCCGGGTTCGACGCGGTCATCGTGCTCGGCGCGGGCCTGATCGGCGACCGGGTGCCGCCGTTGCTGGCCGGCAGGTTGGACCGCGGCCTGCACCTGTACCGCCGCGAGGTCGACGCCGGCCGTGCGCCCCTGATGGTCGTCTCGGGCGGGCAGGGCCCGGACGAGGTGGTCTCCGAGGCGGCGGCCATGCGCGACTACCTGCTCCGCCGCGAGGTCCCCGACGAGCTGATCGTGCTGGAGGACCGGTCCACCACCACCGAGCAGAACCTGAAGTACAGCGCGAACGTGCTCGCCGAACGCGGCTGGACCGGCCGCGCGGTGGCGGTGACCAACAACTTCCACGTGTTCCGCGCCGCCGTCCTGGCGCGCCGGCTGAAGCTGCGCATGCAGATCATCGGCGCGCCCACGGCGTGGTACTTCCTGCCCAGCGCGTTCCTGCGCGAGTTCGCCGCGCTGCTCACGCACAACCCGGTCGCGCACACCGTCACGTGCGGCCTGCTGGTGGCCCTGCACGTGGTGTTCACCCTCGCCTGAATCACACCGTCACGGTGAGCGAGGCGGTGTAACCGGCGTTCACGTCGCCGGTGACGTCGGCCATCTGCTCGTCGTGCCCGTCGCTGAACACCATGTCGTCCGACAGGGACGTCCGCGCCATGTTGCGCACGCTCTGCACGTACCCGGTGGTGCCGTAGACGGTCTTGCAGATCTGCTCGGGCAGCGCCAGCTGGGACGTGGTGATCTCGGTGCCCGCCTTGGTCGCCTCGGCCAGGCTCGGGTAGACCTCGAAGTGGATGTGCGGCCACCGCCCCGAGTAGGCGCCGGGGAAGATGCTGGTGAACGCGAGCTTGCCGGACGAGTCGGCCTCCTGCACGCCGCGCAGGTAGTTCTCGTTCGTCACACCCGACGAGTACAGCGAGTACTTGCCGTCGATGTCGCAGTGCCACAGGTACACCGCCGCGCCCGCGTACGGCGCGCACCCCGACCCGTTGTCCAGGATGGTCAGCTCGATGCGCAGCGGCACGCCCTCGGCGGTGCGGGAGCCGGTGCCGAAGCTGGTGCGGATGTCGCTGCGCACGATGCCGGACTGGGTGAGCACGTTCGGGCCGTTGGAACCGTCACCGGGGTACGGCCCGGCGGTCTCCTGCGGGATCACGTCACCGCACTCGGCCGCCGCGGCGGTGCTCGTGGTGCTGCCGGTGGTGGAAGTGGTGGTGGACGTCGACTGACCGCCTCCGGTGGCGCACGCCGTCAGCGAGGCGAGCCCCACGCCACCGAAGAGCGTGAGGGCCCGCCTCCGGGTCAGCGTGGCGAGGTCGAAGGCGAGTCCGCGGTCGTGGATGGGCGTCATGTGGACAACCTTGACGCCTGTTCCTGTGTGTTGCCTGTGGAGTTCCTGTTCAATCCTTAGCAGAGGTGGTCGGCGAACCAGGAGACGATCAGGTCCACGGTCTCGGCCAGGCCGGCCCGGTTCCAGCCGTGCCCGACGCCGGGGTGCATCACCAGCCGTGCCGGTTTGCCCAGCTCACGCAGCCTCCGGTACATCAGCTCGGACGCCTCCGGGTTCACGTTGGCATCGTTCTCGCCGTGCATGATGAGCACCGGGGCGCGAAGCCGGTGGGCGTTTTCGAGCGGGCTGCGTTCCGTGAGCACCGCCACGTCGGCCGGGTCGTCCGGGTTGCCGATCCAGTCGTTCGCCCGCTTGCGCCACGTCGGCGGGAACGACCGGATGTCGTTGAGCAGGTCCGACGGCCCGCACTCGCTCACACCGGCCCGCCACAGGTGCGGCAGCCCGGTCAGGCACGCCAGCGCGGCGAACCCGCCGTACGACGCTCCGTGCACGCCGAGCCGCGTTCCGTCGGCCCAAGGCACGGTGTCGAGCAGTCCCGCCGCGGCCTCCAGGTCCAGCAGGTCACCGCCGCCCCAGTCGCGGTAGATCAGCCGCTGGTAACGCATCCCGTAGCCGGAGGAGCCGCGGATGTTCGGCGCCAGCACGCCGATCCCGCGCGCCAACAAGGACTGCACCAGCGGGTCGAACGCCGGGCGCGCCTGCCACTCCGGTCCACCGTGGACGGTCACGACGACCGGCACGGGCGTCTCCGCGCTCGCCGGCGGCGGCCGGTAGAGCAGGCACGGCACGGTGAGCCCGTCGGCGCTGATCGCGTGCACGACCGTCGGCGGTACGATCCCGACGGGCAGCCCGGCGCCGCAGTCGGTGAGCTGCCGGGCTCTCTGCGGTGCCCGTTCCCCTCGGGCAGGCAGGTCCACCAGGAACAGGTCGGTGGCCGCGTCCGGCCGGCCGAGCTGCACCAGGAGTTCACCGGACGTCGTGAACCGCAGGGCGTGTCCGTCCAAACCGAACTCGGCGACCGCGACACCGCGCGGCAGTCCGGTCACGTCGGTGGGGGAGCCCCCCACCTCCGCCCACCTCAGCCGCGTGTACCCGTCTTCGTTGAGCCCCCACGCCAGCCGCGTGCCGTCCGGTGACAGCGCCGCACCCTCCACATCGGACTCCGGCGTGTCGATCCAGGTCAGCTCACCGGTCAGGGACAGCACGGCCGGTCCCAGGAAGTCACGCCCCTGGGTCGTGCACAGGTACACGCCGGACGAGTCGGGCAGCCACGCGACCGGCTGGTACTTCGCCGGGCCGTCGTGCGGGGTGAGCAGCCGGACGGTCCCGTCGGCGAGGTCGCACACGAACAGGTCCTGCTCGGTGTTCTGGTGCAGCCGCAGCACCAGCAGCAGGCGTGAGTCGGGGGAGAAGCCCATCGGCAGGTAGCGGTCGTCGCCGTGCAGCACGATCCGCTCCTCGCCGGTGCGCAGGTCGCGCACCAGCACGTCGAACACCTCGCGGTCACGGGCGTTGCAGGCGTACGCGAGCAGCGTCCCGTCCGGGCTGTACGGTCGGCCGGTGCTGCCGTACGGCACGCCGATCTCGCACCGCACGCCGTCCTCGGCCACCAGCCATTCCACCGTGCCTGCCCGCGCTGGATCGGACACCGTGGGGTCGACCTCGGCGAGCCGGTGGTTCTCGCCGCCGTCGGGATCGGTGAGCACGAGCAGCCGCGCGCCGTCCGGCCGCCACACGCACCGGCCGACCGACCCGGCCACCTCCACGTGCCGCGCGGGTCCGCCGGCCAACGGCAGCACCCACGGCTGCGGACGCCCGGAGACGTCGCTCAGGTACACCACGCTCTTGCCGTCGGGGCTGGGTTCCGCGCCGGTGAGCCATTCGAAGTCGGTCCAGCTCATCGTCCTGCCTCCGCGATCGCGTAGTGCACGGTGGCCGCCGCGATGATCCCGCGGCGGAACCAGTCCGGTTCGAGGTTTTCGTCGGGGGCATGGTTGGCCTCGTCCACGTTGGCCGGCGGCACGCCGTAGCACGCACGTTCACCCGTCCCGCGTCCGTGCCCATTCCCCGACTTGCCTCGCCAACCGGTCCACCGCGCCCCCAAGTGATTTCATCTTATGCAATCGATGTCAGTGAATCAAACCACTGTCCGGCGCGGCAAGAGCGCGTGGGTTAGCCTCTGCGGCGTGCCGGCCCTGCCCGATCACCCCGCCCGCGACGCCACGGTCGAGGAGTTGAAGGCGCTCGCGCACCCGTTGCGCTGGCGCATCCTGCGGTTGTGCCTGGACCGGGCGTTGACCAACAAGGAGCTGTCCGAACGGCTGGACGTCGCGCCCGCGACCGTGCTGCGGCACGTGCGGGCGCTGGTGAAGACCGATTTCCTGGCCGCCGAACCCGTGCGCACCGGGACGCGCGGCGCGCTGGAACGCCCGTACCGGGCAACCGGCCGGACGTGGCGGCTCGGTTTGGTCGACGTCGAGGGCGAGGGCCTGGCCCGACGGGTCGAGCTGGCACTGCTGGCCGCGCACCGCGCCGAGGTCCTGGAGGCCGGCCCGGACGCCAACCGCGAGACCGCCAGGGGAGTGCTGCGCCTGGGCGCGGCGTCACAGGCTGAGCTGAAGGCCCGGATGGCCGCGCTGATCACCGAGTTCGTCGAACGCGACGAACCCGACGGCGAAGCCCTCAGCTACCTGTGGTCCCTAGTGGCCCGCGGGTGAGCGCGGCCGACGGGCCGCGGTGGAGACGGGCGTGCCGGTCGTGCTGGTGGCCGACGCCGTCGAGTTCGACGACCTGCCCACCGCGGTGGAGTGCGGGGCGGGACCGGTCGACCTCGCCGACATCGGCCCGATCGTGGACATGTTCACCGGCACCAGGGTCGACATGACCTTCGAAAGGGCCCTGGCCGTCGCGCGCGAGCAGCGGCCCGACCTGTTCGTCTCCGAGCACACCGACTTCGTCGGCCCGCTGGTCGCGGCTGCTCTGGGCGTGCCGTGGGTGTCGTTCGGCATCACGACGGCGCTGAACCCCTTGTTGGACAAGGGTTTCCGTGACGGGTTCCACCGTCGGCTGCGACGAACCGGGCGGACCCGCGTTCGCACCGCGGTTCCCGGGGCGTGAGCACCTGCCCACCGTCCTGCTCACGCTCGGGACCGTCGTCGACGACGAGGGTCTGTTGGCGACCATGCTGGAGCAGGTCCTCCGGCGGGACGTGAACGTGGTGGTCACGGTCGGACCGGCGACCGGCGGGTCTGGTCGGCCACTTGGAGGGGGATGGGGTCGTGGTGGTGTCGGAGGAGGAACGCGACCGGTCGCACGCGGTCGCCTACGCGGTTCGCTGCGGTCTGATCTGACCGGGGCTCAGTCGCCGACGGGCAGTGCGATGCCGTTCAGCTCGTGGTGCCACAAGAGATCGCTCATGCGGTCCACCGCCGACACCAGGTGTCGGCGGTAGGTGCTGAACGGGATGCCGAGGCTGCGTGCCACGGCCTCCTGGGTGGGGGAGCCGTTGAAGTAGGTGGCGGTCACGGCGCGGTGGCGTTTGTGCCCGCCCCTGTCCTTCAGGAGCAGGTCGGCGGCGCCCGCCAGCACGTCGGCCAGGTTCCGGCCGCTCCCCACCACCAACCGGCTGCGGGTGAGCGGGTTGCCCGCCGGCCCCCTGCGGCGACTGCAGGGCGCGCAGCGCGTCACGGACGGCCACGTCGAACTCCGGGCGGGACATCGCGACCACGCCGTCCTGGCCCGCGGCGGGTCCGAGGCCTGCCGGGGAGCCCGACAGCATCACGTTGGACTTCTCCCGCAACCAAGGCACCACGGGTTGCGCCCGCCAGTCGTGGCCGAAGAGCGCGTGCCGGTGACCACCGACGACCGGCCGGTCCTCGATCGGCACCATGTTGATGTCACCCAGGTGGGCGTCCCAGAAACCGTCGTCGCGCATGACGACGTACGACCACGTGAGCCGGTCGGCCACGATCATCTCCCCGGTGGCACGCCACTGGGTGAGGGTCATGGACGCCGACGGCCGCTGGTGGGCCGGCGGGTAGACGGAGAAGCGGGCCAGCGCGAGGTGCTCGCCGGGCTTCGGGGCCCCGGTAGCGCGCGCGTGTTCCCAGGCCGCCGCCACGACCGGGTCGACCTCCACCCCCTCCGGGTCGAACAGCCGCAACCACGTCGAGAAAGCCACGATGCCGCCCGTTTCCGTGGACCGGTAGACCCGGAACGCCTCGGGTTGGCGGTCGAGCCAGAACTCGGCGATGAACGCGGATTCGGCCCCCTCGGCCTCGTCGACCAGGTCCAGCACGCGCTGCCGGTGGGCCGGCGCGTACGGCTGGTCCTCCACCAGCCCCGCCTCGCGCCAGTTGTTGAACTCCGAGATCCGGCGGTCGGTGCGGTAGAGGTAGATCAGCGCGCCGGTCGCCGGCACGAGCAGGTTCCCGGGCGCCGAGCGGAGCTGGTCCAGCAGGTGCTCGAGCATGTTCCGGTGCATCTCGGCGAAGCCGTCCGGATCACGCCACTTCAGGTCGGCTTCGAGGACCTCTCGCACGGCGTCGTGCGGGAACACCCCGGACGGGGCGGACTCCACGAACGGCTGGGCGCGCAGCCAGGCGAACAGCTCCGGCGCGTCGTCCCCCATGAGGGCGCGCAGCATCGATTCCGAGGTGATGTGGGCGTGGGCGCAGATCTCCAGGGCCCGGCGGTGCCGGGGGCTCGGGGTGTCCCCGACGAGTTTGGGCACGAGCGTGCCGATGACGTGGTGGCCGGGCGTCCAACCGGAGGTGTCACCTCGAAGGGCGACGGCGGCGGCCAGCGCGAGTGCGAGGGGGTTGCCGCCGGTGAACGAGAGCACCGTGTCCCGCGCGTCCGGTGCGACTCCGCGCGCGTCCACCAGTGGCCCAGTCCGTCGAGGCGGCGGGTACGGGCGCCGAGGCGGGCGGCCACGTGGTCGGAGGCCGCCTGGTCGTCGTACGGGTCGAGCGACGGCTGGAGCACCAGTCCGGGTGCGGTGGTGGGCGTGGACCGTGCGGCCGCCCAGTGGGTGTGCGGGTTGGGTGTCGCCGAGCGGTACAGGTCCAGGACGCACTGCGCCATGGTGGCGTCGAACTCGGCGCCCATCCACCCGGCGTCCGCGGCGGGGACGCCGGCCGCGGTGAGCTGTCCCGCGGGGGTGTGCCCGACCAGGTCGACCGGCCCTCGGAGCCCGTGCAGTTCGTGCAGTTCGCGCACCAGCCACTCGACGTAGTCGTCCATCGTCGCGCCGAACCCGTCGGGGCGAGGCACGCCGAACCCCGGTAGTCCCAGCGCGATCGACCCGGGCGGGAGGCCTGCGCGCAGCCGGTCCCACAGCCGGCCGGTCTCGGGCACTCCGTGGACGAACACAGCGGTCATGGCATTCCTCCGGCTACGAGGATCGATGGGCTCAGTCGCGGGTGAGGGCGGACAACAACTCGGCGCGGGTGGGGCCGGGATCGGGGTAGCGGGGTGCGCCGGCGCCCAGTTCGAGGATCTTCTCCAGCGGCCCCGGCTTGGCCAGGGCCTCCTCCGTCGTGGTGAGCATGCAGGCCACGTCGGCGAGAGCACGCAGGACGTCCGGGGCGTGCCGGCGCGCGGTGTCGAGGGCGATCTGGAGGTTCCAGGCGGGGTCGTCGGTCGTGTAGACCTCGCCACGCATCTCGGCGTCGATCTCGGCGAAGCGGTGCCCGTCCCACGCGGCGAAGCTCGTCCACACGGGAGAGAGGTTGTGCTCGGTGGCGGCGTGGAACCGCACGGCGAACTCGACGGGGTCCTCGACGCCGACCATGCGCAGCGTGTTGCGCAGCAGCGCGGCGTGCCGGAAGCCCATCGTCATGCCCGTGCCGAACTGCGGGTTGATCGTTGCCCACGCGTCGCCGAGCGCGACGATGCCGGTGGCCACGGGCCGGCCGTCCACCACGAAGCTGCGGTACCGGCTCTCCGTCCCGCCCATCGCGGTCACGTTCGTGATCGGCTCGCCGTCGCCCCAGTGCGCGGCAGCCGGGTACAGCGCCAGCGCGCGCTGCCACGCGTCGTTGTGCCCCAGGCCCCGCAGTTCCTGGTCACGACCGGAGGTCGCCAACGTCACCGACCACGTGCCGGAGTCACCCGGAGCGGTGAGCACGGTGAGGCTGTCGTGGTGCTGGTTCGGCCACGGCAGCCGGCGCGGCAGCACACCGTCGGCCGAGCGGAAGAACCTCGTGTAGTAACGGAACCCGACCTCCGCGCGCTGCTCGTGGGGCTCGGCGCCGATCGCGGCGAGCATCGCGGTCACCTGCGAGTTGCGGCCGGACGCGTCGACCACGAGGTCCGCCGCCAGCTCACCGTCCCCCGTGCGCACACCGGTCACGTGGGGCTGCCCGGCGGTCCCCGCCTCGGTCAGCAAACCGATCACCCGCACACCGCGCCGCAGCGTGACACCGGCGGTCTGCTCGGCCTCGGCCAGCACAGCCGCCTCCAGCAGGGGCCGCCGCACGGCCACCGTCCCGAACCGGTCGTCCTCCGGCTCCCGGCCGCCGACCTGCCCGACACCCCACGCGCCACCGATCATGTTGTGCCGGCGTCCACCCAGCCCGATCAGCCGGTCCACGATCGCGGGAACCTCGGCGGCCAGCATGTGCAGACCACCGGGCAGCAGGCAGTGCGTGTGGTGGAACTGGTTGACGCCCGGTCGTTTCCAGCCGCTCCACACCACACCCGCGTCCCCGTCGGGCGGCGAGGCGTCGCGGTCGAGCACGGTGACCCGATGTCCTTCCGCGGCCAACAACATCGCCGCCATCAAGCCCGTCGGTCCGGCCCCTAGTACCACTGCGCGCACCGTGATCTCCTTCTCTTGCGGTAGGAGACCCATGGTCGGCCGAAGAACTGCTCAGTTCCCAGATCGATTACCTGACCGGCACTGCTCACCGCTGATCGGCATCCGAGGTGCATGGAAACGGCTGCCCCTGACGGACCGGCGCCGTGTTGAACCTCAGGCCCCGCGCCGTCCCGACGCCGTGCCGGACACGGCGAGAACGGAGACCAGGACGAGCGCGCAGGCCGGGCCGAGCACGGTCCACGGCGCCAGTTCCAGGTACGGCTGGTTCTCCGAGAGCAGGCGGCCCCACTCCGGCGTGGGCGGCTGCTCGCCCAGGCCGAGGAACCCGAGGGATGCCAGCACGAGGACCGTGGTGGGCAGGCGCAGGACGGCGTTGCGCAGCACGGCGGGCAGCACCGCGGGCAGCAGGTGGTGGCGCAGCAGGTGCGCCGAGTCGGCTCCACACGAGATCGACGCCAGTATGTGACCGGTCGCCCGTTCCTGTTCGAGCAGCGCCGCGGCCTGGGCGGCGTAAGGGGTCCAGCCGACCAGGCACACCGCGCACGCGGCGCCCCACACCGACGGCCCGGTCACCGCGGTCGTCAGCAGTCCGACCAGGACGGCCGGCAGCGTCGACATGACTTCCGTCAGGCCCGCGCTCACCTGTCCCGCCATGCCGAGCAGCAGCCCGGTGACGATGCTGACCGCCGTCACCGCCAGGGCCAGGCCCGCCGTGCGCAGCGCTCCGTGCCCCAGCCGGGCCAGCAGATCACGGCCGAGGGCGTCCGTGCCCAACGGGTGCGCGGCCGAGGGCGGCAGCAGGCGGGCCGCCGTGTCCACGTGCAGGGGATCGCGCAGCAGCCCGGCCACGACCAGCGTGACCAGGGCGAGCGCGCAGAACACGGCCACCCGGCGGGTGGAGCGCCGGCGCGGGAGGGCCGGCGGGTGCGGTGCGGACAGGGCGCCGTCACGCAGGGCGGGGCCGAGGAGAGCGCGGCGCAGGGCCTGGATGAGCAGACCGGCGACGACACCGAGCAGGACGAGGGCCAGTGTCGCGGTCTGCAGCGGTGGGAAGTCCTGGGCGATGGCGGCGTCCAGGGCGAGCCGGCCGAGCCCCGGGATGTTGAAGATCTTCTCCACCGCGACCGCGCCGCCGACCAGGGCGACGACGGTCGGCAGGAGCTGCGGGAGCAGCCCGGCCAGCACGCCCCGCAGCGCGTGCAGGCCGATGTGGCCGGGCGAGAGCCCGCAGGCGTGCCAGGTCCTCACCCACGGCTCGTGGAAGGTGGCGGGCAGGGACTGGTCGAGCAGGCCGCCGATCACCGCCCCGGACGGCACGCCGAGGGCGAGTGCGGGCAGCACCATCGACCCCGGTCCCGCCCAGCCGCTGGACGGGAACCAGCCCAGCCACACCCCGAACACGGTGGCGAGCAGCGAGGCGAGCAGGAACTTCGGCAGCGCGGCGAGGAAGGCGGCCCCGGTGCCCGCCCGCCGCTGTCCCAGCGCCCGCCGCGATCCGAGGTACAGGGTGCGTGCGCTGATCAGCGCGGCCACGGCGATCGTGACGACGAGCGCGCCGAGCATCATCGTGACGGAGACCGCGAACGCACTCGTCACCTCGGGCAGGACCGGTTCGCCCGACACCCACGAGGTGCCCGCGTCGCCGCGCGGCAGTCCGCCGAGCCAGCGCGCGAGGTGCGTGAACGGCCCCTCGTCCAAGCCCAGTTGCTCACGCACGGCGGCCAGCTGCGCGGGGGTGGGGTCCTGGTCGGCGGACCGCGCCCGCAGCACCGTCAGCGCGGGATCCGTCCCGGACAGCCAGGGCAGCAGGGCGACGGCCGTCAGCAGAGTGGTCCCGGCGACGACGCGGCCGGCGCCCGCGCGCCACCGGACCGTGCGGGCGTCGGCCGAATCGTCGGACGTGACGCTGCTCATCCGCCGTTACTTCAGGTGGGTGTCGACATTGACCAGAGAGCGCTCGCGCGGGTCGAGGAGCACACCTTCGACATCGGTGCTGATGCCCTGCACGACCTTCTCGTGGACCAGCGGGACGATGGCGCCGGTGCGCAGGATCTCCGCCTCGGCCCGCATGATCTTCTGCTGCCGCTGCGCGGTGTCGCCTTCCTCGGCGGCGGACGTGATGGCCTGGTCGACCCCGGAGTCCTTCACACCGGCGATGTTGTAGACGCCGCTGCTCGTGAAGTCGCTCGCGAGGTACGCGACCGCGTCGCCGGTGTCGAGGAGCGTCACCCGGGAGAAGACGAGCGCGTCGTACCTGCCCGCGAGCAGGTCGGCTTCCATCTGCGTGTACTCGCGCACGTCCTGCTGCACGGTGAACCCGGCCTTCTCCAGCTGCTGCTGCAGCACGGTCGCGGCCTCGGGCAGTTCGGCGCGGTTGGTGTAGGTGGCCAGGCGCAGCGTCGTGCCCTGGGTCTTCGACTTGACCTGGTCGGTGGTCGCGGCCGTCGCGCGGCCGGTCACCTCGACCCGCTTGTCGGCCGCCCAGGGGACGGCGGGCCCGAACAGGCCCTGCGCGGGGTCGGCGTACCCGCCGAAGACCGAGTCGACGAGGGCGGAACCGTCCACCGCCTCGCGTGCGGCCGCGCGCAGCGACTCGTCGGCGAAGATGCCGCCGGCGGTGTTGAGGACCAGGCTGTCGGTCCGCACGGAGGGCACCTCATGACGGGTGTCCTGGTCCAGCAGCTCCGCCTGGGCGGTGGGGATCCACTCGGCGATGTGGACTTCGCCTGCGCGCAGGGCGTTGGCACGGGCGGTGCCGTCGGCGATCCAGGTCACGTCGATGCCGGATGCCTTGGCCTTGCCGCCCCAGTAGTCGTCGAAGCGGTCCAGGGCCGCCTTGGTCTTCCCGGTGAGGTCGGTGATCTTGAAGGGGCCGGTTCCGGTGCCGACCGGACTCACGGTGCCGTCCTGCGCGTACGCCTTCGCGGCGAGGATGCCCAGCGCGGGGCTGGCGAGCCGCAGCGGGAGCACCGGGTCGGCGGTCTTCGTGCTGATCGTGACGGTGTCGGCGTCCTCCGCCTTCGCGGTCAGCGTCACGTCGCTGAGCACGCGGGGCTTGGTCTTGGCCGCGTTGGCGTGGTCGAGCGCGTTGACGACGGACTCGGCGGTGACCTCGGTGCCGTCGTGGAACTTGGCCTTGCGCAGCTCGAAGACCCAGGTGGTGACGTCCTTCCGGGTCCAGGACTCCGCCAGCGCGGGCGCCGCGGCTCCGTCCTGGTCCAGCGCCGTGAGTCCTTCGGCCACGGAGAGCTTGCTCAGCACGGTGGCGTCATTGCTGTACGGGGACAGGGCCTGTGCCGGCGGCACCGCGAGGGCGATCCCCAGACGACCGGACGACGCGGCGTTCGCATCCGTGTTCGAGTCGCCCTCGCCCGGCACGAAACAGCCGGCCAAAAACGGGGTGAGAGCGAGCGCGGCGGCGAGGCCACGGCAGGTGGGGCGCATAGTGGGTCCTGTCGTGCAAGCGGGTCGGTCACGCCCCGGCTCGCTGGATGCGGCGAGGGGCGACGCCACCCTATAAAGCAAGCCTTACCAAACTTGCTCAAGGTGAGTGACATCTCAACCAAGCCCTCTGCGCCTCCAGGGGCTACTCGAGGTCCGGGGGACTGATGGCCGTGGGGCCGGTGCTGTGTCGCGCCGGCCCCACTGTCCCCGGCCCGCCTCGCACTGGTTGCCGGCGCTGTTACACGCCGGTGGGTGCGCGGGTGTTGAGCAGCGCGGCCTGTTCGCCGCGGATGTCTTGCGTCAGAACGCGTCCTTGTGCTCCGTCACCCACTGCTGGAAGGTCTGCAGCCGCGGGTTCAACTCGCGCACGGCATTCAGGTCGCGGGCGGCGTTGAACTGAGGCACCTCCGCGTAGAACTGGAACATGTTGCCCATCTCGACCGCGCTCGGGAACGGTTGCGCCCGCAGCACGTCGAAGGGCACGGGCACGTACTGCACCTCTTCACCGATGACCGCGCCGAGCTGCTCGGCGATCTGCGCGCCGGTCAGGTGCTCACCGGCGATGCTGACGGTCCGGCCGACGAGGTCGGTGCCGCGGGTGAAGATGCCGTAGGCGGTCCTGCCGATGTCCTCGGTCGCGATGCCGGCGAGCTCGCTGTCGCCCATCGCCAGGGCCAGCACGAGCCGGCCGTCCTCGCCCCGCTGCGGCGCCAACGGGCCGAGGAGGTTCTCCCAGTAGAACGTGGTCCGCAGGAAGGTGGTCGGCACCCCCGCGTCGGTGAAGAACCCGTCGGCCTCGGCCTTGGCGTCGAAGTGCGGCACCTTGTAGCTGCCCAGCAACGTCGGCATCCGCTCGTCGTCGAGCGGGATGTGCTCGCGGGTGTCCTCCAGCGTCGACCAGACCACATGGGTCAGGCCGGTGGTCTTCGCGGCCCGCGCCATGGTCGCGGCGTCCTGCTTCTCACGCTCGGGCGACATGTGCTCCCAGAAGCTGGTCAGCAGGAACGCCCCGTACGCCCCGTCGAACGCCTTCGTCAGGCTCGTCTCGTCGCTGACGTCGGCCTCGACCACCTCGGCACCCTGCGCGGCCAACTGCCGCGCCGCGTCCGAGTCCGGGTTGCGGGTCAACGCGCGCACCGCGAACTCACCATCGGCGTCGGCCAGGATCGCCCTGGCCAACCCGCCGCCCTGCTGACCGGTCGCACCGACGATCGCGATCACTTTCTTCTCCGCCATGACCCTCGTCCTCCATTCGTATGACACGTCATCTACTTGCTTCCGAACGTACATGACATGTCAAGTGGTTGGTGGACCGGTCTCGATGAACGACGCGACCCAGTGGCTCGGCCCGGCGGAACAGCACGCCTGGCGCACTCCAAGCTGTCCGGCGCCGCCAAGGTGACGCTACGGGCGTGTTCAGGCTCTTGACGGGGCGGCGGTCATACCAATCACCTGCGACGATGCCGGCGAGCGGCCATCGGGAGACACCGTGACGACTCGGTAGATCGGCCCCGGGTGACAGCTTCCGGCCAGACCGGGCAAGCCCGCGGCCGCGAGATCTAACGTTCGTCGCGGCAACATCCGCACCGTGGGCGGGGACATGCAACCACCACTCGGGAATCTCGTGAGCACCCATCCGGTCGCCAACGGCCGGCGATGGATCGCCGGCATCGGGGCATTGCTGATCGCCGCCGCGGTGGGAGTCCTGCTGGCGTGGCTGATCACCAATCCCGGACCGGGTCGGAGCTACGGCGGGGCGCTCGCCCTGGTGATGATCGTGATCGTCGCGGCGCTGCCCGTTGTGGGGACGCAGTTGGGCAAGGCGGTGCGCGGTGGCTTCGCCGAGTCGTTCGAGCTCTACGACAACGGCATCGCGCACATCGCCCACGGCCGGCGGCGCGGTTGGACGTGGGAGCAGGTCGAGGCGGTCGCCGCGGCCGAGAAAGGTGAACGGCTCGGTCTCGGCTGGGACTTCGGCTGCGCGGTCCTCTTCCACGACGGCAAGCGCCTGCAGTTCAACAGCCTCACCCGCGACGCGCGGACGATCGCCGCGGCGCTGGTCCGCCATTGCCCCCAGGCGGTCGGCCGGTCGACCACGAGCGAGTGGGTGGAAGAGCTCCCATTCCGGCTCGCACCGCCGCTGTTGATCGGGTTCGGCGGCGCGCTGTGGTGGGCGGTGAGCTACACCGTGGACCACAACGACGAACTGACCGGCGCCGCGGTCGGCGGCTTCGCCGCACTCATGATCTTCTGCGTGGCGGGCATCGCCGTCTCCGCGATCTTCACCGTCCTGCTGATCATGGACCGCTTCTTCTGACCATCCCCGTGACCGCTTGACGCGCACCCTGCTCGAACACGCCGCCGGGCGGACCGGAGTGGTGTCCGAGACCCGCAAGTCGGAGTCGGTCCGATCCTGCTCCGCCTCGATCACGACTCCGGCCCCGGCGGCTCCGCGCAGTGGCGCCCCGCCGGCCGGTGCGCGGACGCTGACGTCGAGCCCAACCCTATGGCTGGGCCTCCTGATCCGCTGCCGCTTCGCATGACGGCGGTGGGGTGGTGATGACGAAGAGGGTGAAGTCTTCGCGGGCCTTCGCGTCGATGGACATGGGCAGGCGGATGCGCCCGGAATCGACCATGCCTCTCACGGCGGATCGACTCAGGCCGAACCCGGCCGTGAGCAGCTTCTCGACCCGGATGGGCGCCGGGAGCTCGAATCTGACGACGACCTCGAGTGGCACCGGATCCTCGCGCCCGAGTTCGTAGAACGGCATGTCGGTTTCCAGCTCCCACGTGCCGCTCCAGTCGAGCCGGTATGCGGCCTTGCCGGCCAGCGCCGCGTCCATGACCAGATGTCGCACCATGGCGGGATCGTTGTTCTCGAACATCAGCAGCCGCTCGTGCTCGAGCGCCTGCACATGGATGCGCTCGTGGACGGGGATCTTCGACGTGCGGCCGCACAGCTCGCAGCAGATCAGCATCCAGACGTCGAGGAGCTTGCCGTTCGCGTTCACGCGGAACTTGCCGGTGGGGTGGTGACGCGTGGACCTGCACGACACGCATGCTTTGACGATGGCGGGCAGACCGAGCTCTCCGACCACCCACAGCGCTTTCCGGTCGATGCCGGATCCGCCACCTTCAGCGGGCACACGGGTACTGCGAAAATCGTTCATGGCTTCGGCGAACTCCAAGGCTTTGCGGAGGAGGCGTCAGGCAGCGCTTTGCCGCGCCGTGAATTCCTCCCGGATCCAGTGGCGTACGGCCGGCGCCTGAAAGCGGAGCACGCCGGCCGGCGCGACGTCGCACATCACGTCGCGTGAAGGAAACCCGCACTGATCACACGGTGCGGGCTTCGAGCGGCACGTCGGAGAAAGACGGGGAGTGACTCGAACCCGTCTTCATTCCGCACGTGCTCCACCACTGCTTACAGATCCATGATCGCCATGATGTTCAACCAGCGGGCTTCAGGCAACAGATTTTCCAGGAGGCCACGGTCGGTCACCCAGGAGCTGTCTGACTACCTCTCTGCACGCAGCACCGGGCACATCGGCTCACTGATGACGCTGACGGCCGGCGGGAGGCGCTGCCGGTGGACAGCCGGGAGGTGATCGCCACGGCGCTCGACCGGGTCCCGCAGCCCTGCCGACTCTCCGCCCCGGCGGGGGTGATCAGAAGCGGCTGGCGAAACCGCGGAACGTCTTGCCCGCTCACCGAAAACATTTCGGAGGATTGCCGGTCACGGGCCCATTGCCCTAGCGTTCCCGAGGTCCGGCGGAAATGCCGGCACCGGCTGTCGCACTGGGTGGGAGTCGCAATGTTCGCCACGCCCCTTCGGGTTTCCGCGTCGTCGCGTACGCGCAGATCAGCCGTCCTGGCCGCGATTGTCGCGTTAGGACTGTCGGTGATCGCCCCGGCGCCCGCCGCGGCGGCGCAGACGATCGGCTACCCGACCTTTTCCGGCCCGGACGTCCCGCCGCCGCCGGTCGGCTACACCACCGGCGACATGATGCGTGCGATGTACGACCGGGAGAAGCGGGGAACGGACTTCTGGATGGACCGGCTGCTGGCCCGGCGCGGCGCAGACCCGGCGGGCGACTGGCTGATGACCCGCGGCCGTGCGGTGTTCATGAAGTCCCACGACCCGTCCGTGATCGGGTTCGGCGGCGACATCGCTTACTGGGAGAGCATCGACGGCCGCGACGCCTATTCGGTCGAACTGAGTCCGGGCACGTTCACGGAGAAAGTCGACGAACGGCTGCAGACGCCGAGCTACTGGCAGGGCACCTACACCAGCGGCTCCCTGCGGCTGACCGTGCGCAAGTTCATCACCGACAACAACTCCGCGGTCGCCGACCTGACGCTGACCAACGACGGGGACGCGTCGCAGTCGGTGCGGTTGCGGGCGAGTTCGCCCTACACCACGACACCGGACGGCAACGAGCTCACCGGGGTCGTGGACGCCAAGAACAAGCTCACCACGGTCTTCCCCCGGCTGAGTGGGGACGGGTTCACCGCGGAGGGCACGGACCTGGTCCGGTCGGTGTCCGTCGCGGCGGGGCAGAGCGTGCGGACCAAGGTGGTGATGGGGTTCCTCACCGACGAGATCCCGGCGTCGGCGGCGGACTACCGCTCCTACCGCGCCGCCACACCGCAGGACGCCTTCGGCACCCACGTGCGCGCCTACAACCGGTGGTGGGCCGACAACGTGCCCTACATCGACGTGCCGGACCCGGCGATCAAGAAGAGCGTCTACTACCGCTGGTGGCTGATGCGCTTCAACTACCTGGACGCGAACATCCCCGGCAACGACTTCCAGTTCCCCACCTCGGTCGAGGGCGCGCTGGGCTACAACAACGCGATCGCGCTCACCGTGCCGATGTTCATCGACGACCTGAAGTACCTGCGCAACCCGGTGTACTCGTACGGGCCGTGGGTCTCGGTCGGCGAGGTGTCCGGGAACGGCCGCTACACCGACAACCCCGGCGACCCGGAGAACTGGAGCAACAGCTACACCCAGTACATCTCCGAGGCGGCCTGGCGCAGCTACCAGGTCCACGGCGGCCAGCCGGCCATCGCGGGCAACCTGGCCCACTACGCCGAGCAGGACGTCAAGGGACAACTGGACTTCTACGACCGCGACCGCAACAACCTGATCGAGTACGACTGGGGCGCGCTGACCGGCAACGACGCCGACGCGGTCTCGTTCCACTGGAAGCCCGGACGGCTGGACCGCACCGAGTCCGCGTACGTCTACAGCAACGCGCTCGCCGCGGCACAGGCCTACGAGACGGTCGGCGACACCGCGAAGGCGGCCGAGATGCGGACCATCGCCGGCAACGTCCAGAGGGCGGTCGTGGACGTGTTGTGGGACCCGCAGTCGAAAGTCCTGGAACACCGCCACGTCGAGTCGAACACGCTCGTGCCGTGGAAGGAGATCAACAACTTCTACCCGTACTCGGTCGGGCTGATGCCGAACACCGCGGACCACCGCGAGGCGTTGCGGCTGTTCGCCGACGAGACCGAGTACCCGCTCTTCCCGTTCTACACGGCCAACCAGAAGGACAAGGCCGCCGCCGCGGAGCAGGGCAAGCCGGGCACGAACAACTTCTCCCAGATCAACTCCACGGTGCAGTTCCGGCTGTTCTCCTCGGCGCTGCGCAACTACCCGAGCCCGTACATCACCGCGGAGATGTACAAGAAGCTGCTGTACTGGAACGCCTGGTCGCAGTACATCGGCGGCGACACCCGGTGGCCCGACGCCAACGAGTTCTGGGCGGACTGGAACCCGGTGGACCAGAGCATCGACTACCGGTCCTGGATCCACCACACCATCCTGGGCAGCAGCAACTGGACCGTCGTCGAGGACGTGGCGGGCCTGCGGCCGCGCAACGACGACAATGTGGAACTCTCCCCGATCGACATCGGGTGGTCCCACTTCACGGTCAACAACCTCCGGTACCGCGACTCGGACCTGACCATCGTGTGGGACGACCCGGCCGACGGCGTCACCCGCTATCCCGGTGTGCCGCAGGGGTATTCGGTCTACGTCGACGGGAAGCGGGCATTCACCCTCGACCGGCTGACCGCGGTGGTCTGGGACCCGGCCACCGGCGCGATGAGCTTCCCCGGCGAGCGCGCGACCGTGAAGTACAACCGGCCGGCCTGGGGGATGAAGGCGCCCAGCCAGGTGGTGCACCGCGATCCCCGCATGGTCGACCTGTTCGCCAAGGCCGGTGTCAACCTCACCTCCGGCGGCGCCGACCTGGCCTCGGGCGCGACCGCCTCGGCCTCGTACACCGCACCGGGGACGAGCGCGGCGGCGGCCGTGGACGGCTTCACCATCAACAAGCCGTTCTGGGGCAGCAAGGGCTCACCCGACGCGCAGGACTCCTATGAGCTGGATCTGGGGTCCGCCAAGACGTTCGACGACATCCGGGTGCACTTCCGCAGCGACCGGGCCGTCGGCGGTTACGCGGAGCCTGCGATGTACCAGGTCCAATACTTCGAAGACGGCGCCTGGATCACGATCCCGCGGCAGGCGAAAACACCCGCTGCGCCCACGGCCAACCACAACCGGATCCGGTTCCCGGCGGTCACCGCGCAACGGGTGCGGCTGGTGATGACCCATCAGCCCGGGTTCCACACCGGACTGACCGAGGTGAAGGTCTTCCGCACCGGCGGGTGGCAGGCATCGAGGAACACGGCCCCCTCCGTCCTCGCCCGCGTCGACAAGGCGTTCAACCAGCCAGGCCAACTGCGGCTGGTGGGCAGGGTGAAGGACGACGCGCTGCCGTCCGGCACGCTGACCAGCACCTGGACCGCGGTCAGCGGCCCCGGCGAGGTCACCTTCGCCGCTCCCGGCGCCGTCAGCACGCAGGCGTCGTTCGGCAAGCCCGGCGTCTACGTGGTCCGGCTCACCGCGAACGACGGCGCGGCGTCGGCCTCGTCGGACGTGACGGTGACGGTCACCGATCCCGGTGGCGCGTTCAACGTCGCGCCGTCCGCCACCGCGTCAGCCTCGTACACCTCCGGGTGGGAGAACGTCGAGGCGATCAACGACGGGATCGAGCCCACCGGTTCGGCCGACAGCCCCCGGTGGGGCACCTGGCCGGAGACCGGGCAGCAGTGGGCCGAACTCACGTGGGCGACGCCGCAGCGGCTCGACGGGGCCGGGCTCTACTTCTTCGACGACGGCGGCGGAGTGCGGGTGCCGAGCGCTTGGAAGCTCCAGTACTGGGACGGCAGCACCTACGCCGACCTGCCCGGCACGTACCCCGTGGCGGTAGACCAGTTCAACAACACGTCCTTCCCCAGCGTGAGCACGACGCGGCTGCGCGCGGTGCTCACGTCCGGAGTGGCTTCCGTCGGTCTCGTCGAGTTCAAGGCGTTCGCCGAGACACCGTCGTCGGTCCGGGCCGTCCACCAGCCCACGCCCGCCGGGCGCGTGCCCACGCTGCCCGCCACGGTCACCAGGGTCTACGCCGACGGCACCCGGCTCGAAGCGCCGGTGACGTGGCAGCCGATCGAGGCGTCCCAGGTCGCGACCGGCGGCAAGAACTTCACGGTGCGCGGAATCGTCGACGGCACCGGCCTCCCGGCGGTCGCGACGGTCTGGGTGCGCGCCACGGACCAGGTCGCCATCACGTACCTCGATCCGGAGACCGTGGTCACCAGGGTCGGGGTGCCACCCGCGCTGCCGCCCACGGCGACCGCCACCTTCAACGACGGATCACGCGACAACGTGGGCACGACGGTGACCTGGGCCGAGGTCGACCCGGCGAGCTACGCACAGCCCGGCACGTTCACCGTCACCGGGCAGGTGCCCGGCACATCACTGACCGTGCAGGCCACCGTGGAGGTGAAGCCCGGCGGCTGAACCTCCTTCGACCGGCCTCCGGCCTGTTGCACGGCTGCCTCGAACGGCCCGCACATTCCAGGGAACAGTCTGTCCTGGGCGTGCAACGTGGCCGGGCCGTCGTCGCCGATCGATCACGGAGTACAGGTCATCCGTCCTCCCGTCCTCCCGTCGTCCTGTCGTCCCGTCGTCACGCCGGGAGCAAGCGGGACGGCCACGGGCCGGCCCGGCTGGACCGGTATGTGTCGCCCTCGTACCTGTCGACCGCACGGTTGCCGGCTCGATCCTTCGAGGGCGTGCGGGGACGTGTCTGGCCCGCGCCTGTCGCAGCGGCGTCAGACGGCGGTGAGCAGGGCGGTGAGCGGTTGCGGCATCCGGTCGAGGGCGATCGCCTCGGTCAGCAGGCGGGCGTAGCGGAGCTTGCGCTGCGAGCCCGCGCCGAAAAAGCGCCGCAACTGCGCCGCCTCGTCCCTTCCCCGCCATGCGGGTTGCTGCTGGATGGTGCGGAACGCGCCGAGATCGCCGTGTGCGGCGAGGACCTCCGTCACCTGTGCGGGTCCGGCGGCGCGGATGAGTTCGTCCTCCAGGTCCTCGACGCAGACGAAGAAGCCCAGTCGCCCCAGTTCGGCGCGCGAGCCGGGCGCCCCGACGCCGGCCGCGGCCAGACCCCGCTGGACGATGTGCGCCTCGCCGGCGTCGCAGAGCCCGGCCAGCCGTGCACCGGTCCCCTCGGGGCCGAACCGCCGCAGGTGGCGGGCGACGCCGTGAGCGCCGCCGACGGGCAGGACCACGATGTGCTCGGCCTGCAGGTCGCGGCCACGCCGTGCGGCGAGGGTCTCGACGGCGATCTGGTCGCTGACTCCCTCGACGAGCACGACAACGCGGGCGCTTTCCGCCCGCGCCAGCGCCACGGCGGTCGCCTCGGTCGCGGCCGCCGGCCCTGTCACGTAACCCGCGAGGAGATCCTCGCCGTCGTCCGCCCGCACAGGTCCACTGTCGACCATGTCCGCCGGCAGGCGCCACCCGGTTTCATCGGGAGCCTCATCGGCATGTGCGGACGTCAGGCGGCGTGATCAATTGGCACGTTCGACCAGCGGCACGAGCGAGCGTTCGACCGGGGCCTAGGGGTGTCCCAGGCGTGGAGAAAGTCCCGTTTGTGGGTCGAACAACCCTCACCGACCCCCGAAATCGTCTCTGACGTCGTCGGCGAACACAGCGGGATCGCGCGTTGGCCCGGCTGCGGCGGTTGAGGAGTGGGGTCTCGGCTGGGCAGGCCATGAGGAAGGGTTCTTGTGTTCGGGAACGATCTCAACCGGATTCTGGATCTCGGGGATCCGGAGGAGATGGCGCGGCGGCTCGACGAGTTGGACCGCAGGATGACGCAGGCCGCCGAGGGTTACGAGCAGCTTGAGCGGGTCGCGGAGGGTATGCGGATCTCCGAGGTCGACCCGGCCGGTGTGACGGCCACGGTGGATGTCGACGGGCAGTTGGTGGAACTGGTCACCACCCCCGCGATCGCGAAGCTTCCACCCGAGCGGATCGGGCCGACGGTGTTGGCGTGCATTCGGCGGGCGCAGTCCCGCATCGCGGACAAGTACCGCGAGGCCGCCGAGCAGACCGGCGGCGACGACGAGTTGACGCGGCACGTCGTGGACTCCTACCGGCGACGTTATCCCGCTCAGGAGCCCGAGCCCGGCGTGGGCGGCCCGACGACCGGGAGCGGTCCGAAGACGTTGGCGCTCGGCCAGTTCGAGGACGACTGACCAGAAAAGGCGGGCGCTGCCACAGCACACCAGATGGGGGGAGTCATGACCGACCGGTACGAGGTCGCCGTCGAGGCGTTGACCAAGCACGCGCGCAGCCTGGAGGACCGGGCTGCCGCCGCGTCGGAGGCGTTGCAGGCGGCGATGTCGGTGAGTGTGTCCGACGACGCGTACGGCGTGATCTGCCAGTTCCTTCCGCCGCACATCGATCCGGTGGAGAACGAGGGCGTCAACGCGTTGAAGGCGGCGGTCGAGTGCTTGCAGGAGGACGCGCACGACATCCGGGCGACCGCCTCCGCCTATCGGAGCAGTGACGGCACCAACGCCGCCGGATTCACCGAGGGGATGGCGCGGTGACGGAGAAGTCCCTGGTCGCGAAGCCCGTCGACGAGACCGAGTGGTACAGCGGCATCTCCCAGGTCGAGGACGCGAAGGCCGTGTCCGAGGCCGTCAAGCGTGGCGACTGGATCGAGGCCGGAATCGCCGGGGCGCCGTTGGGCATGGACCTCGCGATGTGCGCCACCGACCCGACGGCGGCGCTGGGCATCGTGGTCCAGGCCGGCGTCGGCTGGCTGCTGGAGCACGTCGAGCCGCTGCGGGACGCCCTGGACAAACTCGCGGGCAACCCGGCGGTGGTCAAGTCCTTCGGCCAGACCTGGCAGAACGTCGCCGAGCGGATGACCGGGATCGCCGAGGACTGCGCGGCCGACGTCAAGGCCGACCTGTCGGAGTGGACGGGCACCGCCGCCGACGCCTACCGGAAGGCCTCGGCCGAGCGAGTGGACGCCCTGCGCGCGACAGCGGAGATCTGTTCCGCCGTGTCCTCGGCGGTGACCAAGGCCGGTGAGCTGGTCACCATGGTGCGCATCCTGGTGCGCGACATGATCGCCGCCCTGGTCTCGGCGCTGATCGAGGCGGTGCTCCCGCCGCTGGTGCTGGTCCGCGCCCACCGCTCGGACTACCGGGTGGGCCGTTGGTTCGGGCCGTCGTGGGCGTCGACGCTGGACCAGCGGATCGAGGTCACCCGGGACGCGGTGCACTTCGCGGCCGAGGACGGCATGCTGTTGCGGTACCCGGTGCCTGCCGGTACCGCGGTGCTGCCGGTGCAGGGAACGCCGTGGCCGTTGGCACGCACCGAGAGCGGCGGGTTCACCATCACCGACCCCGTGCTCGGGCGGACTCTGCACTTCGAGGCGTCCACGGGGAGCGCGTGGCCGATCAGCGCGGTGGTCGACCGCAACGGCAACCGGATCGACTTCGAGCGCGACGGCGACGGTGTGCCGACCGGTATCAGGCATTCCGGTGGTTACCACATCGTCGTGGACACCGCAGGCGAGCGGGTCACCGGCCTGCGCCTGATCGGCGCTACCGCGGAGATCGTCCTGACCGACTACCGCTACGACGAAGCGGGCAGGCTCACCGAAGTGCTCAACTCGTCCAACGCCGCGATGCGCTTCGACTACGACGAAGCGGGCCGGATCACACGCTGGGAAGACCGGAACGGCATGTGGTACCGCTTCACGTACGACGAGGAAGGTCGGTGCACCGGCGGCGAGGGCAGGGACGGACACCTCAGCTACCGGTTCGAATACGACCGGGTGAACCGGGTGACCAGGTCGACCGACTCACTCGGCCACACCACGACACACCACCTGAACGAACAACTCCAGATCGTTCGCGAGGTCGACCCCCTGGGCAACACCACATCGAGGGAGTGGGACCGCCATCACCGGTTGCTGACGTGCACGGACGCCTTGGGCCGCGTTACCCGGTACACCTACGACAACGGCGGCAACCTCACGTCGATCACGCGGCCGGACGGAAGCCTCGTGCGGGCCGAGTACGACGAATCCGGATTCCCTACGACCATCGTGCAACCGGACGGCGCGGTGTGGCGGCAGGAGCACGACAGCCGCGGGAACCTGGTCGCGGTGACGGACCCGACAGGTGCCATCACGACCTACACCTACGACTCGCGCGGCCACGTCACCGAGCACACCGACGCGCTGGGCAACACCCGCCGGATCCGGGCGAACGCGGCGGGTCTGCCGGTCGCCGTCACGGATGCTCTGGGTGCCACCACCGACTACGCCAGGGACGACTCCGGCCGGATCACCGCCGTGACCGACCCCGCGGGCGGGGTGACCCGGTTCGGCTGGACGATCGAGGGCAACCCCCTGTGGCGCAGGCTGCCCGACGGTGCGACCGAGCGGTGGCGCTACGACGGCGAGGGCAACGAGGTCGAGTACGTGGACGCCCTCGGCCAGACCACGCGCATCGACATGGGCCACTTCGACATGCCGACGGCGGAAACGGGTCCCGACGGCGCCCGGACGCGGTTCGAGTACGACACCGAGATACGCCTCACCAGGGTGGTCAACCCCCAAGGACTGGTCTGGCGCTACGAGTACGACGCCGCCGGCAACCTCGTTCGGGAGACCGATTTCAACAGCCGGGTGCTCGAGTACCGGTTCGACGCGGCGAACCAGCTCGTCGAACGCGTCAACGCGGTGGGCGATGTCGTCCACTTCACCAGGGACGCGCACGGCCGGGTGGTGGAGCAGAGGGCGGGCGACGTGGTCGCGCGGTTCGAGTACGACCCGGTCGGCAGGATGATCCGGGCGACCAACACCGACGCCACCCTGGAGTGGCGCCGCGACCCGCTCGGCCGGGTGCTCGCCGAGATCTGCAACGGCCGAGTGGTGGCCTCGACCTACGACGCGGCGGGACGTCGCACTGTGACCGCGGACCGGGGATTCGGCCGGGGACCGGTGGTTCTGCAACGGCGTTCGTACAACTACCGGGCGGACGGGCACGTCACCGCCATCGTCGACCTGCTGTCGGGCTCCCGGGAGTTCGCTCTCGACCCGGTCGGGCGAGCCACCGAGGTGCGCGGTCCGGGGCCGGGCGAGCGCTACGCCTACGATCCGTCCGGGAACATCACCCACGCGGTGCGGTCCGAACCCGACCTCGACGGTGCACGCGTGCACGACGGCACACTGGTGCGCCAGGCGGGGAAGGTCCGGTACGAGTACGACGCACAGGGGCGGGTGGTGTCGCGCAGGCAGAAGCGGCTGTCGTCCGGCCCGCTGGTCTGGCGCTACACCTGGGACGCGGACGACCGCTTGGTCGCTGTGACGACAGCGGACGGTCAGCACTGGCGTTACCGGTACGACCCGCTCGGCCGGCGCATCGCCAAGCAGCACCTGCGGGACTCCGCCGTGGTGGAGCAGGTCGACTTCACCTGGGACGGCGCGGTGCTCGCGGAGGAGTCGGCCCGAGGCCGCGCCACGGTGTGGGAGTGGCATCCGGACGGCGTCCGGCCGTTGTCGCAAACCGAACGCGTCCCAGTGGCCGATGCCCCTCAGGAGTGGGTCGACGAGCGGTTCTTCGCAATCGTCACCGACCTGTCGGGAAGAACCAGTGAGCTGATCGACCCGGCGGGCGAGGTCGCCTGGCACACCCGGACGACGTTGTGGGGTTTCGGACTTGATCACCAGGGCCGCCGGTTCGCGGGTGACGTTCGACTGGACGACCGGATCGGCGGCGACCACGGCCCACCTGGCGCGGATCGACGGCAAGTACTTCGTCGTCCAGTTCTTCAAGGACGGGCCGAGAGCAGGGGAAGTGGCCACCGCGTTCGCCCCGAGGAACGCGCAACTGGGAGCGATGCTGCGAGCGGCGGGAGTGGGATGACATGACTGCGAAGAACGGGCGGGCACCCCGCTCGCCGCTGGTGCAACCGGCTTTCTACTTCGCGCGGCGGGGGACGGAAGAGGTGTTCTTCGCCGTCGTGGACCACCTGATCGACCGGGGTGGGCGAGTGGTCGACGTGGTGCTGGGTGAGGTGGGGGCGGTGGACGCCCTCGCCGACCCGGTGCACGACCGGATCGACCGGGTGGCGGTTCGCGGTCGGGCCGAGCTCGACTCCGTGCGGGCGTCCACCGGGCGCGTGATCGCGGGGGTCGGGCTTGCCGATGTGGGCGCCGGTTCCTCGGGACGTGACGTCCAGGTGCGGGTGCTGCCGATCCCCGAGGCCGCGGTCGGGCGGGACCACCACCCGATCGCGATCTGGTGTGACGGGCGCGCGTTCGAGCCGGGAGCGGGCTCGACGCGGAAACGCGCCGCCGCCGGGGTGCTCGACCTGTTCACCTCCGTGGTGGTTGCCCTGTCGCCGTCGTACGGCGCCATCCTGGTGGAGTGGCCGCTGCCGTGCCCGTACGAGGTCGGAGAACGACCAGACGGGTTCGAGTTCGCGGACTTCTACCTGGCCACCGACTACGTCGGCCGCGAGAAGCTGGACAAGATCGCGGCCTTGGCTAGCGACAGGTGCACCACCCTGCCCGAAGGCACGCTGTTCCTCACCAGCGGCCTGTTCGGCGCGAGAGCGGAATCCGTCGAAGACATAGGGACATGGGCGGCGTTGGCCGTCGTGGCGGCAGATCGGGCGTAGGGCAGACGCCTCAGAGCACGGGGGTAGTGCAGTCATCGAGACCAGCCGCCAACCACGATGAAAAAGATTCAATGATCAACATGCAGGAAAGTGATCACCTTCGATTCAATACTTCGCCGATGGCCATGGGTGGTGATGCCCCCGTGTTCCCTGGACGCGAGAACACATGTGAGTGACGTCGACCAAGATCGATGTGACTTCCGGAAGCGAGTCCTCCCCGGTCGAGTTGTCGATTCGCTCGCGTCGGTGATATGAGTTGTGCTGACCGGCGGTCAGTGGTTGTCCACGCTACCGTGGACGGAAGGAATCTCTTCCGGAAGACCACGATCTTGTCAGGAGCTGCGATGGCCGCTTTGACTTGACATCGCGGCAGCGGTGAAGCGCGACGGCTCGGTTGGGTGGCATCCCGCCGTCCCTCCTCGAAGGATCCCTGCATTGTCGGGTAACCGGGTGGCGAGATCGTCGTAACGGATTTCGAGAATCACATATTCGGTCGAGTGGTGTTTGAGATCGCGTTACCGGTGGAGGATCGAGTCGTACGCCCGGGGTCAACATTTTTCGCGATAGGCGCATGATGGGCGGAGTGGCATTTGCGTGGCATTTGCAGCCGGCATGATGTGACCTCGCGACGAAGTTTTCCGATTCGGCGGCATCGGCGGCATCGACGGCTGGGGATATTACAACTCCCAGTCCGGCGCCCCGGCGCCCCTTGGGGGCGGGTCCAAAAGATCGCCCGTGCGCCCGGCAGCCGGAATGTGTTCCATCACTGATGGGCGCGCCCGCTGTGGTGGGCGCGGCCCTGCCGGTGTCGGCCGTGACATATGCCTATGGAAAAGCTAAGGAGAGAATCGATGTCGGTTGACATTGCGACACAGGTCGGTGACTGGCTCCCGACCAATCAGGCGTACTTGGCCCGGTGGCTCGACGAGTTCATCGAGCAGGTCGAGGAGGACAAGCGGGTCGCGAGGGGGCCTCGCGAGCTGGCGGACCCGCTCAAGAACTTCCGTGAGTTCGTCTATGACAACCCCGAGATCTACGTCCTGTTCACGGATATGTTCGAGCAGCTGTCCCTGAAGGTGACCCCGACTGGATATCCCCAGGTCAAGTCCTTCGAGCACATGTTGGAGCTCATTGACAAGGTGATCAAGACGGTCCCGACGTACAACGAATCAGGGCTCGTTGGATTCCCGATCAACGTGATCCTGAACTGGGCCATGGGAACGCAGGCCGGATTCGCGGCGTTCTTGAACAAGGAGGTGAACACGCAGCTCAAACCTGTGCTGGACGAGTGGGCGACGTACTTGAAGTCGTTCGAGTCGGCGAAGGCGATGGAGGCCGGCGGATGGTTGTCGCCGAAGGCCCTCGAAGCCATGACGGACCCAGGAATGAAGTTCGATGACCTCTTCCAGTGCAATCCGAGAGAGCTGTACTACGGCTTCACGTCGTGGAACCACTTCTTCACCCGAAACTTTAAGAACCCGGAAAAGGACCGGCCCGTCGCCAAGGGCGACGATGTCGTCGTGAGCGCGTGCGAGGCTTCCCCCTATCGTGTGAGCAGGAAAGTGAAGCTCCACGATCATTTCTCCGTCAAAGGGCAGCCGTATTCACTCGCGCACTTGCTCGACACCGCCCACAAGGGGGTCGGGGAGCCCGATGCGGAGGAATTCGTCGGCGGCACGGTGTATCAGGGGTTCCTCAAGGCGCTCAACTACCACCAGTGGCACAGTCCGGTCAAAGGGAAGGTTGTCGCGTGCCGCAAGATCCCGGGTTCGTACTATTCGGAGGCACCCTCGGCGCTGTGCGATGCCGCAGCACCGGACATCTCCCAGGGGTACATCTCCCACGTCGCCACCCGGGCATTGATCTTCATCGCGGCCGACAACAAGAAGATCGGCACCCTGTGCTTCGTCGGCATCGGTATGGCCGAGGTCTCCTCCTGTAACCTCACGGTCGAGCCCGGCGATTCAGTGGTCAAAGGCCAGAAGCTGGGCGAGTTCCAGTACGGCGGCTCGTCGCACTGCCTCGTTTTCAAGCCCGGAGTCGAGCTCGACTTCATCGACGATGTCAAGAACATCAACCGTGACAACCCCAAGACTGTCCGGGTCAACGCCGAGCTGGCGAAGGTCAAGCAGTAAGCGGCGAATGCCCGCAAGACCGTTTCTCATCCCGGCGGAGCCGGAGGACTTTCTCATGGAACATGTCGTGCCACATAGTCGAGGGCGTCAGGTCGGCGTGGGGATCGACCACGCCCGGCGGCATCGAGGTGACCTGGGACGTCCTGGTCGCCTGGAACGGCTATCTGGAATTGGTCGGGTACTGGTGGCCTGAGGGGTCCGTCGTCGGACACGCCCTCCGCCGGCCGGGTGAAGGGCGGGCTGGAGCGGTGCAGTGCCTTCATCGCCGCGGACCGCCTGCGGACATCTCGATCTCGACGACGCTTTCCCGTGCCGATCAGCTTCACGTCCGGCTTCATCCCCGCCGACTTGCAGCCGCGCCAGCATGCGGATCAGCGCCACGGAGGCGTCCGGGACCGGCCCGCCGAACGCACCGCTGTGCACCGGCCGCTCCAGTGTGCTGACCCGTACCTCGACGTCCACTACGCCGCGCAGCGAGGTGGTGAAGGTCGGCTTGCCCAGCTGGTAGTCCCCGGTGTCGGCGACAACGATGACATCGGCCTGGAACAGCTCGGGGTTGTCCAGGACATGCTGTTCGATCCGGTCGCCGGACTCCTCCTCGCCCTCCACCACCACCACCTTCAGGTGCACCGGCACTTCAGCTCGACGTCCTTCATACCGGCCCCGGTCAGCAGCTTCCTGACCTCGCCCGCCGCCTCGCGGAGCTCGGGGCTGTTCTTCGCGCGGTACCGCGGTACACCGACTGGATGGGCACCAGCTACAGGTCGTCGGTGATGCCCTTCATGAGCTTCTTGACCTTGGCGGGCAGGTCCTCCTGGCCGCCGGTAGCCCCCCGACCATGCAGTTCACACTGGGATACCGGCACACCACCGCATCGAGCACGGCTGTCACGCCAGGTCGTCAGCACAAGCTCCGGGGCACCGCTGTGCCCGGACTCGTTCCGGATCGCCGTGCTGCAGGTGGTATCGCCTGCTCCACTCGGCGGAGGTCATCGGCCGGACACCGGTTTCCGGCAGCGCCATAAGTGCTTCCCTGCGGTGAAGGGCGGGTCGTGGTAAACCCGTTGACGCCGATGTGCGAGCACGGCGGCGGTGGGATGCGCTACGTCGCTACCGGCTTCACCGAATAGGATGGGAAATCGCAGCCGCTGGCTTTGCGTCGCCGGTACTTATTTATGTGCGGTGGTGATGGCCGCGGTCTTCGCGCCCGTTGTGGAGCTGGTGGCTTTGTTGATCGCTTCTGCGTACTTTTGGGCGGTGCAGTCTTCCTTCTTTGGCTGGCACTTTTGTATCTCGTCGTAGTTCCAGATGAACCCGCCGGAGATTTTGGCTCCAGCCTTGCGCAATGTGCTGAGATTGTCTTGCACCTGTGTGGGTGTGCAGCCCTTGTTGCAGTTATTGCCGTGCAGGCTCGGCAGGCCGGGCTCAAGAGACATGCCTTTCATCGCCTCGGACCACTCGTCAAGGCACGCTTTTGTGCAGTTGTCAGAGCCGCCGTTGTAGCATTGCAGGTAGACACGGTCCACTCTCGAGCCGAGCTTGTCTTTGACCGCCCTCCAGTAGTCTTTCCTGTTGAATGGCGCAAAGGTGAAGTTCTGACACGCGATCTTTTTCGTCTTGTCGGCCTTCCTGATCTTCTCGATCATGTTGGCGAATTTCACGGTCGAGGCTTCGTCGTAACAATCCTCGTCGTCGCTGTTGATCGCATCTGCGCCGATTGTCTCCAGCAATGCCTTGAAATTGCGGTACAGGATGGAGGTGTCACTGTCGCCGTCTTTCGCGTTGATCAGCTCCTTGATCTTTTCCCAGTCCGCTTTCTCGTTCGGAGGTGTGTATGAACCGATCGAGATCTCGACGCGCTTGATCTTCGTGGTGTCCGTCCCTGTCGGTGTTTTCAACTGCTTCACCAGCTTGGGCCATTCTTTGTTCCCGACGTACGTCCCGTCGGAGACGATGCGGATGTCGTTGTAGATCAGGTCGTTCTTCTTGATGCCGTTCGTCTCGTCTTTGTCGGCGATGTGGATGGTCCAGAGGATGACGGTGGTGAATCCTGACTGCTGCAGGTCTTTTAGGACTTTCTTGGCGTTGGCGAGGTTGTCTGTGCCGTCCTTGCGCTCTGGGTAGATGGGGCCGCCGATGAAGACGGCCGAGCGGCCGGCGGTCGCGGCTCCCGGCCGTGTCGCTGTGTGGTCCATGATGGGGCTCCTTGTCTTCGTTTTTCGGTCTGTCGGCCTGTCGTCCGTTGTCTACCCCTCAACAGCGCTGATAGTGCTGGAGGATGCTGCGCCAACCGATCGAGTCGCCGGCAAGCGTCGTCCTGCCGCGTTCGGGTCGATGTGCGACACAGGGTCATCGTGGGGCCCGGTGCCGGGACAGCTCGCTGTGCCACAGTGGGGTTGGGCCTGATGTGGCCGTGTGCGGAGTGTGTCGATCACAACCTGGGCGCGATCTCGGGGACGTCGTTGTGCCTGGTCTCCTGCTATCGGTGACGGTGCTATTGCTGGGGGTAGGTAGGGGTGTAGGCGGTTGAGGAGTTGGTATTCGAGGTCCTCGGGATCATGGACATGCCGGCGTGAAGCTGCTGACCGGGACCACGTTGAGCCGCCCTCAGACGGGCTACTACCGGCTCTGCTTCACCGCGACCGACCGGGAGCGGATGGTCGAGGCAGTGGAGCGGATGTTCCGGTACCTGTACGGGCGAAAGGCCGCCGCCTGACGACCTCGTGCGACCGTCGGAAACAGTCGGCGTGGTGTTCGCCGGGCCCGGCAACACCTAGGCCATGACCGCGGCGTGCATCCTGCTCGACGCCTGCGAGCGGGCGTACATCGACATCCGCTTCGGTCGCCGTGGCCGGAACCGGCCAGGGGGCCCCGCGCGCCAAGGTGCGGCCTCATGCTCCCGATGACGAGTCGATCTCAGGGGGTGGACGTGGACGGGCTGCTGCCTTCCGTGGCCAACACGGGATACCTGCGGTTGGCCGAGGAGTTCCGCAGGATCCGGAGGTGCGCGCGAAGAGCCGGGCGACCGCCTGGTCGGACGACGGGCTGGTCGAGGCGACGGTCGACGCGGGCGACCGCCTGGTCGGCCTGCGCCTGGATCCGCGAGTCCACCGCAACCCCGACTCGGCCGCGCTGGCGCGGACCGTCCTGGACACCGTGCACGCGGCGAACCGGGAGGCCACCCGGACCGCGTTCGAGGACGCGGCCACGGCCTGGTCGAGCGCCGCCGCGACCATCGGCAGCCTGGAGGGCCAACTGGGCCGGGGCGTTCTCGGCCAGGCGTTCATGGGCAGGTACCGCGCCGGCGCCGAACAGGTCGCGCGTGAGGTCGGCCGGCGCCTGGCCGCGCCGGGAGAGCTGGCGGGCGCGGGGCTGGCGAGCGCCGCCGAGTACACGCAAGCCGACACCACCGGCCGCGGCCGGTTCGAGGGGCTGTCATGACCATCCCCGAACCGAGTGGTCCACTGTGGACGGAGGTCAAGGCGCGCTACGACCCTTGGCCGCCGGACGACGAGGTGGTGGCGCAGCAGCTCGGCACGGCCTGGCGCGGAGCGGCGGGCGCCGTCAACGACGCCAGCGCACAGGTGACCACCTCGGGTCAGGCCGCGCACGCGTCCTGGCAGGACACCGGCGGGGACGCCATGGGGGCCGGGGCGGCGGCGATCGGCACGACGTTCGAGCAGCTCGGACAGCAGCAGCTCCAGCAGGCGGCGTTGGCCGAGGACTACGCCACCAGCCTGATCCGGGCCAAGCAGGGCATCCACGACGTGATCGCCGAGTACTCGACCGGTCTGCACCTCAACGGCACGATCAACCAGCCCAGCGCCGAGGACCCGTTGATCGACCTGGAAGCGCAGGCCGGTGTGCAGGTCACCGGCCCGAAGCTGGAACAGCCGCTCGGACCGGTCACCATCTCCGCCCAGCCCGAGTTCTACGTCGGTCCGGGCGCCAAGTTCTCGTTCGACCCGAACTACGAGAACGGCAAGTTCAGCCTGGGCCTGAAGATCGGTGCCTCCCCGTTCATCGGCGGTGGGTTGAACGGCGGGGTCACGCTCGACTTCCCGGAGATCTACCGGAGCCTCTTCCCCTCCTGACCCGCAAGGACCGGAACGGACCGACTCGACCCGAACGGAGTGACCCGTGCGCGGAGAACTGTCGCTGCCCATCGCGTTCCGGCTTCCGCCGGGTTGGCTGCCGGTGCCGCCCGACGAGGTCGGCGCCGGAGGGGCGGCGTTCGTCGCCATCGACACCGCCACCCACGGCTCCGGTTTCACCGCCACCATCGTCATCGACGAACTCGACGCGGGGTGGACGCCCGCCGAGCCGGCCGACCTGTCCGCAGCCGCCCTGCCGACCGCGACCGTCACCGACCGCGTCGAGCGGATCGGTCCCCACGGTCCGCGGCTCACCCAGTCGCTGAGCCTCACGACCACCGCCGGGCAGGAGGTCGTCCGGGTCGAGGAGTACCTGTCCCTGCCCGACCCGGCGAACCCCGACCGCCGCGGTGTGGTGCGGTTGAGGTGCACGGCCACCCGTGACCAGGCCGACGACGGAGCCGCCGACCTGGCCGAACTGGTGACCGGCCTGCGTCCGACCGAGCCCCGCTGAGGCCGGTGTCACGTCGTCCCGGGCTCGGACTCGGGCGCCGCTCCACCCCCGGTGCGGTCGCGTAGGCCCGAGGTGCACGACGACGAGTTCGGCGGTCCGGTGATGAAGGATCAGGGTTGGGTGACCTGTGGTCGCTCCGGTGCCCCGCTGTGTGCCTGATGGGGCTCCGCGCGGCGGAGTGGTGCGGGCCGTGGCGGACGACGGCGCGAAAGGCATCGATCAATGACGTCGCAGTGCTTCCTGCTGTACCGAGCCGCTGGACTGCCGGACCCGGGCTTGCTCATGCGGTTTCCGGTGCGACGGCTGCGGCGTCTCCACCACCCGGATCCAGGCGTGATCGCACACACGCCTGACGCAGTGGCCGACTTGGACCGGCTCACCGGACGTCGGCCGAAAGCGAGTTGCGGCCGACCGAGGGCGGTTGCTGCACTGTGCGGGTGATCGAGGTCCGGTGGGAGAGACAGTTGCACCAGGCCGGCTCCGACACCGGTCTCGCGGTGGCCGCCAACGGCCAGGTGGTGGTCCACGAGCGGCACACCAGGCTGGTGTGCCTGGATCCGGTGGACGGGTCGGTGCGATGGGACATCCCCGTCGGGAAGTGGCTGCGAGCCCTCGTCGCCACCGGGCGACGGTGTCTGGTGCTGCCGCAGGACACCGACCGGTTGCTGTGCGTGGATCTCGATACCGGGGAGCGCGTTTGGAGTGCCGATCTCCGTGGGTGGACCGGGCACGTGGTGGTCGCGGGCGACACGGTCCTGGTGGGTGGCTGGCGCGGTTACACGCCACTTCGCGCGCTGGACCTCGCCACAGGCCAGGTTCTGTGGGAGACGGCCGACTGCACGCACACCGTGCGCCCGGCGGCGGTCGAGGGCAGATTCCTGATCGGCGAGCCGGCCGGCTCGTCGGCGCGGTTGATCGACGCCCGTGAGCCGCGGGAATCGTCGGCCTGGCTCTTGCCACAGCCGCTTGTCGATCCCGACTACCGGGCGGCGTTCACGGCGGCGGGCCGTGACCGCTTCCTCATGCGGTGTGGTGATCACGCCGTGGCGGAGATCGTGCCCTCGACCGGGACCGTGCGGGAATTCGTCCTGCCCGGAAGCGATCTCACGCAGGCGGCGCCGGAGTACGTCGACGGCAGGCTCTGGGTGTCGGAACGTCGAGCGGGCTATGTCGTCGTGGATCTCGCCGATGGTCGTGTCCTGCACAGGATCGACGTCCGGCAACCCCTGGCCGGTCGTGCCGTCCCCATCGGTTCCGGGGTCGTGATCGCCGGCACCGCGGGAACCCTGTTCCGCCTCGGCGCCGACGGGCAGGTCGTCGAGCGCGCCGCAGTGGCCCGCCGGATCCGCGCACTGCATGCTCTGGGCCCGGCCCACGTGCTCGCCGTGACCAAGGGGACATTGCTTGCCGCAGCGGTCGGGAACCGGGAATGACATTGCCGAACCGGCACCGGGCCGGTGGCCGAGCGCTCGGCCACGGTCGAGTCGTGGATTCTGTGCTGTGCCTCGGAGAACCGTTCGAGCCGACGCCGGGTTCGCACCGCGAGCCGTCGAGTCGCGGCCGACCTCGTCCTGTCCGCCGGTGAACAATCCCCACTCGCCACACCGTTGGAGGCTAGGGAACCGCGCCGTCCCAGTCGTCCAACCACGGGTGTATGTCACCTACCGCGTAGGTTGACCCGACTCGACGTTCCAAGGCGATGGGCTGGTCAAGGCCTCGGGTTTACGCTCATGCGGTGTTCGGCAAGGCCGGGCAAACATGGGGCAGCCCGGTGTCAAAGGACTTCCGGGCAACAGGCGCCGACGGCTACGCCCGAGGTGCCCGCCGCCGACCTGGTCGACCACGACTTCGTCCGCGACGCACCGAATCAGCTCTGGATCCCCGACGTCACCGAACACCGCACTCGTGAGGGCAAGGTCTACTGCGCGGTGGTGTTGGACGCCTTCTCCCGCAAGGTGGTGGGCTGGTCGATCGACAGCCGCCAGGACGCCGCGCTGGTGACCAACGCGCTCGGCATGGCCCTGCGCAACCGCGAGGCCGCAGCGGGCACGGTGATCCACTCCGACCACGGTGTCCAGCTCGGGTTCAACCGGTCGTCGCCGGTTGAGTGGGGGTCGTGCCGGATCGGCCGTCGCGTGCTGGTCGACGCTCCGGACTTTCGTGGGGCTACGACAGCACAGGCATACCCCCGGGGGCATGCGTGCTACCGTTGGAACAGATACCCCAGGGGGTATCCTGACTTCAGGAGCTGATGTGACGCCCGAGATCGACCAGAACGGTTTCGCCGCCCGCCTCGCCGAGGGAAACGCCTTCGTGCTCGACGTCCGCGAGGCCCGTGAGTACCGCCCCGGCCACGTCCCGGGCGCCCGGAACGTGCCGCTGAGCGTGCTGCCCGCCCGCGTGGCGGAGCTGCCCAAGGACCGACCCGTCTACGTCATCTGCCAGACGGGCGGTCGCAGCGCCCAGGCCACCGGCCTCCTGCGCGCCGTGGGGATCGACGCCGTCGACGTCCTCGGCGGCACCGGCGCGTGGATCGACTCCGGCCGTCCCGTCGAGACCGCGAAGGCATGAGGGGAGCGAACCGATGATCACCGTCCTGCCCATCGACACGCCAGGACTCGGCGACCGCACCTACCTGGCCCACGACGGCGCGGTGGCCCTGGTGGTCGACCCGCAGCGCGACTACGACCGGGTGCTCGGCCTGGCGCGGGCCGCGGGCGTGCGCATCACCCACGTCTTCGAGTCCCACATCCACAACGACTACGTGACCGGTGGCTACGAACTCGCCCGTGAGGAGGGTGCGCAGTACCTGCTCAACGCCGACGACCCGGTCTCCTTCGAACGGGTCGGCGTGCGCGACGGCGACGTGGTCGAGGTCGGCGACCGGATGCGGGTGGAGGTCCTGCACACCCCCGGCCACACCCACACCCACCTGTCCTTCGCCCTGTCGGAAGGCGGTGAACCGGTCGCGGTCTTCACCGGCGGCTCACTGCTCTACGGCTCCACCGGCCGCCCGGACCTGCTGGGCCCGGACCACACCGACGCGCTGGCGCACGCCCAGTGGCACTCGGCCCGCCGGTTGGCAGGCGTTCTGCCCGACGCCACCGCCGTCTACCCGACGCACGGTTTCGGCAGCTTCTGCTCGGCCACCCAGTCCGAGGCCACCACCGGCACCATCGGCCAGGAGAAGCTGTCCAACCCGGCGCTGACCCGGGAACTGGACAGCTACGTCGAGGAACTGCTCGCCGGGCTCGACGCATACCCGGCGTACTACGCGCACATGGCCGCCGCGAACTCCGCCGGACCGGGCCGGCCGGACCTCTCACCGCCCGCCGAGGCCGATCCGGTCGAACTGCGGCGCCGCATCGCGGCCCACGAGTGGGTCGTCGACCTGCGCAGCCGGACCGCGTTCGCGGCCGGGCACGTCGCGGGCACGGTGAACTTCGGCCTCGACGGCCCGTTCGTCACCTACCTCGGCTGGCTCATCCCCTGGGGCACGCCCGTGACGCTGCTGGGCGAAACCGTCGAGGACGTCGCGGAGGCGCAGCGCGAACTGGTCCGCATCGGCATCGACCGCCCGGCCGCGATGGCCACCGGCAGGCCCGAGGACTGGGCGGGCGGCGAGCCGCTGCGCCACGGCCACCTTCGCCGACCTCGCCGCCGAGTCGGCCCGGGACCCGAGGACCGTCGTCCTCGACGTGCGCCGGAACCAGGAGCGCGCCGAACAGCACATCGCCGGCTCCACGCACATCCCGATCCACGAAGTGCTCGACCGCCTCGACGAGATCCCGGCAGGCCCGATCCGGGTGCACTGCGACGGCGGCTACCTCGCCGGCGTGGTGGCCGCACTGCTCGACGCCCACGGGGTCGACGTCGTGGCGATCGACGACACCTTCGACAACGCAGGCCCTGCCGGTCTGCCCCTCGCCTCCGCCCCGGAACACCAGGAGATCCACGCATGACGCGGCACCTCGGCACCGTCGACGGCCCATCGCTCCAGCAACGCCTCGACGACGCCACCAGCCCCGCCCCGCGCCTGATCGACGTCCGCACGGCCGCGGAGTTCGAGGCCGGGCACATCCCCGGCGCGGTCAACGTGCCGCTGGACGTGCTCAAGGAGCGGTTGGACGACCTGTGTCCCCTGCTGCGCGGCCAGGACATCGTCCTGGTCTGCCGATCGGGGCAGCGCGCCGGCCAGGCTCAGGAGGCGCTGGCCGGCGCCGGCCTCGGCGACAGCCAGGTGCTCGCCGGCGGCATCGCAGACTGGGAGAGGACCGGCGGCGAACTCGACCGCGGCCGACAGGTGTGGGAGCTGGAACGCCAGATCCGCTTCGTGGCCGGCGCAGTGGTCCTCGCGGCCGTGCTCGCCAGCGTCGTCGTGCCGCAGGCGAAGTGGCTGGCGGCTCTCATCGGCGGCGGGCTGGTCGTCGCCGCCTTGTCGAACACCTGCGCTTTGGGCATGGCACTGGCTCGGATGCCGTGGAACCGCCGCCGCGGCGAGTCGCCGATCGACCGGCTCACCGCGGACCGGCTCACCGCGGACCGGTGACCCGATGCTGACGCTGACCGTCGCGCTCGCCGTCGTCGTCGGGATCACCTTGGGCCTCCTCGGCGGCGGCGGGTCGATCCTCATGGTGCCGCTGCTGGTCTACGTGGCCGGCATGGACACCAAGGAGGCCATCGCCGCCTCCCTGGTGGTCGTCGGCGTGACATCGGCGGTCGGCGTCCTCGGGCACGCCCGCGCCGGACGGGTCCGCCTGCGCACCGGCCTGCTGTTCGGTCTCGCGGGCATGGCCGGCGCCTTCGTGGGCGGACTGGTCGGTGGCCACCTGCCCGGCCGGCTGCTGATGGCCGCGTTCGCGGTCATGATGGTCGCCACCGCCGTGGGCATGCTGCGCGGTCGCAGGCACGTCGCCGCCTCGTCCGCGCACCCCGACCTGCCGGTGGGCCGGGTGCTCCTGGACGGGACCGTCGTCGGCCTGGTCACCGGTCTGGTCGGCGCGGGCGGCGGTTTCCTCGTGGTCCCCGCCCTGGCGCTGCTCGGCGGCCTGCCCATGTCCGTCGCCGTCGGCACTTCGCTGCTGGTGATCGCCATGAAGTCGGTCGCGGGTCTGACCGGCTACCTGGCCGCGGTGCCGATCGACTGGGCCCTCACCGGTGCGATCACCGCCGCCGCGGTCGTCGGCAGCCTCATCGGCAACCTGCTGGTGCCCCGTATCCCGGCGGACGCGCTGCGCCGGGGGTTCGGCTGGTTCGTGCTGGCAACGGGAGCGTTCGTGCTGGCCCAGCAAGCCCCGGACCAGCTGCGCGTCCCCGCGCTCCTCGCCGTCGCCGGCATCGGCGTCGCCGTGGGCACCTGCCTGGGGTTCGTGCCCCGCTGCCCGCTGCGGCACATCGGTGCCACCGGATCCCGTGCGACGGCCGGGACGTGAGCCGGACGCCGCGCGGGCCCGGAATGTCCACGGCCCGCGCGGCGCTGCACCATTGCAGTACCCACCGGGGTATCCAACCCCGGTGGTGAGGAGAGGATGAGCGGCATGCAACTGGAGAACGCCCAGGTCGTCGGCGACGTCATCAAGCGACTGCGCCGCGCCGAGGGCCAACTGGCCGGTGTGATCCGGATGCTGGAGGCCGGCCGGGACTGCGAGGACGTGGTCACCCAGCTCGCCGCCGTCTCCCGCGCCCTGGACAAGGCCGGCTTCGCGATCATCGCCACCGGCCTGGAGCAGTGCATCACCGCCGGCGAGAACGGCAACAGCCTCGACCGGGCAAAACTGGAAAAGCTCTTCCTCTCCCTGGCCTGAGGTGTCCCGACACCGCAGGTGGTGCAGGCTCGCCGTGGGCCTCGCGGCAGGACTTCATGCGGAGGCGGGCCGGTGGGCCTGCGGGCTGACGGGCTGACGGGCTGTAACGCTTGGGCGATCCAGCCGATCAAAGACACTGCGCCGCCCCGCCTTTGCTATGTTGTTCTGCTCGCCCCAGCGTGGTGAGAGCAGGAGCGGCAACCTGCCCACCCCTCGGATACCCGCGGCCTTACCCGGTTGACCAGCGTCGATGGCGTTTGTCGATGGTGTTTGGCGATGGCGTTTCGGCGTGCACGCGGTGCCGAGCAGTTCGGTTCGGAGAGCCCTGATGGCAAACGGCGACGCGACGCGCGGTCGTTTCTCACCGGTACGGCCGTTATTGGCCGGCGATGTCCTCGACGGCGACCGGGTGGCGGGTTTCGCCTGGCGGCCGGGTGACGGCGGAAAACCGTCGACGCACTTGGACGACAAGTTGCTCCTCGCCGGCGACGAGCACCTCGCCACGCCCCCGGAGCGCGTGGTGCCGCAGACGTCGGAAGGGGCCGTCGAGTGCGCGCCGATGCCGCCCGCCGATCTCGGCGACGGCGCTGTGCGGCCCGGCGCGTCGGTCGACCCGACGGTGCCGCACCGCGTGGACGCGCTGCTGGACCTGCCCGGCGCGCCGTGGCAGCCCGTCGCGCGGCTGCTGTTCGCCTCGGTGCACGCCACGGGCCACCGGGCGTGGTTGTCCGGCGGTGTGGTGCGTGACGTCGTCAGCGGCGTGGGGGAGCGGCGCATCAACGACCTCGACCTGTCCGGCACCGTCCCCGCGGGGCGGTTCACCGACATCCTCTACCAGTCGCTGCGTGCGTCGCGCATGTCGGAGTTCCACACGACCGTGACGCCGGATTCGCTGGTGTGCGCGGTGACGCCTCCCGGCTCGCGCGACCGGCTCATCGAGTACCGGGGCCTGTCGGCGACGGGTTTCCGGTTCCCGGCCGTCGGCAGCAGCCTGACCGAGGACGTGCGGCAGCGCGACTTCACGTTCAACGCCCTCTTCTACGACGTCCTCGACCACGAGCTGTTCGACCCGAGTGGCAGCGGTGTGGCCGACCTGACCGCCGACAAGCGGAAGTTCGTGCCGCTCAAGGAGACCGACGACCCGTACGCGCGGGCCGAGGTCGTGATCCGGGCGTTGAAGTTCGCCCTGCGCTGGGGCGATGCCGCGGAACCCGACCTCACGGGTCTCAACGCGTGGCTCACCCGCCTCGACCCGGACCTGTGCCGGGCGTTCACCGCGGGCCAGTGGCGCAGGCTGACCCGCGCCTACGAGCGCGCCGTGAAAGCCGACAAGGCCGAACAGCGCGCTTTCGCCGCACGCCTCGCGCAACCCGGCCGCGAGCTGCTGGAAACCTTGATCGGGGGCGCGAAGTGACCGCCGCGCACCGACCGCTCAGCGCCTGGGTCTCCCACTTCGACGGCACCACCCTGGACCCCGTCAACGACGGGGACGACCGCTCCGACGCCCGTGCTTTCGCGCACTTCGCGACGGGTTGGGCGCGCACCACCACGCCGTGGGGCGACACCTTCGCACTCGCCCTCACCGACGGCAGCGCGACGGTCGTGGAGCTCGACGACTACGGCCGCCCCATCCCCGTCACCCCCGAGATCGTCCGTGCCGTCGAACGCGTCGAACGCGACTGGCCCGACGCCCTCCCCGACACCGGAGACCTGGCCGACGCGCCGCTGCCGCTGCGCTACTGGCTCCTGCGACGCCTCGCCGCGGAAGGCGACCCGCCGGACGAGGTGTTCGCCCTGCTGCCGTGGGACCTGCTCGACCGCGCCGTGACGTCCCTGCTCACCACGCTCGACGACCCGGCCGCGCCGGGCGAGCTGGTCGAGATGCGGCACTGGCTCACACCCGCCGTGCGCGGTCTGACCGGCCCGCTGGAGCAGCTCGACCACGGTCTGCGCACCGACGACCCGCGCGTCGCCCGCCTCGGCGCGTCCGGCCTGCTGGACAACCTGCGGCACATCCCGTTGTCCCGCGTGCCCGCCACGTCCCTCGCCCGACTCGTGCCGCTGGTGCGGCGCCTGGGCGCGGCCGACCCGCTGTACCGGCACACCGCACGTGTCGTCGAGGCCCGGCTCGTCGGCGAGTCCGCGCCCCGCATGAGCGTGCGGCTGAACTCCGCGCTGGACGCGGCGGCCAACGACGAGGACGTGCGCGAGCACACGGAGGCCGTCGCCGACGAGGCGTTCAGCGTCCGCTTCGACGAGACCCAGGCCGGCTGGGTGCGCGTCCTGGTGCAGGTGCCGAAGCCGACGGGCGGCCTGTTCGGCGACCGCGCGGACGTCTTCGCGCCGATCCGGGTCGCGCCGCGCGACGAGTCGCCCGAGCAGCGCTACTGGGTCGCCCTCTACCCGGAGGGCGACAAGCTGGTCGGCGTCGTCTCGTTCGCCCTGCCGCGGGGCTGGTCGGAGGTCGACTGCGACGCCGTGCCCGCGAGCGCGGACGACCTGGCCGCGGAGCACCCGGACGTGCTGCTGCCGTCGCTGCACGCCAGCATCCCGCCCAGCGCCCGGCAGTGGCTGGAGATCGCCGACGACCTGCCCGCCGGCCACCCGGCGCGCATCGCGGCGCAGCGGTTCGAGGAGTCCCTGTGACCGGATCCGGTGCGACCGAACTGGGCCACGAGGACCTGCTGGCAGACGACGACGTCTCCACGGAGGCCACGACGACGCGTGGCGTGCAGCTGGTCGATGCCCGCCAGAGGTACCTCGCCATCGTCAAGGACCGCGTGGCGGCGGGCGACCGGGAGACGTTGGCGGCGTTCGTCCAGGGCCGGCGCGCGGTGCACAAGGTGCTGGGCGCCAACAGCTCCAACCACCGCGTCCCGGGCCTGACCGGCGAGCCGTTCGTCAAGCGCGACGAACTGCTCGTCCACAGTGGACGCGCGCTCGCCTCGCTCGGGCTGGCCCTGGTCGACGATCCGGGAGCGGCGAGCGGGCACGTCGAGGTCTTCCGCCGCTGGGTGGACCACGCCGGGCTGCGCGTGCCGAGCGGCCTCGTCCGCGAGGTGGACGACGGTATCCGCCCCGTCCACCGCGCGGTGCTCGACCACTTGGCCGCCCGCGACGAACTCGACCCCCTCACGCTGACGTGGCTGCTGGAACTCGACGGCTGGCTGCACCCCGCCCAAGGCAGGCGACGGCTGCGCACCGGCCCCGGCGTCCAAGTGCTGCTCGACCTCGGCACCGCGGGCCGGCGCGCCGAACTCCGCCTGTCCTGGACCCGCGACCTGCCGCACGGCCTCATCCCGGACCCGGCCACCATGACCCTCACCTCGGCCGACGAGGCGTTCCACAACGCGCTCTCCGCGGCCTGGGAACTGGCCGGCGGCCCGCGCTCGCACGCCGTCCTCTGGTCCCTGGCCGACCGGGGCGGTCCGATTCGCCGCGTGGGCGGCCCGTCTCTCGGCGCGGCGTTCACCGTGCTGTTGGACGAGCACAACCGCCTCAGCCGCCGCGTCCGGGGCCCGCTCACCGTCCGCCGCCTGCAGGCCGGCAACGCCATCGTGGGCGCGGTCGACGTGAGCAAGCCGGACGCCATCGTGTCGGTCTCCGGCTACGAGGCGAAACTTCGCGTCGTCACCGACAACATGCGCATCATCCTGCCCAGCGAGGACCGACCGGCCGCGCTGGAAGCCGACCGATCGGGCTTCGCCGACCTCGACCCGGTCGACACGTGGCCCGAGGCCGCCAAATCGGCCCGCCGCATGGCCACCCGACGACTCCTGACCATCGCCGCGTCCGTCCTCGGTGTGCTGGCCCTGGCCGCGGGCATCCTGTACGGCTTCACCGCCGCCGGCCGTGAAGCCGACCAACTCCGCGCCCAATCGGCCACGCTCGCCGCACAGGCCATCGGCCTGCGCAACACCGACCCCGCGTTGGCGGCGAAGGTCGCCTTGGCCGCACACCGCATCGACCCGACCAACGCCCGTGCCGTGGACGCCCTGCGGGACCTGCTGGGCGACCGGCGCAACGTCGCCCACGCCTGGCAGGCCGATCCCTCGCGGCTGGACGCGATCGCCGTCAGCGAGACGCTGTCGAGAGTGGTGACGTCCGGCAGCGACCGGCTCACCAAGGTGTGGGCGCTGGACGGCTCGTTCGTCGGCCAGATCGGGCAGCACAGCCGCGAACTCGTCACCGCCGACACCCAGGCGTTCGCCGCCGCCCTCCTCGACGACGGCATCGGCCTCTACGACATCGGCGGCGACGTCCCGACCGAACTGGCGGTGCTGCCCGAGCCGACATGTGCCGCCGAGTACACCACCGAGGTCGCCGACCTGGCGTTCGTCGGCCACGACTCGGCGCTCGTTGCCGTCTGGGACGACGGCTCGATCAGCACCTACGACGTGGTGACCCGTGAGGAGACGTCGTGCCTGCCGTCCGGCGAGGTGCTCGCCCCGCTCACGTTCCAGCCGGCGCTCCCGGTGCGGAAGGTCCTGGACGCGGACGTGATCGGGCAGTCCGGCGACGAGCTGGTGGTCGTGCTCCTGCTCACCTCCAACGATGTCGTGACCGTCCACAAGCCCGGCGCGAGGGCCGCGATCACCGTGCCGGCCAAGGAGATCTCCGGCGAACCGACGCTCGTCGCCGCGTCGGCGGAGGCCGTCGGCGTGGCCACCGACCGGGGCGTGGCCGTGTGGTCGCGCACCGACCGGGCGCTGCTCGCCAACCCGGCGGGCGGCCTGAGCACCGAGCCGCGCACGATCGAGTTCTCCGAAGGCCACCTGTTGATCGGCGGCGAGGAAGGCACGGCCGTCGTGCGGATCGGCAACCCCGCGTGGCAGATGGCGGACAGCCTGGGCGACCTCAACGGCGGTGACGCCACCGTCGCCGCGATCGACGGGCGCAGCGTGGTGGCCGGTGGACCCGCCGGCCGGGTGTGGGTGATCGCCGACGCCACCAGCGGACTGCTGCTCGACCAGGAGACGTTCGCCACGGACGTGGACTTCCTCCCCGACGGCCGCATGGTCAGCTCGGCCGTGCCCGGCACATCCGGCCTGCGCGGCGAGTCGGACGGCACGGTGAGCGATGCGCTCGTCCTGCTCGACCCCAAGCGGTCGCCGGAGACCGTGGCGGGCAAGAGCAACGTCGACGCCCGCTACACCTACGGCGACGACAACCGCTTCTTCGCCAACGAGATCGCCGCCGTGCCCGGTTTCGCGGCCGCCGCGGGCCAGGTGAACAACACCGGCACCGTCCTGGCGTGGAAGGACGACCGCAAGGACTCCCCGCGCCAACTGACGCTCCCGGAGCCCGACGACGCGAAGGCCGACCGCACGGCGCACATCATCGCGTCGGTCGGCCTCACCCCCGACGGCGCGCTGCTCGTCGCGCGGCACGTCACCGGGAAGCTCGGCATCTGGTCCACCGCGACGTGGGACCGGGTCGCCGAACTCGACTTCGAGCCCGGCAACACCCGGATCGTCGTCCGGCCGGACCGGGTGCTGCTGATCAGCGGTTCGGGCGCGGCCACCGACCTCGTCCGGGTCGACCTGCCGTCCGGCAGCGTCAGCCGCCGCGTGCCCGCACCCAAGGTCGAACACCTCACGGCGAGCGCCGACGGGACCACCGTCGTCACGATGACCGAGGACGGCGTGGTGCAGCGGCGCGACGCCGACCTCCAGGCAGTCGGGGAGCCGTGGCGGCCCTCCACGTCCGGCGAACCGGTCGGCACCGTCGCCGCCGATCCCGCCGGGCAGCGCGTCGCCATCGGTCAGGGCGCCGAGATCCTGGTCTACGACCTCACCACCCACCTGCTCGCACTGCCGGAACTCGCGGCCGACGACAGCACGATCGTCAACGTCACCTGGTCGCCCGACGGGCAGGTCCTCGCCGGTGTGTCCATGCCACCGCAGCGCGGCGGGAAGCAGGTCAACCCGCTGCGGGTGTGGCAGGTGGGCGACCTCGACTGGGGCGACCAGGTCTGCGGTTGGGCGGGCGGTGGCTTCACGCCCGACGAGTGGGCCCGCTACGCGGGCGAGGACTCCACGTACATCGACATTTGCGGAGAGGACCGTTGATGCGCACTTCACGTTCCCTGACGGTCTTCATGGCGGCGGTGGTGCTCACGTCGTGCACCGCAACGGGCGGCGAGCCCGCACCCGCGCCGACCGGGCCGTCGTTCGACTCGACCGAGGCCGTCGTGGCGTTCCGCCAGGCGGACCGGGTGCGGTTCGCCAACGCCGCCGGGCGCGTCTGGGGCGACGTCCCGGTGAAGTCCCCGGACTGGGCGTGGTCGGCCGACGCCGGGCACTTCGCCCTGCTGGACGAGAACCGGCTGCACATCGTGGACTCCGAGACCGGCGAGGACGCGTCGCAACCGTGTCCCTGCCACGGCTTGGGCGTGCTGGGTGACAGGTTCGCCACGATCAGCTCCGACGGCGCCGCCCTGCTGTTGTTCGCACCCGGCGCGGAAGCCGAGCGCGTGCCGCTGCAACGCCCGCTGACCGCAGCCGAACTCGTCGCGGGTGGCCGGGAGCGGGTGGCCGTCGCCGAACCGATCCCCGAGGAGTTGGCCGACTACCGGGGCCAGAGCGCCCTCTTCACCGTGGACGCCACGGGCGCGCTGACGCCGTTGATCGAGGGCAAGTCGGCCGTGTCGATCTGGGACGGCACCACGTCGCCCGACGGGACGAGGCTCGCCACTGTCGAGTCGCCCAGCGGCGGCGCGTGCCACACGCAGCCGGGCGTCTTCTCGTTGCGGTACGACGAGACCAACCCCGTGCAGGAACGCGCCGTGCCCTCCGACCCCGCGTTCACCCGGGCCGTGCTCGGCGAGGTGCGCATGACGACCGGTCTGCGGTGGGCGGGCGACGACCTGGTGGTGACGTTCGGGCCCAACCCCGGCTGCCAGAACCTCCTGGCACCCCGTTACCTCACCTACCGGCTGGACGACGGCAAGTGGGAGCAGCTGGCGGTCGGCGTCCTGGAGCTCGGTTTCGGCGCGGACGGCCGCTCGTACGCCGTCGAACTGCCCGACGTCGTGGAGGCCGGGGAGAGCAGCGTTCTCGGGGCCGGGAAGTTCGTGGTCACCAATGCCGACGGCACCCGGAAGGAAGTCGGCGACAACGTCCAGGGCTTCGCCCTCACCCCGGCCGAGGAAGCCGCCGGCGAGCCGAAAGCCCGCCCACTGCCCGAACCCGAGCCCATCGCGGGCACCACCGACCGGGGCGCACCCCTCGACACCGAGTACCGCGACCTCGCGGAGCGCATCGCCGACGCGGCCGAGTCCGGAGACCTGAAGGCCCTGGAATCGTTGTGCGGCAAGTGCGACGCGCCGACCCGCGAGCTGATCGGCACGCCGGAGGGACGTGAGGCGATCCGCCGCGCTCTGCGCACCCACCCGGCCGTGGACGACCGCTCCGCCACCTACCCGGGTCTGGCCGTCAAGCGGTGCGTGGACGAACCGGTGCACGCGGAGGCGTGCACCGCGCAGCAGATCGGCGACATCGGTCTGCTGGGCCTGGAACCCGACTTCGACATCCGGGACGGACTTGAGGACATCTTCCGGGCACCCGTCACGGGATCGGTCCGCCTGGAGGTGGACGAGCGGGGCGACGCGCACTGGGCGGGCCGTTCGAGCTCCGCCGAGCCGTACAAGGTGAAAACGGCCGTCGAAGGCATGCCCGAGTCGTACTTCTTCATGCCGCCCGAAGGCGACTACTACTGCGGAATTTTCGACGAGATGGCCGGCTGCCAGGGCCGGACCCAGCCGATCCCGCCACGCCCGGAGTCGTGCGGTGAAGGGCCGTCATGGGGCGGCGGGATGTTCGTGGACTCGTCGGGCAAGGTCGACTTCCTGTGCGCCGGTGGCGTGATGTTCTACTGGGGCGACAAGAGCGAACCGGGACCGGAGGACCGGTTGGCCGTCGGGCAGACCGTGTCGGCGCTGGGGTACACGTGCACGGCGGGAGAGCAGGACATGCGGTGCGTCCACGACGCCTCCGGCCACGGGTTCCGGATGGCGCCGGACTCCAACGACCAGTTCTGATCCCGGCCTGACGAGTGGAAGAAGATCTTCGGTGATCGGATGACCAGGCCATGAGCAATCCCGTCGACTCGAACGGCATCCGGGGCGTTCCGCCACGGGCGATCCACGAACGGCAACTCGACCACGACATGCTGCGCCTTCAGCGCGCCGCGTCGGCAAGCCACCAGCGTGGTCAACTCGTCGAGGCGGTCCGGGGCGTCGCAGCGGCTCTGCTCGCGGTCGCCGGCATCCTGGTCACGATCCTCGGCCACGGTCGACCGGCCGTGGCCATCACCGGCTTCTTCTGGTTCCTCGTCTCCGCGTTCCTGCTCAAGCGCCTGGCCGGGACAACGGCCCGACAGGGAGCCCTGCTCCAGGAGATGTTCGACACCGGCCTGTTCCACCTGCCCTGGCGCTCCACGGTCGCGGGCGACCCGATCCCCGAGCCCGACGTCAACCGACTCGCCCGCCAACTCACGCGGGGGAGCGCCAAGGACCAGCGCATCACCGGAGGCTGGTACGACCCCACCTCCGACGTCCACCACCCCTACGACGTGCTCATCGCCCAGGAGCAGAACCTCGCCTGGGACGCCCGCCTCCGCCGCCGCTACAGCTACTTCATCGTCGCCGCCGCCGTCCTCTGGACCGCGATCGGTCTGGCTGTCGGCCTGGCGATCGCCAACGCGACCCTCCCCGACACGCTCCTCAGCTTCTTCGTCCCGTCACTGGCCGCCTACCAGATCGCCATCGAGATCTGGGCGGGCCAGCAGAAGGTCGCCGACGAGCGAGAACGACTCACCAAGATCGTCAACAGTGAGCTGCGCGACGGTCGTCCCGGGCCGGTGCCCGAACGCGAGTGGCACCGGCTCCGTGACGTTGCCCGCGATGTGCAGGACGGCATCCTGCGCACCCGCCTGGACCCCACCCGAGTGCCGGAGTGGTTCTACAAGCGATTCCGCGACGGCGACGAACGCGATTTCGCCGACACCGCCGAGGGCCACCGCCTCCGCCTCGCCGCGCACACGGCGCCGCCCGCATAACACGGCATTCGGGCCTCTGGAGGCGCCCTCGTGCGCGGGCATCCGATGTCGGAGTGCGACCGGTAGGCGCTGCGGTTCCTTGCGGCGTACGATACCTAACAGTACTATGCATCGTACATCTAGGGCTTGGGGTGGGTGGAGGTCTCGTGAAAGTCACCAAGGATCTTGTGGCCGCCTCGGCGACACCGATGGTGTTGGGCATCCTGGCCGAGGCGGACAGCTACGGCTACGCCATCCTCAGGCGGATCAACGAGCTGTCCGGCGGGGAGCTGGACTGGACCGAGGGACTGCTCTACCCGCTGCTGCACCGGCTCGAGCGCCTCGGACACGTGGAGTCCAGCTGGCAGTCGGTCGCCGGTGAACGGCGGCGCAAGTACTACCGCATCACCCCCAGCGGTCTGGCCGAGCTCGCCGAGCAACGCCGCCAGTGGGACACGGTGGTGGGCGCGCTCAAGGAGATCTGGCGCGGCGCCGGCGATTCCAGGCCGTTGATCGCGATCCCGCTGGAGGGTCAGGCATGACGGACCGTCAGGACGACCTGGAAGCCCAGTTCGCTCAGTGGCGTCAGTACGTGCAGCGCCGCCGAGAGATGCGGCAGTCCGACGCCGAAGAACTCGAAGACCACCTCCGGGGTTCCGTCGACGAGCTCGTCGCCGCCGGCCTCCACGCCGACGAGGCGTTCCTGGTCGCGGTCAAGCGCATGGGCAGCTTGGACGAGTTGTCCCGCGAGTTCGCCCGGGAGCATTCGGAACGGCTGTGGAAGCAATTGGTGCTGACCGGCGGGACCGACAGCCCGGCAGCGGACACCCGGTCCCGGCGCGACCTGCTCACGATGGCCCTCTGCGCGGCGGGCGCGGCAGCCTCGATCAAGGTGCCGGAACTGTTCGGCATGAGCCTCGAAGAGGACGGCGCGTTCTACGGGCCCAACGTCGGCCTGTTCGTGCTGCCCTGGCTGGCGGCCTTCCTCGCCTGGCGCCGTCATGCCACGAAAGCGCTGATCGGCGTACTGCTGGCGTTGTTCGCGCTCGGCGCCGTGGCGGCCAACGCCTACCCGCTCGCGGACGACTCCCAATCGGTGGTCCTGACCGGCATCCACCTCCCCATCGCCCTGTGGTTCGTGGTCGGCTTGGCCTACGTGGCCGACGATGTGCGCGCGCCACGCCGACGCATGGACTTCATCCGCTTCACCGGCGAGTGGTTCGTCTACTACGTCCTCATCGCCCTCGGCGGCGGCGTGCTGATCGCCTTCGTGTTCGGGACCTTCGAGGCCATCGGGATCTCCCCGGAAGGCTTCATAGCGCAGTGGGTGCTTCCCTGCGGCGCCGCGGCCGCGGTCGTGGTGGCAGGGTGGCTCGTCGAGGCCAAGCAGAGCGTCGTGGAGAACATCGCCCCGGTGCTCACGCGACTGTTCACGCCGCTGTTCACCGCGGCACTGCTGGCCTTCCTCGTCACCCTCGGCGTGACCAGCGGCGGCATCGACGTCGAGCGGGAAGCGCTGATCCTGTTCGACCTCCTGCTGGTCGTGGTGCTGGCGTTGCTGCTCTACTCGATCTCGGCCCGCGATCCGCTGGCCCCGCCCGGCTTGTTCGACAAGCTCCAGCTCGCTCTGGTGGTCAGCGCACTGGTCATCGATGTGTTGGTGCTGCTGGAGATCACCGGGCGCATCACCGAGTACGGCACCACGCCCAACAAGGCGGCGGCACTCGGGGAGAACGTCATCCTGCTGGCCAATCTCGCCTGGTCGGCCTGGCTGCTGCTGGGGCTTGTCCGCCGACGCACGCCGTTCGCGGTGCTCGAGCGCTGGCAGACCGCCTACCTCCCGGTGTACGCCACGTGGGCCTGGATCGTGGTCCTGGTCTTCCCCCCGTTGTTCAACTACCTCTGACCGTTCAGGGCGGCGGCGGTCACCGTTCGACGGGCGCGCCGGCCCGGCGCCAGGCGGTGTCGCGCAGCAGGCGGAGCCCGTTGAGCCCGACGATGACCGTCGAGCCTTCGTGCCCGAGGACGCCCAGGGGCAGCGGCAGGGTGCCGATCAGGTCCCACAGGACCAGTCCGGAGATGAACACCCCGGCGATGACGAGGTTCTGCACCACCAGGCGGCGGGCCGTTCGCGAGAGCGCGATGACGGTGGGGACGGTGGCGAGTTCGTCGCGGACGATGACCGCGTCGGCGGTCTCCAACGCGAGGTCGGACCCGGCGCGGCCCATGGCGATGCCGGTGTGGGCGGCGGCCAGGGCGGGGGCGTCGTTGACGCCGTCGCCGATCACGAGCACCTTGCGCCCGTCCTTCTCCTGTTCCCGCACCGCGGCGACCTTGTCCTGCGGCAGCAGTCCGGCGCGGACGTCGGTGATGCCGACCTCGGTGGCGAGGCGGGCGGCGGCACGCGGGTTGTCGCCGGTCAGCAGCATCGGGGGACGGCCGGTCAACGCCGTGAGGGCGGCGACGGTGGCTGCCGCGTCGGGGCGCAGCCGGTCGGCGATGCCGAGCACGCCGACCGGACTCCCGTCGCGCCGGACGAGGACCGCGGTGCGGCCACCGGTCTCCAGCTCCTCGGCCACCGCCGCGACCCTGGTCGACGCCGCGTCACCGAGACCGTCGAGCAGGCGGGCGGGTGCGCCGACGGCGATCGCGTGGCCGTCGACGGTGGCGGTCACCCCGATGCCGGGGGTGGAGGTGAAGTCCCGCACGTCGGGTACGGCGAGGCCGCGGTTGCGGGCGGCGTCGACGATGGCGCGGGCCAGGGGGTGTTCGCTGGGGCGCTCGGCCCCGGCGGCCAAGGCCAGCAGGGCGTTCTCGTCCAGGCCGCTGCCGGCGAAGGTGCGGATGTCGGTGACGCGGGGAGTGCCCTCGGTGAGGGTGCCGGTCTTGTCCAGCGCGACCGCGTCGACCTGCCCGAGGCGCTCCATGACCACGGCGGACTTCACCAGCACACCGTGACGTCCGGCGTTCGCGATGGCCGAGAGCAGCGGTGGCATCGTGGCCAGCACCACCGCGCACGGCGAGGCGACGATCATGAACGTCATCGCGCGCAGCAGCGCACCGGTCAGATCGTCGCCGAAGCCCAGCGGGATGAGGAACACGGCCAGGGTGGCGAAGACCATGCCCAGGGAGTACCGCTGCTCGACCTTCTCGATGAACAACTGGGTCGGGGCCTTGGTCTCGGAGGCTTCCTCGACCATGGCCACGATCCGGGCGATCACGGAGTCCGAAGCGTCGCGCTCGACCCGCACGCGCAGGGCGCCGGTGCCGTTGAGGGTGCCGGCGAACACCTCGTCGCCCGGCTCTTTGGCCACGGGCAGCGGTTCGCCGGTGATGGTGGCCTGGTCGACCTCGCTGGCCCCGTCCAGCACGCGCCCGTCGGCGCCGACGCGCTCGCCGGGCCGGACCAGGATCGTGTCCCCGACGGCGAGTTCGGCGGTGGCGACGGTCTCCTCGTCCCCGTCGTCGGTCAGCCTGGTGGCGGTGGTGGGAGCGAGATCGAGCAGCCCGCGGACCGCGTCCTGGGTCCGCGCGGTGGCCAACGCCTCCAGGGCGCCGGAGGTGGCGAAGATGACGATCAGCAGCGCGCCGTCCATCACCTGCCCGATCGCCGCCGCACCGAGCGCGGCGACGATCATCAGCAGGTCCACGTCCAGGGTCTTCTCCCGCAGCGCCTGCAAGCCCGCCCAGCCGGGTTCCCAGCCGCCGGTGACGTAGGCGATCGCGTACAGCGGACCCCACGCCCAGGCCGAGAGGCCGGTGAGTTGCAACGGCAGCGCGATCAGGAACGCGATCGTGGCCGCGCCGGCCCAGCGTGCCTCGGCGAGCGCGAACACGCGGGTCCGCCGCTTCGGGGCGACGGGCTCACGTGTGGCGCGGGCCGGGCGCTCGGTGAGGGTCGAAGACATGGCGACGGTGATCCTTCGCGTAGGCGGCCGGGCGACTCACGACAGTACAGGAACACATGAAGAGGTATTCATTCGTTCCTGCGCATAGGATGGTCGCATGGGCCATGGAGTCGTCCGGACCACCGACAACGCCGTACCGCGCACCCGCCTGGACGCGGCCGGTGCGGCGAAGGTGGCCACCACCCTCCAGGCCCTCGCCACGCCGTCGCGGTTGCTGATCCTCGCCCGGCTGCGGGAAGGGCCGCTGCCGGCGACCGAGCTGGCCGCCGAGGTCGGCATGGAGCAGTCCGCCTGCTCCCACCAACTGCGCCTGCTGCGCAACCTCGGCCTGGTCGTGGGCGAACGCCGCGGGCGTTCGGTGGTCTACGCCCTCTACGACCACCACGTCGCCGAACTGCTCGACCAGGCCGTCTACCACGTCGAACACCTCCGCCTCGGCCTCAGCGACGCCCCACAAGACCTCGCCGACAGCGACTGAGCGGCGGCAACTCCTCTGACGATGAGGAATAGCGGAAGATCACGCGCGGGATGAACTGCCGCGCTACCGCGAACGGGGTTCGGGGGTGGACGGCTGAGCGTCCACCCCCTTCCGCCGTGAAGGGTGGTCAGGTCGTAACGCGGAACGTGGCGTCGTTGCGGCCTACCGCGGTGGTGATCGGTTCGAGCTTGAGCTGATAGGCGTAGTGGCGGATGTAGCGGTCGGGGACGTTGTAGGACTGGAAGGAACTCCACGACGACGACGCCAAGCCCGTGACCTGCCGGAACGTCGCGTCACCCTGGAACGTCGTGCTGCCGTCGTAGGGCGCGAGCACGAAGTCGTAGTTCACGTGCCGCAGGTAGTAGCCGGGGAAGTTGACCGACTGGAACGACACGGCCGACGGGTCGGCGAGGCCGGGCATGATCCGGAACTGGGAGTCCTGGACGGGGCTGACGTTCGGGTCGATGCGCACGTCGAAGTCGGCGTGGCGCACGAACCGGTCCTGGAAGTTGAAGGACTGGACCCGGTTGACCGGCCTGCTGACGCCGTACTTGCCCAGCACGCGGCTCTCCTCGGCGGCGGTCAGGCTCATGATGCCGCCGTGGCGCTTGCGGTTGGCGCCGAGCGCGTAGTCCGACACCGTGCGGAAGTTGTTCGTGCTGCCGAGGTTGGTCGACGTGATCGGCATGTACCCGCGGCCGGTGGCGTACTGGTCCAGCCACAGGCCCCACTCGTTGCGGTCGTTGAACGGCATCCACATCGGGCCTTCGACCACGTTGCCGCCGGTCGCGCCGTTGGAGATGCCCATGTGGGACAGGTCGCCGATCCGCGTCCACGAGCCGAGGATCGAGTTGCTGCCCTCGATGGTGATCTGCCCGTCGGCGGACGCGCGGTAGTAGCGGAAGCCGCCGACGCTGGTGGGCGACTCCACGATCTGGGTGTCGATGATGCCCTGGCCCGCGCCCCGGTCGATGTAGAGGGTCGGCGCGCTGACCGTGCGGAAGTCACGGGTCCGCGTGTAGTAGATGCGGTGCTTCTTGACGCCGTTGAGGGTCGCGTTCGTCGCCCAGTAGATGACGTAGTCACCGGTCGCCGGGTCGAAGATCGCCTCGGGCGCCCACGCGTCACCCGCGCCGGAGATCGCGCCGGCGACGTTCAGCAGGCGCGGCGCGGACCAGTTCACCAGGTCCGTGGACTCCCACACGACGAGCTGGGTGCTGCCGCGGTTGGCCGCGTCGCTCCACGACGTGCCGCTCGCGATGCGCAGGTCGGTCGCGATGATCCAGTACCGGTCGCCCGCGGGGGAGCGGACGAGTGCGGGGTCGCGCACACCGCGGGTGCCCACGGTGGACAGCAGGACGGGAGCGCGGTCGTTCAGGTCGGTCCAGTGCAGGCCGTCCTTGCTGTGGGCGAAGTAGATCTGCTCGCCGATCGCGCTCTCCCCGGTGAAGTGCGCCATCAGGTAGCCGGTGAACGGGTCCGCGGCGGACGCGCGGTCCACGGCGAACAGGACCTGGGCGCTGATCAGCATGACCATCGCACCCAGCATCGCGCCGATCCGCGACAGTGTTCGTTGCACGGGTTCTTCTCCTCGGATCAGAGGGTGGGGACGATCGGGGCGATGGTGCCGTCGGCGTTGAACGTCATGCGGTCGACGGTGACCTCGCGGTTGGTGCCGTTGCCCCCGGGCACGGCGAACCGGTGGTAGGCGATGTACCAGGTGTCGGTGCCGGGCGCCTGCACCACCGAGTGGTGGCCGGGCCCCTTGATGCCCAGCTCCAGCCGCTTCTGCAGTACGACACCGCGTTTGGTCCACGGTCCGAGCGGCGACGGGCCGGTCGCGTAGGCGACCTGGTAGTTCTCGTCACGGGTGTCGTTCTCGGACCACATGAAGTAGTAGGTGCCGTTGCGCTTGAGCACGAACGACGCCTCGCGGTACCCCGTCGTGGTGATCGTGCGCACCGCCGCGGGGTCGAACGAGACCATGTCGGCGTTCAGCGGCACGACGTGCGCCGACCCGTTGCCCCAGTACAGGTAGGACTGCCCGTTGTCGTCGGTGAACACCATCGGGTCGATGGCCTGCCCCGGGTACGCGCCCGCCCGGATCAGCGGCTTGCCGAGCGCGTCGCGGAACGGCCCGGTGGGGGAGTCGGACACGGCGACGCCGAGGTGCTTGGCCGTGTCGCCGGACGCCGCCCCGCCGCTGAAGTACAGGTAGTAGCGCCCGTTCTTGGCGACCACCGCCGGCGCCCACGCCGAGTTGTCCGCCCAGGACACGTCCGGCCCGTGGTCCAGGATCACGCCGTGGTCGGTCCAGTTGACCAGATCGGTCGAGGAGAACGCCTTGTAGTAGGGCGCGGACCAGCTCGCGTAACCGTCGGTCGTCGGGTACAGGTAGTACCGGCCGTTGAAGTTGGTGATGTGCGGGTCGGCGAACAGGCCGGGGATGACCGGTCCCTTGTTGGTCTTCGGGGTCCACGGGGCGGTCAGCCGGAACGAGCTGTCGGCGCGGAACTGCGCGGTGTCCTGGTTCGCGTCCACCCACAGCTCGAAGTTGCGGTGCCGCAGCCGCCGGTCCGGGAAGTTGAACGACACCAGCGACACCGAGCCGGTCACCGAACCGGTGACCGCGCAGAACGTCGCGTCCCCGCGGAACGTCGGTGTGCCCGTGTTGGCTTCCAGGAGCACGCGGTAGTCCCGGTGCCGCAGGAACATCCCGTTGGCCGCTTGGAACGAGTAGCACGACGGCGACGCCAGGCCGGAGACGACGGTGAACGTGGCGTCCGACTTGGTCTGCGCCGAACTGCCGGAGGTCACGGCGGCGAGCCCGCCCAGGTAGTCGGCGTGCCGGACGAACCGACCCGGGTAGTTCACGGATTCCAGCGACCGCGCTCCGGTGGGCAGCGTGTCCGCGGACGCCGGGGTGACGGGCAGGGTGAGTGTCGAGGCGATGACGAGGGACGACACCACAAGAGCGCGTGCTCGTCGGTTCATGGTCTGCTCCGATCTGCGTTGGTCGGGGCGAGGCAGGGGATGCGCGCAGGGACGTCAGCAACCGATCACAATTGTTGGAAGGTGAGCGCTAACATCATTTAACAAACGGGCTTCACCGTGGCGGCAGGAAGACTGCTGTGCCATGTAACGGACTCCTCGCGTCGCTGCGGGCAGCAAGGAGTATGTGTGTTGTCGGGCGTTGGCAGCAAGGGTCTACCGATGATGATCAGCGGATGTTGACGCCTCGCCTGGCCGGTCCTATGTTATCGCTAACTTCGAGCAGTGACGCTGACGTCAGGGAGCCTGGAATGCCCCAGGTCCCCGGCGACGTCGGTTCCTCACCGCGATCCTCGTGGTCGTCTCCCTCACGGCGACGTCCCTGCTCGCGTCGGCGGCACGTGGTGAGGCGGCGATCGACCAGGGGCCGGCCGACGCCGTACTTCCTGTGGAACCTGGGCAACAGCACGAACAACGTCGGCGACGGCTACCTGTTCGCGACCGGCGACACCTACCGGGCCGCCATCGCGTCGGGCAACTGGTCGACCGAGCAGACCGCCGACAGCAAGCGTGCGCTGACCCGCGGCGCGTGGGGCGGGTCGTGGTCATCGAATCTCCTGTCGCGGGACAAGGCCGCGCCGGAATTCGAGCAGGCCCTAGTCCCTGGTCGGGGTGATCAACGCGAGGGTCGCCTGTCGCTTCTCGGCGAGCAGTCGCAGGCCCTCGCGGGCGGTGGCGCCGACGTCCTCGGGGCTCGCCGTTTCCGGTCCGAGCAGGGCGGTCACCGCCGCGCCCATGACCTTGTCCGGGGAGTCGACCTCGATGTTCGGCAGGATGTCCGCGTTGGCGCTCGCCCGGACGAACCCGTGGATGAACCCGTCGATGAGCGCGCACAACGCGTAGGCCTGTTCCTCCAGCGGCCAGTCGGTGCGGGCCAGCCCGTGCCGGCGCAACACCGGCAGCACCTCGTACGCCAGGGCGGCCGGGCCCAACGTGTTGAGCAGTTCCTTGCTGCGCGGGTCGTTGGCGAGCACGCCGAGCAGGTCGACGTCGGCGGTCAGCACCGCGCGGACGAACGGGTGGTCGAGCGTGGTGCGGACCGCCTTCGGGAACAGCCGGTGGGGGCGGGCCAGGTCCGAGTCGGCGGTCAGGGCCGCTTCGTATTCGTCCACAGTGGCCAGGAAGTCCCGGGCGAACAGCCCGACGAACAGGTCTTCCTTGGTCTCCCAGTACTGGTAGGCGGTGCCCTTGCCGACGTGTGCCTTCTCGGCGATCTCGGCCACCGTGACGCCCTTGACGCCGCGCCGCAGCACGAGTTCGCCCGCGACGGCGAGGATCCGGGCCGCCTTCTCGGACTCGTGTTCGGGCAGCAGCGTCATCGTCGTTCTCCAGTCTGGGCAAGCCGGTCAGACCCCGGCGGGGAGCTCGTCCATCATGCCCGAGTGATGTCGGCTCCGTTCATCCGAGCCGCCTTGTTGTGCGCGCTCCACCACCGGAAGGGAGCTCCCACCACACGCCTGCCGTTCAGCACGGTCAGCGCCCGGCGCATCCCGACCTGGAACCGGTTGTCCGGCGTGAAGAACGTCTGTTTCTTGATCCCGTCCTTCTGGTAGTAGTCGATGTAGGGCCGCAGCCCGGCCTCCCATTCGGTGAGGGCGCGCTCCAGGTCGTCGGGGTGACGCGCCAGCATCGTGCCCAGCAGTTGCGCGCCGGCCAGGCCCGACGATGCCCCCATTCCGGCGTACAGCGTCACGCACCACGCCGCGTCGCCCACCAGGACCACGCGACCGCGGTGCCAGCTGTCCATGCGCACCTGCTCGACCGAGTCGAACAGCAGCTCGTCGGTGGACTCCATGGCCGCGACCACGTCGTCGAGGGTGCGCCCGAGCGGTTCGGGGCCGTACCTCGCGCGGATCCGCTCGGCCGGCGACGCGGTGAACTCGGCGTCCACGTCGTCGGTGCGGTAGGACAGCAGCACGGTCGGGTCGTGGTCGGAGAACGGGAACACCCACATCGACCGACCGGGCTCCAGCAACGTCGCCCCGTCCCCCTTCTCCAGTCCGGCGGGCACACCGGTGAACTCGAAGGCGGCGATCATGAAGTTCAGCCGGTGCAGGTACTTCTCGTGCGGTCCGAACACCAGCGACCGGACCGTGGAGCGGAGTCCGTCCGTGCCGACGACCAGGTCGAACCGCTCGGTGGCCACGGTGCCGTCCGCGGAGTTCGTCAGCGTGACGTCCACCCCGTCGGCGTCCTGCTCGATCTTCGTCGGCACGGTCGAGTAGCGGACCTCGACCTCCGGCGGAAGCTTGGCGAAGGCCGCCCGCTCGACGTCGCCGCGCAGCATCAGCCACACGTCACCCGGGAAGTCCTTGAAGCTCAGCCCCTGCCGTCGGTTGCCGTCGCGGTCGATGTCGAAGTGGGTGCCCGGTGTGGTGCGGTCGTGCACCCCGTCCAGCAGCCCCAACCGCTCGGCGGCGGTCTTGCCCGCGCCGAACAGGCCGATGAAGTAGCCCCCGGACCGCCGTGCCGGCGCCTTCTCCACGACGACCGGGGTCCACCCGATGCCGTGCAACCGCAGCGCCGTGGCGATCCCGCTGATCCCCAGCCCGACCACCAACACCCGGCGCGCCCTGTTCTCGATCAAGTCCATACGACCACCGTAGACCGACTGACCATATTCGTCATTCAGTCAGTTCAGTGACGAGGGTCACTGGGGAAGTCATGGTTCGCCACGTGCCCGGTCGTGGGTGGTCGGCGGCCGTGTGGCGCCTCGCCACCGCCATACCAACCTTCCGGTTGGTATGGTTGCCCGGTGACGAATTCTCGCGCGCACATCCTGGACAGCGCGTTGGCGCTGCTCCGGTCGGGCGGCACGGTGTCGCTGGAGTCCGCGGCCCAGCGCTCAGGACTGACCAAACCCGGCCTGATGCACCACTTCCGCACGAAAGAGGCGTTGATGGTCGCGCTGGTCGACCACGTGGTGGACCGGTGGGAGCGCGAACTGGCGGACCGCCTGCCCACGCCGCCGACCGAGGCGTCGGCCCGTGACCGGGTGCTGGCCTACCTGGACTGGGCGCTGTCGGGCGAGTTCGACAACGCCGACCTGGTCATGCTGGCCGACCCGCGCCTGCGCGACCGGCTGACCACCCGTTGGGGGCAGCGGCTCGCGCCGTGGATCGACCTGCCCGCCGACCTGCCCACCGAAGTGCGCGCCCGGCTGGCGGCGGTGCGGATGCTGGCCGACGGCGTGTGGCTGGCCGACGCGATCGAGGTGTTCCCGCTGGCCGCCGACGAACGCCACCGGGTGCGCGCCGCGGCGCTGCGACTGCTCGACGACCCGACCGACGACCCGACCGACGGCACACCCGCCGACGAAGGCCGAACGATGGGAATCGAACGATGAGGAAATGGTTGTTCCTGGCCGGCGCGATCGCCGGCGAGGTGACCGGCTCGCTGTCGCTGAAGGCCGCACTGGACCACCCCGGCTGGTACGCGCTGGTCGCCGCGGGCTACCTGGCCTCGTTCGCGTTCCTGACCGCGGTGCTGCGCGCCGGGGTGCCGCTGGGCGCGGCCTACGGCATCTGGGCCGCCTCCGGTGTCGCGCTGACCGCCATCGCGAGCAAGTTCCTGTTCAAGGAACCACTCACCCGCCTCATGGGCCTGGGCATCGGCTGCATCGCCGCCGGCGTCCTGCTCGTCGAATTCGGCGCAGGCCACTGACGCCGGAACGTGAGCGGCCACTTCGGGCAGCGGATGCGGTCGGTCGTCTTCGTTGACCGTCGCCGTCCATTGATTCTCATCCGGCAGTGCGCGTGCGCAGCCCATTTTAATTCTCTGTGATCGGTGGAGGCCGGTCGGAGGCGTGCGCGATACCAAGATGAGAACGGTGTCGATTAGCATCGTGCGAGGAATCTTCCAGAAAGGTTTCGACGATGTGGTGGTGGTTCTGGTGGCGCGGCCGGTCGTCGTCGCGGCGCGCCTACGACCGGCCTGCCGTGAACCGAAGGTCGGCGCGCATTTTCCGAAAAATCGGGAGAAAGAGTGGATGATCGGACGGTAGACGCCTACCTGGAGCGCATCGGGGCCAAGCGGCCTGATCGCCTCGATCTGGCCGCGCTGCGTGAACTGCACGAACGGCACTTGTTGAGCGTGCCGTACGAGAACGTTTACGCGGTCGAGCAACGTGCGTTCGAGCTTGTCGAGGCCGAACTCGTGGAGAAGATCGTGCACCGGCGGCGCGGGGGGTTCTGCTACGAACTCAACGGCGCATTCGGTCTGCTGCTCCGCGCGCTCGGTTTCGAGGTGACCGTGTATGCGGGCCGCGTCCTGCTCGGTACGCCGTCGGGTCCGGCGGAATGGGACCACCTGTGCCTTCGGGTCGACCTCGACGAGCCTTACCTGGTCGACATCGGGCTCGGCTGGTTCAGCCGGTACCCGCTCCGGCTGGATTCAGTCGAGGTGCAGACGGATCAAGCCGGCGAGTTCCGCATCGAACCGGTTTCGGACGACGAGCGGATCATCCACCACAACGGAACCCCGCTGTACCGCCTGTGGTTGCGCCCGCGCGAGCTGGACGATTTCAGGGAGAGTTGGTGGTGGCACCAGACATCGCCCGAATCGCACTTCGCCCAGGAGTTCATCTGCTGGCTGCCCACCGAGGACGGGCGGTTGCTCATGCTCGGCAACCAACTGGTCCGGCAGAAGGGCGATCAGTGGACCGACGAATTCTTTAATGACGACGAGAGCCTGCTCGCCGCCTACCGGGAGCACTTCGGTCTGGATCTCGACCGGGTCCCGCCGCCCGCCGCCCAGCGTTGACCTGGGCCGCCACGCCCACTCCACGGCGCTGCGCCGACCGCAGCCCGACCAACACGACCGGAGGTCGCGCAACCATGACCAACGCCGACACGAGCTTTGTGTACGACCCGTCGGTCGAGTCGATGACCGTGCACACCCTGTTCGACCCGGTGGTGACCGACCGGCTCACCCGGGATCACCTGGTCCGCCTGGCGGCCGGTGTGGCCGCGGTGATCCGGGTGCGGAACTTCCTGCCGGTCGATGCGTGCGCCGAGATCATGGCGAACCTCGAACGGCACAAGATGGGCAGGTACGACTTCACGCCGCCGATGGCGAAGCTCGGTTCGGCCGCCTACGACCACTACAAGACCGGCGAACTCGGCCCGGAGTACTTCGAGCAGGCCGAGGCGGACGTCGCGGCCCGCCGGTCGCTGCTGGCCGGTGCGGACCCGCTCGACCTCGTGCTGGACAAGCTCGCCGCGGCGTGGGGAGACGCTGTCGTCCCCGCGACCTCGCAGGGGAGGCCCTTGTTCGCGGGCATCATCCGGGAGATCAACAACGGTGCCCGCCTGCACTTCGACGAAATCGCCCGCGAGTGTCCGACCGCGCTGGACATCCCCCCGGTGAGCCAGTTCGCGTTCAACTGCCACCTCGCGATGCCGCCCACCGGTGGTGAGGCCGTGGTGGTCCGCAGGCGGTGGCGCCCCAGCGACGAGCAGCACCGGGACGGCTACGGCTACCAGGCCCACCTCGCCGACGGCGAGCCGACCGTGGCGATCAGGCCCGAGGTTGGCGACGCCATCCTGTTCGATCCCCGCAACTTCCACCGGGTGGAGCCGATCAGCGAGGGCCGGCGCGTGTCGCTGTCGTTCTTCCTCGGGGTGACCGGTGCGGGCCCGCTCATCGCGTGGTCCTGATCGCGTGTTCGCCGACAGGCCGGGCGGACCACCGCCCGGCCTGTCGCGCGTCACGCGGCGACGTAGACCGAGATGCTGCGCCCCTTCTCGGTGTAGGGCGCGCGGTCCCAGGCCGAGTAGCGGTGCAACAGGGACAGTCCCGCGAGGGCGGCCATCGAGTCCAGTTGGTCGACGTCGAAGTACCGGAAGCGCACCGGGTACAACTGGATGCCGTGGTTGGAGATCATGATGCTCTGCTGGCTGATCACCTGCTCGCCCGGGTCGAGCTGCGCCGCGGAGAGCACGACGTAGTTCGCGTCGAGCAGCGACGTCTCGACGTACTGGTTGTCGACGAACCGTTCCGGCTCGGGCTCCCACGACTCCAGCACCAGCCGGCCGCCCGGCCGCAACTGGCCGACCACGCGACGCAGGTACTCCACCTGTTCCTTCTCCGACAGCAGGTTGCCCAGGCCGTTCTGGAGCAGGTAGACGAGGTCGTACCGCAGTGGCGGCTCGGCGGTGAGCATGTCGCCGACGAGGACCTCCACCAGGTCGCCGCCCGGCTTGCTCCGCAGCTGTTCGGCCATCGCGGTGCTCACTTCGATCCCGTGCACCGTGTACCCGGCCCGCGCTAGGGGGATGGCGATGCGCCCGGTGCCCACGCAGGGTTCGAGAATGTACTTCCCGCCCGCTTCGGCGGAAAGGAAGTCCACGGTGCGCTCGTTTTCCTCCGCGTCGGCGTTGAGGAAGTCGAACACCCCTGCCATCGTGTCGCCGTAGCTGCTCGGAGTGTAATTCTCCATGGCAACTCCCTCTCCTGGCTCCAGAAAATTCGAGTGGCGTCCGGTGTGTGCCGTGTGGCAGCGTAACAACGGACACTCTTAATCCGGTATCCATTCGGAATGAGATGTGCGCGTTCGGCTTGCCGGTTCATCACCCGCGTCGGTATGAAGAGTCCGTGCGGAAAACCCTGATCACGTTCGCCTCGGTCGCCGTCCTCGTCGCGAGTGGCTTCGCGCCGACGCGCGCCGGAACCGCCGGAACCGCCGGAACCGCCGGAACGAACGTCGAGGCTTCCGGCGGGTACGCGGAAGCGGTGCGCGAACTGGTGCACGTCGAGACGCCGGTCGACACCGACCTCGACGGCGTGCGCGATCGCGTCGCCGCGTACGTGATCCGCCCGCGAAGCACCGAACACGGCCACCGAGTACCGGTGATCATCGAGACCGACCCGTACTGGGCGGGACTGGTGGACGTCGCACCGCACCCGGCGGACGTGCGGTCGGTCCCGGAGTTGGCCCCCTGGGAGCCACCGCCCTCCGGTGCGCCGAGCGACTACTCCGGCGGCTACTACGACAACTACTTCGTGCCGCGCGGCTACGGGGTGGTCGAGATGGCCTCGCTGGGCACCGGCGACTCGGGCGGTTGCCCCGGCACCGGGAGCAAGGCCGAAGCGGAGGCCGTGAAGGCCGTCGCGGGGTGGCTGACCGGGCAGGGGACCGCGTGGCGCACGGACGGCACGCCGGTCGCCGCGAGTTGGTCGACCGGCGCGTCGGCCCTGGTGGGACTTTCCTACGGGGGTTCGCTCGCGCTGAGCGGCGCCGTCGCCGGGGCGCCCGGTGTGCGGGCGGTGGTGGCGAGCGCCGCCGTGACCGACTGGTACCGCTACTACCGCGCCAACGGCGCGCACGCCGCACCGCGCGGGTACGCGGGCGACGACGCGGACGTGCACGCCAAGGCGCTGCTCACCCGGGCGGATCCCGCGCGGTGTGAACCCCACATCCGACGCATGGAAATGGCGGTGGACCACGCCTCCGGCGACCGCAACGCCTTCTGGGACGACCGAGATCTGACCCGCGACCTGCGGAAACTGCGTGCAGCGGTGTTCCTGGTCGCGGGTCTCAACGACGACAACGTCCGCCCCGGACACAGCACCCGGATGTGGCAGGCGTTGGAGCGCGCGGGTGTCGAGCGGCGCATGTGGCTGCACCAGGGCGGGCACGACGACCCGATCGACGTGCGCGGCGCCGAGTGGCTCCGCCTGGCCGAACGCTACTTCGGCCACCACCTGCAGGGGCGTGACACCGACTGGGACGAGGGTCCGGTCGTGTCGGTCGAGACCGCGCCGGGCCGGTGGGAGGAACACCCGCGGTGGCCCGCGCCCGGTGTCCGCACGACGACCGTCCCCGGTTCCGGTTCCGGATCCGCCGTCTTCGTGGACGACCCCTCGCGCTCCGCCGCGGACCTCGTCACTTCGGGCGGCGTGCCGCTCGCGACCACCGGACCGCTGGGGCGGGCGACCCGGCTGTCGGGCAGTGCCGAGGTCACCGTGCGCGCTTCCGTCGCGGGTGCCTCGCCCTACCTGACCGCGCTGCTCGTCGACCTGGGCGAGGCCGACCGCGTCGTCGGCCGGACCGCGACGGACCGGACCTGGTGCTTCGCGCCGGTCACCGACGAGGACGGGTACGGCTGCCGCGCCCGAACCGAGCCGGTCGTCGAACGCGCGCCGTTCCGGATCGTGAGCCGCGGCTGGCTCGACATCCGGAACCGCGCCTCGGACTACGGTGAAAGGCCTGTCGATCCCGATCGGCAGTACACGTTCACCTGGCGGCTCGAAGCCGTCGATTACGTGGTTCCCGCCGGACACCGGGTCGCTGTCGTGCTGATCGGCACCGATCGTGAGCACACACTGCGGTACGCGGGTGACACCCGAGTGGTCGTCGATCTCGAAAGGAGCAGTGCGCGAATACCGCTGGCCATCGGGTGAGTCCAGGCGTGACCGATCCGTCCGATATGTTGGGTTCGTCCCTGCTCGGACTCAACGCCCATCGCCATCGAGGGATCGGAGAACTCACGGTGACCACCACATCCGCCTCGAATCCCTGGCAGAACCACCCTGCCGGCTTTGTCGAGATCCGCGGCGCCCGCACGCACAACCTGCGGGACGTATCGGTGCGCATTCCACGTGGTGTCGTGGTGGCGTTCACCGGGGTCAGCGGCAGCGGAAAGACTTCGTTGGCGATCGACACAATCCACGCCGAGGCGCAGTTGCGCTATCTGGAAGGGCTGTCGCCGTTCGTCCGGCAGTACATCAGCGTGCGCGATCGGCCGAAGGTCGACCGGATCACCGGCCTGGGCGTGACCCTGGCCGTCGACCAGCGCAAGCTCAACCGCAACCCGCGGTCGACGGTGGCCACGCTGACCGGTGTGGACGGCTACCTGGGGTTGCTGTTCTCCAGGCTGCCCGGGTTGGTCGGGTTAGCCGATCCGGTGGCCGGGGACCTGACGGCAGCGCACTTCGACCGGTATTCGCCGGAGGGCCGCTGCCCCGGCTGTCACGGCATGGGAGGACTGCTGCGCGCCGCACCGGAGCTGATCATCACCAGGCCCGAGTTGCCGCTGACCGAGGGCGCCTCGCCGTGGTTCGGGAAGTGGCGGTCCAACGAGCACGCCGTGGTACCGGCGCTGGCGGCCAAGCGCGGTGTGGACCTGGGACTGCCGTGGCAGGAGCTGCCCGAGTCGTTCCGGCACGAGGTGCTGCACGGCACCGGTGACGAGGTGATCGAGGCGAACGCGACCGTCGCCATGCGCAAGGAGGACTCGGAGGTGACGTTCTCCTGGCGGCAGCCGATGCGGGGCGCGCTCGCGGACGTGGAGCGGCTCTACGGCGCCGCGGGCACGGAGTCGGCCAAGCAGCGGTACGCCAAGTACATGAAGATGCTGCCGTGCACCGTGTGCGGCGGCAGCGGTCTGGGCGAGGCGGCCCAGAGCGTCACCCTCGGTGGGGTGAGCTACGAGCAGATCGTCGACCACGAGATCCGCGACGTGCAGCGTTGGTCGGCAGATCTGCCCGAGCGGCTCGACGCGGCGCAGCGGGAGGTCGGCGGACCCCTGTTGCAGGAGTTGGACAAGAGGCTGCGGCTGCTCGACCGGCTCGGTCTCGCGCACGTCCAACTCGGCCGCAGCGCGATGTCGCTGTCGGGGGGCGAGTTGCAGCGCACGCGGCTGGCGGCGCAGCTGGGCACGGATCTGACCGGGGTGTTGTTCGTCCTGGACGAGCCCGGTGCGGGACTCCACCCGGCCGACAAGAGCCACCTGGTGGACATCACCGCCGAACTGCGGGACGCGGGCAACACCGTCCTGCTGGTGGAGCACGACCCGGAGCTGGTCGCCCGCGCGGACTGGGTGGTCGACATCGGTCCCGGAGCCGGTCGGCTCGGCGGCGGACTGGTCGCCTGCGGCACACCCGCTGAAGTCGCCGCGGTTCCCGAGTCCGTCACAGGCCAGTACCTGCGGGGACACGGCACGCGCGTCTCCCGCACGCCGCGACCGGTCGACGCGTCCGCGCGGTGGCTGTCGTTGCGCGGTGTCAAAGTGCACAACGTCGACGTCGAGGAGGTGCAGGTCCCGCTGGGCCGGCTGACCTGCTTCACGGGAGTCAGCGGCAGCGGCAAGTCCAGCCTGCTGCACGAGGCGTTGGGCGAGGGCGTGCGGACGGCACTCGCGGGAGAGACGTGCGACGCGGTGCGGTCGGTGGACCCGGCCGGGATCGCGTGGGTGGCCGTGGTGGACCAGGAACCGATCGGCCGCACCCCCCGGTCCAACCCGGCCACCTACACCAAGGCGTTCGACCAGATCCGCGCGCTGTTCGCCGGTACGGCCGGGGCGGAAGACCGCGGGCTGAGCGCGTCGTCGTTCTCGTTCAACGCCGCCGGCGGGCGCTGCGAGGACTGCACCGGCTACGGTCGGCGGCTGGTGAACATGCACTTCCTGCCGGACGTGTGGGTGATGTGCCAGACGTGCGACGGCAAGCGGTTCAAGCCCGAGGTCCTGGAGGTCACCTACCAGGGCCTGACGATCGACGACGTGCTGGGCATGACGGTGGAGGAGGCAGCCGAGCACTTCACCGCGCCCGCGGCACTGGCCGGCATCCTCACCGCGCTGCGGCGGGTCGGACTGGGGTACCTCCAGCTCGGCCAGAGCGCGACCGAGCTGTCCGGTGGCGAGGCACAGCGGCTGAAGCTGGCCACCGCGATCCACCGCGGCAGCACCGGCCGCTCGCCCGGCCTGATCGTGCTGGACGAGCCGGTGTCCGGACTCCACCCGGCGGACGTGCAGCGCATGGTCGACGCCTTCGACCTGCTGCTGGACGCGGGCAACACGGTTGTCGTCGCCGAGCACGACCTGCACGTCGCCGCGGCCGCCGACTGGCTGGTCGACCTGGGGCCGGGCGCGGGCGGCGCCGGTGGTCGGGTTGTCGCCGAGGGCACACCCGAACAGGTGCGCGGCGCGGACACGCCCACCGCCGGGTACTTGCGGCGCATCGTGGAGAGCCGTCCGCTGCTGGACCTGCCGGGCTGATCCGATCCGGTGGTGGAACGCGGTGACCGGGAGCCCGGCCGCCGCGTGCTCGCACCCGGTTCGGTGTCGGAGACCGCCGGGTCCCGCTCGTCCTGACCCGGTGGGGCGTGACCGGCACGTCCCGGTCACGCCCCACCGGAGGCCGTCACCCCTGACGTCGCCCGTAGCGCGAGCGCATGTCCGCGGAGGCGGCCAACAGCTCCGTGAACGTGCCGCTCGCCTCGATCCGGCCGTTCTTCATCAGCAGCACCTGGTCGGCCTGCTCCAGGACCGCCGGTCGGTGCGACACGGCCAAGCAGGTCACGGACGTGGCGAAGATGCGCCGCCACAGCTCGCGCTCGGTTTCCACGTCGAGCGCGCTGGACAGGTCGTCCATCACCAGCAGCGCCGGTTCGCGGGCGAACATGCGCGCCGCCGCGGTCCGCTGGATCTGACCGCCCGACAGCCGCACGCCGCGCACGCCGATCTCGGTGGCCAACCCGTGGTCGAACCGTTCGAGGTCCGGCTCCAGGACCGCGGTGTGCACGGCCCGTTCGAGCCGGCCGTCGTCGGGTAGACCCAGCAGGATGTTCTCCCGGATCGTCCCCGACAGCAGCGCCGGGTTCTGCGGTGTGTACGCCACGCGCGGCGGGATGAGGAACTCGCCCGGGGACTCCACCGCGTTCCCGTTCCACCGGATCTCGCCGTCCTGCCGTTCGTAGAGCCCGAGGACCGCCCGCAACAGCGTCGTCTTGCCCGAGCCGACCTCACCGGTCACCACCGTCACCGTTCCCGCCCGGATGGTGAGGGACACGTCCCGCACACCGTGTGTCGAACCGGGGAACACGTGGCTCAGCGACCGGACCTCCAACGACCGGAACTCCTCGTCGAGCGGCGCGGGTGGCGCCACCGGTGGCGGATCGCCGCGCAGGTACAGCTTGTTGTGGTCCACCAGGCTCATGGGCGGGGCACCCCGCAGCAGCGACACGGCCCGCGAGAACGCCACCCCCGACTGCTGGTAGGTGCGGACCAGGTAGCCCATGAACCCGGTGTAGTCCGACACCTGCATCAAGTAGGTCGAGAACAGCACGAAGTCGCCGATGGTGAACTCGCCGGTGCGCATCTGCCCGGCCGCCACCAGCAGGGTCAAACCGGCACCGAGGCTCGCGGTGCTGTTGAACACCGAGTCCAACGCCAGGCTCTGCACCTTGTCCCGGATCATCGCGCGTTTGCGGATGGCGTTGTGCTCCCGCAACCGGGCGACGACCTGCTTCTCCTTGTGCGCCGCCTTGATACCCCGGACCGCCACGACGATCTCACCGATGGTCCCGGTCACCTGGGCCGTGGCCGCACGGCTCTGCTCGCGGATCCGGTACGCCTTGGCGCGGGCCAGTTGGGCCAGGGCCAGCACCAACGCCAGCGGCACCATGACCACCAACGTCACCTGCACGTCGACCGACAGGAGGATGATCAGCCCGCCGCCCGCGAAGATCAGCGCGGACAGCATGTCGAAACCCCAGCCGCCCATCATCGCGATGGCGTCGCTGTCGTCGCGCACGGTCGACACCGTCTCGCCCACGGAACCGGACGCGGCGTCGGCGCCCGGACGGCGGAAGATGCGGCTCAACATGTTGCGCTGCACCAGTCCGCGGGCGCGCAGGTACCAGCCGGCCCACGCCACGGTGGCACCGAGGATCGCCGCGCTCCGCGCGAGGCCGGCCGCCACGACGATGGCGACGACGGTCCACACGGTGAAGCCGAGGGCGGCGCGTCCCTCCAGGACGTCGAACAGCGCCTTGCCCAGCAGACCGGGCATCAGCGGCCACAGGTGGAACACCATCCACCCGAGGGCGGCCAGCAGGTAGCGCCCCGGGCTGTAGGAGATCAGCCGGGCGAGGAACTTCAGCGTCGGCGGTGCGTCCGCCGGCTTCGCGTTCGCCTTCGCGTTCGCCTTCGCGGTCACGCGGGCACCTCCCCGACGCGGTGCAACTCCGCCAGGCGGGATTCGGGGTTCGCCAGCAGGTCGGCGGTCGACCCCTGTTCCACCACCTTTCCGCGATCGAGCACCAACACCTGGTCCGTCCTCCGGATCGTGCCCAACCGGTGCGCGATGACGATCACCGTTCGTCCGGCGAGCAGCCTGTCCAGCGCCCGCTCCACCATCGCCTCCGTGGTCAGGTCGAGTTTGCTCGACGGTTCGTCGAGGATCACCAGACCCGGGTCCTTGAGGAACACCCGCGCCAGGTTGAGCAACTGCGCCTGTCCCGAGGACATGGCCGTCGGTGAGATGCGCGAGGACAACCCGTCGGGCAGGCTGTCGAGCCACGGGCGCAGTTCCAGGGCGTCGAGGATTTCCACGAGGCGCTCGTCCGGCACATCGGGGTCGAAGAACGTCAGGTTCTCCCGCAACGTGGCCGAGAAGACGTGCACGTCCTGCGTCACGAACCCGGTCTGCGACCGGAGCGACGACAGCGACAGCGACCGCGCGTCGATCCCGTCGAGCAGAACACGGCCCCGCACCGGGTCGTACATCCGGAACAGCAGGTGCGCGATCGTGCTCTTCCCCGCGCCCGTGCGGCCGACGAGCCCCAGCGTGGCCCCCGGCTCCAGGCGGAACGACAGGTCGTCGAGCACTTTCTTGCGTTCGACCTCGCCGGTGTCGTCCGCGCTGACGTACTCGAACGCGACGTCGTCGAACTCGACCGAGAGGGAACCGGCGGGGAGCGTCTCCTCGCCGTCGACCAGCTTGGAGGAGTAGCCGAACATCTCGGAGATGCGCCGGATCGCCGCCCGTGCCTGCTGAAGCCCCTGCACCTGCTCGCGCAGCACCTCGATCGGGGTGTTCAGCATGGTGGCGTAGGCGACGACGAGGTACGTGTTCGCCAGCGAGATCATGCCGTTCTGGTAGAAGAAGCCGCCGTAGCCGAAGGCGAACGCCGTGCTGGCCGTGAACACCAGCGACATCACGATCCAGATCGTGCTGCTCCACGCTTCGGCGCGGACCTTCACCGGCAGCCACGAGCGCAACCGCCGGTGGAACCGGCTCATCGCGTAGTCCGTCGCCGCGGACGACCGCAGGTCCTCCGTCGCGCGAATGGATTCGCTGACGTAGCCGAACAACTGCGCGCTCTGCTCGCGGTCGTCCTCCCACTTGGCGGTGGCCTTCGCGGTGACCTTGCTCAGCAGGATGAAGCCGAGCACGTTGATGACGGTGAAGGTCAAGCCGATCCGCCAGTCGACCACGGTCAGCGCGATGAGGATGCCCAGGACCAGCAACGCGTTGCCGACCAGTTGGACGATCAGGCTGGAGAAGAACTCGGCGACCTGGTTCACGTCGCCGTCGATGCGCTCGATCAGCTCACCGGGCGACCGCGACTCGTGGAAGGTCAGGTCCAGGTCGAGCACGTGGGCGGAGAGGTCTTCCCGCACCGCGTTGGTCGCCGTCCACGACACGCGTTCGCTGGCGTAGGCGGCGACGACCCTGGTGATCTGGCGCAGGGCCGCGACTCCGAGGAAGACCAGGGCGATCGTGATGAGGACCCGCTCGGCGGCGCCCAGTTGGATGGACTCGATGAACCGCGCCACGATCAGCGGTTCCGCTATCTCCAGGGCGATCGACGCTATCAGGAGTAATGCCATGGCCAGCACGCTTCCGCGCTGCGGTCCCAGGTACACGCGGAGGAGCCGCCACGGCGTGGTGGGAGACGCCGACTTCACAGCCTCGGCCCCCTCCCCGCACGTGCGGCGTGGCGCGGCGCTCTTGGTGGAGACAGCGGCGCACTTGGTGGAGACATAGGTGTCCCGTCATGATGTGGTGGATTGGGCACACCGCACTATAGCGATCTGTTACCGCCCGGTTACTCGCCGCATGATCTGTTCAGTGTTCTTCCAGGTCGTAGCCGTCAAGGCACTTCGACGCCAGCGCGGCGTAAGCCTCCGTGTCGCCCTCGCGGACGATCGACGGCAGGTACACGTGCGGTGCACCGTGGTAGAACCGCTCGTACTGGTCGTGCCGCCCGGCGAATTCACTCCCCAACGCGTCCCACGCGAGCTTGAAGAGTTTGATGCGCTGTTCGGAGTCGTGTCCGGGTGAGCGGACGTACTTGCCCAGCAGCGCGGCGACCTCCGGCTGGAGCAGGTCCCGGTACGAGGAAGGCAGTTGGATCAGGCCGCCGCCCGCGAGCAGCTTGATCTCGTTGAGCACCTTCGGGTACAGCTCCGGACCGATGGCCAACTGCGCGTGCGCGATTTCGCGATTCGGCATCACGCCTTCGCCGCCCGGCACCGGCTCGCAGTTCTCCTCGGCGGCCACCACCAGCGCCTTGGCGGTGTTCAGCCAGGCCATGAGCTTGCCGATCTGCATCCGCACGGGCGGCATGTCGAACGTGTTGTTCGCGCGGGCGATGAGGATCGCCAGCCCGGTCAGGAACTCCAGTTTCGTCCAGAACCTGGTGGCGCCGTGGTGGATGAAGGAGACGAACGCCGGTGTCTTCCAGAACTGGAGGTGGCACACGTCGGGGTCGCGGTAGGCGAAAACCCGTTCCCAGGGGACGAACACGTTGTCGTAGACCACCAGCGCGTCGTTCTCGTCGAAACGGGACGACAGCGGGTAGTCGAACACGCTGGTCGCCCTGGCCTCGTACGACGTGCGGCTGATGATCCGCACGCCCGGCGTCGACACCGGAACCGAGAAGCTCAGCGCGTAATCCGCCTCGGACGGCGCCATCCGCTGCGTGACGCCCACGAAGATCTCGTCACCGAAGGCCGCCGCGGTGCCGATCATCTTCGCGCCCCGCACCACGATGCCGTCACCCCGTTCGGCCACCACACGCAGGTAGAGGTCGTCCTCCTCCTGCTCCGACGGCGCTTTTGTCCGGTCGACCTGCGGGTTGACCAGGGTGTGGGCCTGGTACAGGTCGCCCTCCGCCATCCGCCGCCAGTGCGCCAGCATGTTGGCCGAACCGTCGAACGACGCGCCTTTGAGGATGTCCGGCACGGCGGCGAAACCCGCGACCGCCGAGGCCATGTAGTCGGGTGAGCGGCCGAAGAAGCCGAAGCTCGCCTCGGACCAGCGCTTGAAGGCCCGGCCCTTCGCCCGCAGCTCTTCGCGCGTCCGGGGGATCTGGTAGGCGCGGGACACCGGTTCGTCCGACCCCGGCAGCGAAACGGTCAAGGCGTCGGAGTGCGCGGGGTCGTGCGTCATGTCGTACAGCTCGGCGATGGAGCGGACCGACCGCCGGAACGCGGGGTGGACCGTGAGGTCCTCGACCCGCTCGCCGTCGATCCAGATCTCGCGACCGTCCCGCAGGGCCTGCAAGTACTCCTTGCCAGTCCTGGTCATCTCGATGCCTTTCCGGAGTCGGTGGTGGCAGCCCGTCGGCTGAGGCTGTGCAAAGGGGTCCGCGCCTTGAGCAGCATCTCCGCGAACTCCTCCTGGGGGTCGGAGTCGAGGACGATCGCGCCACCCGCGCCGACGGTCAGCGTCCCCCGGTGCGCGACCGCCGTCCGGATCACGATGTTGAGGTCAGCCGTGCCGTTCCGGGACACGAAACCGAGGGCGCCGGAATAGACACCGCGCGCGGTGACCTCCAGCTGGTCGATGATCTCCATCGTGCGCAGCTTCGGCGCCCCGGTCATCGAGCCACCGGGGAAGCAGGCGCGAACGCAGTCGATCAGGTCCGTGTCGGCGCGCAGCCTGCCCCGCACGGTCGACACGAGCTGGTGCACCGTCGCGTAGCTCTCCACGGCCATGAACCGCGGCACGCTGACCGACCCCACTTCGCACACCCGCCCCAAGTCGTTGCGCAACAGGTCGACGATCATGAGGTTCTCGGCGAACACCTTGGGGTCGTGCGTCAACCGGGACCGCTGCTCGGCGTCGCGCCGGGGATCCGGGTCGCGCGGTGTCGTTCCCTTGATGGGCTTGGTCTCCACGGTCCGGTCCCGTTCGATGCGGAGGAACCGCTCCGGGGACGAGCACAGCACGACCAGTTCTCCGAGCCGCAGGAACGCCGCGTACGGCGCGGGGTTGGCCCGGCGCTGCGCCAGGTAGAGCCGCAGCGGGTCCACGTCGGGCGCGTCGAGCCGGCTCTGCGTGGTGAGGCAGATCTCGTAACTCTCCCCGGCGTGGAGCTGCCGTTGGCACTCTTGGATGTCGGCGAGGTAGTCGCGGCGCGCGCGTACCAGTCCCGGTTCCGGATCGAGCGCCTCGACCAGCTCCACGCCGTGGCCCTCGGTGTCGGCGGGGCGGACCCGCGCGAGCACGTGCTCGGTGTCGTCCAGCCAGGCGGTGGCATCGGGGTCGTCGGCGGACCGGGTGAGGGCGAGCAGGTGGGTGGTGTGCTCCTCGTGGTCCACGACGACGAGCCGGGTCGCCGCCAACCACACCGCGTCCGGCGTGGTCGCGGTGTGGCGGTTGGGGGAGCCCAGCTGTGCCTTGAGTTCGTAGCCGAAGTAGCCGACATAACCGCCCATCAGGTCGAACGGCACGTCGGGCGGGTCCGACACCGGCTCGGCCAGCCGTTCACGCAGGGCGTCGAACACCGACTCCCGCGACGTCCGCGTCCCGTCCGGGGTGCGGACCGCCAAACCGGTGTCGAGCCGGTAGGTCAGCACCTCGCCGTCGGGGCCGTCCGGCGCCCCGAGGAACGAGAACCGCGAGAGACCGGGCTCCGCCCGGCTGCTGTCCAGCCAGAACGCGTGCTCCCGGTCGGCGAACAGCTCGATGAACGCCGCGGCCGTGTCCACCTCGTGGTCCAGGCGCCGGTGCAGCGCCCGCCAAGGGTTGCGCGGTGCGGTGACCGCGTGCGTCCGGGACTGGTCGGCGGCGACGGGGCCGAACCCGGACCGGCCGGCACCCCGCATTCCCCGCCCCCGCTCGGCCGCCACCTTGCCCGCGAGCCGGCCGAAGTTCTCCACCAGCCGCGCACCGTGTTCCGAGGAGATCGACTCCGGGTGGAACTGCACACCCCACAGCGGCCGGCTCCGGTGCCGGATCCCCATCAGCACGCCGTCCTCCGCCCACGCGGTGGCCTCGATGTCCGGGGGCAGCCGGTCGGCCGGCACGCACAGCGAGTGGTAGCGCACGGCCACGAAGTCCTGGGGCACGCCGTCGAACAGGTCCTCACCGGTGTGGCGCACCCTCGTGAGGTGCCCGTGCCGGGGGCGGGGGGCGCCGACCACCTCGGCTCCCGACAGCATCGCGATGGCCTGGTGCCCCAGGCAGACCCCGAGGAGGGGGACGGTGGTGGTCGCCATGGCCGTGCGGGCGGCGCCGAGGTCGCGCTCCCGGCCCGGGTGTCCGGGACCGGGGGAGACGACGATCGCGTCGAAGTCGTCGAGGTCCAGGTCGGCCCAGCGCGGATCGTCGTTGGTGAGCACCACCGGTGGCTTCTCGTACACCTCTGCCATGAGCTGGAACAGGTTGTAGGTGTACGAGTCATGGTTGTCGATGAGCAGTGTGCGCATGCAGCTCCTCATTCTCGACCCGCGGCGTGGCGCCGCACCGGAAGTGCTGTGGCGCATTTGTCAGTAAATGGTGGAAGACGATGCCGGGCAACGTTCGGAGACCGGCGTGAGAGCGGGACAAGAGTGCGGAACCGGCTTCGATACCGAGGTGAGAACCGGCTCGGTTAGGGTCGCGGATGCGCTACGGCGCGGTACTTCCGCGAGCATTCGAGGAGCAGTGAAGGGCATGACCGCCGATCACCGGGAACCGCTGCCCCTTTCCGATGACGACCTGGCGTCGTTGGTCGGGATCAGGCATTTCGAACTGGCACTGCTGCGCATGTTCGGCGCCGGGGAATTGAATGGCACCACCCACACGTGCCTGGGGCAGGAGTACGTCCCGGTCGCATTGGCGCCACTGCTGCGCGACGACTTCGTGCTGAGCAACCACCGCGGGCACGGGCACTACCTCGCCCGGTACCGCGACCCGGAAGGGCTGCTGGCCGAGATCATGGGACGGGAGGGCGCGGTCTGCTCGGGGGTGGGCGGCAGCCAGCACGTCCACCGCGACGGCTTCCTCTCCACCGGGGTACAGGGCCAGAGCGTGCCGCTGGCGGTCGGCATCGGGCTGCGCTTCAAGCGGGCCGGCGAACGACGGGTGGCGGCGGCGTTCATCGGTGACGGCACCTGGGGTGAGGGCGCGGTCTACGAGGGGCTCAACATGGCGGCGCTGTGGCAGGTGCCCGTTCTGGTGGTGGTCGAGCACAACGGGATAGCCCAGTCCACGCCGACGGAACTCCAGCTGGCCGGGACGATCGCCGCGCGCGCCGCGGCGTTCGACGTCGACTTCACCGAGGTGGTGACCAAGGACATCGCCGACATCCGGGCCCAGGTGGCTCCCGTGGTGGCGCGGGTCCGCGACGAGCACCGGCCCGCGGTCGTGCAGTTCACCACGCACAGGCTCGGGCCGCACAGCAAGGGTGACGACACCCGCGGCGCCGAGGAACTCGCCGCCCTGCGGGAGTGGGACTGGCACGGGGAGTTGGCAGCCCGGCTCGGGCAGCGGTTCCGCGCCATCGACGACAAGGAGCGTGACGAAGTGGAGAGGATCGTGGAGCGGGTGCGGAACCGCCCGCCCGCCACGTGGGCCGCTCCGGTGGGAGCAGTGCGGTGACCGGGCTGATCTCCCTGGTGGCGGACGTCCTGCGGCTGCCCGCCGCCGAAGTGGACTGGGACACCGGAACGGCCACCTCGTCCGCGTGGACGAGCCTGCGCCACGTCGAGCTGGTCATGCGGGTCGAGCAGGAGTACGGCGTCAAGCTGACCGCACGGGAAGCGCGGACCTGTCGGTCGGTGCGGGTCCTGCGCGACGTCCTCGCCGAGAAGGGGGTCGCGGTATGAGCCCGCCCGAACCCCGGGTCGTGGAGGCCCTGAACCGCGCACTGCACCGGCTGTTCACCGAACGCCCCGGCCTGCACCTGCTGGGGGAGGACGTCCTCGATCCCTACGGTGGGGCGTTCAAGGTGACCAAGGGCTTGTCCACCGCCCATCCCGACCGGGTGTTGACCACACCGCTGAGCGAGGCCGGCATCGCGGGCGTCGCCGGCGGGCTGGCGCTGGCGGGCGACGAGGTCGTGCTGGAGGTGATGTTCGGTGACTTCGCCGCGCTGATGTTCGACGAGGTCCTCAACCTGATCTCCAAGTCGGTCACCATGTACGGGCACACCGTGCCCATGCGGATCGTCGTGCGATGTCCGGTCGGCGGTGGTCGCGGGTACGGACCCACGCACAGCCAGAGCGTGCAGAAGCACTTCCTCGGCATCCCCAACCTGTCGCTGTACGAAACCACGCCGTTCCACGACCCGTACGGCCTGCTGTCGCACGCGCTGGGAAACGGCCCCGCCATGCTGTTCGAGGACAAGGTCCTCTACACCCGGCGCATGTTCACCGACGACGAGGTGTTCCGCTGCTCACTGGTCGGTTCGGCGCCCGGCTGGGCACACGTGACCAGCCCCGGTCCGGCGGACGTCGTGCTGGTGTGCCCCGGCGGGGTCGCCCATCGGGCGCTGGCCGCGGCGCGGCGCCTGGTGGCGCAAGGGGTGACCGTGCACCTGCTCGTTCCCGGACGGCTGCACCCGCTGGAACTCGATGACGTGCTCCCGCTGCTCGGAGCGGCGCGCCTGATCGCCGTGGCCGAGGAGAGCACGGCCGGCGGGACGTGGGGCGCCGACGTGGCCGCGTTGCTCTACGAACGGCTGTGGCACGACCTGCGCTCGCCGGTGCTGCGGTTGTCGTCGGCGGATTCGATCATCCCCTCCGCCCGACATCTGGAGGAGCGGGTGCTGCTCGGAGAGGAGCACATCGTCAACGCCGTGCTCGACGCGCTCCGGGAGCCGGTGCGGGTGCACGGTGTGGAGCGGGTCGGGGAGGAGCGGATCGGGGAGGTCGTGGACGTCGTTCCCCCGTCGACCGGTGTGCCGGTCACCGCACCGAAGCTCAACAACAACGACGAGACCTACCTGGTCCTCGCCTGGCTGGTCGAGGACGGCGACGCGGTCGAGCCGGACACGCCGCTCGTGGAGTTGGAGACGTCGAAGGCGGTGGAGGTGATCGAGGCCGGGGCCACCGGCCACGTGCGGCAGTTGGCGCCGGTGAACGCCGAGGTCGGCGTGGGCGATGTGCTGGCCGAAGTGGTGTCCGAACCGCACACTCCCGCACCGCATACCTCTGCACCGCACACTCCCGCACCGCAGGCCACCGAGGCGCCGACCGTCGCGCAGCCCTCGACCGTCGCGCACGCTTCGACCGTCGCACAGCCGTCGACCGTCGCGCAGGCCGCCGACACCGTGGCGGACGCCCGGACGTACGTGCTGGACAAGGCACAGCGCGGCACGGCGGCCGTCGTCACCCGGGCGCACCGGGAGGTCCCCGCGGCGTTCACCGCCGTGGAAGTCGCGGTGGACGCGCTGACCGAACGGCTGCGGCGGTTCTCGAACGACAGCGGCGCGGAAGTCGGCCTGCCGGAGGCGGTCGTCAAGGCCGTCGCCGCCGCGCACCCCGACTTCGCCCACCTGTTCGGCACTCTGGTCGGCGACGACGTGGTCGCCGTGCCCGACGTCCCCCACGTGGCCGTGACGATGGACGCCGGCAACGGCCTCTACACCCCCGTGATCCGCGACTGCGGCCAACGGTCCATTGTGGACATCGCGGACGACATGATGGACCTGCGCATGAAGGCGTGGCGCGGCGAGTTCACCGCCGCCGAGCTGTCCGGCGGCACGATCACCGTCTCGCTCAACAACGACGAGGGCGTGCTGCTCGTGCAGCCCATCGTGATGTGGCCGCAGGTCTGCATGGTGTCGGTGGGCGGACCACGCCCGCAAGTGGTCATCGAAGACGGTGTCCCGGTGCAGCGGACCGTCGTCACCCTCGGCCTCGCCTACGACCACCGCGTCGTCAACGGCCGCGACGCCATCGCATTCCTGAGGGTGATCGCGGAGTCCCTGAGCGATGCGCAGCGCCTGGACAAGCTGGTCGACTGACCCTGGAGAAGCGATGGAATACGGCTTGGCCGCGTTCGGCACCGCGTTCGGCGAGCGGGTGGCGGTGAAGGATGTCGTCGCCGACCACACGGAGGACGTCGAGCGCGTCCTCGGCTACGGCTACGACTACCTGCACCTGGCACCGGCCGGTGTGGGGGTGTCGGACCTGGCCGTGGCGGCGGCGGAGCGGGCTCTGGCGGAGGCCGGCGTCGCGCCATCCGAGGTCGACCTGGTCGTCCTCGCGCTCACCGACATCGCCGAGTACCTGTACTGGGACGCCGCGGCGTCGGTGCAGGCCCGACTCGGCTTGCGGCGTGCGGAAGCGGTGCTGGTCGACCAGGGGTGCGTCGGCGGAGTCACCGCCCTGGACACCCTCGCGGGCCGCTTCGCCACTCACCCGGACTACCGGGTCGCCCTCGTGATCGGCGCGAACCGGACGGCCGACGCCTACTGGAACCGCATGAGCACCCATTCCCTGCTGTTCTCCGACGGCGCCGCGGCGGCCGTGGCGCTGCGCGGTGAGACCACCATGCGGTGGCGTGCCTCGTACGCCGAATCGGACGGCCGGTACGCCGACTTCTTCCGCATGGACGTCGGTGGCGCCGCCGCGCCGTTCGCGGCCGGGTCACCCGATCCGCGCGCCAGGGATGCGTGGGACATCATGGAACACTTCGGGTTCGACGCGACCAAGGTCACCGATTTCGCGGCCGAGATCGACAACCGCACGGCGCGCGCGGTTCACCGGGTGTGCAAGCGCGTGGGCTGCGTCGAGGAAGACCTGTCCTGGTTGTTCCTGCTCAACGACAACGTCCGAGTGCTGACCGCCCAGGCCGACCTCATCGGCGTGCCGCTCGACCGCACCAACCACCGACTCGCCGTCGAACACGGTCACTTCGGCGCCGCCGACCACCTGATCGCCTTGTCGCGGCTCCGCGACTCCGGCGAGTGCCGCACCGGTGACCTGGTCGCCCTGGCGGCCAACGGCCGCGGGATGCACTGGGCGAGCGCTGTCCTGGAGTGCTGACGGCGCGACCCCGGATCGACCACGCCGGGCCGAACGCCGCCACCGACTCGCGCATCCGCACCTGGACCCGATACCCGACCGAGGTTGCGTGACGCGGCACTCGGAGCGCTCACGGTCCCGACGCGTCGGTCGACGGAGGCATTTCCGGTACCGCAAAGGAATGAGATCCGGCCGGTGTCATCCCGCCGTGTAGGCGACCGGTGTACAGGTCAACGGTCCGCGCGGTGTTCGACCATCCACGTGGCGATCTGGGTGCGCGAGGTGAAGCCCAGCTTGGTCAGCACGTTCTCGACGTGGGTCTCCGCCGTCCGCAGGGCGATCACCAGCCGGGCCGCGATCTCCTTGTTGCTCATGCCCTCGGCGACCAGGTGGGCGATCTCCAGCTGCCGGCGGGTCAGGCCGGGACCCGTGTCACGGGATTCGGTGGCCGGTTTCGCGGCCTTCTCCTCCAGGGCGTACGCGATCACGTCTTCCAGGCCGAGCGCCTTGCCCTCCTCGAACGCCGTCCGGAACGCCTCCGCGCCGATCTCGCCGGTGGCCCGTGCCGCGATCTGCTCGTCGACGGCGGCATAGGGCGGCACCTCGTTGGTCGTCGCCCCGCTCAGCGCCCGCTCCTCGGGCGGGCACAGGTCGTGGCTCCAGTCGATCGCGCCGGCCAGCGTCCGCTGGCGTGACGGCGCGGTGCGGCTGCTGCGGGTGAGCAGGCGGACGCTGTCGTCCAGTCTGGCTTCGATGTCGGGGAGCGACAGCGTGCGCACCCAGGCGGCGGCCAGTTCGATGGACAGCGGGATGCCGTCCAGCCGACGGCAGATGCGCACGACCAGGTGCCGGTTGCGCTCGTCGACCGCAAAGCCGGGCAGCACGGCCGCCGCGCGGTCGGCGAACAGGTCGACCGCTTCACGGCCGTTCACCCGGTCCGTGTCGTCGGGCACCGGGAGCGGCGGGACCACGACGATCCCCATGTCCCTGACGGAGATGTCGAGCCTGCTGCGCGCCTGCGGTTCACAACCACCTCCCCGCACACGATCTACGGGAACCAGCCTGCTCGTCAGCTCACGAAGCCGATTACCGGCTCAACGTTCCGAGAAGCGGCACTAGCTCCCGCTGCCCAGGGTGCGACGCAGCCGCGGGATCGTGGTCGGGGCCGCGTTCTCGGGAACTTCCGGCAGGTGTTGGGCGAGGTCGGCGAGGGTGGGGTGGTCGAAGACCGTGCGCAGGGGCACGGAAACGCCGGTGCGGGCAGTGAGCCTGCTGACCATGCGGCTCGCCAGCAGTGAGTGTCCGCCGAGGGTGAAGAAGTTGTCGTGTGCGCCGATGTCGTTGTGCTCCAGCAGGTCTTGCCAAATTTGTGCGATGAGTTTTTCGTTTGGTGTGGTGGGTGGTCGGTTGTGTGTGGGGTGGTTGGGGGTGGGTGTGGGTAGGGCTTTGTGGTCGATTTTTCCGTTGGGTGTGCGGGGGAGTTTGTCGAGGGTGATGAGGTGGGTGGGGATGAGGTGGTGGGGGAGTTTGGTGTGGAGCCAGTTGGTGATGTGGGTGGGGTTGGTGGGTTGGGTGGTGGTGATGTAGGCGGTGAGTTGGGGTTGGTTGTTGTGGTGGTGGGTGGTGATGGTGGTGTCGGTGATGTGGGGGTGTTGGCGGAG
>NZ_VKAB01000015.1 GCF_009769385.1 Saccharothrix deserti
TGATCACCGGAAAGGTGCTCCTGAACTCGCACGGACAAGGCCCTAGACAAGCCATATCCTTGCAGCTCAGAGCACCTTTCTCTATGAGCTGGCCACTCTCACGCCAATCCCCCGTGAAAGCAGCGGGCTAGCGGCGGGAGTGCCCCCGGTCGAGGTGGCGGAACGTGCGGGGCACTCGGTCGCCGTCCTGCTCAAGGTCTACGCGAAAGTGCTGGACGGTCAGCGGGAGAAGTCCAACCAGCGGATCAACGACCTGCTCGGGGACGACAGCTAGGCGTGTCTGCGCAGGTAGAGTCAACGATGAGGCTCCCGGCGGTGATCACTGCCGGGGGCCTTCGTTGTTCCGTGCATGTTCCGTGACCGGCGGCAGAGGGCCACAGCGGGTGGCAGTACGTGACCAGCGCTCGGGTTTGCGAGGCGGAGTATTACCGCTGGTCAACCCCTGTTCAGGCGCACTGACTGCCCAACCGGTCACACCACTGAACTGGCCTCGCGGGCACGGAGGTCCTTGCGGAGGATTTTGCCCGACGCCGACTTCGGGATGGCTTCGATGAACTCCACGACCCGCACCTTTTTGTGCGGTGCGACTTGGGAGGCCACGAATTCCATCACGCCGGCCGCGTCCAAGGACACGCCCGGCTGGAGGACGACGAAAGCCTTCGGGACCTCCTCGCCCTCCTCGTCGCGCACGCCGACTACCGCTGCGTCGGCGATTTCCGGGTGCGTCAGCAGCACCGCTTCCAATTCGGCCGGTGGGACCTGGTAGCCCTTGTACTTGATCAGTTCCTTCACCCGGTCCACGATGCTGACCAGGCCGTTCTCATCGATGACGGCAACGTCGCCGGTGTGCAGCCAGCCGTCGTCGTCCAGCGTGGCGGCAGTGGCCTCCGGGTTGTTCAGGTAGCCCTTCATGATGTTCGGGCCGCGGCACCACAGTTCCCCGCGTTCGCCTACCCCTACGTCCTCGCCGGTGGCCGGGTCGATGAAACGGCACTCCATGTTCGGGGCGATCACGCCGACCGTTCCCACGGAGATGTCGTCGCGGCCGTCGGGAATGGCGTGGCTGACCGGGCTCATCTCGGTCATCCCGTAACCCTGCGACACGCGGCAGCCGAGGCGCTTGGCGACGGACGCCGCCAGGTCCACGTCGAGTGGCGCGGCGCCGGAGAAGATGGTGTCGATGCCGGACAGGTCGTATTGGTCGACCAGCGGGTGCTTGGCCAACGCCACCGCCACCGGCGGGGCGATGTAGACGCGGTCGGTGCGGTGGTCCTGGATCACGCGCAGGAACTCGGGCAGGTCGAACTTCGGCAGCGTCACCACCGTCGCGCCGACGTGCAGGCCGTTGTTCATCAGCACCTGCATGCCGTAGATGTGGAAGAACGGCAGCACGGCGAGGATCTTCGTGGTCCCGTCGACCTTCAGCAGCGGCTGGCACTGGACGATGTTCGCGACCAGGTTCCGGTGCGTCAGCATCACGCCCTTGGCCCGGCCGGTCGTCCCGGACGAGTACGGCAGCACGGCCACGTCCTCGGCCGGGTCGATGGACACCACCGGCACCGGCTCGGAGTTGGCCAGCAACGACGACAGGCTGGGGTAGCCCTCGGCCTGGTCCAGCACCACCACGTCGGAGATGCCCGCCTTCTCGGCGCCGGGCGCGGCGTTGGGCAGCAGCACGGACACCGTGAACAGCATCTTCGCGCCCGCGTCGGCCAGCTGGTGCGCGACCTCGTCCGCCGTGTAGAGGGCGTTGACGGTGGTCGCGGTGGCGCCCGCCCGCAGGATGCCGTGGAACACGACGGCGTAGTACGGGGTGTTCGGGCTCAGGATGCCGACGACGTCACCCTTGCCGATCCCCCTCGCGGCCAACGCGGCGGCCAGGCGGTCGATCGCGCCGGCGAGCTGGGCGTAGGTCAGCGACGCTCCCGACGTGCCGTCGACCAGGGCTACCCGGTCGGCGCGGTCGCCGAAGTCTGCGAACAACAGCTCGTGCAGCGAGACGTCCGGGACCGCGACATCGGGGAACGGACTGCGGAAGACCATGCGGCTGCCTCATTCATCCAGGGGGCCGTGATCCCGTCATCGTGAGTCAACCCACATCGCCGGTCAAGGCAGTCGTCTCTACCGCTCCAGCGTTACTTAACTCAGCTAATAACACACGAATGGACTAGCGCCAGCCCTTGTGGTGATCACCGGCGATCTGCCAAGTTGGCAGGGCCTCGCGGGTCGGCTCCCACGCACTCCGACGACCTGCGCGGCACAACCGCGGTTTGCAATCCCCCCGTCGAACCGCGGCCCGCTTGGAATCCCGGGCTCCCCCCGCCCGGATCCACTGCAGCGGGGACTGACGCGGGGCGGCTTGAGCTCGCGACTCCCCCTCTCTCCCAAGCCGCCCCGCGCTCCCGCGCGACGTTGCTCTCAGTAGAGACCGTTGCTCCGATGAACCCCTAAGGCGTGCCCGACGGGGTGACGGCGGGTGCAACCGCCGGGGCGGCCTCGCTCCGGCGCCGACGACGCCACCACAGGTAGCCGAACGCGGGCAGGCCGAGCACCACCGCGAACGGCAGCACGGCGCCCAGCACCACCATCAACCAGCTGAACGCCTCCAGCAGCGCCTTCCACCCACCGGCGAACGCGTCCAGGAAGTCGTTCTCCTCCTCCACGACCGGCGGCGTGCCCTGCCGCGAGATCGTCACGGTCAACGTCGACATCGCGACCTGGCCCTTGAGCGTCTCGTACCGCCGCTGCAACGACTCGAGCTCCGACTGCCGCTTGGTCAGCTCGGCCTCGATGTCGGTGATCTCCGACGTGGTGGCCGCCCGCTCCAGCAGCCCGCGCACCCGTTCCACGCTGGCCCGCTGGTTGGCGATCCGGACCTCGATGTCCACGACCTGCTCGGTCACGTCCTCGGTGCGCAGCTCGCGCCGGTTGACCTCGACGCCTTCCAGCCCGCCGATCGACTCCAGCACGGCGTCCAGCCGGTCGCCGGGCACGAGGAGCGTCACGGTCGCGTTCCTGAGCTGCGAGTTCTCCTGCGCCGAGTACCCGCCCTGCTCGATGACCAGGCCCTTCACCTTGCTCAGCACGTCCGTGACGTCCACCGCGCGCAGTTCAACCGTCGCGGTGCGGACGAGCTGCCGGTTCTGCTGGGCCGACGTGCCGGCCTGCTGCGCCTCCCCCGCGGCCTCCTGCTTCTCCTTGGCGACACCCGGCTTCTCCGCCGGCGCGGGCGCCGCCATGTCGGCCGCCCCGGACGACGTCCCGCTGTTCGCACCGCACCCGGCCAGCGCCAACACCGCGAACACGGCCGCCAGACCCGCCAAACCCACCCGTCTGCCCATCTGCCCCTCCCTGGTCATGGTCACCAAGTGGACGGGGAACGGGCTCAGTCCAGTTGCGCGGGCGCGATCACGATTCGGACACCAGGTGCCGGAACGCCTGGAGGTTGGCCAACGACTCGCCGCGCGAGACCCGCCAGTCCCACTCGCGCTGGATGGCTCCGGCGAACCCGATCTCCAGCAGCGTGTTGAAATCGCCGTCGGCGGCCTCCACCACCTGCCCGAGCACGCGGTCCAGCTCGTCGGGCGTCACGGCGTGCAGCGCGATCCGGCCGACCAGGTAGATGTCGCCGGTCGTGTCGATCGTGTAGTGCACGCCGTACAGCTTTGCGTTGCGCCGCAACAGGAATCGGTAGACGTCCTCGTGCGCCTCGTCCGGCTTGCGGCACACGAACGCCTCGACCACCAGCGCGTGCCTGCCGACGACGAGCCAGCAGTTCGTCTGGAGCTTCTTCGTACCGGGCAGGGTGACGAAGAACCGGCCCGACGCCTTGTTGTCGTAACGCAGCTCGCGGTCGTCCAAAGTGGACCGGATCACGTCGTCCAGTCCCGGTTCCGGTTCGCGGCTCAAGCGAAAACCTCCTCGCGGAACACATCTCGTGCCTCGGCGTACCCGGCGAGGAGTGAATCAGTCGTCCGGTCCCAGGAGAACCGGCGGGCGTGCCCGACCGCGTTGCTGGCCAGCTCCTCGCGGTACGCGGGGTGCAGCGCGATGTCCGACAGCACCCGCGCCCACGGTTCCGCGTCGTGGCCGTCCACCAGCGCGCCGGACACACCGTCCCGCACCGCCACCGGCAGCCCGCCGACGGCCGCCGCGACGACCGGTGTGCCGCACGCCTGCGCCTCCAGCGCGACCAGGCCGAACGACTCGTTGTAGCTCGGCACGGCGACCACGTCGGCGGCCCGGTAGACCTGCGCCAACGCCGCACCGCCCTGCGGCGGCAGGAACCGCACCACGTCCGAGATCTGCAGTTCGGCCGCCAGCCGCACCAGGTCCGCGGGCGTCTTCATGCCCGAACCGGACGGCCCGCCGACGACCAGCACCACCAGCCGCGACCGCAGCCCCGGATCGCGCACCACCATCTCGGCCGCGGCGCGCAGCAGCACGTCCGGCGCCTTCAACGGCTGGATGCGCCCCACGAACGCCAGCACGACCGACTCCGGCCGCAACCCCAACGCGGCCCGCGCCGCCGCCCGGTCGCCCGGCGTGAACCGCTCCAGGTCCACGCCCGGCGGCACGACCATCACCTTGCCCGGGTCGGCGTCGTACAGCTTGATCAGCTCGGCGGCCTCGACGTCGGTGTTGGCCACCAGCCGGTCGGCCTCGGCGACCACCTGTTCCTCGCCGATCACCCGCATCCGCGGCTCCGGCGCGTCGCACGCGGCCAACGCCAGGTTCTTCACCTTGGCCAGCGTGTGCGCGGTGTGCACCAGCGGCGTCGCCCACCGTTCCCGGGCCAGCCAGCCGACCTGCCCGGACAACCAGTAGTGCGAGTGCACGACGTCGTAGTGGCCGGGCTCGTGCCGCGCCTCGGCCCGCAGCACGCCCGCGGTGAACGCGCAGAGCTGGCCGGGCAACTCCTCCTTGCCGAGGCCCTCGAACGGGCCGGCCACCACGTGCCGCACCTTCACGCCCGGCGCGAGTTCGGCGACCGGCGGCAGCTCGGACGACGTCGCGCGGGTGAAGATCTCCACCTCGATGCCCCGCTGCGCCATCCGCGTCGCGGTCTGCACGATGTAGACGTTCATGCCGCCCGCGTCGCCCGTGCCGGGCTGCTCCAGCGGCGAGGTGTGCACCGAGAGCACGGCTACCCGCTTCACCGTGAGACCTCCGCGACGAAACCGGCCAGGTCAGCGGCGAAACGCTCGGGTTGTTCGAGGAACGGCGCGTGTCCGGTGCGTTCGTAGCGGCGCAAGTCGGCTCCGGGGATCATGGCCGCCGCGTACTCCCCGGCGGCCGGGTCGACCACCTCGTCGGCGGTGCCGTGCACCACCAGTGTCGGCTTGTCGACCGCCTTCAGCACGGCGGCGCTGTCCACGTCACGCCGGAACACCTCGCCGCGCACCCGCGGCGGGACGCGCAACGCCGTGCCGATCAGGCGTTGCACCAGCTCACCGGGTAGCGCGGGGGCCTGGTCGCGCCAGAACTCGGCCAACGCCGGCACGGCCACCACCGGGTCGTCCGACAACGCGGCGGGCAGCGCGGCGCGCATCACCTTCCCGGTGACGCCGCCCGGCCGGTCGCGGCCGATCTCGGTGATCGCGTCGACCAGCACCAACCCGTTCACGCGAGAGGTGCCGTGCGCGCGCAGGTAGTCGGCGATCACCAGACCGCCGTAGGACCAGCCGACGAGCACCGCGGGCCTGCCGACGTGGTCGAGCACCGCCTCCAGGTCGGCCGCCCAGCACGCCGAGTCGCGGTAACCGCCCTCGGTGACCTCCGAGTCGCCGTGACCGCGCAGGTCCGGGGCGTAGGAGCGGAACGGCGGATCGGGCGACCACACCTCCCCGGACGAGGCCCAGCCGTGCACCAACACGACCGCCGGGGCGTCAACGGGGCCCGATTCGCGGACCGAGAGCCGGACGCCCTCAGCGTCGAGGCGAGAGATCTGCACGACTTACGACAACGCCGTGGACATCCCATCGCTTCCCGATGCAAACGAATTTCCGCCATCAAGCCGCACCACAACGGACCCAAGCCCCACCACAACGGACCCGCCGGCGGCCGACGAGGCGGTCAATCCCACAGGACCACGACGGCCCCGGCGGTGGCCGACGAGGCTCGATTTGACATGGGTTCGGGTGCCATAGGCTGGTCGGAGCCGGCAGGCGTGGCGGGACGCTCTTCCCCGCCACGCCTGCCGGCTCCGACCAGCCTCCGGTGCCCGTAAGGGCCCCATGTCAAATCGAGCCGGACCCAACCACAGACTTCACGAAGCCCAAATCTAGAGCGCAGACATCGTCTGCCACTGCGCCCACGGGATCTGCCAGTCGTACCAGTCGAACTGCGGGGGCAGCGTGGTGATCGAGCCGGTCACCTCGACCGGGTCACCCACGAGCGCGCTGTCGTAGTACGCCTTGGCGTCGGCCTCCAGCAGGTTCGCGCAACCGTGGGAGGTGTTGTTCTTGCCGATGTTGCCCGCGTTGTCGTTGTTCTCGTGGATGAACTCGCCGTGGTTGGAGAACCGCACAGCCCACTTCTTCAGCACGTTGGTGTAGCCGTAGCGCGGGTTGTCGAAGCTCCACTGCTCGTCCTTCTGCATCACCACGAACGTGCCGTTGGGCGTGGTGAGCTCGGGGTCGGCGTCCTTGCCGAACGACGCCGGGTAGGTCGCCACGGTCTGCCCGTCGCGCTGCACCACGAGCTGGTGCGACGGCGTGTCGATCTTCACGACCTGGTTGCGGCCGATGGTGAAGTCGCTGGTCACGTCCGCGCGGCCGTACGCGCCGCCGCCGTAGGGGACGCCGTACAGCTTGGCCTCGACGTGGACCTGGGTGTTCGCGGGCCAGTACGTCTCCGGCCGGTAGTGCACCTCGCGGGCGCTCAGCCACGCCCAACTGCCCTTCACGCCCGCCGAGTTGGTGACGGTCAGCGCCTTCTCCACGGCGGCCTTGTCGGTCACGTCCGCGTCGAAGTCGACCTTGATCGGGACCGCGACACCCACCGTCTGGTTGTCGCCGGGGAACAGCGTGGCGCGCACCTGGGCCGCCGGCGTGAGGGTGGTGAACGCGCCCTTCAGCTCGACCGGCCTGCCGTCGGTGCCGGTGGCCTTGCCCGCGTAGGTGTAGCTCTTGCCGAAGCCGAGCGGCTCGGTGGTCGACCACGACTTCTTGTCGTCGGCGAGCTTGCCCGCGACGGCCTGCCCCTCCGGGTTGGTGACCGCGACCTGCTCGATGGTGCCCTCGGCCACGGTGACCTGCACCGGCACGTTCACCGGCACGTCGGTCGCCCCGTCGGCGGGCGCGGTGGTGAACTTGGCCACCGGCGGGTTGTCGCCGCCCACCGGCTTGGCCGTGCCCTGTTCCACTTTCGCCGAGCAGCCGGCCAGCAGAGCCAGGCCGAGCAGCAAAGCCGCCAATCTCTTGTGCACGTTACGACCTCCCGATCGAAGGACGTTCCACGAGGCTTTCGGTGCAAGTGACCTACGTCACACACATAGGATGCCCATGTGAACCGACCTGTCGCAGTCGTGACCGGAGCCAGCGCGGGTATCGGTGAGGCCACCGCCCGCCGGCTCGCCGCCGAGGGTTTTCACGTGGTGCTCGGTGCCCGGCGGGTCGACCGACTCAAGGTTATCGCGGATGAGATCGGGGGCACGGCGGTCGAGTTGGACGTCACCTCCGCCCCGTCGGTCGAGGCGTTCCTGGAGGCCGTGCCCGCCGCCCGGGTGCTGATCAACAACGCCGGTGGCGCACGTGGTCTGAGCACCGTGGCCGAGGCCGACGAGGAGCACTGGCGGTGGATGTGGGAGACGAACGTGCTGGGCACGTTGCGGATCACCAAGGGCCTGTTGCCGAAGCTCATCGCCTCCGGTGACGGGCACGTGGTGACCGTGACGTCGGTCGCCGCCTACGAGGCCTACGACAACGGCTCCGGGTACACGTCGGCCAAGCACGCGCAGTCGGCGCTGCACCGGACGTTGCGCGGCGAGCTGCTCGGCCAGCCCGTTCGGGTGACCGAGATCCTGCCGGGCATGGTGGAGACGGACTTCTCGGTGAACCGGTTCGACGGCGACGCCGAGCGGGCCGCCGCCGTCTACCAGGGCGTGACGCCGTTGACGGCGGACGACGTGGCGGACGTGATCGCGTTCGCGGTGACCAGGCCGTCGCACGTGAACCTGGACCAGATCGTGCTCAAGCCCCGTGCGCAGGCGTCCGCGTCCCGCGTGCACCGGGGGTGAGCAGGTCCACGTCGAGCTGGTCGAGCACCGGACCGATGGGGTTGGCGAACCCCCGGTCCGGGCTCCCGCCGCAGTAGAGGCCGACCACGTGGTTGGTGTCGTCCAGCAGGACGGCGCCGGAATCGCCGTGGTCGGCGAACCGTGACGTCTCGATGCGGATCTGGTCGTGCAGGGTGCGCACGCCGATTCCGACGCCGAAGTCCAACGTGATCGCGGCGTCCGTGGACGCCACCACGCCCTCGGTGACGGCGGTCGTCCGGCCGCGCTTGCGCACCCGTTGGCCGATCCGCGCGTCGGCCCGACCGGCTATCGCGCCCAACTCGACCACTTCCGGCCGCACGTGCGGCGTGGTGAGCATGATCGCGGCGGCGTCCACCCGACTCGACAGCGCGGCCCGCGCCAACGCGCCGATGCGGTCGTGCACCGGGTGCCCGCCGTCGATCCGGGACGGGTGCACCATCGGATCCCCGACCGCCCAGGCGTCGTCCACGCAGGCGACGTGGAAGGAGGTCAACGCCATGGTGAGCTGCCGGCGGCGCGGCGTGACCAGCGCGCCCAACGTCCCGGCCACCACGTAGTCGTCCACTTCGGGGACGTCCGGCGGCACGAACCGGATCGCCCGAGCGGGCCCGATCCCGATACCGCCCAACAGCAACTCGTGCCGTTCCGCCCCGCTCACGCCCTCCGACGAGGTGATGGTGTGGTGCGGCGAGAACGAGTCCTGGACCACGTCGGTCGGCACACCCAGCACGTCCGGCGGGATGGCGAACTGCGCGGAAGGCCCTTTGCGGCGGACGTACACGACGATCGCCAACTCACCGGTCACCCGGCCGCCGACGGTCTTCTCGCCGAGATCGACACCCACCACGCCGGGCCGGCTCAGGAAATCGTCCTCAACCAGCTTCTTGATCGGCCTGGCGGCCGTGCGCTCATCGTCCGGGTAGGCCATGACGACCTCCAACGGGTGCCTCTACCTCCATGAAACGCGCGGAGTGAGGATTCGTCACACACCGTCACCCGTTCGGCCGTTCGACCTCGGGAGTTTCGTCAGGGGTTCCATCACCCCAGTTCGCAGCCCACCAACACCGGTTCCGGGTGGAGTTCCACGCCGAACGCGGTCCGCACCCCGTCGCGCACCTCGCGCGCCAGGTCCAACAAGTCCTCGGTCGAAGCCCCGCCGCGGTTCGTCAACGCCAGCGTGTGCTTGCCCGACAACGCCACCCGGCCACCGGTCCCCTGGTAGCCGCGGGTGAAGCCGGCCCGCTCGATCAGCCACGCCGCCGACAGCTTCGAGAACCCGGCCCCCGCCGGGTAGGTCGGCACGTCCACGTGCGGACCCAAGCGCTCGGCGATGCGGATCAGCACCCCGGCCAACGTGGAGTCGTCCAGCAGCGGGTTGGTGAAGAACGAGCCCGCGCTCCACGTGTCGTGGTCGGTCGGGTCCAGCACCATGCCCTTGCCGCGCCGCAGTTCCAGCACCGCCTTGCGGGCCGCGTCGGCGGGCACCCGGTCGCCCGGCCCGACACCGAGCACCTTGGCCAGTTCGCCGTACCGGATCGGCGCGGACTGGCCGCCTGCGGTCAACGCGAACCGCGCCCGCAGCACCACCGCGTGGTCCGTGCCCTTGAGCACGCTCGTGCGGTACGCCAGCCCCAGACCGTCGGCGGGCACCTGGTGCACCCGGCCGGTGCGGCGGTCCAGCAGGTCGACCGACGTCAGGACCTGCGCGATCTCGACGCCGTACGCGCCGACGTTCTGCACCGGCGTCGCCCCGACCAGGCCGGGGATGCCGGACAGGCACTCCAGCCCGCCCAATCCCTGCGCCACGGCCTCCGCGACGACCGAATCCCAGTCCTCGCCCGCCTCGACGGTGAGCTGCACGAGACCGTCGCCCAACGGGTCGAGCCGGCGGCCGGACGTGCCGACCTGCACCACGGTGCCGGTGAAACCGGTGTCCGCGACCACGAGGTTCGAACCTCCGCCGAGCAGCAACAACGGCTCACCGGCCGCGTCCAACTCGCGCACGGCCTCGACCAACTCGGCGGCTGTGGTGGCGCGTGTGAACCTCGTCGCAGGGCCACCGAGCCGCAGCGTGGTGCACTCGGCCAGCGGCACACGGGCACTGGAGGGCGGGGTGGTCACGACCGAGAACGGTAGCCTCCGCGACATGGCACGCCGCATCGAGCACCGAACCACGTCCCGCTGGCCCGCGCGCGACGTGTACGCAGCGCTGGTGAACGAGACGTACCTGCGCGACCGCCTGGCCGAGCTGGGCGGCACGGACCCGAAGCTGGTCGCCTTCACCACCACAGACGCCAGCACGTCGTACCAGCTCAGGCAGGGTGTGCCCGCCGACAAGCTGCCGTCGGTGGCACGTGGTCTGCTCGGCGGCGACCTCGTCATCGACCGCGCCGAGTCGTGGACCGAGGCGGGTTACGCGGGCACGGTCGAGGTGACGTTGACCGGTGTTCCGGGCCGCCTGGACGGCACGATCACGCTCGCCGACACCGCGAATGGGAGCGAACTCACCCTCACGGGTCAGGTCAAGGTGGGCATCCCGCTCATGGGCGGCAAGCTGGAGGCGATGATCGCCGAGCAGGTGGCCCTGCTGCTGGACAAGGAAACCGAGTTCACCGCCGAATGGCTCGCACGCCGCGCCTAGCCGCGGGCCGGGCACGTGCGCTCGGCCTGCCCACGAGAGGCACCACCAACCCGAACCGGTTGCGCCGGGTCGACCGGTGGGTGGCGCACACCTACCGCGACCTGTTGTCGCGGCCGGAACCGCTGGTGGTCGACCTCGGTTACGGGTCGTCCCCGGTCACGACGGTCGAGTTGGCGTCGAGGCTGCGCGCGGTCAACCCGGACGTCCGCGTGCTCGGTCTGGAGCTGGACGCGGAACGGGTCGCCGCGGGCAAGGAGGTCGCCGACCCGCCGTGGCTGGACTTCCGGCGGGGCGGGTTCGAGCTGGCCGGCGCCCGCCCGGTGCTGCTGCGCGCGTTCAACGTGCTGCGGCAGTACACCGAGGAGCAGGCGGCGGAGGCGTGGGACACCATGGTCGGCCGGCTCGCGCCGGGCGGGGTGCTGGTGGAGGGCACGTGCGACGAGATCGGCCGCCGCTGCAGCTGGGTCGCGTTGACCGCCGAAGGGGCGCGGACGTTCACCTTGTCGTGCCTGCCGGCCGATCTGGAAACCCCGGGCGACCTCGCCGAACGGCTGCCGAAGGCGTTGATCCACCACAACGTGCCGGGTGAGAAGGTGCACGCCCTGCTGAGCGAACTGGACGCGTGCTGGGCGACGTCCGCGCCTTACGCCCCGTACGGGCCGCGCGCCCGGTGGGTGGAATCGGTGCGGCTGCTGGCCGAGCGCGGTTGGCCGGTGCTGGACGACCGGCGGCGCTGGCGGCTCGGTGAGTTCACCGTGCCGTGGGACGTCGTCGCTCCGTGATCCCGAGCTGTGCGGGGTGGACCAGACCCGGTGCCGGCGGACGTGGCGAGGCCTAGGCTGTGCGGTGTGGATCACGCGGACTTCGTGAAGCACCTGAGGAACGAGTACGCCGCTCTGCGCGCCGCCGCGGTGGCCGCCGGGCCGGACGCGGAGGTGCCGACCTGTCCCGGGTGGTCGGTGAAGGACCTGGTGGACCACCTCGGGCGCACGCACTCCTGGGCGTTGCGGGCCCTGCACACGGCGGCGGACGCCGACCGACCGCGCCCCGACGAGCGTCCTTCCGACTGGGACGAACTGCTCGGCTGGTGGGACGCCAAGTTCACCGAGCTGGCGGACACGCTGGCCGGCAGCACGTCGAACACGCCCGCGTGGTCGTTCATCGGCCCCAAGACCTTCGGCTTCTGGTCCCGCCGGCAGGCGCACGAGACGGCGATCCACCGGCTGGACGCCGAGCACGCGCTGCACGGCGCCGGGGTGCCGTCGCTGCTGTTCGACGTGGAGTTCGCGGCCGACGGCATCGACGAGTACCTGACCCGGATGCTGGTGCGCGCGGCCCAGCGCAAGCCGATCGAGCGGGCGGGCCGCGTGCTGTTCCACGCCGCCGACGCCGGTCGGGCCTGGGAGGTCCGGCTCACGCCCGGTGAGCCGCCGCAGGTCGGCCCGATCACCGATTCGGCCACCGACGAGGACGCGACCGTCGCGGGCACCGCCGACGCGGTGTACCGGGCGGTGTGGGGACGACCCAGCGGAGCCATCACATCGGGTGACAGGTCACTGCTGGACGGGCTCCCACGACCGTAGATACTTCCGTCGTGCCTCTGCCTGAACGACGCTACGTGATCACCTTCGGCTGCCCGGACCGCACCGGCATCGTGGCCAGGATCTCCACGTTCCTGGCCGATCACGGAGGGTGGATCGTCGAGGCGGCCTACCACACGGACCCGACCACCAACTGGTTCTTCACCCGCCAGGAGGTGCGGGCGGACTCGCTGCCGTTCGACGTGGACGAGCTGCGGACCCTGTTCGCCGAGGTGGCCCGCGACCTGGGCGCGCACCCCGGTTCGTGGCGGGTCACCGACACCGGCGAGCGCAGGCGGGTGGTGATCCTGGTGTCCAAGGAAGGGCACTGCCTGTACGACCTGCTGGGCCGGGTGGCGTCGCACGAGCTGGACGTCGACGTGTCGGCGGTGATCGGCAACCACGCCGACCTGGCCGGGATCACCCGGGCGCACGGCATCCCGTTCCACCACGTGCCGTTCCCGCCGAACGACCCGGAGGGCAAGGCGGCGGCGTTCGCGCAGCTGCGGCAGCTGGTCGACGCGCACGAGCCGCACGCGGTGGTGCTGGCGCGGTTCATGCAGATCCTGCCCGCGGAGCTGTGCGCGGACTGGGCCGGGCGGGCGCTGAACATCCACCACAGCTTCCTGCCGTCGTTCGTCGGGGCGCGGCCGTACCACCAGGCGCACAGCCGCGGCGTGAAGCTGGTCGGCGCGACCTGCCACTACGTGACCGCGGACCTGGACCAGGGCCCGATCGTGGAGCAGGACGTGATCCGGGTGGACCACACCGACTCCATCAACGACATGGTGCGCAAGGGCCGTGACATCGAGAAGGTCGTGCTGGCCCGCGGCCTGCGCTGGCACCTGGAGGACCGGGTGCTGGTGCACGGGAACCAGACCGTCATCTTCTAGGCTTTTCGCCTGCGTTTGCCTGCGTTCCGGCCGTCCGAAAAATTCTCCGAACTCGGTTGAACCGCTCCGGCGGTCTGTACGTGTCATGGGTGTCAGCCACTCGGCAAACACCCGGACAAAACGGAGAATTCCCATGCTGCGCAAGCATGTCGCGTCCCTTGCCGCCCTCATCGCCTTCGGCGCCCTGGCCCTGTCGGCCTGCGGCACGAGCGGTGCGGCCCAACCGACGCCCCGGCCGCAGCCCCAGAACCAGCAGGAACAGCAGGAACAGCAGGAGAGCGGCAGCTCGGAGGTGTCGTTCCTGTCCGGGACGGCGCGTTCCAACAAGGCCGACCAGACGACCGGCGACCTCGCGCCGAAATCCGCGCCGCAGGACGTGAAGAACAAATGGGTGCAGTTGCGCGCCACTTCCGCCGGCGCGTTGAACCCGGTCGTGGTGAACGGCGCGGGAATGACGCTCTACCGCTTCGACAACGACGACGCGAACCCGTCGAAGGCCACCTGCAACGGTGACTGCGCGAAGACGTGGCCGCCGGTCACCATCGCCAAGGGCGGCAAGGTGTTCATCGCCGGCATCGCCAAGGAGGACGTCGGTTTCGTCAAGCGGGACGACGGCCAGACCCAGCTCACCATCGGCGGGTGGCCAGTCTACCTGTTCAGCAAGGACACCAAGCCCGGTGACACGCTCGGCCAGGGCGTCGGCGGCACGTGGTTCGGCGTCACGCCGGACGGTCGGAAGGCGGGCGGCACGCCCGTCACCACCAACCCGTCCGCGCCGTCCACACCTGCGGTCAAGCCCGCCACGTCGGCGACCCTGCTCTCCTGAGCGTTGAACTCAGACCCCCTGAGTGTTCGACTCTCGGCTCCTGAATGTAGGACTCTCGCGAGAGTCCTACATTCAGGAGCCGAGAGTCCTACATTCGCGTTGCGTGTGTCCTACGTTCAGGACCCCCGAGTTGAACGCTCGGCACGGTTCAGCACGGTTCAGCACGGCGGGTTCCGGGCCGCGCCAGGCCGTAGGCTGCGCCGGTGCGCACCGAGTTCACCGATCTCGACCAGGTCCGCGCGGCGGATGATCTGAAGCACGCCGTGCTCGTTGGGCTCGACCTGAGTGAAGAGGACCTGCGCGTGCCGATGGACGGCGCGCTGTTCCTCGGCTGCACGCTCTCGCCGGTCGGCCAGCGGCGTGCGGCGGCGGCCGGTGCGCTGGTGTTCCCGGCGATCCCGGACCTGCCGTACGACGTGTACCGGTCGCGGCTCTACACGCCGGCCGAGCTGTTCGCCGGCTTCGACCCGGCCGACCCGGTCTCGTACGCCGACACCCCCGACGCCCTGATCTACCAGCACAGCCGCACGCAGGGGCACAACCCGGACCCGTTGCACGCGCTGGCCGAACGCCTGCACGACCACGCGATCACCGAGGCGTTGGCGGACGCGCTGTCCGAACGGCCGGTCGCCGTGATGGGCGGGCACGCGCTGGGACGTGACACGGACGGCTACCGCCGGGCCGTGGGGCTGGGCGCGGCGCTCGGCGCGGCCGGGTTCACCGTGCTGACCGGCGGCGGGCCCGGCGTGATGGAGGCCGTACCGCTGGGCGTGCGGGCGGGTGTGGCCGACTCGATCCTGAAAGACCTGGCCAGAGCCCCGAAGTTCGGTGCCGACGCCGAGTCCGTCGGCCGCTGGATCGCCGCGTGCCCCACCGACCTGCCGACGTTCGACCGGCCGCGCACCATCGGCATCCCGACCTGGTTCTACGGCCACGAGCCGCCGAACCCCGCGTGCGAGCTGCACGCCAAGTACTTCGCCAACTCGGTCCGCGAAGACGGCCTGCTCACCATCGCCACCGGCGGAATCATCTACACGCCGGGCAGCGCGGGCACCGTGCAGGAGGTCTTCCAGGACTACTGCCAGAACCACTACGGCTCGGTCGGCCCGGCCGCGCCGATGGTGTTCCTGGGCAAGGACTTCTGGGTCGACGAGGTACCGGCCGCGCCGCTGGTCCAGCAGCTGGCCCGGGGACGGGACGCCGAACGCTGGATCCTGGTCACCGACGACACCGACGAGGCCGTCAGCTTCCTCCGGGGCTACTCGAACCCGCCCTGAGCCGCGGGCGTCAGCGGAAACCGAGCTGCCTGAGCACCACGGCCGCACGCCGCTCCACGTACGCCCGCCCGTACTTCCGGATCAGCGCCAGGTAGAACAGCGGGGGTCCCACCGACGACCAGTTGTCCCGCCGCTCCTCCGACAGCAGCATGCGCACGACCGGGGCGACCTCGAACTTCTCGAACTCCATCCGGTCGTGCTCCCACTTGTCCGGCACGCCCCTCGACCGGCGCTCCAGCAGATCCGCACCGGTCAGGTCGTGCATGAACGCGACGAACAGCGCACCCCACTGCTGCCGCTGGGTGTCGATGGTGAACGCGATCAGCTCCAGGTGGTACTCCGACTCGTCGACCGCCAGTTCCTCGACGATGCCGCGCCGCATCACGTCGTAGAGGTTGGGCGCGGATCGGCCACGCGAATCCAGCTGCCGCGACAGCGCCTCGTTCGCCGACGAGCTCCAAGTGCCGGGCTGCGACCCGACACGGGCACTCCGCTGCTGCACCACGAGCAGGTTGTCCGCCGTGACGACGGCGACGTTCGTGCCGAAGCTGCAGTTGAGGAAGTCGGGCACGTCCAGCGGCGACGTCGATGCCAGGTAGCGGCTGCGCGGTGTGGTGCCATCGGCGAACTCCCGGTCGAGCTGTTGCGCGGCCAGGAAGGTGTAGTAGTCGGCGGGCCGCAGTCGCAGCGCCACCTCCGGCGACTCGTCGAGGGCGGTGCGGCTCGCGGTGAACGAGGTGACGGCGTAGTTCGGGCCGTTCCAGAACGAGTGCTCGCCCGCGTCACGCCTGCGTTCCTGCTCGGCTGCCACTTCGTCACGCCAGGCGGCCATCTCATCGGGCAGCACGACCGGAGCGGGGTCGACCACCACCCGCACCGACTGCTCGTTGATGACCTGCTCACCGTCACCTTCGACAACCACCATCGGGCATTTCAGCGGCCCGATCCGGAACTCCTCCTGCTGTTCGGGCAGCCCGCCCCGGGCCACCATGCGCCGCACCCTCCGTCCGACCCGCGAACGGCGGTCCTTGAGGTAGTCCTCGAAGAACACGGTCAGCACGAGCCCCATCACGGCTCCGAGGACCAAACCGGCTACTCCCGATCCCAGGTCCACCCACATCCCCCGTTCAGCGGGCCAGGCCCTCCACGACTTCGGCGCCCGGCAGCTTCGCCAGCACCTCGCCGGACACCAACAGTTTGCTGCCCCGGATGCCGCTGCCGATCACCAGTTCCGGCGCGGACGCCACCTCGGGCGACAGCAGCACGGGCCAGTCCTCGGGCAGGCCGACGGGCGTGATGCCGCCGTACTCCATACCGCTGAGCGACACAGCGTCGTCCATCGGCGCGAACGACGCCTTACGCGCGTCCAGCCGACGCCGGACGACACCGTTCACGTCGGCCCGTGTCGTCGCCAGCACCACGCACGCCGCGTACCGGATGGTGTCGCCGCGCTTGCCCGCGACGACGACGCAGTTCGCCGACGCCTCCAACGGCGAGCCGTAGTGCGCGCAGAACTCGGCCGTGTCCGCCAACGTGGGGTCGATCTCCGCGACCGCGAACCGCGCGCCGTCAACCATCGACCGGAGTGCGGCGGCGACCGGTTCCGCGACCAGGTCCAGCCGGTCCAGCGCGGGCACGGGGGTCAGGGTTCCAGCGATGGTCCACACACCGACCATCCTGCCGGCTCGCTTGACGTTGACGTTACGTCAACCTCTACCGTGGTCGGCGCAGGGAGGGAGCACGGTCATGGCCTGGTCGATCGCGCAGGTCGCGCGGATGTCGAAGGTGACTTCGCGGACGCTGCGGCACTACGACGCGATCGGCCTGCTCGAACCGGCGTGGATCGGCGGCAACGGCTACCGGTACTACGAGCGCGAGCAGTTGCTCAAGCTCCAGCAGATCCTGCTGCTGCGCGACCTGGGACTCGGCCTCGACACCGTCGCCGAAGTCCTGGACGGGCGGCACCGGACGGTCGACGTGCTGCGCAACCACGCGCGGTGGCTGGCCGCCGAGCAGGAACGGTTGGCGAGCCTGGCCCGGACCGTCTCCCGGACGATCGAGGAACTGGAAGGGGGTGACCGCATGAAGATGGAAGAGCTGTTCGACGGCTTCGACGCCGACCGCCAGGCCCGCTACGAGGCGGAACTGGTGGAGCGCTACGGCGACCAGGCGCAGGAGCACATCGACCAGAGCAAGAGCCGGATGCAGGGCTGGAACAAGGCCGACGCCGACGGGTTCATGGCGGAGTGGTAGGCGATCTACCAGGCCTACGCCGAACTGTTCGACGCCGGTGTCGCGGTGGACGCGCCGCAAGCTCTGGACGTGACCGACCGGCACCACCGGTGGGTGTGCCGGAGTTGGACGCCGAACCGGGACTCGTACACGGGTCTTGGTCAGCTCTACGTCGACTCGCCGGAGTTCAAGGCGCAGTTCGACGCGCACGCCGAGGGTTTCGGCGAGTACGTCCGCGACGCGATCGCGGCGTACGCCCAGGTCCGGCTCTGAGGAAGTCCACGGGGAGGTGCACATCCCCGTGGACTGGGGTCTCAGAGGTCGTGCAATCCGAAGGCCTTGAGCGCCTCGCGGTTGAACGCCGGCAGGTCGTCGGGCTTCCGGCTGGTCACGAGGGTCCACCCGTGGGTCCGGTCGACCCGCACCTCGACGTCCTCCCACCGGCCGCCCGCGTTGGAGATGTCGGTCGCCAGGCTCGGGAACGAGGTCAGCGTCTTGTCGCGCACCACGTCCGCCTCGACCAGCAGCCACGGCCCGTGGCAGATCGCCGCTATCGGTTTGCCCGCGGCCACGTGCTGCTTGACGAACCGCACCGCGTCGCCGTCCATCCGCAGGAAGTCGGCGTTGGCCACCCCGCCGGGGATCACCACGCCGTCGTAGTCCATGGGGTCGGCGTGCGCGAACGGCACGTCGACGTCGAACGTGTCGGCGGGCGTCAGGTGGTCGAACGCCTGCACCTGCCCCAACTTGGGCGCGAGCAGCCTCGGCAGCGCTCCGGCCTTCTCCACGTGCTGCCAGGGCTCGGTCAGCTCGACCTGCTCGATGCCCTCCGTGTCGACCAGGAATGCGATCTTCTTCTGTTCGGCCATGTTTTTCGGCTACCCGCGCAGGAAGTCGACCAACCACCCGCGGACGTCACCGCGATGCGTCGACCAGGACGGCACCAGCTCCAGCCGACCGCGCGGGAACGCGGCCGCCACCTGCTTGGCCACGTCCTCCGGGTGCAGCGGGTCGCGGGTCGTGCCGATCACCAGCACCGGGGCCGTGACCTGCGCCAACGCCGCGCGATCGGCGACCGCCACCTGACCAGGAAACGCGGCCAGGGCGCCGTCCAGCCGGGCGAACGCCCGACGCCGCTCCGCCTGGTAGTCCGGCGGCCCGCCCACGGCGGTGATGGCGTCCTCGCGGTCGAGCACCGGCCGCGGCTCGTCCAGCACGGCGGGCAGCAGCAACGCCACCCGTTCGAATGAATCCGGTTCCTCGGCCAGCAGGGCGAGCAGTGCGCCGGCCGTCAGGGACACGCCGATGGCTTGCGTCGCGCCGGTTTCCCGTGCCACTTCACGCAGGTCGGCGGCGATCCGCCGGTAGTTCCAGTACCCCTCGGGCGCGTCCGGGGCGTCGCCGTGCGACGGGAGGGTGACCACGACTTTCGTGCCCGGCAGACCGGACGTGGGCAGGCGTGCTTCGCCTGGTGTCGCGCCCAGGCCGTGGCCGACGAGTGTGACGGGCGCTCCAGAGCCGAAGCTCCGGTGCGTCACCACCGCGGGCCGCGCTGGACCTCGATCAGCCGGGGCCGGACGTCGACCACGTACACCGTGACCGCGACCAGCCCGGCGAGCCAGAACATGGCGCCGGGGGAGAACGGGTGGAACAGCAGCAGCGCGAACGCGCCGCCACCGGTGATGCCGAGCCACGCGGGCTTGGTCATGCGCTCGGCCGCCGTGTAGGCGTCCGCCCGCTGCGAGAGGGCGTGCGCGAACGCGAACACGCCCATGACCAGCGCGGCGTAGTACGCCGCGAACATGACCCAGGCGTCCAGGTAGAGCGGGCTGAAGTCTGGGAACGTTGGCAACACACCCCCAGCCTACGTGCGCGGCGCGCTCCCGGTACAGCCGAAACGGGGCGCCCCTGGTGGGACGCCCCGTGTCGATCGGGTCACTTCGTGGTGTCGGTGGGCTTCTTCGCCGCGGTGGAACGGGTCGTCGTGCCCGTGGTCTTGGCGGTCGTGCCCGTGGTCTTCGTGCCGGTGGTCTTCGCGGGTGCGACGGGCTTCGCCGTCGTGGCCGGCTTGCGCGGCGCGGCCTTGCTGGTGGTCTCGCGCACCTCCGCGGCGACGTCACCGCCGACCTCGACCACGGTCTCGGCCAGCTTCTCGCTCGCGTCGTCCACGTCGTCGGCGACCTTCGCGCCGACCGCGCGGGTCCGGCGGGACACCTTGCCGAGCACGTCGTCGGCCAGCACGCGGGCGTCCGCGGCGGCGGCCTCGGTGCGCTTCTGCGCGGTCTCGACGGCTTCCTCGACCTGGTGCAGCGCCTTCTGCAGCTGCGGCTGGGTCTTCAGCTTCTCCAGCGCCTCCTCGCCGTGCTGGGCGAGGAACTGGTAGAGGTTCAGCGCGGACTGCGTGTAGGCGTCGACGACCTTGCGCAGCTCGGCCGGGTCCAGCTTGTCGCGCAGGTCCTTCTTCAGGTCGCCCTGCTCGGCGGCGGTCTTCGCCGACTCGGCGCGCTCGCGGGCCTTGGTCAGCGCCTCGATGACGGCCTTGGCGGCCAGGTCACCGGCGCCCAGGGCGGCGAGCAGCGGGGTGCGAGCGGCGGCGACGGCCTGTTCGCCCGCCTTGCGCAGTTCTTCGGTGGTGGGCATGTTCGGCATGGAGATCACTCCTCCGGCTTGGTCTGGTTGGCGGCTGTCTCGTCGGCTCGGCCGGCGGCTGTCGGACGGCCCGTCGGATCGGGGACCCCACCGACAGCCGGCGCGGTACCGGTGTTCTCCCGCCGGAACGACTCGTACACGTCGAGCAGCACTTGCTTCTGCCGCTCGGTCAGATCAGGGGCGGTGACGATGGCGTCCGTGAGAGCGCCGCCCTCGCGCTGCTCCAGGATCCCGGCCTCGACGTACAGCGCCTCGGCCGAGATCCGCAGCCCTTTGGCGATCTGCTGCAAGATCTCCGCGCTCGGCTTGCGCAAACCGCGTTCGATCTGGCTCAAGTACGGGTTGGAGACCCCGGCGAGCTTGGCCAGCTGCCGCAACGAGATCTTCGCCGTGTTGCGCTGCTGGCGGATGTACTCGCCGATGTCGCGGCCGAGTTCGGCCACCGCCTTGTCGATGGATTTGTCCAACTTTGCGGCACCTCCTCGATCCGTATTCGACGGTACGCGGAGGTGCTAGCAGTTGCAAGCGCTCTGCTAGCGATCCGGACGTGTGCTCGCCCACAGGGCTACGGTGGAGTGCGTGGACGTTGCGGAGAACCTGCGCGGACAGCTGGTCGACTCGCTCCTGGCCGCCAACGTGCTCCGCGACCCGCGCTGGGCGGAGGCGTTTCGCCAGGTCCCACGGCATGCGTTCCTGGCGGGGTTCTTCGTCCAGCGCCCGGACGGCACCTGGGAGCCGGTGACCTCGGAGCACCCGGACCACCTCGCGCTGGTCTACCGCAACGAGGTCTGCGTGACCCAGCTGAACGGCGACGACCGCGCGTGGGAGCAAGCACTCGCCACCGGATCCGTGACGGGGGTACCCACCAGTTCGTCGAGCATGCCGACGATCATGGCGATCATGCTGGAGGCCCTGGCGGTCGCGCCGGGCGACCACGTGCTGGAGATCGGCACCGGCACCGGCTACAACGCCGCCCTGCTCAGCCACGTGCTCGGCGACTCGCGGGTGACCTCGATCGACGTCGACCCCGGCGTGCTGGCGCGGGCCGCGGACCGGCTCGCCGCCACCGGCTACCACCCGACGTGCGTGGCGGGCGACGGCGAGCAGGGGTACGCGCCTCGCGCCCCTTACGACCGCATCCTCGGCACCTGCGCCGTGTCCCGCATCCCGTCCGCGTGGCTCGAGCAGACCGCGCCCGGCGGGCTGATCGTCACCACGCTCAACCGGGTCATCGGCGCCGGGCTGGTGCGGCTGACCGTGCGCGACGGGCAGGGCATCGGGCGCGTGCTGCTGGAGGACGGCCGGTTCATGCCGCTCCGCGCGCACCGCCAGTCGTGGGCCGACGACGCCCTGCGTGACGCCCTGACCGCCGAACCGGCCGGCTCTCGCACGACCTTGCTGCCGTCCCGCGCGGTGGTGGACCCGTCCAGCGGCTTCGAGTTCTTCGCTGGTCTGACGCTGTCCGAGGTCGCGACCGGCGCCGACCCGATCCGGTTGGTGCACCCCGACGGCTCGTGGGTCAGACATCGCGGTGCCGTGGTCGACCAAGGCGGCCCGCGCGCGCTGTGGGACGAAGCCGAAGCCGCCTACCGGCAGTGGCGAGCGCTCGGCAAACCGCGCCGCCACCACTTCACCTTCACCGCGACCCCGACCGAGCAGTACTTCGCCCTGGACGGCACCACGCTGACCTGGCCGCTCCCCTGACCGGGGGTCGACCGCTCAGTCGAGCAGTTCCTCCAGGAAGCTGCGCTTGCGGCGCGGGTAGTACCCAGGTGGATACCCGGGCGGGTACGCGGGCGGCGGCGGACCGGTCACGGTGCCGGGCGGCGGCTGGTACGGGGGCGGTGCGCCCGCGGGCGTGCCGGGCATCGGGGTGCCGGGTGGTGGCTGGTAGGGCGGAGGCGGACCGGGCGCGGGCGCAGGTGCGGGCGGAGGTGCGGGCGGCGGCGGCTGCTCACCCTCCACTGGCGTGGCACCTTCCACTGGCGTGGCACCTTCCACCGGCACAGCTCCCTCGACCGGCGCAGCGCTCTCCACCGGCGCGGCGTCGACTGGCGTGGCGCCGTCCACGGGCACGGGCACGGCCATCGTCGGAACGGGAGGCATGACGGGAGCGGGCGGGAGAACAGGAGCGGGAGGCAGGACGGGCACGCCTTCCGGCCGGTACGGCTGCGCGTAGTGCGCCCGCTCGGCGGCGATGATCTGCTCCAGCTCGCCGCCGTCCAGGAAAACGCCCCTGCAGTTCTCGCACTGCTCGATGTGCACGGAACCACGGCTGATCGTCTGCATGAGGTCCTGGCATTTCGGGCAGATCACATACCCGAGGATACGCACGACACAGGGGTGACCGCGCCACCACCAACCGTGATCGGTCAGTCATGATGCGGTGGTGTCCAGATTCCGCCAGCGGGCCGTGCTCACCGGGTGCGTGTTGGCCGCCGTGCTCGCCACGGCCGGCCTGTTCGTCACCGACTACGGCATCGACCCCGATCTGTGGCTGACCGGCCTGGCCCTCGGGTTCCTGGCGCTGCTCGCCGTGCTGGACCCGTGGCTGCACCGCAGGCGCGCCGCGGGCCTGGCCACCGACGACAACCTCGACGCCGCCGCGAACGCCCTCGCCCGCGCCCTGCACGCCCAGTGGAACGAGGAGTGCCGCGCCCGCGGCCTGCACGACAACCTCCTCGACCTGCACTGGAGCGCGCTCGAAGGCGAACCCGGGCACAGTGACGCGATCGTCCGCGCGTTCCAGCGCAGTCCCCGCATGGTGTTCCTCGGCGACCCCGGCGCGGGCAAGAGCACCACGGCGATGCTGCTCACCATCGGCCTGCTCGACCGGCACCCCGACGGCCCGGTGCCGTTCCTGCTCCCGCTGTCCACATGGAACCCGAACGCGGAGGACGTCCGCACCTGGATGACCCGCCGGCTCTACGAGGACCACCCGGCGCTGCGCAACACCGAGCTGTACGGCAGCTACGCCGCGGACCTGCTGGTCGAGCAGCGCCGCGTCTTCCCGGTGCTCGACGGCCTGGACCAGATCCCGCGCGAACGGCGTGCCGACGCCCTGGACCGGATCAACCGCGCGTTCCCCGGCTCGCAGCCGCTGGTGCTGACCAGCCGAACCGAGGAGTTCGCCGAGGCGGGCACCCCGATCGCCGGCGCGCACGTCGTGCAGCTCCAGCCGCTGGACCACGAGGAGATCGCGGGCTACCTGCGTTCGGTCTCGGACCCGGTCACGGCGGCCCGCTGGGAGCCGATCTTCCTGCACCTGCGCGACGAGCCGGACGGTCGGCTGGCCGAGGCGCTGTCCACGCCGCTCGCGCTGTGGCTGGCCGGCGTCGTCTACGGGTACGGCGAGCCGAGTGAACTGCTGGACCGCGGCCGGTTCCCGGACCGCCGCGCCGTCGAGGACCACCTGGTCGACCTGCTGGTCAACGGCGCGTTCGGCGACCGCTCGGTGGCGCACCAGGCCCGCGCGAGCCAGGTCTGGGCACGGGACAAGGCCACCCGCTGGCTCGCGTTCCTGGCCGACGAGATGCACGAGCGGGGCGTCCACGAGCTGGCCTGGTGGGAGCTGCGCCGTTCGGTCGGCAGCACGTGGTTGGCGCTGCTCGGCGCGATCTCGCTGGGCACGATCGGCGGGTTCGGCGTCGGCTGGCTGATGGCCTACGCGAGCACGCCGAAGCTGGCCCCGATCACCGGTCTGGCCGCCGGGCTCGCGGTGGCGGTGGCCGCGCTGTACGCGTCCGGGCACCGGGTGCCGAAGCCGCGGCTGGGCGTGTGGCGCAGCCTGGTCGTGGTCAGCGGCGTGCTGGGGACGGCGGCGGGTCTGGTGTTCGGCGCGCTGTACGGGCTGTCCGCGGGTCTGGTCGTCGGCCTGGGCATCGGGGTGGCGGTGGCGCTGCGGTTCGCGTTGGGCAGCAGCGCCGAGTTGAGCCACCCGTCGAGTCCGAAGTGGACGATGGCGCGGGACCGGGTCGCGGTGTGGACCGGGTCGCTGGTGCTGGCCGTGGTGTTCGGCGCCGCCGCCGGTCTGGTGTTCGGGCCGACCCAGTCGGGCATGGTCGGGCTCGGCCTGGCGTGCGGGCTGATGCTCGGCTTCACGCTGTCCGTGCTGCACCTGCGCTGGTGGTGGTTCACCGTGGCGCGGATCTGGCTGGCGCTGCGCGGCAAGCTGCCGTGGGAGCTGATGGTGTTCCTGGAGGACGCGCGCAAGCTCGGCGTGCTGCGGCAGGCGGGCGCCGCCTACCAGTTCCGGCACGCGTTGGTGCAGGACCGGCTGGCGGGCGCCCGCCCGGCGGAGGTCAGGTCGGACGCCTAGCTCCGGACACCTCGGACGCCCGGCTTCAGACGCCCGGCTTCAGACGCCCGGCTTCAGACGCCCGGCTTCAGACGCCCGGCTTCAGACGCTCAGCTTGCGCAGCCGGCCGATCGCCTCGTCCAGCACCTCGTCCCGCTTGCAGAACGCGAACCGCACCAGGTGCCGCCACTCGTCCGGGTGGTCGGTGAACACCTGCACCGGCACGGCCGCGACACCGATCCGCTCGGGCAGCTCCCGGCACAGCTGCGCACCGTCGGTGAAGCCGAGCGGGCGGACGTCCGCGGTGATGAAGTACGTGCCCTCGCTCGGCCGCACCGAGAACCCGGCGTCGGCCAGCCCGTCGGCCAGCCGCGACCGCTTGTTCTGCAACGACGCCCGCAGGTCCTCCACCCAAGCCAGCTCATGCCGCAACGCGTGCGCGACGGCCGGCTGGAACGGCGCGCCGCCCACGAAGGTCAGGAACTGCTTGGCCGCGCGCACCGCGCCGACCAGCTCGGCGGGACCGCACGCCCAGCCGATCTTCCAGCCCGTGCAGTTGAACGACTTGCCCGCGCCGGAGATCGTGACGGTCCGCTCGGCCATGCCGGGGAACGTGGCCAGCGGCACGTGCTCCAGTCCGTCGAACACCAGGTGCTCGTACACCTCGTCGGTGATCGCCACGATGTCGTGCTCGACGCACAGCGCGGCGACCGCGGCCAGCTCCTCGCGGTTGAGCACCGTCCCGGTCGGGTTGTGCGGCGAGTTGAGCAGCAACGCCCTGGTCCGCGGCCCGATGGCGGCCCGCAGCGCCTCGACGTCCAGCCCGAGCCGCCCCGTGCCCGGCTCCTCGACCAGGCCCACGGTCCGCCGGGTCGCGCCGGCCAACGCCACGGACGCCGCGTAGGAGTCGTAGTAGGGCTCGATGAGCACGACCTCGTCACCGGGTTCCACCAGGGCGAGCAACGCGGAGGCGATGGCTTCCGTGGCGCCCACCGTCACCAGGATCTCGGTGTCGGGGTCGTAGTGCGTTCCGTAGCGCGCTCGGTGCTCGGAGATCGCGTGGCGCAGCTCCGGCATACCGGGGCCGGGCGGGTACTGGTTGAGCCCGCCGTCGATGGACGCCTTGGCGACCTCCAGCATCCCCACCGGGCCGTCGGTGTCCGGGAAACCCTGCCCGAGGTTCACCGCCCCGGTGCGAACCGCCAACGCGGTCATCTCCGCGAAGATCGTCGAGGTGAACGGCCGCATCCTGGGGACTAGCGCTGGTACCCGCACAAGCCGGAATCTTCACGGACAATGGCGGCGTGGAGCAACTGACCGCCGCTGACCAGCTCAAGCGCCAGGGCCTGCGCCGGATGAAACTGGTGGCCACCGGCTTCTTCCTGGCGGCCACCGCGATCTTCCTCATCGCCCTGCTCTTCGAGGACGGCGGCCCGGCCTGGATCGGGTACGTCCGCGCCGCGGCCGAGGCGGGCATGGTCGGCGCGCTCGCCGACTGGTTCGCCGTGACCGCGCTTTTCCGCAGGCCACTGGGGCTGCCGATCCCGCACACGGCGATCATCCCGACCCGCAAGGACAGCTTCGGCGACGCGCTGGGGTCGTTCGTCGGGACGAACTTCCTGTCCGAGGCGGTGGTGCGGGACAAGCTGCGCCGGGTCGGCATCGCACGGCGTCTCGGCGAGTGGGTCGCCAACCAGGATCACGCCGAACGGGTGACGTCCGAACTGGCCAACGTGGTCCGCGGCGCGGTCACCGTGCTGCGGGACGACGACGTGCAGGCCGTGGTCGAGCAGGCGGTGGTGCGGCGGCTCGTCGACCAGCAGTGGGGTCCGCCGCTGGGCAAGCTGCTCGGTCAGGTGCTCACCGACGGCGCGCACCACAAGCTCGTGGACCTGGTGTGCGACCGGGCGTACGACTGGGTGCGGGACAACTACGACAAGGTCATGAACGTGGTGTCGGACCGGGCGCCGTCGTGGTCGCCGAAGTTCGTGGACTCGCTGCTAGGCGACAAGGTCTACAGCGAGCTGCTGGACTTCGCGTGGGCGGTGAAGACCGACGCCAACCACCCGATGCGGTTGGCGGTGGACCAGTTCCTGATCGAGTTCGCGACCGACCTGCGGACCGACCCGGCGACCATGCAGCGGGCCGAGCAGGTCAAGCAGCAGCTCGTGTCGCACCCGGACGTGCAGCGGCTCATCGGGTCGGCTTGGGGCACGGCGAAGAAGATGCTGCTCGACGCGGCCGAGGACCCGTCGTCCGAGCTGCGCAAGCGCGTGCGCGAGGGGCTGATGTCGTTCGGCCGGCGGTTGATCGAGGACGAGGTGATGCGCGCGAAGGTCGACGGGTGGCTCGAAGGCGCGGCGGGGTACGTGGTGACCAACTACCGCCACGAGATCACCACGCTGATCACCGACACGGTCGAGCGCTGGGACGCCGAGGAGACCTCGCGCAAGATCGAACTGCAGGTCGGCCGCGACCTGCAGTTCATCCGCATCAACGGCACCGTCGTGGGCGCGCTCGCCGGCCTGGTGATCTACACCTTCAGCCAACTGGTCGTCTGACCCCGCACCCCCGAACGCTCAACTCAGGCATCCCGAACGCAGGACACACGCCTTCCGAACGTAGGACACACCTGCGCTGAACGTAGGACACACGCGTGTGTCCTACGTTCAAGCTGCGTGTGTCCTGCGTTCGGAACAGGTGGGTTGAACGCTCAGGTCACGCTGAGGGCCCGGCGTTCCCGCCAGTTGCGCGCCTTCTCCCGGTTGCCGCACGTCTGCATCGAGCACCAGGTGCGCGAGCGGTTGCGCGAACGGTCGAAGAACGCCCACCGGCAGTCGTCCGCTTGGCAGATCTTGAACCGCTCCCACGACCCGAGCACCGCGAGCCGCGCCGCCGCGCCGAGCACCGCGCCCAGGGCATCGGTGCTGGACATCGTCGGCACGCCGTGGCTGAGATCGACACGCACCAGCCCCGCGGCGGGGGTCGGATCGGGTCCGTCGTGCCGTTCACCCAGCGAGGCCCGCAGCGACGCGCGGGCGGCGCGGACCTCCTCCGGATCACCCGCGCGGCCGAGGCCGCGTTCGGTGACCCACGCGCGCCAAGCGGCGGCGCTGTCGAGGACGTCAGTGCCGAGTTCGAGATCTCGGGTGTTCAGGAAAGCGAGCAGCAGCTCCACATCGTGTTCCGCATCGCCGGCTCGACCCTGCGTGAAAGCCGCGTGGTCCCAGCCGGCCGCCAGACCAGTCACCCCTCCACTGTAGGCGTCGAAGAGCAACGATGTGGCGAAGTAACCGTCAAACGACGATGACCGGTTAGTCCAGCTGCCCGTCGGCACACCTCTCCACGTTCGGCCGATCGGAGTATGAACCGTGTGTATACCTCGTGTGTATAGTTCGCTCCCATGTCGATCGGACACACCCTGCTCGGCCTGCTGGAAAAAGGCCCACGGCACGGATACGACCTGAAGAGGGCCTACGACGAGCGCTTCGGCCAAGACCGGCCGCTGCACTACGGGCAGGTCTACACCACCCTGTCGCGCCTGCTCCGCAACGGCCTCGTCGAGGAGGCGGGCGTCGAAGCGGGCGACGGTCCGGAACGCAAGCGGTACGCGATCACGGGCGCGGGCGTGACGGATGTGGAGCACTGGCTGGGCACGCCGGAGAAGCCGGAGCCCTACCTGCAGAACACGCTCTACGCGAAGGTCGTGCTGGCCCTGCTGTCCGGACGCAGCGCGGACGACGTGCTCGACGTCCAGCGCGCCGCCCACCTGGCCGCGATGCGCGAGCTGACCAAGCGCAAGGCGTCCGGCGACCTGGCCGACCAGCTGATCTGCGACCACGCCCTGTTCCACCTCGAGGCCGACCTGCGCTGGCTGGAGCTCACCGCCGCACGCCTCGGCCAGCTGAAGACGGCGGTGACCCGATGAACGACGGAGGATTCACGCGTGGCCCAGGACCGGTGGACGGCCCAGGACCGGTGAAGGTGCTGCTGGAAGCCGTCGACCTGCACAAGGCGTTCGGGCCGACGCCCGCGCTGGACGGCGCCGGCCTGAGCGTGCGCGCCGGCGAGGTCGTGGCCGTGATGGGCCCGTCCGGCTCGGGCAAGTCGACCCTGCTGCACTGCATGGCCGGGATCCTGACGCCGGACAAGGGCACCGTGCGCTACCGCGACGTGGAGCTGAGCGCGATGGGCGACGGCCAGCGCAGCGAGTTGCGGCGCACCGAGTTCGGGTTCGTGTTCCAGTTCGGCCAGCTGGTGCCGGAGCTGAGCTGCCTGGAGAACGTCGCCCTGCCGCTGCGGCTTGGTTCGGTGAAGCGCAAGGAAGCCGAGTCGCGCGCCCGCGAGTGGCTGGAGCGGCTGGAGGTGTCCGACGTCGCCGACAAGCGTCCGGGCGAGACGTCCGGCGGCCAGGGCCAGCGGGTCGCGGTGGCACGCGCCCTGGTGACGGGCCCGCGGGTGGTGTTCGCCGACGAGCCGACGGGCGCGCTCGACTCGCTCAACGGCGAGCGGGTGATGCAGTTGCTGGTCACCGCGGCGAAGGAGACCAACGCGGCGGTGGTGCTGGTGACGCACGAACCGCGCGTGGCGGCGTACTCCGACCGCGAGGTCGTCGTGCGCGACGGGCGATCGCGTGAGATGGAGCCGGTCACGTGAAGCAGTGGTTCACCGACCTCGCGCTGGGCGTCCGGCTGGCTCTCGGCGGCGGTCGCACGTCGTGGGTGCGGCTCGCGTTGACCGGCGCGGGCATCGGCATCGGCGTGGCCGTGCTGCTGGCGTCGGCCTCGGTCACCACGGTGTTATCCGAGCGCGACGAACGGCAGGCCGCGAACGCGCCGGTCACCGGCGAGCAGACGTCGGGGGACGTCCTGTACTCGACGTTCTGGTTCACCGAGTACCGCGGCGAGTCGATCACCGGGCGGTTCGTGAAGGGCAGCGGCCCGGACGCGCCGGTGCCGCCGGGCATGTCGAAGGTCCCCGGCGACGGCGAGGTGTTCGTGTCGCCGGCGCTCGCGAAGCTGTTGGAGTCGCCGGAGGGGGAGCTGCTGCGGGAGCGGTTCCCGCAACAGCTGATCGGCACCATCGACGATGTCGGCCTGAACACGCCGCACGACCTCCTGTTCTACGCGGGTGACGCGACCGTCCCGGAGGACGACGGCACCGCGATCTCCCGGTTCGGCGGGCAGTTGACCGAGCGCGCCCTCGACCCGGTGCTGTCCCTGCTGGTCATGGTCGGCGTGGTCGCGCTGCTGTTCCCGGTGCTGGTGTTCGTGGGGATCAGCACGCGGCTGGCCGGGGCCGAGCGGGACCGCAGGCTGGCGGCGTTGCGGCTGGTCGGCGCCGGATCGCAGCGGGTGCGCCGGATCGCGGCGGGTGAAGCGCTGCTCGGCGCGTTCGTCGGGCTGGCGGTGGGCACGGTACTGTTCTTCATCGGACGGCAGTTCGTGGACGACATCCAGGTGCTGGGGCTCAGCGCGTTCGTGAGCGACTTGACCCCGTCGTTGCCGTTCGCGGTCATGATCGCCGTGCTGGTGCCGGTGATGGCGGTGGTCACGTCGGTGATCGCGATGCGGCGCACGGTGATCGAGCCGCTGGGCGTGGTGCGCCGGGCGAAGCCGGTGCGCCGGGTGCTGTGGTGGCGGTTGGTGCCGCTCGTCGTCGGCGTGGGGGTGCTGATCACCCAGGCCGGCGCGTTCGGCGGGTCGCAGAGCCGGGGGTCCGCGCCGATCGTGATCGGCGGGATCGTGATGCTGCTGCTGGCGATCCCGGTGCTGCTGCCGTGGGTGGTGGAACGCGCGGTGGGCCGTGTGCGCGGTGGCGCGCCGTCGTGGCAGCTGGCGATCCGCAGGCTCCAGTTGGAGAGCGGCACGGCGGCTCGCGTGGTCGGCGGTGTGGCGGTGGTCCTGGCCGGAGGCATCGCGCTGCAGTCCGTGATGGCCAGCGCCCAGAGCGAGGTCATGGACAGTCCGGGACCGGAGGTCGACCGGGGCCGGATCACGATCAACCTGCGTGAGTCGACGCCCGAGTTGGTCGAGCAGACAGCGGGCCTGGTGGCGCGGACCGCGGGCGTGGCAGAAGTCCACACGCTGCGAAACCTGGGGTTCAAGGCCGGCGAGGACGACTACCACTCGGCGTTCGTCGGCAACTGCGAAGCCCTGAGGACGCAGGCGGTTCTGCCGAGCTGCCAGGACGGCGACTCGTTCTACGTCGAAACCGCCTTCTCCCGGGGCCACCGGTCGCTGCTCAAGGCCGGCCAGCGGGTCACGATGTTCGAGGATTCCACCGGGGACCAGCGGGAAGGTCCACAATGGACGGTACCGGAGTTCACCGTGGTCAAGCCACCGAGTGAGTCGATCAACTTCCAGAGCGGCCTGTTGCTCACGCCGTCCGTGGCGCGTGCCATGCCGGTCGAACCCGAGAGCTCCAACCTGCTGGTGCTGATCGACCAGGACGAGCGGGACGTCGCGGAGCACGTCCGCAACGCCGTGGCCCCGATAACGTGGCGCTCCTACGTGTCCTACTTCGGCGAGGCCGACGTCTCCCAGCGGGTGGAGCAGTTCCAGAGCATCCGGCAAGGCCTGTTGGCGGGGTCCCTGATCACGCTGCTGCTGGCGGGCGCGAGTCTGCTGGTGCTGGCCCTGGAACAGGTCCGCGAACGCAGGCGGCCACTCGCGGTCCTGGCGGCGAGCGGTGTCCCGCGAGGCGCCCTGGGCAGGTCGCTCCTCTGGCAGAACGCGGTGCCGCTCCTGTTGGCGCTGGTCGTGGCCGTGGGTGTGGGCGGTGCTCTGGCGGTCCTGCTGTTGCGGATCATGTCCCAGCCGATCGTCCTCGACTGGCCGGGCATCGCGGTGCTCAGCGGCGCGGCGGCGTTCATGGTCGTCGTGGTGACCGTCCTGTCGCTGCCGTCACTGCGGCGGGCGACGGGCGCGCTGGGCCTGCGTTCCGAGTAACCCGCACATCTTGTCCACGTCGGCAGGCCACGTCGAGGCCCCCCTTGGCGTCTCAAGAGATGTGATCCCTATGCAGCACCCCCACCGCACCCCCCGAAGAGGCGGCCGGAGCACTCAGGACGCGCTCCGATGAGGTGGGCCGCCGACCTGGTCCTGGGCGTTCGACTGGCTGTCGGGGGCAGTCGGACGTCCTGGGCCAGGTTGGCGCTCACCGCCGCCGGCGTCGGCCTCGGTGTCACCGTCCTGCTCCTGGCCGCCTCCATCGGGCCGGCCCGCGAGGCGAAGTCCCAACGCGTCCAGGCCGCGTCCCTCACCTCCACCGAGGCGGACTCCACCCTCAAAGCCCGCAACGTCAGCGTCTCCTGGCGAGGCCACCTCATCACCGGTGTGGAACTGGCCGCCACCACGCCCGACGCCCCCGCACCGCCCGGTGTCGGCCGCATCCCCGGTCCGGGTGAACTGGTCGTCTCCCCCGAACTCCTCGACCTGATGCGCACCGACGACTCGGTCCGCGCCCGCTTCCCGGAAAGCGTCATCGGGGTGATCGCCGACGCCGGCCTGCCGAGGCCGAAGTCCCTGATCTTCTACGCCGGCCTGTCCGAAGCCCACTTCGACAACGCCTACTCGGCCACCGGCTTCGGCAGCGACCTGCCCCCGTCGACCCTGCTGCCCGTCTACCGGCTGCTGATGGTCGCCGCGATCAGCGCCCTGCTCGTCCCGCTCGGCATCTTCATCCTGGTCGCCACCCGCCTCGGCGCGACCGGCCGCGAACAGCGCCTGGCCGCGATCCGCCTGGTCGGCGCGTCCCGCAACCAGATCCGCTGGATCGCGAGCGGTGAGACGTTGACGGGGGCCGTGCTCGGGTTGCTCGTCGGCGTGGCGCTGTTCTTCGCCGCACGGCCGCTCGCCCGGTTCATCGAGGTCGAGGGGGTCGGCTTCTTCCCGACCGACCTGCTGCCCGACCCGCTGCTCGGCGCCATGATCGCCCTCGGCGTGCCGGTGGTGGCGGTCGTGTCGGCCCTGCTCGCGCTGCGCACGGAGGAGGTCGGCCCGCTCGGCCTGTCCCGCGCCGTCGAACTGCCGCGGTACCGGGCGTGGTGGCGGTTCGGGCTGATCGGCGCGGGTGCCCTGCTGATCGTGGTGATCTCCGCGACCGGCAACTACTGGCAGTTGATGACCGACGCGCGCCTGGCCGTCAGCCTCGGTCTGGGCATCGCGCTGGTCCTCGCCGGCACGGGTGCGGTGCTGCCGTGGCTGGTCGGCAAGGTCGCCCACCGCCTCGAACCGGACGGCATCGCGCCGCTGCTCGCATTACGCACCCTCCGGTTCGACTCGGGCACCCCACGCGTGCTGTCCGGCGTCGTCGTGGTGCTCACCGGCTCGTTGACGCTCCAGGTCCTGCTCGGCGTGGCGGCCCAGTTCACCGCCGCCCCACCGTCCGACACCCCCGACCGCTGGGTGCTCAACCTGCCCCTGCACACCCCGGTCCGGTCGCTGGAAGAGGCGATCGCGCTGGTCGGCGGCGTGCGGGAGGTCAGCGAGGTGCGCCGGCACCGCCTGGAGGACACCACCGTCACGAGTACCGACTGCGCCGAGATCGCCGAACGCCTGGAGGTCGAGGACTGCGTGACCGGCTCCGCCTACCTGGTCGGCCCCGGTCCCGCACCCGGCACGAAGGTCACCGTCAACGGCCGGGAGTGGGTCGTGCCGCAGTACAAGACGGTGGCCGAGGGTCCGCGAGGGCTGCTCGTCGCGGGCGGAGCCGATCCGGTGCTGGCGACCATCCCGCCGTCCGAACTGGTCGTGCGGGGTGACCCGGACGAGTCCTTCGGTGATCGCCTGCTGGCCGCCACCGGCCGGGCCGACCGCGGCGTCACGCTGCGCCGACCGGTCGAAGCCGGGCAGGTCGAGCTGTTCACGTCCCTGCGCAGCGGTGTCATCGGCGGATCGGTGCTGCTCACCCTGCTGGCCGTGATCGGTCTCGCGGCGGCGGCCGTCGACCAGGTCCACGAACGCCGCCGCGCCACGGCGGTGCTGGTCGCGAACGGCGTGCCGCCGAAGGTCCTCGCGGTGTCCGCGCTGTGGCAGTCGGCGATACCCGCGGCGCTCGGCATCGGGCTGGCCATCCCGATCGGCCTCGGCACGGCGTGGTTGGTGGCGCCGGTCGAACGGTTCCGCGTCGACTGGACCGAGATCGCCACCACGGTCGCCGCCGCGGCGGTCGTCGTCCTCGTGGTGTCCCTGTGCACGCTGCCGGCGCTGCGCTCGGCGATCCGCCCGACCGGTCTGCGAACCGAGTGACGACGCGGCGAACCGGGTAGCGACGCACGAAAACGATCACCGGTTCCCCCTGCCACACCATCGGGCGGCACCGGTATCCCCAGGTCAGCCGGGTTGCTCTCAAGGAGCATGCAAGATCGGACCAACACTGAACTGCTCACCCGCGCACAGGCGGGCGACGAGGCCGCGTGGGACGAGATCGTCCGCCGGTACGTGCGCCTGGTCTGGGCGGTACCGAGGTCGCACCGGCTGAGCCCGGACGACGCGGCCGACGTCTGCCAGGCCACCTGGCTGGCGCTGGCCGAGAACCTGCACCGCATCCGCCGTCCCGACCGGCTGGGCGCGTGGCTGGTCACGACCAGCCGGCGCGAGACGCTGACCGTGCTGCGCCTGCGCGGCCGGGAAGAGCCGGTCGACCTGTGGGAACAGCCCGACGACGGGCCGTCGCCCGAGGAGGTGGCGCTGGCGGGTGACGCCGGGCCGGGGCTGTGGCGCGCGTACGTGACGCTGACCGACCGTTGCCGGGAGATCCTGCGGCTGGCGGCGTTCGCGCCGGAGTTGTCGTTCACGCAGGTCGCGGAGGCGGTCGGCGTCCCGGTCAACAGCCTGGGCGCCACCCGCGGCCGGTGCCTGGCCGTGCTGCGCCGCCGAATCGGCGTCGAGGTGGCCCGATGACCACCGACCGCGAACTGCTCGACAGCCTCGCCCACCTCGTGGACGACCTCGACCCGACACCGGAAACCCTTGCCGCGAAGGCACAACGCGCGTTGCGCGAACGCACCGACGCGGCGGCGATGCGGCTGCTCTCCGACTCGGTGCGGGGCGCCCCGCCCGGTATGCGCGGGCGGGGCGGCACGCGGACGTTGACCTTCACCGACCTCGACCTGCGGCTCGACCACGTGACGGGTGGCCTGCACGCGACGGGGCTGGTCCGTGCCGGGACGGGCACGCTCGCCGTGGCGCGGTGGCCGGGAGGTCAGGTGACGGCGGCGATCGACCCGGCGGGCTGGTTCCACGTCGAGCGGCTGCCGTTCGGGCCGGTCAGGTTCGTGCTGCGGGGTGCGGGCCGCGATCACGCCACGCCGTGGTTCGTCGCATGACGGCCCACCGCATCACGCCCGACCGTTCCCTGGCCCTGGTCGGCCGCGCGGAAGCCCTGCTCAACACCGGTCTGGTGCGTGAGGCGACCGCGCTGCTGCGGCCGGCGGTCGACTCACGGCTGCCCGAAGCGCTGCTGCTCGCCGCGCGGTGCGCGTTGCGGGACAACAACTTCGCCGCCGCCCGTGCGCTGGCCGCCGAGGCGGAAGACCTGTTCCGCGGCGAGAACCGCCTGTCTTGGGTACCGGCCGCCCAGGCCGTGGCTCTGCGCGCGGGCGCTTCCGGTTCCTCCGGCTCTTCCGGCTCTTCCGGCTCACCGATCGAGGTCGCGGACGCGTGCGACCGGTATGGACACCACAACGACGCGGCCGAACTCCGGCTGCTCCACGCGCCCGAACAGGCAGCCGCGCGCAGGCACCGGGGCACGTCCCGGTCGAAGGCCATCGGCTGGCTGGCCCGCGCCCGCCTGGCACAGACCCGACGCGGCGCGGTGGCCGCGTGCCGGGCAGGACTGGCCCTGCCCGAACCCGACACACACGGAGACCTGGTGGACATCGCCCTCGACCACGCCCTGGCCTGCGGAGACGCCCGATCGGCGCTGCGCTGGAGCGAACGTCGGCCGGCCCAGCCGCCGGAACCCCTGCCCGAGGTCGCCGAGGTGCGCGCCGAACTGCGCCTCGCCCGTGTCCAGGGTGATCGGGACCGGATCATGCGGCTGGAACGTGAGATCCACAGGCTGGCACGCTCGCCGCGCGTTCTCGGACGGCCGATCGTCCCGCTCACGGATGTCGTGGACGCGTTGGAGGACAGGGCTCTGCTGATCTTCATCAGCCATCGCGGCAGGTTGGTGGCGGTGTCCGTCGCTGCCGGGCGGGTCAGGCTGCACGACTGCGGTGAGGCCCGGACCACGGCCCGGCACGTGCGTTCGCTGTCGCTCGCCGACGCTCCGCACGCGATCGCCGACCTCGACCGCCTGCTGCGGCCGGCGGGCGATCGGCCGCTGGTCGTCGTGCCGAGCCCGGAGCTGGCGCGGATGCCGTGGGCCGCACTGCCTTCCGCCCGTGCGCGGGCGCTTTCGGTGGCGCCGTCGGCGAGTTGTTGGCACCGGGCGAACACGCGTCCGTTGACCTTGGAGAACCGTCTTTGGGTCGCCGGGCCGTCCCTCCTGCACGCGCACCGGGAGGTCGAGGCGTTGCGCCGGACGCACGGCGGGCGGTTCCGCTCCACGGTGGACGAGACGTTGCGCGAGATGGCCCACGCGGACGTCGCGCACATCGCCGCTCACGGCGTCCGGCAAGACGAATTGTTTTCGTACCTGCAACTGGACGACGGGCCGCTGCACGGTCACGACCTCAACGGGTTGGCGCGTGCGCCGTCGGTCGTGGTGCTGTCGGCGTGCGAGTCGGGGTTGGCGCAGGTGTTGTTGCGGCGGGGCGCGCGGGTGGTCGTGGAGAGCGTGCGGGCGGTGCCGGACGATCGGGTGGTGGACCTGATGGTCGACCTCCACGCGAACCTGGCACATCCGGCGCAAGCGCTTGCGGACGCACAGGCACGGCACGGCGATCTCGGCTTCGTCTGCGTGGGCTCAGGGTGATCGCGTGCCACCCGTCCGAGGGACGCCCATACGGGGTAACAGAACCTTCGGTACCGAAGCCGGTACTCGGGCGTCCACAGCGGACCCGACATCGGCATCTACAAAGGACAGTGACCGCCATCGCCCGATGTGGTGGACACGACGGACGGTGTTCACCGGCCGGTGTGACAACACGGACAGCCGCACCGCACCGCCCTTCCGAGTGGGTTCCGGCGGAGAACGTTCGAAAATGCGGTAACCAGTGCTAGACATAGCAGAACGTCGACCTCGAACGGTCCGTCCCGTTCGCCGTACCTGGAACGGTGGTGATCCACAGTGGCAGTCTCCGACGCGCTCCGCCGCAGCGGATCGCTGCTGCTCCGGGCACTCGCCCTCAGCGGGTTGGCCACGGCGGCGTGGTTCGTGTGCGCCGGGGTCGCATCGGCCGGCGAGGACCACTCGAACGAGATCACGAAGACGCTTGACCAAGTGAACGTGGCGCTCGGCGAGCGGCAGGCGGCAACCGCCGGTCCGCTGCTCGCCGACGTGCTGCCGAAGGACGCGGCGCCGTTCACCGACTTCCGGCACGAGACGTTCGAGCCGCCGGCGTTCGAACACCACCCGCTCGGAGTGCACTTCGGCCCCTCCGAGCGCCCCTTGGCAGTCGCCCACCGACCGATCGACCTCGTGTACGTGCCCGATCAGGGCGGGTGCCCGGCGGAGGACGGCGACTACTCCTACCCGGACGAGCGGTACGCGGACGATGACCGGAACGCGGACGACGCCGACGAGTACAGCTACTCCGGTTACAGCTACTCGGGTTACAGCCACTCGGGCTCGGTGTCGAACACCATGCCCGCCCCGCTGTACGAGGCGAAGGTGGCCGCGAAGGCCACCGCCCGTGCCGCTTTGTTGGAAGTGCAGGCACCAACCCCGGAACCGACGGCCGTGGATGTGGGCGTGGACGCATCGCCCCTCGCGGGCGTGCTGCCGTTCGCCCCCGTCGCACCGGCGTCACCGGACTCGCAGATCACGCCGACCGCCGAGGTGATCTGGGAAGTGCCGGAGCCGAACGCTCCCGCACCCGCTCCGAAGCAGGCCCCCGCGCCCAGCGCGCCGACGGCATCGTCGTCGAGCAGCGCGGACAACGGCGGCGGTCACCGGGGCGGCGTCATCGCGTCGTTCACCAGCCAGTCGGACTCGAAGCCGTTGACCGCGAGGCCGGTCGAACGGCGGGACGACGGGCGATCTCCAGGCAGCGTTCCAGGGCTGCCCAGCACGTCACCCGACTGAGCAAGACAGGACCCGTGTGCCCTGAGCACACGCGGCTACACCTCGTCTGACCAGTCATTTCTCGCACCATCGCTAGTTCTCGTACTGATGCGTTCGCGCACGACCCCAGACTTCCCGTCCTGCCAACCGCGCCCTGGCAGGAACGGGCGAGGTCCCATCGCCGCGCTGCCCCCGCGAGCGTTGGGACCGCACAGGAACCTGCGGCAGGGGACGCCTATCCCTGGAGCGTCCCCGCCGCAGGTCCACGAACCGCCGTCGGGTTCCGGCTCATCGAGGGGCTGCGCCGGAGCCCGACGGGGGCGAGGTACACGATCAGGTGATCATCACCAAACCCTGGTCAGGCGCCAGACAGGCAAGGCGAGGGCGAGATCGGGCCCTGGACCCAAACCCGCCCCCGGACTCGGGACTCGGACTCGGGACCCGGACTCGGTCAGGCGACCGGCACGGTGACGTCGGTCTCGGCGGCCACCCCGGGGCCGGCTACCGACGCGGCGACCAGGCCGAGGCGGCGGACGGCGTCTCGGAGCACGTCGGGCGGCTGGACGAACGGTAGGCGGAGCCAGCGTTCGAAGCCGCCGTGGGCGCCGAAGCGCGAACCAGGGGCCAGGCGGATGCCGTGGTTCTGGGCTGCGACCGCGATGCGGGTGCTCAGCGGCGCGTCCAGCTCGCACCACACGCTCAATCCGCCCTCCGGCCTGCGGAAACGCCAGGTTGGGCAGTGTTCGCGCAGGCCTTCCATCAGCACGTCGCGTTGGGACGCCAGTTGGGCGCGCCGTTCGCGCAGCGCCGGTTCGGGGTCGGCCAGGAGTTCGGCCAGCACGAGTTGCTCGACCACGGCGGACCCCAGGTCCAGGGCCGTCCGGGTCGAAATCAGGCGGTGGACCACCTCGGCGGACGCGCGGATCCAGCCGATTCTCAGGCCACCCCAGTGGGATTTGCTGGCCGAACCCAGGGTCACCACCAGGTCTTCCGCGAACGCCGCCATCGGGGGTGGGCCGTCCAGAGGATCGCCGTCCAAGTCCAATTCGAAGACCGTCTCGTCCACGACCAACGGCGTGCGGGCGCGGCGGGCGATGTCGGCCAGTTCGGCTCGACCTTCGGCATCCAGGCGGTGCGCGGTCGGGTTGTGGAAGTCGACGACCACGTACGCCATGCGCGGTGCGGCTTGGCGCAGGGCGGCGGCGATCCCGGGCAGGTCCCAGCCGGTGTCGGTCATCGCCACCGGGACCGGGATCGCGGAGACGGCCTTGATCGCGTCCAGGGCGTTGGGGTAGCTCGGCTGCTCCACCAGCACCCGGTCGCCCGGACCGGTCAGCAGGCGCAGGGTCAACGCCAGCGCGTGTTGGGCGCCGCTGGTCACCACGATCTGGTCGGGTGACGTCGGCAGACCACGCGCCGCATACCGGTCCGCGATACGTTGCCGCAGGTCAGGCAGGCCGTGCTCGTAGTAGCCGTGGTCGGCCAAGTGGTCCGGCAGGTAACGGCGCACCTGGTCGAACGCCGCCAGCACACCAGGCAACGCCGGAGGTGCGGCACGGGCGAAGTCGACCATGCTGCTGCCAACCAAAGGGCTGTCCGGAACGATCCCGAGCGTTCCGGTGGGCAGGCTGATCCACGAACCGGCACCACGACGGCTGGCCACCAGCCCCTCCGCGCGGAGCTGGTCGAGAGCCGCGGTGATCATGGTCCGGCTCACCGGCAGCACCTCGGCCATCTCGCGTTCCGCGGGCAGACGGGTGCCGGCCGGCAGGCGCCCGTCCAGAACCAGCATCCGGATCGCCGCGGCCAGGTCCGCCGAGCCGTGACGTGCGCCACGACGACGCCACTCGCCGAGCAATCGGGCCAGGCGAAAGCCGGATATGCGTCCACCGGGCGGGACGTCGGAGTTCATAAGGCCAATTATTGCCAATTGGCTCTGGAATACAAGGCCAATCTGGGCGAAGGATGGCCACATGCTCGCCGCACTCACCCAAGTCCCGGTCACCGTCTCGCCCCTCCGCCGCGTCCCCCAACTCCTCGCCGGGCTCTGGCTCTACGGCGCGAGCATGGCGCTCCAGATCCGCGCCACCCTCGGCCTCGACCCGTGGGACGTGCTGCACGAGGGCCTGACCAAGATCACCGGCCTGTCCTTCGGCACGATCACCGCCGTCGTCGGCGCACTCGTCCTGCTCTGCTGGATCCCGCTCAGACAGAAGCCCGGCGTCGGCACGGTCAGCAACGTCATCGTCATCGCCGTCGCGGTGGACGTCAGCCTGGCCGTCCTCCCCAACCCCACCGAACTCCTGCCGCGCATCCTGTTCCTCACCGCCGGCATCGTGCTGAACGGCCTGGCCGCCGCCGTCTACATCGGCGCCCGCCTCGGTCCCGGCCCGCGCGACGGCCTCACGACCGGTTTCTGCGCGCGGACCGGGACCTCGTTGCGCCTGGTCCGGACCGTGGTCGAACTCACCGTGCTGGCTGGCGGCTGGCTGCTCGGCGGCACGATCGGCGTGGGCACCGTCCTCTACGCCGTCACCATCGGCCCGCTGACCCAGGCCTTCCTCCCCCTGGTCACCTGGGTGAGCGAGCGACCCGCTTCCTGACCTCCGTGTAACTCACCCCACGCGCTTCCAACACCTCGGCCACCAGCCCCCGCTCGGCCAGCAGCGCCAACAACAGGTGCTCCTGGCCGAGCGAGCCGTGGCCGAGGTCGCGCGCTTCGACCAGGCTGCGCACCAACGTCTTCTTCGCCTCCGCCGTGAACGGCAGGTGGTTGCCGAAGAACCGCCGCCGACGCCGAGGCGCACCGGCCAACGCACCCTCCCCGTGCGACCGTTCGACCGACGCCACGATCTGGTCGACGTCGATCCCCAGCCCGCGCAACGCCGCGGTGTCCGCGTCGCTGAGCCCGCCCTTGCGCCGGGCGGCGGCGAACGCGTCGGCCACCTCGTCCCGTTCCAGACCGAAGCTCGCCAGCACCGGCGCGTCGAGCAGCGCCAACGCCAGGTGCTCGGGCCCGATCTCGGGCGCGTCGAGCCGTTCGGCCTGCACCACCGCGTCGTGGACGGTCTGGCGGGCGGCCCTGGTGAACCGTTCCCCGATCATCGATCTCCCCCGTGCTTCTTGTGGACGGCCTGCCGGGTGACCCCGAGTTCGGCCGCGATCTCCTGCCATGACCAGCCGCGGGCGCGGGCGTTGCGCACCTGCACGGCTTCCAGCGTTTCCAGTAGGCGGCGCAGCGCGCTCACCGCTCGCAGCCCGACCCTGGGGTCCTGGTCGCCCGCCGCCGAGGCGAGCTCGGTTGCTTCCGTCATGCCGTCAACTTTGGTTGACAAACGGGCGCTTGTCAACCCAGGTTGACACACTAGGCTCGACACCGATGCCCGAGATCACCACCGCCGAACGGGCCGGAGTCGGCCGGGACGGCCTGCCGCGCCCCACCGAGGACCGCATCGTCCGACTGCGGAACGCCGTGGTGCTGCTGGACGGCGCGACCTCGCCGACCCCACGTGAACGGGACGGCGGCTGGCACTCCCGACACCTGGCCGAAGAGCTGCAGAAACTGGGAGAACTGGACGGCGACCTCGCCGAAGACCTCGCCCGAACCATCGAACGCCTGGCGGCCGAACACGGCCTGACACCGGGGAACTCGCCGTCGAGCACGGTCTCGATCACGCGCTGGACCGACACCGACGTCGACGTGCTGGTGCTAGCGGACAGCCCGGTGGTGGTGTTCACCGACACCGGCGCGGAGGTCGTCGCCGACACCCGGCTCCGCGACATGCGCGGCAAGGTCGACCGGATCACGGACTGGCGCAACCGCGAGGACGGCTGGTGGGTGGCCGAAGCCGACCCCGCCGCCGCGCACCGGGCCGTCCGGGCGAGTTGGCCGCGTGACCGGGTGCGCGCCGTGCTGATGGCGACGGACGGCGTGTCCTGCGGCGTGGACGACTACGGCTTGTTCACGGACTGGCAAACCGTGTTGCAGATCACGTCGGAGAAAGGCCCGGAAGCGGTGTTGGACGAGATCCGCGCGGCGGAAGCGAGTGATCCTGATCGCACGAAGTGGCTGCGGACAAAAGTGCACGACGACCAAGCGCTGGCGATCATCGGATTCACGTCGGACAAATGAGAAAAGCCCCTCGCGTAAGCGAAGGGCTTTCTCGAACGGACGTGGTGGCCAGGGGCGGGGTCGAACCGCCGACCTACCGCTTTTCAGTTCTCGGGACGGTCGTTCAGCAGGGTGCGTGGACGTACGTTTGCCCTGGTCAGGGCCAAGGCTGCAACATGGTGAAACGGGTTGAACCGCGCCGTACTGAGACCCGCTCTGAGACCCTTCCGCCGCGCCTAGAGTCTGCGCCCGGCTAGGGTCACCGGCCCCTAGCTCTAGGTGCGGCACCTAGGGTGCTCGACAGTCGCTGAGCAGGCCGCTAGCGCCTCTAGGCCTAGAGGCGCACCCTCTAGATCTAGAGGCCTGTCTAGTGCCTCAAAGGGCGGCTGACCTGGCCCCTAGTGCCTAGACCACCGATGGGGATGCAGGCAGGGAAGGGGCCAGGGAGGCATCGGGGAGGCAGGGAGGTTTCCCTGCCCGCTTCCCTGGCCTACTTCCCTGGCGTCACCTCGGACGATGCCGGACAGGGAAGATCATCGGAGCTTGCAGGAGGACCCCCGGAACCGCCCTCACGGGCGCTGTTCGCCCCCCGCTACCGCTTCCCTCCCCGACCGCGTCCACCAGACCACTACCCGCCGTGGCTGATCGGCGCTCTACGGCCGTCTCAGCGCCCGTTCAGAGCCGCCGTGTCGGGGACCATCCGACGGTGCACAGAAGGGGACGTGACCGCTCTACAGGCCGCTTAGTGCAGCACCGGGAGACGAAAGCCCGTCGACGGGGAAGCGTCACGCGGCAACCACCGAGTTAGTCCACCGGCACCGCTCCGAGCAACCCGCACAGGACCGCGTAAGCCGTCCACCACGGCGAGCTAACTCGACTAACCGGCTAACTTTGGCCTGGTCAGACACCCGCCGACCGGCGAGTTAGGAACCTAACCCCGGCGGCCCGGCCTAACTCTGTGGCCGTAGCGCGCTGGCTACCGCGCCCATATCGTCCACCAGCACGTCAGCGCCTGCGAGCGTCTGCCACTTCTCCGGCCTGTTGGCGTAAGCAATGCATGTCATCCCAACAGCTTTAGCAACTTCTACGTCCGTTATAGAATCACCGATCAATACAGCGTCGCCACTGTTAATGCCTAGCAGCTCCAACGCGCGCACAAGAGGGTAAGCATTCGGCTTCATGCGGTGCGGTTCGGCGTAAGCTCGACCGACTACCGGGTAGATTTCGTCCGACATTTCATGGTACACAAGGTAAGCATTAACAGCGTCGGCCGAATTGTTGCTGACCACACCAACACGTTTCCCTGCCTCGATACATGCCCTTACCGACTCGGCACCGCCGGAGGTTGGCGCGGCAACTTTAACCGCCGCAAGTTCTGCCGCACATAGCGCATCCTCAACAGAGCGAACTACACGCTCACCAAATCGACCCGAGAACCGAAGAACCTCTAGAGGATCGGTCTCCTGAGTCTCGGAGGCAGACAGCTCAAAGCCTTGCGAACGCAGGTCCGTTATCAACGAGCGTGCCACTTCGGGTGCTGGCAAACCTGCGAACACTCCGCACAACGGCCCGTCGAAGTCGAACAGGACGACTTGCGCACTTTTCAGCACCCTATCCAAAGTTTGCGCCATTATGGCTTGAAGTCCTTTGCGATCGTGTTCCACATGCTGTCGAACCACCTACGCGATTGATCGACGTACTGTGTTCCCAGGTCCGATTCATCCTCGGTCGCCTCGTGATGGAACAGGACCGCGTCTTTCCCCATCGGGTCGTAAATCGCAACTGGCGAGTCGTCAATGGTGACCGAATGCTCGACAACCGGATAGAACCCGAAAAACGCTTCACCCTCATTGAGGATGAACAGCTTGAACAACGGCGCACAATCATGAAGCCTGAACTTGACCGATGCCTTTTTGACTAGACCGAGTTCCACCAACTCGGTAACCGAATCGGCGATTGCTTGTGTAGACCTCCTGGTAATTCGCTCCATGCGCTGCCTTACGTCAACACTGTCACTCGGCCCGGAATCCACCCTGCGCGGCAACCCCAAGGGTGAATCCATGTCCGGCAGTAGGACACGAATGTCGATTTGCTCCGGAGTCAGTCGGCCGATGCGGATCTTATCCAATGGCTCCTGAATTACTCCGTAAAGGGTCTCACCGGAGAATCCGGCGAAGTCGATTGACACGTGTTGTTCCGTGAAAGCTCTCTCGACATGGGGCCGCAAGCCTACGGCGCGCTCGGTCCGTTGACGCACGAAAGTACCCGCACCTTGCCGAGTGACCACCAGTCCCTCTTGCCGGAGAATTGCGATCGCTTTTTGGACCGTGCCGATCGACACGCCGTAGAACTCGGACAGGTCCGGCAGACCAGGCAGTTGGTCACCTGGCTGGAACTTGCGGGTGAGGATGCTCGCGCGGAGGGCGTTGGTCACCTGCTGGAACGGAGGTCGGGGGTCATCGGGGTCCAGTGGCTCCATGCGGCAAGGGTACTCAGCTCCACCAACGGTGCTAGCCCGCTGGCAGGGTTGGCAGTCTCCGGCACTCTGTTGACAGAGTTACGAGGGTGCTCTAGCTTCGTTCATGTCGCACCGGTTGCACGGATCGCGGCAGGCAGCAGAAAGCCCCGGCGGTGTTGGCGCACCAGCCGGGGCGGTAGATCACATCGAGCCTCAGGAGCTTGCGATGCAGCACGAGGGTACCCGGATGTTCCGGGTTAAGGCAGTGGCGGAGATGTTCGACGTGCACCCGGCCACGATCTACCGGGCCATCAAGTCCGGTGAGCTGGACGCGCTCAAGGTGGGCGGCTCGATCCGGATTCCGGCGTCGTCGGTGGAGGTCTACAGGGAGGCGTGCGCCCAGGCCGCCTACAGCGAGTTCGTGACCGGCACCGCCGACCCGGCCGCGCTGGACGGCGCTGGTCGCGGCGGGGACGTGACCCCGTTGTGGTCGTGGGAGCACGGGCCGTTGAGCGAGCCGCAGGCGGACGGTCGGGCGTGTGTGGTGTGCGGGCTGGACTTCATGGCCACGCAGGTGGCGCACTACCCGGTGGGGCGTTCGTCCACGGGTTCGCAGGTGTTCGCGTGCCGTACCCACCCGGTCGGCCAGGTTCGCGCCGACCTGACGGGGGTGTCCCGATGAACGCCCTGGTGACCGACGCCCCGGCGGTGCGTGCCCGCAAGTACCTCGGCACTGACGGCATGTGCCACACCGAGTACAGCTCTCCGGCGTTCCTGGCCGGTCGGGTGGTCGAGTTCCACGCGGAGGCCATGGCGTTGCACATGTCCGGCGTGGAGCTGCACCGAGGGATGACCACGGCGGAGGTCGCGCGGGCGGTGGTGACGGCCCTGGTCGAGTTCGGGCCGTTGGAGATCGAGCGGCGTGACGCGGTGGCGCGGCGGGCCAACCTGACCGGCACCCGCCGTCCGTGGAGCGTTGCCCGGATGACGCTGTGCACGGACCTGGCCTACCGGCTGACCCGCGTGCTGTGGCCTGCGTTCGTGGAGCTGGCCGACCAGGCGGGCGCGGTGTTCGTGGACCTGACCGGGGACGTGACCGGCACCGCCGGGACGGCGGTGGCCGCGTGAGCACCCTGACGACGTCGCGCAGCTGCGCGGAAGTGCTTGCCACCGCCACCGACCGTGAGGTCACCGCCGCCCTGTACCTGTCCCCGGACTACGAACCGGGCGACCTGTACCGCACGTGCCTCGAAGTGGTCGAGGTGTGGGCCGTGGTCGGCATCGACGACCTGACGCCGGACCTGGTCGACCGGGTCCACGCCGAGTTCACGGACCCGGCACGCCTGATCGACTGCCGCGTCACCGCGCGGGCCATCCTCGCGGCCCAGTAGCCGCCCAAGTCTCCCGGTCCGGTGGCCAGTCCCGCCACCACACCTCCGGCCAAGTCCCGCACCACCGGCACCACGCCGGAAGCGGGTCAGGTGTGGCTTTGAACCACCCGCCGGACTGGGTCCCATCCCAACCCAGCACCCGCACCGCCGGGTGACCAGCCACGCCGTTCCCAGGCGTTCCGCGCTGGTCACCCGGCACGCGGACCCAGGCACACGACCAGACCCGTTTCCGCACTTCCCACGGCGTTCCCCCTGTTCCCAGGGTGTTCCGCCCGTTCCCGACTCCCAGCTCTGGAGAGCCCACGTGAAGCGCACCAACCGCACCCGCGCCACCCGCCGCGACCGTTCCCGCCCGGCCGTCACCATCACGCCGGGCACGCACCCCGACGACTTTCTCAACACGCCGCGCCCGGACGCCGTGGTGCACGTCAGCCCTGGCACCGGACACAAGCCGGTCCCGATCGACCTGGAGACCGTGACCACCCTGCTCTACCTCTCCGCCATGGACCGCGCCGTCATGGACGCGGTCGGCCCGGACCACCTGGCCGAGTACGTGTTGCGCAGCTGCGAGGACCCGGCGGTGCGGGTGCCGGAAGTCGTCGCGCTGGTCGCGTCCGCCCGCGCCAACGGCCACGTGATCGCGGACTACTACGCCCAGGCCGAGGAGTTCGCCCCGGCGGTGCTGGCCGTGTTCGCCCGCGCCGTCGACAGCTCCACCGCCCACTAGCAGCCGGGGAGACCGCCCGTGACGCACGCCAACACCACCACGCACCCGGCCGGACCCGTCCGCCGCTTGCGCGCGGTCACCACCGACCAGGACCAGGACCGAAAGGAGCCCTACGGGCCGACCCTCGGCGACACGGCCACCAGCCCTACCGCACTCACGCCGGTCGCAGCCGATGCCGTGCCGGGGACGGCTGTAGCCGGAGGGGGGGCAGGGGACGTGACCGGCCACCCTCTGCCCCCTAGCGACTACAGCAACACGGCTGTAGTCGCAGGGGGAGCGACCTTGACCGCCCGTGCCGATGCCCCCTCCGGCTACAGCCGGGAATGGGCAGAGCTGGACCGGCAGGGAGCCGCCCAGGTCGCCCGTGCACGGGCGTGGCTGCCCGCCGTCGATCCGGCGGTGTTCGACTGCTATCTCGGGTGGTTGGCCCAGCGGATCGACCCCTACACCGAGGGGGACCCGATCGGCGTGCTGGCCACCCTGGTCAGCGCGGCCGGTGTCCACCTCGGACCCGGGCCACACCTCGAACCCAGCTTCGGGGAACGGCATCCGCTGTTGGTGTGGCCGATCCTGATCGGCGCAACCGGCATCGGCCGCAAGGGCACCGCCACCAACGCCGCGTTCACCTTGTTCGGTGCGGCGGACCCGCACTTCATGGCCAACAACAAGCACACCGGTCTGTCCTCCGGTGAAGGGCTGGCCGCCGTGTTCGCGGTCGACAGCGGCGCCCGTGACGGAAGCCCCGCGGGCAAGTCCCGTCTGTTGCCCGAGGGTGACTGTCGACTTCTGGCCGAAGAGCAGGAGTGGGCAGCGGTGATGGCCCGGATGAAGCGTGAGGGCAACACGTTGGGCGCACTGCTGCGGCAGGCGTGGGAGGGCGGCAACCTGTCCACGCTGAACGTGGACGCGCGCATGGCGGCACGCTCGCACCTCGGGATCATCGCCCACATCACGCCGAAGGAGTTCCGGGGCAAGGTGTCCGCCGCCGATCTCGCCGGGGGCACCTACAACCGGTTCCTGCCCATCGCGGTGGCCCAGTCCAAGGAGTCACCGCCACGCCACGACGTCGAACTCATGGGCCACCTGGCCGCGTCCCTGGCCACACGGCTCGACCACGCCGCACAGCTGCACGCGCTGACGTTCACCGACGACGCCCAGCTCTACCGCCGCCGGTTGCAGCTCGAATTCAACGGCCACCTGGGAGGTGACGGCCCGGTGGAGGAGTTCATCTCCCGTGCCGCCGCGAACTGCGTCCGGATCGCGGCCATCTACGCCGCGCTCGACCGCACCGACCTGATCACTCCCAGGCACTTGGAGGCAGCCGCCGCGCTGGTCCGCTACTCGATCGCGTCCGCCCGCGCCGTTCTCGGCACCGATGCCGAAGCCGACAGGCTCCGGGCGTTCATCGCGGCGGCCGGACCGGACGGGCGCACCAAAACCGAGATCACCAAGAAGTTCCACAAGGACGACGCCACCACCGACCGCTACCGCGAAGCGCTCGACGAGCTGATCGAGTCCGGACGCGTCAGCGTCACCAAACGCGCCCGTGCGGACGGACGGCCCGGACGAGGCACCGAGGTCTACACGACCACCCCGCCCTGACCCGGCGGAACTTGGGGAAGTTAGGAACCTAGGCGCTGACCAGCACGAACGCCGCGACCTAAGTTCCTGACCCCGGAACTTAGCCCCCCGACCTAAGTTCCCCCCGCCGGAACTTAGGTCCCAGCAAAACCGCTGATCAGGCCCAAAGTTCCTAACTTCCCCAAGTTCCCCCCGCCCGACCGGCCACCCCGTCACGTCCCCCCGTGACGGAAGCGACCAGGGCGGAACCGTCACGGCGTGACGCAACCCAGCCGGCGGGCAAGCGTCACGCCGTGACGCAAGACACCGGCGGGAACCGTCACCAGCCCCGCCGAAACGGCGGGGGAAGTAGTCAGGAACCGGCAGGGAAGCGGGGAAGTTTCCCCGACCCCTTCCCCGCCCTCCCTTCCCCCACCTGACCAGCACAGACAACGCACCGGGGAAGATCAACAGGCTAGCGCGCAGACCAGCACAAACCCCCTGAAACGAGGGTCTTCGACCCGCTCATCCCCTTCCCTCCCCAACCGTCACGAACCGGCCGCGCAGCTGCGCGACGAACGCCGCTCGACCTAGCACCCCGCCCCGCTAGACCTAGCACCCCCGCTAGCACCCCGCGTAGCGGCTGACCAGCCGCCTAGCGCCTAGCACCACCCCACCACAGACCTCTCCACACCGGCACCACGCCAGGTGTGACACCCCCGCACGCCCGCGCACCGCCACCACCGGAAGGGACACCAGGTCATGGCCAGCACCGACCCCACGACCACCGACCAGCCCCGCGCACTCCTCAGCGTGGAAGACGCCGCGCGGGCACTGTCCATCGGCCGCACCACCATGTTCGGCCTCATCAAAACCGGCGCGATCGCATCCGTCCAAATCGGACGCCTACGGCGCATCCCCCAGACCGCCATCACGGAATTCACCGCACGTCTCACCAGCGAACAGACCGCCGCCTAACCCCATCTATTACAGCCGTCCTGTCACGTCCTCTGTGCTGGTCAGCCAGGGGACATGACAGGGCACCGACCCTCACGGAGAACACCACATGCCACGCAAGAAACGACCCGAAGGCACCCGCGCACCCAACGGCGCAGGAAGCATCTACCTCGGTGCGGACGGCAAATGGCACGGACGCGTAACCATGGGCGTCAAAGACGACGGCACACCCGACCGGCGACACGTCAAACGCGCCACCGAAAAGGAGGTGATCGACGCCGTACGCGCGCTGGAGCGCGAACGCGACAGCGGGAACGTGCGGAAAGCGGGCCAGCGCTGGAAAGTGGAGGCGTGGCTTAAGCACTGGGTCGAGAACATCGCGGCCCCGTCCGTGCGTTACAAGGCGGCTGCGGCGTATCGCACGGCGGTTTACCACCACCTCATCCCAGGACTCGGCTCGCACTGGATGGACCGAGTGGAGCCCGACCACTTCGAAAAGCTCTACGGCAAGATTCTCGCCACTGGCAGGAAGGCAGGCACCGCGCACCAGGTGCACCGGACCGCGCGCACCGCGTTCGGTGAGGCGCACCGGCGCGGCATCGTCACGCGCAACGTGGTGGCACTCGCCAAGCCGCCGCGCGTAGAGGAAGACGAGGTGGAGCCGTTCGAGGTGGAGGAAATCGAGCGGCTGATGACGGCCGCGCTGTCGCGCCGGAATGGCGTCCGGTTCGTACTGGCGCTGGCCCTGGGAACCCGGCAGGGCGAGTCCATCGGGCTCAAGTGGAAGCGGCTGAACGAATCGACAAAGACCCTCACCATTGCCCGTGGCTTGCAACGGCGCACCTGGCGGCACGGCTGTAGCGATCCACACGCGTGCGGCGCGAAGTACCACAAAGTCAAGCCCTGCAAGGAAACCTGCAAGAGGCACAGTCGCAAGCCGTGCCCTCCGCCGTGTCCGCCCGACTGCGCCAGTCATGCCCGATGGTGCCCCAAACGGCACGGCGGCGGCCTGGTCGAAGTAGACGTCAAGTCCCGCGCGGGTAGGCGCGGTCTGGCGTTGCCCGATGAGCTGTTCGACCTGCTGATGGCGCACAAGGAGGTGCAGAGCAAAGAGCGCGAGATCGCGGGTACCGAATGGCACGAGGGCGGTTGGATGTTCGCGCAACCGAACGGGAAGCCGCTGGACCCTCGGGTTGACCATCGCGAGTGGAAAGCCCTGCTGGTCGAGACGAAAACGCGTGAGGCGCGACTTCATGACGCACGTCACACGGCGGCTACGGTGCTGTTGCTGCTGGGAGTTCCCGATCGGGCGGTGATGGGATTCATGGGCTGGTCGAACACGGCGATGCTGACGCGTTACCAGCACCTCACCGCGTCCGTGCGGCGGGAGGTTGCGGGCCGTCTGGGAAAGCACCTGTGGAGGCCGCCGGTTGTGGTCGAGAACACATCGTCACCCGTGACGCGACCGAAGTGGACCGACGTCCAACGGCAGGCCGTCAACGCGCTGGCCAAGGTGATGCCCGACCGGTGGACCCCGGTCGAATGAGACCCGATCTGAGACCCGAAAGGCCCCCGTCAACGACGGGGGCCTTCGGTTTGTCCTGCTCAAGTGTGGTGGCCAGGGGCGGGGTCGAACCGCCGACCTACCGCTTTTCAGGCGGTCGCTCGTACCAACTGAGCTACCTGGCCAGGTAGCGGCTCGACCAACCGGCCGAACTGCCTTGCGACCCAGACGGGACTCGAACCCGCGACCTTCGCCGTGACAGGGCGACGCGCTAACCAACTGCGCCACTGGGCCTTGCACTACTGCCTTGCCGTACCTCTGCACACTGTACTGCGTGCCCCCAACGGGATTCGAACCCGCGCTACCGCCTTGAAAGGGCGGGGTCCTAGGCCGCTAGACGATGGGGACCTAGTTCCTCCGGCAGCCCTTGGGCCACCTTCTTCCCAGGCCCTCCACGCTGTCCGGTGGAAGCATCGTAAGCATAGGGCACGAGTGTCCACACCTCCAAAACGGGGGTGGCACAAGTTGTTGACCTGCGATTCCACCCTCGTTCGCGGCGGTTCACCCGTACGTCGGAGCCGCGGTTGGGGCCACGGCGGGCGCCACGGTGGGAGCCAACGCCGTCACGACCGCCGTCACAGCGCGAGCAGGCGGTCGGCGAACTCGGCGCGTTCGGCGTCGGAGAGCACGGCCAGCGCCTCGTCGAACCGGTCGTCGGTCAGCTGCTCGGCCTGCCGCCACCGCGCCTCCAGGTCCGGACGCCCCGCCACGGACGCCAGCAGCGCCTCGGCGTCGTCGGGACGCCACCCGGTGCGCTGGAGCCGACCACGGCCGCCACCGGGGTCCAGCACCACGGCCTGGGTCACGCTCAGCCCCACGGCGCGCAGTGCGGCGAAGTGCAGGCCGCCACGCAGCTCGCGCAGCACCATCAGGGCGTGGCCGAGTTGCGCGGGACCGTCCTCGGGACGTGCCGCGTCGCGCCAGCCCCGGAAGAGCGGCAACGCGGAGGCGTCCGCGCCGTCGGCCACGGCGAAGCCGAGCTTGGCGAGCCGTTCGGGCTCGGTCACCGCGCCGAGGTGGTTGCGCGACCAGTCCCAGCACGCACCCAGGTACGCGTCGATCGCGCGGTCGGCCGGGAACGAGCGCACTAGCGCCAGCTCGACCAGCCACTCGGGGAAGATGCCGATCACGGACGCCACGACGCCCGGCGACGGGTTGCCGAGCACGGCGGTGCGCCCGCGGAAGTAGAGCGTGCGCGGTGGCAGGCCGACGGCCTCCTCACGTGCCACCAGTTCGGGCGACACCATGAACAACCCGCCGAGCCTGACCAGCGGTTCCCTGGTCCGTTCTGCAGTGGACACCATTCAATAACAGTGTCACAGAACCTCGGCCGCCGGCAACCATGAAGGCAGCGCGAAGTCCGCGGCTCCGGTGCGGCGCGGCGGTGAACCGCTCGACGTGCTTGGCGAAGTCGGCCCCTCCGAGACGGGTCTCGGAGGGGCCGCAGGCTGCGCGTCCTACCGCTGCACGGGCGGCGCGCCCCCGTCCTCGCCCGGTGACAACCCGAGCATGTCGAGCAGCAACCGGCAGTCCTCGGCACTGGTGGCACCCCGCGCCACCGACAGCCGAGCCCGGTGCACCTGCTCGTCCGAGATCCGCGATGGTTCACCCGTCCGCTGGGTCGGCACCCCACCGCCGCCCGGCCTGGACATCGTGTCGTCCTGGTTCCACAGGAACTGACGCACTTCTAGGGACCCGCTCATGACGCCTCCCCGACTTGAGGTTGGCGCGAGGCTAAGCGAGCCCGTCGAATCGCCGCAGCCCCCCGGAGAGTGATTCAGGTGCAACTGTGCGTCACTTTCCGTGTAGGCCACTTGGTGTCAAGCGCCTCGTGATGTGCTTGACGCGAACGAGGAGGGTGCAACCCATGACCGAACCGGTACCGGGGCAGACGCCGGAACCAGCGGTGGCGGACGCCGCGACCGCGACACCGCCGGCAGACCGGCACGTGACGGAACAGCAGCCGAGCGGGGCGCCGGAGCCGGACGTCACGGCCACCGAGCCGCCCGAGCAGTCCGACCCGTCCGAGCCGTCCAAGGCCGCCGAGCAGTCCGAGCAGTCCGAGGGCGCCGAGCAGTCCGAGCCGTCCGAAGGCGCCGAACCACCGGCCGCCGAACCCGCCGCGGCGGCGGTGAACCCGCAGGAACTGTTCGGCAGCCTCTCGCTGACCGCCATCGAGGCGGACATCGACCGGTTGATGAACGACAAGATGAGCCAGCTCGACGGCATGCTCGCGGGCTTGGAGGAACTGGTGCAGAAGCTGGAGGGCGAGATCACCAGCCTGGAGACCCCACCCGACGACACGCCTACCCCATAGGGGTATCACCGCCGGCGCGGCCCGACGTGCCGCAGACGTGCCACAACGTGGCTGGGCAGGGGTTCTCGCATCGGCTACCTGAAGATTTCGGGTCAACCCACTCCCCAGGCCCACGTGCGCGTGCAACAATCCGAATTGCTGACACACCCCCGGTCAGCGCCTGTGGAGATCCCCTCCGGCCCCCGCGTTCCTCCCCCTGGCGCGGGGGCCTCTCCATGCACAGATCTGTGACCCAGACCACACTTTGACCGGCTCCGCAATCCAACCGTTATCGTGGCGCGGTGGCTCTTGGATCCCTTGGACGGTCGAAGTCGGGCAAGCACCGCCCGCCCGCGAATGAACTGGAAGAAGCTCAGCCCGACGAGGAGCTGACGTCCTACCTGGCGGCTCTCGCGCCGGAGACCGCGGACGCGGAGACGACTGCCGGCACCAGCTTCGGCAACGCGCAGGTCTACCAGCTCCGCCTCCAGCTGATGGCGAACGAGCAGCTGAAGGAACTGGCCGCCGAGCGGCAGACGTCCCCCCAGGCGCTGGCCACCGAGTGGGTCATGCAGCGACTGGAGTGGGAAGCCCGCCAGAGCGGCTTCTAGCACCACGCAACGACATGCGGCGCTTCCGCACTGCGGCGCTACAGCACGAAGCAGGCCCCCGACCCATCAGGTCGGGGGCCTGCTTCGTGGAGCGACGTTGTGAGCTGAACGATCAGGAGCGATCAGACCTTGCGCACGTTCTGGGCCTGCGGACCCTTGGTGCCCTGGCCGATCTCGAACTCGACCCGTTGGTTCTCCTCCAGGGTGCGGAACCCCTGACCCTGGATCTCCGAGTAGTGCACGAAGACGTCCGGCCCGCCGTTCTCCTGGGCGATGAAGCCGAAGCCCTTCTCGGAGTTGAACCACTTGACAGTGCCCAGTGCCATGTACCTGCCTCCATCGCAGGGAAGCTTGGGGCTGCACCGTGCAGCCCCGGCCGTCCCGGGGCGTTTCCCCCGACAACCTTCAGCGGGGGACGGCACGCCCGCGTGTCGTTCCGCGAGCGTGAGACACGAACACAGAAACCACGGCCTGCGTGGGCGAGCGTATCGGTTGGCCACGTCCAGCACTACCACTCCGAAGCCATTGGTCAACCGGCGGTCTACTTCTCGGTCACCTCGGGTGGGTCCGGCAGTTGCACGCCCGCCTGTCCGATGTTCCGCTCCAACGCGGCCCGCCATTCGCCGGAGCCGACCATCTTCTCGATTGCCGCGCTGACGTCCGCCCGGCCATCGCTGTCGTTCTTGGCCAGGCCGATGCCGTACTTCTCGGTGGTGAACGGCTTGCCGACCACCTTCAGCAGCTCGGGGTTCTCGGCGACGTACCCGGCGAGGATCACCTCGTCGGTGGTCACCGCGTCGACGTTGTCCGCCAGCAGCGCGATGACGCAGTCGGAGTACTGGCCGTACTCGACCAGCTCCACGTCCTGGGCGAACTGATCCTTGACCTTCTGCGCGGACGTCGAGCCGGCGACCGAGCACAGCTTCTTGCCGTTCAACGTCTCCGGGCCGGTGATCTCCTCGTCGGTGTAGCGCACCAGCACGCCCTGACCGGTCTGGAAGTACGGGCCGGCGAAGGACACCTGCTCCTTGCGCTTGTCGGTGATCGAGTAGGTGGCGACGACGAAGTCCACCTCGCCGGACTCGATCAGCTTCTCCCGGTCGGCGGATCGCGCCTCGCGCCAGGTGATGCCGGAGTCCTCGACGCCGAACTGCGCCGCCACGTACTTGGCCACGTCCACGTCGAAGCCGACGAACTTGCCGTCGAGCCTGCGCTGCCCCAGGCCCGGCTGGTCGAACCGGATGCCGATGGTCAGCTCGCCGTCATCGGCCTTGCCTGCCAGGGTGTCGTCGCTCGCGCCGCCGCACGCGGTGGTGAAGGACAGTGCCGTCACCAGCGCGGTCGCGGGCAGCAGTGTTCGGAACAGCATGAGCTGCGAACCTCTCGGGGTGCTCGGGGAGGCGGCGCGGATCGACGCGCCGGACGTTGTTCATGCTAAGCAAGCCGAGAGGGGCCACCGGTGCGATAAAGGTCGCAGTGGTCCACTCCACTACGCCTTTCAGCGCAATCGGGGCTGTGAGCCGTACGACTGTCCTGTTAGCGGTGTGCTGCAGGTCCTACCAGGTGCTACCAGGTCCTGTGCCGGGTCCTGCCGGGTCCTGTCGAGTCCTACGAGGGCAGGAGTGACCGCCTGGGCGCCACGCGGAGGCCCAGTCGGCGGATGGCCTTGTTCACGTGCCCGTCGGGCACAACGCCCCAGCGGATCGGCGCGGGCACCAGCAGGGCGGCGGTCCGGACGGCGCGCAGCAGGGCGGTGGCGGCCGGTTCGGGGTACGGGCGGTGGCCGTGCAGGGCGATGGCCCACTGGGGCTGCACGGAGTACGCCAGGTGGCCGAGCAGCGGCTCGTAGGCGTCCAGGCCGAGGCGCAGCACGCCGTCGACGGGCGGGCGGTGCAGGAACCGGTACACCACCTCGGAGTCCGCGGTGCGCTTCAGCTCGGGGAGCGTGGCGGCGAAGTAGTCGGCCATCCCGCGGGTGCTGCCGGGCACCTCGTCCTCGTTCAGGCCGACCAGGGCGGCGGTACGGCGTTGCTCGTCGTAGTAGCGGTCGGCCTGGGCGTCGGTGAGCCGGTAGCCGGCGCGGCGGAGCACGGTGAGGAAGCAGTGGACTTCGGCGCAGTGCACCCACAGCAGCAGTTCGGGGTCGTCGATGCGGAAGGTCTTGCCGGTGGCGTCCTTGCCGCGCAGGGTGCGGTGCACGCGGCGGACCCTTGCCGCGGCGTGTTCGACCTCCTCGGTCGAGCCGTAGCTGACGGTGCCGACGAAGTTCGCGGTGCGGAGCAGCCTGCCGAGGGGGTCTTCCTGGAAGTTGGAGTTCTGCACCACGGCGGCGACGGCGCGCGGGTGCAGTGCCTGCAGGTAGAGGCTGGCGATGCCGGCGACCCACATGGCCGGGTCGGCGTGCAGCTGCCAGGTCACCGTTCCCGGTCCGAGCAACCCGACGTCCATCGCCCGATCGTGTCACGCGCGTAGGGCGGCGTCACCCCGTCGACCTGCCGGAATGGCTGGGCCCGTAACGCCTTTACCGGCGTAAACGATTCCACGTGACACCGTGGAGCGTCGGAGCTGGTGCAGGGATGAGCAGTGGCAGAAGCGTCGCCTTGGCCGGAGTAGCGCTGTTACTCGCGACCGGCACGCTGGTGACGGTCGCGATGACGGCCAACGAGCCGCGTCCGGTCGACGTGCGGCGGGTCGATGCGAGCCCGGCGGAGCCTGGTGTGCTCAGCGCCACCTACACCACCACGATCGAGGCGGCGCGGTCCACAACGCCCGTCGTGGTCTTCACCCCTACGTCGCCGCGGCCCGCCCCGCTGCCGCCGTCGGCCGTCACCACGACGACAACGACAACGACCGAGCCGCCGCCTCCGTCGTCCAGCGCCCCGGAGAGCACGACGCCCTCGTCCTCCCGGCCTCCGTGGGGCGAGAACTGCGACCACGCCTACGTGACCGATGGCGTGTGCGTGCCGTGGCGTTTCCCGCACGGGGTGTGGCAGCTGTGCGAGTGGCTGCACGACCAAGGCGTCACCCACATCGTGGTGGAGGGCTGGGACCGCCACCACTTGGACCTCGACCGCGACGGCATCGCCTGCGAACGCGCCGACTGACGCACCCGAGCGTCGAATTCAGGTGTTCCGAACGTAGGACACACCGCGCCTGAACGTAGGACACACCGCACGCGAAGGTTCGACTCTCGGGACCTGAGTGTTCGACTCTCGCGAGAGTCGAACGTTCGCGTAGCGAGAGTCGAACACTCAAGTGCGGTGTGTCCTACGTTCAGGACGGGTGTGTCCTACGTTCGGGATGCGTGTGTCCTACTTCTGGTCGGCTAGGCGGTCCAGGGCGCCGCCTACGCGGTCGGTCAGGAGGGCCACGGCGCCCACGGCTCGGCTCATCGGGTCGTCGGTCGAGCCGCCCAGGGCTTGGGCGCGGACGTAGGCGGCTTTCACCTCGGACCAGCGGGCGGCTTGGGTCGGGGTGAGGGTGCCGCGGAGTTCGGCCAGTTTGAGGAGGTTGGCCTCGGCGCCGGAGGTCAGGGTCTGCGCCTCGCCCACGTAGTGGTCGTCGATGACGGCGGCCAGTTCGGCGTCGTTCATCACCGGCACGACCTTCTCCGCCAGCTTGTTCATGTTCCGGTAGGAGCCCTGCAGCTGGAACGGCGGCTCGACGCGCGAGGCGTCCGACTGGGCGGCCGAGGCGATGTACGCCTGGTTGTTCGCCAGCACGACCTCCTGCACGCGCACCAACTTCCGCAGCACGGACAGCACCTGCTCCAGCTCCACCGACGTGTAGGGGTGCGTGAGCCGGTCGGCCCGCACGTCCTCACCACGCGCCATCCGCACCAGCAGCTCGATGTCACCCCGGTCACGCGTGGACAGCGGCGCGAGCACCGGGTTCGACGTCAGCGCGTTCTCGATGTAGCTCAACGCGAACAGGTCCTCGCGCCCGGACAGCACGTCACCCAGGTTCCACACGTCGGCACGGTTGGCGAGCATGTCGGGGATGCGGAACCGCTGCCCGGACTCGGTGTACGGGTTGCCGGCCATGCACACCGCGAACCGCTTGCCCCGCAGGTCGTAAGTGCGCGTGCCGCCGTCCCACACGCCTTCCATCCGCCGCTGCGCGTCGCACAGCGAGATGAACTTCTGCAACAGCTCCGGTGACGTGTGCTGGATGTCGTCGAGGTACAGCAGCACGTTGTTGCCGGCCTCCAGCGCGAACGAGATCTTCTCGACCTCCTGCCGCGCGGTGGCGTTCGGCGCGTCCGCCGGGTCGACCGACGTCACGTCGTGCCCCAGCGACGGCCCGTTGACCTTGACGAACACCAGGCCGAGCCGGTTGGCCACGTACTCCATCAACGTCGTCTTGCCGTAGCCGGGCGGTGAGATGAGCAGCAGCAGGCCCATCTGGTCGGTGCGCTTGCCGTCACCCGCCGCGCCGAGCTGCTTGGCCAGGTTGTCGCCGATCAGCGGCAGGTACACCTCGTCCAGCAGCCGGTTGCGGACGAACGCGCTCATCACCTTCGGCTGGTACTCGTCCAGCCTCAGCCGCGCGCGCTCAAGAGCCACGACCTCGTTGCGCCGCCGTTGATACGCCCGGAACGCGGGCACGCGCTCCTCCCGGAACACCCGCGTCCGCGTCAGCAGCTCGTCCAGCCGGAACGTCAACGTCCGGTCCACCACGCGCGGGTGCGTGCCGAGCAGACCGTCCACAGTGGCCGAGAGCTGCGCCGACGACTCGTGCCGGGGCAGGTCCCGGCACAGCTCCAACGCCACCGCCTCCGGCAGGTCGGGTTCTGCACCCCCTGATTCGGCTCGACCACCCAGGAACGCCTCGTACCAGCCCTCCACCAGCCGCCGCCGCACCGCGAGGTCGCTGAACGCCCGCAGGTCCTCGTCGAACTCCTTGCGCCCGCCCAACGCCCGGTGGAACGCGTCCACCAGAGCGCGCGCTCCGGCGCTCGTGGCGAACCCGAACGGCGAGCTGCACAACTCCTCGAACAGGTACTCGCCCGCCAACGGATCGCCCGCCAACGACGACAGCTCCGCGCACAGCTCGTCGATGGCCGCCGTGTGCCCGAACGCCGCCCGCGCCCGCCCCAACGACGCCGCCCGCCGCGACCACTGCGCCCGCGCGTCCCCGTCGGCCGAAGCCCAGAACAACTGCGCCGCAGCCCGCGCGCCCGGCGGATAACGCAGCACACCGGCACCCGCGTGCAGCCGCAGCAGCACGTCCAGGATCCGTGCCGCGTCGTGGTCGTGCACGCCCCGCTCGTACCCCTCGTCCAGCCGCGACTCCGCGACCTGGCGCACCAGGTCGGGCAACCGGTCCTCGGTGACGGCGGCGTGCAGCCCGTCCAACGGGTGGGTGGCCAGGATCGACGCGGCCAGGTGCTCGGCCCGGTACACCTCGGCGGTCTCCGACACCAGCAGCTGGTCCCAGAACGGCTTGGTGTCCGCGAACCCCGGGTCGCGCACGGGCGTGCGGAAATCAGTGCCGGTGATGGCGAACGACAGACCGCCGTCCTTCGGCACCAGCGTCAGGTCCACCGGCTGGGTGTTCACCGCGAACCGGTGCCTGCCGAGCCGGATCGTGTCGCCGTCGAACAGGTCCTGCCGGTCGCGCAGCGAGCGACCCGCCTCCTGCCGCGCGGCCAGCACCCGGCCGTCCAGTTCCTCGGCCCGCACCTGGTCGCCCAGCGAACGCAGCTCGTCCGCCACCGACCTGATCTTGGCCACCATCGGGTCGGCCGCGAAGTAGGTGTTGACCTCGTCCAACGACGCCAGCGACGCCACCCGCCTGGTCACGCTCACCAGGATCCGGTCGGCGGACGAGGCGAGCCGGTCGGCGCGGCGGGCCCGGTCGTCCAGCAACGCCTGCTTGCGCGACGAGAACGCCTCGTAGACGTCGGTCCGCTTGTCGCCGAGCTGGGTCAGGAAGTCGTCGAACTCACCGAACCTCGACTCCAGGTTCTCCAGTTGCAGCAGCAGCCGGCCCAGCTGCTCGTCGCACCGCTGCGGGGTGTCCGCGACCGCCAACGCGCCGGTGATCGCCTGCCCCAGCAACGCGAACTCGGCGGCGAACTCGGCCCGGCCCTCGGTGGCCAGCAGGGCGCGCCTGCGACCGTCCACCGTCGCCCGAGCCCGGTTCAGCCCGCCCAGCACCTCGCCGATGCGTTCCAGGATCGACGTGCGCACGGTGGCGTCCGCGATGTCGAGCGAGCCGACGACCTCGGTCAACACCTCCAGCCCGCGTTGCTGCTCGCCCAGCTCCTCGACCACCGGCACGGCCTCGGCGACCGTTCGGATGCCGTCCGCCTTGCCGACCAGCGCCTCGACCTGCTCGTGGTAGCCGGTGAACGCGTCGTCGCGGCGCAGGTGCTCGACCGCCCGTCGCGCCGTTTCGCCCAGCTCGTCACCCAGCGAGGAGACCAGCTCGTCGATGCGCGCCACATCGACGTACCGCATCTCCTTCAACGTCACCAGGTGCCCCTGCGCCTGCCGCAGGTCGGCCAACTGCCGCACCCACGCGTCGGCGGAAGTCGGCACCTCGCCGCGCGCGCGGCGGACCATCGACGCGATCCGGTCGCCCGCCTCGGACAGCGCGGTCGCCGCCTGGTCGGTCAGCGCCTGCACGGTCTCGAACTCGTCCAGCACCTGCTCGGCGGTCGCCCGCACCTCCGTCAACGGGGTGCGCAGGTCCTCCAGCTCGGCCTCGCCCAGCCAGTGGTAGGCGTCGAACACCCTGGTGCACGAGGCGATCAGGTCCTCGAACACCGGCACGGACGGCGCCATCTCGCCGACCATCCGGCTCACCGACAGGCAGTCGGAGATACCGCGCACCAGGTCGGCGTTCCCGACCCGCTCCAACGGCCCGGTGCCGACGGGCTGCGCCGCGGTGTAGGTGTCGGACAGGTACGGCGTCTGCCACACCTGCATCGGGTGCACGCGGGTCGGCTCGTCGCTCATCGCGCGGAACACGACCAGCGTGCCGTCGTCGAACAGCGAGAACCCGTGGCACGACAACGGGTTCGCCACTTCCTTGCGGATCACGTTGTACGGCAGCAGCAGCGACCGGCCGTCACGGCGGGCGTGGAAGACGTACAGCACGTCCTCGCCGTTGGTCGACCGGATGACCCGCTCGAACTCCAACTCGTCCACCGGGGTGTCGAACGTCTTGCTGATGCCCGTGGCCAGGTAGTAGCCGCCGGGGAAGATCAGGCCCTGGTCCTCGGGCAGCCGCTGGCACGCCTGGCCGATGCCGTCCAGCTTCACCACGGACCTGGTCCGGGTGTTGAACACCAGGTGCCGCCACGCGGTCTCGTTGTACGGGCGGATGCGCAGCAGGATCAGCGAGCCGACCCGCGCGTACTGCACCTCGCCGTCGGCCAGCGACTGCAGCGGCTCGTCCACCGGCTCCCGGTAGATGCCCTCGCCGGTCTCGGTGTTGTTCTCCACCTTGATGGTGAGGTCGCCGCCGATGGTCTCGACGAACACCTCGTCCTCGACGGAGATGTGCGGGTGCCGTCCCAGCACGTGGTGCTCGCGGCCGGTGGTGATCCACTCGAAGTCGTGCGACGGCGGGAACACGTGGTCGCGTTCGCCCCGGTTGTCCAGGTACTCGACGGTGCCGTCCACGCCGACCTGCCAGCGCAGGACCCGGATGTCCTCGATCCGCGCGCCGGTCTGGAACACCGCCAGCAGCTTGCCCTCGACCCGGCGCAACTGCACCAGCCGCGTGTCCCGGTAGTACCGGTACAGTTCGGCGAAATCGCGCTCGAACTGCGGGTCGCGCAGCAGTCCGGGCAGCTCGTCGTCGGCCAGTTCACCGGAAGCGGCGTCCTCGAACCGGAACGCGTCGCCGTCGCGGCTGAAGCGGTGCAGCGAGAACACGTCGTCGACCGTCGTCTCCGGCTTCAGACCGATGAAGACGTTGTAGCCGAACAACATCAGCCCGGCGACCTGGACGACGTCACGCGGCACGCAGTTGTGCTCGGTGCGGATGCGTTCGGTGCCCAGCAGCGTCAGCTCGGCGCTGCCGAACACCTCCAGCCGGCGCGCGTTGAGCGCTTCCGCCCGGCGGGCGAGCCCGGCCGCCTGTTCGGCCAGCCGGGCCCGCAGCACCTCGTAGGTGCCCGCCTCGATGCCGGTTTTCGTCGCAGTGGCGGTCACGACAGCGAAGCGACCGGCCGCTCGGCCACGCCGAGGCGCTGCGCGGCGGCCAGCAGCTCGCGCAGCTTGCCCTCGTCCGGACCACCGGAGCTGATCAGCTTGAGCAGCAGCGCGGACACGGTCAGGTTCTTGACGTCACCGCTGCTCAGCGAGCCGAGCAGCCTGCCGATGTCGTCGGTGAAGTTCGCCGACCCGTTCAGCCACGGGCCGGCGAGGGACTGCGCGACGTCGGAGTGCTCGACGAACCCGTCCACCTGCTTGCCGACCGTGATGGCGCCGACGATCCGGTCGAAGAACATGCTGTCGCCGCCGACGATGTCGATGTCGGCCTTCTCCAGGCCCGCGGCCAGCACCAACGCCTGCGACTCGGCCACCTGCCGCTGCACGTCGATCCCGGCGAGCCGGATCTGCTTCTCGGCGTCCAACCGGAGCCGGTACTCCTCGTGCTCGCGGGTGGCGTCGTCCAACGCGGCCATCGCGCCCGCCTTGTCGGACAGGCCCTCGGCCTCGCCCTTCAGCTTCTCGCGGATCGCCAACGCCTCCACCAGGGCCTTCTCCCGGTCCACGGCGGCCTCGGCGCGGCCGACCTTCTCGATCGCCTCGGCGTCCCGTTCGCGCACCTGCACGTCGGCCAGCCCGCTCGCCGCCGCCTCGGCCTGCTTGCCCTCGGCGAGGCGGATCATGGCGCGGGTGTCCAGCTCGGCGGCCTGCTGCCGGGCCTCGGCGAGCACCAGTTCCTCGCGGGCCTTGAACTTCGCGGCCTGCTCGGAGGCCTCGGCCGCCTTGATGTCCTTGACCAGGCCCTCCTGGGCCTCCGCCTCGGCGTGGATCACCATGGTCTGGCGCGTCCGCTCGGCCTCCTCGACCACGCGCAGCCGCTTGATGATCTCCTCCTGCTCGGCCACGGTCTTCTCCACCGCGATCCGCTCGCGCACCACCTCGGCGATGGCCCGCTTCTCGCCCTCGACCTCCTTGTTCGCGGAGATCCGGGACAGCTCGGTCTCCCGCTCCCGGCCGATGACCTCCAGCAGCCGGTCCTTCTCGATGCGCTCGGTCTCGATCGCGATCACCCGCTCGCGGTTCTTCTCCGCCACCGCGATCTCGCGCGCCTTGTTCTCGGTCTGGATGCCGAGCTGCTCCTCGGTGCGGATGTGCGCGGTGTTGGCCTTGAGCCGTTCCTCCGCCTGCACCTTGGCGATCTCGGCTTCCTCGCGGGCGCGCATCGTCTCGACCTCGCGGCGCTGCTTGATCTCCGCGTCGGCCTGGCGGCGCTCCAGCTCCAGGATCGCCTCGCGCGCCTCGACGTTCTGGCGGGTGATCTCCTTCTCCTCACCGCGGGTGAACTCGTTCGTGCGAACATGCTCGATCGCGGTCAGCTCGGTGATCTTGCGGATGCCCTGGGCGTCCAGGATGTTCGACGGGTTGAGCTGCGCCATCGGCGTCTGCTCCAGGTAGTCGATCGCCGCGTCCTCCAGGCTGTAGCCGTTGAGGTCGGTGCCGATGACCTGGATGATCCGGTCGCGGAACTCGTCGCGCTTGGTGTAGAGGTCGACGAAGTCGAGCTGCTTGCCGACCGTCTTCAACGCCTCGGAGAACTTGGCGTTGAAGAGCTCCTGGAGCGTGGTCTCGTCGCTGGCGCGCGTGGTGCCGATGGCCTGGGCGACCTTGATGACGTCCTCGACGGTCTTGTTCACCCGCACGAAGAACGTGATGCGGATGTCGGCCCGGATGTTGTCCTGGCAGATCAGGCCCTCTTGGCCGGCGCGGCGGATCTCGATGGTCTTCACCGAGATGTCCATGATCTCCGCGCGGTGCAGCACGGGCAGCACCACGGCGCCGGTGAACGTGACGTCCACCTTGCGCACCTTGGAGATGATCAGCGCCTTGCCCTGGTCGATCTTCCGGAACAGGCGGCTGATCAGGATCAGCAGGCCGATGACGACGACCAGGATGACGGCGATGAGAATGCCGAACCCGGTGGTGATGACATCCATCAGTTGTCCCCCAGTGTGTGTGGACTGTGCCCGAGTTCGAGGGCAGCGACCCAGAAGAACTCGCCGTCGGCGTCGTAGTCGAAGATCAGCGCGGTGGTGCCCGCGGTCAACGGGTCCTGGCCCGGCTGCCGCACCTGGACGACGGCCGACGAGCCGTCCGCGGCGGTGACCTCGGCCTGACCGAAGGTCTGCGTCACCCGACCGGTGCGGATCACACACGGGCGGCCGACGAAGTCGAGGCGTGACGCGGGCGGGTCCGCCGGGAACAGCCGCTTCACCGGCGTCATCAGCAGCCGGGTCAGCACCAGGCCGACGGCGAGCGCCCCCGCGAGCACGGCCGCGTCCACGGGTGTCGTCGAAGGTTCGAACAGGACGGTGCCCGCCAGGCACGCGAACCACGAGATGGCGATCAACAGCGAGATGCCGACCGTCGCGGGCACGCCGCCGATGTCCAGCTCGACCCAGTCCGCGTCCGCCGCGCCGAAGGCGACCAGCAGCCAGTAGGCGATGACGACCACCAGCAGGACGCTCAGCACAACGACCGGGAAACCCAGCGCCGCCGCGAAGAACTGCCCCATGTACCCCCCTTTTGCGGGACTTTAACCTGTTTCCCCAGGGGATTTGAGGGGAATCACTCAGCGCGGTCGAACCACCCCGATCAGTACACGAGCAGGCCGGAAACCCTGGTCGCCTGGTTGCCGCCGTAGCCGAACTTGCCGCCGTAGCTGACGACGGCGCCGTTCTCGAACGCGCGGTCAGCGGGCGAGAATCCCCCGAAGCACCGTGCGGACGGCGGCGGCGGGGTCGAAGCGCGGGCCGGGGTTGGCCAGGTGGTTGGCCAGCAGGCCGTCGATCACGGCGAGGAGCAGCGCCAGGTCGGCGGGCGGGTCGGTCGCGCCGAGGTCGGCGATCAGGGGTAGTGCCCAGCCGGCGATCTCGCGGTGTGCCTTGTCCACGTCGGCGCGGAGTTCGGGGCGTTGGGCGACTTCGACGAAGAGCGCGTGGCGGGCGAGGGTCATCACGCGGTCCTCGGCCAGGTGCCTGATCAGTTCGCCGACCGCACGGGCGAAGGCTTCGGGGGTGGCCACGTCGGCGGCCAGGGTTGTCCAGAGAGCGGTCTCGCGTTCGAGCAGGCGGCCCAGGACGGCGGTGATCAGGGCGTCTCGGGTGCGGAAGTGGTTGGACGTCGAGCCTTGCGGGAGGCCGGCTTCGGTGTCGACGGCGCGGTGGGTCAGTTGGCGCATACCGCCCGTGCCGAGCACGCGGATCGCGGCGTCGAGCACCTGCTGTTGCCTGGTCATCGTCGGTCACACTACACCCGTAGTGCAGCTCACTACAGCTGTAGTACGGTGGCCCGCATGGGACAACGGCGTGCGGCGGTGATCGGTGGAGGGGTCGGCGGTCTGACGGCGGCCATCGGGTTGCGGCGGAGTGGCTGGGAGGTGGTCGTGTTCGAGCGTTCGGCGGCGTTGCCGGACGTGGGGACGGGGCTGGGGATCTGGCCCGACGCGTTGCGGGCCTTGGACCGGCTCGGGTTGGGCGATGCGGCTCGCGGTGCCGGTCGGCGGCAGCCCGACGGGACCTTGCGCAAGCCGGACGGCACGGTGATCGGCACGATCGGCGCGGGTTCGGTCCACCTGCTCACGCGGCCGGCGTTGCTGGGGGTGCTCGCGGGGGCGTTGCCGGAGGGGGTGGTGCGGTTCGGCACGTCGGCCGACTTGGCCCAGTGCGCCGATTACGACCTGGTGGTCGGGGCGGATGGGATCCACAGCGCGGTGCGCGGTGAGCTGTTCGACGCCGTCGTGCGCCCCTCGGGGGCGATCGGTTGGCGCGGCACCGTGGACGTCCCGGTCGACGCGGGTGGCGAGACGTGGGGCAAGGGCGGCAAGTTCGGGCTCACGCCGCAGGCGGACGGCCGCACCAACTGGTACGCGATGGCCGAAGACCTCTCGCTCTTCGCCGACTGGCACGACCCGATCCCGCGCGTGCTCGCTTCGGCCACCGACGTGCTGCGGCACGAGTTGCTGTACCTGACACCGTTGCCGAGTTATGTCTCGGGCCGGGTCGCGCTGCTCGGCGACGCCGCGCACGCCATGACACCGGACCTCGGGCAGGGCGCGTGCCAGGCGATCATCGACGGGGTGGTGCTGGCGGAGTGCCTGGCCGGTGATGTCGACGCGGGCCTGCGGTCGTACGACGGCAAGCGACGCCGGGTGACGCAACGCCTGGCCGCGCGGTCGCTCCAGCTCAACCGTCTCGCGCGGATGCGTCGGTTGACCGGTGTCCGCGACCTGGGTCTGCGCCTGGCGCTGAGGCTGCGGCCGAAGTCGCCCGAGGTGCCGTGGAGCGCCGACCTGGAACCCGACGAACTGGCCGGCTGAGGCCGGGCCCCAGTCCTCGGACTTAGTCCTCGGGCTTAGTCCTCGGGCTCGGCTTGGGGCAACTTGACCGACTTGCGGGTGCGCGGAGCGGACGGCGGCGGCACCACCGGCCCGATGTCACCGTCCGGGGCCTCGTCCAGGTCGACCATCACCGGTGCGTGATCGCTCGGTCCGGTGCCCTTGCGCGCGTGCCGGTCCACCCACGCGGCCTTGACCCGTGCGGCCACCGGATCGGACGCCAGCACCAGGTCGATGCGCATCCCGAGGTCCTGGTGGAACATGCCGGCGCGGTAGTCCCAGTAGGTGAAGACCCGCTCGTTCGGCCACCGTTCGCGGACCACGTCGTGCAGGCCGGCGGCCTGGAGTGCGGCCAACGCCTCGCGTTCGGGCGCCGTCACGTGCGTCTGGCCGACGTAGGCCGCCGGGTCGAACACGTCGGCGTCGGTGGGCGCGATGTTGACGTCACCGCAGACCACGACGTCGTCCGGACCAGCCGCCACCACGTTCCGCAACGCCGCCAGCCACGCCAACTTGTAGTGGTAGTGGTCGGAATCGGGCACCCGCCCGTTCGGCACGTACACCGAGTGCACCCGCACCCCGCCACACGTGGCAGCCACCGCCCGCGCCTCGGGGTGCGGGAACCCCGGCCCGTCCGCCAGGCCCTTGACCACGTCGTCCAACCCGACCCGGGACAGGATCGCGACGCCGTTCCACCGACCCTCCCCGTGCACCGCCACCTCGTACCCGCGACCGGCCAACTCGTCACCGAGGAGCGCGGTGAAGGCGTCGTCGGCGAGCTTGGTCTCCTGGAGGCACACGACATCGGGCCGCCGCTGGTCGAGCCACGGCAACAGCCGCGGCACCCGCTGCTTGACCGAGTTCACGTTCCAAGTAGCCACCCGCACCCGCCCCACGGTAGTCCGGATGGCCCGTTCACACGCCCTGACCTGCACCGCGGCACCGCCGCCGGAACAGGACGTGACCGCAGCCACACCGACGTGTCGACCACCCTGCTCACCGATCGCCCCGGTCTCGGTAAGCTGTCGCCAAGGGCTGCTAGCTCAATTGGCAGAGCAGGAGACTTTTAATCTTCGGGTTCAGGGTTCGAGTCCCTGGCGGCCCACCAAACGTGCTGGTCAAAGCGGTAGTGGGGAATCGGGCGGAATCAAATCCCCCACTTACCCCGAATTCAGTGCCATCACTGCTGATCACAGCGGTGAACGCATCCGCTCCCGGCGGGCGATGGGCCGGCCGTGATCCACGACCGGCCCGCGCCCTTGCCCGTCCGAGGGTCAGTGCTTGATGTCGATGATCAGCTTCTTGCCCTCGGGCTTGACCGTGTACGACTTGTTGCGGGCCAGGCCGACCGCCAACTCGATCGTGCCGCCGTGGCCCGGGTCGTTCACCACGGCGCCCTTGACGTTGGAGTGGCTGTAGCTCGCGGGGTTCTTGCCGGTCACCGTCACCCGCGGCGACTCAGCGGCGATGTGGAGGAAGTACTTCCCCGACAGGTTCTCGACCGGCTCGCCCGACGGTCCCCACGCCGGACGGTTGGTGTCGATCGCCTTCCAGGTGAACTTCGTGGGCGCGTTGGTACCCGCGAACTCGAACACCACCCGGTCGAAACCGTCATGCCCCCCGGACCGGAACGACACCGACGGAGCGGCTGCCGCCTGCTCGGCCGATGTCGGCGCCGCGCTCGCGATCGGGGCCACGCCGACGGCGAGGGCGGCCAGAGCGGCGACGATCAGGGAAAACTTGGGGGCCCGCACGGAGATCTCCTCTTTGTTGGCAACCAACCGTGATGGTTGGCAGTGGGTTTCTTCTTCTCGACAGACGCGACGATTGATCAAGTAGTTCCCGTGTCGTGGATCACATCCGGCCGCGCGCCGGACCGGAGACCGTCCTCATGCGACACACGACTGCCCGGGAACCCCCGGACTGCGAACACCGTCGCCGCCGGAACGGGTGACGGGACTGGTGTGCCCACGCGTGGCCGGATAGAGAGGTTTCATGCACCTCGCTGCGGCCTCGCTCTCGCGGCCTCGTTCACGTCCGTGTCCGTGTCCGGGGAACTGACCAGCTACGACCCGCGCGTCGACTGGCAGTTCGGTGAACGGTGGGCGGGTTCGGCCGGTGCCCGCCTCGGATGCCTCACCGTGCCGTTCCGACCTGCGCGGACACCGGAATTGTCAGACCGCGCCGGCATCCTGCCCCCATGACCGCGAACGTCCGCGTGGAGCCGTGGTCCGAGGGCGACCTCGGGTTGCTGCGGCGGCTGAACGCACCGGAGATGACGACCCACCTCGGCGGCCCGGAGTCCGAGGACAAGGTCCTCAACCGCCACCGGCGCTACCTCGTGCTGGGCGACGGCCGGATGTTCCGGGTGGAGGTCGACGGGACGCCCGCGGGCAGTGTCGGGTACTGGGAGAAGCACTGGCGGGGCGAGGCGGTCTGGGAGGTCGGGTGGGCCGTCCTGCCGGAGTTCCAAGGGCGCGGGGTGGCCGCCGCGGCGGCGCGGGCGGTGGTGGAGGCCGCACGGGCGGAGGGCACGCACGCGTGGGCACGGGCGTTCCCGTCGGTGGACCACCCGGCGTCGAACGCGGTGTGCCGCAAGGCGGGCTTCACCCTGTTCGGTGAAGCCGACTTCGAGTACCCGCCGGGTCGGTGGATGCGGTGCAACGACTGGGGGGTGGAGCTGTTGCCCTCCAAGGCATAGCGGCCCGAGAAACCGACCCGGACGTCACGCGCGGGACGGGTGCGGAGCGCGCAACTCGGCGATATCGCGTCCGTGACACCGCGGTTCGGGAGACACTGTCGGGCAACCGACCGGGGGAGCGGAACATGGGTGCCGATCGCCTGAGACAGGTCGACCTCCACCCTGGCGAACACGTGCTCTGGGCCGGGGCGCCCACGCGGTTCCCGGTGTTCAACCGCGCGGACCTGCTGATGGTGCCGTTCAGCCTGGCGTGGTCCGGGTTCACCATCTTCTGGCTGGCCGCGGTGACCCGGAGCGGTGGTTCCGACTTCTTCCTGGCCTTCGGCTGGTTCTTCGTCCTGATGGGCCTGCACCTGGTGTTCGGTCGCCTGCTCGTGCGGTGGCTGGCGCTGCGCTCCTCCACCTACACGATCACCAACCGGCGGGTCGTGGTCACGACGTCCGGCCTCCGTGGGCGGAAAGAGCGGAGCGCCTACCTGCGAGACCTGCCTCCGCCCGTGCTGAGCCGCGGCGACGTGCCGGTCGACACGATCAGCTTCGGCGGGCACGGGGTGCTCGACGAACTCCGGGCCGAGCAGTCGATGTTCTCGCTGATCGGCAGCCGCTCACCCGGCCCGTACCTCCCGCTGCTGGTCGAGATCGACAACGCGCGCCACGTCCGCGACGTCCTCGCCACCGCCCAGTCGAAACGGTGACGTGCGGCGATTCGCGATGTGGCGACCGCCACTGACGGGCCTGGGTGACAATGGACGGCGATGTCCACCGCGCTGCACGCCACCAAGCCACTGAAGATCGGCCGGTACCTGGTCGATCCCTCCGTCGTGCTCGCGCCCATGGCGGGCATCACGAACGTGGCCTTCCGACAGCTCTGCCGCGAGTTCGGCAGCCCCACCTCGCTCTACGTCTGCGAGATGATCACCGCCCGCGCGATCGTCGAACGCGACTCCAAGACGATGCAGATGATCACCTTCGGCGAGGGCGAGAGCCCGCGCTCGATGCAGCTCTACGGCGTCGACCCGAAGTCGATGTCCGAAGCCGCGAAGATCATCGTGGGCGAGGACCGGGCCGACCACATCGACATGAACTTCGGCTGCCCGGTGCCGAAGGTGACCCGCAAGGGCGGCGGCGCCGCGCTGCCGTACAAGCGGCAGCTGTTCCGGCAGATCGTGCGGGCCGCCGTGCGCGCCGCCGAACCCGCCGGGGTGCCGGTGACGGTCAAGTTCCGCATCGGCATCGACGACGACCACCTGACCTACCTGGACGCCGGGCGCATCGCCGAGGACGAGGGGGCGCAAGCGGTTGCGCTGCACGCCCGCACCGCGGCCCAGCGCTACTCCGGCCAGGCCGACTGGTCGGCCATCGCCCGCCTGAAAGAGGCCGTGACCAGCATCCCGGTGCTGGGCAACGGCGACATCTTCAGCGCGCAGGACGCGCTCGACATGGTGGCCGAGACCGGCTGTGACGGCGTCGTCGTCGGACGCGGCTGCCTGGGCCGGCCGTGGCTGTTCGGCGAGTTGCAGGCGGCGTTCCGGGGCGAGCCGATCCCGCGGGGGCCGCGGCTGGGCCAGGTCGCGGACATCCTGCGCCGCCACGGCGCGCTGCTCGCGGACTTCCTCGGCGAGGACAAGGGCATCCGCGACCTGCGCAAACACATGGCCTGGTACCTGAAGGGCTTCCCGGTGGGCGCGGAGCTGCGGCGCAACCTCGCCATGGTCTCCACCCTCACCGAGTTGGACGACCTGGTCGGCAGGCTCGACCCGACCCTGGAGTTCCCGGACAACGCCGACGAACCGCGCGGCCGGCAGGGCTCCCCCGGCAAGGTCGTGCTGCCCGAGGGCTGGCTGGACGACCCGGAGGACGCCACGGTGCCCGCCGGCGCCGACGAGATGCACTCGGGTGGCTGACGTGGTCGCGCGCGCCTTGACGGCGGTGGCGTGTGCCCTCCTGCTGGCCGGGTGCGGCTCCACGATCACCGGCACCGCACGTCCGCTCCAGGTCACCGACGTGGAGCGGGAACTGGTGACGGGCTACTTCGCCGACCTCAACGAGGCGGGCGTGCAGGGCACGTCGGAACAGCGTGACCTGCTCAAAGACACCCAGCACCCGGATTTCCGCGACGAGGACTGCCAGCTGCCCGCGGGCACGATCAGGGTGCAGCCCACCATGTCCACGCTGCGCCTGGACCCGGAGTGGGCGCCGCCCGGCGAGGACGAGCACCCGCGCGGTGTCGTGCTGGTCGTCGCGGTAACGCTTACCGTGGTGCAAGAGGGCTCCGAGGTCGGCAGCCAGATCGGGTCGCAGCACGTCGTGCTGCTGAACGGCAAGGCTTACGGCTTCGCCCCTTGCGTCAATTGAGTCGCGACTGAGCTGCTCGAACACGCTAGGCACACATTGGGACGTGTTGATCACCGAACGTCACTAGTTCGGAGCAGTGCACGGTCAACCAGTAGAGGGAAATCCCACTTTGACGCGTCCCACTCGCTCAAGCGTCACCTCGTATCAGACGACACCTTGGCAAGGAGGGAGGTGAGCGCGATGACCGCACTGCGACCCGAGGTCGCCGAGTTCGACAACGACGGCGAGCCCGGAGGGGGCATGCCCGCGTCCGAGAGCGAGGGCACCGGCCTGGTGCAGCTGCACGAGTCGATCGCCACGCTGCTCGCCTCCAGAGGCCAGTGGCGGCAGGCTTACCAGCACCTCCGGTCCGCGTTCGACCTGGTCTACGCCGACCAGGACGACCAGCCGCAGGTGCCCGAGCAGCTGCGCCGGGAGGTCGACCGGCTGCGCCGCGAGCACGCCGAGGCGCGCGAGCAGAGCCTGCGCGACAGCCTCACCGACAGCTACAACCGCAGATACCTGGACGAGCGACTCCTCGACATGGTCGCCGAGCGCGGTGCCACGGCGTCCGGCCTGGCCATCGCGCTGATCGACCTGGACTGGTTCAAGCAGGTGAACGACACGTTCGGGCACCTGCTGGGCGACCGGGTGTTGCAGCGCGTGGTCGAACTGCTCCAGGAAGAGCTGCCGGAGGGCGCGTTCTGCGCCCGTTACGGCGGCGAGGAGTTCGTCCTCGTGCTACCCGGCCTGGAGGCCGCGCCGGCGGTGGAGTTCGCCGAGTCGGCGCGGTTGCGTGTCGAGCGTCACGCTTGGGCATCCCTCGCACCGGGTTTGCGAGTGACCGTCAGTATTGGTTTGGCCTATGAGCCGCCCGCCGCGGAGTCGCCGACACGTCCGCCGGTCGCTCCCGAGCAGCAGCTACTGCGCGCGGACAGCCTCCTGTACACGGCCAAGCAGTCAGGACGCAACGCGGTCGCCTATCGCGAGAACGGCCGCGTCCGCCTCGCGGGTGCCGCTTCCGGGCGACGCGCGATAGCCGAATCACGGGTCGCCGGTTACTGAGACCGGCGGTCAACTCACCCTTTCGGACGTAGCCCGCTGCGCGTAACTGAGTACTGGCGACCCCTGTATCACCGGGAGTGGTCGTCAGGACTGGCCGTCATCCGTAGTATCGCCAAGGCAAGTGACACGCCGTTGGTGCAACCAATGTGTCCTTGCTGTCGTCAACTCGTGATGACGACCGACTAATGACCGAAGCTGAAGGGAGACCGGGTGCCCGACGAGCCCCGCCGTGGCGGCCCCGGACCCGGAGGTGACCAGGCCCCGCAGGAAGACCAGTCGACCGGCCGTCGCCGCAGGTCTCTGGACGGTGGCGGGCTGAGCGTGTCCGAACTGCTGGAGCAGCACAGCCGCACGAACCTCCCGCGCCCGGTCCCACCCGGTCCGTCGGACACCGGCAGGCGCGCCGCGCCCGAGCCAGAGCCGCCCCGCAGACCCGCGCCGCCCTCGAACGGCCGCGCCCCGGAGAGCACCGGCCGACGCGCCGCCCCGGAGCCGCCGCCGCGCAGGCAGGCTCCGCCACCGGACTACGCCGCACCGTCACCCGAGGACACCGGCACCCGACCGAGGCCGACGAACGGCGCGCCGCCCGTGGGCAGGCGTTCCGCCGCACCGCCGCCGTCGAACGACTACTTCGCCCCGGCGGGTGAGGGCACCGGCACCCGGACGCCGCGCCCCCTGCCGGAGGACGGCCGCCGCCGTGCCGAGGAACCGGGCCAGGTACGCCCCGGTGACGCCGGTGGACGGCGCTTCGCCGAGGACCGACGCCCCGCGAACGGCTACGCGGGACGACCGGACGAGGTCGCCCCCGGGCGTCCCGCACCCGGAGCGGGCCCGCGCCCCGAGGTACCCGGCGAGGCGAGCAGGCGCTTTCCCGCCAACGGCCGGCCACACCCCGAAGGCGGCCCGCGGCGTCCCGACGACCTGGACAACCCGCAGGACCCGACCGCGGCACCGCGACGGTCCGCCGACGGCACCGGCAGGCGTCCGCGCCCGGACCTCCCCGGCGCCGCGCCGGGTCGACGGCTCCCCGACGGCAGCGGACCGCGCCAGCGCCCGGAAGACCTCGCCCCTGACACACCTCGGCGTTCGGCCGAGGGCGGCGTGCCACTGGTCGACGGCCCGCGCGGCACTGGTCCGCGCCAGCGTCCCGAAGACCTGGTCGACGGCCCGCGCCAGCGTCCCGACAACCTCGACGGTCCGCGTCGACCGGCCGACGGCACGGGCCGGCGCGCCCGACCGGACGATGTCGGCGCGCCGGGCCACCGGGCCGCCGAAGGTGCACCGGAAGGCATCGGTCGACGACTCTCGGAAGGCCCGCGTCCCGGTGAGCACACCGGCCAGCGCCCGCACCCCGGCATCCCGGGTGCGGACGGTCCCCGTACCAACCAACGCCCGCGGCCCGAAGACCTGGCCGACCCCCGCCGTCTCGCGGACGGCCCGCAGCCGGGTCTGCCGATCGAGGACCCGACCGGACGTCGGCCCCACGGCAGCGGCCCGCGCCGGCCGGCCGAGAACCTGCCCGGCGCACCGATCGACGACGCCGGTCGGCCACGTCGCCTAGCCGAAGGCCCTCCCGGCGCTCCACTCGAAGACCTCAACGGCCGCCGTCCCGATGGCAGCGGCCCCCGTCGCCTCGCCGACGGTCCGCCGAGCGGCCCGATCGACGGCAACGGCCCACGACGCCTCGCCGAAGGCCCACCCAGCGGCCCCATCGACGGCAACGGCCCACGACGCCTCGCCGAAGGCCCACCCAGCGGCCCCATCGACGGCAACGGCCCACGACGCCTCGCCGAAGGCCCACCCAGCGGCCCCATCGACGGCAACGGCCCGAGGCCGGCCGGTGACGCAACCGGTCGGAGGTTCCTCGAGGAGAGCGCCGCCGCGCTCGACCAGGCCCCGCCCGTCATCGCCGACCGCCTCGGCGCCGGAGGCCCGGAGCCGCGCGAGGCCATCGACCCGGCCAGCCTCACCACCGAGATGGAGGCCATCAGCGACGACGTCAAGAAACGTCGCGAGGTCGACCACACGCTGGCCCGCTTCTCCGCCGTCCACGACGAACTGGCCGAGCAGGAGCGCCTGCGCAAGGAACGCCGCCAGAAGCTCATGCCGTGGAAGGCCGACCACGACGAGGACGCCACCGAGTTCGCGTCACCGGTCGACGTCCCGGACGACGACGACACCCCGCGCCGCCGCGTCCGCACGGCCAAGCACAGCAAGATCGTGCGCACGGTCAAGGTCGTCGCGCTGACCGCCGCCGTCCTGGTGTTCGTGTCGACCGGCCTCGGCTGGGGCGCGATGCTCTACATCGACAGCAAGATCACCGAGATCGAAGCGCTGGGCACGAACTCCGAGGCGGTGCACCAGGCGGAGAAGCAGCTCGGCGACGAGAACTTCCTCATCGTCGGCTCGGACACCCGCGCGGGCGCCAAGCCGGAGGACGGCGTCGGCGACGCGAAGTCCGAGGAGGGCGCGCGCTCGGACGTGCTGATGCTCGCGCACATCCCGGCCGACCGGAAGCGCATGGTCGTCGTCTCCGTGCCGCGCGACCTCCTGATCACCCGCCCGGCGTGCGAGGACTGGGACCCCGACACAGGCCAGTACACCGGCACCCAGCTCGCCCCCCAAGAGGACGTGAAGGCCAACACGCCCTACGCGGACGGCGGGCCGAAGTGCGTCAGCAAGTTCATGACCGAGCTGACCGGCCTGGAGATCAACCACTTCATCAGCGTCGACTTCAACGGCTTCAAGGGCATGGTCGACGCCATCGGCACCGTCGAGGTGTGCGTGTCGCAGCCGATGAAGGACGACCAGCTGGGCGTCATCTTCGACAAGGCGGGCAAGTTCCAGATCGACGGCAACAAGGCGCTGGACTACGTGCGGGCCCGCAAGGTCGACGGCACGAGCAAGACCGACTTCGACCGCGTCACGCGGCAGCAGAAGTTCCTGTCGGCGTTGCTGCGCAAGGCGTTGTCGTCCGAGATCCTGCTGAACCCGGGCAAGCTCAACGCGTTCCTCAACGCCTTCGCCGCGTCGACCGTCGGTCAGAACATCGGCGTGAACGACATGCTCACGCTCGCGCAGTCGTTGCAGAGCCTGGAAGCGGGCCGGGTCACCTTCGTCACCATCCCGCACGTGACGGAGGAAGGTCCGACGCTGGACCCCGGCGACAACCTGGAGCGGTTGAAGGAAGCCGACACCAAGGCGTTGTTCCAGGCGATCATCGACGGCACGCCGCTGCCGGACGAGAAGGCCGCGGACACGACGGCGCCGGACCCGAACCAGACCCAGGCGACCACCACGACACCGGCCGGCCCCAAGCAGGGCAAGGTCATCGACCACAAGGGCCTGAAGATCCAGGTGCGCAACGGCGACCCGGACTACGACGGCGCGGCGGGCATCGCCGAGAACGCGTTGGAGGAACTGGGCTACGACGTGGTCAGCGCCGGTAACGCCCCGGCCACCGACAAGACCGTCGTCAGGTACGGGATCGGCGGTGAGGACGCCGCAGCGACGCTCGCGTCCTCGGTGCCGAGCGCGACGCTGGTGTTCGACGTGGCCATGGGCGGTGCGGTGCAGCTGGTGATCGGCTCCGACTGGAACGAGGAGATCAACGCCCCGCAAGGGGGGGGCGGCGCCGATCCGGGCAAGACGGCACCGCCCCCGGACCTGGACGTGGTGAACGCCGCACAGGACCCCTGTGCCTGAGACCGACTGGACGTCTTGGGTTCATCACGGGTTCACCAGGGCGGGTCGCTACCGCGATGACCCGCACGTAGGCTGACGCCCATGCGTGAGGCCTACCACGACCAGCTCGGACACCTCGCCGACCAACTCGCGGACATGTGCGGGAAGGCCGGCGACGCCATGGAGCGCGCGACCTCCGCGTTGCTCGGGGCGGACCTCGCCCTCGCCGAGCAGGTGATCGGCGACGACTCCAAGATCGACGACATGCGCGCCGACATCGAGGAGCAGGCGTACGCGCTGCTGGCGCTGCAGGCTCCCGTCGCCACGGACCTGCGCGTCGTGCTCGCGGTGATCCACGCGGCCGAGAGCGTGGAGCGGATGGGCGACCTGGCGCTGCACGTGGCCAAGGCCGCGCGGCGCAGGCACCCGAACCCGGTGCTGCCGGACACGGTACGGCCGTACTTCGCCGAGATGGGCCGCATCGCGGTGGAGCTGGCGCGTGAGGCGACCGACATCATCCGCACCCAGGACGTGAAGCGGGCGCGGTCGCTGGAGGACGCCGACGACGCGATGGACGACCTGCACCGGCACCTGTTCACGGTGATCATGGACAAGGACTGGGCGCACGGCGTGCCGTCGGCGGTCGACACCACGCTGCTCGGCCGGTTCTACGAGCGGTTCGCCGACCACTCGGTGTCGGTGGCCAAGCGCACCGTCTTCGTGGTGACCGGGCGGATGCCCGGCTACGGCACCACCACCGAAACGCCCTAGTTGTTGAGCAGGCCGTTCAGCTCCTGCGCGAGCTGGGCGGCGATGCGCGCGTTGTCGGCGGGGGCGTGGGTGAGCCACTTGCGGCCGTCCTGCCCCTGCCGCGTCTGCGACATGTAGCGGCCCTGGTCGTTGTCGAACCAGGCGACCTGCGGTGCCCGCTGCTCCCGGCCGTGCCTGCCGCGCACCGTGACGCCGAACTGGCCGGCGCGCAGGCGCGGGCGTTCGAACACGGCTTCCAGGGCGCGAACCTGCGTGGACGCGGTGGAGCGCGGTGCCATGGCCTGGGTGAAGGTGGCGTTGCCGAAGTCGTCGTCCCGGCGCGGCGGTGGCGGCGGTGCGGACGAGGGCATCGGCACCGTGATCGACTGACCGGGGCCCGGCCGTGAGCCGGGGACGAGGTCGACGATCGTGCGCAGCAGGGCGGGCGAGCGCATCAGGTCGACCTTGATCTGCCGGTCGTCCATCACCGCGAGCGCCGCGTTCTCACCGACCGCGCCGCCGCGCGCCAGCAGCTGGCGTTCGACGTTGCGCGGGTCGAGCGAGGCGACGGCGTTGAGGGAGAAGTCGAAGCGGACCAGCAGGGTGAGCGCTTCCTCCACCTCGGGCGCGACCCGGCCGCGATTGGCCAGGCCGCGCGACTCCAGATCGCGGTAGACGGCGTTGCGGATGCCGCGCCGCTCGTCGATCGTCTGCCCGAGGTAGGGGAATTCGAACGGGTAGGGACGGCTGCCGAGCTTCAGGTCTTCCCAGAGCATGTCGGCCGCCGCGTGGGACAGGGCGAACGAGAACACGCTCACCCGCCGATGACCGGCGGAGCGACCATGGTGCCGTCGCCGAAGACGTCCTCGGTCTCCACGAGGTACGACGCGGCCTTGTGCTCCTTGTCCTCGTCACCCTGACCGCGGGCGCCACCGGCACCGGCGCCCATACCGGCACCCATGCCCGCCGCGCCACCGCGACCCGCCGCACCGGCGCCGGCGAGGCCACCGCTGCCGCCGGGACCGAAGCCACCGGAGCCGGACCGAGCGGTCTCACCGAGCGTGCCCGCGCTACCGCCGGGGCCGAAGCCACCGCCACCCATGCCACCGCGACCGGCCGCGGCCATGCCGCCGGGGCCTCGGCCACCCTCCATACCGCCACCGCCGGGTCCGCGACCAACGGGCCCGTTCTGCCCGCCGCGTCCACCGGGCGGCACGGTCTGCCGTCCACCGGGCGGGGTGCCGGGCGGGTAGAGCCCGGGACCGCCGGGCGGGTAGAGGCCGTTGCCGCCGCCGGGGGGCACGTTGGTGTTGCCGCCGCCAGTGCCGGGCAGGTTCGTGTTGCCACCGCCGGGACCGTTCCAGCCGGACTGGTTGGTGTTGCCACCACTGGTGCCGCTGGGGACGCTGAAGTCGCCCATACCGGTGCCGGTACCCGTCCCGGTGCCGCTGGGGATGGTCGGCCGGCCGCCGATCTGCCCCGTGCCGGTCTGGTTCGAGTCACCCGTGCCGCCGCCGCTGTCCATGGGCGGGGGCGGGGAGAAGGCGGGCATGGTGGAGCCCGACTCCTGGAAGCTCGTGGACATGGTCGTCATGACCTCAGCCGCCCGTTCGTGGGCCTGCTGCTTCTCCTCGAACTTCTGCTCGATCTGGTTGATCGTGTCGGCCCACTTGAAGGGGTTGGGCTCGGAGAAGAACATCTTGTAGGCGTCGCCGGTGCTGAACTGGACCGGTTCGGGCATCGAGTTCTTCGCCTGCTCGGCGGCGGTGCTCTGGGTGTAGAGCTTGTTACCGGTGAGCTGCGCGCCCTGAGCGGCGTTGCCGGACCAGGTGGCGACGTTGGTGAAGTAGCCCTGAGCCGACTCCGCCGCCGCGCCCTGCCAGGCGCCCTTGCTGGCGGCGGTGGCGTTGGTCAGGTTGGTCTGCAACTCCGCCAGCGTGTTGCCGATCTTGGTCCAGGCCTCGCCCTGCTCGTTGGCGGTGCTCGGCGCCATGTTGTCGGTGACCATGGCCTTGAGAGCGTTGTGGTCGTAGCCCATGTAGTGGGACCCGGCGGGCGAGAGCGGCGGGCGGTAGTTCTCCACCACCTGCTCGAGTTGCTTCTCCTGATTGGCCTGGTACTGCGCCGATTGCTGCTTGTAGCGCGCGTAGTCGGCGATGGTCTCGAACATGCCGAATAGGCCGGGATTATCCCGTTGCCCCTGCTCGAACTCAGCACGCAGCGCGGCCTCGTTCTCACCGGCGTAGGTGACCTGGGTCGCCTGGCTGTTCTGCGGCGGCTGCGAGTACGGCGGCTGCGAGTTCGGCGGCGTCACGACGTTCTCCCCCCTGGGTTACTTCGGCAGCTTCGGTTCGATTGCGGTAGCGACCTTGGTCACGGCGTCGCACGAGTCAGCCTGCGAGTTGTTCGAGGAGCCAACGACGTCGACCCTCGACGTGGCGGTGACCTCTACCGCGATGAGGCACGACTCATCGGTGGTGGATCCCTTGAGCATCGTGGCTTTGCGAGAGCCGACAGTGGTGCTCGACACCTCGCCGGTGGTGGTGACCACGTCAGCGAGCCCCTTGTCGGGCCAGATCTGGAGCGCCACTGATGTGGTCGGGGAGAACTCCGCGTCGCACTTGTCAGCGTCATCAGGCGTGATCTCGGTCAGGTTCAACTGGGGGGCCACCGCGTTCAGAGCCCCACACGTGTCGAAGTCCGCCAGCGAGCCACCACCGGTAGACGGCTTGGTGCTCGTGGTGTCCGAGGTCTGTTCGGTCGGCGTGGACCCGGTAGTTCCCGGCGTGGCGGTTCCCCCCGTAGTGCAGCCGGTTGCAACCGCGCCGAACACCGTCAACGCCAGTACGACGCGAGCCGACAATCCCTTGATCAACTGTCTCCACCCTCAGTAGCGTTTGTAGGTGCTCGCGTTCGAGCTGTCGACCTCGCGATAGTTCTCGATCGCCTTCTGGAGCGCCTGGCGGGCCTCGTCCAACGCGGACCTCAACTGCTTGACCGCGGGAATGATTCCGGTTGTGCCAGCTCCGCCGTGCGCGCCGTCCTGGTTATAACGGGCCATCGCGACGGCATCGGGACTGGTGCCCAGTTTCGTCTGCTGGCTGAGGACCTGCAGGTCGATGTCGAGCTTGCGCAGGTCCTTCTCCGCGGCGTCGATCGCCTTCAAGTACTCCTGAGCGCCAGCCTCGCTGATGGCGAACGAGCCAGACTCGGCGGCCTGCTTCAAGCCCACCATGTTGGCCGTCATAGCTTGCATGGACTGTGCGCTCCACGCACCTTCCGCCGCCACGGTTACCCCCTGCGAGTCTGCCGATCCCAACGGTCACGGTACCCCCGAACGGAGGACCATGTCTCGATTTTGACGGCACCGACAGGTGTCCGGTTCCACACTCACCCGAACGCGCGAGAGCCCTCCCACCGCAGGTGGGAGGGCTCTCGCACACAGACCAGGTGATCAGCCGAAACGGCCGGAGATGTAGTCCTCCGTGGCCTTCTGGCTCGGGTTGGAGAAGATCTTCTCCGTGTCGTCCACCTCGATCAGCCGACCCGGCTGACCGACGCCCAGCAGGTTGAAGAACGCGGTCTGGTCGCTGACCCGCGCGGCCTGCTGCATGTTGTGCGTCACGATGACGATCGTGTACTCCTTCTTCAACTCCGTGATCAAATCCTCGATCGCCAGAGTCGAGATGGGGTCAAGCGCCGAGCACGGCTCGTCCATCAGCAGCACGTCCGGCTGCACGGCGATCGCCCGCGCGATGCACAGCCGCTGCTGCTGACCACCGGACAACCCGCCGCCGGGCCGGTCGAGGCGGTCCTTCACCTCGTTCCACAGGTTCGCCCCGCGCAACGACCGCTCGGCCACCTCGTCGAGCTTCTTCTTGTTCCGCTCACCCGCGAGCTTCAGGCCCGCCACCACGTTGTCCCGGATGGACATCGTCGGGAACGGGTTGGGGCGCTGGAACACCATGCCGATGGTCCGCCGCACCTGCACCGGGTCCACCGACGAGGCGTAGATGTCCTCCCCGTCCAGCAGCACGGTGCCTTCCACCCGCGCACCCGGCGCCACCTCGTGCATGCGGTTCAACGACCGCAGCACGGTGGACTTGCCGCAACCGGACGGGCCGATGAACGCCGTCACGTTCTTCGGCGGCACGGCGAGCGAAACACCGTCCACGGCGTGGAACTTGCCGTAGAACAGGTTGAGGTCTTTCACGTCGATGCGCTTGGCCATGACCGCCCGCTCACTTCGTCTTCGGAGCCAGCCACCGCGAGATCACGGTAGCCAGCAGGTTGAACAGCGTGATGATGATGACCAGGGTGATCGCCGCACCCCAGATCCGTTCGAAACCGGCCTGCGTCGGGTTGTTCCGCTCCGACGTCATCAGCAACGGCAGCGAGGCCATCGGCCCCTCGAACAGGTTGTAGTTGATGTACGGCGCGTACGCGGCGAGCACGAGCACCGGCGCGGTCTCGCCCATGACCCGGGCCAGGGCCAGCATGATGCCGGTGACGATGCCGGACAGCGCCGTGGGGATGACGACCTTCACGATCGTCTTCCACTTGGGGATGCCGAGCGCGTAGGACGCCTCACGCAGCTCGTCCGGCACGATCTTCAGCATTTCCTCGGTGGTCCGCACGATCACCGGGACCATCAGCAGCACCAGCGCCAGCGACACCGCGAACCCGCTGCGGCCGAAGCCGAAGTAGGTGATCCACAGCGTGTAGACGAACAGCGCGGCCACGATGGACGGCACACCGGTCAGGATGTCGACCATGAACGTGGTGGCGCGGGACAGCTTGGACCGGCCGCCGTACTCCACCAGGTACACACCGACGAACAGGCCGAGCGGCACGGAGATCAGACCGCAGACCAGGCCTTGCACCAGCGTGCCGTAGATCGCGTGGTAGACACCGCCGCCCTGCTGGCGGGACAGCAGACCGGACAGCGACTTCTGCCACCAGTCGGCGTCCAGCACCACCGGGAACCCGCGCTGGACAACCACGTACAGCACCCAGACCAACGGCACGATCGCGATGAGGAACGCCCCGTACACCAGGGCGGTGGCGATGCCGTTCTTGAGCTTGCGCGCGCCGCTGACGCTCTGGAACGTCGGCGGCGTGGCGAGGCGGTTCAGGTCCGCCGTGTCGGTCGTCATTCGTACTCCTTGTGACCGGCGACGATGGACCGGGCGATGGCGTTGACGCCGAAGGTGAGCACGAACAGCACCAGGCCGGCGGCGATGTACGCGCCCGCCGTGCGCGGGTCGTTGAACTCGGGGGCGGCCAGCGCGATCTTGGACGCGAACGTCGCGCCGCCGTCGAACAGGCTCCAGGCGAACGCCGCACCGGTGCCGCTGAGGATGATCGTCAACGCGATCGTCTCACCGAGCGCGCGGCCGAGGCCGAGCATGGAGGCGCTGACGTAACCGGCCTTGCCGAACGGCAGCACGGTGGTCCGCACGACCTCCCACTTGGTGGCGCCGAGCGCGATGGCGCCCTCGACGTGGGTGACCGGCGTGCGGTCGAACACCTCGCGGCTGACCGCGGTGATGATCGGCAGGATCATCACGGCCAGCACGATGCCGGCGGTGAAGATGGTGCCGCCCAGTTCGATGCTGACGTTGCCCTCGGCGAACAGCGGGATCCAGCCGAGGGTCGAGGTCAGCCACTCGCCGATCGGGGTGAGCACCGGGCCGAGCACGAGCAGGCCCCACAAGCCGAAGATGATCGACGGCACGGCGGCGAGCAGGTCGATGACGTAGGCGAACGGCCGGGCGAGCCGGCGCGGCGCGTACTGGGTCAGGAACAGGGCGATGCCCAGGGCGATCGGCATCGCGATGATCAGCGCGAACGCGGACGACACCACGGTCACCAGGAGCAGGTCCAGGATGCCGTAGCGCATGTTGCTGACGTCACCGGTGGACCACTCGCGGCTGGTCAGGAAGTTGACCTGGTCGAGGGCGAGCGACGGGATGGCCTGGAGCAGCAGGAAGATGCCGATCGCCGCGATCAGGACCACGATGAAGATGCCCGACCCGGTGGCCAGGCCTGCGAAGATCCGGTCGCCCGGCCGGACGACGGTCTTCTTTTCGGCTTCCGTGGTCGGGGGAATCGGAGCCTCCGAGTCGGGTCGAGGAGCCGGAACGCCCTCGCGGGCACCGGTCGAACCGGTGCCCGCGGGGCGTGGGGCCACAGTGCGGTCGTTCATCGCAATGGCGTTCCCGGAGAGTGTGCGGGCTGCCTGATCAGGCGATGGCCTGGATGGCGGTCAGCAGCTTGTCCTGGAAGGCCTTCGGCAGCGGAGCGTAGCCCGCGTCCGCGAGACCGGTCTGGCCGCTGGTCGCCGCGACCGTGAGGAACGCCTTGACGGCCTTCGCGGTGTCGGCGTCGTAGCCCTTGGAGCAGACGATCTCGTAGGTGGCCAGCAGCAGCGGGTAGGTGCCCGCGGTGGTGGAGCCGTAGATCGAGTTCAGGTCGATCACCAGGTCGTTGCCGGTGCCCTTGATGGTGGCGCCGTCGATGGCCTTGCCGACCGACTCGTTGGTCAGCTCGACCGGGCCGGAGCCGTTGTCGATCTTGGCGACGGACAGCTTGTTCTCCTGCGCGAACGACAGCTCGACGTAGGTGATGGCGCCGTCGACCGAGCCGGTGGCCTGCGCGACACCGGCGGACTTCTCCTTGGCCTCGCCGACACCGCCCTTGAACTGCTTGCCCGCGCCCTGCGTCCAGGCGCCCTTCGAGGCGGCCTGGAGGTACAGCTGGAAGTTGTCCGTGGTGCCGGACTCGTCCGAGCGGTAGACGACCTTGATGTCCTTGTCCGGCAGCGACGCGCCGCTGTTCAAGGCCGCGATGGCCGGGTCGTTCCACTTCTTGACGGTGCCGTTGAAGATCTTGGCGGCGACCTCGCCGGTCAGCGTCAGGTCGGCGACACCCTCGAGCTTGTAGCCGATCGCGACCGGGCCGAACACCAGCGGCAGGTTCCAGGCCGGGTTGCCCTTGCAGCGCTCGGCCGCGCTCGCGACCTCGCCCTTGCTCTCGGACAGCGGCGAGTCCGAGCCGCCGAAGTCGACCTGGCCGGCGATGAACTGCTTGACGCCCGCGCCGGAGCCGGAGGCGTTGTAGGCCAGGTCGGAGCCGGAGCACTTCTGCTGGTACGCTTGGACGAACGTGTCCATCGCGTTCTTCTGCGCGGAGGAACCCTCGGCGCTCAGCTTCGACTTGCCACCGCACTCGACCGGGACGGACGCCTCACCGGTCGCCGGCGCCTGGCCCTCGGGGACGTTCGAGTCGCTGCCACACGCGGTGAGCAGAAGCGCACCGGCCGCGATCAGGCCGAGTACGGCGCCGTGTCGCTTGGTCTTCACCTGAGAGTCCTCCAGCTACGGAAGCGGATTTCGCGGCGAACCTCCGCCGCTCGACACGGACGGTAGGCAGCGAGGGTGGACAGGCCCCCAGGAGGAAGTTAACGGAAGGTGAACACCACACGGGAGGTGACTGAGTACACCGCCTTTTGGGTGTCCCGTGACCTGCACGTTTGCATGACGTGATGGGTTTGTCACTACCGGGCGTATTGGACGTCCGAATCCCAAAGCGTGAATCCCAACCGGTTGTACACGGCCAGTGCCGCAGCGTTGTCGGATTCGACGTACAGCATCACTTCGGAGAGCCCGGAGTCGCGGAGGTGGGTGAGACCCGCGAGGGTGAGGGCCTTGCCGAGACCGCCGCGCTGCGCGGCCGGGTCGACGCCCACCACGTACACCTCGCCCAGCTCGGCGGTGTGCACCTTGGTCCAGTGGAAGCCGAGGAGCCGTTCGTCCGCGTCGACCGCCAGCAGGAAACCGGCCGGGTCGAACCACGGCTGCTCTTCCTTCTGCCGCACGTCCTCGATGCTCATCGCGCTCTGCTCGGGGTGCCACGAGAACGCGCGGTGGTTGACGTAGACCACAGCTGCCTCGTCCCGGCCCGGCACGAACGAGCGCAGCGTGACGCCGTCGGGCAGCACGGGCTCGGGCAGGTCGGCGTCCAACGGGCGGCGCAGGCGCAGCAGCTCGCGGACCTTGTGGTAGCCGAGTTTGGCGGCGAGCGCCTCGGCGCCGGGGTGGCCGCCGTGCGACCAGATCCGCAGGGGCTTGGCGCGGTCGGCCACGGCGTCGGCCAGCGCGCCGCCGACACCGCGACGGCGGTGGTCGGGGTGGACGGCCAGCTCGGCGACCTCGTTGCCGTCGGAATCGCCGAAGACGTCCAAGTGCAGGTAGCCCACCAGGGCTCCGTCGTCACGGGCCAAGAGGTGGTTGCTCCCACGGGCGCCGGGGCTCAACCGCAGCACGACGGCCTCGCCGACGGGTGCGACACCGTCGACGGACTGGGCAGCCCCGAGCAGGCCGGAGATCTCGTCGGCCTGCTCGGGGGACACTTCCTCGAACCAGGTCAATTCCACACGGGGAAACCTAGTGGACCACCGCGAGGTCGCCTCGACCTACCGACGCGACCTCGCCGCCGCGCCGGAGGCGCGGCAATCAAGCACGGAAGATCAGCTCGGCCTCGTCGAGCGCGGTCTCCGGCGGCTCGATCGCGTGGTCCACGCGGCGGGTGCTGCCCGGACGCGGGGGACGGACGAACTTGTAGCCCACGTTGCGCACGGTGCCGATCAGCGACTCGTGCTCGGGGCCGAGCTTGGCGCGCAGCCGCCGGACGTGCACGTCCACCGTCCGGGTGCCACCGAAGAAGTCGTAGCCCCAGACCTCCTGGAGCAGCTGGGCGCGGGTGAAGACCCGGCCGGCGTGCTGCGCCAGGTACTTGAGCAGCTCGAACTCCTTGTAGGTGAGGTCGAGCGGACGGCCGCGCAGCCGCGCGGTGTACGTGGCCTCGTCGATGACCAGCTCGCCGAGCTGCAACGAGCCGTCGCCACCGGGCTGCGTGGTGCCGCGCCGGGAGCGCACCAGGCGCAGTCTGGCGTCCACCTCGGCCGGGCCGGAGGTGGGGAGCAGGATCTCGTCCACGCTCCAGTCGGAGTTCACCGCGACCAGACCACCCTCGGTGACGATCGCCACCACGGGCACGTCCACACCGCTGGAGTCGAGCAGCCGGCAGAGGCTGCGCGCGGCGACCAGGTCCGTCCTGGCGTCGACCAGGACGATGTCGTGCGGGCCGGCTTCCAGCAGCGCCGAGACCTCCGGCCGCAGCGGACGCACCTCGTGCGGGAGGAGCGACAGCGCGGGGAGAACCGCCTCGGGGTCGGAGTCGGTGGTCAACAGCAGCACGTCGATACTCATCGCGGCGCCCTCTCGTTCGGCCGGTGCTTGGTCACCGACCAAGCACAGCGAAGTACGGTGACCGGGCCCCGTTGCCTGCGGATGACGGAGACAATACCGGTGCACACCACGAAAGACCCAGGTCAGCAGGTCAGAGTCACAGTTGTTTCCACAAGCGTCATGCCTGTTACATCCATGTCACACGATGTCATCCTCTTGCACGGTGTGCATGTGAGATCAACACAGTCCGTGACGGATCTCGCATTCGTGGTGGGTCACGGCTTCACGAACCACGTCCGCAAGCCCTTCGTTTCACGCGTGTTGCAGCGGTTCGCACGGCGTGGCGGGGTCATCGCACTGGACTTCCGGGGCCACGGGCGGTCCGGCGGGCGGTCCGGCGTCGGCAGTGACGAAATCCACGACCTCGCGGCCGGTGTTTCGCTCGCCCGTGATCTCGGGTACCGACGCGTGGTGACGGTCGGGTTCTCCATGGGCGCGTCCATCGCCCTGCGCCACGCCGGCCTGCACGAGGACAAACCGGACGCCGTCGCGGCGGTCAGCGCGCCGTCGCGCTGGTGGGTGCGCGACACGGTGGCGATGCGCCGGGTGCACTGGCTGCTCGAACAGCCGCACGGCCGGCTCGCCGCCCGTGCGCTGGGCGTGCGCCTCGGCCCGCCGTGGCGGACGGTGCCGGAGAGCCCGCTGGAGGTGGTGCACCGCATCACCCCCACCCCACTCCTGATCGTGCACGGTGAACAGGACCACTACTTCGGTCCCGCGCACGCCGTCGCGCTGCACCGCGCGGCGGGTGGCGCGGCGGAGCTGTGGTTGGAGCCCGGCATCAGGCACGCCGAGTCGGCGATGACGCCGGCTCTGGTAGACCGGATCGCGACCTGGCTGGACGAACGCTCGCAGCACCCGACCACGCAGCACCCCGCCAGACCGCACTCGGCAGAAGACGACGATCGGACAAAGGGCAGGCGATGACCGCGACCGAGACCAAGCGCCGCCCCACCCGCGGGCGCAAGCTGATCATCGCCGCCCTCGTGGTCGGCGCGCTGCTGGTCGCGGCCGACTTCGGGTTGGCCGCGGCGGGCGAGTACCAGGTCGCGCAGAAGATGCGGGAGAAGTTCGGGCTGAGCGAGGACCCGTCGGTCCGGATCAACGGCTTCCCGTTCATCACCCAGGCCATCGGCGGCGACTACCGGGACATCGAGATCAGCGCCACCGGCGTCCCCGTCCGCGACCAGCTGCGCGACCTGGAGATCCAGGCGAACCTCTACCACGTGCGCATCGGCCTGTCGGACCTGTTGTCCGGCAACACCCGCGGCGCGAAGATCGACCAGGTCAAGGGCAGCGTCAAGATCAAGGCGAACGACCTGAACCGGCTGGTCAACCAGGTCACGCCGTTCACCGACATGGCGATCGAGCCGGACACCCGCACCGAGCTGCCCGCCGGGCAGGAGCCGGACCCGACGGTCGCGGCGGTGAAGCTGTCCGGCAACACCAAGGTCGCCGGCCGCACCATCCGGATCACCGCGTACGGCACGGTGTCGCTGGTCAACGGCCAGGTGATGATCGGGATGAACGACGTCGAGCTGGACGACACCACGCTGGCCGGGCTGGACGCGGTGCTCGGCGTGGTGCGCGAGGCGTTGAGCGTGACCATCGACCCGGGCGCGCTGCCCTTCACGGTGACGCCGACCGCTGTCAAAGTGGAGAGCGGTGCGTTCACCGTGGAAGGCGCCATCAACAACATCCCGTTGGACGAGGGCGGCAGCTAGATGACCGGGGTCTGGGCACTGCTCGGCGCGGTAGTGGTGGTGGCGGTGATCGGCGTGGCGCTGCGCGTGCAGAACGGCCGCGTCCGCGAGGCGAAACCACGCGACGGCCTGCCCGCGCCGGTGCGCGACCTGCTGGCCCCCGACACCCCCGTGACGCTGCTCCAGATCTCCACGACGTTCTGCACCACCTGCCGGCAGACGCGAGCACTGCTCGAAGACCTCGCCGGCCGCACCGAAGGGCTGCGGCACGTCGAACTCGACGTGACCGATCTGCCGGAGGTCGCGGCGGATCTCGGGGTGCTGCGCGCGCCGACGACGCTGGCGCTGGACGCGTCCGGCGCGGAACTCCTGCGCGTCGGCGGCATCCCGAAGCGGGACACGCTCATCGCGGCTTTGCGCCCACATCTGCCTGACCCGATCGGGTGAACCTGGGAACTCCCATCAGATGGACGCCCCTCCCGACAGCAGGGATCAGCGGCTAGGCTCGATCCCATGACCACGCTGCTGACCAAGCGACTCGCGGTGGACCTGTGCCGCGTGCGCAGCAGCCTGTGTCGCGCGGCGCGCTGACCGGGCGGTTACCGGCGGCCCGCACGCCCTTGACGGACGTGTGCGCCTGCCCCTACCACCGCCTGAAGACGGACTGCCCAGTCTTGTCCACCGTCAGGAGGTCGCCGTGCCGAAAGATGCCCCCGTGGACCCGCGTGGTCCGCGGTTCAGCGCCTGGATCACCACCGTCGTATTAGCGGTCGTGCTGCTGACCGGCTCGTGGCGGTTGCTCGCCGCGCAGACCGTGCTGTTCGGCTTGTGCGCGTTCATCTCGCTCAAGCTCAACCCGTGGGGCCACGTCTACCGGTACGCCGTGCAGCCGAGGATCAAGCCGACGACCGAACGCGAGGAAGCCGCCCCGCTGCGGTTCGCGCAGGGCGTCGGGTTCGTCTTCGCCCTGGTGGGCACGATCGGGTACGCCACCGGCCTCACCGCGCTCGGAGTCGTCGCGACGTCCGCCGCGCTGGTCTCCGCGCTGCTCAACGCCGCGCTCGGCCTGTGCCTCGGCTGCGAGATGTTCCTGCTCCTGCGCCGTTACGCACCCGCACTCGCCCGACCCCAGTCGACACCCTCGCAGTAAGAACGAAGAAATTGGAGCAGCTCGATGAGCCGTGAAGACGTCCTGGTCTCGGCCGCTTGGTCCGAGGAGAACCTCAACACGCCCGGCGTGGTGTTCGTCGAGGTGGACGAGGACATCAGCGCCTACGACGGGGGCCACATCCCCGGCGCGGTGAAGATCGACTGGAAGAACGAGCTCCAGGACCCGGTGCGGCGCGACTTCGTCGACCGCGAGGGCTTCGAGAAGCTGCTGTCCGCCAAGGGCATCTCCAACGACGACACGGTCATCCTCTACGGCGGCAACAACAACTGGTTCGCCGCGTACGCGTACTGGTACTTCAAGCTCTACGGCCACGACGCGGTGAAGCTGCTCGACGGCGGCCGCAAGAAGTGGGAGCTCGACGGCCGTCCGCTGGACAAGGAGCCGGTCGAACGCGCGAAGACCACCTACACCGCCCAGGAGCAGAACCTGGCGCTCCGCGCGTTCCGCGACGAGGTCGTGGACTCGATCGGCAACAAGAACCTGGTCGACGTGCGCTCGCCCGACGAGTTCTCCGGCAAGCTGCTGGCGCCCGCGCACCTGCCGCAGGAGCAGGCGCAGCGCGCCGGCCACATCCCGAGCGCGATCAACGTGCCGTGGAGCAAGGCGGCCAACGAGGACGGCACGTTCAAGTCGAACGAGGAGCTGGCCGAGATCTACGGCGAGGCCGGTTTCGACGGCTCGCGCAAGACGATCGCCTACTGCCGCATCGGCGAGCGCTCGTCGCACACGTGGTTCGCGCTGCACGAGCTGCTCGGCCACGAGGACGTGAAGAACTACGACGGTTCCTGGACCGAGTACGGCTCGCTGGTCGGCGTGCCGGTCGAGCTCGGCAGCGGCAAGGAGGCCTGACATGAGCAGCAGCTGTGGTGCACCCGAGCAGGGTGCGGACATCCAGGTGGGCGCGAACGAGGTCGTGCTGACCGGCAAGGTCCGCTCCGAGGGCGGTCCGGTCGGTGGCGCGTTCGTGCGACTGCTGGACGCGTCCGGCGAGTTCACCGCCGAGGTCGTGTCCTCGGCGGACGGCGACTTCCGCTTCTTCGCCGCACCGGGCACGTGGACCATCCGCGCGCTGCACCGGTCGGGCAACGGGCAGGCGTCGGTCAACGCGGAGGGGCCGGGCGTGCACCCGGTCGAGGTCGCGGTGGCCTGAGCGGTGTGACCCGAGGAGCGCACGGGCTGGTTGCCGGCGCTACCTCTCGCCGACCCCGGTGGCCTTCGCCACCGGGGTCGGCCGCTTTCCGGGCCGGGACGATAAACTCGGCGGGTGGAACACTTCTTCACAGGATTGCTGATCCTCGTGTCCCTGCTGGTCGTGTGGTTCGCCGGGTACGTGGTGTACCGCCTGTTCTCCGACCAGCGGTGAACGACAACGGGCCCGTTCCGGGCAGTGGTGACGCGGCCGTCCAGGCCGCCGCTTCGCGCGCCTCCGTGACCGGCGCGCGCAACCTGCCGCAGTTCGACGACCTGCCGATCCCGGCGGACACCGCGAACCTGCGCTCCGGTCCCTCGCTGCACGACGCGTGCCTGGCGCTGCTGCCGCTGGTCGGCGTGTGGCGCGGTGAGGGCGAAGTCGTGTACCCGACGATCGACGGCCCGTACCGGTTCGGGCAGCAGATCACCTTCGCCCACGACGGCCGCCCGTTCCTGTACTACGAGGCGCGGTCGTGGCTGCTGGACGAGAACGGCGCGGTGATCCGCCAGGCGGCGCGGGAGACCGGCTTCTGGCGCCCCCAGCCGGACGACACGATCGAGGTGCTGCTCACGCACAACACCGGGATCGTGGAGCTGTACTACGGCAAGCCGCGCACGCAGACGTCGTGGGAGCTGGGCACCGACGCGGTGATCCGCACGGCGACCGCCAAGGAGGTCACCGGCGCGCAGCGGCTGTACGGCATCGTGAACAACGGCGATTTGGCGTACGTCGAGGAGCGGGCCATGGTCGGCCAACCCCTCCAGCCGCACACCTCGGCACACCTCCAGCGCATCGTCGGCTGACAGCCCGACACCCCGCGAGGTCGCCGTCTGCGGAGCAGCGGCCATCAAACACAGATTGTTCAACAATCCTCACAGGATCTACGCTGTACGTATGCAGCTGCGGCGTTGCGGTACCAACGCGGTGCTCGTCGAGGTGGACTCGCTCGGCGAGGTGGAAGCCGTGCGCGCCGCGGTCGAGGCGGCCGAGCTGCCGGGCGTGGTCGAGCTGGTGCCGGCGGCCCGCACGGTCCTGGTCGTCACCGAACCCGGCACATTGCCTGCAGTCCGCAAAATCCTGGCCACCGCAGACCTCGCGCACCGCCCGCGGACGGTCTCCGACGAGGTGGTCATCCCGGTCCGCTACGACGGCCCCGACCTGGACCTGGTCGCCGAAACCGCGGGTCTGACCACCGCCGAGGTGGTCGACCTGCACGCCGGCGCCACCTACCAGGTCGCGTTCTGCGGTTTCGCCCCCGGCTTCGCCTACCTGACCGGTCTGCCGGAACCGTTGCACCAACCCCGCCTCGACTCGCCGCGCACCAAGGTCCCGGCGGGCTCGGTGGCCATCGCCGGCGAGTACACCGCCGCCTACCCCCGTGCCACCCCCGGCGGCTGGCGGTTGATCGGCCGCACCGACGCCCCGCTGTTCGACCCGCGCCGCCCCACCCCGGCCCTGCTCACCCCCGGCCACCGCGTCCGCTTCGAGGCCACCCGATGACCCCGCCGCGCGAGTCCTACGCCCAGAACGCGAGAGTCCTACCCCCAGAACGCGAGAGTCGAACACTCAGAGCGCGAGAGTCGAACGTTCAGGACCCCCGAGTTCAACACTCACGCACCCTCACCGTCCTGCGCACCGGCCCGCAGACCCTGATCCAGGACCTGGGCCGGCCGGGCAACGCCCACCTCGGCGTCCCACCCTCCGGCGCCCTGGACGTGCCGTCGTTCGAGCTCGCCAACCGCCTGGTCGGCAACCCCGAGGACGCCGCCGCCCTCGAAGTCCTCCTCGGCGGCCTGTCCCTGCGCGCCAACGCCTCCTGCACGGTCGCCGTCACCGGCCCGTCGACCCCCGTCCTGGTCAACGGCGTCCTCCGCGACTCACCGCTGCACCTGACCCCCGACGACACCCTCACCCTCGGCACACCCGAAGGCGGACTGCGGTCGTACGTCGCGGTGTCCGGCGGCATCACCGTCCCGGCCGACCTGGGCAGTCGGTCCACCGACCTGCTCTCCGGCCTCGGCCCGGCCCCGCTCCAGCCCGACGACGAACTGCCGCTCGGTGATCCGACCGGCGTACCGGTGGGCGTCGACGTGCTGGTCCCCGTGCAGGTGCCGGACGAGCTGGTCGTCCCCGTGTTCCTCGGCCCCCGTGACGACTGGTTCGACAACCCGGAACGCCAACTCCGCGAGGGCCGCTGGACGGTGTCGGACCGCAGCAACCGGGTCGGCATCCGCCTCACCGGCACCGCCCTCGACCGGGTCCCGTGCCGGGTCGGCCAGGAACTGCCCAGCGAAGGCCTGATCACCGGTGCGGTGCAGGTCCCGGCCGACGGCCGCCCCGTCGTCTTCCTCGCCGACCACCCGACCACCGGCGGCTACCCGGTGATCGGCGTCGTCCCGGAGTACGTCCTCCCGCTACTGGGCCAGGCCCCACCGGGCACCCGACTCCGGTTCACCCCCCAGGCCTGAACCGCTGCCCGCGACCTCGCCGCCGTCTGCGGACCAGAGGCCAGCCACCACGCGAGGTCGCGTCGATCGTTCGCGACTCATTTTCCGGCGATCACGCTCTTCGATCGCCGGAAAATCAGGCGCGAACGATCGACCTCCCAGCGACCGAGCCCGCCGTCTCCGGAGGAGCGGCAATCAAACTCAGTACTCCGACTCGTACAGGTCGGCCAGCTGCGCGTGCAGCTCAGTGGAGTCGGGCAGCGTCTTGCCGTCCAACGTGTGCACGCGGGTGATCTTGCGGACGCTCGACACCAGGAACACGCCGTCCGCCGAGTACAGGTCGTCCACCGCGATCGGCCGCACCTCGACGGTCCAGCCCTCGCGCTCGGCGGCCCGGAACAGCGCGGCCTGCGTGGTGCCGGGCAGGATGCCCAGGTTCGCGGGCGGCGTGGTGAGGGTGCGGCCGCGCGCCATGATCAGCGTGGACGTCGGCCCCTCCAGCACCGAGCCGGACGACGTGGTGAACACGACCTCGGACGCGCCGCGCCGTTCGGCCTCGCGGATCGCGGCCATGTTCACCGCGTACGACAGCGACTTGGCGCCCAGCAGCAGCCACGGCGCGCGCTCCATCAGACCCGGCTCGATCCCCCGGTCCAGGGTGACGGCGGCGATGCCGTCGACGCGCTGCGCCATCACCTTCGCCGCGATGTCCATGCCGAGCGCGAAACCGGTCGGCGTGCCGTCGCCGCCCTCGACACCGCGGGTGTAGACGAGCTTCAACGCGATCTCCGCGCCACCCGTCCAGTTGTCGAGGACGAGGTCGACGGCGCGCTCGAACGCCGCGCGGTCCGGTTCGGGCAGGTCGAGCATCGCCGCCGAGCGGGCCAGGCGGTCCAGGTGGGGACCGAGCTCCCGCGGTTTGCCGTCGACGACGAGGATCGTCTCGAAGATCCCGTCGCCGCGCATGAGGCCGAAGTCGTCGACCCGGATCAGCGGGGCGTCGGGGTCGGCCAGGGTTCCGTCCAGTAGTGCGAGCACGCGCATACCGTGAGACTACTCACGGCCTACCATCGAATTCGTGGACACCGCCAGCGCTCCGAAAGCCCTGCGCAAAACGCTGCACGACCGCGGTATGCGGATGACGCCCCAGCGCCAGCTCGTGCTGGACGCGGTGCGCGAGCTGGGGCACGCGACGCCGGAGCAGATCTGCCAGCGCGTTCAGGTCACCGCGCCCACGGTCAACATCACCACCGTCTACCGCACGCTGGACCTGCTGGACCGGCTCGGCCTGGTCCGGCACACCCACCTCGGGCACGGCGCGCCCAGCTACTCGGTGGACGCGCACGAGCACGTGCACCTGGTGTGCCACCGGTGCGGGCGGGTGGACGAGGTGCCGTGCGCATTGCTCTCCCCGCTCGGGGGAACACTGAAGGACGAGTACGGGTTCGACCTTGATGCGAGCCACCTCGCGCTGTCCGGCACGTGCCGAGAGTGCCGGGCACAGTTCGCCCAGAAGGAGTCCGAGTGAATTCACCGCTGTTGACCGCGCCCGGTGCGGTCGCGCCGTTCGAGGGCGCTCCCGACCAGGGTGTGCCGTGGCACTTCGGCGACCCGTTCGCCGAACAGCGCTCGGCCGCGCGGTCGGTCGCGGTGTTCGACCGCTCGCACCGGGCCGTCATCGCGGTGCCGGGTGACGACCGGCTGCCCTGGTTGCACTCGCTGACCAGCCAGCACTTCACCGCGCTCGGCGAGGACCAGGGCACCGAGATGCTGATCCTGGACGTCCAGGGCCGGGTCGAGCACCACGCGGTGGTGGCGAACGTCGGCGGTGTCGTCTACCTCGACACCGAGCGGTCGCGGGTGGCCGAGCTGCTGGCGTACCTGACCAAGATGGTCTTCTGGTCGAAGGTCGAGCCCCGGGACGCGACGGCCGAGCTGGCGGTGCTGACCGTGGTCGGCCCGGAGATCGCGGGGTTGTTCACCAAGCTGGACCTGCCCCTGCCGGACGGCCCGCACGGCGTGGTCGCGCTCGGAACCGGCGGCTTCGCCCGCCGCATGACGTGGCCCGGTCAGGACGCGGTCGACCTGGTGATCCCGCGCGGCGAGATCGCCGAGTGGTGGAGCAGGCTGACGGACGCGGGCGCGCGCCCGGCGGGCAGCTGGGCGTTCGAGGCGCTGCGCGTGGAGTCCCTGCACGCGCGGCTGGGCGTGGACACGGACGAGAAGACCATCCCGCACGAGGTGAACTGGATCGGCGAGGCCGTGCACCTCGACAAGGGCTGCTACCGGGGCCAGGAAACGGTCTCCAAGGTGCACAACGTCGGCCGCCCGCCGCGCCGGATGCTGCTGCTGCACCTGGACGGGTCCCGCGAGGTGCAGCCGGAGACCGGCGACCCGGTGCTGGTCGACGACCGGGTGGTCGGCCGGGTCGGCAGCGTGGCGTTGCACCACGAGCTGGGCACGATCGTGTTGGCGCTGGTCAAGCGGTCGATTTCGCCGGAGACCGAGCTGCTGGTGGGCGCGGAGGACCGGCGGGTCCAGGCGTCCGTCGACCCCGATTCGGTGCCGCCGGACACCCCCGGCCTCGGCCGGGAGGCGGCGCGGAACCTGGGCCGGTAGATCCGGACCGGAAAACCGGCGACTTCGCCTGCCTGCGGTTCCGACCTCGACGGCTACCGCTGAGTCGCTAGCCCGAACGGGTTCTGTGTCAGGATCACGGCATGTCCCGACCCGGATCCCACGGCACGCTGCTCACGGTCGCCCCCACCGGGGCCGAGCACGCGAAGGCCGACGTTCCCGCGCTGCCGGTCACGTTGGAGGAACTGGTCAGCGCCGCCCAGGCGTGCGAGCAGGTGGGCGCCGCCATGGTCCACGTGCACATCCGCGGCGCGGACACCAGGCCGACGCTGGACCTCGGGCTGCTCAAGGAGACGGTCGCCGCGCTGAGAGAGCGCACGAACCTGATCGTGCAGCTGTCCACCGGTGGCGCGGTGACCGATCCGGAGGCCGACCGGCTGCGGGTGCTCGACGCCCTGCCCGACTCGGCGTCCTGCACCATGGGCACGGTGAACTTCGGCGACGACGTATTCCTGAACCGCTGGGAATTCATCGTCGCGTTGCACAAGGGAATGCAGGAGCGGGGCATCGTCCCGGAGTACGAGATCTTCGACATCGGTCAGTTGGCGTCACTGCGGCGGCTGCTGGACAAGCACGGTCTGCCCGCTGGTGGCAAGGTGCACGTCGACCTGGTGATGGGCGTGCCGGGCGGTATGCCGGGTGACGCGGAAACACTGGTCGCGGCTTTGCGGCTGCTGCCGGAGGGCGCGTCGTTCTCGGCGACGGGCATCGGGCGCACCACGTTGCCGGTGATGCTGACCGCGCTGGCCGCGGGCGGCCACCTGCGGGTGGGTATGGAAGACACCATTTCGTACGCGAAGGGCCAACCGGTCCGGGACAACGCGCAACTGGTCGCACGCGCGGCGGGATTGGCGAAAATCGCCCAACGCCCGCCGCTGTCGCATGCAGATGCACGTGCACTTCTGGGTGTGCGCAGTCCGGTACAGGTTTGAGACAACTTTGGAAGCAGGTTTGTGTTGGCGGGTGGACACGAACTACCGCAGGATGAGTACGTGATCGAGGTGCGTCCTGGCGGGCGCCGCCGTATCGACCGGGTGCTCGCCCCTGACTACGCGGAGGGGGTCGAGCGGCTCCCGCTCGCCGAGGTGCGCGCACTGCGCGACGAGGCGGCGCAGGAGGAGACCGACCTGTCGTACCTGCGGCGACTGCTGCACGCGCGGATCGACATCGTGCGCGCCGAGCAGGAGCGGCGGATGTCGGGCGGCTCGGCGGTGGTGGACCAGCTGGCCACCATCCTGGCGTCGAACGCCGTCGGGCCGGCCACCGGCCTCGGCCGGTACCAGACGCAGGAGCCGTCACGGGCGGAAGCGCACCGGCGGCACGTCGAGGCGTTGGTCTCGGACGTCGACCTGTCGGACGTGAGCGCGCTCTCGGACGACAAGCTGAACCTGGCGCTCCGGGTGTTCATCGGCGAGGAGGCCTCGGTGTCGTCACGGCGGCGCGAGGTGCAGGCCGTGGTCGACTTCCTGAACGCCGAGATCGCCGGGCGGTACCAGAACGGCAGTGCCTCGGTGGACGAGCTGCTGGCGGCGGAGCGGGGTTGGCCGACCAACCCGGGTCGCACCAAGGAATAGGCCGTTCCGAAGGCCGGGCCGTACCGCACAGTGAGATCACACTCCCGCCATCTGGACGTGCCGCCTAACGTCGCCGGTTGTGGCACAACAACGATCCGCGCCGACGGCGTACCGGTGGGTGGTGCTGGCGGTCGGCGCGGTGGCGCAGGGCACCAACGCGGCGGTGTTCCTGGGGCTGCCGGCGATCACCCCGCAACTGCGCGAGCACTTCGGGCTGTCCCTGCCGCAGGTCGGGCTGCTGCTCGGCGCGGTCAACCTCGGCACCATGCTCACCCTCGTCCTCTGGGGCGCGGCGGCCGACCGCCACGGTGAGCGGCTGGTCATGACCATCGGCGGCTTCGGTGCCGCCCTCTGCCTGGCGCTGGCGGCGTTCGACGGGCCCGTGGTGGCCGGGTTGGCGCTGGTAGGCGTCGGTTTGTTCGGTGCGAGCGTGAACGCGGCCAGCGGTCGTGCGGTGCTCACCTGGTTCCCCGCCGAACGGCGTGGGTTCGCCATGGGCATCCGGCAGACCGCCACCCCGCTCGGCGCGGCACTCGCCGCCGCCGTGCTGCCGATCATCGCGCTCCAGGCCGGTGTGCCGGTCGCGTTCCTCGCGCTGGCGGGTTTCACCGGGTTCGTCGGGATCGCCGTGGCGCTGTGGATCCGCGAGCCGCCGTGGGCCGTGCGCTCCGGGCAGGGGCAGCACGGGGTCGTGCTCAAGGACCCGAACCTGATCAGGCTCAGCGCGGCCAGCGGGCTGCTGGTCGTGCCGCAGTTCACCGCCGCCGCCCTGATGGTGGAACTCCTGCACGACCACCGGGGCGTGGCCGTCGGGCTGGCCGCCGGGTTGTTCGCCGCCGCCCAGGTGACGGGCGGTGTCGGCCGACTGGTCGCCGGGGTGTGGTCGGACCGGTCACCGAACCGGGTCCAGCCGCTGAAGGTGCTGAGCGTGCTGATCGCCGTCGGGTTCGTGCTGTGCGCGGCGCTCGACCAGGCACCGGTTTGGATACTGTCTACTGTCCTCGTGCCCACCGCGGCCCTGGCGCTGTGCTGGAACGGTGTCGCGGTCACCGCCGCAGGCGAGCTGGCGCCCCCAGGTCGGACCGGAACAGCACTTGGTATGCAAAATACCGCGAACTACCTCAGCGCCACCGTGACGCCCCCGATCGCCGGGTTGGTCGCGGTGGGCATCGGCTGGCCCGCCGCCCTGCTCATGGCCGCAGCGGCGGCCGTGGGCGCCCGCGTGCTGCTAGCCGTGCCGTTCGCGGCGCGCCAGCTCGCCCCAGAACTCCCGTAGCCGCTCGTACCGGAGGGCGACCTCCTCGGCGTCACCGGCCTCCAGCGCGTCCACGATCGCGTTGACGTCGGTCGCCGAGCTGTCCTCGAGCAGGTCCTTGTCGTCGATGAGCTGCACCAGGCCGCCGTAGTCCAGTTCGACCGCCGAGTCCGGCGCGAAGTGGTCGAGCCAGCGCCCGGTGTCCGCGAGCACCTTGGCTGGACCGGCGTCACCCAGCGAACTGGACACCACGCTGTGCGCCCGCGCCACCCGCGCACGGGCGTCCGGCATGGACACCCGCCACGACACCTGGCGTTCCGGGTCGTCCTTCGGCGCCGGCACGACCCGCCGCGCCTCCGGCTCGACCAACGCGAACCACGGCAGCGGCACCGTCCAGGTGGTGGAGATGACGTGCACCGCCCCACCGGTCAGCTCGGCCATCACCGCCGACGCCCGAGCCCGGATCGTCTCCGGCTCGACCGCCACGGCCTCCTCCCGCAGGGGTCCGGTGGACGTGGCGAGGAAGCCGACCAGCGCGGCGGCCGATCTGGCACGCAGGTCGAGGGGGCAGACCAGGGGACCCGGACCGACCTCTCCCGGCACCTCGGCGGGACTGATGGTCATCACGTCGAACGGCGCGTCGGGGGAGACGCTGCCGTCCGACCGCTCACCAGGCAGGAGGCGACGCGGCCGGGCGAGCTGTGACCGCAACCACAGTTCCCGTTCGCGTTCGCCGACGTCCGCACGGCTCAACGCCCCGTTCTCCAGGGCTTTTCGCACCTGATCTGCCAACGGTGCGTCAAGAGCCGACAGCGGTTCGTACACCCTGAGGTAGGCGACGAACGGTCGAGGCACCCGCGCATCCTCCCATGGTGAGATTTGGCGGTACGTGTCACGCCTACCGCGTCGCGGGGAACCCCTTCGACACGGTACGGTAGTTACCAGGAACTAGTTGTCGAGACGAGTGGGGCCGCCGTTCCCCCGGCCGCCCCCGTCCCTGTGCGAGGGGGTCGAGCCATGGGGCGCGGCCGAGCGAAGGCCAAGCAGACCAAGGTGGCGCGGGAGCTCAAATACAGCTCTCACAACATCGACGTCGACGCCTTGCAACGCGAGCTGTCCAGCGGTGAGTCCGCTGGTGGTGGTCGTCGAAGCGAAGAACGCTTCGACGACCCGTCGGACGATGATTACGACGACTACCGTCGCTGACGAATCCAACACCCGCTGCTGAGGTTGGGCTGCCGGTTCACTTGCCGGCAGCCCAACCTTTGCGGCGGGCCCTCAGAACGCCCTGGCGTACTGCCGTGGCGGGTTGACCTGCACCCCCAACTGCTGTGCCGCGTGCAACGGCCAGTACGGGTCGCGCAGGAACTCCCGCGCGAGCAGGACCAGGTCGGCCGAGCCATCGGCGAGGACCTGCTCGGCCTGCCGGGCGTCGGTGATCATGCCGACCGCCCCGGTGGGCACGTCGGCCTTCCGTCGTACGGTCTCGGCGTACGGCACCTGGTAGCCGGGGCCGATCGGGATGTCCGCCGCGGGCACGTTGCCGCCGGTGGACACGTCGATCAGGTCGGCGCCCAGTGCCGCGAGGTCGCGCGCCAGTACGACGCTGTCCTCAGCCGTCCAGCCGCCCTCGACCCAGTCTGTGGCGGAGATGCGCACGAACACCGGCACCTCCTCGCCAACGGCTTCCCGGACGGCGGCGGTGACCTCGCGCGCCAGCCGGGTGCGGTTCTCCAGTGAGCCGCCGTAGGCGTCGGTGCGGTGGTTGCTGAGCGGCGACAGGAACTCGTGCAGCAGGTAGCCGTGCGCGGCGTGCACCTCGACCACCTTGAAGCCGGCTTCCACCGCGCGGCGTGCCGCGGCGGCGAAGTCGGCGACGACCTGGGCGATGCCGGCGGCGTCCAGCTCGGTGGGCACCCGGTAGTTCTCGTGGAACGGTTCGGCGCTGGGCGCGACGGGGGTCCAGCCGCCGTCGGCGTCGGCGACACCGCCGCGCTGCGGCGCGAACGGCGCGTAGACCGAGGCCTTGCGGCCGGCGTGGGCGAGCTGCACACCGGCGACGGCGCCGTGCGCGTGGATGAAGTCCACGATCGGCCGCCACGAGGCGATGTGCGCGTCGTCCCACAGGCCGGCGTCGTCGGGCGAGATGCGGCCGATCGCCTGCACCGCGGCCGCCTCGGTCAACACCAGGCCCGCGCCGCCGATCGCACGCGAGCCGAGGTGCACGAGATGCCACTCGTTCGGGTGGCCTTCTTTTGCCGAGTACTGGCACATGGGGCTGACCGCGATGCGGTTCGGCAACGTGACGGTGCGGAGGGTCAGCGGGCTGAACAGCTGGCTCACACGGGCTCCTCGGGACGTTCCGGGTACGGCGACGGGCCCTTCGGCGCGTCAACAGGTCCAAGGTCCCGGAACGGACCGCTTGTTCCCGGCGTGACGCCCGTCCCACCTCACAGGAGCTGCGGAATTCCATTCGATTAGGTATTGCGCGTGCATTCGCACGTGATCTTCAATGTGGGGTCGGCGCGCAAAACGCCGAACAAGAGGACACCAGTTACGCCCATTCGGGTGTACTGTCCGCAGCACGTTCGGGGAGACCATCACTTGCCGCCCGACGCAGGTCGGCCCATTGGAAGTTCCCGCCGGTCACGACAGTAACAGGATCCACATGCTGCCCATGCCGACCACGATGACACAGGATCCAGGGTGGCCCAGCAACAGCCTCCTGGGTCGACTTCGAGACAACACCCGACAAGAGCTGTTGAACATCGGCACGGTCGTGCGGTACACGGCCGACCGCGAGGTCATCGAACAGGACGCGAAAGATACTCACGTCCTGCTCCTGCTCGACGGCGTGGTCAAGGTGCAGACCACGGACGAGACGGGTGACACGGCGCTGCTCGCGATCAGAGTCGCGGGTGACCTGGTCGGCGAGATGGCGGCGCTGGACCAGAAGCCCCGCTCGGCCACCGTCGTCACGTGCGGCGACGTGGTCGCGAAGCTCATCACCAGCGGTGAGCTGATGAGCTTCCTGCACCGGCGCAACGACGTGTTCGTCGAATTGATCGGGATGATCAACGACCGGCTGCGCTGGGCGAACCAGCGCCGACGGGATTTCCTGTCCCACCCGGCCGCCGAACGGGTGGCGCGGGTGCTGGCCGAATTGGTGCAGACCTACGGGCGCGAAGAGGCGCACGGGTGGACGCTGGGAATTCCGCTGACGAAGGTCGAACTCGCCTCGATCGCCGGGATGAAGCCCAGAACGGCCGAGAAGGCGTTCTCCGATCTGCGAAAAGCGGGGGTGGTGGTCAGTCACCTGAGACGAGACGTGCTGGTACCGGATCTGGCGAGCCTGCGTAAATTCGCGGGGTTCTGACGCGAGGCCGCAATTCTGCGGTATTCGCGCCGATGCAGTACTCCACAGTGACTCTGCGCAGTCGTGTGCCCGCAGTGCGTCCGCACCCCGTCGAAAGGCCGAACCCATGAGCTTCCAGCGCAGTCTGCTGGTGTGTTGTGACCTGAGGAGCTACGGGTCGGCGGACGACCAGCTCCAACGCGATTTGCAGGAGCTGCTGGTGCGCAGCCTGGACCGGGCCGGCGAGGCCGCCGGCCTGGACCGCTCGACGTGGCGGCGGCAGGCCAAGGGCGACGAGGAGTGGGCCGTGCTGCCCGCCTCGACGCCGGAGGACGACGTGGTCGACCGGTACGTGCGGGCGCTGGACGCCGAGCTGGCCGCGACCAACCGGTACCGGGTGCCGCACGCCCGGCTGCGGATGCGGATGGCGATCCACTTCGGCACCACCGTCGAGGGCGCCAACGGCTACCCCGGCCAGGACGCGGTGCTGGTCAGCAGGCTGCTCAACTGCGAGCCCGCGCACGCGGCGCTGGAGCAGTCGCCGGACGCCGACCTCGTCGTCGTGCTGTCGGAGACGCTGTTCACGTCGCTGGTCGCGGCCGGGCACACCACGTTGCGGCCGGAGAACTTCCGGCGCGTGGACGTGCGGGTGAAGACCTTCAGCGGCCACGGGTGGATGTGGCTGCCGAGCGGGGACGTGCACGCGTTGGTGCTGGACGACGCGCCCGAGATCCCCGTTGGAGGGGGCCCGGTCACGCCGGTCGCCGGGCACGGTCCGTCGTCGGTGAACCAGAACGCGGTGGCGACCGGCGGGTCGACGGTGATCCAGGCCGGCCGCGACGCGCACGTGCCGACCCAGAAGGCCGACGTGATCCAGAACTTCGACCGCAACGACCAGCGGGCCTCGCACTTCGGCCCGGTCTACCGGCGGGACACGGACGAGAGGGCATGATGGCGCGCGAGGAACCGCTGAGGCTGCTCGCCGGCGCTGCTGCCGGCGCGCTCGCCACGGTCGTGGACACCGAGCAGTGGTCCGACCTGCGGGCACGGGTCGCGGCGGTCCTCGCGCCCGAGTTGTTCGACCTGGTCAGCGCCCGGATGGACGAGGCGCGGCGCAGGCTCGTCGCGGTGCCGCGGGTGCGGCTGGAGCTGGCGCGGGCCGAGTTCACCACCGAGTGGCGCGGCTCGATCCACACCATGCTGTGGGAGCGCCCCGAGGCGGCCGGCCCACTGCGCGCGGTGCTGCACGACGTCAGCCCCGCACTGCCGCGCGTGGCCGGGGATTTCGCCGCCGGGACCACTGCCCGGCGGTGAATCCCCCCGTTCAAAGGTAGCGAATTTGTTTCGCTTTTCCGGTGGCCACTTCTTCGTGGGCCGCGGTGATTTCCGGGCGGTGCGCCACTTCCGGAACGCCGACTTCCCACCACGCACCCGCTTCCGTCCACGCCGACGGGTGAGTGCGAATCACCACGACCGCCGGGCGGTGTTCGGTCTTCGCCACTTCCCGGGCTTTGCGGTAGGCCTCACGGAGGTCCGCCAGGTTCTCCACCGGGAACGTCGCACAGCCCATCGAGGCGGCGTGCGCGGCGAAATCGGTGCGCGGCGGTCGGGCGTGTGCGGTGCGCACGTCGTCGTAGAGGTTGTTGAACCCCGCGCCGCCCTGGCCGGTCTGGAGGCGGTGGATGACGGCGTAACCGTCGTTGTCGCACACCACGGCCACGAAACCGTGCCCGGCGAACGCCGCCGAGAACAGCTCCGAGTTGAGCATCAGGTACGAGCCGTCGCCGAGCAGCGTGGTGACCACGCCGTCCGGCCGGGCGATCGCCGCGCCCCACGCTCCGGCCAGTTCGTAGCCCATGCACGAGAAGCCGTACTCGACGTCCATGGTGGCCTCGCCGACCGCGCGCCAGCCGCCGATCAGCTCGCCCGGCAGCCCGCCGGACGCCGTCAGCACGTAGTCCTCCGGGGTGGACAGGTCGTTGACCACACCCACCACCTGGGCATACGTCGGCGTGCCGTCGGGTGCGCGCAGTTCGTCGATGTGCGCGTCCCACTTCGCCCGTTCCTCGGTCGCCCGCGCGGCCCAGGTGGCGTCGGCCCGCCAGTCGCCCAGTTCGTCGGTCAGCTCGCGCAGCCCTTCGTCCGCGTCGGCCACCAGCGACAGGGCGCCGTGCTTCACGGCGTCGAACCGGGCGGCGTTGAGGGAGACGATCCGGACATCCGGCGTGAAAACGGTCCAGGACGCGGTGGTGAAGTCCTGCAGGCGGGTGCCCACGGCCAGGACGACGTCCGCCTCGGCGGCCAGGACGTTGGCCGAGGTGGAGCCGGTGATGCCGAGCGGGCCCGCGTGCAGCGGGTGGTCGTGCGGGATGAGGGTGCGGCCGGCGGTCGTTTCGGCGATCGGGATCGCGTGTTGTTCGGCGAAGCGGATCGCGCGTCCGGCGGCGCGGGAGTAGCGCACGCCGCCGCCCAGGACCAGGAGCGGCTTGCGGGCCTGGCGGAGGACGTCGGCGGCTTCGGTGAGGGCGCGGGTGTCCGGGCGGGGGCGGGTCGGGCGGTGCACGACCGGGGTGAACAGGGCGTCCGGGAAGTCGAACGACTCCGCCTGCACGTCCTGCGGCAGGGCGAGGGTGACGGGGCCGCAGTCGGCCGGGTCGGTGAGCACGCGGGCCACCTGCGGGAGGGTGTTGAGCAGCTGCTCCGGGCGGGTGATCCGGTCGAAGTACCGGCTGACCGCGCGGAACGCGTCGTTGACCGTGGTCGTCGGGTCGCCGTAGTGCTCGACCTGCTGCAACACCGGGTCCGGTGCGCGGCTGGTGAACGTGTCGCCGGGCAGCAGGAGCAGCGGCAGGCGGTTGGCGTGGGCGACGCCGGCGGCGGTGACCATGTTCAGCGCGCCCGGTCCGATGGACGAGGTGGCGACGCCGACCTGGCGGCGGTGGGTGGCCTTGGCGATGCCGACGGCGGCCAGTGCCATGCCCTGCTCGTTGTGGCCGCGCCAGACGGGGAATTCTGCGTGCACTTCTTCGAGGGCGTTGCCGAGGCCGAGGACGTTGCCGTGGCCGAAGATCGCGAAGACGCCGGGGAACAGCGGGGCCTCGGTGCCGTCGGGTAGTTCGGTGCGTTGCGCCCGGAGCCACCGGACCAGTGCTTGTGCTGTGGTGAGCCTCATTCCACTCGTCCTTCGGCAGTCGTGACGGGACAGCGGGGGTCGAGTTCCTGGCTCGCCCAGGTGTCCCGGATCCAGGTGTGCGCGGGGTCGTCGCAGAACGCCATGGACCGCTCGTCGCCCGGTCCGGCCAACACGTTCAGGTAGTACATCGGGTAGCCGGGGGCGGCGACGCACGGGCCGTGGTAGCCGCGGGGGATCAGGAAGACGTCGCCGTCGCGGACCACGACGTCCTCGTCGATGTCGCCGTCGTCGGTGTAGGTGCGGTGGAGGCCGAAACCTTCACGCGATGGGGTGATCTGGTCGCGACCGGCGATGCGGAAGTAGTAGATCTCTTCGTTGACGACGTCGCAGGTGTGGTCGTGCTTGTGCGGCGGGTAGGACGACCAGTTGCCGTCGGGGGTGATCAGCTCGCAGGCGATGAGCTTGTCCGCGTGGTCCCAGACGCCGGGGGTGCCGAAGTTGGTGACCTGGCGGGTGGCGCTGCCCGCGCCCCTGACCTCGACCGGAACACCTTCGGCGGGCCCGTACTCGGGCGCGAGCCTCCGCTCGCAGCGCGCCATCGGCAGCGCGACCTCGACGCCGTCTTTTGTAGACAATCGCACGCGCGCATCCCGTGGAACGTATACGAAATCCGTCACCCGAGTGAAGACAGAATCCCGCCCCACCAGCTCGAACCGCTCCCCGTCAACCTCGACCACGCAGCCACCGGAAAGCGGAAGCACAAACGCTTCGTAATCGCCGGTCTCGAACGTGGTCATCCCACCGGGGTGCAGCAACAACACCCGCAACCCGGTGTGATCCCACCCGGCGGCCTCAGGCGTCAGCTCGACAGCGTTCTCACCGTTCGACAACGTGCCCAACGGCCGGTGCAGGCTCATCCATCCACTCCCCTCGCCGTGCCCGAAACATCAGTGCCCCGCGACACGCCACCAACCCCCGCCACCCCACTCCGCCCCAGGTCAGCACCTCGCGCCGGCCCGGTCTGCAGCTCGCCGGCGGTCCGCGCCGCTTCGGCCTCAACCGAGTCCGCACCCCGCGCCGTTCGCGGAACCCCGGCCGGGCCCCGTGCCGTCCGCAGCACCTCGGCGGCGGCCTCGACCGCGCCCGCGACGTCACCGTCCGGCGGGTAGAGCAGGGCTCGCCCCACGACCAGCCCGCGCACGGTCGGGTGACGTAGCGACCTGCCCCACGACGCCAGGTCGTCCTCCGGCCGCGCGGACGGCACGCCGCCGAGCACGAGCGCGGGCAACGTCGTCGCGTCCAGCACCTCGTCCGGCGACGCGGGCAGCTTGAGCCACGTGTACGCCGAGGTCGCGCCCAGGCCTGCCGCGACGCTCCCGGCGCGCGCCAACGCGGCGGCGTCCTTCTGCAGCGCCAGGTTCCCCGCCGAATCCCGCGCGTACGGCAGGGGCTCGACCATCGCCATCAGGCCGCGGGAGGCCAGTGCCGACACGGCGGCGGCGCAGCTCTCGAGCGTCGGCACGGTGCCGGGGTCGGAGTCGACCAGGCGCAGCAGCATCTTGCCGCCGTCCAGGCCGTTGGCCGCGATGGCGCCGGGGTCGTAGGCGGTGAAGCGGTCGTCGATCTCCCAGTCCGCGCCGGCCAGGCCGCCGCGGTTCATGGAGCCGATGACGACCTTGTCGTTCAGGCCGTCGAGGAGCAGCAGTTCCTCGATCACGTCCGGTGTGCCGAGCACCCCGTCCACCGCCGGGTTGGCCAGGGCGGTGAGCAGGCGGTCCAGCAGCGAGCGGCGGTCGGCCATCGCCAGTGGGTCGGCGCCGACGCCGAGTGCGCCGCGGGCCGGGTGGTCGGCGGCCACCAGGAACAGGGTGCCCTGGTCCGACAGCAGCCGTTGGCGTCGGCGGCGGGTCTGGTAGGCCCGGCGGACGGCGGACGGGTCCGTCGCCCTGGTGTCCAGCAACCGCCACCACTGTTCGTCCGTGATCATCCGGCGCCTCCGGACGGCCGCTGTCCGTTCGTGGCCGCGGTGATCACGTGGCACCGCGGGCCGTGTGAGGAAGTAGCGGTTTTCACAGGTGTTCCTCGATCTCGCTCGGCGTCGGCATGGCATCGGCGCAGGCCAACCGGCCCGCCACCAGAGCACCGGCGACGTTGGCGTAACGGGCGATCCGCACCGGGTCCCATCCCGACAGCAGGCCGTGGGCCAGGGCGCCGCCGAAGGCATCCCCGGCGCCCAAGCCGCAGACGACGTCCACCGGGTGCGGCGGGACGGTCCAGGAATCGGAAGCGGTGGCGAACAGGACGCCCTCGGCGCCCTTCTTCACGATCGCCAGTTCGACACCCCGTTCCAACAGGCGCGCGGCGGCCTCGTCGGGATCGGCCGTCCCCACCGCCACCTCGACCTCGGCCCGGTTGCCGACGGCCACCGTCACGTGGTCGAGCATCCAGCCGATCTCACGGCGCGCGGTCGGCACGTCCGGCCAGAACATCGGCCGGTAGTCCAGGTCCAGGACGGTGTGCGTGCGGCGGCCCCGGCGTTCCAGGATCTGCCGTTGCGTCGCACGGGCGGGTGATGCGGACACACCCGTTCCGGTCACCCACAACAACGGCACCGACGCCACCAGGTCCCACGGCACGTCCTCCTCCGTCAGGGACAGGTCCGGCGCGAGAGGCGAGCGGTAGAACAGCAGCGGCGGGTCCTCGGGCGGGTCCAACGCGCAGAACACCACGGGGGTCTGGAGGTCCGCCGCGGTGCCGACGAATTCAGCGGACACACCGAACGACTCCAGCGCCGAACGCACGTAAGGCCCGAACCCGTCCGGCCCCACCTTGGTCAACACCGCCGTCCGCCGCCCCAACCGCGCCGCCGCCACGGCCACGTTCGTCGCCGTCCCACCGAGGGACTTGGCGAACGTCCGCACCTCCGCCAACGGCACGCCGCTCTGCTCCGGGTAGAGGTCCACCCCGACCCGCCCGACCGTCAGCACCTCGACCGTCATTCGGCGACACCGCGGAGTTCGTGGGCGAGGGCCTCCAGCTCCGCCCCGCCGGCCATCTGCCTGGTCAGCTCCTCCAGGGTGATCTCCGTCTTCTCGTACGACCCCAGCGCACGCCCCCGCTTCAGCAGCAGGAACCGGTCACCGACGGGGTAGGCGTGGTGCGGGTTGTGGGTGATCAGCACGACCCCGAGCCCGCGATCCCGCGCCTGCGCCACGTACTTCAGCACCACCCCGGCCTGCTTCACCCCGAGCGCGGCCGTCGGCTCGTCCAGGATCAGCACCTTCGCCCCGAAGTGCACGGCCCGCGCGATGGCCACGCACTGCCGCTCGCCACCGGACAGCGTGCCGACCGGCTGCTCGACGTCCCGCAGGTCGATGCCCATCTCGGCCAACGCGGTCCGCGTCACCGACCGGCCCTGCCGCCGGTCCAGGAACCGGAACGGCCCGAACCCGACGGTCGGTTCCGACCCGAGGAAGAAGTTCCGCCACACGCTCATCAGCGGCACCACGGCCAGGTCCTGGTAGACGGTGGCGATGCCCTGGTCGAGGGCGGCGCGCGGTGACGAGAACCGCACCGGCGAGCCGCCGACCAGGAACTCGCCCGCGTCGTGCTGGTGCACCCCGGCCAGGATCTTGATCAACGTCGACTTGCCCGCGCCGTTGTCGCCGAGCACGCACGTCACCTCGCCGGCGTTGACCACGGTCGAGACGTCCTTCAGCGCGATCACGCTGCCGTACGTCTTGCCGATCCCGCGCACTTCCAGCAGTGGTCGTTTTGCCGGTGAACTCATCGCCGCACCCTCTCCGCCCGCCGCCGCAGGGCGTTGTTGACCAGCACGGCGGCCAGCAGCATCACGCCGAGGAACAGCTGGAACCAGTCCGAGTTCCAGTTCGCGTAGACGATGCCCTGCCGTGCCATGCCGAAGATCAGGGCTCCGATCGCCGCGCCGACCGCCGAGCCGAACCCGCCGGTCAGCAGGCACCCGCCGATCACCGCGGCGATGATGAACTGGAACTCCAGCCCGATGCCCTGGTTGGCCTGCACGCTGGTGAACCGCAGGATGTTGATCGACCCGACCAGCCACGCCGCGCCCGCCGTGGTCATGAACAGCACGACCTTGGTGCGCACCACGGGCACGCCGACGGCCCGTGACGACAGCGCCGACCCGCCGACGGCGAAGATCCAGTTCCCGAACCGGGTCCGGACCAGCACGGTCGCGGCAATGGCGGTGAACAGCATCCACCACAAAATCGACACGTAGAACGACGTGCCGCCGATCGTGAACGTCGAGGCGAACAGGAACCCGGCCGACGAATAGCCGTCGGCAGATCGCATACCGGATACCTGCACGGTTCCGGTCACCAGTCGGGTGATGCCGAGGTTGAGGCCCTGCAAGGCCAGGAACGTCCCCAGCGTCACGATGAAGCTGGGCAGGCCGGTGCGCATCACCAGCCACCCGTTCAACGCGCCCACCGCCAGCGCGAACACCAGCGACGCGAGCAGCGCGAGCCACACGTTCCAGCCGAGCCGGGTGGCGAGGATCGCCGTGACCAGCGCGGTCGACGCGGTCATCACGCCGGCGGACAGGTCGAACTCGCCGCCGATCATGAGCAGCGCCACCGCCACCGCCATGATGCCGAGCGTGGACGCGTCGTCCAGCCAGGTCGCCACGCCGCCGGTGCTGAGGAACTGCTCGGTCACCACGGAGAAGAACGCGAAGACCAGCAGCGCACCGAGCAGCGAGCCGATCTCGGGTCGGACGACCAACCGGTCGAGCAGTCCCGGCGAGCTGACCCGCTCGTCGGACAGCGGCTGTTGGGAAACAGCGGGCGCTGAAGTCACGGACGTCCTCCTCAGCGGGTGCCGCGCTCGGCGTACTCGGCCACCTTGTCCACATTGGACTTGTCGACGAAGCCGGGTCCGGTGAGGACCGGCTTGCCGCCGCCGACGGTGTTGGCGTTGTCGCGGTAGAGCTTGAGCATCACGATCGGCAGGTAGCCCTGCTCGTACTGCTGCTGGTCGACGGCGAACAGCACGTCACCGGACTTGATCGCGGCGGTGACGTCGGCGTTGAGGTCGAACGTGGCGACCGCCGCGGACGACGACGCGCCCTTGACCGCGTTCACCGAGGACCCCGCGACCTGCGGGTTCAGTGCGAGCACCGCGTCGACCGACGGGTCGGTCTGCAACGCGCCCTTGATCCGGGACTCCACGTCGGTGGGGTTGTTGATGTCCACCTGGAGGTTGGTGACGGCGCCGCCGAAGCCGGCGCGGGCGCCGTCGCAGCGCTGGTTGAGGCCGACGTTCCCGGCCTCGTGGATCACGCACAGCAGCTTCGTCTTGCCGGCTTCCTTGAACTTGCGGCCCGCTTCCTCGCCGGCGACGCTCTCCTCCTGGCCGACGTGCGCCAGCGCGCCGAACGACGCGCTCTTGTCCGAGCCGGAGTTGATCGTGATGACCGGGATGCCCGCCTTGACCGCGTTGTCGATCGAGGTCTTCAACGCGTCGGGGTTGGCCATCGAGACGACGATGCCGCCGACCTTCTGCGACACCGCGTTGTCGATCAGGGTGGACTGGCGGCCGGGGTCGCCGTCGGAGTTGTAGTCGACGGTCACGCCGAGCTGCTTGCCCGCGTCGGTGGCGCCGTTCTTCACCACGTTCCAGAACGCGTCGCCCGCGGTGCCGTGGGTGACGACGGCGACGCGCAGTTCACCGGTCGGCGCCTGGCCGGCGGCCGTGGTGGTGGCGGCGTTGTCCGCGCCGGGTCCGCTGCACGCGGCCAGCAGCACGAGTCCGGTGATGGCGAGGCCCGCACGCAGGGCCTTTCGAGTGGACGTCATCGTCTCTCCTCGCTGAGGAAGATCAAGCGGTGATGTGGGTGAGGTGCGCGAGGCTGCGCGCGGTGTCCCGCACCGGGGTGTCGAGCGGGCTGTCGTCGCCGAGCGCGGTGTCCTGCTCCAGGACGTACCAGCCGGTGTAGCCCGCGTCCCGGAGGAACGCCACCAAGGCCGCCACGTCGACGTCGCCGTCGCCCAGCGGCACGTACATCCGCTGCTGCACGGCGGCCATGTAACCGATGTCCCCGTCGCGGACGGTGGCCGCGATGTCGGCCCGCACGTCCTTGAGGTGCACGTGCCCGATCCGCTCGGGGAAGCGGCGGGCGAGTTCGACCGGGTCCGTGCCGCCGATGAGGAGGTGGCCGGTGTCCAGGCAGAGCGGCAGGTCTGAGTCGGCGAGGAACCGCTCGACCTCGGCGGTGCGCTCGACGTGCGTGCCCACGTGCGGGTGCAGCACGGTGCGCAGGCCGTGAGCTGCGGCTTTGTCGCGGATGACGGCGGCGGTGTCGATCAGGGTGCGCCACTGGTCGTCGGTGAGCGCCGGGCGTTCGTCGTAGCCGTCCAGGCCGGTCGCGGCGGCCAGCACCAGGACTTCGGCACCCGCCGCGGCGAGCAGTGCGGCCACCCGATCCGCCTCGTCCACGTCTGACTGTTCGCCGGTGTGCAGCGGGACGGCGAGGAAACCGCCGACCAACGACAGACCGTGCTCGTCCAGCAGCTTGCGAAGCTCGTCGGGCTGCGCCGGCAGGTAGTCGGGCGGGCCGAGTTCGGTCGCCTGCAACCCCAGCGAGGTCATCTCCTCCAACACCGTCTTGGGATCGAGGACGTTGCCCCAACCGGGCACTTCGCAGACACCCCAGGAAATGGGTGCACCGGCGATCTTCACGCGACTACCTCCGTCTGGATCCGAACCGGAGCACCGGAGCGCCGCGACTGCTCACACGCCTCGGCGAGCTGAAGACTGATCAAACTCTCCCGCGCGGGTGACGGGTTCGCCACCGCACCCGCCACGACCTGCGTGAACACGGCCATCTCGTTCAGGTAGGCGCGGTGGAAGCGCTCCGCGAAGCCGGGGTACGCGTCGGCCGCGACCTTCGGCCCGTCGGGCTCCAACGACGTCAACGGCGTGCGCGGGTCGACGCCGACGGCCAGCGAGTCCCGGCTGCCCAGCACCTCGATGCGGTGGTCGTAGCCGAGCGGGTCGTGCCTGCCGCCGGCCAGCGTGGCGTGCGCGCCGCCCGCGAACTTCAGCAGCACCACGGCGTTGTCCACGTCGTCGGCATCGGCGAACGCCTGGTCCACCAGCACCGATCCCGACGCGTACACCTCCACCACCGGCTCGCCGACCAGCCACGGCACCGCGTCCAGGTCGTGGATCAGCAGGTCGCGGAAGATGCCGCCGGAGTGCGGCAGGTAGGAGAAGTCTGGCGGCTGGGCGTCGTTGCCGACCGCGCGGACCAGGTAGATGTCACCGACCTCGCCCGCCCGGATGCGCCGGTGCAGCTCGAACACCGCCGGGTCGAACCGGCGCTGGAACCCGACCAGCACCTCCACCCCGGACGCCTCGACGTCGTCCACCAACGCGCGCATCTCGTCCAGGTGGCTCGCGATCGGCTTCTCGCACAGCGTCGGCACGCCGACCGCGATGGCGGCGCGCAGCAACGCGGGGTGCGTGGTCGTGGGCGTGGCCAGCAGGACACCGTCACTGGCTGTGAGCAACGCGTCGAGGTCGTCGACGCTCTTGGTGCCGGGCAGCGCGGCCGACGCCTGCGCCGCGCGGCCGGGCACCGGGTCGAACAGCAGCACTTCGTCGACCTCGTCGAGGGTGGCCAGGTTGGTGGCGTGCATGGTGCCGATCCGACCGACTCCGGCAACTCCGATCCGCATCCCGCTGGTCTCCGTCCTGGTAGAGGAGGTCTATCGTTAGAGCGCTCTATTTGTTGGAGCGCTCTAATGCTGTAGCGTCGGTCACACGGGTGTCAAGGGTGCGTTTCCCGCTCGTGACGTCCGGGACGGTCGCGAGAGGGGAGATACCGGTGGCCAGGCCCACGATGGAGGACGTCGCGGCGCGTGCCGGCGTGTCCCGCGCGCTGGTGTCGCTGGTGATGCGCGGCTCACCGAAAGTGAGCGATCAACGACGGACCGCGGTGCTCAAGGCGGCCGAGGAGCTGGGGTACTCGCCGCACGCCATGGCGCGGTCGTTGGCCAGCCGCACGTCGCACGTGCTCGGCGTGATGGTGTCGGACCTGCACAACGCGTTCTTCGCGGAGGTCGTGGACGGGCTCGACTCGGTGGCCACCGAGCAGGGCTTCGACCTGATCATCAACACCGGCGGGCGCAGTCCGGCGCGGGAGCGGCGGGCGTTGCAGAGCCTGCTGTCGTTCCGGCCGGCGGGTTTGGCGCTGCTGTCACCGGTGGTGCCGACGGCGGACATCGGCCGGGCGGCGGACCAGACGTCGGTGGTGCTGGTGGCACGGTCGTCCCGACTGTCCACTGTGGACACGGTGAACGACGACGGCGAGCGCGGTATCACGTTGGCCGTCGACCACCTGGTGTCGTTGGGGCACAAGCGGATCGCGCACCTCGACGGCGGTGAGGGCACGCAGGCCGCGCCCCGCCGGCGCGGGTACCTGGCCGCGATGGCGTCCCACGGGCTCACGCCGCAGGTGGTCGCCAGCGAGTACACCGACGCGGCCGGCGCCCGTGCCGTGCACGGGCTGTTAGACGACATGCCCAGCGCGATCATCTCGTGCAACGACTTCAACGCGGTCGGCGCGATCTCCGCACTCGAAGACAACGGGTACCGCGTGCCGGAAGACGTCTCGGTGGTCGGCTACGACAACACCTCGCTGGCCGCTCTGCGGCACATCTCGCTGACCACGATCGACCAGCCGCGCAACGAGTTCGGCCGGCTCGCCGCCGAAGCGCTGCTGCAACGCGTGCGGGGTGAGCGCGAGGAGCCCGTGCGCCACCTGCTGCACCCGTCTTTGGTCGTCCGCTCCACCACGGCTCCGGTCGCCACCGCGGGGCCGCGTCGCCACGCAGGAGGAATTTCATGAACACCATCCCCCACTGGATCGACGGCGCCCGGACCACCGGGGTGTCCACCCGCACGTCCGACGTGTTCAACCCCGCTACCGGCGCGGTCGCGTCGCAGGTCACGCTGGCCGAGGAGGCCGACGTCAACCTCGCGGTCGCGTCGGCGGTCAAGGCGGCGGAGGCGTGGGGCGAGTCGTCGCTGTCCACCCGCAGCCGCGTGCTGTTCAAGTTCCGCGAGCTGGTCGACCGGCACAAGGACGAGTTGGCCGCGATCATCACCTCCGAGCACGGCAAGGTGCTGTCCGACGCGGCGGGCGAGGTGCAGCGCGGGCTGGAGGTGGTGGAGTTCGCGTGCGGCATCCCCCACCTGCTCAAGGGCGAGCACTCCGAGCAGGTGTCACGGGGTGTCGACGCGTACTCGGTGCGGCAGCCGCTGGGCGTGGTCGCGGGCATCACGCCGTTCAACTTCCCGGTGATGGTGCCGATGTGGATGTTCCCGGTGGCGATCGCGGCGGGGAACGCGTTCGTGCTCAAGCCGTCCGAGCGGGACCCGTCGGCGGCGGTGCGGCTGGCCGAGCTGTTCCAGGAGGCCGGGTTGCCGGACGGCGTGCTGAACGTCCTGCACGGTGACGCGGTCGCGGTGAACGCGCTGCTCGACCACCAGGACGTGGCCGCGGTGTCGTTCGTCGGGTCCACGCCCATCGCCCGGCACGTCTACGCGCGCGGCACGGCGGCGGGCAAGCGGGTGCAGGCGTTGGGCGGGGCGAAGAACCACATGGTGGTGCTGCCGGACGCCGACCTGGACGTGGCCGCGGACGCCGCCGTGTCCGCCGGGTACGGCAGCGCGGGCGAGCGGTGCATGGCGATCTCGGTGGTCGTCGCGGTCGGTGACGCCGGTGACGAGCTGGTGGAGAAGATCGCCGACCGGACCCGCCGACTGGTGACGTTGCCCGGCACCGACCCCGAGGCGCAGATGGGACCGCTGGTCACCGGCGTGCACCGGGACCGCGTGAAGTCCTATGTGGACGCCGGTGTCGGTGAGGGCGCCGTGCTGGTGGTCGATGGCCGCGGTCACGCGCCGCGCGGGTTCGAGGACGGGTTCTGGCTCGCGCCGACCCTGTTCGACCACGTCACGCCGGAGATGTCGATCTACCGGGACGAGATCTTCGGGCCGGTGCTCGGCGTGGTGCGGGTGCCGACGTTCGACGACGCGGTGGCGCTGGTCAACGCCAACCAGTACGGCAACGGCACCGCCGTCTACACCGGTGACGGCCTGGCCGCGCGGGAGTACCAGCGGCGGGTGCGGGTCGGCATGGTCGGCATCAACGTGCCCATCCCGGTGCCGATGGCCTACTACTCGTTCGGCGGCTGGAAGGACTCCCTGTTCGGCGACACCCACGTGCACGGCGCGGAAGGCGTCCGCTTCTACACCCGCGCCAAGGCGATCACCGCCCGCTGGCCGCGCCAGCACGGCATCGACCTGGGATTCCCGACCCACGGATAACGTGGGTGGGGGCTCAAGCAGCCCCCACCACCCCAGCCGAGCCAAGATCACCCAAAGGCGTTACGGCCTCCGGGGATCAATGGAAACGCCGATTGCGTTGCCGGAAGTATGAAGGCGCGGCGCCCCGGCCCTCGGTCTTCCATGATCAGGCACGCCAGGCCGCCCTGGCCCTCGGGCCCGGAGGTGGTGATCTCGGCTCGGCCGGGCAGGGTGCGCACGGGGCCGTCGGGCTTCGCGCACGGGGCCGTCGGGCTTGCTGCGGTGACAGGGCCGGCCGTTCCACGGCGCGACCTCCAGCACGGCGCGGGCCTCGGCGAACGGGGCCAGGGCATCGGGGGGATGAGCGCCGCGCGCACTTGGTCGGGCGAGGCGTCGGAGAACGACGGCCCGCCTCGCCCCTGCCGTGGTCCGGGTGTTGCCGCTGCGGTCACACAGTCGCGATAGACAACCGCCAGGACCGCACGCCCGGTACCGGCGGGACCTACCGGGCGTGCGCCTGCTGTCCCGACTGCTCGACCCGGAGTCTCGACCCGGAGTCCGGACAGCAGGCGCACGAGCCGCGCTAGGCGTCCACCTTCGGCCGCTCCACCTGCGGGGACGGCTCGGCGGGCGGCGCGGGCTTGCGGATCAGGCGGCGGATCAGCGGCCACGACAGCAGGACGACCACGATCCCGTAGACGACCAGCGCGAACGGGGTGTTGAACAGCCCGGTCAGCGAACCGTCCGACAGCTGCAACGCCCGCCGCATCTGCTGCTCGGCGGCCGGGCCGAGGATGACGCCGATGATCGCGGGCAGCACCGGCAGCCCGTAGCGGCGCATCACGAAACCCAGCACACCGATCACGAACATCACCAGCAGGTCGAACACATCGGCGTTCACCGCGTACGCGCCGACGCTGGCGAAGAACAGGATGCCCGCGTACAGGTACGGCCGGGGGATGCGCAGCAGCTTCGCCCACACCGGCGCCAACGGCAGGTTGAGCACCAGCAGCAGGCACAGGCCGATGAACAGCGACGCGATCAGGCCCCAGACCAGGGCGGACTCACGTTCGAACAGCAACGGCCCCGGCTGGATGCCGTACTGCTGGAACGCCGCCAGCATCACCGCGGCCACCGCCGTGGTCGGCAGGCCGAGCGTCAGCATCGACACCAACGTGCCCGCGGCGGACGCGCTGGCCGTCGCCTCCGGACCGGCGACACCCTCGATGGCGCCCTTGCCGAACTCCTCGCGGTGCTTGGAGAGCCGCTTCTCGGTCACGTAGGACAGGAAGGTCGGGATCTCCGCGCCACCGGCCGGGACCGCGCCGAACGGGAAGCCGATCATCGGGCCGCGCAGCCACGGCTTCCACGCCCGCTTGAGGTCCGCCTTGTGCAGCCACGGCCGGCCGACCGGGATCGGCTTGGCGGGCTTGCGCCGCAGGTGGGCGGCCACCCACAGGGACTCGCCGACCGCGAACAGGGCCACCGCGACCACGACCACGTCGATACCGTCGGCCAGGTGCAGCGAGCCGAACGTGAGGCGCTGCTGGCCGGTCATCTCGTCCAGCCCGACCAGGCCGATGGTGAGGCCGATGAGCAGCGACGCGAAGCCGCGCACGCGGGACGCGCCGAGCACGGACGTGACCGCGATGAACGCCAGCACCATGATCGCGAAGAAGTCCGGCGCGCCGATGTCCACGGCGAACTTGGCCACCGTCGGCGCGAGCAGGACGAGCAGCGTCGTGCCGATGATGCCGCCGACGAAGTGCCCGATGGCCGCCGCCGCGAGCGCCTGCGCGCCCCGGCCCTTGCGCGCCATCGGGTTGCCGTCGATCGCCGCCACCACCGCCGCGCTCTCACCCGGTGTGTTCAGCAGGATCGACGTGGTGGAGCCGCCGAACATGCCGCCGTAGTAGATGCCGGCGAACATGATGAACGCCCCGGTCGGCTCAAGGCCGTAGGTGACGGGCAGCAGCAACGCCACCGCCATCGCCGGGCCGATGCCCGGCAGCACGCCGATCGCCGTGCCCAGCAGCACGCCCAACGCGGCCAACGCCAGGTGCGTCGGCGTGAGGGCGGTCGCGAACCCCTCGAGGAGGTTGTTGAACGAGTCCACGTCAGAACATCCCAACCAGAGGCCCGCCGGGCAGCGGCACGCCCAGGAGGTTGTTGAACAACACGAACGTCACCACCGACAGGCCGGCGGCGATCAGCGGATCGCGGACGTAGTTCCGGCTGCCCAGCGCGTAGGCCGCGCCCCAGAACAGGATCGCCCCGGAGATCGGGAAGCCGACCACCCCGATCAGCGCCGCGTTGGCCAGGAACGCGCCGCACAGCAGCAGCACGGTCCGCCAGTCGGCGGGCTCGGTGAGGTCGATGTCCTCGCCGCCCTCCGCCTCACCGCGCCCACCGCGCAGCACGTCCCGCGCGAGCAGCGCGGCGACCACGATCAACCCGACGCCGACCACGACCGGCACCGCCTTCGGCCCGACCGGTCCGCGCTGCGCGAAGTCGGTGTGGATCCGGATCGCGTCGACCAGGACCAGCACGCCCAACCCGACCAGGATCGCGGACACGCCCAGCTCCGAACGCTCCCGCAGCCAGGCCCTGCTCAGGGGCTTGTTCACGGGTTTGTCCACGGGCTCGTTCACCACTGTGTGCACGCCCAACCCTCCACTCATGCCAACCCCAGGTCCTTGAGCACGGTCGCCACCCGGTCGTTCTCCTCGCGCAGGAACGCGCCGAACTCGTCACCCGGCGCGAACGCGTCCGTCCAGCCGTTGCGGGTCAGCGCCTCCCGCCACTGCGGGGTGCCGTGCAGGTCGGTGAACAGGTCCACCAGCCGGGCCCGGTCGGCGTCGCTGATCCCCGGCGGCGCGACGACGCCGCGCCAGTTGTTGAACTCGACGTCCACGCCGGCCTCGCGCAGGGTGGGAGCGTCCACACCGGACAGTCGCGAGCCGCTGGTCACGGCCAGCACCCGGATCTGCCCTGCCTCGATCTGGTCGCGGTACTCGCCGACGCCCGAGACGCCGAACGCGACCTTCCCGCCCAGCACGGACGCCAGCAGCTCGCCGCCGCCGTCGAACGGGATGTAGTTGACCGTCCGCGGGTCGAGGCCGACCGCCTTGGCGATCAGCATCGGCGCCAGGTGGTCCGGCCCGCCGGGCGACGAACCGCCGCCGACCTGCACCGCGCCCGGGTTCGCCTTCCACGCCGTGACCAGCTCGTCCAGCGACCGGTACGGCGAGTCCTTGCCGACGACGACGATGTCCGGCTCTTCGATCAGCTTCGCGATCGGCGTGGTGTCGAGCAGCGATGACGGCGCCTTGTTCGTGTAGACGCTGCCGACCACGCCCAGGCCCATCGACATCACGAGCTTGCCGTTGCCGCGCTCGCTCACCGTCCGGCCGAGGCCGACCGTGCCGCCCGCGCCGGGGAGGTTGAACACCTCGGCGTTGCGCAGCAGGTCCGCGTCCTCCATCGCCTTCGCGGCGGTGCGGGCGGTGACGTCGTAGCCTCCACCCGGTGAGTTCGGCACCAACACGCGCAGGCTGCGCAACGTCGACGCGCTCTCCGCGCTGGACGTCAGCAGCGGCGGCACGAGGACGACGACCGCCAATGCGCCGACGACCGCGAGCCAGTTCCTGATCCGCACTGTGATCCCCGCCTCTCTTCCGCGTGGTTGGACATGTTGCACTCGTGTAAACAGGGAAGTCCCGCTTGCGCGCCTAAGGGTTCTTTTGTTCTTTGTGGTCACCGGGGTGCCCGATCGGAGGTGGTGATGGGCAGTCGCGGATCGCTGGCCCGTCAGCTGCTCGTGTGGCAACTGGTCGTGGTCGTGGCGCTACTGGGCGCGGTGGGTGTGCTGTCGGTCGTCCAGGCCGGGAACAACTTCCGCTCGACCGAGGGGAGCAAGATGCTCTCGGTGGCCGAGAACGTGGCCGCGACGGAGGGCATGCGGGTGTCGTTGGCCGACCCGCTGCGGCACTACGCGCTGGCGCCGTTCGCGGAGAGCGCCCGGAGCCTGTCCGGGGCCAGTTACGTGATCATCACCGACCCCGACCGCAAGGTCCTGACCTCGCCGGACCCGAGCCAGGTCGGCGAACCGCTCGACGTCGGCGACAGCACGGCGTTGCAGGGCCGGTCGTGGGTGGGCCAGCTGGACGGCGGGACCGTGGCGCACGTGCCGGTGATCGGTGACGACGGCAAGGTGATCGGGCTGGTCGCCGCCGGGCAGCAGGCGCCGGGGTTCTGGGAGGGTGTGCTGGACTCACCGGACAACGCGCTGCGGCTGCTCGGCGTGGCCCTGGTCATCGGCGTCGCCGGTTCGCTGCTGCTCGCGCGGCGGGTGAAGAACCAGACGCTGGGTCTGGAGCCGCACGAGATCACCGCGCTGGTCGAGTACCGGGAGGCCCTGCTGCACGGCATCAAGGAGGGCGTCGTCGCGCTCGACCCGCAGCACCGGATCACGCTGGTCAACGACCACGCCCGTGAGCTGCTGGCGTTGCCGGAGGACGCCGTGGGACGGTCGGTCTCGGAGCTCGAGCTGGACGAACGGCTGCGCGACGTGCTCACCGGCCGGGCCACCGGCGTGGACCAGCTCGCGCTGACCGGAGGCCGGGTGCTGACCCTGAACTACATGCCGCTCGACGTGCACGGCGCCGTGGTGACCCTGCGGGACCGGACCGAGCTGATGACGTTGCGCGACGAACTGGACGCGACCCGCCACGCCACCGACACCCTGCGGGCGCAGGCGCACGAGTTCAGCAACCGCCTGCACACCATCGCGGGCCTGGTCGAGCTGGGCGAGTACGACGAGGTGCGCGGGTTCATCAGCCGCATCAACACCGCGCAGGGCGCGTGGCGCGCCGAGGTCGGCTCGAAGGTCTCCGACCCGGCGGTGGCGGCGCTGCTGATCGCCAAGTCGAGCCTGGCCGCCGAACGCGGCATCGGGTTGCGGATGGCGCCGGACAGCTCGCTCGGCGCGGTGGACGAGGAGTTGTCCACGGACCTCGTCACGGTGATCGGGAACCTGGTGGACAACGCGTTGGACGCGCTGTCGGAACGGGGCTGGATCGAGGTGTCCGTTCAGTCTTCCGCCGACGAGATCTCGGTCGTGGTAAGGGATTCCGGGCCGGGTGTCGCGGCGGAACTGGCCGACGAGGTGTTCCGGCACGGGTTCACCACCAAGGCCGCCGAACAGGGTCAGCGCGGGCTCGGGTTGGCGTTGATCCGGCAGACCTGCCTGCGGCGCGGCGGATCCGTGCAGGTGCACAACGAAGACGGTGCGGTGTTCACCGCCCGGCTGCCCACGGAGGTGCCGGTGTGATCAGGGTTGTGGTGGTGGACGACGACTTCATGGTCGCGAAAGTCCACAGTGGATACGTGGCGCGGACGCCGGGGTTCGAGGTGGTCGGCGTCGCGCACAACGGCGCGGACGCGGTGCGGCTGGTGCGGGAACTGCGGCCGGATCTGGTGCTGCTGGACGTCTACCTGCCGGACGTCGACGGGTTGGCCGTGCTGCGGGAACTGCGCGGGTTGGCCGACGACGTGGACGTCATCGTGATCACGGCGGCGACGGACGTGGAGACGGTGCGCAGCGCCATGCGCGGCGGGGTGCTGCACTACCTGATCAAGCCGTTCGAGTACGCGGCGCTGCGCGACCAGCTCGCGCACTTCGCCGCGTTGGACCGGCGGTTGGACCAGCTCGCGTCGGCCGGTCAGGCGGACGTCGACCAGGTCTTCGGCGCCCGGCCGCGCAGTGCCCCCGTGCTGCCGAAGGGGTTGAGCACGCAGACCGCCAACCTGGTGGAACGCGTGCTGCGGGAGCGACCGGTGGGCGTCTCGGCCAGCGAGTGCGCCGAGGCGACGGAGCTGGCCAGGGTGTCCGCGCGGCGGTACCTGGAGCACTTCGTGAGCACCGGGAAGGCGGAGGTGCGGCTGAAGTACGGCGGGACCGGGCGGCCGGAACGGCTCTACGTCTGGCTGGGCTGACCCGGTTTGCGGACGATCAGGTAGGCCTGCGGCGTCTTCTCCCAGTGCGGGTCGGCCGGCTCCCGTTCCAGGCGGGTGTGCGGCTCGAACCCGGCCTCGACGAGTTGGCCGAGCACCCGTTCGGGGTTCAGGCGGTAGGCGTCCGCCGAGATGTCGTGCCCGTAGGCGTGCTCCACCCGCCGGACCTCGTCACCGACCTGGAACGCCATCAGCAGCAGGCCGCCGGGCGCGAGGACGCGGTGGAACTCGGCGAACACCGCCGGGTGCAGGTCCCACGGCACGTGGATCACCGAGTACCAGGCGAGCGCGCCGCCGAGCGAGGCGTCCGGCAGGTCGAGGTCGAGCATCGAGCCGACCTCGAACCGCAGGTCGGGGTGGTCGCGGCGGGCGACGGCGACCATCCCGGGCGACAGGTCGATGCCGGACACGTCGATGCCGAGGCCGTGCAGGTGACCGCTGATGCGGCCGGGACCGCAGCCGATGTCCACGACCGGGCCGTCCACCAGTTCGGCGAACAGGCCTAGCACCGCCCGGTCCGGCGGGTTCGCCGCGAGGTGGTCGCGCAACTGGTCGGCGTAGTCGACGGCGACGGTGTCGTATGCGGTGCGCGTCATGGTGAGGAATTCCGGCTCGGTCACGCCCTCGAACCTTAGTCCCGGAGCCGGTCAGTCCCAGCCGCCGCCGCGCCGGCCGTGTTTCGTCTGGGCGCGCCGCTTCTTCTCCGCGATGCGGCGTTCCTGCGAGCCCCTGGTCGGCTTGGTCTTCCGCCGAACCGGCGGTGGTGCGGCAGCGGCGTCACGCAGGATGCGAGTCATCCGCTCGCGGGCCGCCATCCGGTTCTGCAGCTGGGCCCGGTGCTCGCCGGCGGTCACCGTGAGCACGCCGTCGACCAGGCGTTTCTCCAGCCGGGCGAGCATCCGGGTACGCAGCCACTCGGGTACGGACGGCGAGGCAGCCAGGTCGAAGCTCAGCTCGACCCGGCTGTCCGCCGTGTTCACGCCCTGGCCGCCGGGGCCTGAGGACCTGGAGAACCGTTCGCTCAACTCGGCCGCCGGCACCACCAGCGTCCGCGTCACGGTCAAGTCCTCAGCCACCCGTACAGGTTAGAAGGTCAACCCGGGCACCGTCGCGAGCTTTACCAGCTCGGCCTCGGTCATCGGCTGCGGCCCGCCCACCGCGGGCGACGTGTTGTAGGGGCCTTTGCTGCGGTCCTCGATGCCCTGGGCCGACACCTCGAGCTTCCGGCCGTCCGGGAGCTTCAAGGTGACCCTGATCAGGTTGCCCGGGACGTCCGGCCCGAGCTCGACCTTGTACTCACGGCCGTCCGCCGTGGTCCGCACCTCGCACGTGCGGTTGGCCGACTGGAAGGTGATCTCCTCACAGCCTTCGTAGGGACGCGCGACCAGCCTCAACGACACGCTGGCACTCCCCCGGGCGTCGAACACCTCCGCCGTGGCGGTGTAGAAGGCTCCCCACGCCTCGAACTCCCAGGGGCCGAACTCCGCCCCCACCGGGCTGTGCGTCTGCATGGCCGGGATCGCGCCGGAGTCGCGCAGGATCCCGGTCAACTGCACCGCGCGCTCGTCCGACAAGCCCGGGTCCAGGGGCTTGGTATCGGAGACGGCGTCCGAGGTTCGCGGGATCACCGTGTGCGACTCCGGCGCGCTCGCCAGCCCCACGTCCGGACCGCCACCACCACCCCCGAGGTTCACCATGGTCGGCACGGCCACCACGACCGCCGCGACGAGCACCGCCGTGCCGATGGACGCGTACCGGGTCGCGATCCGGCGCTTGCCCGCTCGGCGGATCGCGGACTTGTCCATGGCCAACGGCGGTTCGTCGGTGAACGCCGTGGCCAGGGTCTGCTTGATGTCGGTCATCGCTGCTCCTCCAGGACGTCGTGCCCGAGAAGGTCGCGCAGCGCGGCCAAGCCCTTGGCCGCCTGGCTCTTCACGGTGCCTTCGGTTCGACCGAGGAGGCGTGCGGTCTCCGTGACGCTCAGGTCCTCCCAATAGCGCAGCACCACCACCGTCCGCTGCCCGGCCGGTAACGACGCCAGCGCGCGGCGCACGTCGAGGTCCGACGCGGCGCCGGGAACGGGGGTGTCCGGGACCGCGTCGACCACCGTCTCGCGACGCCGGAACGCGCGCCGCGAGTCGTCGATGGCCGCACGGACCAGCACTTTTCGGGCGTAGGCGTCGGGTGACGCGTCCCGCCTGACCCTGGGCCAGGCGACGTACAGCTTGGCCAGCGCCGTCTGCACCAGGTCCTCGGCGCGGTGCCAGTCACCGCACAGCAGGTACGCGGTTCTCCGCATCACCAGCGCACGGGCGTCGACGTACTCGTCGAACTCACGATCGCGATCCACTCGGGCCCCTCCTCGGTCGCCGCTTAGTACGGATCGACGACCGGCGGAGGTTGCCGCGAGGGCGATTTCAGTTCTTGGCGCGACCTAGAAACGCGGGTGGTCGCCGACCAGGGCGGCGCCGGGCTCGTCCGAGCGGACCACGTCGCCGAGCACCCACGTGGGGACGTGGCGGGCGGTCAGGACAGCCAGGGCGCGGTCTACGTCCTCGGGGGCGACCACGGCGACCATGCCGACGCCCATGTTGAACGTCTTCTCCATCTCCTCGCGCTCCACCCGACCGCGCTGGGCGATCAGGGCGAACACGGGCGCGGGCGTCCAGGTGCCCCTGTTGAGCTCGGCGCGCAGGCCCGTGGGCAGCACGCGGGCCAGGTTCGCGGCCAGGCCACCACCGGTGACGTGGGCGAACGTCCGCACCTCCGCCTCGGCGGCCAGCGCCAGGCAGTCCTTGGCGTAGATCCGGGTCGGCTCCAGCATCTCCTCGCCGAGGGTGCGGCCGAACTCCTCGACGTGACCCTCCAGCGGCATCCGGGCGATGTCCAGCAGCACGTGCCGCGCCAAGGAGTACCCGTTCGAGTGCAGGCCGGACGAGCCCATGGCGATCACCACGTCACCCGCGCGCACGCGGTCCGGGCCGAGCATGGCGGAGGCCTCGACCACGCCGACGCCCGTGCCGGAGATGTCGTAGTCGTTCGCGCCCATCAGGCCGGGGTGCTCGGCGGTCTCGCCGCCCAGCAACGCGCAACCGGCCAGCACACAGCCCTCGGAGATGCCCTTCACCAGGGCGGCGATCTTGTCCGGGACGACCTGGCCGATGGCGATGTAGTCCTGCATGAACAGCGGTTCCGCGCCGCACACCACGAGGTCGTCCACGACCATCGCGACCAGGTCGATACCGATCGTGTCGTGCTTGTCCAGCGCCTGCGCGACCGCGATCTTGGTGCCGACGCCGTCCGTCGAGGACGCGAGCACCGGCTCCTTCCAGCGGTCGAGCTTCAACTGGAACAGCCCCGCGAAGCCGCCGATGCCGCCGAGCACTTCGGGACGCTGCGCCTTCGCCGCCCACGGCTTGAGCTTCTCCACCGCCTCGTCGCCGGCTTCGATGCTTACTCCAGCTGCGGCGTAGGTCGCCTTGGCGCTGTCCGTCACGTCTCTGTGCTCCAACTTTCAGGGCATCTGCTTTTTTCGGGCGTCCACGCCCCAGCGGCTCTCAGGGCCGTTGGAGGGCGTCTTCGGCACCGTACCCGTTCGTCAGGACGGGGGCGGCCGAGCCCGAGACGCCCCGGATTCCTTCGAGCAGGTGCTTGCCGATCAGCGCGTCGTCGGGCAGCGGGATCGGGTAGTCGCCGTCGAAGCACGCGCAGCACAGGCGCGTCTTCGGCTGCTCACTGGCCGCGATCAGCTCCTCCAACGACACGTAACCCAACGAGTCAGCGCCCACCGAGCGGCGGATGCCGTCGTTGTCCAGGCCGTTCGCGATGAGCTCGGCGCGCGAGGCGAAGTCGATGCCGTAGAAGCACGGCCACTTGACCGGCGGCGACGCGATGCGCACGTGCACCTCGATCGCGCCGGCCTCGCGCAGCATCCGGACCAGGGCGCGCTGCGTGTTGCCGCGGACGATCGAGTCGTCCACCACGACCAGGCGCTTGCCGCGGATGACGTCGCGCAGCGGGTTCAGCTTCAGCCGGATGCCCAGCTGCCGGATGGTCTGCGACGGCTGGATGAACGTGCGGCCCACGTACGCGTTCTTGACCAGGCCCGAGCCGTACGGGATGCCGCTGGCCTGGGCGTAACCGATGGCGGCCGGCGTGCCGGACTCGGGCACCGGGATGACCAGGTCGGCCTCCACCGGGTGCTCCACCGCGAGGCGGCGGCCGATCTCCACGCGGGTGGCGTGCACCGAACGACCGGCGATCGTGGTGTCCGGGCGGGCCAGGTAGACGTACTCGAAGATGCAGCCCTTGGGCTCGGGGTTGGCGAACCGGCTGGACCGCAGGCCGTTCTCGTCGATCGCGATCAGCTCGCCCGGCTCGACCTCGCGGACGAACGACGCGCCGACGATGTCCAGCGCCGCCGTCTCGCTCGCGACGACCCAGCCGCGCTCCAAGCGGCCCAGCACCAGCGGGCGCACGCCCTGCGGGTCGCGTGCCGCGTAGAGGGTCGACTCGTCGGAGAACGTGAGGCAGAACGCGCCGCGCAGCGTCGGCAGCAGCTGCAAGGCCGCCTGCTCGATGCCGATGTCTGCGGCCTGCGCGGCGAGGAGCCCGCAGATCAGGTCGGAGTCGGTGGTCGCGCCGTGGCTGGTGTCGACGCCGACCTCGCGTGCCCTGACCATCAGCTCGGCGGTGTTCACCAGGTTGCCGTTGTGGCCGAGGGACAGGCCGGAGCCGGTGGCCGTGGTGCGGAACGTCGGCTGCGCGTTCTCCCACGTGGTGGAACCGGTGGTGGAGTAGCGGCAGTGCCCGACGGCGACGTGGCCGCGCAGGGACTGGAGGACCTGCTCGTCGAACACCTGACTGACCAGGCCGAGGTCCTTGAAGACGACCACCTGGCTGCCGTCGCCGACGGAGATGCCCGCTGCCTCCTGGCCTCGGTGCTGGAGGGCGTAGAGGCCGAAGTAGGTCAGCTTGGAGACCTCTTCACCGGGTGCCCAGACGCCGAACACACCGCATTCCTCGCGGGGTTCGCGCTCCTCTTGTAGGTCGTGGTCAGTGCGGCCGGTTGCGGACTGGTCGGTGACCACCGGTTGCTCCCTAGCGACGAGGTCGGGCTGCACCGTCGAGTGTAAGGCTGATGGGGGTGGTAGTACCCCCATCAGGCCCCCTGTGACGTGACCAAACGCACCCTCAGTCGAGTTTGAGCGCGTACCAGACCTGCTCGTCCCCGGTGTGCTTGAGCGGGAGGCGACCCCACAGGCCGTAGTGGACGAGTTGCGCCTCACCGGTGACCTGGAGGTCCGTCTCCTCGCCCGGCCAGGCCGCCCGGACCTCCGGCACGACGCCGGGCGCGAACGTCACCACCCACGCCTCGGGGACGTCGGTGAGCTGGACGAGGGCGGTGCCCTTGGTGGTCGGCGGCACGTCGGTCGAGTACTTGGCGGCGAGCAGGGTGGTCAGCGCCTCGTCGATGCCGTCCACCGCGAAGTCCGCGTCGCCCACGACCAGCTCGCGGAGTGCGGCTTGGGCGTCCCAGCGGCGCAGGTCCATCTCGTGCGCGATGCGGCGGTGCCAGACCCACGCCAGGTCGGGGGCCGAGGGCGAGAACGTCCAGGCCGTCCGGTTGCCGGGGGTGGCGGGCAGCAGTTCGGCGGCCTTGGCCAACTGGGCGTCCAGGTACTCCAACGGCACCACGTCGGCGGGCGGCGGTGGCAGGCGGAGTTGGACGGTGCTGCCGGTGCGGAGGTACTCCAGGGACGTCTCCAGGAACCGCCCGACGTGCAGGGTCAGCTCGGTGAACGTCCAGCCGGGGCAGCTGGGCACCTTGGCCGCGGGGTCGGCCTTCCCGACCGCCGCCCGGAACATCGCCGCCTGCGCGGTGAAGACCTCGGTCCACCGCTGCGTGGTCCAACCTCCAGGCACGTCCAGCCTCCCGCTTGAGTAGATCGGTGCGGCCATCGTGCCGCACCGATCTACCTCACGGCGCCGGAAGCCCGAGATTCCCACTCGCCCGCGCCGACGCGGGGCGCGATCACCGAGGACGATCGGCGAAGTTGGTTCCTGCCACCGCGTCCAACCTCGCCGCGGCCTCGTCGTACCACCGGGCGAGGTCGCCAGGGGTGAACTCCCAGTCGGCGCGGGCCTCGACAACGGCCTCCAGGACAGCGGTCTCCTCGACGGCGGTCTCCAGGACAGCGGATTCCGCGACGGCGGGCTTCGCGAGGTAGCCGGCGAAACCGGTGTCGGTTTGGTCGGCCCAGATCTCCGGCTCCACCGTCGGCCAGTCGATGGCGGGCGGCCAGTCGATGGCGAGGTCGGCGGTCGTGGTGCCGGCGGGCGTGGTGCCGGCGGGCGGTGGGATCGGCTGGTCGTGCCAGTGGTGATCATTCGGGCGAACATCCTCGGGGGATTGGGCCGTTCGGGTTGGCGGCTGGAAAGGACTCCGGGTGGGTGCGGGGAGCGGCTCGCGACGGGGTGCCGCGAGCTGGTCCGGATGTCGGACCGGGTGGGTCTGGAGTGTCGTGGTCGCGTGGTGGCTCAAAGCTGATTTGCACCGCCGCCAAAGGATTTGCGGCACTGACGGGGCGTAGTGACGGGAACGGGAGGGAGTGGGCGCCAGAAGGGTCGCCAGGAGTGCTCGGACTCGGTCCACCGCGTGGCGGAGGGCTCCGAGGGCGACGGATTTCGGCGTCGGGATCAGCAGCGTCATGCATCAATGGTCGAACTGCTGTTCGACGCCGGCAAGATCACGTTCGAGTGGTCTCGACAGGGGGTTTTAATTCACCTCCTTGGCCCACGGGGCGTGGGAACCGGAGAAGGTGCACGCGCGTCGCACTCTCAGCGGCTAGTGGCACGAAGGGTGGGGAATCGTGTTCGGTGTGCAACCAGAGACGTTGCGCGCGGCGTCGAAGCAGTTCCACGACGGCGCGGACGCGACCGGTGACGGTGCTGAGCTGATCTCCATGCTCAGGCTGGACGCCGAGGCGCTGGGGCAGGTACCGGCGGCGGCGGAGTTCGTCGACGCGTTGGCCAAGTGGTCCGGCGAGCAGTCGGACGACCTGCGCCGGGGCAGCGCCTGGTACCGCGACGCCGGTGACGGCCTCAACGAGAACGCCGACGCCTACCAGCGCGCGGACGACGACTCGCACACCACGTTCAGCGGCATCGAAGGGGGCATGGCGTGAGCTACACCGACCCCGAGGTCCTGTACGGCCAGTTGGCCGCCGGTGACGCGGGCCGCGTCGCCGCCGCCGCCGACCCCATCACCGGCGCGATGAGCGCCGTCGGCCGCGCGGGCGAGTCGGTCTCCGCGGGCGGCACCACCGCGACCTCCACCTGGCAGGGCGAGAGCGCGGCCAAGTTCGGCGCCCGCGCCGAGCTGTCCACCAAGTCCGCGACCGTGGCCGGCGAACGGCTGGGCGCCGGTGCCGACATCGTCCAGGCCGCCTCCCGCGCCTACACCCAGATGCGCGGCAGCGCCGACCAGCTGATCGACTTCTGGCGCGGCCGCTCACCCGCCCTGGACGAGGCGCAGACCCGTGACCTGGCCAATCGCGTCAACGAGCAGCTGAACAACGTCAAGACCGGCTACGAACGCGTCCTCCGCTCCTACGCCGACGCCCTCACCAAGGTCCGCCCCGGGTTCGAGGAGACGGCGGGCAAGGACGCCGGCTGGAGCACCGCCGTTGCGGCCATGCGCACCACCGCCACCGTGCCCGGTCCGGGCACCGACCCCAAGCAGGTCGCCGCCTGGTGGAAGTCGCTGACCAAGGAGCAGCAGGACGAGCTGCTGCGCACCAAGTTCCAGGAGCTGGGCCAACTCCGCGGCCTCCCGTCGGGTGTCCTCGACCAGGCCAACAGGCTCCGGATCAGCGATGACATCCAGCGCTTCGGCGCACAGCGCGACCAGCTGGACGCGCAGATGGCCGAGCGCGCCAAGGAGTTGGGGCTCGACCCGAACAACTCCGACGACATGACCAAGCTCATGAACGACTCTCAGTACGCGTCGCTCAGCGAGCAGCGTCAGGAGGTCGCCACCAAGGCCGAGAACGCGCAGAAGGCCCAGAGCAGCCTCGAACGTGCGCAGATCATCGCAGGCGACAAGGGCTGGAATGCGAGCGATGTTCGCGTGCTCGCCTACGACCCGTACGGCCCGCGCGGCGACGGCGGCATGGCGATCGCGTACGGCGACCCGGACACCGCGAAGAACCTCGCGGTCGCCGTTCCCGGTACCGGTTCGGACATGGGCAGCTTCGGCCTCGACCAAGCGGCGAACCTGCGCCAGCAGATGAACGAGCACGGGGACCCGAAGGACAACGCCACCATCCAGTGGCTCGGTTACGACGCGCCCGGCTGGGCGCCCGGCGAGGTCGACAACCCGGCGCAGGCCCGTGAGGGCGGCGCGAACCTCGTCGCCGACGTCAACGGCTACCGCGCCGCCGCCGAGGCCGCGGGCAACACGAACCCGCACGTCACCGTGATCGGCCACTCCTACGGCTCCACCACCGTCGGATACGCGGGCATGAACGGCCTTGCCGCGGACGACATCGCGTTCGTCGGCTCGCCGGGCGTGGGCGCCTCGAACGTCAACCAACTCTCGGCCGGCCCCGGTCACGTCTACGTCGGCGCGACCGAGCACGACCCGGTCGTCCAGGGCACGAGTTCGAACTGGTTCACCGAGGACGGCTCGTCGACCGGCCCGTACGACGACCGGTTCGGCGCGAAGACCTTCGGCACCACCGACTCGAGCATGATCAAGGATGCCCACTCGCAGTACTACGCGGAGGGTTCCGAGTCGGTGCAGAACCTGGCTCGGATCGCGACCGGCGACGGCGCTTCGGTGACCGAGCAGGAGTGGGACGAAAACCCGCTCGGCCCCTCGCTGCCCGGCTCGCACATCCCCGGCGTCGGCCCGGTGATCGACGTCGTCGGCGGCACGGCCGTGGGTGCGGCGGACTTGGCGGTCGACGCCGGAACCGGCCTGTACAACGCCGGTCGCGAGGCCTGGAACGGCAACTGGTCCGGAGCCGGCGGCCACCTGGCCGACACGGGCAAAGAAGTGGTGAGCGACGCCCTCGACGTGGTGGTCGGCGGCGTCGGCGACGTGGTCGAGGTCGGCCGCGACGCGGTGGAAGGCGCGCGCAACGCGTGGGACAGGACCGTCGGGTCGTGGTTCTAGGCCATCCGGCAAGGACCGACGGTCGACTCCGCGCCGAGGCCGTCGAGGTTGTTGGCCTCGACCTGGCGGACCTTGCAGATCACCACGTCACCGGCCTTGATCCCGTCCGGGAACTGGTCGAGGTCGGCACTTGCCGTGTTCAGCGCCACGAGCCCCTTGGGGTCCTCTTGATCGAGCGCGAGCACCGCACGTGGGGGCGAGGTGCGTCCGGGCGTCACCTCGGTCTCCGGAGTGATACGAGTGACCTTGAACTGGACGTCTTCCTCCCACTCGCTGCTGCAACCGACGAGGAGGGTTCCGACCGCGAGGACGGCGACACACGCCTTGAGCGCCTTCACGCGGTCGAGCTTAGCTAGAAGCGGAGCACCGGGAGCAGGGTTGAGAGATCAGCCCTGCTCCCGGATGCGCTGACCTTGGCGTCCTCCACCGCTTCCGCCCACCCGAGCCTGCCCACGGCCAGTTCCAGCCAGGTGCGCGGGTCGGTCTCGATCACGTTGGGCGGTGTGCCCCGGGTGTGCCGGGGGCCCGCCACGCACTGCACGGCGGCGAACGGTGGCACCCGCACCTCCACGCTGCGACCCGGCGCGATCTGTTCCAGGGTCCGCAGGCTCAGGCGCACGGCCGCGGCCAGGACCGGGCGTTCCGGCTTGTCCGACTCGCCCAGCAGCCAGGGCAGCACGGCCTCGACCGCGGCGCGCACGTCGTGGGGGTCAACGGGCTTCGACGGCACCCGCCCAGGTTAACGCCGCCCGCGCAGCCGCCGTCGCGCCTGGTGCAGGTTGCGCGGGTGCGGTCTTGCGCATCCGGATGGTCAGACCTTCGACTCCCGCACCGACGATCGCCGGCGCGAACGTCGTCAGCTGCGGGTCGAACGCCAACCGCGCCTGCAACGGCAGCGGCTGGGCCAAGCGGATCTCGTTGCCCCGCACCGATTCCGCCCGCACCGGCCACAGGAAAGGCCGGCACGTCACCGCACATGTGCTTCAACAGCCCGTACGAACCGTCGTCCAACCGCAGCAACACCCGCCGCCCGGCCCGCACCTAACGGCCGTCCTGGACCGCCGGCGTGAACGAGCCGGGCTCGGCCGGGTTCCACCACCCGCGGGAACACGGCCCCCTCGTCGGCCTCGTTCCCGCGCTACCGATAGGGCCGCTCCGGGATCCGATCAGGAACTGCCGTCGCTCGACGGTCATCCGGCCGTCTTCTCGTGCAAGGGGCGACGGCGGTGAAGCAGATGAAACCGCACGAGGTGGCGGGAGCGCCAGGTCAGATCTTCGCGGCGCGCACCGCTTCGGCGAGCAGTTCGTCCACCTGGTGGGCGAGCCGGCGGGAGTCGGTCGGGCTGAAGGTGCTCCACGGCACCGAGCCGTTCGACGCACGGCGTTGTTGCAGGTAGCGACCTTCTTCGGTGTCGAAGAACGCGACCACCCGGTCCGGTCGGCACCGCTTGCCGTACTTGTCGCGGGCTGCCGCGCCGAAGTTGCCGGTGTGCACGAGACCGGTGAACATCTTCACCAGTGTGGCGGCGTCCTCTTGGCGGACGCCGTACTCGCGCAGCGAGTTCTCCAGGCTCCTCGGCGTGCCGTCGGACTTCTGCACGGCGGCTTCCAGGTCGGCACTGGGCATGGTCACCGAGTGCCCCGTCCCGGCGGGGTGCGCGGGCAGCGCGCCCAGCACGGCCGACGGCAGGCCGCTGCCCGCCGCACGCCGGAACGTCAGCCGGTCGCCGGTCAACGTGGCCACCGCGCCGTAGTCGCCGTTCGCCACGGCCAGCACCCGCACGCTCTTGCCGATCCACACCCGGCCGTCGACCTCGCGCTCGGGCCGGGAGAACAGCCGCAGCAGGTAGTCCAGCTCCGGGTGCAGCCCGGTCGGACCGCCGAGCCCCCGCGCGCCGATGCCCTGCCAGACGCGTCGTTCCAGCTCGGCGCGCTCCTGGTGGGTCTTGCCCGGCGAAGGCACCTTGATGACCAGCGGCATCTGCCCCAGGTCGAGGCGCTCCCAGAGCACGTCGAACTCCTCGGCGGAGAGCTCGATCGGCTCCCGCTCCGCAGGCCCCCCGAAATACGTCACCGGATATCCCCGTCCCCTGAACACCGGACACGGGCCCGCGCCGAGATCGACGCGAGCCCGTGCACCGGTGGATCGCTTACTGCGGCGTTTCCCCGATCACCGGCGGCGCGACGAGCCGGTCGTCGCCGAACACGTCGTTCGTCTCGACCAGGTAGTCGGCTGCCTTGTGCTCGATGTCGTCCTCGCCCTGACCGCCCTGCGCGCCGGCCGCACCACCGGCCATGCCCGCGCCGCCCGCACCCGGACGGCCGGCGGCACCAGGACCACCGGCGCCGGGACCGAAGCCGCCGACACCGGACGCGCCACCCCGACCGGGGAGACCGGCCGCGTGGCTACCGGGCACGCCACCGGCACCGGGCATACCGCCCGAACCCGGCATGCCGGGCATACCCGGCCGCATGCCGCCGGGACCACCGGGACCACCAGGGCCGCCGGGCATACCCGGCATACCCGGCATTCCGGGCATCCGACCGGTCGGCACACCCGGACGCGGACCACCGGGACCGGTCGGCACCCTCTGCGGAACCTGCGGGCCGCTGCCCGGAGGCTTCGGCGGGGTCCAGTTGGGCGGCGGCACCGGCGGGCCGACGGGCGGCTTGACCGGGGTGTTCACCGGCGGGTTGACCTGCGGCAGGGGCTGTGCCGGCGGCCCGCTCGGCGGAGCCCACGAGGTGCGGGTGTCACCGCCGGTCGTCGGGGGCAGCTGCGGGGGCGGCGCGGTCGGCGTGCCGGTCGTCGGCGGCGCCCACGACGTGTTCGTGGTGCCGCTGTCGCTCGGCGGCGTCCACGTCTGCGTGGCGTTGTAGTTCGCGTTCGTGTTGTTGTACCCGCCCGCGCCCGCCGGCGGCGGGGTGTCGATCACGACCTGCGGCGGCGGGACGAACTTGCCCAGCGTGTCGGCGTTCCACTCGCTGCTGGACTGGTAGTTGTTCATCACCTCGACGGCCTTGGCCTCGGCGTTGTCCTGCGCCGCTTCCTGCCGCTCGTGGTCTTCCTGCTGCTTGATGACGTGCATCATCCCGACGGGACCGGTCAGGCCGCCGAGGAGCTTGTCGCCGAAGGACGGCGCCTCGGTGGTCACCGGGACCGGCTCGGGCATCTCCTTGCGCGCGTTCGCGATGTAGTCCGCCTGCAGCTGGGCGGAGGTCTCCATCGTGCTCGAGCCCTGCTGGGCGTCCGCCGCCCACGCGGAGAGGGGCGACAATGCGGCCGTCGTCGTGTCGGCGGTCTCGCCCTCCCAGCTCGCGCCGAGCCTGCCCAGCCCTTCCTGGATCGACGTGTCGATCTCGGTCAGGGCATCGGACAGCGACTTCCAGGAGTCCTCGAGCGGCCGGGACGCGGCAACGCCCGGTCCCTCGTTGATCATGCGGTGCAGATCGGGGTGGGCATACCCGCGCCAGCGGTGGTCACCCATCGTGCTCGCCCCCCTCAGGTGCGTAGGTCAGCAGGTCAGCCGTTGTGGACGCGTCCCCAGGACGCGGTGTTGTCGCCTTCGACACGCCGGTAGTCGGCCTCGATGGCGGTGAGCTGGTCGACCACGCCCTTGAGCTGGTCGCGGTAGGCCTTGAGGGCCGTGAGGCCGGCGGAGTCGCCCGCCTCGAACGTGTCCCGGTTGAACCGGTCTGCGGTCTCCTCGCTCACCGGGTCGCCCGCCCACGGCCTCGCCTCGAGCTCGGCGACCGCCCGATCCAGCTTGGCCTGCAGTGTTTCCAGCGCGTCCGAGAACACCTTGCGCGCGGCCGGGATCGCCGAGGGCTCGACGCTCAGCTTCCGCTGCGCCCCGCTGTAGTCGGGAAGCGTCGTCGGCGTCGTTCCCCCGCCACCACCATCCGCGATGAACACGGCACACCCCTCCTCAGTGCTGCACATACCCCAGCGTGTGCATCTGGGACGACTTTAGCTTTGATGTATGACGCGCGTGAGCGGTTCCCTGTGCAAAGGGAGTAGTTCTACTCGTTCTTCTCGCCGATCGGGCTACTTGCTCATGAGGTTGGTGACCACGGCGCCCGCGATCGGCTGGACGATCTCGCACAGCTTCTTCACGTCCGTGTCACCGAGGCTGGCCGCCTGCACGTCGACGAACTGGCCGTCGGAGACGTCGACGATGACCGAACAGGCGAGGCCGAGGGCCGTGGTCGATTCGAGCAGCACCGCGGGGAAGCCACCGACCTGCATCTTCGTGGCGTTGGGGCGGGGCGGCTCGGTGTAGGTCTCGATGCCCCTGGTGCTGTCGAGGTAGATCGCGAGGGAGAACTTGCGGTCCTCGCGGCCGATGCTGCAACCGGGCTTGCCCGGCACCTCGTCGAGCTTCGGCGGGCGGTCCAGGCCGAACTCGGTGCGCTGGGCGTCGGTCAGCAGCGTGCACGGGTCCATGCTCTCGATGTTGATCGTCTTCGGGCGCTTGGCCGGCTCGTCCGAGGTCGACGTCGGTTTGCTCGACCCGGACGTCCGGTCGGCCGACGTGGAGCCCGAACCGTCGGGGGTCGCGGATCCATTCGTGGTCTGCGAGCAGCCCCCGAGCAGGGCCAGAGCGGCGATGAGCGGCAGGACACGACGCATGAGGACCAACGTATCGGATCAACGTCACCCGTAAGACGCATTGCCGAGGAACCCGCTTAAAGGAACCTTCTTCACGAATGACCGCAGCCCCGCAGCCGGTCACCCGCACGTTCCTCAAGCTCGACGGCGGCGTGATCGCGCGCGACGAGGTGTGGCTGAGCGGGACGAAGGTCGCCGGTGACGACCAGGTCGTCGGCGCCTACCCCACGCACGAGTTCGACGTGACTGCACTGCTGCGCGACGGCAACAACGCGCCGGCCGCCCCGCAGAGGGACCTGCTGATCAACCTCCGACCCGGTCAGGTGTCCGTGACGACGTCGCACTCGGCGGCCTCGACCAGTGAGTCCACTGTGGACTTGTCGGCGCGGCCTGCTCGTCCTGCTGGGTGTTCGTCGAGCATGAAGTCGAGCGCGGTCAAACGCCGGTCCGTAGCCTCGGCGGTGTGGGAGACACTGGGCCAGGACGGATCGAGGATTACGCGCTGCTGTCGGATCTGCGGACGGCGGCGTTGGTGGGGCGGGACGGGTCGATCGACTGGCTGTGCATGCCGCGGTTCGACTCGCCGTCGTGCTTCTCCCGGCTGCTGGGCACCGAGGACGACGGGCACTGGCGGATCGCACCGACCGGCGAGGTCGTGTCGGTGCGCCGGTCCTACCGGGACGGCAGCCTCGTGCTGGAGACGGAGTTCGAGACCGTCGACGGCGTGGTGCGGCTGATCGACACGATGCCGCCGGAGCAGGACGACTGGGACGCCGACACCCGCGTGGTGCGCGTGCTGGAAGGTGTGTCCGGGCAGGTCGAGATGGAGTTCCGGTGGGTGCTGCGGTTCGCCTACGCCGACTCGGTGCCGTGGGTGCGGCGCGGTGAGCGGGACGGGCAGGAGTGCATCGTCGCGCTCGCCGGACCGTCCGCGGTGGCGTTGTACGGCGACCGGCTGCCGTACCGGGTGCCGGGCGTACGCGCGCACGAGGCCGTGTTCACCGTCTCCGCCGGTGAGCGGCTGTCGTGGGTGATGGAGTTCGCCTTCTCGCCCGACGAGCCGCCCGCGCCGGTGGACGCGTTGGGCGAGGTGGCGCGGTCCGAGGCGTTCTGGCTGGCCTGGTCGTCGCGGATCGACTACGACGGGCCGCACGCGGAGGCCGTGCACCGGTCGCTGATCACGTTGAAGGGCCTGTCGTACGCGCCGACCGGCGGGATCGTGGCCGCGCCGACCACGTCGCTGCCGGAGACGTTCGGCGGCGAGCGCAACTGGGACTACCGGTACTGCTGGCTGCGCGACGCGACGTTCACGTTGCTGGCGTTCGACAACTTCGGCTGCACGGGTGAGGCGGCGGCGTGGCGGAGGTGGCTGCTGCGGGCCGTGGCCGGTGACCCGGCGGACCTGCAGATCATGTACGGGATCGGCGGCGAGCGGCACCTGGTCGAGTGGGAGGTCGACTGGCTGCCGGGGTACCGGGGCGCGCGGCCGGTGCGGGTCGGGAACGCGGCCTACCGGCAGTTGCAGCTGGACGTGTACGGCGAGGTGATGGACGCGCTGCACCTGGCGCGGGAACGCGGGCTGGGTGAGACGCCGGACTCGTGGTCGATGCAGCGCGGGATGATGCGGCACCTGGAGAAGGTGTGGGAGCAGCCCGACAAGGGGTTGTGGGAGGTCCGCGGGCCGGACCGGCACTTCACCCACTCGCGGGTGATGCTGTGGGTGGCGTTCGACCGGGCGGTGCGCGCGGTGGAGGAGTTCGACCTGCCCGGTCCGGTGGAACGGTGGCGTGAGCTGCGCTCGGCCGTGCACGAAGAGGTGCTGGCCAAGGGCTGGAACTCGTCGTTGGGCGCGTTCACCCAGTACTACGGCGGCACCTCGCTGGACGCGGCTACGTTGCTGATCCCGGCGGTCGGTTTCCTGCCCGGTGACGATTCCCGCGTGGTCGGCACTTTGGATGCGATATCCACGGTGCTGAAGCGCGGCGACCTGGTGGACCGGTACGAGACGTCCCACGGCGAGTCCGATGTGGACGGATTGGCCGGTGTCGAGGGAAGCTTCCTGGCGTGCTCGTTCTGGTACGTCGACGCGCTGGCGTTGGCCGGACGGCGCGAGGAGGCGGTGGCGATGTACGACCGGCTCGTGGACCTGTGCAACGACGTGGGGTTGTTGGCCGAGGAGTACGACGCCGAGACCGGCCGGATGTGCGGCAATTTCCCGCAGGCGTTCAGCCACCTGGCGTTGGTGAACAGCGCCGCGGTGCTGTTCGGCGGCCACACCCGTGACGAGCGGCACCGGGGCGGGGCGGCGTGAGGGCGGCGGAGGTCGTCCCGGGCAAGCCGGAGGCGTCCCGGGTGGTTGATCGGGAGGATCCCGATCGTCCGGACGAACTGCTGGTCGAGGGCCTGCTGGTCGGCATGTGCGGCACGGACGTGGAGATCATCCGCGACGGTTTCGGCTGGTTGCCGCCGGGCCGGGACCGCATCGTGCCGTTCCACGAGTCCCTGGGCCGAGTCCTCACCGCGCCTCCGGGTTCCGGTTTCGCCGCCGGTGATCTGGTGGCCGGGGTGGTGCGCCGACCTGATCCGGAGCCGTGCCCGGCGTGCGCCGTGGACGCGTGGGACTTCTGCCGCAACGGCAAGTACACCGAGCGCGGCATCAAGGAACTCGATGGTTACGGGATGCAACGCTGGACCGTGCCGCCGAAGTTCGCCATCAAGCTCGACCCGACACTCGGTGACGCGGGGGTCTTGACCGAGCCTGCGTCCGTGGTGGCCAAGGCGTGGGCGCAGGCGGAGGCGGTGGCTGCGCGATCCCACTTGCCGGTGCGATCGGCGTTGATCACCGGGGCCGGCCCGATCGGCTTGTTGGCGGCGTTGCTGGGCGTGCAGCGGGGCTTGGAGGTGCACGTGGTCGACCGCGTCACGGACGGCCGCAAACCGGACCTGGTCACGACGTTGGGCGCCACCTACTACTCGGACCTCTCCAAGGTCACCGCCGATGTGGACGTGGCCATCGAGTGCACCGGCGTCGCCCAGCTGATCTGGGAGTGCGCACGTCGTGCGTCCGTCACGGTGCTGGCGGGCCTCACCGGCGACCACGACCCCGTGCCCCTGGACCCGAGCGTGTTCGACGGGATGGTCCTGGGCAACAAGACGATCGTCGGCACGGTCAACGCGGGCCTGCCGGATTACACCGCGGCCGCCGAGGCTCTGTCCGAAGCCAGCCGCCCCTGGCTGCACGGCCTGATCACCCGCCGCGTGCCGCTGGACCGGTTCACCGATGCGCTTCAGAAGGAGGAGGACGACGTGAAGGTGGTCGTGGACCTGGTGCAGCGGTGACGCTGCGGTCGGAAACCCGCCTAACGGCGGAGGAGTTCGTCGATGCTTTCCGGCTTCATCGGCTTGGCGAAGAACCAGCCCTGGCCGGTGTCGCAGCCGATGCGGTGCAGGCGCTTGGCCTGTGCGGGCGTCTCGACACCTTCGGCGGTGACGCCCAGCTGCAGTGCGTGGGCCAATTGGACCAGCGTGGAGACGATCTGGACGTCCACCGCGTCCTCTTCGTCCGCCGCGCGCAAGCCCTCCATGAACGAGCCCGCGATCTTCAGCTCGTGCACCGGAAGGTGCTTCAGGTAAGCCAGGTTCGAGTACCCGGTGCCGAAGTCGTCGATCGCGATCCGCACACCCATCTCCGACAACGCCCGCAGCGCCTCCAGCGGCTCGTCGGCGGTGCCCATGATGGCGCTCTCGGTCAGCTCCAACTGTAGGTGGTGCGGCGGCAACGCGCACTCGTCCAGAATCCGCTTCACGTCCCGCACCAGCTCCGGGTCGCGGGACTGGCGCACGGCCAGGTTGACGCTGACGAACGGCGCCGCGTCGCCGAACTCCTCCAGCCACCGCCGCGCCTGCTCGCACGCCTTGCGCAGCACCCAGCGGCCGAGCGGGACGATCAGCCCGGTCTCCTCGGCCAGCTCGATGAACCGGTCCGGCGCCAGCCGCCCGAACTCCGGGTGCTGCCACCGCACCAAAGCCTCGACGCCGACCACGGTGCTGTCCTCCAGCCGCACCAACGGCTGGTAGTCGACGTAGAACTCGTCGCGCTCCAACGCCGCCGGCATGGTCGCGGACAGCGTGAACCGGGCGACCTCCTTGGCGTTGCGCTCCGGGTTGTACAGCGCCCACCGCGACTTGCCGTCGGCCTTCGCCCAGTACAGCGTGATGTCCGCGTCGCGCATCAGATCAGCCGCCGTGGTGCCGGACAGCGCCCGTTCCACGATGCCGATCGATGCCGACACGGTCAGCTCGTGCCCGCCGATCCGGATCGGCGACTCCAGCTCGCGCAGCACCCGGTCGGCGACGTTGACGATGTCCTGCGTGTCCTGCGAGCCCTCCACCAGGATGACGAACTCGTCGCCGCCCATCCGGGCCACCAGCTTGCCCTCACCGGACACCGAGTGGTCCAGCCGCCGCCCGACCTCGACCAGCAGTTGGTCGCCGATGTCGTGGCCGAGGCTGTCGTTGATCACCTTGAACCCGTCCAGGTCCAGGTAGCAGAGGCCGGCGCGGTGACGGGCGCGGTTGTTGAACACGCGGCCCAGGCGTTCCAGGAACAGCGCGCGGTTCGGCAGACCGGTCAACGGGTCGTGCAACGCCTGGTAGCGCAGCCGGTTCTGCAGCAGGTGGCGGTCGGTGACGTCCTCGATCATCGCCACCTGGTACTGCGGGTCGCCGTGGTCGTCGCGCACCAGCGACAGGGTCAGGTGCGTCCACACCTGCTCGCCGTCGGCGCGGCGGAACCGCTTCTCCGCCCGGTAGTGGTCGCACTCGCCCGCGGTGAGCTGGTCGTACAGCCGCCAGACGCTGCCGCCGTCCTCCGGGTGCATCAGGTCGCGGATGTTGTACTGCCGCATCTCCTCGACGCTGAACCCCAGCATGTCCTGCAACGCCTGGTTCACGTCGAGGATGCGGCCCTCGATGTCGGCGATGCCGATGCCGATCGCGGCCTCGGTGAACATCGCGCGGAACCGCGCCTCGGACGCGCGCAACGCGGCTTCGGCCTGATCACGGGCGTCGAGCACGGCCGCGCGGATCGCCTCCTGCTCGGCCAGCGTCCGTTCGCGCAGCGCACGCGCGTACCCGGCGGCCAACGCGCCCTGCAACGCCGCCAGCCGTGACCGCATCAGCTCGTCGGGCTGGATGCCCAGTTCGCCCAGCAGGTCGTCGCCGAGCAGCTGCACGGTGCGGCCCAGCGTGTCGGTGCCGGTGAAGTGCGCCTCCACCAGCCGCGCGCCGATCTCGTAGCCGGGCGCGGTGCGGAACGGGCTGGCGTGCAGCGCGTGGACCAGCACCTCGGTCAACGCCTGGAGGTGTTCGGCGACCTCGGCCCTGGTCATCGGGACGTAACTGCTGCCGATCACCGCGGTGGCCCAGGTCCGCGCGAAAGACTCCGCCCCGGCCAGTACGGCGGGGTCGAGGTTCGATCGGCCCGGTGCTGCCACCCGATGGTCAACCTGTTCCGTCATGTCCGCCGGCCTAACGCCACAACCGAGAGGATACGGCCGGTCTCCGGCCGAGGTCGACAACAACGCCGACGCGGTCGGCGTTCCGGCCTGCCATCAGGGCTTCCGCCCGACCGCACCGAAGCTCAGGAAGTGCGCCGAGTTCTCGTCCAGGTCGTCGGGTGACTCGGGGCGCCACAGCGGCAGCCGCGCCACGCCGGGCTCGACCAGTTCGAACCCGTCGAACAACGCTTGGACCTCCTGCTTCCGGCGGTACGTCATCTCGCTGACGCCGCGGTTGTAGGTCGTCTTCGCGTCGTCCCACGCCGGGTCCCACTCGCCTTCCTCGTACCCCGCGTGCGAGATCGCCAGGAAGCTGCCGGACGGGATGGCGTCCCGGTAGTCGGCCACGATCCCGTGCGGGTCGTCGGAATCGGGGACGAAGTGCAGCAGCGCGACCATCAGCACGCCGATCGGCCGGTCGAAGTCCAGCAGGCTCTGCACCTCGGTCGACTCCAGCACCTGCTTGGCGTCCCGCACATCGGTCTGCAGCACGTTCACCAGCTCGTTGCCGGTGAGGATCGCCCGGCTGTGCGCGACCGCGACGGGGTCCACGTCCACGTACACGACGCGGGCGTCGGGATCGGTCGACTGGGCGATCTCGTGCACGTTGCCGACCGTGGGGATGCCGGAGCCCAGGTCCAGGAACTGCCGGATGCCCTGCGACAACATGAACCGCACCGCCCGCCGCAGGAACGCGCGGTGGTTGAGGATGACGCTCTTGAGCACCGGCACGTCCGCCAGCACCTTGTCGCCCACGGCACGGTCGACGGCGAAGTTGTGCGCTCCGCCGAGCCAGTAGTCGTAGACCCGCGCGATGCTCGGGCGACCCAGGTCGATGTCGTCCGGCGCCCAGTTCGGCCGCTCCACGCTGTCCACCCGATTCTCTCCTCGACGTGCTGGTGTCCCACTGTTGCGGTGACCCCCACATCATGGGCCAATCCGGTGAGTTAGCACACCGGCGATTCGTCGCGAGTTCCGAATCACCCACCCCTGACCTGATCACCGGGAAGAATGACCGCCTTGTGGGGTACCTGTGGATCGCGGGCGCGGTGGTCGTGGTGGTCGCGGCCGTGTTGTTGATCGTGCAACACCGGCGCAAGGGCAGCTTGCTGGCACCGACACTGACCGGGTCGATCGGCGCGTTCATGCTGGTCGCGGGCTGGTTGTTCGTGTTCGACCCCGGCGCGCCGAAGAGCGAGGCGATCAAGACCGGAGGCCTGGCGGGCGGCTCGCTGGTGGCGCTGTACGCGCTGTGGCTGAACGACCGGCGGCGGCGCACCGACGAGGAACGGCAGAAGATCGAGGTCGCCCGGCAGAAGTTGGAGGACGCGCGGGCCGAACACGATCGGTCGCGGGTCGCCGACGAGAGGTTCGCCCGATCGGTTGAATTGCTCGGGCACGACGCCGAGCAGGTCCGGGTTGGCGCGATGCACGCGCTGGGTGGCCTCGCGCGGTCGCGCGTCGAGTACACCCAGACCGTGCTCGACGTGCTGTGCGCGTACCTGCGGCGGCCGTTCGACGGGCGGCCCAGGGACGCGGACGGCAAGCCGAAGACCAGGGACGAACGGGAGCTGGAGGTGCGGCTCACCGCCCAGCGGTTGATCGCCGACCTGCTGCCGCGCGCCGACGACGCGGACGCGCCGCACTACAACCTGGACCTGACCAGGGCGTACCTGGAGTACTTCGACCTGTCCCGGCGTCAGGTCGGCCAACTGCTGTTGCGCTCGGCCGTCCTGGAGGAGTCGAACTCGTTCCACCACACGGTGATCCACGGCGATGCCTACTTCACCCGCACGAACAGCGAGGGCCGGCTCCACCTGCACCACATGGTCTTCCACGGCGGGGCCTGGTTCAGCGGGCTCACGTGCACCAAGACGACCGATTACACCGACACGAAGTTCCTCGGCCCGAACAAGTTCGCCGAAGCGGCGTTCACCGGCCGGGTGAGCTTCGAGGGCTGCGAGTTCGCCGAGCCCATCGACTTCCAGAACACCAGGTTCAGCGCCGGCGTGAACCTCGACCTGGGGAAACCCGCCGTCGCGCGCACGTACGGCATGTACGTGTCGCTGGACCACGAGAACACCCTGCCCGACGGTTGGGTCGTGGAGCGCCGCACCGACGGCACCGGACTGGTCAGGAGCTGACGTGCGCGGACGCGGGTTGCTGGCGGCGAGCGTGCTCGCCGCGATCCTGGTGACGGTGGCGACGACGACGATCCTGCTGCTCGTCGACCCGAAGCAGCCGAAGGCGGAGGCGATCAAGACCGGCGGGCTGGCCGGCGGCGCGGTCGTCGCGCTGTACGCGCTGTGGCTCAACGACCGGCGGCGGCGCACCGAGGAGGCGCGGCACGAGTTGGAGAGCGATCGGCTGGGTCTGGAGAGCGAGAAGGTCGCCGACGAGCGGTTCGCGCGTGCCGTCGAACTGCTGGGCAACGAGGCCGACCAGGTCCGGGTGGGTGCGATGCACGTGCTGGCCGGGCTGGCGCACACCACGCCGAGGTACAAGCAGACCGTGCTGAGCGTGCTGTGCGCGTACCTGCGGCGGCCGTTCGAACACCCGTCGCTGGGGAAGAAGGCCGATGATCCGGACCAGGCCTACTTCAAGGAGGTCCCCCCGGAGATCCCGCCGGAGCAGGACCAGGAGATGACGGTCCGGATGACCGCGCAGCGGCTCATCACGGACATGCTGCCGTGGGGCAGCGACCCGGACGAGACCCAGTACAACCTCGACCTGACCGGGGCGAAGCTCGTGCACTTCCGGCTGGAGGGCCGCCGGTTCGGCCGGCTCGTCGCCCGGCGGACCCAGTTCTACGGGATCACCGCGTTCCGCGAGATCGTGCTCAGCAAGCCCGCGCTGTTCTCCGGCGCCACGTTCCACGGCCGGGTGGACTTCCGGGACGGGAAGTTCAACGGCGGCATCTCGTTCCAGGACGTCACGTTCGAGCGTGAGCTCAACCTCACCGGCACGTCAGTCGGCACGTTCCTGCACGTCACGCCGGAACCACCGGCACAGCAGGTCGGCGAGCTCGAAGTGCTGGCGGGAACGGGTTTCCGCAACGACCCGACGGGCTGGCGGCTGACCGGCGACGGACAGGCCCCCGCCGGCCTCGACGACCACGTCCAGCAGGACTGACGTCGGGAAATCAGGCGCGAGCGGCCTGCCCGCCGCGGAGCGGCACCATGGGGTACAGCCGGGCGACCGAGCCCACGACCGCCGGAGGCGGCGCAATCCAACGCAATCCAACAGAGAGGTACGTCAAAGATGCTGACTCGCCGAATCGGAGGAGTCGAGGTCAGCGCCATCGGCCTGGGCGCGATGCCGATGTCGCTGCAGGGCCGCCCCGACCGCGACCGGTCGATCGAGACGATCCGCACCGCGCTCGACAAGGGCGTGACCCTGATCGACACGGCGGACGCGTACTCGGCCGACGACAGCGACTTCGGGCACAACGAAGAGCTGATCGCCGAGGCCCTGAAGGGTGTCGACGGCGTCATGGTCGCCACCAAGGGCGGCCACACCCGCACGCCCGGCGGCGGCTGGGACGTCGACGGGCGCCCCGAGTACGTCAAGGCCGCGTGCGAGGCGTCGCTGCGCAGGCTGGGCGTGGACGCGATCGACCTGTACCAGTTCCACCGGCCGGACCCGGCGGTGCCGACCGCCGAATCGGTCGGCGCGCTGGTCGAACTGCTGGACGAGGGCAAGATCAAGCTGGCGGGCGTGTCGAACTTCAACCCGGCGCAGATCCGGGAGGCGAACGAGATCCTGGGCGGCCGGCTGGCGAGCGTGCAGAACCAGTTCTCGCCCGCGTTCCGGTCCAGCGAGCCGGAGCTGGAGCTGTGCGCCGAGCTGGACATCGCGTTCCTGCCGTGGAGCCCGCTGGGTGGCATGAGCGCGGCCGGCGAGCTGGGCGAGCGGTTCACCGCGTTCGCCGAGGTCGGCCGGGCGCACGGGGTCAGCCCGCAGCAGGTGTGCCTGGCGTGGATGCTCGCCAAGGCGCCGCAGGTCGTGCCGATCCCCGGTTCGTCGCGGCCGGCGAGCATCGGTGATTCGGCCGACGCCGTGCACCTGGTGCTGTCGGAGGAGGAGATGAAGCGCCTGGACGGGTGACACCACCCCGGATGCGAGCAGGTCCGAATGGTCAGACGATCTAGACCATAAGTACCAGCATCGCCGACCGAATGGGGGCGTCAATGGCGACGCACACCCGTCTGCGCACCTTGATAGCTGAACTGGGTGCTTTGACGATCACGATGGCGATCATCCAGGTGCCCGTCGCCGAGGCGCTGCCCGAGGGTTCAGCGGACCACTACGCGGGCTCGCAGATCGCCGACCACGAGGGCTGGGGCCGTATCGCACAGTCCCGGCCCGCACGCCAGGAGTCCGTGCCCGGTATGGACGTCAGCAGCCATCAGGGTGACGTCGATTGGGCGAAGGCGTGGGCGGACGGCGCGCGGTTCGCCTACGTCAAGGCGACCGAGGGCACCGGGTACCGCAACCCGAAGTTCGCGCAGCAGTACAACGGCTCGTACCACATCGGCATGATCCGCGGGGCGTACCACTTCGCGTTGCCGGACCGGTCGGACGGCGCGACGCAGGCCGACTTCTTCGCGTTCAACGGCGGGGGCTGGTCGGGAGACGGCGTCACGCTGCCCGGCGCGGTGGACATGGAGTACAACCCGTACGGCGACACGTGCTACGGCCTGGACCAGGCCGAGATGGGTGCGTGGGTGCGGGCGTTCAGCGACCGGCTGGTCGCGCGGACCGGCCGTTACCCGGTGATCTACACGTCCACGAGCTGGTGGAACAGGTGCGTCGGCGACGCGGACCGCTTCGGCGCCACGAGCCCGTTGTGGGTGGCGCACTACGCCGACGTGCTCGGTCCGCTGCCGCACGGGTGGGACTACCACTCGATCTGGCAGTGGCAGGCGGCCGGGCTGTTCCCCGGTGATCAGAACCTGTTCAACGGCTCCTACGACCGCCTCCGGGCCCTCGCCACCGGCTGACCGTCGTGGTCGGTCGGGGAGTCGCGCTCCCCGACCGACCACCTCGGACTCAGTCGAACAGAGCCGGGAGGGTGCCCTCCCAGGCCTCGCGCAGCTCGGTCAGCGGCAGCCGGCCCAGGTCCTGGATCTCCAGCGCCTCGGACTCCGGGTCCACCACGCCGACCTTGCGCCACGGCAGGCCGCGCGCGGTGCACATGTCGGTGAAGCGCAGTTCCTCCGTGCGCGGCACGGCCACCAGCACGCGGGCCGTCGACTCGCTGAACAGCTCGGTGAACTTCTCGCCCTCGAGGAACACCCGCGCGCCGACCTCGCCGATCAGGCACGTCTCCACCAGCGCCTGCGCCAGACCGCCGTCGGACAGGTCGTGCGCGGCGGACAGCATGCCGTCGCGCGAACCCGCCACCAGCACCTCGCCCAGCAGCTTCTCGCGCTGGAGGTCCACCTTCGGCGGCAGACCGCCCAGGTGACCGTGCACGACGTGCGCCCACTCCGAGCCGCCGAACTCCTCGCGCGTCTCGCCGAGCAGCAACAGCGTCTCGCCCGCCTCCGCGCCGATCCCGGTCGGGATCCGGCGGCGGACGTCGTCGATCACGCCCAGCACGCCCACCACCGGCGTCGGCAGGATCGCCGTGGCGCCGGTCTGGTTGTAGAAGCTGACGTTGCCGCCGGTCACCGGGATGCCCAGCTCGACGCAACCGTCCGCGAGCCCCTTCACGGCCTGCTCGAACTGCCACATCACCGCCGGGTCCTCCGGCGAGCCGAAGTTCAGGCAGTTGGTGACCGCGACCGGCGTCGCACCCGTCGTCGCCACGTTCCGGTACGCCTCGGCCAACGCCAGCTGCGCGCCCGCGTACGGGTCCAGCTTGGCGTAGCGGCCGTTGCAGTCCGTGGACAGCGCCACGCCCCGGTTGGTCGTCTCGTCGATGCGGATCATGCCCGAGTCGGCCGGCTGCGCGAGCACCGTGCCACCGCGCACGTACCGGTCGTACTGCTGGGTGACCCACCGCTTCGACGCCAGGTTCGGCGACGCGGCCATGGTCTTGACCAGGTCGAGCAGCTCGTCGTCCGCGGGCTTGGCCAGCTTGTCCGGGGTGTCGGCCTGCAGCGCGTCCTGGTCGGCCGGGCGCTCGATCGGCCGGTGGTACACCGGGCCCTCGTGCGCGACGGTGCGCGGCGGCACGTCCAGCACGACCTCGTCGTGCCAGGTGATGACCAGCCGGTCGCCCTCGGTGACCTCACCGATCTCGGTGGCGATGACGTCCCACTTCGCGCAGACCGCCATGAACGCGTCCAGGTCCTCGGGCCGCACGACCGCGCACATGCGCTCCTGCGACTCGCTGGACAGGACCTCCGCCGGCGTCATGCCCGACGCCCGCAGCGGCACCCGGTCCAGGTAGACGTGCATACCGCCGTCACCGGCGCTGGCCAGCTCAGACGTCGCGCACGCCAGGCCCGCGCCGCCGAGGTCCTGGATGCCGACCACGATGCGCTCGGCGAACAGCTCCAGGCAGCACTCGATCAGCACCTTCTCGGTGAACGGGTCGCCCACCTGCACGCTCGGCAGCTTCTTGCGCTTGCCCGCTCCGGCCGAGTCGTCGAACGTCTCGCTGGCCAGCACGGACACGCCGCCGATGCCGTCCAGGCCGGTGCGCGCGCCGAACAGGATGACCTTGTTGCCGGCGCCCGAGGCGTGCGCCAGGTGCAGGTCCTCGACCCGCATCGCACCCACGCACAGGGCGTTGACCAGCGGGTTCCCCGCGTACGTGGCGTCGAACACGACCTCGCCGCCGATGTTCGGCAGGCCCAGGCAGTTGCCGTAGCCGCCGACGCCGGCCACGATGCCCGGCAGCACGCGGCGGGTGTCCGGCGCGTCGGCCGGCCCGAACCGCAGCGGGTCCATCACGGCCAGCGGACGTGCGCCCATCGCCAGGATGTCGCGCACGATGCCGCCCACGCCCGTCGCCGCGCCCTGGTACGGCTCGACGTACGACGGGTGGTTGTGGCTCTCGGCCTTGAACGTGATCGCCCAGCCGTCACCGATGTCGACCACGCCCGCGTTCTCGCCGATGCCCGCGAGCATCTTCGAGCGCATCTCGTCGGTCGTGGTGTCGGTGAAGTACTTCAGGTGCACCTTGGACGACTTGTAGGAGCAGTGCTCGCTCCACATCACCGAGTACATGGCCAGCTCGGCGTCCGTGGGGCGGCGGCCCAGGATGTCCTTGATGCGGGCGTACTCGTCGTCCTTCAGGCCCAGCTCCTTGTAGGGCTGGTCCTGGTCGGGCGTGCTCTCCGCGTTCTTGACGGTGTCGGTTTTGACCATTTCGGCGTTCACGCCGTCACCACCGAGTCGACGAGGGACAGGAACATGCCGAGGCCGTCGTCGGTCGGCCCGGTGAGCGCGTCGATGGCGTGCTCGGGGTGCGGCATCAGGCCGACGACCCGGCCGTTGGCGCTGGTGATGCCCGCGATGTCGTTGCGCGAGCCGTTCGGGTTCTCGCCGACGTAGCGGAAGACGACCCGGCCCTCGCCCTCGAGCTCGTCCAGGGTGGACCGGTCGGCCTGGTAGCCGCCCTCACCGGACTTGAGCGGGACGAGGATCTCCGCGCCCTTGTCGTACCGGCTGGTCCAGGCGGTCTCGTTGTTCTCGACCTTCAGCCACTGGTCGCGGCACACGAAGTGCAGCTTGTGGTTGCGGATGAGCGCGCCGGGCAGCAGGTGGGCCTCGCACAGGATCTGGAAGCCGTTGCAGATGCCGAGGACCGGCATGCCCTTCTTCGCCGCGTCGACCACTTCCTGCATGACCGGGGCGAACCGGGCGATCGCGCCGCAGCGCAGGTAGTCGCCGTAGGAGAACCCACCGGGCACGATGACCGCGTCGACGTTCTTCAGGTCGTGGTCGGCGTGCCAGAGGCTGACCGCTTCCCCACCCGCGTACCGCACCGCGCGGGCCGCGTCGACGTCGTCCAGCGTGCCGGGGAACGTGATGACCCCGACCCTCATGCCTCTACCCGCCTCACGACCCAGTCCTCGATCACGGGGTTGGCGAGGAAGGTCTCGGCGATCTTGGCGAGCGTGGCGTCGTCGACGTCGTCGGCGACCTCCAGCTCGAAGTGCTTGCCCTGGCGGACACTGGTGATTCCGTCGAACCCGAGACGGGGCAGCGCGTTGGCCACCGCCTGTCCTTGCGGGTCGAGGATTTCGGGCTTCGGCATGACGTCGACGACGACTCGGGCCACGACAGGCTGCTCCAAGCTAGGAGGACTGCGGTACTCAGAGAGCCTACCTGACCTGGGTGTTCATCAACTTCACAGGTGGCGGCCAACACCTGTTCGGACAGTCGGCGGCCGTGCTCGCGCCTTTCCGGGCAAGTCAGGGCGTTCGCTGTGGGCGGACGCGGTGGCGGGCCGGTACTTGGGCACGCAGTGTGGGGATCATGCGCATCCTGGTGCTCGGTGGCACGGTTTTCCTCAGCAAGGCGACGGCCGCCGAGGCGGTCAGGCGTGGGCACGAGGTGGTGTGCGCGGCGCGTGGGGAGTCCGGCGGGGTCCCGGAGGGGGCCGAGCACGTCGCTGTCGACCGGAACGTCGGGCTCGGGCCGCTGGAAGGTTCGCACTTCGACGCGGTCGTGGACGTGGCGAAGATGTCGGTCACCTGGGTCCGCCAGGCGCTGAGATCGATCACCGCCGACCACTGGGCGTTCGTCTCCAGCTGCTCCGTCTACGCCGACCACTCCACCGCCGGCACCACGGCCACGCTCGACCCGCTCGAGGACGACCCCGACGCGCCGATGTCCCCCGACCGCTACGGCGCGGTCAAGGTGGCCAGTGAGAACGCCATCCGCGACGCCGCCGAAGACCGGGCCTTCATCGTCCGCGCGGGCCTCATCACCGGCCCCGGCGACCCGAGTGACCGGTTCGGCTACTGGCCCAACCGGCTGTCCCTGGGCGGCCGGGTCGCCGTCCCGGACGTGCCCGACCAGCCCGCCCAGCACATCGACGTCCGCGACCTCGCCACCTGGATCGTGGACGCGGCCGAGCAGCGCGTCACCGGCACCTTCGACACCATCGGACCGGCCAACCCGTTGTCCCTGGTCATCGGCGAGATCGCGGGTGCGGTGGCGCCGCAGGGCACCGAGCTCGTCCGCATCCCCGAGCCCGTCCTCCAGCGGCACGAGGTCACGCCGTGGGTCGGGCCGCGTTCGCTGCCGCTGTGGCTGCCGCCGACCCACCGGGCGATGATGTTCCGCGACGCCGGCCCCGCGCTCGCCGCCGGTCTGCGCGTCCGCCCCACGGCCGAAACGGCGCTGGACGCGCTGGAGTACGAACGGTCCCTCGGCCTGGACCGCACCCGACGCGCGGGACTGCCGCCGGACGTCGAAGACGCGCTGCTCCAAGCCGTGAGCTGAGCACCCGGGCGTGAACCGGAGTAGAACGGTCGCCAGAGGAGAGGAGCCCCATGCTGATCGTCCACTTCGGACACTCATGCCTGCTGGTCGACACCGGAGCGGCCCGGCTGCTGTTCGACCCCGGCGTGTTCTCGTCGGGCTTCGAGCAGGTCGACGGCCTCGACGCGATCCTGATCACCCACGAACACCGCGACCACGTCGACCCCGGGAAGCTGCCCGCCGTGCGCGCGGCCAACCCAGGAGCACGCCTGATCGCGCCGTGGGACCTCGACGGCGCGGAGATCGTCAAGCCCGGTGACGCGCTGGAGTTCAACGACACGGTCGTCAACGTCATCGACGCGCCGCACGAGGTCATCCACCCGAAGGTCGAGCTGCCGTTGAACGTCGGCTACCTGGTCGACCACGGCGCGTTCTACCACCCCGGCGACTCGCTGACCGTGCCCGAACAGCGCGTCGACGTCCTCGGCCTGCCCACGGCCGCACCCTGGATGAAGGTCTCCGACGCGGCGGACTTCCTGGCGAAGGTCGGCCCGCGCAAGGCGGTGGCGATTCACGAGGCGATCCTGGCGCAGACCGAGATCTTCTACCGCGTCCTGACCGGCACCGCGCCCGAAGGCGTGGAAGTCGTCGTGCTGCCGCGCGGTGAGGCGGTCGAGCTGTAGGTCGTCGGCGACGCGTCGTGGTGCAAGGCCAGGTCGACGGCTTCCAGCAGCACCTCGCGCGGCCCGAGCCGGTCGAGCGACGCGGCGTCGACCCCGATCCGCACGAGCCCGCCACGTCGAGCCGCACGACCCGTGCCCAGCAGGTAGCTCCAGTGCTCGCTGACCATCCGCACCCGCCCGGTCCGGACCTCGCCGGTGTTCAGGTCCCGCACGCCCGCCATGTCCGCGCACACCGCGAACCGGTGCCGCCGCAACGCGACCACCGTGCCCGGTGACGCCAGCCAGCCCGGCGGCGCGAACAGGTCGGTGGCCAGCCCCAACCGCTCCAACGCGGTCCGCGCGGCGACCAGCCGCAGGCCGGCTTCGTGCGCGGGCAGCGCGGAGAACTCGGCACGTCGGCGCAACGACACCGCCCGGTGCGTCGGGTCCGGCTGGTGGTCGAAACCGTGCAGGACCAGCGCGTCACCGGCGGCGACGCGGGTGCGCACCCAGTCCAGCGCCTCACCGGGCACGGCCTTGCGCGGCGCGAGGAGCAGCGACAGCGGCACCCGCCGCCGGTCCAGTTCGTCAGCGAGGTCGGCGCACCGGGCGAGCGTGCTCGGCCCGATGCCGGACAGCGAAACCACGAGGTCGGCGACCATGCCACCCAGTGCGCCGCACCGGCGTGTCGCCCGTTCTACGACGAGGTGACGCCCGGATGGGGATCGCGCGAACTGTCCGAACTATTCCGGGCTCGGCCAGTCCGCGAACGACCGCCCGGTGATCCGCTCGTACGCCTCCACGTACCGCGCACGGGTAGCGGCCACCACGTCGTCCGGCAGCGGTGGCGGCGGGGTGTCGGACGCGCGGTCCCAGCCGGAGGCGTCCGAGGTCAGCCAGTCGCGCACGTACTGCTTGTCGAACGACGGCTGCACGCGGCCCGGCGCGTACCCGTCCAGCGGCCAGTACCGCGACGAGTCCGGCGTCAGCACCTCGTCACCGAGCACCAGCGCCCCGGACCGGTCCAGCCCGAACTCGAACTTCGTGTCGGCCAGGATCACGCCGCGCGACCGGGCGAACTCCCGTGCCGCGCCGTAGACCTCCAGCGTGACGTCCCGCAGTCGAGTGGCCAGCGCCGCACCCACCTGCGCCTCGACCTCCTCGAACGACACGTTCTCGTCGTGCGCGCCGATCTCGGCCTTCGTCGCCGGGGTGAAGATCGGCGGCACCAGCTCCGACGCCTCGACCAGCCCCGCCGGCAGCTCGACACCGCACACCGACCCGGTCTCCCGGTACTCGGCCATGCCCGACCCCGTCAGGTAGCCGCGCGCCACGCACTCCACCTGCACCATCTCCAGCCGCCGCACCAGCAGCGCCCGACCGCGCACCTCGGCGGGGATGCGCGGGTCGTCCCACGCCACCAGGTGGTTGGGCACCAGGTCCGCGAACTTCTCGAACCAGAACACGCTCATCGCGGTGAGCACCCGACCCTTGTCGGGGATCTCGGTGGCCAGCACGTGGTCGAAGGCGGAGATCCGGTCGGACGCCACGAACAGCAGCAGGTCGTCGTCCACCTCGTGGATCTGACGGACCTTGCCTGCGGCGACCTGCCGGTAGTCAGCGAGCTTGGGCACGCCCGAAGCGTACTTGTCCGAACGTCGTGGGCCGGCCTTCCCGCCTGCGGCAAGATTCATCCCATGCGTGCACCCGGACTGATACTCACCGTGACCGCCGTCCTCGCGGTCGCCTGCGCTCCCGCGGACCAGACCACGCCGTCGACCAGCCAGGTGGACGGCGTCGCCTGCACGAAGGACAAGCTGGCCACGCTCACCCCGGGCAAGATCACGTTCGGCACGGACCAGCCGGTGTACGAGCCGTGGTTCGTGGACGACGACCCGACCAACGGCAAGGGGTTCGAGTCGGCCATCGCCTACGCGCTCGCCGAGGAACTGGGTTACGCGAAGAGCGACGTGGTGTGGACCCGGGTGCCGTTCAACGCGGCCATCCAGCCGGGCAAGAAGACCTACGACATGGACCTGAACGAGTTCTCCATCACCGAGGAGCGCAAGCAGGCCGTCGACTTCTCCGCGCCGTACTACGACGTGGACCAGGCCGTGATCACGCTGAAGTCGTCCAAGGCGGCCTCGGTGAAGACGCTGGCGGAGCTGAAGGCGGTCAAGATCGGCGCCCAGGTCGGCACCACCAGCTTCGAGGCCGCCCAGCGCCTGCAGCCGGAGCAGGACGTCGCGGTCTACAACACCAACGACGACGCCAAGGCCGCGCTGCGCGCCGGGCAGATCGACGCGCTCGTGGTGGACCTGCCGACCGCGTTCTACATCACGTCCGCCGAGCTGGACGACGGCCTGATCGTCGGCCAGATCCCGCCGGGTGACGGCAAGCCGGAGCAGTTCGGCATCGTGCTGGACAAGGGCAGCCCGCTCACCGGATGCGTCTCTATGGCGGTGGAGAACCTGCGCACCGACGGCACGCTGGCCAGGATCGAGCAGGAATGGCTGTCCTCCGCGGGCACCGCACCCGAGCTGAAGTGACGAGCGAGCTGCAGCGGGAACGCCTGGCCTTCAAGCGTTCCCGCTCGCGGCGGTCAACCCTGGTCGCCCTGCTGTCGACCGCCGTGTTCGCCGTCGCCATCGGGGTCACCGTCACCGGTGCGCCCGGCTGGCCGCGGGTGCGGCAGTCGTTCTTCGACGTGGAGATCGCGTGGCGCTCGCTGCCCGCGATCCTGGAAGGGCTCTGGCTGAACCTGCGCGTCCTGGTGGTCTGCGGCGCGCTGATCGTGGTGCTGGCGCTGGGTGTCGCGGCGCTGCGCACCCTGCGCGGCCCGGTGTGGTTCCCGCTGCGGGCGCTGGCCACGGTGTACGTGGACCTGTTCCGCGGCCTGCCGTTGATCATCCTGCTGTACCTGGTCGGGTTCGGGCTGCCCGCGTTGCGGCTGACCGGCGTGCCCAACGACTTCGTCGTGCTCGGCGGTGCGGCGCTGGTGCTCGCGTACACCGCGTACGTGGCCGAGGTGTTCCGCGCCGGGATTGAATCGGTCCACCCGTCGCAGGTCGCGGCGGCCCGGTCGCTTGGCCTCGGGCCGCGCAAGACGATGCGGCTGGTGGTGCTGCCGCAGGCCGTGCGGCGGGTCATGCCCGCGCTGCTCAACGACTTCGTCGCGCTCCAGAAGGACTGCGGGCTGATCTCCGTGCTGGGCGCGGTGGACGCGGTGCGGGCGGCGCAGATCGAACAGGCGCGGGCGTTCAACTTCACCCCGTACGTGGTGGCGGGGCTGCTGTTCGTGCTGCTCGCGGTGCCAACGGCGCGGTTCGCCGACGCTTTGGGCCGACGGGTGGAACGTCGTCAGGGGGGACGATGACCGAACCGGTGCTCAGCGTGCGCGGTGTCGTCAAGCGCTACGGGAACGCCACGGTGCTGGACGGGGTCAGCCTCGACGTGCGCGAGCACGAGGTGGTCACCGTGATCGGGTCGTCCGGGTCGGGCAAGTCGACCCTGCTGCGGTGCGTGAACCTGCTGGAGGAGTTGGACGACGGCCAGGTGCTGCTCGACGGCGTCGACGTGTCCGACCCGCGGGTGGACGCCGACGTGGCCCGGCGCGGCATGGGCATCGTGTTCCAGGCGTTCAACCTGTTCCCGCACATGAGCGTGCTGGACAACGTCACCCTCGCGCCGCGCGAGGTGCACGGCGTGCCGCGGGACGAGGCCGAGCGCAACGCCCTCGACCTGCTCGAACGGGTCGGGCTCGCGGACCGCGCGGGCAGCTACCCCGAGCAGTTGTCCGGCGGGCAGCAGCAGCGGGTGGCGATCGCCCGCGCGCTGGCCTACTCACCGCGGTTGCTGCTGCTGGACGAGATCACCAGCGCGTTGGACCCGGAACTCGTCGGCGAGGTGTTGGCACTGGTCAGGGAGCTGGCGGTGGCGGGCCGGACGATCCTGATGGCGACCCACGAGATGGGGTTCGCGCGGCAGGTGGCGGACCGGGTGGTGTTCCTCGACGGCGGTCGGCTGGTCGAGTCCGGACCGCCCGAACAGGTGCTCGGTGAGCCGGTGCACCCGCGCACCCGGCGGTTCCTCCGGAGGATCATCGACGCGGGCCGTCTGTAGGCCCGCCCTCAGGCCGCTCGGGAGACGCCACTTGGGGTATCGCCCGAGTGCCCCCTACTCTGCTTGGCGTGGTCCATCGGAAGGCATTTGTGGCACCTGTCGCGGCGAGCGGTGGGTTGCTCGCGCTGCTCCTGGCGGGTGCGTGCGGCAAGCCGTCGGCGACCCCGGAGCCGGTGGTGATCCCGACGACCTCCTCCAGTTCGGCCCCGGTGACCTCGATCCCGGCGGTGGCCAACATCTCGGTGCGGCCCGCGGCGACCACTCCGCCGCCGACGACCGTCACCACGACGACCGAGCCGCCTCCGCCACCCCCTCCGGTGCAGGTCCAGCCCCTGCCGCAGCCCAAACCGACGGTCAAGCCGACGACGGAACCGCCCGAGTGGGACGAGGTGGCCCTGGAGGGCTTCCCGTGCGAAGAACAGGGCGACACGGCAATCGACCCGGCAGGCCGGCCGCTGGTGTGCGAACCGACCCGCCGGGGGCGACTGGCGTGGAACAGAGTCTGATGGCCGCTGCTCCGCAGACGGCGGGCTCGGTCGCCTGGGAGGTCGATCGTTCGCGCCTGATTTCCCGACGATCGAAAAGCGTGATCGCCGGGAAATGAGTCGCGAACGATCGACGGCGACCTCGCGGTGGTGGTCCGGTCGGAGTGCGCCTAGAGGATCGGTTCCGGCGTGTAGCCGGCCGCGGCGGGGAACTTCGCCAGCACGTCCTCGACCTGCCGCACCACGTCCACGACCTGGTGCTCGGCCACGCCGGTGAACGACAGGCGGTCGGCCAGGAGCCCGTCCAGCGCGGCGCGGTCCAACGGCAGCCGGTCGTCGGCGGCGAGGCGGTCGAGCAGGTCGTTCTCGGCCAGGCCCTGCTCGCGCATGGCCAGCGCGACCGCGACGGCGTTCTCCTTGATGGCCTCGTGCGCGGTCTCCCGGCCGACGCCCGCGCGGACCGCCGCCATCAGCACCTTCGTGGTGGCCAGGAACGGCAGGTAGCGGTCCAGCTCACGGCCGACGACCGCCGGGTAGGTGCCGAACTCGTCCAGCACCGTGAGGAACGTCTCCAGCAGCCCGTCGAACGCGAAGAACGCGTCCGGCAGCGCGACCCGGCGCACCACCGAGCACGAGACGTCACCCTCGTTCCACTGGTCGCCCGCCAGCTCGCCGACCATGGACAGGTAGCCGCGCAGGATCACCGCGAACCCGTTGACCCGCTCGCACGACCGGGTGTTCATCTTGTGCGGCATCGCACTCGATCCGACCTGGCCGGGCTTGAAGCCCTCGGTGACCAGCTCGTGGCCCGCCATCAGCCGGATCGTCTTGGCCAGCGACGACGGTCCCGCGGCCAGCTGCACGAGGGTGGAGACGACGTCGAAGTCCAGCGACCGCGGGTAGACCTGGCCGACGCTGGTCAGCACCTTCTCGAAGCCGAGGTGACCGGCGACGGTCCGTTCGAGTTCCACCAGCTTGTCGCGGTCGCCGCCGAGCAGGTCGAGCATGTCCTGGGCGGTGCCGACCGGGCCCTTGATACCGCGCAGCGGGTAGCGCGCGATCAGCTCGTCCAGCCGCTGGAACGCGACCAGCACCTCGTCCGCGGCCGACGCGAAGCGCTTGCCGAGCGTGGTGGCCTGGGCGGCGACGTTGTGCGAACGGCCCGCGAGCACCAGGTCGGCGTGCTCGGCGGCGCGCTGCGCGAGGCGGGCCAGCACGGCGGCCGTCTTGCCGCGCACGTGCTCCAGGGAGCGCAGGATCTGCAACTGCTCGACGTTCTCGGTGAGGTCGCGCGAGGTCAGGCCCTTGTGCACGTGCTCGTGCCCGGCGAGCGCGTTGAACTCCTCGATGCGCGCCTTCACGTCGTGCCGGGTGACCCGCTCGCGCTCGGCGATGGACGCCAGGTCGACCTGGTCGACCACCCGCTCGTAGTCCGCGACGGCCTCGGCGGGCACGTCGATGCCGAGATCGGCCTGTGCTCGCAGGACCGCGAGCCACAGCTGGCGCTCCAGCACGATCTTGTGCTCGGCGGACCACAGCGTGGCCAACTCGGTGGAGGCGTAGCGACCGGCGAGGACATTGGCGATGCGGGGCTTGACCGTCACGTGACCAGCATATTTCGCTCGGGCGTCGAACCGGACGGCGGGGAGCGTCACCCCAGCGCCAACTTCGGGTCCGTGGCGAGCCGCTCCAACTGGTCCACGGTCACCGCGACCGCGGTCCGCACCTCGTCGCCCTTGGTCGGGTCGTAGTTGTAGCCGCTGACCTGCACCACCGATCCGTCGGCGCGGAAGTGCGCCACCGTGTGCGCCACCGACGCCGAGTCGGTGACCACGGCGAACTGCAGGTAGCTGCCGTCCGCCTGCTGCCGGGGCTCGGCGCACTCGACGGCGGCGCAGAACTGGTCACGGGTCGTCCGCGACGGTGTCGTGCTGAGCCGCACCTCCACCGCGCTGGTGCCCACCCCGTCGTGGAAGCGCACGACCACCGTGAGGTACCCCGCCCGGTTCTGGCCGGGGTACTCGGCCGTCAGGACCTTCGCGTCCGGCACGACCTCGGCGAACCGCTTGGTCAGGTACGCCGCGAGGGCGGTCGTGGTGCCCTCGGGGAGCGCGGCCGGGGCGCCGGGCACCTGCTCGATCACGGGCGGCGGCGGCTCCGACGTCGGCGACGAATCCGGCGACGTCGCGGGGGTCGGGGCGAGGGCCTGGGTGGTCAGGGCAGGGGACGGGGACGCCGTGGTCGTCAACACCTGTTCCTTCGCCACGTCGATACCCTGCCGCCGGTCGAACGCGCCCGGCAGGGACAGCACCGTCCCGGTGATGGCGAACGTCGCCAACGCGACCGCGACCAGCGCACGACGCCGCTTGCGCGCGTGCTTGGCCCGCCGGATCAGGTCGTCCGGGTCGAAGTTCAGCGGCGGCTCGTCACCGACCGCTGCCCGCAGCCGTTCCCGCAGGTCCGCTTCGCTCATGACGCCACCACCGCACCCTGCTCGAGTACCTCGACCGCCGCCCGCAGCGCCACGAGTCCGCGCGCCGTCTGGCTCTTGACCGTGCCCTCGGTGCACCCCATCGCGACCGCGACCTCGCTCACCGGCAGGTCCTCGAAGTACCGCAGCACGAGCACGGCCCGCTGGCGCGGCGGCACGTGCAGCAGCGCCGCGTGCACCAGGTCGCGCGCCCACAACCGCTCGCCCGAGCGTTCCGGGTCGGCGGCCGCGTCCGCCACGTCCGGCACCTCGCCGTCACGCTGCTCCGCCCGCCGCCACGGTCTGCGCTTCTCGTCCAGCCACGTGCGCAGCAGCACCTTGCGGGCGTACCCGGACGCGTTGTCGCGCCACTCGATCCGGTGCCACGCCTGGTAGAGCTTGAGCAGGCTGGCCTGCATCAGGTCCTCGGCCATGTGCCAGTCACCGCAGAACAGGTAGGCCGTGCGGCGCAACGAAGCGGCGTGGCTCACCGCGAACTCACGGAAGCCCTGCTCTTCGGCCTTGCGCATGCGATCCCCTTCCGCGCCCCCACCCCTTCAAACGCGGTCGGGGGTCGGCGGGGTTGCATCGACTCGCTCAGCGGGGCTGCATCGACTTGCTGAGCATTCGCCGCGCCGCCGCGCGCGGGTCGGGGCTGATCTCGATGAGCGCGTTGACCACCGCGCCGTCCACCAGCGCGATCAGCTCTTCGACGCGTTCCCGGCTGACCGGCTGACCGGCCCGGGAGAAGATGTCGAACAGCAGCGAGTGCAGCTCGCCGGACAGCTTGCGCATCAACGGCCGCAGGTAGGGTCGCCGGCCGGTGGCGACCAGGCGTTCGTACCGCAGCAGCACGGCTTCCGCGTCGCGTTCACCGGGCGGCCCGAGCAGCAGGTCCAGCACGAGTTCGATGAACGCGTCGCCGCCGCACTCGCGCGGGTCCAGCTCGTCCAGCCGGGCCTTGCCGTAGGCCAGCTCGGCGTTGCCGTGGAACTCCAGGGCGGCGGTGACCAGCTCGTCCAGCGAGTCGAAGTAGTACGTGGTGGAGGCCAGCGGCAGGCCCGCGCGCTCGGCGACGGCGCGGTGCCGGATCGCGTCGAAACCACCGTCGACCAGGAGGCCCGCGGCGGCTTCGACCAGCGCCTGGCGCCGGCGTTCGCCCTTCGGCGTTGCGGCTGTCATTGCAGGAAAGGTACTAGTGCCCGTCGACGTGCTCAGGACCGTGCCGCGAGCCGTTCCGCCATCGACGCCAGCTCACCCGAGAACGGGGCCACCGAAGAACCCTCCTCCGGTTGGCTGAGCACGTACAGCTGCTCGCCTCGGGGGGTGGTCGCGGTCTTGTACTGCACGTTCGGACCCGGCACCAGCCCGGACGGTGTGACCACGACCGACACCGTGCCGTAGACGGCGCCGTCGCGGACCAGGAAACTCGCGCCACGTGCGCCGTCCGGGCAGTCGGCCACCGGAGGGGAGGCCTGCGAGGCGTTGGCGACCGAGAGCTCGTCGGCGAGGGCGACGGCGAGCTCCCGGTCCACCTCAACGCACCCGCGTTGGGCGCTGCCGACCGGCGGGCGGTCGGCACTCCCCGACGGCTCGTCCCCCTGCGTAGACGGGTCGTCGGGGATGCTCTTGGGCGGATTTCCACCGCTGCGGTCCGGTGATGCGTCCTTCGGCAGCATCTCCGGCTCGGCTGTGCTGAAAGGGGTGACGTTAGGGGACGAAGCGTCCTCAGCGGAACCCGCGGCGGCGGTCTCGCCGGTCGAGTTCTGCATCAGACCGCTCGTGGCGACCACGCCGCCGAACACCAGCACCAGGGCCAGCGTGGAGCCGAGCGCGATCGCGGACCGCCGTCGCGCGGTCGCCCGTGCCGACGCCGACCGCACGCCGTCCACGTCGAAGGACGGGGGCGGCGCGTCGCGGGCCGCATCGCGGAACAGCTCACCGAGCTTCTGCTCGTCCACCTACCTCCTCCTCCCGCTCACGACGCCGGCCGCAAGTCTTCGATCGTGTCGCCCAACGCCTCGCGCAGGGCTTCCAGACCCCTTGAGGTCTGGCTCTTCACGGTTCCCTCCGAGCACCCCAGCGCCTCGGCGGCCGCCGCGACGTCCAGGCCCTCCAGGAACCTGAGCACGAGCACCGCACGCTGCCGTGGCGGAACCCGCCGCAAACCCGCGACCAGAGCCTCGCGCGTCGCCACCGAGTCCGCGATCTCACCGTCGCCCGAGGGCGTCTCCGGGACCTCGTCCACGAAGCGCTCCCGCCGCCACGGCCGGCGCGACTCGTCGATCACCGCGCGCACCAGGGTCCGGCGGACGTAGGCGTCCAGGGCCTGCTTGTCCCGGACCTTGCGCCACCTGCGGTGCAACGCGACGAACGCGGTCTGCGCGAGGTCGTCCGCCCGGTGCCAGTCACCACAGAGCAGGAACGCCGTTCGGCGCACGGCCTCCCGGCGAGCCACGAAGTACTCCGCGAACTCCTGCTCGTCGCGCTGATCCACGCGGACTCTCTCCGCTCGTCGTGCTTGCACCTACCGGACGGAATGGGTGGCGCACACGGTTGCACGCCGGTCCTCCGAGACTTGCGTCACCCCCCATCGTGGTACCGCCGACACGACCGGGTCAGCGCTTGCCATGTGTGATGTGATCCATTCGTGACCCTGCTCTCACCACTCGACTTCCGCTCCGACACCGTCACCCAGCCGGACGAGGCCATGAGATTGGCGATGTCCGGCGCCGAGGTCGCCGACGACGTGCTCGACCACGACCCCACGATGCGGCTGCTCGAAGAGCGCGTCGCGGACCTGCTGGGCGTGGAGGCGGCGCTGTGGGTGCCGTCGGGGTCGATGGGCAACCTCATCGCGTTGACCGTGCACCTGCGCCCCGGCGACCAGTTCCTGGCGCCGCGCGGCGCGCACGTCCTGGACCACGAGCTGGGGACGGCCGCGTGGATCGCCGGCGGGATGCCTCACCCGTTGGAGTGGGACGCGGGGCCTGGCCGGGCGTCGGCCGACGCGGTGCGTGCTGCGGCGGGTACCGCCGGGCCGTACTACACGCTGCGCACGACGCTCTTGTGCCTCGAAAACACGCACGGCGCGGCCGGTGGGACGGTGACGCAGCCCGATGAGCACGCCCTGTTGGTGTCGGCGGCACGTGAAACCGGGCTGCGGGTGCACCTGGACGGCGCGCGGTTGTGGAACGCGTCCGTGGCGTTGGGCCTGCCACCCGCGGCTTTGACGGTCGGGGTCGACACGGTGCAGGTGTGCATGTCGAAAGGGCTCGGCGCGCCGGTCGGATCGCTGGTGGCCGGGTCGTCGTCGTTCATCACCGAGGCGCGCCGGGTGCGGAAGATGCTCGGCGGCGGCGTCCGGCAGGGCGGTGTGCTGGCCGCGGCGGGTCTGGTCGCCCTTGGGCGCATCGACGACCTGGCGCGGGACCACGCGAACGCCCGCACGTTGGCGCACGGCCTGGCGGAGTTGGGCTGGCAGGTGGACGAGCCGGAGACGAACATCGTGCTGGCCGGCGTGCCGGACCTGGAGGTGACGCTGACCGGGCTGCGGCACCTGGGCGTGTACGCCGGGCCGATGGCGGGCAAGGTGCGGTTCGTGCTGCACCGCGACCTGGGGGACGACGACGTGGCGGAGGCGTTGCGGCGGATCGGGTCCGCGAGCTGACGTGCGCTGGGGCTGTCAGGCGTGCGGCGGCAGGGGCCGTCGCACGCCCGGCAGGGGCTCAGGACTTGGTGGCGCGCAGTTCCTCGCGCAGTTCGGCCAGCTCCGCCCTGACCAGGCGGAGTTCGGCCAGCGTGGTCTGCTCGGCCTCGGCCACCGAGTCCTCGACCCCGCTCAGGCGATCGACCAGCCAGGAGGCGATCGTGCCGGTGATGACACCCAGCAGGGCGATGCCGCCGATCATCAGCAGTGCGGCGACCAGGCGCCCCTCCCAGGTGACGGGGTAGCGGTCGCCGTAACCGACGGTGGAGATCGTGGTGAGCGTCCACCACGCGGCGTCGCCGAAGGTGGTGATGGTGGCGTCCGGGTGGTGGCGTTCCGCGTCCAGCACGGCCAGCGAGGCGCACAGGCCGACCAGGACCGTGACGCCCGCGGCGTAGATGCCGACGCGCTGTCGGAACTTGTCCGCGAACCGGCGGTTGAGCAGCTTGAAGACGGTGATCAGCCGCAGCACGCGCAGTTGGCGGAACATCGGCAGCACCACCGTGAGGAGGTCGAACAGGTGGGTGACGAAGAACTTCCGCTTGTCGACGGCGAGTTTGAGGCGGGCGGCGTAGTCCAGCGCGAAGACCAGCCAGACCAGCCAGAGGAAGATCTCCAGGGCGTCGTGCAGGGCGGAGGTGGAGCGGTCGTCGAGGACCTGCCAGGCGTAGGCCACCACGAAGAGGACGGCGAGGGCGGTCAGCGGCCACTCGGCGCGGCGCTCCCATTGCGCGAGGCGGCGTTCATCGGTCTCGAACACCGACCCATGGTGCGGCCCGGATCGGCGTTTTACCAGCTCGCGGGTACAACTTCGGGACCGCCGGGCAGCGTCAGGGTCCCTTGATGCCCTTCGGGCGCTTGCTGCTCTTGATCGCGCCGTACGCGGCCGTGCCGAGGAACAGCACACCACCGATGATCGCGAGCCAGAAGACGCCCTCGATGACGGCGCCGAGCACGGTGATCACGATCCACGCCGCGAGCAGCCACAGGATTATTCGGACCATGCCACACGAACGAGTGGCTCCCCCGATCAGTTCCCCCACCGGCACCTGATCGGGAGTACAAATGTCATCATGATGACGACAACCAAGGACCGAGTCGCCGCAACGCCTCCTCGATGTCGTGGACGGCCCCGGCGAAGGACATCCGGATGAACTCGTGCCCGCGCACGGGGTCGAAGTCGATGCCCGGCACGATCGCGACCCCCGTGTCGTCCAGGAGGCGGCGGCAGAAGTCCATCGAGTCGTCGGTGAGGTGCGAGACGTCGGCGTAGGCGTAGAAGGCGCCGTCGGCGGGGGCCAGCTTGTCGATGCCGAGGTCGGCCAGCCCCTTGAGCAGCACGTCCCGGTTGAGGCGGTACCCCTCGACCAGGCGCTCGGTCTGCGCGTACGACTCGGGCTCGAACGCCGCGACGGCCGCGTACTGGGCCAGGGCGGGCGGGCAGAGCGTGAAGTTGCCCGTCAACCGGTCCACCGCCCGGCGCAGGTCGGGCGGCAGCACCATCCACCCCAACCGCCAGCCGGTCATGGCGAACGCCTTGGAGAAGGAGTTGACCACGATGGATTCCCGAGAGGTCTGCCACGCGCAGGCGAGGGGCGTGCCGTAGCTGATGCCGTGGTAGATCTCGTCGCTGATCAGGCGGACGCCGTGCTCAGCGCACCAGCCCGCCAAGGCGGCCAACTCGTCGGGCGCCAGCACGGTGCCGGTCGGGTTGGCGGGGCTGGCGACCACCAGCCCGTCGAGCGGCCCGGCGTCGTCCGCCATCACGTCGTCCAGCATCGCCACGGTCGGCTGGAACCGGGTCTCCGGGCCGCAGGCCAGGTCGACCACCTCACACCCCAACGCCCGCAGGATGTTGCGGTAGGCCGGGTAGCCGGGCCGGGCCAACGCGACCCGATCACCGACCTCGAAGGAAGCGAGGAACGCCAGCAGGAACGCCCCGGACGACCCGGTGGTCATCACGATGTCGTCAGCCGAGATCTCGAGCCCGTACTGCCGGAAGTAGTGCCCCGCCAGGGCTTCCCGCAGTTCCACGATCCCCAACTGCTCGGTGTACCCGAGCGTCTGTTCGCGCAGGGCGCGTTGAGCGGCCTCCAACACCGGCGTGGGCGCCGGACTGGACGGCTGCCCGGCCGCCAACGACACGACGTCCCCCACCGTCCGCTGCCGTCGCGCCGCGGCGGACAACACCTCCATCACGTGGAAAGGAGGCACATCCGCACGACCGGCAACACTCAGCATGCAGGTCAGGCTAATAGCCCAGGCCCGGCCGACAAACGCCGCGAAACGTCCGCTGATCACCACTACCGTTGGAGCACATGCATCGAAGCCGTGTCTACGCACTTCTCATCGACACGCCTCAGGCGGAGGCTGCCCAGGCAGCGGCCTTCTGGTCCGCGGCGCTCGGCGCCCCGGCCCGGCCTGTGCCGTCGGAGGAGCAGTTCACCAGCCTGCACGAGGCCCTGCCGGGTCTGGTGACCGCCGTCCAGGCCGTTGACGACGCGCCTCGGTTTCACCTCGACATCGAGACGGACGACGTCGAGGCAGAAACCGCGAGACTGCTCGCCCTCGGCGCGACGCCGGTGTCGCAGTGGTTGGAGTGCCGGGTGCTGCGGGCTCCCGGAGGTCACCTGATGTGCGTCCTACCCGTGCACAGCGACCCCGACCTCTTCACCGCCCAGGCGAACACCTGGCCCTGACACAGCACCGCCCTGACACAGCAGCCCGGCACAGCAGACACAGCCGTGACCGAACGCCGCGCCAGGGCCTGGAGCGGCTAATAGCCCTGGTAGCCGCCTCCACCCGCCATCGACTTCAGGCCCGGGTGTCCGTCGAAGCCGCCGTAGCGGGAGAAGGTGTAGCGGACACCGGCGATGATGTTGTCGACCGGGTTCCAGATGTCGTCGTGTCCGGGCAGCTTGTGGGCCTGGAACGTCGGGTCGATGCACTGCATCAACCCCTTGGACGGGGTGCCCTTGGCGGCGTTCGAGTCCCAGTCGTTGATGGCGTGCGGGTTGCCGCCGGACTCCTTCTCGATGATCGTCCAGATCTCGTCGATGTTGTCCTCGGTGACCGGGATGCCGTTGGCCTGGAGGATCCGGATCGCCTCGCGGATCCACTCCTCGACGTTGCCGGGAGGCGGGCCACTGGACGGCGGGCCACCGCTGGGCCCGAGGCCGCTCATGCCGCCCCCTTCACCACCTCCACCGCCACCGCCGCCCCCTCCAGAGCCCTGGGAGCCGCCGCCACCTCCACCGCCGGAACCCTGCGGTTGCCCGGCGGGCTGCGGGGAAGTGGACGACGGCGCGGTCTGCCCTTCCGAGGGCGGGGGTTCCGGCGTGGGGTTCCACTCGATGGGCTTGCCCGGCGCGGGTGTGAAGGGCTGCGTGTCGGGGTCGGCCATCGTCGAGAACGCGGGCGTGATCGAGCCCGCTCGGCCCTTCAGTGCGCTCAAAGCGGCACTGAGTGCCTGCTCGGCCTGGTCGATCACGGGCCGGGCGTCGCCCGCCGCCTCCTGGCACATACCTCGGATGGCCGAGTCGACGTCCTCCTGCGGCATGCCGCGGGCGTCTCGGCGCAGCTGCCGCACCCGGCTGAGCAGGTTCTCGCAAATCCGCTCGACCGACGACTTCGCCGATTCCAACGCCGCCGCCGCGGACTCGAGATCACCGGCTGCCGCGGTCAACGCGTCGGTCAGCGAATTCCCACTCTTGGTGAATCCGTCCATGTAGGCGACGAATCCGTCGGCCGATCCGCCCTGCCACGCGCCGTCCAGTCGGACCACCGACTGCCGCACCGTGTTACCGCATTCACCGGCCTTCGTCGCGGCCTGCTTCCACCGGTTCGCGATCTCCTTCACCGCATCCGGCCGAGCGGTGTCGACCTTGTCCGCGAGCTGTGCCAAAGCCTGCCCACCGGGCAGTGCCGCGACCTCGTCCGCGGCTCCCATCAGGTCACACCGCCCGGAAGGAGTCCGCGTTGGCGGTCTCCACGTCGACCACGGACTGCTGCACGGCGTCGATCGCGCGTTCCACCTTGCCCAGCACCGACTCGGCCGCGGCGAACTCCGAGCCCGCCTTCCGGTCCAGTTCGGATGCCGCCGAGGAAAGCCCGCCCGAACTCGCCAGCTTGCCGAAGATGTCCGGATTGGCGTAAAGGCCGGAGAAGCCGTCACCCACCGCCCCGAATTGCCCCGCCTGCGTGCTCACCGTGCTCCGGCACTGCTCCAACGCCTCGGCGTTGAACTTCGCGACCGCCATTCCCCGACTCTAGGGCGAAACCCGCGACCACACTCCGATTACGCGAGGAATTCATCCAGCAGCGCGGTGATCCTCGCCCGCAGCACGTCGGCATCGGTCGGACCGTGGAAGTCGACCACGTCCGCCGCCCGCCTCCGCCGCCCGCTCTGGTCGATCGCGGCCGCGCCGAACTGGCCACGCAGCTCCGGCCCGCCGACCCGGCCGTCCGGCAGTTCGGGCAGCAGCCGGACCAATGCGGTAGCGAGGTCGACGTCCACCTCGCGCACGGTGAGAAGGCCCTGGGTCAGCACGGCCAGCAGCGAGCCGGTTCCGGTGGACGCCGCCAGCGCCCGCACCGCAGATCTGCCGATGCCCAGCCGCAAGTCCGCCGAACGCGGCGGGTAGGCGATGAGTTTGAACGCCGCGCCCAGCCAGGGGTCGAGTTCACCGCCGCGGGCCAACCCCTGCGCGGTCAGGTGGCTCCACGGCGCGGGTTCGTCCTGGACGTGCAGGACGATCGGCATCGCGCCGAGGTCGAGGTGTTCCCAGGCGGCACGGAAAGCGGTTACACTGAGGGTTGCTTTGGTCACTGTACGTCACTCCTGAATGACGGCGGACATCCCCCCTCCCCGGCCCCCCACAGGCCCGCACCGGAACTGACGCCGTGAAGGACGCCCCGGTTCCGTGTCTTTCCCCGGAACTCAGACCTCTTGCAGCAACTCCCACACGCAGCCGGCCAGCCGGGCGTTGTCGATCGGCGTGATGGTGCTCCAGTTCCGACCGTCCGAACTGGGCCGGACCTGGTGCAGGTAGCGGCCGGACGGCGTGTCGTGCCACGCGACCACGCGGCCGGCGCGCACGGGCGGCCCGCCGCGCTGGGCGCGTTCGGCCCCGAACTGGCCGCGGGTGCTCATCCCGTCGCACATGCCGGCCAGCTCCTGTGCCTCGTGCAGCGGCAGCCCGTGCCGCTCCAACGCCAGGACCAGCTTCTCCGCGTCCCGCCCGGCCTCGTCGGACGCCGCGCGCAGCACGTCGTTCGGCAGGCTGATGGACCGCCCGTACCCGGCGGGCATCTCACCGGCGACCGATACCGCCGCTTCGGCCAGCGCGCTGGCGCGTGACTGGATCAGCCACACCTCCTCGCCGTCCACCACGGCGAGGATGCCCTCGTCACCGGCCGCCGCCGCAAGACCCTTGATCTTGCGGCGGTCGACCCAGATCCAGAGGTCGATCGACACCTGCGGGTTGGCCAGCAGCGCGAACGCGTCGGCCAACTCGGGCGTCAACCGCCGGTTCCCCGCCAACCCGCGCTCGGCCAGCGACCGCCAGGCCTGGTCGACCAGCACGGCACGCTCGGTGTGCGTGATGCCCGGACTCGGCACGTCCAACGCGACGTTGCGCCTCGCGAGTCGCTCCCCCTCCCACGCCACGTCGAACTCCAGCGTGGAAAGGACAACCGTGCCGCTCACTTCACTTCTTCTCGGGCTCGTCGCCGATGACCGACTGCACGACCATCCGCTCGTCACCGAAGACGTCGTCGGAGTCCACGCCGTACTTGCGGACGTGCTCGCCGTCCTCCTCGCCGGGCCCGCCCTTCGCGGTCGCGGCCGGCTGCAACATCGAGCCACCGGCACCGGCCTTACCCGCGACGGCACCAGCACCACCACGGCCGGCCACCCGCTCGTCGGGGTCGATGGCACCGATCGTCGCGGAAATACCCGGCTTGCCGGTCAGCGCGCCGGGCATCCCCGGCACACCACCCTTGCCGGCACCGCCGCCGCCACCACTCGTCCCCTTGCCACCGGCAGGCCCTTCGGGCACCTTGCCGCCACCGGGCACCGCCGTGGACGGGTTGCGCACCACCCGCGCGCCACGGGCCTGAGTCGCCGCCAGACCCAACCCCAGCCCTGCGGTCAGACCGAGGCCCAACCCCAGCGGGAAGTTCGACCCACCGGACTTGCCCAGTGCGGCAGGCGGGAGCACGGTCGAGCCACCCGGTGTGTTCGGCAGCTGTCCGGTCGAGCCACCCGGCAACTGGCCGGGCAACTGCGGCGGCAAGCCGGGCGTGCCACCGGGCAACTGACCCGTACCACCGGGCACCCCGCCGGGCACACCACCGGGGATACCGGGCACCCCGCCACCGGGCTGCGCCACCTGCGCGACCGGCGTGCTGACGCTGGAAGCCGTCGTCACCTCGAACTGCGGCGGCTTGTTCATGCCCTGGTACTGGTTCAGCGCGTCCCGACTCGCGTCGGTGTACTGGTCGAGTCCGCGGATGGCCTGATCACGAGCAGCCTGCGTCTGCTTGACCTCTTTGGCGTGATCGGTCTCGTACCCGAAGAACCCACCGACGTCGTCCGCGAAGTTGGTGTCCGTGTCACCGCGCAACTGCTGCGACTCCGGCATCCCGTTCCGGGTCTGGCTGTAGGTCGCGCCCTGGACGGCCGTGGCCTTGGAGTTCTGCTGGGCGGCGTCGGTACCGGACGTAGCCACATCAGCGGACACGGTCACCGCCTGGCCCGCGTTGTCACCAGCCGCGCCCTGCCACTCGATGCCGAGCTTCTTCAGCTCGGTCCGCAAGGTGTCGTCGGTATCGGAGAGGGTCGCGGCCAACTGGCGCAGCGCGTGCGAGGCGTCGCTGAACTTCTGCGCGGCGTCGCCGGTCGAGAACTGCTGCACCAACGCGGCCAGCGCCGGGTTGTCATAGCCTTCGAAGCGGTGATCCTTGAGCTGCCTGAAGCCGGTCACAACTCCCCCTCACTTCAGCGTTTGCAAGGTCGCGAGTGCAAGCTCCGCGCCCTTGGCGGCGTTCTGGCACATCTGGTCCTGGGTGAAGCCGTCACCGATCGGGAAGAACTGGACGTACAACTGCTGTCCGTCGGCCACGTCGACGGCGTAAGAGCAGTAACCCTCCGACGTGCCGGTCAACTTCAGCTGGTAGGCGGCGAACCCGGAGACCGTCTTGGGGTCCACGTCGAGGTTGCTGCCACCCTCCCAGTACTCGATTCCTTCCTCGGAAACGAGCGCGACGTTGTAGCTGAACAAACTCTGCCCGTTGGACCGGTACCGGCAGGTCGGCGCCGGGCTACCGCTCTTCACGACGTCGAGCGGCTGGCTTCGCGCCTCGTCGACCTTGAGCTCACCCTGCTGCGTCGTGGTGTACGTCGCACAGGGATCGATGCCGTCCAGCTTCAATTCTTTGGGACGCGGTGTCTTCGTGGCACTGGGCTCTGACGAATCGCTGGTCCCGCCGGCCGCTCCGGTGGACGTGGCAGGCTTGGGATCACCCGTCGTCTCACCCGGCGAACAGCTCGCTAGAACGGCGACCGCGACGCCGGCCGAAACCATCGCACTAATCAGACGCACGAACAGCCCCCAGAGCAGCATTCACTTCGTCTTCGGTGTACTCGTACTGCCGCGCGGCACCGCGCAACTGCTCAACAAGGCCGTTGAGGCTGGTGATGTACTGCTCGATCCGCCCGGCATACGACTCGGGACCGTCGATCAACCGGGAGTTCCAAGCCGCGGCGATGTCGGCGTTGACCTCGTCGGGGTCGTTCAGCTGGACACCCAACAGGATCACCGCGTCTTCCAACGCCGTGCGCAGCCGGCCCGCCTGGTCTTGAATGATCTTCCCGGCCTGGAGGACGGTTTCCTTGGTCACGTCGAACTTCTGACTGGAGCCCGGCCCGGAGGCCATCGTGTCGCTCAGCTGCTTCTCGGCCGCGAACACCTCGCCGATCGCCCGCCCGACGGTTCCCCCCATGGCGGCGACGGCTCCCAGCAGGCCGTTCTCCTGTTCCACGACGTCCTACCCCCGTACGGTCGGTAACGGATCGATCCCGGTTCGAGGCTACCAACGACCGCGTGAACCGGGTCTGTAGTTGGACGAAGAAACGTCCGCCCTGGTTCCCGCGGGGTTGGCAATCGCTCGAGCCGGGATCTCCCGTGTCGATCAGGGGACGTCGATCTCGCCGTTCGCGGCGCGCAGGGCGATGTCGGTGCGGTGGTGGGAGCCGGTCAGGTGGACGCCTTCGACACGGCGGTAGGCGTCGGTTCGGGCGTCGGTCAGGGTCGGGCCCGTGCCGACCACCGAGAGGACTCGGCCGCCGGTGGAGACGACGGCGCCGTCCTCACGGCGGCGGGTGCCCGCGTGGAGGACGCCTTCCGCTTCGGCGCCGGTCACGACGTCGCCCGTGCGGGGGCGGCCGGGGTAGCCCTCGGCGGCGATCACGACGGTGACGGCGTAGCCCTCGGCCCAGTCCAGTGGTGGCAGGGAGGCGAGGGTGCCGGTGGCGGCGGCGTGGAAGACGCCGGCCGGCGGCGTGCGGAGGAGGGCCAGGACGGCCTGGGTCTCCGGGTCGCCGAACCGGCAGTTGAACTCGATGACCTGCGGGCCGGTGGAGGTCAGGGCCAGGCCCGCGTACAGCAGGCCGGTGAACGGGGTGTCGCGGCGGGCCAGTTCGTCGACGACCGGCTGGACGCAGGTTGACACGATCGTGTCCACCAGGTCGGGCGGGGCCCACGGCAGCGGGCAGTAGGCGCCCATGCCGCCGGTGTTCGGGCCGGAGTCGCCGACGCCGACGCGCTTGAAGTCCTGCGCGGGCAGCAGCGGCACCACGGTGGAGCCGTCCACCAGGCAGAACAGCGACACCTCCGGCCCGTCGAGGAACGATTCCAGCAGCACCGGGTGGCCGTGGTCGAGCAACGTCATGGCGTGCGCGCGGGCCACGGCGCGGTCGGTGGTGACCACCACGCCCTTGCCGGCGGCCAGGCCGTCGTCCTTCACGACCCACGTCGGGCCGAAGTGGGTCAGCGCCGCGTCGAGCCGGGCCGGGTTGTCGACGATCTCCGCGACCGCCGTGGGCACACCGGCGGCGGCCATGACGTCCTTCGCGAACGCCTTGGACCCCTCGATCCGGGCCGCCGCGGCCGACGGGCCGAAGCAGGGGATCCCGATGGCGCGCACGGCGTCCGCCGCACCCGCCACCAGGGGCTGCTCCGGCCCGATCACGACCAGGTCGGCGTTCCACTCCTTGGCCAGCGCCGCTACGGCTCCGCCGTCGGTGACGTCGACCCCGTAGGTCTCCGCCACGCCGGCGATACCGGCGTTGGCAGGCGCACAGGCCAACGCGATCACCGAAGGGTCCCGCGACAAGGCGAGGACTAGGGCATGTTCACGGGCGCCAGACCCGATGACCAGGACACGCACGGTGCGGAAGCCTAGATGACCCGACCCGTCATCCGCCCAGTGCGTCCTGCGAGCCGGGGTGCAGCGGCACCGGGTCGGTCATCGACGCCTTGTCCTCGGCGATGTCCTTGGCCGCCGGGTGCACCGCCTCCAGCTCCGACTTCTTCTCGTAGATGAGCTTGGTCACGGCGCACGCGTCGCCCTCCGGGAAGTCCGACCGCACGAGAAGCACGTTCGGCACGACGACGGTCGGCACGTCGGCCGGCTGCCCGTAGGTGGCGGCCGGGATGACGCCCCGGTCGTACACCTCGTTGACCTTCTTCAACGCGTCCAGCTGCGGCGTGATGTCGATGAACTTGACCGCGTCCTTCAGCGACGTGGTGATGTCGGTGATCTGCGCGGTGGGCAGGCCGCCGGACCAGACGAGCCCGTCGATGCTGCCGTCCTTCATCCCGTCCGCGGTCTTGGCCAGGTCGAGCCGCTGCGCCTGGACGTCGGTCTCCGGGTTCAGCCCGGCCGCGGTCAGCAGCCGGTTGGCGATCACCTCGGTGCCCGACTTGGGCGATCCGGTGGAGATCCGCTTCCCGCGCATGTCGGCCACCGAGTCGATCCCGGAGTCGGTCCGGACCAGCACCTGGGTGAAGTTCGAGTACAGCCTGGTCAGCGCCTGCACCTGCTGCGGCTTGCCGTCGAACGCGCCCTTGCCCGCGACCGCGTCCGCCGCCGTGTCGGCCAGCGAGAACGCCATGTCGTAGTCACCGGCCACGAGCTGCTGGATGTTCTGCACCGACGCGCCGGTCTCCGCGGCGGTGGCCTTGAGCTTGGTGTTGTCGCTGATCAGCTTCGCCAACCCGCCGCCGACGACGTAGTACACGCCGCCGGAGTTGCCGGTCGCGATGGTGATCCGCCCGTCCGCCGCTTCACAGGCGGCTCCGCCGGCGTTGCCACTGGCGGCGTCGGGGGTCCGCTTGCCGCCGCACCCGGCGGCGACGAGGCCGACCGAGAGCACCCCTGCGGCGACCTTGAGCGCCCAGCTACGCATGCTGTTCCTTTCCCGAGTTGGTCCTACGGCGCAGGACGACGTGCACCGCCACCGCGGCCACCAGGAAACCCAGGCCGACGGCGATGGTGACGGGTTGCAGGTAGAGCAGAGCGACGGCGGCGGGCGCGCACAGCGCGCGTTCCGGCCACCGCGCGGGACCGAACAGCCACCCGCCCGTGAGCACGGCCAACGCGGCCACGCCCAGCGCGGAGACGGCGAACACCCACATGCCGTCGAGGAACGACGTGCGCAGCAACAACCCGGCGCCGTTGTCCGTCAGCACGAACGCCAGCGGCACGAGGAACGCGGGCAGCGTGTACTTCCACGTCCGCCACATCGTCTTCATCACGTCGCCGCCGGTGATGGCGGCGGCGGCCACGGCGGCGAGCGCCGTCGGCGGCGTCACCTCGGACAGCACCGCGTAGTAGAAGATGAACATGGCCGCTTCCTCGGGGGCCACGTCCAGTGCGATCAGCGCGGGCCCGATGACGACCCAGGCGATGATGAACGACGCGGTCACCGGCACGGCCAGGCCGAGCAGGCTCACCGCGACCGCCGCCAGCACCACCGTGACGAACAGCACCACGGTCGGGTTGGACGAGATCGCCGCGGCGAGGTCCACCAGCGCCGAGGCCAGCTCCAGGCCCAGCCCGGTCTTGGTGATGGTGGACGTGATCACGCCGGCCGCCGCGCACACCGCGATCACCGGCAACGCCGACCGCACGCCCATCGACAGCGAGTCCGCCATCGCCCGCAGCCACTCCCGCACGTCACCGCGCTTGGCCACCAGCGCGAACACCGCCGCGACCCCGGTCGCGTAGACGACGGCGGAGAACACCGGGATGTTCAACGCCAGGAACACCACGATCACCGCGAGGGACAGGAAGTGGTACCCGCCGCGCTTGAGCAGCGCCCACGGGCTCGGCGAGTCGATCTCCACCGGCTTGGCGCCGAACTTGCGCGCGTCGATCTCCACGGCCAGCGCGATGCCCAGGTAGTAGAGCAGCGTCGGCAGGATCGCCCAGATCAACACCTGGAGGTACGACGTCTCCAGGAACTCCGCGATGATGAACGCCGCCGCGCCCAGCGTCGGCGGCGACAGGATCGCCCCGATACCGGAGGCGGCGAGCAGCCCGCCCGCGCTCTCCTTGGGGTAGCCCGCTTTCTTCAACATCGGCCACGTCACCGCGCCCAGCGACACGGTCGTCGCGGTGCCGGACCCGGACACGGTGCCGAGCAGGAACCCCGCCGTGGCCGCCGTGCGGCCGGGTGCGGTCCGGGACTTGCGGAACGCGGAGAAGCTGATGTCCACGAAGAACGTCCCGGCGCCGGACGCGTTGAGCACCGACCCGTAGATCGTGAACAGCACGATGTAGGTGGCGGCGACGTCCAGCGGCGTCCCGTAGAACCCGGTGGCGTCGTTGTAGAAGCCGTTGATGATCTGCGGGAAGTCCACGCCCGCGTGCGAGATCGTCCAGGACGGCGGCAGGTACCCGCCGTAGTAGGCGAACAGGATGAAGCCGACGCAGACGATCGGCAGCACCCAGCCGGTGGTCCGCCGGCACGCCTCCAGGATGAGCACCAGCAGCAGGGACCCGGCGATCACGTCCAGCGTGGTCAGCTGCCCCTGGCGGTCGAGGAAGGCGTCGAACCCGCCGAACAACGGGTACGCGCCGACCACGAACGCCAGTGCCGCCGCCACCCAGTCCACGACACCGGGGTCGTCGCCGTCACCGCGCCTGCCGCGCGGTCGGTAGCAGAGGAAGACCAGCGGCAACGTGACCGCCAGGAAGATCACCAGGTAGTACTGGCCGCCCTTGCTGAACGGCCAGAACACCTGCTTGAGCACGAGCAGCGCGATGGCGAGACCCGCCACCCACACACCCAGCTCCCACCGCCGGGACAAGGTGCGCAACGGGCGCTCCTCGTCGTACTCGGCGATCAGTTCATCGACTTCGACCTGCGGTTTGGTCGGCACGCGCACCCCTTCGTGTCGCGCTGGATCGAGCGCTCACGAAGCTACTTGTGTCTCGGGTCACAGCCATAGACCGACCGTCTAAAGGGACTGTAAAGACGCCGGAACAAGCCGAAACAAGCCGACGGACAAACGATCAGACGATCCGCGAGTCCACGTAGCACCAGCGCCAGTCCTCGCCCGGCTCGAACGACCGCATCACGGGGTGTTCCGAGGCGTGGAAGTGCGCGGTCGCGTGCCGGCGCGGGCTGGAATCGCAGCACGCGACGTGCCCGCAGGCGAGGCAGATCCGCAGGTGGGCCCAGTTGTGCTCGCCCGCGGCGAGGCAGTCCGCGCAGCCGTCGGGGTTGTCCGGGACGACCGCGGTGGGGAGGTCGGAGACATGGGGACAGGTCATGCCGGCCATCATCACGCAAGATTGCGCCATGCACGGACCGGAACTGCTCCTGTTGCTCGTCGGCGCGCTGCTCGTCACAGCGGCGGCCAAGCGCCTCAACTGGTCCGCCCCGCTGGTGCTGGTGGGTGTCGGGCTCGCGGTGTCGTTCATCCCGGGGCTGCCCGAGTTCGCCCTGGAACCGGAGCTGATCCTGGTTCTGGTGCTGCCGCCGCTGCTCTACTCGGCCGCGCTGGACAGCTCGTACCACAACATCCGGGCGAACCTGAGGCCGATCGGCCTGCTCGCGGTCGGCCTGGTGCTGGCCACCACGATCGGCGTCGGCATGGTCGCGTACCTCGTGCTGCCCGACCTGTCGCTCCCGGCGGCACTGGTGCTGGGCGCGGTGGTGGCACCACCGGACGCGGTGGCGGCGGTCGCGATCGGACGGCGGCTCAACCTGCCGCGCCGGACCATGACCCTGCTCACCGGCGAGAGCCTGATCAACGACGCGACCGCGCTGACGGTCTACAAGGTCGCCGTCGCGGCAGCCGCCGGCACCGCCGCCACCTGGGGCGACGGCACGCGCACGTTCGTGATCAGCGCGGGTGGCGGTGTGATCATCGGGTTGGCGATCGGGTGGGGCGTGCGGTGGATCCGGAACCGCCTCAACGACGGTGTGCTGGAGAGCGCGCTCGGCATGCTGGTGCCGTTCGGCGCGTACATCTTCGCCGAAGAACTCCACGCCTCCGGTGTGCTCGCGGTCGTCATCGCCGGGCTCTACATCGGGCACCACGCCCCGCGCAGCTCGTACTACACGCGCCTGCAGGACACCGCGGTGTGGCGGTCGGTGGACGCGATGCTGGAGTCGTTCGTGTTCGCGTTGATCGGCTTGCAGCTGAAGAACGTGGTGCGCGACGTGGACATCACCTACGGGCTGGTGTGGGCGGCGGCGGCCGTGCTGGCGGCGACGATCGTGGTGCGGTTCCTGTGGATGTACCCGGCCGCGTACCTGCCCCGGTTCCTCTCCAAACGGATCCGGGAGCGCGAGAAGGTGGCACCCGGCTGGCGTGGCGTGACCGTGCTGTCGTGGGCCGGGATGCGCGGTGTGGTGTCGCTGGCCGCGGCGAGCGCGTTGCCGCTCGACCTGCCCGGCCGCGAGGTGATCGTGTTCTGCGCGTTCGTGGTCACCGTCGGCACGCTGCTGATCCAGGGCCTCTCGCTGCCGTACGTGATCCGCAAGCTCGCGTTCCGGGGTGACGAGGAGCGCACCGACGCGCTGGCCGAGGCGCAGGTGCAGCACGCCGCGGCGCAGGCGGCGGTGCAAAAGCTGGACGAGGTGATCGGCGGCGACGTCGGCACGCCCGAGCACATCGTGGAGCGGCTGCGGATCATGGCCGAGCACCGGGGCAACGCGGCGTGGGAACGGCTGGGCCGGCAGGAGGACGAGAGCCCGGCCGCGTCGTACCGGCGGCTGCGGCGGACGATGCTGGAAGCCGAACGGCAGGTGTTCATCCAGGCACGGGACAGCGGGCAGATCGACGACGAGGTGCTGTTCCGGGTGCTGCGCGAACTCGACCTTGAGGAAGCGGCCATATCCAGGGAGTGACGACCGGTGGACCACCCACCACGCGTTCACCGTGACGTGGTCTCCGCTTCGCCTTACCGTGACCGGGACGTCGCGGTGCGCGACGAGGCTGCCGCGCGTCATGAATCTCCGGGCAGGAACCCTTTTTGGGGAGGTCGGCGATGGTGCGGACGAGGATCGTCGGGGTGGCGCTCGCGGCGCTCGCGGTGGCGGGGGCGGTGGTGCTCCCGGCCGCGTCGGCGAGCGGTGACCCCGAGGTGGCGTCATCCCGCAAGGGCCCGCTGGTGATCGGCCACCGCGGTGCGTCGGGGTACCGGCCCGAGCACACGCTGGCCGCGTACGAGCTGGCCGCGCGGATGGGCGCCGACTACGTCGAGCCCGACCTGGTCGCGACCAAGGACGGCAAGCTGGTCGCGCGGCACGAGAACGAGATCGGCGCCACCACGGACGTGGCCGCGCACCAGGAGTTCGCGGCCCGCAAGACCACCAAGGTCATCGACGGCGCGCCCATCACCGGCTGGTTCACCGAGGACTTCACGCTCGCCGAGCTGAAGACCCTGCGGGCCAAGGAGCGCATCCCGGACATCCGGCCGCGCAACACGCTCTACGACGGCCGGTTCGAGGTGCCGACGCTGGAGGAGGTCATCGACCTGTCCCGGCGGCTGTCCCGCGAGCTGGGTCGCGACATCGGCATCTACCCGGAGACCAAGCACCCGACGTACTTCCAGGAGATCGGCCTCCCGCTGGAGCCGCGCCTGGTCGACGTGCTGAACCGGACGGGCCTCAACCGGCACGGCGCGAAGGTGTACGTGCAGTCGTTCGAGGTGGCGAACCTCAAGCAGCTCAAGTCGAAGCTGCGGGTGCCGCTGGTGCAGCTGATCAACTCGTCGGGCGCGCCGTACGACTTCGTCAAGGCAGGCGACAAGCGCACCTACAGCGACCTGGTGACGCCGGACGGCCTGCGCGAGATCCGCACCTACGCGTCCGGCATCGGCGCGGCGAAGGACCGGATCATCCCGCGTGACGCGGCGGGTTTCCTGCGGGAGCCGACCACGCTGGTGCGCGATGCCCACACGCGCGGCCTGATCGTGCACGCCTGGACGTTCCGCAACGAGAACACGTTCCTCCCGGCCGACTTCCGCACCTCGACCGACCCGGCCGCCTACGGCAAGGCGTTCGGCGAGTACGCGAAGTTCTACGCGACCGGCCTGGACGGCGTGTTCGCCGACAACCCCGACACCGCCGTGGAAGCCCGCAACGGCTGACCTGTCCCGGATTCCGGGGGACGCCCGCGCTCAGGCGGGCGTCCCCCGGAGATCAGGCCCCCCGACTGACAGGCTGTCAGAGGGGACCGACGATTCCGTGCTCGAAGGCGATTCCGGCCCCGTACCGACCAGGAGGCCGCGTCGGGCCAGGATCGGCCGGACGCCCTCGCCGAACCAGAACGCCTCCTCCAGGTGCGGGTAGCCGGAGAGCACGAACTCCTCCACCCCGATGGCGTGGTACTCCTCGATCAGGTCCGCCACCTCCGCGTGGCTGCCGACCAGTGCCGTACCGGCCCTACCGCGCACCAGCCCCACCGCGCACCAGCCCGACACCGGCCCACAGCCCCGGGTGGACCTCCAACCCGCGCACCCCGCGGCTCAGGTCACCGCCGTGCAGGGCCACCATCCGCTGCTGCCCCACGGACTGCGACGACGGCAGCTGCTCCTGCGCCCTCGCCACCTGCTCCGGGTCCAACGCCTCCAGCAGCTTCTCCGCCTCACGCCACGCCTCGGCCGACGTGTCACGGCTGATCGTGTGCAACCGGACACCGAAGCGGATCGGCCGGTCACCGGCCAACGCCCGCACCCGCCCGATCTTCTCCGCCACCTGCGCCGGCGGCTCGCCCCACGTCAGGTACACGTCGGCACGCCGCGCCGCGACCGGCAACGCCGCGTCCGACGACCCACCGAAGTAGATCGGCGGCACCGGGTCCGGCGCGACCGACACCGTCGCACCGGACACCCGGTAGTGCTCGCCGCTGAAGTCCACCGGCCGACCGGACCACACCGCCCGCACCACGTGCAGGAACTCGTCCGTCCGCGCGTACCGCTGGTCGTGGTCGAGCCAGTCGCCGAACCGGCGCTGCTCGATCTCGTCACCACCGGTGACCACGTTCAGCAGCAGCCGCCCGCGCGAGATCCGCTGGTAGGTCGACGCCATCTGCGCGGCCGACGTCGGCGAGATGACACCGGGCCGGAAGGCCACCAGGAACTTCAACGTCGACGTCCGGGCCAGCAACGCCGCCGTGGTCAACCACGCGTCCTCGCACCACGTCCCGGTCGGCGTCAGCACGCCCTCGAACCCGTTGTGCTCGGCCGCCCGCGCGATCTGCGCCAGGTAGTCGATGTCCGGCTCACGAGCCGCCGACGGGCCCGACGACCGGTTGGCGTGGAAGCGCTCCACGACGGTCCGGCCGTCACCGGACGTGGGCAGGAACCAGTGCAGGACAACGCTCATGACAGCTCTCCAGCGAAACGGGTGTCCACGAACTTCCGGAAATCGACCTTGCCGGGCAACGTGCCGTCCGCCGTGAACGCGTCGGCCAACTCCTGCTCCGACTCGATCACCTCGTCGCCCAGCTTCACCGACAGGTCCACGCCGCGCGCCACGGCCGCCCGCGCCACCTCGATCTTCAACCCGGTCTCCGCCGCCCACGCCTGCGCCCACTCCTCGTGGTGCGTGTCGGCCCACCGCTGCGCCTGGCTGTACCGCTTCACGAACTCCTTGATCGCCTCGCTCCTGCCCGGCGAGTCCAACGCCTCCCGCGAGGCCACCTGGAACGTGTAGCCGTTGGCCTTGCCGCGCCCGTCGGTCAGCACCCGGGCACCGGCTTCCTGCTCGGCCTGCGACGTGTACGGGTCCCACACCGCCCACGCGTCCACCCGTTTCTGCGTGAGCGTCACGTCCTTGGTGGTCAGGCCTTCGGCGGCGAGCGTCACCAGGATCTGCCCGTGCGCCGAACTGCCCTTGGCGACCGCGATGTTCCTGCCCTTCAGGTCCTTCACCGAGGTCGACGTCGAGTCGCCCGGCACCAGGATCGCGTCGCTCTCCACGTTGCCCCGCGCGGATTACACCGCGGCGATCTTCGCGTTGGCCGCCGCCGCGAAGATCGGCGGCGTGTTCCCGACCCCGCCGACGTCGATCGCGCCCGCGGACGCGGCCTCCAGCAACGGCGGCCCGGACGTGAAGGTCGACCACTCGATCTCGTACGGGAAGCCGTCCAACGACCCGGCCGCGGTCAGCAGCGACTTCGCCCCGCCCTTCTGGTCACCGACCCGGAGCACGACCTCGCCACCGGACGACTCCGCCGTGCCGCACCCCGACAGCGCCAGCACCACGACCACCAAGGCGCTAAGCAGCTTCGACATCGTCCACTCCCAGATCCGACAGCACTTCCACCCGAAGGTCCACAAAGGACGCACGGCGCCGCGGTCGCGGCAGGTCGACGCGGTGCTCGGCCACGATCCGACCCTCGTCCAGCACCACGACCCGGTCGGCCGACAGCAGGGCCTCGTCCACGTCGTGGGTCACGAACAGCACGGCGGGCCGGTGCTCCCGCCACAACTGCTCCACCAGGTGGTGCATCGCGAGCCGGGTCAACGCGTCCAGCGCGCCGAACGGCTCGCCCAACAGCAGCAACTCCGGCTCGCGCACCAACGCCCGCGCCAACGACACGCGCTGCGCCTCGCCACCGGACAACGTCAACGGCCACGCGTCGGCTCCTCGCCGATGCCGAACCCGACCGCGACCCGGCTCAACGACACCAGGAACGCGTCGACCAACCGGCCGTCCACGACCAGCTCGTAGCCGGACCGGAACACCGTCAGCGGTGAGGCGAGCTTGTCCTCCGGCAGCACGCCGGTGCTGCTCGCGGCCTGCCACAGCAGGACCAGCCCGAGAGGGCTCGACCACCGCCCGAAATCGGGGGGCTTTCGGCGTTGTTTGACAGCGGGCGCACGCGACGGAAAGCGGGTTCAGGACGCGCGACAACACCCGCGGTGGAAACCGACACGGATTTCTCCCAGCGGACAACGGACATCGGACGCGCTGATCAGCGAGTCCGAGTTTTCGTGGCGCCGCCGGAAGAAGTCAACGCGTCCCGAATGATGAAAAGCCTCCGACGCCGATTGCTTCGGCGTCGGAGGCAGTGTTGGACTGCCGCTGCTCCGCAGACGGCGGCTCGGTCGCCTGGGGAGTCGGCCGACGCGACCTCGCGGGGTGGTTGGCGTTCAGCCGAGCATGTCGTGGCGCACGATCGTCTGGTCACGGCCGGGGCCGACGCCGATCGCGGACATCCGGGCGCCGGAGATCTGCTCCAGGTGCTCCACGTACGCGCGAGCGTTCGCGGGCAGCTCCTCGAACGTCCGGCAGTGGCTGATGTCCTCGAACCAGCCCGGCAGCTCCTCGTACACCGGCACGGCGTGGTGCACGTCGGTCTGCGACATCGGCATCTCGTCGACCCGCTCGCCGTCGATCTTGTAGCCGACGCACACCGGCACCTTGTCCAGGCCGGACAGCACGTCCAGCTTGGTCAGGAAGTAGTCGGTGATGCCGTTGACCCGCGCCGCGTACCGGGCGATCACCGCGTCGAACCAGCCGGTGCGCCGGGAACGCCCGGTCGTCACGCCGAACTCGCCACCGGTCTTGCGCAGGTGCTCGCCCATCTCGTCGTTCAGCTCGGTCGGGAACGGGCCGGAGCCGACGCGCGTGGTGTACGCCTTGAGGATGCCGATCACCGTGGTGATCCGGGTCGGCCCGATGCCGGAACCGGCGCTCGCGCCGCCCGAGGTCGGGTTCGACGACGTCACGAACGGGTAGGTGCCGTGGTCCACGTCGAGCAGCGTGCCCTGCGAGCCCTCCAGCAGCACCGTCTCGCCGCGCTCCAGCGCCTCGTTGAGCAGCAGCCGGGTGTCGGCGATCCGGGAGGTGAACTTGGCGCCGTGCTCCAGCACGCTGTCCACCACCTGCTCGGGGTCGAGCGCCTTGCGGTTGTAGACCTTGACCAGCACCTGGTTCTTGAAGTCCAGCGCGGCTTCCACCTTCTGCCGGAGGATCTTCTCGTCCAGCAGGTCCTGCGCGCGCACGCCGACGCGGGCGATCTTGTCCTGGTAGCACGGGCCGATACCGCGACCGGTGGTGCCGATCTTGGCCTTGCCCAGGTACCGCTCGGTGACCTTATCGATCGCCACGTGGTACGGCATGATCAAGTGCGCGTCCGCGGAGATGAGCAGCTTGCTGGTGTCGACGCCCTGCTCGTCGAGACCGGCCAGCTCCTCCAGCAGCACGCCGGGGTCGACCACGACACCGTTGCCGATGACGCTGGTCACGCCAGGGGAGAGGATTCCGGAGGGGATCAGGTGCAGGGCGAACTTCTGCCCGGTGGGCAGCACGACGGTGTGCCCGGCGTTGTTGCCGCCCTGGTACCGGACGACCCACTGCACCCGGTCACCGAGCAGGTCCGTTGCCTTGCCCTTGCCCTCATCGCCCCACTGGGCACCGATCAGCACGACGGCCGGCATGTGAAACTCCAAGCGGTTGGACGGGTAGAGAGCCGAATGCCTGCGACGGCCGAGCCGTCAGTGAACGGCTGTCGAGGGTAGACCAGGAGATGATAGTGCGCGGAATCGTGCTGGCCTGCGGAAACCCGCAGTCGCCATTGCTCACTGACGGTGACCGTTTCGATGTGCGCCAAGTGGCCGCACGCCCGGGAAAAGCCGAGGTCGACGCGATCCTCGCCGAATCGAGTGATAAACGTCTCGTCGTGCACGGCACGGATGCCGATCTCAACGCCGTGGTGTTGCGGCTGCTGCGGACCGACCGGCTGGCCGACGTGCCGGTCGGGTACGTGCCGGTCGATCCGAAGTCCGAGGCGGCCGAGTTGTGGGGCCTGCCGACCGACCCGGGCCGCGCGCTGGACCTCGCCCTGTCCGGTGACGCCGACCGGGTGCCGCTCATCCGGGACGACGTCGGCGGCGTGCTCGTCGGCCTCGGCTCGCTCGGCCCGGTGCGCGGCGTCGGCTACGGCGACGACACGGTCGTGCTGCGCGGCCAGGCGACCCGGCTGGAGGTCACGCCGGACCCGGAGGGCGGACTCGGGCTCGTCGTGCACGTCATCAACAAGCGGCTGTTCGGCCGCAAGGTGACCAGCACGCACGCGCGCGCGTTCCAGCTCGGCTGCCTGCCGGTGCAGGTCGACTCCGACGGCATCCCACACCCCCGACCGATGGGCAAGTGGACCTGGTACCGCCACACGGAGGATCTGCGGTTGGTCCGGGGGTTGTAATGACTGAGGAATTTTCTCGACCGCCATTCAGCCGTCACTCGAAAGCGTTGTAACAGCAGGGGAATTGACCCAAGGTAATTCCGACAGCTTCCAAACCAGGAAGGTCGGAATTAATGTCAACGGTCAACAAAACCGCGCGATTCTCGATCTTTTCCCTGCTCCTGGCTGGTGTGCTCGCAGTCGGCCTGGTCACCCCTGCCCAGGCCACGCCACCGAACATCCCCAGTCTCGCCACTGCCCAGTCGGAACTGAACGCACTGACCGTGGCCGCCGAAGGTTCGACCACGGGCTACTCGCGGGACCTGTTCCCGCACTGGAGCACCGTCTCGGGCACCTGCAACACCCGGGAGACCGTGCTCAAGCGCGACGGCACGAACGTGGTCACCGACTCCAGCTGCGCGGCCACGTCCGGCCGCTGGTACAGCCCGTACGACGGCGCGACGTGGACGCTGGCGTCCGACATCGACATCGACCACGTGGTGGCACTGGCTGAGGCGTGGCGCTCCGGCGCGTCCTCCTGGACCACGTCCCGGCGGCAGTCCTTCGCCAACGACCTGACCAACCCGCAACTCATCGCCGTCACCGACAACGTGAACCAGTCCAAGGGCGACCAGGACCCGGCCGAGTGGAAGCCGCCGCTGACCTCGTACTGGTGCACGTACGCCAAGATGTGGATCCACTCGAAGTACCAGTGGGGTTTGCGGGTGGACTCCGCGGAGAAGTCTGCCTTGCAAAGCATGCTCGGAAGGTGCTGATAACCGATGGCTGACCGCTCCTCCCCCTTCGTGGCAGGCCCCGGCGGCGTCATGACCGACGAGGTCGGCGTGGTGACCGGAGACCTCGAACTGCGCACCACGCTGGTCGACGGCGTGCTGAAGGCGACGGTGCGCTACGAGGGTGCGGAGGAGTGGTACGCCATCACCGGCGCCTCGTGCCGGCTGGCCGACCCGCGTGACCACGACGCGGTGCACGCCGTCCTGCTCGGCGTGCTGAACCGGCCACAGGGTTAGTTTTCTCTTGGCCGGCGACCGGACCACCACGCGAGGCCGCGTCGGTCGTTCGCGCCTCATTTTCCGGCGATCACGCTTTCGATCGTCGGAAAATCAGGCGCGAACGACCTGCCCGCCGCGGAGCGGCACCATGGGGCACAGCCGGGCGACCGAGCCCGCCGTCTGCGGAGCAGCGGCAATTCAACGCCGCGTCAGGGGCGGCAACGACTCGACCGCCTCCGCCCGCGACAAACCGGTGGCCTGGAGCAGGTCCACCGCCACCGAGCGGACCTGGGCGAGCACCACCTTCGTGGAGAAACCCTCGCCGCCCAACTGGTGCGCGGTGGCCGAAGCCGCCGCGTCGCGGACCGCCGCACGCGCCTGTTTCGGCTCGTCACCGCGCCCCAGCTCGGCGCGCAGCACCTCCACCGCGTCCGCGTACCGCCGCAGCACGTCGGGCAGCACGTCCGGCATCCGCTCGCCGTCCCGCAACGCCGCCAACGCCCGCCGGGCCAGCACCCTGGTGTTGCGCAGGGCGTAGTCCACCGGTGCGGCGGCCCTCTCGTACCGGCCCAACTCGTCCCGACTTCGCCAGCGGATCGGCGCGATCGTGGCGATCTCACCGCCGGTCTTCAACGCCGACGTGAACTGGTCCACCGCGTTCTGGCTGGACCGCAGACGCGCCAGCACCCCGGCGGCCTGCACGGCGTCGTGGTCGGCCACCGCCGTCGCCACACCGCGCAACGCCTCGGTCAGCTCGCCGAACACCGCCTTCGCCTGCCGGTGCGCCACGGTCAGCGGGTTCGCCGGCAGCAACGCCGTCACCGCGAGCCCGACCAGGCCGCCGACCAGCGCGTCCACCATCCGGTCCAGCCCACCGCCCTCACTCGGCGGCAGCAGGGTGGCGACCAGCACCGCCGACGAGCCGGCCTGGAGCGAGATCACCGCGCCACCGTCCAGCAACACGGTGGTGGACATGGCCAGGCCCACCACCAGCGCGATCTGCCACGGCCCCGAGCCGATCAGCGAGATCAGCACGTCACCGACGCCGACACCGACGGACACACCGACGACCAGTTCCACGACCCGCCGCAGCCGCTGCCCCAGTGACACCCCGAGGCAGACGACCGCGGCGATCGGCGCGAAGAACGGGTGCGCGTGGCCGACCACCTCGGTGGCGACCAGCCAGGACAAACCGGCGGCGAGCGCAGTCTGCGCGATCGGCAGAGCCGTGCTCTGCCACCGCTTCAGCCTGCGCGCCACCTCCTCGCGCACGGCTCCCACGTGCTCAGCTCAGGCCGAGAGCCGCAGGCGCCGCGGGGTCGCTGTCACCGAGGAACTTCTTGCAGCGCTCGTACTCCTCGGTCTCGCCGATCTCGTCGGCGGCCCGCGCCAGCGCCGCCAACGCGCGCAGGAAGCCCTGGTTGCCGCGGTGCGACCAGGGCACCGGGCCGTGGCCCTTCCAGCCCGAGCGGCGCAGCTGGTCGAGGCCGCGGTGGTAGCCGGTGCGGGCGTAGGCGTAGCCGGCGACGGGGTCGCCGGTCTGCAACGCCCGCTCGGCGAGCAGCGCCCACGCCTCGCTGAAGTCGGGGTAGGCGCGGACGATCTTGGCCGGGTCGGTGCCCGCCTCGGCGGCGGCCTGCGCCTCCGGGCGGTCCGGCAGCAACGTGGGTTCGGGACCGAGCAGGTTTTCCATGCGGTCAGCTTAGGAATACCCGCGCCACGGCAGCGACCAGTGCCAGCACCAGCGCGGCGACGATGACACCGGCCACGACCTTCTTGCCCATGAAAGTGCTCCTCGGGTTCTCAGCGAACTCTCAGGAGCGCACACTGCCGTGTACGGCCATTCAGGGCAACGCAACTCACCCGTTTGCATGAACTAGAAGGTAAACACGCTGGTCATCACCCTCCCCTAGGGGACAACCCGGGAAAGACCAGGGAGGGTCACCCTTCCTGCGACACCAGCCGAGACGCATCATTGGCGGGTGAACACGGGGGTAAGCAATCGCGTCGCGCGTTTCCGCGACCAGTACTGGGAGCGGGGCGAGCCGGGGCGCGAGACACCGCCGGCTCTCGTCGCCGCGCTCTACAAGCTCTGGCTCGTCGGCCTGCTGCTCAAGCTGATCGGCTCTTCGTGGGACGTGGCCTGGCACTTCAAATGGCTGCGCGACGAGCTGGCGCCACCGCACCTGATCAACACGGTGGGCACGGTGATCGTGGTCGGGTTGACGCTCTTCCACACCTACACCGGCTACGGCGCGGACAAGACCGCGCTGCGGCTGATGCAGTGGGGCACCGGCATCTTCCTGGTCGCGCTGCCCATCGACCTGATCAACCACCGGCTCAACGGCCTGGACATCACGTCGTGGAGCGGGTCGCACGCCCTGCTGTACCTGGGCACCGCGGTCATGCTCGCGGGCGCGATCCGGGGCTGGATCAAGCTCTACCCGGCGGGCCGGTGGCAGGTGTTCGGCCTGGCCGGGCTGTGGTTCTTCTTCCTGGAGAACGTCTGGTTCCCCAACCAGCACCAGGAGTACGGCGTGCTGGAGATCGCCTCGTGGGACCGGGGCGACCCGTACGCCGAACCGATCCTGCTCCAGTTCGCCGCCGACCAGATCGGCCGCCCGGTGGACCGCGAGTCGATCGTCCAGTTCTCCCTGCCCATCCCGGACTGGGTCTACCCGGTGTGGGGCCTGGTCGCGGCGGCCCTCGTGCTGGTCATCGCGCGGCGCACGATCGGCACCCGGTGGGCCGCGACCGCGGTGGCAGGCGGCTACGTCGCCTACCGCCTGCTGATCTGGCCGCTGCTCGCGGGCGCCGACTTCCCGCTGTCCGCCGTGCCGGTGTTCCTGCTGCTCGTCGGCCTCGCCGTGGACGCGGCCCACCTCGACCGGGTACCCGCGCCGGTGGCCGCGATCGTCGGCTCGGCCGCCGTCACCGGACTCGGTTACGGCGGGATCTGGGTGCAGCAGGCGCTGGACGCCGGCCCCCCGATCCTCTACCCGTCGGCGGCGGTGACGTTCGTCGTGCTGGCCGCCCTGTGGACAGCCGCCGACCGGATCAGGGCGCGACAAGCCCTCCGCCGCCCACTCGTCACAGTCTGATCCGCCGACCACGTGAAACGGCCCCCTCCGAAACCGAGGAGGGGGCCGTTTCACACGCCTGGAGAACTCAGCCGGCGATCATGCGACCGGACGACTTCAGGTGCTCGCACGCCTGGGCGATGCGGGCGGCCATGCCCTGCTCGGCGGCCTTGAGGTAGGAGCGCGGGTCGTAGGCCTTCTTGTTGCCGACCTCGCCGTCCACCTTGAGCACGCCGTCGTAGTTGGTGAACATGTGACCCACGATCGGCCGGGTGAACGCGTACTGCGTGTCCGTGTCGATGTTCATCTTGATCACGCCGTACGACACGGCCTCGTGGATCTCCTCCAGCAGCGAGCCGGAGCCGCCGTGGAAGACCAGGTCGAACGGCTTGGAGCCGGCCGGCAGGCCCAGCTTCTCGGCCACCACGTCCTGACCCTGCTTGAGGATCTCCGGGCGCAGCTTCACGTTGCCCGGCTTGTACACGCCGTGCACGTTGCCGAACGTCGCCGCCACCAGGTAGCGGCCCTTCTCGCCGGCGCCCAGCGCCTCGACCGTCTTGAGGTAGTCCTCGGGCGAGGTGTACAGCTTCTCGTTGATCTCGTGCGCGACGCCGTCCTCTTCGCCGCCGACGACGCCAACCTCGATCTCGAGGATGATCCGCGCCTTGGCGGTGAGGTCGAGCAGCTCCGAAGCGATCTTCAGGTTCTCGTCCAGCGGCACGGCCGAGCCGTCCCACATGTGCGACTGGAACAGCGGGTTGAGGCCGCGGTCCACGCGCTCCTGGCTGATCGCGATGAGCGGCCGGACGTAGCCGTCCAGCTTGTCCTTCGGGCAGTGGTCGGTGTGCAGCGCGATGTTCACCGGGTACTTCTCGGCGACCACGTGCGCGAACTCCGCCAGCGCGACCGCGCCGGTCACCATGTCCTTGACCTTGGTGCCCGAGGCGAACTCGGCACCACCGGTCGAGACCTGGATGATCCCGTCGCTCTCGGCCTCCGCGAAGCCGCGCAGTGCCGCGTTGAGGGTCTCGGACGAGGTGACGTTGATCGCGGGGTAGGCGAACTCGTTCGCCTTCGCGCGGTCGAGCATCTCCCCGTAGACCTCGGGAGTTGCGATGGGCATCTGTGGGTCCTCCTCGGGTGCCCGGAACGCGGTGTCGGCAGCATCCTACGGCCACCGCCCGCCGGCGAAAGTTGATCACCGGCATAGTGGTCCCATGGCGATCGCACGGTGGAACGGCGAGGTCATCGCCGAGAGCGAGAAGACCGAGGTGGCGGAGGGGAATCACCACTTCCCCCTGGAGTCCGTGCGGGTCCAGTACCTGAGGCCGTCGGAAACGACGACGGTCTGTCCCTGGAAGGGCAACGGCGAACTACTACACCCTGCACGTCGACGGCGAAGAGAACCCCGACGCCGTGTGGTACTACGCGGAGCCGAAGCGGGCCGCGGCCGGCATCAAGGGTCACGTCGCCTTCTGGAACGGCGTCGAGGTGTCCGACTAGCTAGTCCTCGACCGCGGCCGCGATATCGCGCAGCGCCCGCTGGTCATCGGTGGCGCCGACCACCTGGACGGCCACGTGGTCGGCGCCCGCCTCGTGGTGTTCGCGCAGGCGCCGCGCGACCCGTTCGACCGGGCCCCACGCCACCAGCGCGTCCACCAGCCGGTCGCTGCCGCCGCCGAGCAGGTCGTCCTCGCTGAACCCGTGCCGCAGCCAGTTCCTGGTGTGGTTCGGCAGCCCCAGGTACAGCTCCAACGCCTTCCGCCCCAGCTCACGGGCCCGTGACGGGTCCTCCTCCAGCACCACGTGCTGCTCCGGCGCCAGCAGCACGCCCGCGCCGACCGCCTCGCGCGCCCGCGCCGTGTACTCGGGCGTCACCAGGTACGGGTGGGCGACACTGGTCCGCGCCGCGGCGAGCCGGAGCACCCGCGGTCCGAGCGCGGCCAGCGCCAAGCGGTCACGCGGGACGTCCAGCTCGTCCAGGTAGTGGACCAGCTTCTGGTAAGGGCTGTGATACACCTCACCCACGATCTCGCGATGCCCGACGCCGATGCCGACCAGGAACCGGTCGGTCCACGCGAGCGCCCGGTAGCCGTCGTTGACCTCGGCGGCGGGAGTCGTCCAGACGTTCATGATGCCGGTGGCCACGGTGATCTTCTCGGTGGCGTCCAGGAGCGCGGAGACCGTGCCCATGACGCTGCCGTCGGGCGATCCGCCCAGCCAGAGCGCACCGAAGCCGAGCCCTTCGAGTTCCGCCGCGTCCTCGCCGCGCCCCGCCCAGTGCGCGGCCGGACCCCACACGCCGTACTTGCCCAACTCGACGGTCATTTCGTCTCCCCGCGAAATAGGTGCTGTCGACTGGCAACCACGCCGCGCCACCTTTTAGTCCTGACTTCTCCTGTCGACGTGAACGAACCACCGCACGTAGGTTCGTGGCATGACGAAACTGGGAACCAGCGACCTCGAGGTGTCGCGCCTGTGCCTCGGCGGCAACGTCTTCGGCTGGACCGCCGACGAGGAGACCTCGTTCGCCGTGCTGGACGGGTACGCGCAGGCCGGCGGCAACTTCGTGGACACCGCCGACGCGTACTCCGCCTGGGCCGAGGGCAACAGCGGGGGCGAATCCGAGACGATCATCGGCAAGTGGCTCAAGAGCCGCGGCAACCGTGACGAGATCGTCGTCGCGACCAAGGTCGGCATGCTCGAGGGCCTCGACAACCTCAAGGCCGCCACCGTCGAACGCGCCGCCGAGGACTCCCTGCGCCGCCTCGGCGTGGACCACGTCGACCTGTACTACGCGCACCGCGACGACCCGGCCACGCCCCAGGAAGAGACCCTCGCCGCCCTCGACCGCCTGGTCACCTCCGGCAAGGTCCGCCACATCGCCGCGTCCAACTACACGGCCGACCGCCTCACGTCCGCGCTCGCCGTCTCCGAACGCGAGGGCTTCGCCAAGTTCGTCGCGCTCCAGCAGGAGTACAACCTCGTGGACCGCTCCTACGAGGGCGAACTCTCCACCGCGGTCGCCGCCAACGGCCTCTCCTCCGCCCCGTACTGGTCCCTCGCGAAGGGCTTCCTGACCGGCAAGTACCGGCCGGGCGTCACGGTCGAGAGCGCACGGGCCGCCGCCGCCTCGAAGTACCTGGACGAACGCGGCCTGCGCGTCCTCAAAGCACTGGACGACATCGCCGAAAGCCACGACACGACCCAGTCAGCGGTCGCACTCGCATGGCTCGCGGAGCAGCCCACCGTCGCCGCGCCCATCGCGTCGGCACGCACCACCGACCAGCTCGCGGACCTGCTCCCGGCCCTCGACCTCGAACTGAAGGCCGACGAGATCGCCACCCTCACCACCGCCAGCACAGTTTAACTCCCCAGTAGCTTACTGGCGGTAAGTTGCGTTACGGTGACCTCCCAGCCTGAGGAGGTCACCGTGGACGTTGCGGGCAAGGTCGTCCTGATCACCGGCGCGGCCAGGGGCATCGGCGCGGAAGTAGCCCGCCGCCTGGCCGCCAAGGGCGCGAAACTCGCCCTGGTGGGCCTGGAAGGCGACCAGCTACGCCAAGTCGCCGAACAGTGCGACGGCAAAGCGTGGGAAGCCGACGTCACCGACTGGGAAGCCCTCGAAACCGCCGTGAACGGCGTAGTCGACCACTACGGGGGCATCGACGTCGTAGTGGCCAACGCCGGCATCGCCGCCACGGGCTTCGTCCGCTCGATGGACCCGACCGCCTTCGAGCGCGTCATCGAGGTCAACCTGCTGGGCGTCTGGCGCACGGTGCGAACCTGCCTGCCGCACATCATCGCCGGCCGCGGCTACTGCCTGGTCGTCTCATCCCTGGCCGCGATCGTCCACATCCCGGGCAACGCGGCCTACTCGGCGGCCAAGGCGGGCTGCGAGGCGTTCGCGGACAGCCTCCGCGCCGAAGTCCGCCACCTCGGCGTCGACGTGGGCGTCGCCTACTTCTCCTGGATCTCCACCGACATGGTCGACAGCGCCGACGAACACCCCGTCTTCGGCCCGCTGCGCACCGCCATGCCCGGCCTGGCGGGCAAGAAGTACCCGGTCTCCACCGTCGGCAAAGCGGTGGTCCGCGCCATCACCCGCCGGTCCAAGGCCGTGCACGTCCCCGGCTGGGTCGGCGGCCTGAAGGTCTTCCGCGCCTTCACGCCACGCGTGGTCGACCTCCAGGCAGCCAAATCAGTACCCGCCGCCGACCACGAGATGGCGATCAACGACCTGTCCGGCCTCGTGGGCCCCGGCGGCGCCGCCGCCCGCAAGAACTAGGCCCAGACGCCCATCAACGTCTGCCACTCGTGCACCCGGGTCTCGGCCACCACGCCGGCGGCCGTGTAGGGGTCGTCCGCGAGAATTTTTCGCAACTCGTCCTCGTCCGCCGCCTCGTAGACCAACAGGGCTCCGGTCTGGTCGGCCCACGGCCCCGACACGAGCAGCACACCCCGCTCCACCAGCGTCGCCAGGTACTCGCGGTGCGCGGGCCGAACCGCCAACCGCTCGCCCTCGTTGTCCCCGTACACCAACTCGACCGCGAACCGAGCCATTGAAAAGCCCCCTCTGTTGTGCAGCGACGCGCCGAAGCTACCCCGTGACGAGGTAACGTCTTTTCCGTGGTCGGTCCGGATCAGAACAGCGGCGGCATCGCGCGTGTGCAGGACACGCTGACGAACCTGCGGATCCAGGACGGCGCGGCCCCGCCCCCGGCAGGCCCGCTGACCCTGGAAGACCTGTACCGCCAACACCGCATGCGGTTGGTCAGGCTGGCGCTCCTGCTGGTCGACGAGCCCTCGACCGCGGAGGACGTGGTGCAGGAAGCGTTCACCGGCCTGCACCGGAACTGGTCCAACCTGCGCGACGCGCAGGCGGCCGTCGGCTACCTGAGGACAGCGGTCGTCAACGGCTCCCGCAGCGTGCTGCGCCGGCGCAAGACGGCCCGGGACTACACCCCACCCCACGTGGCCAACGCGAGGTCGGCGGAAAGCCTCGCCATGCTCACCGCCGAACACCAGGCGGTAGTGAAAGCACTCTCCCAGTTGCCACCCCGCCAACGCGAAGTCCTGGTACTCCGCTACTACGGCGACCTGTCGGAAGCGGAAATCGCAGACGCCACCGGCATCAGCAAGGGCACCGTCAAGAGCACCGCCAGCCGCGCCCTGGACGCCCTGCAGAAAATCATGGCCGGCAACTAGGACAATGCGGGATCGACCCCACCGAGTCACCTGCCGGTCGGGTCCTGTGTGCGGAGGGAGAACGCTGACGTGCCGGGGAGCGACGAGCAAGATGTCTTGGCCCGAATACGGCAAGGCCTCGTCTACACCGAATCCGAGGCAGCGTTCCAGGCTCCGCGGCGACGAACCGATCTCATCTTCGAGTACAACCGAACCCCGCCAAGCGACGCCGACACGCGGAGGTCGCTGCTCGTCGCGATCCTCGGGTCCGTCGGAGAGCGCACCGTGCTGCATTCGCCGTTCAGCGCCGGCTTCGGGAGCAACGTCCACATCGGCAATGACTTCTTCGGGAACGTCAACCTCGCATTCGTCGACGATGTCGACATCCACATCGGGGATGACGTCATGATCGCCCCCAACGTGACGCTCACGACGACGGGGCACCCCGTCCACCCGGCGCGTCGCGTTGACTTCGCGCGATTCTCGGAACCGATCGTCATCGAAGACAAGGTGTGGATCGGCAGCAACGTCGTCGTCCTGCCGGGGGTCCGCATCGGTTACGGATCGGTCATCGGCGCCGGCAGCGTCGTCAGCAGGGACATCCCGCCCATGGTGGTCGCGGTCGGGACGCCTTGCAAAGCAGTCCGCCCCATCACGGATGACGATCTGACCACTCGAACAGCCGCCGTCGACTAACGCCCGACACCGCACCTCACACGTCAAGCTCACGTGCAAGCGGCCAAAGCGCCGGCTTATAGCCGTCACGAGAGCTCTTTCTTTTCATCTCTTGGCGGCCTGCCTCGCGGCGAGCGCTCTTTTAATCTTTTCACCTTTGCCCTATAGGCATCTTCACACAGGGGTACCCCCGCATTGAGGCCCCCTCGCAACACACCCAACCACAGGGGCCCGACAACTCCGCCTCACAAACCCGCCCCTGTGGACAACCTCGCCCCCACGCCCAGCCCTCCCGCTCCCGTACCCCGCACCCTCGCCCCACACCCCAACCCTCTCGACCCAGCCCTCTCTGCCCAACCGCCTCACCCCAAGCCCCCGGCACCCCACCCCCACCCCACCCCACCAGCCTCAAACGAGCCCGACACCAGGCCCCACGCCAGCCCCAGACCAGCCCCACGCCAGCCCCAGACGAGCCCAATCCGACACTTGGTATAGACCAATGAGGGTCGGATGCCGCACTATCGGTCCTCGTGGCGCGCACAAGACACGTGATAGCCGTAGACGTAGGCGGAACCGAGACCAAGGCCGCTCTGGTCACCGGCACCCCCACCGGGGTCCAGCCGGTCAAGCAGCAACGTCGCCAAACCCGCCCCACCGGCGACGCCGTGGTCGAGGACGTCACCACCCTCGTCAACGAACTGCGCGCCGCCTCCGAACACCCGATCGAAGCAGTCGGCGTGGTCGTCCCGGGCGTCGTGGACGAGGCCACCGGCACCGGCGTCTACTCGACGAACCTCGGCTGGCAGAACTACCCGTTCAAGACCAACCTCCGAGCAGCGACCAACCTCCCCACCGCCTTCGGCCACGACGTCCGAGCCGGCGGCCTGGCCGAACTCCGCCAGGGCAACGCGCGCGACCTCACCAACGCCGTGATCATGCCCATCGGCACCGGCATAGCCGCCGCCCTGGTCCTCGACGGCCGGATCTCGACCGCACCCGGCGAGATCGGGCACGTCGACATCGGCCACGGCGACCCGTGCCACTGCGGCCAGACGGGTTGCGTCGAGGCGCGGGCGAGCAGCGCCGCGATCGCCCGCCGCTACACCGCCCGCACCAACCGCGCCGTCAACGGCGCCGCGGACGTCGCCAGGCTGCTCACAACGGGGGACACCGACGCGGCGGCGGTGTGGCGAGAGGCCGTCGACGCCCTCGCGAAGGGCATCCTGCTGATAGCCGCATTGCTGGGACCGGAAGCCGTGGTGCTGGGCGGAGGCCTGGCACTGGCGGGCCCGTTGCTGACGGACCCGCTGGGCGAACGACTGGAACAGCTGATCACGTTCCAGCGGCGCCCGGAACTGCGGCCGGCGGCGTTGGGCGACGAGGCCGGGTGCCTCGGGGCCGCGCTGCTGGCCATCGACATGCTGGAGGAGAAATGAGCACGTGGGGTGGACCCGTGGACGTGACCCTGACCGGTGGTCGGGTCGTCACGCCCGACGGGGTGCTCGAACAGGGGTGGGTCGCGGTCCGGGACGGCCGGATCGCGGCCGTCGGCGAGGGGGTGGCGCCGGACGGCCCGACCACGGACGTGAACAACAGTTGGCTGGTCCCGGGCTTCGTGGACATCCACTGCCACGGTGGCGGGGGTGAGGCGTTCACCAGCGCCGACCCGGCCCGCGTCATCAAGGCCGCGAACGCGCACCGCAGGCACGGCACCACCACGCTCCTCGCGAGCCTGGTGTCGAGGCCGATCCCGGAACTGGCCGACCAGGTCAAGGCGCTGACCGAACTGGTCCAGGACAACGTCGTCGCCGGCATCCACCTGGAAGGCCCGTTCCTGTCCGCCGCACGCTGCGGCGCGCACGACCCGGCCATCCTCTGCCCACCGGACCGGGCGTCCATCGACAAACTCCTGGACGCCGGCAACGCAGGCAACGCCGGCAACTCAGGCACCAACACCAACACCGTCCGCATGATCACCATCGCGCCCGAGCTGGAACACGGCGTGGACGCCGTCCGCCACCTGGTCGGCAACGGCGTCCTGGCCGCGATCGGCCACACCGACGCCACCGAAGCCCAGATCCGACCGGCCGTGGAAGCGGGCGCGACCGTCGCCACCCACCTGTTCAACGGCATGCGCCCACTGCACCACCGCGAACCAGGCCCGATCGGCGCCCTCCTGGACGACGAACGCGTCACCGTCGAGCTGATCTGCGACCTCGTGCACCTGCACCCGACCGCGGTCCGTCTCGCCGCCCGACACGCGGGCCTGAACCGCACCGTCCTGGTCACCGACGCCATCGCCGCGGCCGGCGTGGGCGACGGCGTCTACGACGTGGGCGGCCTCGAAGTCAGGGTCGTCGACGGCGTGCCGACGCTCGCCGGTGGCGCGGCCCTCGCGGGCAGCACGCTCACCATGGACGCCGCGTTCCGCAACGCCGTGCACTCGTGCGGCCTCACCATCCAGGAGGCCGTGCACGCCACCTCCACCCGCCCGGCCCGCCTGCTCGGCCTGCAGGACGAGACCGGCGAACTCCGCGCCGGCCTGGCCGCCGACATCGTCGTGCTCGACGCCGACCTGAAGCCGCGCGAGGTGATGTTCCGGGGCGCGTGGGTGAAGGACTGACCCGCGCCAACCACGCCAAACCCACACCACCCCCCGCGGCCGACACCCACCCCCGGCCCACACCAACCCGCGTCAACCCACGCCGACACCACCCGTGTTGGTGAAAGACTGACAACGTGCCCGAAGACCACGAGAAGCTGGTGGCCGACGCCTTGCGCGCCCAGGCCACCAGCTCCGGCGCGCACCCCTACACGCCCGCCGAGCCACCCCGCCGGTCCCTGGGCGTGGGCTGGGTGCTGTTGCTCGCCGTGCTCCTCGGGCTGGCCGCCGGCACAGTCGTGGCGGTAATGACGCTCAGGTAATGCCTGTACCGTTGTCGCCGTGACGGTCGCGCTCACCTCCACGATTGCCCTCGGCCCCGACTGGCTGGACCCGACGAAGCTCCTCCAAGGACTCGGGCCCTACATGCTCATCGGCCTGTGCTTCATCGTCTTCGCGGAGTGCGGCCTCTTGGTGGGCTTCTTCCTCCCCGGCGACTCACTCCTGTTCACCGCGGGCCTGTTCGTGGCCACCGGCGTGCTGGAGTACCCGCTGTGGCTGGTGTGCGTGCTGCTCACCGTGTGCGCGCTGGTGGGCAACGTGGTCGGCTACTGGATCGGCCACCGGGCCGGACCGGCGCTGTTCAACAAACCCGAGTCGAAGATCTTCAAGAAGGAGTACGTCGACAAGACGCACGAGTTCTTCGACAAGTACGGCGCCCGCGCGATCGTGATGGCCCGGTTCGTCCCGATCGTGCGCACGTTCATCACCGCCATGGCGGGCGTGGGCCGGATGGACCCCCGCAAGTACTTCACGTACTCCCTGATCGGCGGCATCGCGTGGGCCGCGGGCCTCACGGTCCTGGGCTACTTCCTCGGCCAGATCGAGTTCGTGCGCGACAACCTCGAGATGATGCTGATCCTGATCGTGCTGATCTCGGTCGTCCCGATCATCATCGAGGTCATCAAGGCCAGGCGCGAGAAGAAGGCCCTCCCCGCCCAGGAGGCAAGCGACATCACGCAGGTCATGGACCTGTCGGACGAGACCCAGCAGATCAAGCGCATCGACTGAGGGACGTCACTCGACCCGGAACATCGACCCGGGGTTGAACAGGTTCCCCGGGTCCAACGCACGCTTGATCTCCCGGTGCACCCTCATACCCACCGGCCCGATCTCCCGCGCCAACCACTCGCGCTTGATCTTGCCGACCCCGTGCTCCCCGGTGATGGTCCCGCCGAGCGACAGCCCCACCCCCAGGATCTCGTCGAACGCCCGCTGCGCCCGCGCGAACTCGTCCGCCGACGACGGGTCGTAGACGATCGTCGGGTGCATGTTGCCGTCACCGGCGTGCCCGACCACCGCGATCCGCAGCCCGACCGACTCGCTGATCCGCTCGCACGCGGCGATCAGATCCGCGATCTTGGTCCGCGGCACGCACACGTCATCGGTCAACCACGCCCCGTAGACCTCCAACGCCGTGAGCACCGCCCGCCGCGCCGTCAGCAGGTCACGCCCTTCACCCAGATCCTCGGTCGCATAAACCAGCTCGGCCCCCGCCGCCACGCACGCCTGCTCGATCGCGGCCAGCTCCCGCCGTCCCGCCTCACCACCCGAGTCGGACTGGCAGAGCAGCAGCGCCGCGTCCGCGTTCAGATCCGTCTTCAGGTACTGCTCGACCGCCCGGATCGACGTCCGGTCCATGATCTCCATCAACGACGGCACGATGCCCTCGGTGACCACCCGGCTCACCGCCGCACCCGCGTCCGCCGTGCTGTTGAACGCGGCCACCAACGTCGCCGGGGCCTGCGGCAACGGCCGCAACGCCAGGGTCGCCCGGGTGATCACGCCCAACGTGCCCTCGCTGCCGATGAACAGCTTGGTCAGGTCGTACCCGGCCACCCCTTTGACGGTCCGCCGACCGGTGCGCAGCAGCTCACCGTCCGCGAGCACCACGTCCAGCCCCAACACCGAATCCGTGGTCACGCCGTACTTCACGCAGCACAGCCCACCGGCGTTCGTGGACAGGTTCCCCCCGATCGTGCACCAGTCGTAGCTGGACGGATCCGGTGGGTAGAACAGCCCGTGCTTCTCCACCGCACCGCGCAGGTCGAGGTTCACCACCCCCGGCTCCACCACGGCCAACCGGTTGTCCGGATCGATCTCCACGATCGCGTTCATCTTCGTGGTGACCAGCACCACACAGCCATCCACGGCGTTCGCCGCTCCCGACAGCCCGCTGCCGGCCCCGCGGGGCACGATCGGCGTCCTGGCGGCGGCACAGGCCCGCACTACCGCCTGCACCTGCTCGGCGGACGTCGGCAGCACGACCGCCAGCGGCTGCCCGTAGGGCGCCAACGGCATCATGTCGCGCTGGTAACTCGCAGTGACATCGACGTCCGTCAGCACCGCGTCGGCGCCGACGGCGGAGCGGAGTTCGGCGAGCAGGGACTCCATCCGTCCACGCTAACCCTCCACCGTTGATCACTCCAGCACGTGTTCAACCGGACACGATCCGCAACGGTTCGCACACCGTCCGCTTACAGTCCGCACACGGTTCGCATACGATCCGCCACACCCCCAAGCCTTCGGCAACGCGTTATCCCCATGTCGCCCAGTCGACACCGCGGTCCCACGTAGGCTGCGGTCGTGGTGTTGTCCGCAACGTCCGAAGCTGTCGCATTCGTCGAACTCGATTCCGCAGGGCCGTTGGCCGTGTGGTTGATCACGCTGAGCTTCATATTCTTCGAATGCGCGTTCATCTTCGGCCTCTTCCTGCCCGGCGACTCGTTGCTGTTCGCCGCCGGTGTGGTGCTCGCGTCGCACGACAGCGAGTTGTCCGCCTGGCTGCTGTCGGGGGTCGCGCTCGCCGTGGCCGTCGTCGGCAACCAGATCGGCTACTACATCGGCCGGCACACCGGCACGCGTCTGCTGGCCCGCCGCGGCGGCAAGGTGCTCAACAAGGAGAACCTCGCCAAGGCCCGCGACTTCCTCGACCGACGGGGCTTCTGGGCCATCGTGCTGGCCCGCTGGATCCCGTGGGTGCGCACGCTGGCCCCGATGATCGCCGGCGCGGCGCGGATGGACCCGAAGCGGTTCATGCTCGCCACGACCATCGGCGCGATCGCGTGGGTGCCGACGCTGGTGCTGGCCGGCTACTACGGCGCGGGCCTGCTGTCCGCCGTGCCGTGGCTGGAGACGGTCGCGGTGGTCGTCAGCATCGCGTTCTTCGTCGGCGGCACCGGCTACGGCATCTACCGCTACCGGCAGGAGATGAAGAAGCCGGTCGACGAAGAGGCCACCATCACCCCATAGCCGTCACCGGCCCACGCCGGTCACAGCACCTCGGTGATCAGCAGGTCCGCGGTGGCCTTGGACGCGTTCACCATGAGCGCGTTCACGTGGTCGGTGCCGCGCAGCACGCGTTCGCGCGCGTCCTCCACCGACCGCCCGTACCGGACGTGCCGGTCGATCAGCCGCGCCACCCGCAGGTCCTCGTCGATCAGCAGGAACCACGCCTCGTCCAGCACGACCCGCACGCGCTTCCACTTGTCGTACTGCATCAGCAGGTAGTTGCCCTCGGTGACGACCAGTGGCACGGACGGGTCGACCGGCACCGCGCACGCGATCGGCTCCTCGATCTCCCGGCGGAACTCCGGCGCGTACACCACGTCCGGCCCGCACGCCTTCAACCTGCCCAGCAGGTCGACGTACCCCGGGATGTCGAACGTGTCCGGCGCGCCCTTCCGGTCGGCGATGTCCAGGCGTTCCAGCTCGCACTGGGCCAGGTGGAAGCCGTCCATCCCGACCAGCACCGCGTCGTCGCCCAGCGCCTCGACCAGCCGGCGCGCCAACGTCGACTTGCCCGACCCCGGCGCGCCGCTGATGCCGAGGAGCTTGCGCTCGCCGGTGTCCACCAGCAGCCGTGCCCGGTCGACCAGCTCGTCGAACTTCACCCGCTGTCCCGCCACCGCTCCAGCTCCTCCACCCAGTCCCACGCGGTGTGGCGCACGCGCACCGCGGCGACCTCGTTCGCCCAGCGGACGGCATCGTCCACCGCCATGCCCCGGGCGACCGCGACCGCCAGCGCACCGTGCCACACGTCGCCCGCGCCGTTGGTGTCACGCACCTCGACAACAGGTACCGGTTGCCCGCCGGTCACACCACCACGCGACCAGGTGACGGGATGCGGGCCGTGGGTCCGGATCACCAGCGGCACACCGCGGGCGTGCACCTCGGACTCGGACAGCTCGAAGGCGGCCGAGCAGGCGGCGACGTCCACGAGGGGCAGCAGGTCGTCCAGCACAGGTTTCCAGCTACCCGCGTCCAACACCACAGGCACACCCGTGCGCCTCGCCACGCGTGCTGCCGCCAACGCCAGCGGCCCGAGGTGACCGTCCACCAGCACCACATCGGCCGCCTCGACCAGCGCCGGGTCCACAACGTCCGCCGCGCCGACCCCGGCCACCTCGGACCCGGCCAGGTCGAACTCCACCGCGTTGCGGGAGATCACCGTCCGCTCCCCGTCACGCTCCCGCACCGCGACCATGCTCAACGCCGGACCACCGGTCCCGACCGAGTGCACCTCCACCGGGTCCAACCGGGACCGCGCGAACTCCCCCAGCTCACCGCCCAACGCGGTCAGCAGCACCGCCCGGTGCCCCAGAGCCGCCACCGCACGCGCCGCGTTCGCGGCCGGACCACCGGGCGCCAGGTGCACGCCCAACGACTGCACCTTCTGCCCAGGGACGGGAAACTCGGCCACCCGCTGGCTGACGTCAACGGTCGTCAACCCGACACACAACACAGAAACCACGGCACACCCCTCTTACCCGGTAAAGTCCCCACGCAATCGCTTGCGCAAGCCCGAACGGGGACGAGTCCATGGTCACCATGCGGGAGGTCGCCAGTCTCGCCGGCGTCTCCATCACCACGGTCTCACACGTGATCAACGAGACCAGGTCGGTCGCCGCCGACACCAAGGAACGGGTGCTCAAGGCGATCGAGGAGACGGGGTACACCGGCGACGCCATCGCGCGCTCGCTCGTCACGGGCGGCACGAAGTCGCTCGGCCTCGCCGTGTCGCTCGTGTCGCACCCGTACTTCGCCGAGCTGATCGCGGCGATCGAGGGCGAGGCCACCAGGGCGGGTTACACGCTGGTGCTGATCGACACCCGCGACACCGCCGAGTCCGAGCAGGCCGCGGTGCGGATGCTGCGCTCACGGCGGGTGGACGGTGTGCTGCTCACGCCGACGTCCGCCTCGGCCTCGTTGCCCGAGCTGCGCCGGCTCGGCGTGCCGACCGTGCTGGTGGACCGGCTGACCGTGGCGCAGGACGTCGACCAGGTCGGCCCGGAGAACGTGCAGGCCACGTCCACCCTGGTCCGGCACCTGGCCGAACTGGGGCACCGGCGGATCGGCCTGGTGTCCGGCCCGCCCGGTCTGGCCACCACGGACGAACGCGTGCTCGGCTACCGCCTCGGCCTGGGCCGGGCGGGGCTGGCGTGGGACGAGGACCTGGTGCGGCCGTCGCTGGACCCGCTGCTCGGTCGCGTCTCGGGTGTGGTGGTGAGCGACCACCAGGTGCTGATGGACGTGCTGCACACGGCTCGCGCGCGCGGCGTGCGGATCGGGTCGGAGCTGGCGCTGGTGACCTACGACGAGGTCGAGTGGGCCGAACTGGTCGACCCGCCGTTGACCGCGATGGCGCAGCCGGTGGAGGAGATCGGGCGCACGGCGGTGCGGCTGCTGCTGGCCCGCATCTCGGACCCGACCCGGCCGCCGGAGACGATCCGGCTGCCGCCGACGCTGCGACACCGCCAGTCCTGCGGCTGCCACTAACCCTGCCGTTGACCCCTGCCACTGATCCCCGCCACTACCCCTGCCCAACCCCCCAAACCGCACCAAACACGCTCACCAATCCCCAGCCGTCCCCAGTAACGTGTCCGACGTGCTGATCCCCGGCCTGGTCTCGGTGACCTTCCGCGCGTTGTCCGTCCCCGAAGTGGTGGCCCTCGCGCGCGAGTGCGGTGTCTGGGCCGTCGAGTGGGGTGGCGACATCCACGTGCCGCTGAACGACCTGGCGGCGGCACGGGACGCGCGGCAGCGGTGTGCGGACGCCGGGTTGACCACCTCCTCCTACGGCTCGTACTACCGGGCCGGCACGACGGACCCGGCCGAGTGGGACGCCGTCCTGGCGACCGCGGTGGAGCTGGGCGCGCCGCAGATCCGGGTGTGGGCGGGCACGACCGGTTCGGCCACGACGTCACCGGCACAGCGCGCGGCCGTGGTCGACGCGATCCGCACGGCGGCCGTCGCGGCCGAGACGGCGGGGGTGCGGGTGGCGTTGGAGTACCACCCGGACACGTTGACCGACACGTTGGAATCCGCCACCCGCCTCTTCGCGGAGATCGGGCACGGGTCGGTGGTGCCGTACTGGCAGCCGGGCGGCGCGCAGGACGTGTCGGACGCGGTCGAGGAGGTCCGGACGCTGCTGCCGATGCTGACGACCGCGCACGTGTTCTCGTGGGGTCCGGGCGGCTGGTCGGACCGGCTGCCGCTGGCGGCGCGCGAAGACCTGTGGCTGCCCGTGCTGCGGGAGCTGGGCCGGGACGGCGTGGACCGGTACGCGTTGCTGGAGTTCGTGACCGGCGATTCACCGGACGCCTTCCGCGCCGACGCCGCGACGTTGCTGGGGTGGCTCAGCTCCGTGACGGCGTGATCCCGTTGCGCTCCAACAACGCCGCGGCCTCCAACGCCATCCACCCTCCCAGTTGGACGGACAGGTCGCGTTCCGGCGCGCGCCCGGACGGCCTGACCGCCGGCTTCGTCCACTCCGGGCCGAACAGCGGCCCACCGTCCACCGAGGTCCGGTTCGCCCACACCGCGTCGGCCGAGCTGAACACGAGGTCCGCCGCACGCGCCGCTTCCGGCCGGTCGAGCCGCAGCGCGGCCTGCGCCAGGTAGCGGGTGAGGATGCCGCTGAACAGCCCGCCGTCACCGCCGCCGTGCCCGCGCAGGACGCCGTCGGTGGCGAGGTGCTCGTCGACGGCGTTGACGATCCGCGCGGCCGTGTCCCGGTAGCGGACGTCCTGGTCGCGGTCAGAGCCCAGCTCCACACACGCCCCCAGCACCACACCTTGGCAGTAGGTGTAGACGTTCTTCTCGATCTCACGGATCGAGCCGTCGGGGTGGACGTGCAGCCCGTCCCACAGCAGCCCGGTCTCCTCGTCCACCAGGCAACCCTCGATCCAGTCCACAGTGGACCGCGCCCGGCCGCGATCGTCCTCCTCACCCAACCTCGCGAAGAAGATCGCCGCCGGACCGTTGGCCGGGACGTTCTTGAAGTCGTCGTCGCGCTTCCACCAGATACCGCCGCCCGCGTGGTCGGTCCACCCGGCGCGCAGCCGGTCGGCGACGGCGGCGACGGCCTTGGGCCTGGCGATCCCGACTTCCCGCTCGGCGCGGAGCAGCGCCAGCCCGAGCCACGCCACGTCGTCGTAGTAGTCGTTGGTCCAGCCGACCAGGTTCCGCACCCGGATACCGCGCACGAGCCCGCGCACCAACGCCACCCGCGCTTCCCGCGGTGAGCGCAGCTGGGCGTCGAGGACGCAGTCGAGCAGGTGCGCCTGCCACCAGTAGCTGAACCGGACGTGCAGCCGGCCGGACCAGTCGAGCGGCCACCCGACCGCGCCGAGGACCGTGCCCGGCACTCCCCAGACCCGGCGCAGGTGCCGGGACTCGACCGCGCGTTCGGCGGCACCGGCACGCGCGGCGAGGGGGTTCGGCGCAGTCACCCCACCAGCCTGCCCGCTGAACCGTCAAGAAGCTCGCCGGAACAGCTCCCAGTGGTAGAGCCCCATGGCGACGCTGGTGGTCAGGTTGTAACTGGACACCTTCGGCCGCATCGGCAACGAGACGACGAGATCCGCCCGCCCCCGCACCTCGTCCGACAGCCCGTGCCGTTCCGAGCCGAAGGCCAGCACCGCGTCGTCCGGGATCCGCACGTCCCGCAACGCCCGCCCGCCGGCGTCGAACGCGATCACCACGCCCTCGACCTCTTCCACGCCCTCCAACCGCCCGACCGGCAACGCGAAGTGCAACCCCGCACTACCGCGCAACACGTTCGGGTGCCACGGATCGACGTCACCGAGCGACACGACCCCACCGGCCCCCAGCCCCGCCGCCACCCTGATCACCGCACCGAAGTTCCCCAGGTTCCGCGGGTTGTCCAACAACACCAACGGCGAGGTCCGATCCAAGATCCCCACCCGGTCGACGGGCCGTTCAGCCACCCCGCCAACCCCGGTCGGGTGCGACCGCCCGATCACCCGCACGAACTCGGCGGCCCCCACCACCTCGGCCCGCTCTTCGAACACCCCGACCAGGTCAGGCGCGTGGGACCGGGCCAACCCGAGCGCCTTCTCCCGATCGAGCACCACCACCCGCCCCACCACGGCCCCGAACCGAACCGCGTGCTTGACCGCGTGAAACCCCTCGAGGACCACTTGCCCGACCACGTCACTCCCGCTGTCAGCAGACCGGAGCGATCGTAGTCACGCCGCCGCGGACGGCATGTCGAGCTCCAACCCGACCTTCCGGTAGCCGGGCAGGTCGCGCACGGTGAGCGACGCCGAGACCGTGCCGCTCAGGGACAAGCCCCGGTTCGGCTCGGTGAGGTCTGTTCAACGCGGCGTTTGAGGTAGTAACCGGCCCACGAGGTGACGACGACGAGCGCCACCACGAGCTGCACCAGACGTGCGGCCGAGTCCGGGTACAGCACGCCGTCGATGTAGGTGTCGATGAACCCGCTCGCGAGCGGCGGGCGGCCGGCGGCGGAGCGGAACTCGTTTTCCAGCCAGGTGAGGGGGCAGGCGATCGGGAACAACACGACCAGCAGGCCCCAGGTGGCCATCGCGAGGTGGAAGTACAGCACCCTCGGCCAGCGCCAGGCCAGGAAGCCCCCGACCACCAGGAAGACCAGAACCCCGAAGTGCACCACCATGACCAGCTCGGCGAACGCGCGCGCGACCATAGCGACCTCCCTGCTGCCAGAGTAGGCCGCAAAGCGATCACGCGCCCGGGAAATAACGCCGGTTGACTACGGGTACTACGCAGAAGTCGGGTCGGCGGTTCACCCCCTCGGCAGGGCCTGCCACGGCACCCGGCCGGCCAAGTCCGACAGCAGGTCGGCCAGGTGGCCCAGCGGCGCCTGCAACAGCGGACCGGGCACGGCGGCGGCCAGGTTGTGCTCGTCGAACGCGATGGCCACCCCGTTCGCCCGCGGGTCGTGCAGCAACGCCTGGGTCAGGCCCGAGCCGAGCAGCGCCGACGCGAACGCGGGGTTCTTGCGGCGCACCTCGTAGCGGCCGTCGAACACCGGGTCGCCGGTGGTCACGAACTGCTCGAACAGCCCCCACACGGTGTCGTTGCGCGGGCTGATCAGCACCCACGGCCCCGGCATCGGGCGCGGCACCACGACCACCGTGTAGGTGCGGTACTCCGACGTCACCACGTTGTCCGCGCGGAACACCACCTCGACCGCCAGCACGGGCACACCGCGCCAGTGGCCGACGAGCTGGAACTTCACCCGGCTCCGGTCCGCCTCCAGCATCCGCCCGATCTGCGGCACCCGTTCCTGGAAGCCCTGGTCCTCGGCGACGAACCGCCACCCCAGGGACGCCTCCAGCGCCCGCATCTGCTGCTCCCACTGGTTCACGAACTGCTGGTTCGTGAACGGGTTCCGCTTGCGGCGCGACAACCCCACGGCGACCCCGGTACCGAGGATCGCCACGATCACCAGGAGCAGGACCAGCGCGCTCACCATGTCAGGCGAGGCCCAGGTCGGCGAGGTCGAGCAGGTACCGGTACGGCAGCCCGGCCTCCTCGATCACCTCGCGCGCGCCCGTGCCGCGGTCGACGACGGTCGCGACGCCGATCACCGTGGCGCCGTTCGCGCGCAGCGCCTCGACGGCGGTCAGCACGCTGCCACCGGTGGTGGAGGTGTCCTCGACCGCCAGCACCCGCTGCCCGGCGACCTCGATGCCCTCGATCTGGCGCTGCATGCCGTGCTGCTTGGCCGCCTTGCGCACCACGAACGCGTCCAACACCTCACCCGCCGCGGCCGCGGCGTGCATCATCGCGCACGCCACCGGGTCGGCGCCCAACGTCAGCCCGCCCGCCGCGACGTAGTCCCAGTCGGCGGTGAGCTGCCGCAGCAGCTTGCCGATCAGGGGAGCGGCGGCGTGGTGGAGCGTCGCCCGGCGCAGGTCGATGTAGTAGTCGGCCTCTTTGCCCGAGGACAGCGTGACCTTGCCGTGGACCACGGCCAACTCGCTCACCAGTCGCGCCAGTTCGGCTTTCGCCGCGGCGTCCAGAACCACTTCAGCTCGCACGGGTCCCAAGAGTGTCATACCGCGCCGTACGCTGGCACACCGTGACCCTTCCCGGCACCGACACCTTGATCATCGAGCAGCCCTGGGGCGCGCTGCGCCACCTGCTGGGCACCAGGTACCGAAGCGACGTCTACGACGGGCACGGCGGGCTGGTCGCGTCGGTCTCCGAGCGCAAACTCCTGGGACCGCTGCGGAAGCTCTTGCGCGCCACCGCGTTCTCCGGGCGCACGAAGTTCGACCTCGTCGTGGCCGACCGCGGTCGGCAGGTCCTGCTGATCCGCAAGGGGGCGGGGAAGCCGCCGACGCAGGTGACGTGGCCGAACGGCGCGGCGGTCGGTGCGGTGCGGCACGAGGGGCACGGCGCGTACGGTCTGCTCGACCCGGCCGGCCAGCGGCTGTGCCTGCTGCACGAGGTGGCTTCGTTCAGCCCCGGCGCCATCACCAAGCGCGACGGTCGGCGGGTGCGGCGGGACGTGCTGAACATCCGCCCCGGCACGCCCGACCCGGTCCGGTCGCTGGCGATCGCGGCGGCCGTCGCGTACGACATCGTGCGCGGGGTCGGGACCAACCACACCAGCGGCGGCGGGTTCGACTTCCCCACGTTGACCTGACTCGAGGGGGTCGGTCGGTGCCGGCCCACCGTTCAGCGGACCTCGGTAAGCGGACCCCGGTCAGTCGGCCCCATCGGTCTGCGCGGCCCATCGGTCAGCCGACCAGCCGACCTACCGGCAGCCGAACCAGCCGGTACTGCGGCCACCACGGTCGCCGCAGTCCTCGCAGTCGCCGCCACCCAGACCAACGGCTACGCAGGCGTCCCCGCCAAGGGGACCCCTGCTTTTATTCTGCCCCAAGGGTCCGACAATTCCGGGCGGTCAGTCCGCGCCTGTGGACAGTCCGACTACTGAGGACCGCCGGCCGTGAAGAGAGCCCAGCCGGAACACCCATCCGGGTGGAACCAGTCCCGCCGGGACGGCTGCCGAGGGGAGGGCGGCGTCCCACGTCCGGTGATCCGACCGCCCGCGCCCGCCGGCCTGACTTGACCGAGACCGCGCCCCGCTACCAGGCGTCCTCGGTGAACTTGTTCGGCTCGTCGTCGTCATCATCGCCGCGCCCACCCGGCCGGGGCGTGCCCGCCGAGATGACGTCCTCGGGGTCGTCACCCTCCTGGATCGCCGTGTACGCGCGCTGCAAGTCCGGCAGACCGGTCTGCATGGCCCGCTGCACGCCCTCGTCGTCCACCGCACGGCCGGACGCGATGTCCTCCCAGGACATCTCGCCCGCGTCCACCCGCCGCGCCAGCTCCTTCAGCTCCCGGGGCGCACCCGGGCTGTTGGCGAACCGCGAGATCTCCGCGAAGTCGGCCTGCGTCATCCCACGCGACCGCAGCTGCACCTGGCTCGCCGCACGCGCGGTCTGCTCGACGTTCGCCATGCGCTGTTCCACGTCGGCGACCAGCGCGTCCAGCCGCGCCTTGTCGTACGGGAACGTCATTGCCCACCACCTCCACCGGCACCCGAGTCGGCCGGCGCGGGCGCCGTCGTCGGCGGCGGTTGACTGTAACGACCGCTCGCCGCGTTACCGGCCTTGCCGAGTTTGTACCCGTTCCACGCGACACCGATCGCCCCGGACTTCGCCGCGGCCAGCCCGTTGTCGTACTTCTCCTTGCCGTCCTGGTACCCGTCGACCACGTCGAGCAGGTCGCTGACGTCGCGCACGTCCTTGAGCTTGGACAGCGCGGTGCCCATGGCGACGATGCCGTCGATCATGCCCTGGACGCCCTCGATCAGCGTCTCGATGGCAATGATGATCTTGCGGATGGCGTCCACGATCTGGATCGCGTCGTAGACCATCCACACCGCACGGCCCCAGCCGACGACCGGGATCCACGCCGTCATCGCGGCTTCCATCAGCTTGCCGACCAGCATGTCCAGCAACGTCAACGCGAGACCGCACGCCGTGCGGCAGGTCTTCGCCGTCGACCGGAACTGGTTGCCGATGATCCGCGCGACCTGCGAGTCCGCCTCGATCGCGACGACCCACATCGTCCCCATGCGCGTCTCGAACGCCTTGGCCGCCTCACCGTCCCAGTGCGACGACAGCTGCTCGGCGCCCGCGTCGACGTTGTGCCGCACGGAGTCCAGCGCCTTGGCGACCCGGTCCCAGGCGTTGGCGTTCTCGTCGATCTTGTCGAAATCGCCGAGCAGCGGCTTGATCAGCGCGTCGAGCAGGTTCTCGCCGGTGACCTTCTCGTAGATCCAGTTGACGCCCTGGATCTTCCAGCCGGCCTTCTCGATGAGCTCCTTGGTCGTCTGCCGACCGGGCCGGTCCTCCGCCGCCGCGTTGAGCGCGACCGACGGGTCTTCGACGTCCGCGTACGCGGTCATCGGCCGCCACCTCCGAGGGAGGGCGCTTCGGCGACGCCGTGCAGCTCGGCCAGCACCTTGTCGAGGAGGCCCATCACCATCTCCTCGCCCTTGTCGTACATGTCGGCGGCCTTGTTCAGGCCTTCGGCTTCCTTGACCATCATCTGGTTGGCGAAGTCGAGGGTTTCCCCGTACAGGTTGGCGACGCCGGTGACGATGGGCTGCAACAGCGACAGCAGGCCGGTGAAGCCGGAGGTGTCGCCGCCCTTGGCGATCGCGTGGTCCTTGATCGTCATGAAGTGCTGCGCGTTGCGGGTCAGCAACTCGCTGTACCCGCGGAGCTCCGGTGGCTCCACACTGAACTGTTCACCCATGGACGGTTCCTCCCTGTTCCAACTAGTGGAGTGGGACGGACCGGACCGGGTTCAGGTTCCCGTCGATCTAGGTGCGACCTCGTCCGCCCGCCGCACGGGAGGCTATCCGCCGGAGCAGAGCGCGCGGAACGAGTCGGGCGAACACCGTGATGGCCTTGTACTGGGCGCCCGGGATGGACAGCACCTTGCCCGCGCGCAGGTCGGCGAGGCCGTCGTGGACCACGCGGTCCGCGTCGAGGTAGAGCAGGTCGGGCGTCTTCGACATGTCGATGCTCGCGCGCTCGTGGAACTCGGTGCGCACGAAACCGGGGCACAGCGCCATCACCCGCACACCGGTGCCCGCCGTGGCCATCGCCATGCCCTCGGAGAACGCCGTCACCCACGCCTTGTCCGCGCTGTACGTCGTGCCGCGGCCGGGCAGGAAGCTCGCCACGCTGGACACGTTGATCACCGCGCCGCGGCCGCGCGCCACCATGCCGGGCAGCACCGCGCGGGTCAGCCGCAGCACGCTCGTCACGTTCACGTCGAGCTGGGACTGGAGTTCGAGCGGGTCGGCGGTGAAGAACTCGCCGGAGATCGCGAAGCCCGCGTTGTTGACCAGCAGGTCGACCTCGCGCTTGGCCAGGAAGTCCTCGACCGCGGCACGACCGTCGTGGGTGGACAGGTCGGCGGGCAGCACCTCGGCGGTGATTCCGTGCGCGGCGCGCAACTTGGCCGCCGTCTCCTCCAACTGCTGCACCGATCGGGCGACGAGCACCAGGTCGTGGCCCTCGGCGGCGAGCCTGCGGGCGAACGCGGCGCCGATGCCGGACGTCGGGCCGGTCACCAGCGCGGTCGGCGGCGTCACGGCTTGCGCCCGAACTGCGGGCGGTGCACTTCGCCACCGGTGTCGGATTCGGGGTCCGCGTCGAACGGATCGATCACGTCGGCCAGCTCTCCCAGGTCGCGCAGCAGTCGTTCCAGGCGGGCGGGGGTGGAGTTGGGCGGTGCGGCGGCCATCACCCAGTCGTTCTCGAGCCAGACCACGGTGACGTCCGCGCCGATCTCCTCGGCGGCGTCCACCAGGTCCGGGGTGATGAGCTTGCGCGCGGCGGGCAGTTCGCTGACGAACGCGTACCGCGAGCCGACCGGCCCGAGCAGGTCGGGCATCTGGTCGCGCTGGAACGGCACGCTGGGCAGCCACAGCTCGACGACCACGGACAACGCCCGCCGGCAGCGCACGCCGACCAGCACCGAGTTGACCTTGCCGCTGGTCTCGTGGTCGAGCACGTAGACCTGGCGGCGGCCGTCCGCGGTGAAGGTGGAGCCCGCGACCACGTCCTTCGCCACGCCCGCGCCGTAGTAGGCGATCGCGCCGCTCTCCCAGCGTGTGGGCAGCACGTGGTCGGTCTCCTCGAACTGCCAGCCGCGCAGCGCCGCCCATCGGCGGCGTTCGCGGTTCCGTGCGGTTCGTTGCGCCCGGTCGGTCGCGAGCAGGGCGAACCCCGCGACGCCCGCTACCGCGGCGACGGTGAACCAGACCCACGCCGGTATGCCCACGGTGCGAGAGTAGCGGGCGGCGGTGAACAAACGAAGATCACTTGGGGCGTGGTTCGCGCAAACGGATCAAGCTGTTACCCGGATCGCGGGGCCGGACCGGGCAGCCGTTCCCGTTCCACCCCTGTTCCGCGGTTGTCCACAGGCAGGGCGGTTGTCCACAGACAGGCCCTGACCACTCGGGAGTGTCGGTCCGTTCCGGCAGGATAAAAGCAGGGGTCCCCCTGGGCGGGGGACCCCTGCGGAGCAGCAGCGTTCAGGAGCGGCCGACGATCAAGCCCTGCCGACGATCAGGCCGGACTGGTCGTCCAGCACGTCGACCTTCACCGTGTCGCCGTCCCGCACCTCGCCGGCCAGCAGTTCCTTCGCCAGCTGGTCACCGATGGACGACTGCACCAGCCGCCGCAACGGCCGGGCCCCGTACACGGGGTCGAAGCCGTTCAGGGCCAGCCACTCGCGCGCGGCGGGCGTGACCTCGAGGGTCAGCCGGCGCTGCGCGAGGCGCCGGGCGAGCCGCTCGACCTGGATCTCCACGATGGAGGTCAGCTCCTCGGTCGCCAGCGAGTGGAACACCACGACGTCGTCCAGCCGGTTCAGGAACTCCGGCTTGAAGTGGGTCCGGACCACCGACATGACCGCGTCGTTGCGCTGCCGCTCGTCCAGGTTGGCGTCCGCGATCACGTGCGAGCCGAGGTTCGAGGTCAGCACCAGGATGGTGTTGCGGAAGTCGACCGTGCGGCCCTGGCCGTCGGTGAGCCTGCCGTCGTCCAGCACCTGGAGCAGCACGTCGAACACGTCCGGGTGGGCCTTCTCGACCTCGTCCAGCAGCACGACCGAGTACGGACGGCGGCGCACCGACTCGGTGAGCTGACCGCCCTGGTCGTAGCCGACGTAACCGGGAGGCGCGCCGACGAGGCGGGCCACCGAGTGCTTCTCGGAGTACTCGCTCATGTCGATCCGGATCATCGCCCGCTCGTCGTCGAACAGGAACTCCGCCAGCGCCTTCGCCAACTCGGTCTTGCCGACACCGGTCGGGCCGAGGAACAGGAACGAACCGGTCGGCCGGTCCGGGTCCGCCACGCCCGCACGGGTGCGCCGGACCGCGTCCGACACGACCCGGACGGCCTCGGCCTGGCCGACCACGCGCCTGGCCAGCTCGTCCTCCATGCGCAGCAGCTTCGCCGTCTCGCCTTCCAGCAGCCGACCGGCCGGGATGCCCGTCCACGCGGAGACCACGTCGGCCACGTCGTCCGGCCCGACCTCCTCCTTCAGCATCACGGCGGCGTCCTGGGTGGTGCGGGTGGCCGCCTCCAGCTCCTTCTCCAACGCCGGGATCCGCCCGTACCGCAGCTCGGCGGCCCGACCCAGGTCACCGTCGCGCTCGGCCCGCTCCGACTCGCCGCGCAGCTGCTCCAGCTGCTCCTTGAGGTCGCGGACCTTCTCGATCGAGCCCTTCTCGTTCTGCCAGCGCGCGGTCAGCCCGGCCAGGTCCTCGCGCTGCTCGGCCAGCTCGGCGCGCAGCGCGGCGAGGCGTTCGATCGAGGCCGGGTCCGACTCCTTGGCCAGCGCCATCTCCTCGATCTCCAGCCGGCGCACCGCGCGTTCGACCTCGTCGATCTCGACCGGGCGGGAGTCGATCTCCATGCGCAGCCGGGACGCGGACTCGTCCACCAGGTCGATCGCCTTGTCGGGGAGGAACCGGGCGGTGATGTACCGGTCGGACAGGGTGGCGGCGGCGACCAGGGCGGCGTCGGTGATGCGCACGCCGTGGTGCACCTCGTACCGGTCCTTGAGGCCGCGCAGGATGCCGATGGTGTCCTCGACGGACGGCTCGCCGACGAAGACCTGCTGGAAGCGGCGCTCCAGGGCCGGGTCCTTCTCCACGTGCTCGCGGTACTCGTCCAACGTGGTCGCGCCGACCATGCGCAGCTCGCCGCGGGCCAGCATGGGCTTGATCATGTTGCCCGCGTCCATGGCGGACTCGCCGGTCGCGCCCGCTCCCACGATCGTGTGCAGTTCGTCGATGAACGTGATGACCTGGCCGGCGGAGTCGGTGATCTCCTTCAGCACGGCCTTCAGCCGCTCCTCGAACTCGCCCCGGTACTTGGCGCCCGCGACCATCGCGCCGAGGTCGAGCGCGACCACCTTCTTGCCGCGCAGGCTCTCGGGCACGTCACCGGCCACGATGCGCTGGGCCAGGCCCTCGACGATGGCGGTCTTGCCCACGCCGGGCTCGCCGATCAGGACCGGGTTGTTCTTCGTGCGGCGGGACAGGACCTGCACGACGCGGCGGATCTCGGTGTTGCGGCCGATGACCGGGTCCAGCTCGCCCTTGCGGGCGCGTTCGGTCAGGTCGACGCCGTACTTCTCCAACGCCTGGTAGGTGCCCTCCGGGTCCGGGCTGGTGACCCGCGCCGAGCCGCGGACCTTGCTGAACGCCTCCTTGAGCGAGTCCGGGGCGGCACCGTGGCGGCGGAGGAGGTCGGCGACCTGGCCGCCGTGGTGGGCGAGGCCGACCAGCAGGTGTTCGGTGGACACGTACTCGTCACCCATCTCGGTGGCGAGTTCCTGCGCCTTGCCCAGCACGCGGACGGCGTCACGGGAGAACTGGGGCGCGGACACGGACGACCCGCTGGCCGCGGGCAGGGCCCTGGCCAGCTGTTCCAGCTCCTTGTGCACCTGTTTCGGGTCCGCGCCGACGGCGGACAGCAGGGGCGCGGTCAAGCCGTCACCCTGGGCCAGGAGTGCGCCGAGGAGGTGGACCGGGCCGACATCGGGGTTGCCGGCGATGGTCGCCGCCTGCACGGCGGCGGACACGGCCTGCTGGGTCTTCGTGGTCGGGTTGAAAGCGTCCATTCCTCACCTCGGTCGGGTGTTCGTGCGCAGGGGCCGGCGTTCCGCACCAGCCGTCATCCCGCTCAACGTCAGAAAAGTTGAGCCAGTTTCACTCAACCTAGTGGATGTGGTGTGGTCTGAGCCACGTACCCGGGCCTCGGTGAAACTCGGGTGCGGCCGATCGACCGGCACATGAGGATCTACGCATGACTTCACTGGTGCGCCACATCACCATCGACTGCAAAGACGCCTACACGCTGGCCCAGTGGTGGAGCCAGGTCACCGACCGCCCGGTGAGCGACGAGGACCAACCGGGTGACCCCGAAGCGCTCGTCGAACTGGCGGAAGGACCGGGACTGCTGTTCATCGAGGTCCCGGAGGGCAAGACGGTGAAGAACCGGGTGCACCTCGACCTCCAGGCCGAGACCACCCGTGACGCCGAGGTCGAGCGGCTGATGGGGATCGGCGCGACCCTGGTCGACGACCAGCGCAAACCCAACGGTCGGGGGTGGGTCGTGCTGGCCGATCCGGAGGGCAACGAGTTCTGCGTCGAGCTCAGCGCAGCGGAGCGTGCCGCACTCTCCTGAGGCCGTCACCCGGATGTCGCAGCCGGTCGTCCGAGGTTGTCCACACCGGCACCCGAGTTGTCCACAATCCGCAGGTGGGAATCCACAGGCCACTGCGGCCCACCGCACCGGTGCGGTCCGCCGGCCGCCAGTGGGGTGAACGTGCCCGACCGTACTCGGACGTCCCATGGTCGGCACGGCGGGACAGTGGTCGGGAGGGCCGACATACCGATTTGGGGCATGGTTACGCGCGGTCGTGAGCGGTGAGTGGTGTGGCCTTGCACCAAGGAGTGGGCCGCAAGCCGCGCGTTAGGTATACGTGGAGGGGAATGTCCACCCGTTCGAGGGAACGGTGTGTGACCTTCCGTAACCGCACTGCACTCAAAGGTGGCATCAAGGAGCCGATGGGCCAGTTGGCGGGTTAGTGTCCCATCGTCGGGGATGGAAGCTTGACGAGGACGTAGCGCCCTTGCTGGCGCCGCCAGAAACGTGGAGACTGCGCCCGGACCATGACTGCGAACGCTGTGTTGAGCCCCATCCCGAGCCCCCCACACCGAGAACCTCCTCCTGGCGTCACCGCTATGGTGCGGATGATCCGGGAGAGCTTCGCGGTGGTGGAGCCGCGCGCCGAAGAGGTAGCGAAGTTCTTCTACGGCATGCTCTTCAGCCTCGCGCCGGCGACCCGTGAGATGTTCCCCGCGAACATGGAGGTCCAGCGCAGCCGACTGCTGCGCGCCCTGGTCCACGTCGTGCAGATGGTGGACAGACCCGACGACCTGATCCCGTTCCTGCGGCAACTCGGCCGCGACCACCGCAAGTTCGGTGTCATCAACGTGCACTACGAGTCCGTCGGCACGGCGTTGCTGGCGGCGGTGAAGAAGTTCGCGGGGCCCGCGTGGACGCCGCAGGTCGAGATGGCCTGGGCCGAGGCGTACACGATCATGGCCCGCGCCATGCAGGAGGCGGCGGCGGCCGACGACGGCCCGGCGTACTGGCACGCCACCGTGCTGGAGCACCAGCGGGTGAGCTGGGACCTGGCGGTCGTGCGGCTGCAACCGGATCACCCGGTCGGGTACCGCTCCGGCCAGTACGTGAGTGTCGAGACGCCGCAGCGGGCGCGGCTGTGGCGGTACTTCTCGCCGGCCAACGCGCCCCGCGACGACGGCATCATCGAGTTCCACATCCGCTCGGTCGAGGGCGGGTGGGTGAGCCGGTCGATCGTCGGCCACACCCAGCCCGGTGACGTGTGGCGCATCGGCCCGCCGATGGGTCGGCTGAGCGTCGACCGCAAGGCCGGGCGGGACGTGCTGATGGTCGCCGGTGGGACCGGTGTCGCGCCGATGCACGCGATCATCGACGAGATGGCGCAGTGGGGCGAGAACCCGCGCGTGCACCTGTTCATGGGTGGGCGGACCCGCGAGGACCTGTACGACCTGGACAACCTCCAGCGGTTCGCCATGACCAACCCGTGGCTGACGGTCGTGCCGGTGCTGGAGTCGGACCCCGGTGCGCGCGGTGTCGAGCAGGGCACGTTGGCCGACGTGGTCACGCGCTACGGGGCGTGGGAGGACCGGGACGTGCTGGTGTGCGGCTCGCCGTCGATGATCCGGGCGACCGTGTCACGGATGCTGGTCGCCGGCACACCGCTGGACCGGATCAAGTACGACCCGTTCACCCTGGACTGACCCCACCCAAGCCCGTCCCGAACCACCCTGAACCGCCCTGACCAGGCCAAACGGGCTGAACAGGCCGAACGAGGCCGCCCAAGCCGGTTCACGCCGCACCGCGCCCGAGCAAACCGAGCAAGATCACGCCGGGCCGGTTCGCGCCCAGGCCCAACCGCGCCGAGCCGGTTCAGGCCGAGCCGAGCACGCCGAACCGGATCACACCGCCGAGCCGCCGGATCACACCGAGCCGCCGCATCACACCGCGCCGGATCACACCGGCGTCGACCACGCCGCGCCGAGCACGGCGGCCACGGTTTCCGGCCTGCTGGTCTGCGGGCAATGCCCACCGTCGACCTCGATCGCGTCGACCCCGAGCCGTTCACGCGCGGCGCGGCGCATCCAGGACGGCCGCAGCGTGCGGTCCTCGCGCGGCAGGACGTAGGTCGACGGCAGGTCCGGCAGCTCGTGGACCTCGCGGTACGTCGCGGCGGGGTAGAACAGGCGCAGGGTCCGCAGGCCGGCGCGCACGCCCGCCAGGTCGCAGTCGTGGAACAGGAAGTACGCCGCCACCACTGGGTCCGCGGTGGGCGGCTCGGTGAGGGACCGCCACTCGGGGTTGAACATCTCGCCGGTGTCGGCGGCCAGCTCGTCGGCCAGGGACACCGGGCCGGGGATCATCGCGGCGATCCACACCAGGTGGGACGCGCCGACGGCACGCGCGATGGCGGGCATCAGCAGGCCGGCGCCGGAGTGCCCGACCAGCACCGGGGCGAGCATGTCGCCCGCCTGGGCGCGGGCGATCGCGGCGTAGTCGACGGCGCGCAGCTCGGGCTGGTCGGTGGGCAGGTCGACGGCGACCGTGCGATGGCCGCGTCCGCGGAGCAGGTCCTCCACGGGACGCCAGGCCGCCGGTGACTGGGTGGTGCCGTGCACGAAGAGGTAGTCCACGGCTTCAGTCTGGCTGGCTTCGGTCCGGTGCGGGGTTCGGCGTCGGCGTCGAGGGCGGGGCGAGGGCGGGAGTGGGCGTTGGCGTTGGCGTGGGGTGGGGTGGGGTGGGCGAGGGGATGGGGGTGGTTGCGCGGGTTCCTCGTTGTTTCAACCGACGTTTCAGGTTGAATATAACAGCGTTTTCTGAGGTGGCTTTGTGATGATCACCCGATCGTGCGACCCCGACGAACCGCGCCAGACGCGACCCGAAAGCGTATAACCGCTGGTCAGCGCTTCGAGTTCGGCTTCCAGACGACCAAGGCCGTCTCGTGCCGCACGGGCACCAAGTCGCGGCGGTACGACGCGTGGACCGACGCGGCGGCGTGCTCGGCGGCAGCCATGGCGGACGCGAGCTGTTCGCTCAGCTCGTTCACCTTGGCGCGCAGCGCACCCACCTCGTTCTCCAGCTCGATGATCCGCTTGATACCGGCGAGGTTCACGCCCTCCTCCTGGGACAGGCGCTGCACCTCCCGCAGCAGCACGATGTCGCGCATCGAGTACCGGCGCCCACCGCCGGAAGTGCGGCCCGGCGACACCAGCCCCAGCCGGTCGTAGGACCGGAGGGTCTGGGCGTGCAGGCCGGACAACTGGGCCGCCACGGAGATGACGAAGAACGGGGTGTCCTCGTCGGTGCCGGGCGGGAACGGGAAGCTCACACCGACCTCTTCTCCAACAGGGCGTTGAGCTCAGCGCGCGGGTCGTGCTTCGCCGTCACCGACGCGTAGTTCTCCAACGCCTCCCGTGCCGCGTCGTCCATGTTGTTCGGCACCGCCACGTTCAGCGTGATGAGCAGGTCGCCGACCTGGCCGTCCCGCTTGGCGATGCCCTTGCCCTTGGCCCGGAGCACCCGGCCACTGGCCGTGCCCGCGGGAACCTTCAACGTCACCTTGCCCTCGAGCGTCGGCACGGTCAACGTCGTGCCCAGCGCCAGTTCGGGGAACGTCACCGGCACGGTCACGGTCAGGTCGTTGCCCGACCGCCCGAACAGCGGGTGCGGGTTGACGTGCACGCGCACGTACAGGTCGCCGGCGGGCCCGTTGTTGCGCCCCGGCTCACCCTGCCCGGCCAGCCTGATCCGCTGGCCGTCGTCCACACCCGGCGGGATGCGGATGGTCAGGGTCCGGGTCTTCGTGCTCACGCCGTCGCCGCCGCACTCCGGGCACGGGTCGTCCACGATCCGCCCGGTGCCCCGGCAGTCGGTGCACGGCTCGGAGAACGCGAACGCGCCCTGGCTGCGGGTCACCAGGCCGGCGCCGCCGCAGTTCGTGCACGTCCGCGGCGACGTGCCGGGACGCGCGCCGGAACCCACGCACGTGCCGCAGGTCGCCGGGCTGGACAGGCGCATGGGCACGGTCGCGCCCTTCACCGCCTCGGTGAAGTCGATCCGGACGTCGGTCTCGACGTCCTCGCCCCGCCGCGGCCTGCTCGCCGACGCGGACGTGCCGCCCCGGCGGTTGAACAGGCCGCCGAGCAGGTCGCCGAGCCCGCCCATGCCGCCGGGCTGCTGCGCGCCCTGACGGCCGAACAGGTCGCCGACGTCGAACCCGCCGCCACCGGTGCCGAACCCGCCGGGGAACCCGCCGCCTCCGGCGAAGAGGCGGCGGGCCTCGTCGTACTGCTTGCGCTTGGCGGGGTCCGAGAGCACGCCGTACGCCTCGGACACCGCCTTGAACCGCGCCTCGGCCTTGGCGTCACCGGGGTTGGCGTCGGGGTGCAGCCCCCGCGCCAACTTCCGGTACGCCTTCTTGATCTCGTCGGCCGACGCGTCGGAGGAGACGCCCAGCTCGCGGTAGAAGTCCTTCTCGATCCAGTCACGAGCGCTCACGGACGGCCCCTCTATCGCATTGCTGTGTCAATGGCCGCTGCTCCGCAGACGGCGGCGAAGTCGCCTGGCTGTGGCCGATTCGCCGCTCCACGGCGGGGCGGGCAGCTCGCGGCTGATCCCAGGACGATCGAAGAGCGTGATCGACCTGGGATGAGCCACGAACTACTGACGCGACTTCGCACTGGTGGTTACTCCTGTGTGTCGCCCGGGTCGGAGGCGGGTTCAGCGGCCGGCTCGGAGGCCGGCTCGTGGTCGGTCACCGCGACCAGCGCGGGCCGCAGCACGCGCTCGCCGAACCGGTAGCCGCGGCGCAGCACGGCGGTGACGGTCGGCCCGCTGACGTCCGGGGACGTGCTGTGCTGCACGGCCTCGTGGACGGACGGGTCGAACTCCTCGCCCTCGTGCCCGAACGGCTCGAGGCCGGTGCCGTGCAACGCGCTGACCAGCTTGTCGGCCACCGCCTTGAACGCGCCGGTGAGGTCGCCGTGCACGCCGGCCCGCTCGATGTCGTCCAGCACGCCCAGCAGCTCGCCGGTCACCTGCGCCTTGGCCGTGGTGATCACCAGTTCCCGGTCGCGCTCGACGCGCTTGCGGTAGTTGGCGTACTCCGCGGTCAACCGCTGGAGGTCGGCGGTCCGCTCGTCCAGCTGCGCCTTCAGCTCGACGCTCGGGTCGTCGGCGACGGCAACGGCCTCGGTCTCGTCCGGCAGGTCGGGGGCGGCGTGCTTGCCGCCGCCCTCCGAACCGGCGGATCCGGCCGAACCGGCGGGGCCCGCCGCGGAGCCCGCCTCGGACTCGACCGGGGCGTCACCCTGCGACTCGACCGGCCCGTCCTCGTACGACCGGGCCTCGTCCGACTGGGGGCGCACCTGACCCGTCTCCGGGTCGACGCGCCTGCGGTCGCGCACCACCACGTGGGGCTGTTCCTCGGGCTGGGTCACTTCTTCTCGTCCTCGTCGACGATCTCCGCGTCCACCACGTCGTCGGCCTTCGGGGCGTCACCGGTGGACGCGCCGCCGGTGGCACCAGCCCCGTCGCCCGTGGGGGCCGCGTTGGCGTACAGGGACTGGCCGATGGCCTGGGACTCCGTGGCCAGCTTCTCCACCGCGGTGCGGATCTTGGCGATGTCCTCGCCCTTCAACGCCTCGTTGGTGTCCGCGATGGCCGCGTTGACCTTGTCCTTGACCTCGGCCGGGATCTTGTCCTCGTTCTCCTTGAGGACCTTCTCCGTCTGGTAGACCAGCGTCTCGGCCTGGTTGCGGACCTCGGCCTCGTCGCGGCGGCGCTTGTCCTCCTCCGCGTGCGCCTCGGCGTCCTTGATCATCCGGTCGATGTCGTCCTTCGGCAGCGCGGAGCCGCCGGTGATCGTCATCCGCTGCTCCTTGCCCGTGCCCATGTCCTTCGCGGACACGTGCACGATGCCGTTCGCGTCGATGTCGAAGGTGACCTCGATCTGCGGGACGCCGCGCGGGGCGGGCGGCAGGCCGGTCAGCTCGAACATGCCGAGCTTCTTGTTGTCCGCCGCGAAGTCGCGCTCACCCTGGAAGACCTGGATCTGCACGGACGGCTGGTTGTCGTCGGCCGTGGTGAAGATCTCCGAGCGCTTGGTCGGGATCGTGGTGTTGCGCTCGATGAGCTTGGTCATCACGCCGCCCTTGGTCTCGATGCCCAGGGACAGCGGGGTGACGTCGAGCAGCAGGACGTCCTTGACCTCGCCCTTCAGCACACCGGCCTGCAGGGCCGCGCCGACCGCGACGACCTCGTCCGGGTTCACGCCCTTGTTCGGCTCGCGGCCGCCGGTCAGCTCCTTGACCAGCTCGGCCACCGCGGGCATGCGGGTGGAACCGCCGACCAGCACCACGTGGTCGATGTCGCCGACGCTGATGCCGGCGTCCTTGATCACGTTGTTGAACGGGGCGCGGGTGCGCTCCAGCAGGTCGTTGGTGATGCGCTGGAACTCGGCCCGGGACAGCGTCTCGTCCATGAACAGCGGGTTCTTGTCCGAGTCGACGGTGATGTAGGGCAGGTTGATGGAGGCGTTGTTCGAGCTGGACAGCTCGATCTTCGCCTTCTCGGCCGCCTCGCGGATGCGCTGCAACGCCATCTTGTCCTTGGTCAGGTCGATGCCGTTGCTCTGCTTGAACCGCTCGACCAGCCAGTCCACGATCCGCTGGTCCCAGTCGTCACCGCCGAGGTGGTTGTCACCGGAGGTCGCCTTGACCTCGACCACGCCCTCGGCCAGCTCCAGCAGCGAGACGTCGAACGTGCCGCCACCGAGGTCGAAGACCAGGATGGTCTGCTCCTTGTCGCCCTTGTCGAGGCCGTAGGCCAGGGCGGCGGAGGTGGGCTCGTTGACGATGCGCAGCACGTTGAGGCCCGCGATCTGGCCGGCCTCCTTGGTGGCCTGGCGCTGGGCGTCCTCGAAGTACGCCGGGACGGTGATCACCGCGTCGGTGATCTCCTCGCCCAGGTAGGCCTCGGCGTCGCGCTTGAGCTTCATCAGCACGCGCGCGCTGATCTCCTGCGGCGTGTACTGCTTGCCGTCGATGTCCGGCGTCTTCCAGTCCGTGCCGATGTGGCGCTTGACGGACCGGATGGTCCGGTCGACGTTGGTCACCGCCTGGTTCTTGGCGGGTTGCCCGGTGAGCACCTCGCCGTTCTTGGCGAAGGCCACGATGGACGGGGTGGTGCGCGACCCCTCGGAGTTGGCGATCACCGTCGGCTCGCCACCCTCGAGAACCGCGACGACGGAGTTGGTCGTCCCCAGGTCGATGCCGACCGCTCGCGCCATTGGATTCCTCCTGGTAGTGCGTCTGTGAGAGCCCCGCGTTGAGCGGTACCGGCTCAAGTTTGCCAGCACCGGCGGACTTGAGTCCACCTGGCTCAATGTTTCTGCCTGTCCAACGGACGGGGCGGTTCCGGTGTTCCCGGGGCGGGGTGATCCGGGACACTCGTCGTTGTGAAGGAACCCGCCGACATGATGGCCGCGGTGTCCGGGTCGATGCTCGCCCGCACCGGCCGCACGCTGGACGAATGGGTCGCGCTGGTCGAGGCGAGTTCGCTCGACCCGGTGGATCGGAAGACCGTGCGGGCGTGGCTGCGGGACGTGCACGGCGTGAAGCAGAACTCGCAGTGGGCGATCGCGGACGCGGCGGCGCGGCGGGCCGGGTGGGCCGAGCCGACGTTCGCGGAGCACGTCGAGTCGCAGTACTCGGGGCGCAAGGAGGTGCTGCGACCGCTGTTCGACCGTATCGCGACGCTCGCCCTCGGGCTGGGCGAGGACGTGCGGGCCGAGGGGCGGGCGACCTACGTGCCGTTCGTGCGGGGGCGGCAGTTCGCGGCCGTGCAGGCGCTGGCGTCGCGGGTCGACCTGGGGCTGCGGTTCACCACCGCGCCGGACAGCGCCCGGTTGACGCCGGGCGGCCCCGGCCAGTCGACGCACAAGGTGTCGCTGACCGGGGCCGACGAGGTGGACGGCGAGGTGGAGGCGCTGCTGCTGGCGGCGTACGAGCAGAACGCCTAGGCGGTGTCCTAGGCGCCGCTGACCGTCACGTCTCCGCTGCGGGCGCGCAGGACCAGTGCGGCGGACGCGTTCGGGTCGTCCTTGACGTCGACGGCTGTGTCACCGCTGCCCGACTCCACGTCGACGTTGTAGGCGCCTTGGGGCACGTCGACGGTCAGGTTGCCGCTGTCCGCCTCGGCACGCACGGAGACGACCGCGGTCATCCGCACGTGGACGTCACCGGAGCGGTTGTCGATGGTGACCGGGCCGCGCATGTCCGACAGCTTGGCGTTGCCGGAGCCGATCTCGCCGGTGAAGTCGCCGGCGACGTCGGCCACGTCGAGGTCGCCCGAGCCGTTGCTGATGCGGACCGCGCCGGACACGGCACGGACCGTCGCGTCGCCGGAGCCGATCTCGACGTCGACGCCGGCTACGCCTTCGAGGCGGACGTCGCCGGAGTTGTTCTCGCCGGTGATCCGGACCTCTTTGGAGGGGACGGTGACCTCGTAGTCCACCGAGCACTGGCTGCCGCAGCCGTCGAGGACCAGGGTGGAGCCCTCCATGCGGTGGGAGACACCGGGCTTGTCCATGTCCTTGGGGTACTCGACGCGCCGGCGGATCTCGGTGTTGTCGCCCCCGCCGGTGCGGCTGCGGACGATGACGTCGCCCGAGCCGTTCTGCAGCCGGACCTCGGTCACCTGGTCGGATACCGAGTGCGAGTCGTCGAAGCCGTTCTGCACGAGCCGCACGCAGGACGTGAGCGCCACCGCCGCGGCCACCGCCACAGCCGCCAACGCGATCCGGTTAACCACCGCTGCCCCCTCAGGCGTCAATGTTGCTGACGTTCAAGTTAGGGGCAGCCGGCCGACCGGCCCACCAGGAAGACCCCCGACCCGATACGGGGGCTGTCCCTACCTCTGCCGCCGGCGACCGCGCGGTGCCCGAGCACGCGACTCGCACCGTCCTGAGCGTTGAATTCGGGGGTCCTGAACGTAGGACACACGCGTTCCGAACGTAGGACTCTCGCGCTCTGAACGTAGGACTCTCGCGCTCTGAACGTAGGACACACGCGTCGTGAACGTAGGACTCTCGCGGTCTGGGGGTTCGACTCTCGTGGTCAGGCTAGGGATTCGACTACTTCGCGGAGGGCGGGGGCGGAGCGGGCCGGGTCGCTGAGGAAGCGCTGGGAGGCGATCACGTGCGAGTCGGTCATGCGCTCCCAGACCAGGCCCTGGACCGGGACCTCGGTGATGACCAGGCGGAACGGGCGCACGTACCGGCCGATCCGGGTCTCCACGCCGCGCACCACCTCACCGATCGGCAGCGCACCCCGTGACGTCGCGTAACGGTGGTCGTACTCGACGGCCGCCGCGCCCAGCGCCAGCACCGCCGCCCGCAACGCGGGCCTGATCTGCAACGACGGCCCGGTCGGGTCGTCCGGCGCGCTGCTGGGCAGCTCGGCGCGGGCGTGGTCGAGCACGTCGGCCCACCAGCCCAGCCACTCCTCGGCCGCCGCCGCGCGGTCGACCCCCGGCGGCACGACGACCGGCACCGAAGGGTCGAGGCCGGGCAGTTCGGGCACGGTCTCGACCGAGAGCGCGAGCGTGTCGCGGATGAACAGAGCGGTGTTGACCGTCTGATTCGTCCCGTGCGACACCTGCCACGACTCACGACCGGCGAACCTCATGTCACCAGTGTCCCGCGCGAAGGTCATCCGCCAAGCATCAGAAGGGACACGACGGGCTCCAATTCCTCCGCCATTGGGGGGAAATCCGCGATCAAGCCCTGGATCAGCAGCCCGTCGACGGCCGCGAGGAGTGACCGAAGCGCCACCGGGTCCCACGGACCGATGACTTCGGTCATCAGCGAGATCCACCGGCGCGCCGCCGGACGCAGCTCGGGCCGGCGTGCCGCCAGCAGGTACAGCTCGTACTCCGCCAGCGTCCGCCCCCGGTGCTCGCCGACCGCGTCCGCGATGAACCGAGCCACCGCCACCGGCGTCAGCGACACCTTGCGGAAGCTCGAAGCCATCTGGTCGGCCGACCACGTCAGGGTGGCGATCAGCAGGTCGTCCAACGTCGCGTAGTAATAAGTGGTCGACGTCGGCGGCACGTCCGCCTCACGTGCCACGGACCGGTGGCTCACCCCCGCCACGCCGTCCCGCTCGACGACCCGCAGGGTGGCCTCCAGGATCGCTCGCCGACGCCGGTCGCCGCGCGCCCGACGCCCGTCAGGCCCCGGCACGGCCACCCATTTCGATGGCCACCACGCCCAGGACCACCAGCAGCAGCCCGGCCACCGTCGTGGCGTTCAACGGCTCCTTGAACAGCACCACCCCGACACCGGCGACGGCCGCGATCCCGAACGCGCACCAGATCGCGTACGCCGCGCCGATCGGCATGCCGAGTTGCAGCACCTTGCTCAACGCGCCGAACGCGATGACGTAACCCACGACGACCACCGCGGACGGGATCGGCTTGCTGAACCCCTCGGACAACTTGAGGGACACGGTTGCGGTCACCTCACCGAGGATCGCCACGGCGAGCGCCAGGTACACGAGCACGGCCCGCCTCCAACAACTTGAACGTCTGTTCCACTAGTCTACAGCCCTATGCAATCGACCACGTCCAAGTGGTTACCGGTGAGTAAGCGGGCGTAGGCTGCCCAGCCAGGAGAACGGACGAGAAAGGCCGCCACCACAATGGGAGCCCTCCAGCTCACCCTCGGCGCCATCGGCGTCGCCGTCAGCGTGTACGCCTGGGGTCTGTTCGTCGCCGGTGTCGTGCGGATGGTCAAGATCATCCGCCTCGGCCAGCCCGACGCGACCCGCAACGGGCCGTTCGTGCCCCGGCTGCGCACGTTGATCGTGGAGTTCGCCGCGCACACCCGGATGGCCAAGTTCCGCAAGGTCGCACCCTGGCACTGGATGGTGATGTGGGGCTTCCTCATCGGCTCCGCGGTGCTGTTCGAGGCCTACGGCGAGGTCTTCTACCCCGGCTTCCACTGGCCCGTCATCGGCACCTGGTCGCTGTGGTCCCTGCTGGTCGAACTGCTCGGCATCGGCACCGTGGTCGGCGGCGTCGCGCTGGCGGTCATCCGCCAGCTCAACCACCCGCGCCGCGCCGACCGGGTGTCGAGGTTCGCGGGCTCGAACTTCAAGGCCGCGTACTTCGTGGAAGCGGTCGTGATCATCGAGGGTCTGGGCATCCTCGGCGTGAAGGCGTTCAAGCAGGCCTCCGGCCTGGAGGACCCGCCGCTGTGGTCGTCGTTCGTCACCGCGCCGCTGGCGGAGGTCCTGCCCGCGAGCCCGGACTGGGTCTCGATCATGGCGATCACCAAGCTGCTGTCCGGCATGATCTGGCTGATCGTGGTGGCCAAGAACCTGACCATGGGCGTCGCCTGGCACCGGTTCAGCGCGTTCTTCAACATCTACTTCAAGCGCGAGGACGACGGCGGCGTCGCGCTCGGCGCGTTGAAGCCGATGATGAGCGGCGGCCAGGTCCTCGACCTGGAGGAAGCCGACCCCGACAAGGACGTGTTCGGCGTCGGCAAGGTCGAGGACTTCTCCTGGAAGGGCTGGCTGGACTTCAGCACCTGCACCGAGTGCGGTCGCTGCCAGTCGCAGTGCCCGGCGTGGAACACCGGCAAGCCGCTGTCGCCGAAGCTGGTCATCACCCAGCTGCGCGACCACGCGTTCGCCAAGGCCCCGTACCTGCTGGCCGGCGGAAGCAAGGACATGGCGGGCGACGAGGTCGGCCTGACCGAGGACAAGTACGAGGACTACAAGAAGCGCCTGGAGTCCATCGACGTGCTGGCGATGGCCGAGTCCGAGCGCCCGCTGATCGGCGGCGCGGACGAGCTGGGCGTCATCGACCCCGAGGTGCTGTGGTCGTGCACCACGTGCGGCGCGTGCGTCGAGCAGTGCCCGGTGGACATCGAGCACGTCGACCACATCGTCGACATGCGCCGCTACCAGGTGCTGATCGAGTCGAACTTCCCGTCCGAGCTGGGCGGCATGTTCAAGAACCTGGAGAACAAGGGCAACCCGTGGGGCCAGAACGCCAAGGACCGCCTGGCGTGGACCGAGGGCCTGGACTTCGACGTGCCGGTGTTCGACGGCGAGCTGGGCGACACCGAGTACCTGTTCTGGGTCGGCTGCGCGGGCGCGTTCGAGGACCGGGCGAAGAAGACCACGCGGGCGGTGGCCGAGCTGCTGCACACCGCGGACGTCAAGTACACGGTCCTCGGGCCGGAGGAGACGTGCACCGGCGACCCGGCACGGCGCGCGGGCAACGAGTTCCTGTTCCAGATGCTGGCGCAGCAGAACGTCGAGGTGCTCAACACCGTGTTCGACGGTCGTGCGCCCGGTCAGCGCAAGATCGTCGTGACGTGCGCGCACTGCTTCAACACCCTGGCCAACGAGTACCCGCAGGTGGGCGGCCAGTTCGAGGTCGTGCACCACACGCAGCTGCTCAACAAGCTGGTGCGCGAGCGCCGGCTGGTGCCGGTGGCGGAGATCGCGGAGGACGTCACCTACCACGACCCGTGCTACCTGGGCCGGCACAACAAGGTCTACGAGGCGCCGCGCGAGCTGGTCGGTGCGTCGGGCGCGACGCTGCGCGAGATGCCGCGCCACGGTGACCGTTCCATGTGCTGCGGCGCCGGCGGCGCTCGCATGTGGATGGAGGAGCGGATCGGCAAGCGCATCAACGTCGACCGGGTGGACGAGGCCCTGGGCACCGCGCCGTCGAAGATCGCGACGGGCTGCCCGTTCTGCCGCGTGATGTTGACCGACGGTGTGACGGCCCGGCAGAACGAGGGCGCGGCCGGCTCGCACGTCGAGGTCGTGGACGTGGCGCAGCTCCTGCTGACCGCCGTGCGCCGCGGCCAGGAGCGGGAGCGCCAGGACGTGCCGACGGACGAAACCCCCACCGGCACCCCGCTGCCGGACGAGGACAAGGCCACCTCCGGCTGAGTCGCTCGCGGACGCGCGACGCCCCTCGGTCGGAGTTCGGACCGAGGGGCGTTGTCATGCCTGACTTGTCGCGCGGGGCTTTCAGCCGCGCTCGGTGATGCGGTCGTAGACGATGTTCAGGATCCAGCTCGTGAGGGCCACGATGATGGCGCCGAAGAACGCCGGCCAGAAGCCGCTGACCTCGAACGGCAGGCCGAGCTCGCCGGCCAGCCACCCGGTCAGCCAGAACAGCAGCGCGTTCACCACCAGGCCGATGAGCCCCAGCGTGACCAGGTAGAACAGGCAGCCGAAGAACTTCACCAGCGGCTTGACCACCGCGTTGACCAGACCGAACAGCAGCGCGACGCCGATCAGCGTGCCGATCTTCGCGGGCGTCGACGCGCCCGCATCCAGGTCGATGCCCGGAATGACCGTGGCAACCCAGACCGCCACCGCCGTCAGCAGTACGTGCACCAAAATGCCCATGCCGCAGGCTAACGGTGGCGGTCGTCCAAACGGGTCAGGCGCGACGACGCCTGCGTGCCGCCAAGAAGGTCAACGCGCCTCCGCCGACCAGCAGCCCGCCGATCGCCAGCAACGGCAACGGCACCGCGCCCGTGCTCGCCAACCCGCTGCCACCCGCGACCTGGACGACAGCCGGCGCCGTGGTCGTGGTCGTGGTCGTCGGCGCCGCGGTGGTCGTCGTGGTGGTCTCGACGGGCGTGGTCGGCTGGGTGGTCGTGCCGTCGTCGACCCGCACCGGGAACTTCACGACGTTGTTGCCGAAATCGGCGTCGGGCAGTTCGTTGATGTGGGTCCCCACCACGTTGACCATGCTGAACGCGGTCTTGATCCTGAGCTTGAAGCGCACCTCGGCCGTCGCGCCCGGCAGCAGGCGGTCCTTCAGCGTGTAGAGGTTGGAGCCGTCCGACTCGACGTTGTCGCTGACCGACAGCTTCTCGGCCTGCTCGTCGAACGGCTCGCCGAGCACGAACTCCGCCCGCTCCGGCACGTCGCCCTTGTTCGTGATCGGCACGACGACGTCGACCTCGTCACCGATCCGGTAACCGTCCTCGGCCGGCTCGACCCGCGCGGTGTAGGCCATGTCGCCCTCGGCCGCGAAGTAACCCGCCTCGATCCACGGTTCGGACTGGCCGACGTTGACCGTGATCTTCTTGGTGTACGTCACCCAGTCGACGTGGTTCTGCTTGGTCGGTTCGATCAGGGCGAGCCCCTGGTCGAACAGCGTGCCCGCGGTGACGGTGTACTCGCCCGAGGGCACGTCCGCGAAGTGCGTGATGTTGGCGACCGCGTTGGGCGGGTCGACCGGCCGGTCGACGCCGGGCCCGCCGGTGATGCGGAGCGGGCAGCCCCCGGGTGGCGGCGGCTCGCCGTCGTAGCTGCGGTTCCCGTCGCTGTCGACCCAGCAGGGGACCGGCAGGTACGCGCCCCTGATGCCGAAGTCGAACGTGCCGCCGCCGTTGACGGGGTTGAACGTCGACTTGGTCGTCGACAGGTAGACGTCGGCGTTGTGGCTGTAGATCGCGAGCGGGACGTTCGGCAGCCCCTCGGCCTTGTAGCGGCCGTTCTCGTCGGTGCCGACGTCCTTGATGTGCAGCTTCGTCGTGGCGTCGTAGACGCGCACGCCGCGGGCTTTGGCGAGCCCCGGCTCCGGGGCGTCGACCACGCCGTTGGAGTTGCGGTCCAACCACACCAGGCCTTCAATCGTGACGGTGTCCTCCTGCGCCCCCGCAGGACCACCGCTCGTCATGGCAACCGCGATGGCGGCCGTGAACACGGCCGCCAAGCGACCGGTCAGGTTTCGCACCTGGAATTCCCCCCGAGAATGGATGTGACACCTCGTCGTCGCAACCATGATCATGATCGTTTCGTGACGGCGGTCACAGCCGCGCGGATCTTGCCCGTCGGGCCCAACGTCGGGGCATGGCACCAGACCAGCCGAAGGGCGGCGAGAGCACGCTCACCGTCCTGCTCGCCCTGGCGGTGAACCTCGCCATCGCGGTGATGAAAGCGGTCGCCGGGGTGATCACGGGGTCGGCGGCGATGATGTCCGAGGCGGCGCACTCGGTCGCCGACACGTTCACCGAGGCCCTGCTGCTGACCGCGCTGCGCCGGTCGGCCCGGCCCGCGGACCGCAGACACCCGTTCGGCTACGGCAAGGACCGGTACTTCTGGTCGCTGCTCGCGGCGGTGTCCATCTTCGTGTCCGGTGCGGTGTTCGCGTTCTACGAGGGCTTCCGGACGGTGTTCGGCGCGCCCGAGGAGCAGAGCAGCCCTCTCGTCGGATACGTCGTGCTGGGCATCGCGTTCGCGCTGGAGTCGGTGTCGTGGACGCAGGCCGTGCGGCAGGTGCGGCGGGAGGCGCGGGCCGAAGGGCGGTCGGTGCTCGCGTTCCTGCGGGTGTCGGACGACCCGACGGTGAAGACCGTGTTCCTGGAGGACTCGGCGGCGCTGGTCGGGCTGCTGCTCGCGTTCGGCGGGCTGGGGCTGCACCAGCTGACCGGGTCTTCGGTGTGGGACGGCGTGGCGTCGTTGGCGATCGGGGTGCTGCTGGCGTTCGCCGCGTACACGTTGGCGTCGACGAACCGGGGGCTGCTCATCGGCAGGCAGGCCGACCCGGTGCTGGTGCGCGCGGTGTGGTCCCGGCTGCGGGAGGCGCCGGAGGTCGAGCAGGTGGTGGACCTGCTGACGATGGCGGTCGGCACGGACCGGGTGCTGGTGTGCGCGCGGCTCGACTTCGACGACGCGTTGGGTGCCGCCGACCTGGAACGGGCGTGCGTGCGGATCGACGCCGAACTGCGGGCCGCGCACCCCGAGCTGGACGAGGTGTTCCTGGAGCCGGTGCCGAGGACCGATCCGGAGCTGCGGTCGCGCGTGCTGGCCAGGTACGGGGAGCTGAAGCTCTAGCGCTTGGTGTCCGTGCGGTGGAAGTTCAGGTAGGCGCGCGACGGCGTGGGGCCGCGTTGTCCCTGGTAGCGGGAGCCCGCCTGGGCCGAGCCGTACGGGAACTCGGCCGAGCTGCTGAGCCGGAACAGGCACAGCTGACCGATCTTCATGCCCGGCCAGAGGGTGATGGGCAGGTTGGCGACGTTCGACAGTTCGAGCGTGATGTGGCCCGAGAAGCCGGGGTCGATGAACCCCGCCGTGGAGTGCGTCAGGAGACCGAGGCGGCCGAGCGAGGACTTGCCCTCCAGCCGGCCCGCCAGGTCGTCGGGGAGGGTGACGAGCTCGAACGTCGAGCCGAGCACGAACTCGCCGGGGTGCAGCACGAACGGCTCGTCGTCGGCCGGCTCGACCAGCGAGGTCAGGTCGTCCTGCTGCATGGCGGGGTCGATGTGCGTGTACCGGGTGTTGTTGAAGACCCGGAAGAACCGGTCCAGCCGCACGTCGATGCTGGACGGCTGCACCATGACGTCGTCGAACGGCTCCAACACCAACCGGCCGGAGTCGACCTCTTTGCGCAGATCGCGGTCACTTAGCAGCACGGGGACAGCCTATGTGTATGATCGGGCACGCAACACGCGGGTGTAGTTCATTGGTAGAACGACAGCTTCCCAAGCTGTAGAGGCGGGTTCGATTCCCGTCACCCGCTCAAGTGAACGAAGGCCCAGGTCAAAGCCGGTTTCCGGTCCTGACCTGGGCCTTCGTCACGGTCGGGCTAGAGCGTCACCGTGCACTCCACGTGCACTACCCAGCCGAACGCCACACCCGCTCGTAGCGCTCCTGGTCCCGCCGCGTCCGCTCCTTGCGCACGGCCGCCGCCGCGCCCGCCGGGTAGCCGTACTTCGTCATCCGGTGGTTGGAGGAACGCCCTCACGGTGAACCACGCCAGCCACGTCGGCTTGGTCGCCTGCCGGAACACCCACTCGCGGTGGCGTAACGGGAGTCTGCCGCCGAGCAGGTACCACACCCGCAGCGGCACGGCGGGCCTGCTCACGTCCGCTCCGTCGCGGCGATCACCCTGGTCAACACGGAGTGCAGGTCGCGCAGCTCGTCCAACGACATGCCCAACCGCTCCACCACCGCGGGCGGGATCGCCAACGCCCGCTCGCGCAACGCCGCACCGGCCTCGGTCAGCGTCACGGCGAGCAGCCGCTCGTCCGCCGCGTCCCGCGACCGCGTCACGTACCCGATCGCCTCCAGCCGCTTGAGCAGCGGCGACAGGGTGGCGGGTTCCAACGCCAGCAACCGGCTCAGCTCCTTCACCGACAGCGGCGCGCGGCCCCACAGGGCGAGCATCACCAGGTACTGCCTCCTGCGTGCGCAAGAACTCCAGCCGCCCGTTCCCGGCGCGCAACCGCCCCTGTTCGAAGCCCTGCGCGTAGAACTCCCGGATCCCCTCGTCCACCTTCCGAACGTACGAGTCGGGGCAATCGCTTTACCGCGGGCTTCAGCGGGCTTCCAGCTCCGCCCAACCCCCACCGCGCGCCAGCACGGCACGCACGTCGGCCGCGTGCTCGACCACGCCCGCCAGGTCGCTGTGCAGCAACGCCGCCCGGTCCGCGTCGACCGGCAGCTCGTCGTCCCGCCACAGCTCCACCGGCAGGCTCACCACGAACACCACCGAGTCGACCAGCCGCAGCACCGCCGCCGAGGGATCACCGGCGTACGTGCCGCGGATCCCGTCGCACTCGGCCAGGACCGCCCGCAGCCCGCCGACGGCCGCCGCCGGTGTGCCGTCCCACTCGGCCGACGGCCACAACCGGCTGCTCAGCGCCAGCCACAGCTTCCACCCGGCGGCCGACTCGGCCTCGTCCCGCGGTCGCCAACCGTCCATCACCCCACTGTGCGGGCGCGGAAGGGCGCCCGCACAGCGGAGATGACGCGTCGCACAGATAACACGGCCCACAGATAACGTGGCCCACAGATCAACAGGACGTGGTCACGCCCGCGCGGGCACCTTCTCGTCGTCGGGGTCGGACTGCAGCGAGTCGACCAGCGCGTCCCGCTCGGCCGACGGCTCCGGCTTGATGACGAGCCCGATCACCAGGTAGAGCACCAGCGACACCAGCAGCGGCCAGGACACGATCACCGCCTGGGTGACGAACTCGACCTTGTTCATCTGCAGGACGTACAGCACGGCCCACGTGGTGAGGCCACCGATCACCGTGGTCGTCGCGGCGGTCGGGCCGACCTTCTTGAACCACGGCAGCATGCCGAGCATCAACGGGATCGCGATCGGCCCCATCGTGGCCGCCACCAGCGCGATCACGATCTTGAGCACGAATCCCTTGGTGTCCGCGGTCAACGCGACCGTCATGCTCAGGCCGATGAACGCGAACGTGGTGATCCGCGCCAGCTGCAACTGCGCCGGCTCGGTGAGCCGCGTCACGCCCTTCCACAGCTTGGGCAGCATGTCCCGGGTGATGACCGCGGAGATCACGTTGGCGTCCGAGGACACCATCGCCATGGTGTGCGAGAAGAAGCCCGCCAGGATCAGGCCGATCATGCCCGCGGGCAGCATCATCTTGCCCATCTCGACGTAGGCCTGCTCGGCGTTGCCCTCCATGCCGGGCACGATCAGCGGCGCCGCCCACATCGGGAAGAACAGGATCAGCGGCCAGAGCAGCCACAGCGCGCTGGACAGCAGGGCGGAGCGCTTGGCGGCGGCGCCGGACGGCGCGGCCATGTAGCGCTGCGCCAGGTTCCACATGCCGCCGTTGTACTCCAGCGTCTTGATCAGGAACAGCGCCATGAAGAAGATCAGCGTGTACTGGCCGGTCAGCGGCTCGGAGTGGGACTCGGGCAGCTGGTCCCAGATCTCCCACATGAAGCTGATACCGCCGAAGTGCGCGGCGACCGCGACGAACATGGCGATACCCGCGAGGCCCTGGATGATGAACTGGCCGAAGTCGGTCAGCGCGTCGGCCCACAGGCCGCCCATCACCGAGTAGATCATCGTGACGATGCCGACGAGCGTGATGCCGAGCCACACCGGGACGCCCGCGAAGCCCTGGAGGAGCAGCGCGACCGCGACCCACTTGGCCGAGATGTCGACGACCTTCAGCGCCGCGCCCGCCCACGCCATGAGCTGCTGGGTCGGCACGTTGTAGCGGATGGCCAGGTACTCCAGCGGCGATTTGACGCCGTGCTTGGACCGCAGCCGGTTCCAGGTGCCCGCCCAGAGGAACGCGCCGATGCCGACACCGACACCGATCGTGAGCGCCCACCAGATGTAGACGGTCAGGCCGAGGCGGTAGGCCTCGGCGGCGAAGGCCACGAACATGACGGCGCTGTAACCGGACATGTGGTGCGAGATGCCCGACAACCACCAGGGCATCTTGCCGCCCGCGGTGAAGAAGTCTGCGATGTTCTTGATCCGCCCGCGTGACCAGTAGCCGATCGCCACCATCACGAAGAAGTACCCACCGACGACGACCCAGTCGAGGGTGTCCATGAGGCCTCCACGAGTGCTCGGCCCACGGGTGGCAGCGCGTGATTCGGCGGCGGCGGTGCGCGGCTTCCCACATGGGTGTGTGACGTAGGTCTTACGAGGCTGTTGCGTCCGGCGGAAGGCCGCGCATGGTCATTGAGTCACATTCGTGACTGTTGTTCACGTATGTGACCGGATCCACCCGCGCTGCGCGGAAAGTAATTCGGAAAACTCGCGTCATGGCTCGCCCCTGTTGCGGTCGCAGGGACATGCGAACCGGTGTCAACGCGCGCCCGCTCACACCAGGCGTTGATCGGCGTGCCTCCGGGCCGGGGGTGGCGCTGGTGGACCCCGTGCCCCTGTTCCGCGAAGGGGTGGCGGCCGTGGTGCGGCGCACGCCGGCCATGCACTGGCTGGGCGCCACCGGGCACCTGCACACGGCGTTGCGCATGCACGAACGGCTGCGGCCCGACGTGCTGCTGGTGGATTCGCTGCTCGACCCGCAGGGGCACCTGGCGACGTTGTTGACCGGCAACGACCCGGCGTTGGTGGTGATCTCGCTGGTGCGCGAGCCGCACCGGACGGCGAAGTTCGTGCGTTCGGCGCTGTCGGCGGGGGTGCACGGGATGGTGCCGAGAGCCGGGGAGATAAGTGAGGTGCTGCAGGCCATCTCCCGGGCCCACGCGGAGCGGGCGTACGTGGACCCGACGCTCGCGCCGTTAGCGGCCGGGTTCACGCCGACGGCGGAGGCGGGGACGCGGCGGTCGCTGTCGCGACGGGAGTACGAGGTGTTGCAGCTGATCGCGGACGGGCTGGAGAACCAGGCGGTCGCGAACGAGCTGTACGTGTCGGTGGAGACCGTGCGGACGCACGTGAAGAACATCCTGCGCAAGCTCAGGGCCAGGGACCGCACGCACGCCGTGTCCCTCGCCTACCAGGCCGGCCTGCTGTCCAGCGGCGTGCCCCGCCCTTGAGCACTTACCCCCGCACGCGAGGGGCACTCCGGCAAAGCGAACGTTGCGCCCGGTAACTCCGCAGCTCAGGGCCGTCTGGTTCGCCACAACCGAGTGGCCGGCCTTGCCGGGGTTACTGACAGGTAATACCCTGTTGTTACCGGTCAGTAGGGGACCGCCCCGACCAGCATGGAGTGAGCGACGAGATGGGTCACTACAAGAGCAACGTCCGAGACCTCGAGTTCAACCTCTTCGAGGTCTTCAACGTGCAGGACCACCTCGGCACGGGGCCGTTCGAGCAGTCCGACGAGGACACCGCGCGCGGCGTGCTTGCCGAGCTCAACAACTTGGCGGTCGGGCCGCTGGCGGAGTCCTTCGCCGACTCCGACCGCAACCCGCCGGTCTTCGACCCGAAGAACCACTCGGCAACGCTGCCGGAATCGTTCAAGAAGTCGTACCAGGCACTCTGGGACGGCGAGTGGTACCGCCTGTCCCTGCCGAACGAACTCGGCGGCTTCGGCATCCCGCCGTCGGTCCAGTGGGCGGCCTCCGAGCTGATCCTGGGCGCCAACCCGGCCGTCTACATGTACCTGGCCGGTCCGAACTTCGCCGCAGTCGTCTACCGCAACGGCACCGAGCAGCAGAAGCGCTGGGCCGAGATCATGATCGAGCGCGGCTGGGGCGCCACGATGGTGCTCACCGAGCCGGACGCCGGTTCCGACGTGGGCGCGGGCCGTGCGAAGGCCGTGCTCCAGGACGACGGCACCTGGCACATCGACGGCGTGAAGCGGTTCATCACGTCCGGCGACCAGGACATGACCGAGAACATCATGCACCTCGTGCTCGCCCGTCCCGAGGGTCCGGGGATCGAGCCGAAGCCGGGCACCAAGGGCCTGTCGCTGTTCCTCGTGCCGAAGTGGCACTTCGACCCGCAGAGCGGTGAGTCGACCGGCGAGCGCAACGGCGCCTTCGTCACCAACGTCGAGCACAAGATGGGCCTCAAGGTCTCCACCACGTGCGAGCTGACGTTCGGCCAGCACGGCGTCCCGGCCAAGGGCTGGCTGCTCGGCGAGGTGCACGACGGCATCGCGCAGATGTTCCAGGTCATCGAGTACGCCCGGATGATGGTCGGCACGAAGGCCATCGGCACCCTGTCGACCGGTTACCTGAACGCCCTGGCCTACGCCAAGGAGCGGGTGCAGAGCGCCGACCTGACCCGGATGACGGACAAGACCGCGCCGCGCGTCACCATCACCAACCACCCGGACGTGCGCCGCAGCCTGATGCTGCAGAAGGCGTACGCCGAGGGCCTGCGCGCGGTCTACCTGTACACCGCGACGCAGCAGGACAAGATCGCGCTGGGCGGCCCGGAGAAGGAGCTGGCGGAGAAGGTCAACGACCTGCTGCTGCCGATCGTCAAGGGTGTCGGCTCGGAGCGCGCGTACGAGCAGCTGGCGCAGTCCCTGCAGACCCTGGGCGGCTCCGGCTTCCTCCAGGAGTACCCGATCGAGCAGTACATCCGGGACTCGAAGATCGACTCGCTGTACGAGGGCACCACGGCCATCCAGTCGCTGGACTTCTTCTTCCGGAAGATCATCCGCGACAAGGGCCAGGCGCTGGGCTTCCTGAACGGCGAGATCCAGAAGTTCCTGGACAACGAGGCCGGCAACGGTCGCCTCAAGGAGGAGCGCGCGCTCCTCAAGCAGGGCCTGGAGGACCTCCAGGGCATGCTCGGCGCGCTGGTCGGCTTCCTGACCAGCTCGCAGGAGGACGTCCGGAACCTGTACAAGGTCGGCCAGAACACCGTCCGCCTGCTGATGACGGCGGGTGACGTCCTGGTGGGCTGGCTGCTGCTGCGCCAGGCCGACGTGGCGCTGACCAAGCTCGACGGCCAGGTCTCGGCCAAGGACAAGGCGTTCTACGAGGGCAAGGTCGCGGTGGCGTCGTTCTTCGCCAAGTCCGTGCTGCCGGAGCTGACCGCGCGTCGCAAGATCGCCGAGGCCACCGACAACGCCCTCATGGACATCGACGAGGCCTCGTTCTGACCTCATCGTTCTGACCTCGTTCCGACCCGGAATTGTCAGACCCCGTCGGTAAGATCAAAGCAGGGGTCCCCTTGGCGGGGACCCCTGCGAACGCTCCGGGGCAAGGCGAACTCGGCGAACATGGTCGCGCGCCCGTTCGGCCCGACCCATGACGGCCCGATCAGCCCTTGTGCGCCTTCGCGGCGGCGAAGCAGTAGGCGCCGAAGCCCAGGAAGCCGACCGCGATCACGGCCAGCGCGAAGATCCCGTACGGCTGCGCGGCCAACGTGTGCAACGCCTTGTCCATCCCGCCCGACTCGGCCGGGTTGGCGTTGATCGCGGCGAAGGCGACCAGGATGCCGATGAGCACGTACGACGCGCCCTTGCCGATCCAGCCGATCCGACCCAGCCGCTCGACCCAGGCCCGCGTGCCGCCGGGCAACTCGGACATGTTCAGGTCGTCCTCGAACGACTTCTTCACGCCCTTGCGCGCCACCGCCACCCCGAGCCCCAGCACGAACACCGCCACCGCACCCACCAGGACCTGCCCGAACGGCAGCGCGAGCACGCGCGCCGTCCACGTCTGGGACTGCTCGGTCGAGCTGCTCTGCGACGACCCGGTCGCGTAGCCGATGGCCGCGATCCCGATCACCGTGCCGGTGATGGCGCGACCGACCGAGCCGAACTTGCGGTACACGCGTTTGCGCTTCTTGCCGACCCACCCGTAGCCGGACACGGCCATGGTGAGCTGCCAGCCCGCGAACGCGAACAGACCGATCGCCAGCACCCACAACAGCACCGGCCCGATCGAGGTCTGGGCGAGGGCCGAGACCGCGCCCTTCTGGTCGGTCCGCTCCCCGGTGTCACCGAGGACCACCTGCGCCGTCAACGCCGCCAGCAGCACGTGGACGAGCCCGTAACACACCATCCCGGCGCGCCCCAGCAGCTGCACGGCGGGATGTCTTCGCACCTCTTGCCCAGTGGTAGCCACGATCGGGTGAATACCCCGTCGTGGCTACCACGAACCCAGGCGGCTCAGCCGCCCGGCGGCGGCTCGCAGACGATCTTGAACTGCGGGTCGTACCGGACGGTGCGGCTCTCCGAGCGGGACTGGCCGGTGCGGCGGTCGGTGATGGTGCGGGTGTCGGTGACCGAGAAGCCGGGCGCGCCGTTGCTCGGCTGGCAGTCCGGCTTGTTGACCTTGCGCTCCTGCGGCTGGGTCTGGTTGAAGTCGGCGCTGGTCGAGCCGGTCACGTCGTAGTTCTTGGTGCCCCACAGCACGATCCTGATCGAGGACGGGGTCCAGATCGTCTGGATCGCCACCCCGGTCTCGTCCGGGTTGGTGAACTTGATGTCGATCAGGCTGTTGCCCGCGCCGTCCATGAACACCGTGGCCTCGCGCCCCTTCGGGTACCGCGAGATCCAGTAGCTGTGCTCCTTGTGGCCCGCGTCCTTCATGCCCGCGTGGTAGGCGGCGTTGTAGAGCGTGGTGGCGAACTGCGAGATGCCGCCGCCGACCGCCTTGCCGGGGACGCCGTTCTCGATGATGCCCGCCTCGACGTAGCCCTGCGCGGTGCCGCGCGGACCGGTGTGGCCGTTGAGGCTGAACGTCTCGCCCGGCTTCACGATCGCGCCGTTGACCTTCTCGGCCACGACGCGGATGTTGGTGCCGGACGCGGCCACGAAGCCACCGGTCGAGAACTCGCCGATGATCTCCTTGATGCCCATCTTGTTCGCCTGCTCGGTGGTCACCTTGGCGGGCGTGTGCTTGTACTCGGCCTTGATCGCGCGGTTGTCGGCGCGCTTGAGCACGTCGAGGGTGGTGACCAGGGACTTGTCCCAGTCGATGCCGAGACCGTCCACCGACTCCTTCACCACGGGCCGGCCGCCCTCGAACACGATCTGGGCGTCCTTGCCCTCCTTCTCCGTGTCCTTCAGCTGCGGACCGGCGTGCTCGACGACCTTGCCGTTGTCGACCTTCGCGGTCAGGCTGCCGTCGTCGGCGGGCTCGAACACCAGCACGGTGGCCAGCTGCTCGGGCGTGAGCGTCGCGTCCTTGCCCTCGCCCTGGATGATCAGCGGCGCGGAGGTGGCGGGCTTGGCGACCTCGTCCAGGGCCTTCTGCACGCCCTCCTTGGTCGTCTTGACCGGGGTGGTGGCCACCGGCAGCTCGACGGTGCCGCCGTCCGCCCAGTCGGCGAGCATCTTCTCCGACGCGCCGGCCAGGTCCAGCTTCTGGCCCTGCTTCGGGTCGACCGCGATCGGCGTGGCGCCCTCGAACCGGATGGCGCCCTCGGCCGGGTCGTGGTCGGTCGTGGCGCGCAGGCCCTCCAGGGCGGCGGCCAGCTTGCCCTCGTCGCTGCGGGTGGCGAAGCCGACCTCGCGGGAGGTGAAGAACGAGGTGACGCGGGTGATCGGGGACAGCGGCTGGCTGCCCGCGCGGTCCAGCGTGGCGGTCCAGTCCAGCTCCAGGCCGGCGGCCTTCGGGTCGATCTCGGTCTCCACGTCGCCCGCGCGCGCCTTCACCGGCGCGGCCAGGCGGGGACCGATCTCGTCGCGCAGCTTCTGCTCGGCGTCGGTGTGGCTCATGCCGCCGACGTCCACGCCCGCGACGGTCACGCCGCGCGGCACGTCGCCGCCGGAGACGACCATGTCCAGGCCGTAGAGGAGGACCATCACGCCGAGCACGGCGGCGGCGATCAGACCGCCCTTGCGCAAGCGCTTGCGGCGGGCGTCGGCCTCGTCGGTCTCGGTGTCCCGGTCGACCATCACCGGGCCGTAGACGGTCGCCTCGGGCTCCGGCGCGGTCACCGGCGCGGCGAAGACCGTGGTGGCCTCCGAGGGCGACGGGGCCGACGGGAACGACTGGGCCGACGGGGCCGCCATCGGCCGGCCGAAGCCGCCGGGCGGGGTGTTGATCGTGCGGGTCTGCTCGGCGGCGGGCGGCGGCGTGAGGGCTCGGGTCACGTCACCGGACGGCATGATCGCCTGGGTCGCATCGGCGCCCGTCGGCGGCACGTCGCGGGGTGGGTTGTGCGTCGGGTGCTGCGTCACGTTGTGAGAGACGCTCGGCGGGGCCGTCGCGTTGTCGGGGTTGCCCGACGGGGGCGTCACGTTCTGCACGGTCGCCGCGGTGTCCGGGTCGTTGTCCGGCTCGTCCTGGGGCCACTCGGCCTCCTGGACCGTGCCCGCCGGGAGCTTCGTCGTGCGCTCCGAGGCGGTGTCCGACGGGCGGACCGGCTCCATGGCCCTGGTCCGCTCAGCGTCGTACTCCGGTCGCTGGTTCTCCGGCACCGCTCCCCCTCTTGCCTCTCCGCAAAGGTCCTGGGACTGCTTACCCGACCGTCGTCACGCGTCGATCACGGTCGATGCGGTTCACAGGTTTCACAGCAGATTTCACAGGTAAAGCCCGGTCCCGTGTTCCGTCCGCTCCGTCGCGGTGGCGTGCACGTCCCGTTCCCGCATGACGAGGTAGGTCTGGCCCTGAACCTCGACCTCGAACTGTTCCTCGGGGTTGAACAACACGCGGTCGCCGACCTTGACGTGCCGCACGTTCGTGCCGACCCCGAGCACATCGCCCCAGGCCAGGCGCTTGGCCATCTGGGCGGTCGCCGGGATCACGATGCCACCGCTGCTGCGGCGTTCGCCGTCCTCCGGCGAGATCCGCACCATCACGCGGTCGTGCAGCATCTGGATCTCGAGCTTGACATCGGGCACCGGCAGAGTCTAGATGCCCTCGTCGAGGCCGCCCATCATCAGGGGTAGCCGGTGCGGTCCGTCTTTTACCACGCGGACGGGCACGCCCCAGTCCTGGCGGGCCAGTTTGCACACCGGGTGCTCGACGCTCGGGTCGTCCGTGCAGCTCGCGGCCTGGGCCACGACGTGCAGCACGCCCTCGGTGAAACCTTCCGCGACGCGCAGCGTGCGGACCAGGTCCGTGCCGACGCCCGCGCCCGCTTCCAGCAGCTCGGGCGGGGAGCTGGTGATCTCCAGGCGGGTGGACGGGCCGAACCGGTCGTCCAGCTTCTGGCCGGTCGGCGGGGTGAAGACGACGGCGAGTTCGAGGTCGCCGGGCGCGATCACGGACGGCGGGCGGCGGACCTTGTGCGCGTCGCCGCTGACCAGCTGCGCGCCGGGTGCGACGGGGCGTTCCAGGCGGTGCGCGGCGGAGGCGACGACGACCAGTTCGCCGTCCACCAGGACCGCGTCGGACGGTTCGGCGATGTCGGTGGCCAGGGTCGACACCTCGCCGGTCGACGGGTCGTAGCGGCGGATGGCGCCGTTGTAGGTGTCGGAGATGGCGATCTGGTGGTCGGGCAGGACCGTGACGCCCAGCGGGTGCTGGAGCAGCGCCTGGTCGGCCGGGCCGTCGCGGTGGCCGAAGTCGAACAGGCCCTTGCCGACGGCGGTGTGCACGGTGCGGTCGGCGTCCAGCCAGCGCAGCGCGGAGGTCTCCGAGTCGACCAGCCAGAGCCGGTCGCCGTCGGCCGCGAGGCCCGAGGTCTGGGCGAAGAACGCCTCCGCCGCCGGGCCGTCGTGCAGGCCTTCGACAGTGGTGCCGGCGAGGCGTTCGAGGCGGCGTTCCAGGGGCTTGAACAGGCCGAGGGTGTGGTTGCCGGCGAGGGCGATGGCCACGCCACCAGCGGGTTCCCACCAGGTGACGTCCCACGGGCTGGTGAGGTGGATCTCGTCGGCCGGGCCGTCGGTGTCGCCGTCGCGCCACTGCTCGCCGGTGCCCGCGATCGTGGTGACCTCGCCGGTGACCAGGTCGAGGCCGCGCAGGAGGTGGTTGACCGTGTCGGCGATGACGGCGTGGTAGCCGACCTCGGCAGCGACGTCGTCGGGGAGGAGCGCGATGCCGGCGGGTTCGGAGAAGGTGGGGTCCAGGCCGTCCCGGCGACCGCGTTCGCCGGTGCCGATTCGCCTGATCACGGTCTCGCCGTCGAGGTCCAGCTCCACCAGGCTGTGGCGGGCGGAGTCGCTGACGAGGAGGGTGTTGTTCCCGGTCAGGACGGCCTTCGCGGGGAACCGGAGTTCGGTGGCCCTGGGCGGCGGCGCGACGTACGGGCCGTCGCCGCGGTGGAGGGTGCCCTTGGCGTCGTGCTCGGTGACGATCTCGGACACGATCTGGCGCAGCGCGTCGAGGTGGCCCTCGCCGGCGGCGACGTGCACGACGTACCCCTCGGGGTCGACCAGCACGAGCGTGGGCCACGCCTTCACCGCGTAGTTCTGCCACGTCGTGAGCTCGGGGTCGTCCAGCACGGGGTGCTCCACCTCGTACCGCTCGACGGCCGCTTCGAGGGCCGCCGCCTCGGCCTCGTGCACGAACTTGGGCGAGTGCACGCCGATGGTGACCAGGACGTCGGCGAACTCGGCTTCGAGGGGGCGCAGCTCGTCGAGGACGTGCAGGCAGTTGATGCAGCAGAAGGACCAGAAGTCGAGCAGGACCACCTTGCCGCGCAGTTCGGCCAGCTTGATGTCCCGCCCACCCGTGTTGAGCCACCCGCGGCCCACCAGTTCGGGGGCGCGGACACGGGCGCGGCGTCGTTGTGCGGTCGTCACGTCCGGAGTCAACACGACGTCAAGGGCTGGGTGTTCCGACGTCCGCGATGTGGACGGATTCACCCGTTCGTTTTGTTCGTTTCCAGGTATGGTTGATGCATGACAAGCACCGTTGGGGAACGGACAGTGCTGCCGCCGGCACGACCGGAAAGCCTGACGCCATGGATCGCGGCACTGACTCGGCTGCGCGAGGACAACGCCGCGCTCGTCGGCCCCGACGGAAGCCGTCTGGAACTGCCCGCCGAGGTGTTCGAGGTCCTTCGCGATGTCGTCCTGGCCATGTCACAGGGCCTCGCCATCACGGTTGCGCCCCAGCACACCGTTCTGACCACCAGCGAGGCAGCCCACCTGCTGGGAGTTTCCCGACCGACTCTGGTGCGCTTGCTCGAAGCGGGGGAGATCCCCTTCGAGCAGCCGAACCGCCACCGTCGGGTGCGACTGGTCGACCTGCTCGCCTATCAGGACCGATCCCGCCGTGCACGTGCTGCGGGGCTGGACGAGATGGTGCGGGCGGGCGAGGACGACGGGTTGTACGACCTGCCGCTCGACGCGCCGTTCGAGCGGATGCCGGCGGACGACGACCTCAGGTGAGCCTTGTTCCCCGTTTTCATCGACACCTGCGTACTGCTCAAGCCGTACCTGTGCGACACCGCGCTGAGCATCGCCGAGTGCGGTCTCTACCGCCCGCTCTGGTCGGCCGGCGTGCTCACCGAGCTTGATCGAAACCTGCGCAAGCGCGGAGCGACCGAAGCTCAGGTCGCACATCGCCTCGACCAGATGAACCGCCACTTCCCCGACGCGGAGATCACCGGCTACCAACACCTCGTCGACTCGATGGAGAACCATCCCAAGGACCGGCACGTCCTGGCCGCCGCTGTGAGAGGAGGAGCCGAGGTCCTGGTCACTGAGAACCTCAAAGACTTCCCGGAGTCCGCGGTGACGCCTTACGCCATCACGGTGCTCCATCAGGACGATTTCCTGCTGGACCAACTCGACCTGTCGCCCAGGGTGGTTCAGGCGGCCTTGCGCAGACAGGTGTCCCGCTATCGACGCGAGCCGCGCACGGTTGAGGACCTGCTCGTCATCCTCGGCAACGAGGGACACGGCTGCCCGCGCTCCGCGGCGGCATGTCGCGAGGATCGCGACTTCGGCACGTGGAGAAGTTGACCTACTGGCAGCAGAAGGACCAGTAGTCGAGCAGGACCACCTTGCGGCGCACGTCGGCCAACGACCGGCGGTCAACACGATGCCCCTGGCGGGCTATTTCGCCGTCCACCAACTGAGACGACTAGCGGGAACGGACTGTGCGGGGGCCGAGGACGGCGGCGTTCAGGGCTTCCACGCGGTGGCGGAGGGCTCGGTCGGCGGTGATTACCGTGCACGGGCGGTTCGGGGGGTTGGTGCGGACTACGTCCACGATGGTGTCGTCGCCTGAGCCGGGGGCGGAGACGACGCGGACGCCGGGGATCGACTCGACGTCGCGGGCCCTGCCCTCGACCACGAGGACCACTTCCAGCGGGCCCGGGAGCGTCGGCAGGCCGTGTTCGGCCACTTCGACGAGGTTGTCCCGCAGGCGGGTGGCGGCGCCGGCGCGGTCGCGCCACCAGCCGTCCGGGACGGAGCCGACGACGTTGGCCGCGTCCACGACCAGGAGCGGAGGCGTCATCCGGTCATGCTCTCAGCAAACCTCGGAGAAACTGTCGTACCCCGGTGGCACGATGGTGTTGTCCGTGGGGGACAGGTGAAACACCGCAGGGGGAGATGGTGATGATCGGGCGTGCCCGGAGAGTTGACGACGCCTGGAACGGCTCGGCCACGGCCGCGTAGCCGGACATGGGAAACCCCGCGGTGCTGCCAGGTCGGGGGTCCGACAGCATCGCGGGGTCATCTGGAACATCGAGACACGATCGTGGACTGTTACATCCCCTACTGGATGTGACACAGGTCACGTTTCGATGTGACGAAGCCCTGCCGCGCGGGAGGTGCGGCAGGGCTTCGTCGTTCACCCTTCGCCAGAGCGCGGACGACGGGGCTGCACACCCGATATCGATCGGGTGGTCGTCACGCGCGCCGGGAGGTCCTCCTCAACGGAGGGTGGTCACCTGCGCCTGGGCGATCGCCATCAGCTCGTGACGCATGGCCGGGGTGGGCGCCATGTCGATCGCGCGGGCGACAGCCTTGCGGTTGCGAGCCTCGACACGACGAGCGCGGAGCTTCGCAGTGAAGTTCATCGGGGATTCATCCCTCTCAAAGGTTCTCTCGGTGGTGTGCCTCAAGTATGCACCCTCGCGTGCGCGAGCGCACCCGATTTTCCGGTGAGGTGCCGCACATGCCGACGAATCATCGGCAGCCACCTGGAGGAGCCCGGCGATTCGCCTGATGTTCACCTCGCAGACCGGACGCGCCGAAGAGAACTCTCTAGCGTGCACGCTAGATCACCCAATGCAACCGAAGCGAACGAATAACCGCAGGTCAGGCCGACGTCAGTCCTCGCGACCGAGCAGGAACCGGCCGAAGTGGGGCACGGTGAACGCGATCTGCCCGCGCTCGGCCGAGTACACGAGCCCCTTCTTGATCAGACTGTCCCGCGCCGGCGACAACGACGACGGCTTGCGCCCCAGGTGGTCGGCCACCTGCGCGGTGTTCACGCCCGCGTCCTTGCCGTCGGTCAGCTCCGCCATCGCCCGCAGGTACTCCCGCTCGGCCGGCGTCGCCCGCTCGTACCGCGACCCGAAGAACCCGACCGCCAACTCGACGTCCGCCTCCGGCGCGGCCACCGCCACGTCCACCGCGGTGATCGGGTCGGCCGGCGCCGCGTCCCACGCCGCCTTGCCGTAGGCCTGGATGAAGTACGGGTAGCCGCCGGACGCGTCGAACAGCGCGTCCAACGCCTCCGGCTCGATGCCCGCCTCCTCGCGGTCCACCGGCGCCAACACCGCCCGGTCCGCGTCCTCACGCGCCAGCCGGTCGATCCGGACGTACCGGAACAGCCGCTCCGAGTACGACTTCGACGCCGACAGCACGGCGGGCAGGTGCGGCAGCCCGGCGCCGACCACGACCAGCGGTGCCCCGGACTGCGACAGCTCGTGGCACGCCGCGCACAACGCCGAGATGTCGTCCGCCTGCACGTCCTGCATCTCGTCGATCAGCAGCGCCACGCCGGTGCCGACGTCCTGCGCCAGCTCCGCGACCTCCGTGAACAGCTCCACCAGGTCGATCTCGATGTCACCGGAGTCCGCCCGTCCGACCGCCGCGGGCACGTCGATGCCCGGCTGCCACCGGTCGCGCAGCTTCGCGTCCTCGGGGTTGGCCCGCAGCGCGAACGCCTTCAGCACCCCGAGCACGGCCTCCACCCGGTCCGGCGCGCGGTGCCGCACGGCCAGGTCGCGGATCGCCCGGTGCAGTGCCGCCGACAGCGGTCGGCGCAACCCCGCCTCGGGCCGTGCCTCGATCTTCCCCGCGCCCCAGCCGCGTTTCACCGCCATCGACCGCAGTTCGCCCAGCAGCACGGTCTTGCCCACGCCGCGCAGCCCGGTGAGCACGAGGCTGCGTTCCGGCCGGCCGCGAGCGACCCGTTCCAGCACCACCTCGAACGCGCGCAACTCCTTGTCGCGCCCCGCCAGCTCGGGTGGCCGCTGGCCCGCACCGGGGGCGAACGGGTTGCGCACCGGGTCCATCCTCGGACGGTATCGAGGTGTCTACGACCGATCCAATACTCACGCCGTGTCGGCGGGTATTCATCTATCTAGGGCCAAAGCTATACAGAGCTATCGAGCGCCATGACCGGTAGCGTCGGCGCCATGGCTGAGGTGGTGACGAAGGGCGTCGGCAAGGTCGAGCGGACCGCCGACCGCGCCGAGGTGAACGTGAGCTTCGAGACGACGGGCTCGACGCGCAACGAGGCGGTGGACGCGCTGACCGCGCGGATCGCCGCCGTGGAGCCCGCGTTCGAACGGCCGGGCGTGGAGGTGCGTTCACGGCAGCTCCACGTGCACGACAACTGGGACGGCAAGCGCCGTTCCGGCAGCCGTGCCGCGCAGAACTACCTCGTGCGGATCAACGACATCACGGGCGTGGACGACCTGCTGGCCACCCTCGTGATCGCCGAGCCGACGTGGCTCAACGGGCCGACGTGGCAGCTCAAGGACGACGCGGACGCCGTCCGGGAGGCGCAGCGCGAGGCCGTGCAGGACGCGCGCCGCCGTGCCGAGGGGTACACGGAGGCCCTCGGTGCACGACTCGGCCCGCTCCAACGGCTGACCGACGGCGACGCCGAGGTGTGGGCGGCCGAGTCGCACCGCACGATGACGCGCGGTTACGGCGGCGGCGCGCCCGGCGTGCCGCCGCAGATGGACCAGCTCAACCTGGAGGCGCAGCAGATCGTGGTGACGGTCCGCTGCACGGCCTCGTGGACGCTCCTCGACTGACCGGGGTGCTTCGCGCTGACGGACCGCTTCGCAGGGGTCCCCGCCCAGGGGATCCCTGTTTTTGATCCTGCCAGACCGGACCGACAAGATCGGGCCGTCGGGCCTTGCCTGTGGACAACTCGCCGGACCTGAACGTTGAACTCACCGGTCCTGAGAGTTCGACTCGCGCGGCCTGGAGGTTCGACTCTCGGCACCTGAGGGTTCGACTCACGCGACCTGAGGGTTCGACTCTCGGGATCTGGGGGTTCGACTCTCGGGGTTATCGCTCGACGATCGCGGTGACGCCCTGGCCGCCGGCTGCGCAGATCGAGATCAGGCCGCGGCCTGAGCCGCGTTCGGCCAGGAGCTTGGCCAGGGTGGCCACGATTCGGGCGCCGGTGGCGGCGAACGGGTGGCCGGCGGCCAGCGACGAGCCGTTGACGTTGAGCTTCGAGCGGTCGATCGCGCCGAGCGGACCGTCCAAGCCGAGCCTGCCCTTGCAGAAGTCCGCGTCCTCCCACGCCTTCAACGTCGTCAGCACCTGCGACGCGAACGCCTCGTGGATCTCGTAGAAGTCGAAGTCCTGCAACGCCAGACCGGCCCGCGCCAGCATCCGCGGCACGGCGTAGGCGGGCGCCATCAGCAGGCCCTCGGCGCCGTGGACGTAGTCGACGGCGGCCGTCTCGGTGAACGTGAGGTAGGCCGACACCGGCAGGTTCCGCGCCGCCGCCCACTCCTCGGACGCCAGCAGCACGGCCGACGCGCCGTCGCTGAGCGGCGTGGAGTTGCCCGCGGTCATCGTCGCGCCCTCGCCCCGGCCGAACACCGGCTTGAGCTTGGCCAGCTTCTCCACCGACGAGTCCGGCCGCAGGTTCTGGTCGCGGGTCAGGCCCTGGAACGGCGTGACGAGGTCGTCGAAGAACCCGCGGTCGTAGGCGGCGGCGAGGTTGCGGTGGCTGGCGGCGGCCAGTTCGTCCTGGTCCTCACGCGAGATGCCCCACTCGCGGGCGGTGATCGCGGCGTGCTCGCCCATGGACAGGCCGGTGCGCGGCTCGCCGTTGCGCGGCACGTCCGGCACCACGTGCCGAGGGCGGAGCTTCAGCGCGGCCTTGAGCTTCGCGCCGGCGCTCCGGGCCCGGTTGAACTCCAGCAGCACGCCGCGCAGGCCCTCGTTCACGGCGATCGGCGCGTCGCTGGTGGTGTCCACGCCGCCCGCGATGCCGACCTCGATCTGCCCGAGCGCGATCTTGTTGGCCACCGCGATCACCGCCTGCAGACCGGTGCCGCACGCCTGCTGCATGTCGTAACCAGGGGTTTCGGCGGACAGCCTGCTGCCCAGCACCGCCTCGCGGACCAGGTTGAAGTCGCGGCTGTGCTTGAGCACCGCGCCCGCGACGACCTCGCCGAGCCGTTCCCCCTGGAGGCCGAACCGGCTGACCAGACCGTCCAGGGTGGCGGTGAACATGTCCTGGTTCGACGCTGTGGCGTACGGACCGTTCGAGCGGGCGAACGGGATGCGGTTGCCGCCGAGGATGGCTACGCGGGCCATGTCGTCCTCCAGGGTGGTGGGCGTGTCGCCGCCAATGTTAGCTACTCGCCAGTAGACTTACTAGCAAGTAGGGAGTGTGATGTCGGCATGGATCGATACCAGTCGTTCGCCAAGTCCGGCCTCGGGCGGTTCGTCGTGGGCAAGCTGGGCCTACCCGATCCGTACCCGTTGCGCCGCCATTCACCCGCGCAGCCCCCGCTCGACGGCCCCGTGCTGGTCGGTGGCAGCGGACGACTCGTCGACCCGGTCGGCGCGGTGGTGAAGTCGATCGGCCTGGACGTGGTGTCCGAGGCCGATCGGTACGGCGGACTGGTGTTCGACGCGTCCGGCATCGACTCGGTCGAGCGGTTGCGCGAGCTGTACGAGTTCTTCCAGCCGGTGATCCGGTCGCTGGCGCCGTGCGGGCGGGTGGTGGTTCTCGGGACACCGCCCGAGCAGGCCGAGTCGCAGGTCGCGCAGCGCGCGCTGGAGGGGTTCACGCGCAGCGTCGGCAAGGAGCTCAAGCGCGGCGGCACGGCACAGCTGGTGTACGTCGCGCCCGGCGCCGAGGGCGCGATCGAGTCGACGTTGCGGTTCCTGCTGTCGGGCCGGTCGGCGTACGTGTCCGGGCAGGTGGTGCGGATCGGGCCGGCCGACGTCGAGGCGCCGGAGGACTGGGACCGGCCGTTGGCCGGGAAGGTCGCGCTGGTCACGGGTGCGTCGCGGGGTATCGGCGCGGCGATCGCCGACGTGCTGGGACGCGACGGCGCGCACGTCGTGTGCCTGGACGTGCCCGCGCAGGGCGAGGAACTGTCCGCGGTGGCGAACCGGGTCGGCGGTTCGACGCTCCAACTCGACATCACCGCGCCGGACGCACCCATGAAGATCGTCGAGCACCTCACGCAGCGGCACCACGGCGTCGACATCGTGGTGCACAACGCGGGCATCACGCGGGACCGCACGCTCGGGCGGATGGACGCCGACCGGTGGGACGCGGTGATCGCGGTGAACCTGGCGTCGCAGGAACGGGTCGACGACGCGTTGTTCGCGGCGGACGCGGTGCGGCCCGACGGGCGGATCATCGGCGTGTCGTCCATCGCGGGCATCGCGGGCAACGTCGGCCAGACCAACTACGCCACCAGCAAGGCGGGTGTGATCGGCGTGGTCGACTCGCTGTCCCGGCGGGTCGCGGGCCGGGCCACGGTGAACGCGGTCGCGCCGGGGTTCATCGAGACGAAGATGACCGCCGCGGTGCCGTTGCTGATCCGCGAGGCGGGGCGGCGGATGAACAGCATGGCGCAGGGCGGTCTGCCGGTGGACGTCGCCGAGACGATCGCGTGGTTCGCGCACCCGGCGTCGGCCGGGGTGAACGGCAACGTCGTGCGGGTGTGCGGGCAGAGCCTGCTGGGGGCGTGATGTCGAACCTGACCCTGCTGTACGCCAAGGCCGCGCTGACCGGGTTCACCCGGCGCGGGACCGAGCTGCCGGAGTCCTCTTCGGACGCCGAGGTCACGGTCGACCCGGAGCACTTGGCGCGGTACAACAAGGTGTGCGGGTTCGGCGTGCGCGACGAGCTGCCGATCACGTACCCGCACGTGCTCGGGTTCGGGCTGCAGATCCGGCTGATGACGGCGCGCGGGTTCCCGTTCCCGCTGCCCGGTCTGGTGCACGTGGCCAACCGGATCACGCAGCACCGGCCGTTGCTGGTGTCCGAACCGCTGTCGCTGCACGTGGCGTTGGCGAACCTGCGGCCGCACGAGCGCGGTCGGCAGTTCGACGTGGTGACCACGGTGTGCGTCGAGGGCGAAGAGGCTTGGGTCGACGTGTCGACTTATCTCCGGCGCGGCGGCGGGGCCTCTGCCGGCCGGTCCGAGGGCCAGTCCGAGGGCCAGTCCGCGCGTGCCGAGCCGCCCGTGCCGACGGCGGTGTGGCGGCTGCCCGGTGACCTCGGGCGGCGGTACGCGGACGTGTCCGGCGACCGGAACCCGATCCACCTGCACTCGCTGGCCGCGAAGGCGTTCGGCTTCCCCCGGGCCATCGCGCACGGCATGTGGTCGAAGGCCCGGTGCGTGGCCGCGTTCGAAGGCCGGCTGCCCGACGCGTACGAGGTCGACGTGCGGTTCAAGGCGCCGATTCCGCTACCGGGGGAGGTCGACTTCTCGACCTCGACCACCGGTGACGGCCGGCGGTTCGCGCTGTGGTCGCACCGGCCGCACCTGGAGGGCGTGATCAGCGGCTGACGTTGTCGGCCAACGTGCGCAGGAGGGCGCGCAGCCGGGCCGTGTCCTCCTGGCTGAGGTTCATCGCGTCGCCGATCGCGGGCGGCACGTCCTTGGCGCGTTCGCGCAGCTCCTCGCCTTGTTCGGTGAGCACGACCCGGACCGAGCGCTCGTCGTCCGGACGGCGTTCCCGGCGGATCAGGCCGGCCGACTCCAGCCGCTTGAGCAGCGGCGAGAGCGTGCCGTAGTCGAGTTGGAGCGCGGCGGCGACGTCCTTCACCGGGACCGAGCCCCGCTCCCACAGCACCAGCAGCACCAGGTACTGCGGGTAGGTCAGGCCCAGGTCGTCCAGCAACGGCCGGTACCGCGCGGTGACGGCCCGCGAGGCGGCGTAGAGCGCGAAGCAGAGCTGGTCGTCCAGCTCCAGGGTGAAGTTCCGCATGTCCGTCCCCTTCCACCCCCTGTGACTGAGCCCACGATACACCTGCGCCCATTTAGATTGTGCACGATGTAATCGGGCACTATGGTTCTGTCTTGTCAGGTTCAGCCAGCACGACGCCCGAGGAGCCGAAGATGACCGTCCTGGAGCCGGCCGCCGCCGAGTTCGCCGCCGCCACCGCCAACCCGCCGTACCTGTTCGACCTGGGCCCGGTCGAGGGCCGCAAGGCCGTGGACGGCGTCCAGTCCGGCGAGGTGTTCAAGCCCGAGGTCGCCGAGGAGTGGGTGACCGTGGGCGAGGTGCCCGTCCGGATCGTCCGCCCGGTCGGCGCGACCGGCACGCTGCCCGTCGTCCTCTACATCCACGGCGCGGGATGGGTGTTCGGCAACGCCCACACGCACGACCGGCTGGTCCGCGAGCTGGCCGTCGGCACCGGCGCGGCCGTGGTGTTCCCCGACTACAGCCTCTCGCCCGAGGCGCACTACCCGGTGGCGTTGGAGGAGAGCTACGCCGTCGCGCAGTGGATCGCCGAGGAAGGCGGCGCTCGCGGACTGGACGCGACGCGCCTGGCCGTGGCGGGCGACTCGGTCGGCGGGAACATGGCCATCGCGTTGACCCTGGTGGCCAAGGAACGCGGTGACGTGGCGTTCAAGCAGCAGGTGCTGTTCTACCCGGTGACGGACGCGTCGTTCGACACGCCGTCGTACCACGAGTTCGCCGAGGGCTACTTCCTGCGGCGTGACGCGATGCAGTGGTTCTGGGACCAGTACACGACTTCCGAGGCGGAGCGCGCCGAGATCACCGCCTCACCGCTGCGCGCGTCGGTGGAGCAGCTGACCGGTCTGCCGCCGGCGTTGGTGATCACCGCCGAGGCCGACGTGCTGCGGGACGAGGGCGAGGCCTACGCGAACAAGCTGCGCGAAGCCGGCGTGCCGGTGACCGCGGTCCGCTACCAGGGCGTGATCCACGACTTCGTGATGGTCAACTCGATGCGCGAGACCCACGCCGCCGAAGCCGCGATCAGCCAGGCGGTGGCCGTGCTCAAGGGCGCGCTGGCCTAGGCGCCCTCTTCCGCTCCACGCTCGGTCCCACGCTCCGACCTCCGTGACGGCGGGTGCCACACGTCACCCGCCACGAGGTCCCCGAAACCCATCCAGACCAGGTTCATGAGCCGGGCGGCGACCACGCCGGCCGGCTCTTCGGGGTTGTCGAGCCACCAGTCGGCCAACGACTCGCCCGCCCCGACCAGTGCCGCGGCCAGCGACTCGGCCTCCTTGTCGCCCGCCCGCGGCACGTTGGTGAAGTCCGACGAGTGCACCAGCAGCGCCGCCACCAGGCTGATCGCCCGGCCGCGCATGTCGGCCAACTCCTCCGCGAACGGCCCGCCCTGCGAGGACGCCTGCCGGTGCAGGACCTGCCAGCCGGCGCGGTTCTCGCCGACGAACCCGAAGAACGCCCGCAGTCCGCTCCACAGCTGGACGTCCGGCGGCTCCTCGGACTCGACTCCGCTCGAGATCGCCTCCATCATCCGGGTCGACTCACGGCGGATGCAGGTGGCGAACAGCTCCTCCTTCGAGCCGAGGTAGGCGTACAGCATGGGTTTGGAGATGCCCGCGACCTCGGAGATCTCGTCCATGGACGCCGCGTGGAAACCCAAACGCGAGAAAACGTCCACCGCGGCGTCCATGATCTGCCGTTCGCGCACCGCGCGTGGCAGTCTCTTGGCCCTACCCGAGCGAACCGGTTGCTCTGCGTGCATCGCACCCCCTGGATGGCTGGCACAAGATTACTCTGAGCCCCTTGCCGCCCTACCTACTCGCCAGTAGGCTTACCAATCAGTAGGTAGCGGAGGTGCCACAGATGACCATCGACCTCACCACCGAGGCGATCGCGAAGCTCAGCCCCGAAGAGCTGATCTCAACGCTCCAGCAGGTCGATCCGGGCGACCCCGCGCTCAGGGACGTCGACATCGACGTCATCGCGCGCGGCATCGACCCGAAGAAGCTCGGCGACGACGAGTTCGCCGACCTGCTGGCCGCGCTCGGCGCGCTGGCCGACGGTGGCGCCGACCTCGACCTGGCCGGGATGGACCCGCAGAACTTCGCGCGGATCATCTCGCGGGCGTCCAAGGACCAGGTCGAGTCCGTGACGTCCCGGCCCGGCCTGCGCGAACGCGTGCTGGACGAGGTGTTCCGGCGCATGGAGGCGCACTTCCGCAGCGAACGCGCGGGCGCCACGCGTGCCGTCGTGCAGTTCCGGCTGACCGGCGGGTTCGGTGGGTTCGGCGCTTCGGACGACGTGTACGAGGTGGTCATCGAGGACGCCGCCTGCACGATCAACAAGGGTGAGACGCGTGACCCCAGGGCCACTGTGACGTTGGGACCAGTGGAGTTCCTGAAGCTCGCGACCGGCAACGCGTCCGCGCCGGTGCTGTTCATGACCGGCAAGCTGAAGGTCAAGGGGGATCTCGGCTTCGCGGCCGGGTTCATGAGCCTGTTCAACATTCCGAAGGCGTGAGGGGACCATGGGCGGTTTTTCGCTGGAGCTGAACGAGGACCAGCTTGACCTGCGCGAGTGGGTGCACGGCTTCGCGAAGGACGTGATCCGGCCCGCGGCGTCCGAGTGGGACGAACGGGAGGAGACACCGTGGCCGGTGATCCAGGAGGCGGCGAAGATCGGCCTGTACGGGTTCGAGTCGCTGGCCACCTGGTTCGCGGACCCGATCGGGTTGTCGTTGCCGATCGCCACCGAGGAGCTGTTCTGGGGTGACGCGGGGATCGCGTTGGCCCTGATGGGGACCGGGTTGGCGGCGGCCGGGATCTTCGCGTCCGGCTCACCGGAGCAGTTGGCCGAGTGGGTGCCGGAGTGCTTCGGGACGGAGGACGACCCGAAGCTGGCGGCGTTCTGCGCGTCCGAGCCGCAGGCGGGGTCGGACGTGGCGGGGTACCGGACGCGGGCCGTGTACGACGAGGCCTCGGACGAGTGGGTGCTCAACGGGCAGAAGGCGTGGGCGACGAACGGCGGGATCGCGAACGTCCACGTCGTGACGGCGGTCGTCGACCCGGCTCTGGGCGCGCGCGGTCAGGCCGGTTTCATCATCCCGCCGGGCACGCCGGGCCTGTCGTCGCCGGGCAAGGTCAAGAAGCACGGGATGCGGGCGTCGCACACGGCGGACGTGTTCTTGGACGACGTGCGCGTGCCCGGTCGGTGCTTGCTGGGCGGCAAGGAGCGCTTGGACGCCAGGCTGGCCCGTGCCCGTGAGGGGCAGAAGGCCGGTGGGCAGGCGGCGATGGCGACGTTCGAGACGACCCGGCCGACCGTCGGCGCGATGGCGGTCGGCGTCGCGCGGGCGGCGTACGAGTACTCGCTGGAGTACGCGAAGGACCGCGAGGCGTTCGGCCGGAAGATCATCGAGAACCAGTCCATCGCGTTCGACCTGGCGAACATGAAGATGGAGATCGACGCCGCCCGCATGCTCGTGTGGCGGGCCGCGTGGATGGGCCGCAACAACGTCCCGTTCACGGCGGGCGAGGGTTCGATGTCGAAGCTCAAGGCCGGCGAGGTGTCGGTGTGGGCGACGGAACGCGCGATCCACATCCTGGGCGGGGCGGGGTACACGCGCGAGCACCCGGTGGAGCGCATGCACCGCGACGCCAAGATCTTCACCATCTTCGAGGGGACGTCGGAGATCCAGCGGTTGGTCGTGGCCAGGGCCATTTCCGGCATGTACATCAAGTGAGCTGATCTCCCAGGCCGTCTCCGGACCGCCTGGGTCGGGCGGGGTCTTCAGGACGCGGAAGACCCCGCCCACTTGTGGTTAGGCTTCGACGCATGATCGGTGTGTTGCAGTGCGTTGTCCTTGATTGTCCGGAGCCCAAGGCGTTGGCCGGGTTCTACCAGGGGATTCTCGGTGGTGACGTCGACCGGCCGGATCGCCGCTGGAGTTTGGACGACGACTGGTCGACCCTGCACACCGACACGATGGTGCTCGGCTTCCAGCGGGCGGTCGAGTACGTGGCGCCTGAGTGGCCCGATCCGCGGAAGCCGCAGCAGTTCCACTTGGACATCGGGGTGCAGGACCTCAGCGTGGCCAAGGCTGAGGTCCTTCGGCTGGGCGGGACGTTGTCGGACGACTCCCACGAGGTGTGGTGGGTGTTCGCCGATCCCGCGGGCCACCCGTTCTGCCTGGTGTGGGAGTGAGTCAGCGGAGCGCGTCGGCCAGCCAGCCCCGTTCCGCGGTGGTGTCCGGGACGGGGTTCTCCCAGCCGTTGATCGTCGCGATCAACGTCCAGTAGCGCTCCGCCCTCGGGTCGCCGAACTCGTCCAGCCAGTCGGCCACTTCCGGGCCGATCGGCTGGTTCAGGGCTGACCACTTCTCGTTGATCCGGGCGACGATCGGTGCCGCCTCGGGAGCACGTGGGTCGATGCCGGCGTCCAACGCCTCCCGCGCCTGGGCGGTCGCGTACTGGAACGCCTCCATCTTCTCCGGTGACGGTGCGGACATGTCCGCACCCTCGGCCCGCAACTCCTCGTGCCGCACCGACATCCGCCGGATCGACGCCCGGAAGTCCGGGTCGCGCACCAGGTTCGCCAGTTCGATCCACGCCTCCAGCTGCTCAGTCGACGGGTCGTCCGGCAACTCCACCCGGACCGACCGCATCATCCGCTCGAAGCCGGGCTCCAGGTCCAGCCCGCCGAACACCTCCTCGAAGAAGTCGTCCAGGATCGCCTGCCGCTCCTCCTCCGACAGCCGCGCCAATTCGTGCACCATCTCCACCTCCCCGTTCCGCGCCACGACCCGCAGCACGGCCCGGCGCAACCGGAGCGTGCGCATCTGCGCGTCGATGGCTTCCGCGTGCGTCCGGGCCACCTCGGCCACGGACACCTCCCGCGCCAACACCCGCTGCGCCGTGGGCAGGTCCACGCCCAGGGCACGCAGGGTCCGCACGAGCTTGAGCCGCGCCAACCCGTCGAAGTCGTAGGTGCGGAACCCGCCCGCCGTGCGCCCCGCCACGGGGATCACGCCGGAGTCGGAGTAGAACCGGATCGTCCGCGTGGACAGCCCGGTCATCCGCGCCAGTTCGCCGATCGAGTAGTGCGTCACGGGAACCACCCTGGACTCTCCAGTCACTGGAACTTCAACTGGTTTACCCGATGACCGGCATGCCGTCCCGCCGGCATGCCGCGTCCCGCTTGCGCGATGCCCAGGCCGTGGCCGTGTACGTGGGTCAGCCGGACAGCAATTCCCAGCTGTGCGGCGCGGCGCACGTGCGCGACCACGGCTGGTCGGGCAACGGGTGCGCGAACCCGGGCGAGTGGCGTGAGGTGGGCACGACCGGGCTCGGCCTACCGATGGAAGCGGTCCGGGGAGTGGTGATCTGACATCTTGAACAGCGCGACGGGTGGGGGTCCGACCGGCCCCCACCCGTCGCGCGGTCAGTAGGTCATCGCCACGCCGGGGTCGGCGAGGAGGGCGCCCACGTCGGCCAGGAACTGCGAGCCCTGTTGGCCGTCGACCACCCGGTGGTCGAAGCTGAGGGCCAGTTGGCAGACCTTGCGCGGCACGACCTGACCGTCCACCACCCACGGCATGTCGCGGATCGCGCCGAAGGCCAGGATCGCCGACTCGCCGGGGTTGATGATCGGCGTGCCGGTGTCGACGCCGAAGACGCCGACGTTGGTGATGGTGAACGTGCCGCCCATCATGTCCGCGGGCGTGGTCTTGCCGTCACGGGCGGTCGTGGCGAGGTTGTCCAGCGCCACGGCCAGTTCCTTGAGCGACATGCGGTCGGCGTCGCGGACCTTCGGGACCACCAGACCGCGCGGTGTCGCGGCGGCGATGCCCAGGTGCACGTAGTCCTTGTAGACGATCTCGCCGGCCTCCGCGTCCCACGTCGCGTTGACGTCGGGGGTGCGGCGGACGGCCAGGACGACCGCCTTCGCGGCGAACGCCAACGGCGTGAGCTTCACGTCGCGGAACTCCGGCGCGTTCTTCAACCGCGCCCGCAGCTCCATCATCGGCGTCACGTCCACCGTCAGGAACTCCGTGACGTGCGGCGCGGTGAACGCGCTGTCCACCATCGCCTGCGCGGTCGCCTTGCGGACACCCTTGATCGGGACGCGACGCTCCCGCGCCCCACTGTCCACAACGGACGGAACGGTCGGTGCGGGTGCGACGGCCTGTTCGACGTCCTCCCGCGTTATCACGCCGCCCGGACCAGAGCCGGACAGCGCGTACAGGTCGACGCCCAGGTCCTTGGCCAGCTTGCGCACCGGCGGCTTGGCCAGCGGGACGTAACCCCCTGGCGCGGCGACCGGTTCCGGCGCCACCGGAGCGGGGGCGGCGGGGGTGGCGACGGGGGTGGCAGGGGCGGGAGCCGCGGCGACGGGGGCCGGGGCGTCCTTGCGCGGACGGCGCTTGGCCGACCCGGAACGCGGGCCGTAGCCGACCAGCGTGGCGATCCGGCCACCCGGCATCTCCTCGCCGATCTTGCCGTTCGACTCGGCGGGAGCGGGAGCGGCAGCGGCAGCCGGGGCAGGAGCGGGAGCCGGAGAGGCGCCGGACGGGTCCACGTCGATGGTGATGATCGGGGTACCGACCTCGACCGTCTGGCCTACCTCGGCCAGCAGCTCGGTCACCACGCCGTCCCACGGGCACGGCAGCTCGACGGCCGCCTTGGCGGTCTCGATCTCCAGGATGATCTGGTTGACCTTCACCGCGTCACCGGGCTTGACGTGCCAGGTGAGGATCTCGGCCTCGGTCAGCCCCTCTGCCGTGTCCGGCATGGAGAACTGCTTGAACTGCGGCACAGCTATCCCCTTACCAGGCCAGCGAGCGGTCGACGGCGTGCAGCACGCGGTCGAGGTCGGGGAGGAACTCCTCCTCCAACTTCGACGGCGGGTACGGGGTGTCGAAACCGGTCACCCGCAGCACCGGCGCCTGCAGGGAGTAGAAGCACTCCTGCTGCACCTTGGCCGCGATCTCGCTGGAGATGGAGGACTCGCTGGGCGCCTCGGTCACCACGACCAGCCGTCCGGTGCGCCGCACCGACTCGTACACCGGCGCGAGGTCGAGCGGCGACAACGTGCGCAGGTCGACGACCTCCAGCGAACGCCCCTCCTCCTCGGCCGCCGCGGCGGCCTCCAGGGACGTGCGCACCATCGGGCCGTACGTCACCACGGTGACGTCACGCCCGGTGCGCAGGGTGCGCGACCGGAACAGCGGTCCGGGCGCGGCGGTCGTGTCGACCTCGCCCTTCTCGTAGTAGCGCCGCTTCGGCTCGAAGAACAGCACCGGGTCGTCGCAGTCGATCGCCTGCTGGATCATCCAGTACGCGTCGGCCGGGTTCGAGCACGAGACGACCCGCAGGCCGGCGGTGTGCGCGAAGTACGACTCGGGCGACTCCGAGTGGTGCTCGACCGCGCCGATGCCGCCGCCGAACGGCACCCGGATCACCATGGGCAGCTTGAGCCGGCCCTGGGTGCGGTAGTGCAGCTTGGCGACCTGGCTGACGATCTGGTCGAAGCCGGGGAAGATGAACCCGTCGAACTGGATCTCGCACACCGGCCGGTAGCCCCGGATCGCGAGGCCGACGGCGGTGCCGATGATGCCGGACTCGGACAGCGGCGTGTCCAGCACGCGCTGCTCGCCGAAGTCCTTCTGCAGGCCGTCGGTGATCCGGAAGACGCCGCCGAGCTTGCCGACGTCCTCACCCATCACGATGACCTTGGGGTTGGCCTCCATCGACGCGCGCAGGCCGTTGTTCAACGCCTTCGCGACGGTCAGCGTCTGCACCGCGGGCGCGCCCGTGTCGTCCGCCGTGGGGCGGTCCATCGTCGGAGCAGCCATCAGTGCTCACCTCCCGCGAACCCGGCGTGGTAGGCCAGGAACTCGTCGCGTTGCGCCTCCAGGGCCGGGTTGGCCTCGGCGTAGACCTCGCTGAAGATCCGCCCGGCCGGTGGGTCGGGCAGGTTGACGCAGTAGTCCCGCAGTTCGATCGCGATCTGCTCGGCCTCGGCCTCGAGGGAGTCGAAGAACGCCTGGTCGGCCCACTGCTGCTTGACCAGGTGCACCTTGACCCGCTCGATCGGGTCCTTGAGCTTCCACAGCTCCAGCTCGTCGGACAGCCGGTAGCGGGACGGGTCGTCGGAGGTGGTGTGCGCGTCCATCCGGTAGGTGAACGCCTCGATCAGGATCGGGCCGTTGCCCTGGCGGCACTCCTCCAGCGCCCAGCGGGTGACCGCGAGGGTCGCCAGCACGTCGTTGCCGTCGACCCGGATGCCGGGGAAGCCGTAGCCGCGCGCCCGCTGGTAGAGCGGGAGGCGGGACTGGCGCTCGGTGGGCTCGGAGATGGCCCACTGGTTGTTCTGGCAGAAGAACACCAGCGGCGCGTCGTAGACGGCGGCCCACACGAAGCCCTCGTGCACGTCGCCCTGACTGGTCGCGCCGTCGCCGAAGAAGCAGATGGTGGCCTCGCCGTCGGCGTCGCCCACCTTGCCGTCGAACTTCTGGCCCATGGCGTACCCGGCGGCGTTGAGCACCTGGTTGCCGATGACGATCGTGTACGGGTGGAACCGGGTCGCGACCGGGTCCCACGTGCCGTTGTCGGTGCCCCGGAAGATGCCGAGCAGCTCGGTCGGCTTGACGCCGCGCGTCCACGCGATGCCGTGCTCGCGGTAGCTGGGGAACGCCATGTCCTCGGGGCGCATGGCCCGGCCGGCGCCGATCTGCGCGGCCTCCTGGCCCAGCAGCGGCACCCAGATGCCGAGCTGGCCCTTGCGCTGCAGCGCGTTGGCCTCGCGGTCGACCCGGCGGACCAGGACCATGTCGCGGTACAGCCCGCGCAGTTCCTCGGCCGTGATGTCGATGTCGAAATCCGGGTGCTGGACGCGCTCGCCCTCGGGGGTGAGCAGCTGCACCAGGTCGGCGCCGCCCTCGTCTGTCGCTCGCAAGCCTGCCATCACCTGTTCCGCCGTCGGTTTGGCAGCAGTGGCCGGCGCGGCATCCGGCCCTGGGTGCGTCCATTTCTCGGGGGACGACATGCGCCTGTTCTCCTCGTCTACGAGGCCGCCCGGTCGCTTGTGGCGACCCTGGGCGGCTGCACCGCCAGTCGCCGTCGCCCCCTGGGTGTCGGGGGTCGGGCAACCGTCGGCGCTGACGGTGTTCTCATCCACATCCTGACATGGCCTCACTCGACATGGTGAGCCCCGTCCCACTTCGTAACACTTCACGCAACGTTCTGACGTGCGGTAACGGTAGGACGGCCAATCTTCGGCAGTCCGAGTAGAGCGTCCGGTGAGCGAACACCGTTGTCCCGGTTACCGATCGTTAACCACCATCCGTAGGGGTTCGGACACGTCCGGTCGGCCGGAACGGCCCACGTAGGCAGCCCGTGTGCCGGACGTGTCTTGGATGGACGACCGACCATCGGCCGGACGGACCATTTCCACCACGCGAAACCTCCACGTCCCCCGCTTGAACGGTCCGCTCGCCGAGGGCGGCCGGAAACCGGACCGTGACAGGATCGAGGGGTGGACCGTTCAGCGCTGACCCGTACCGTTCGCGGGCTCTGGGACGACGACATCCTCCCGAGCCTGTCCGCCTTGGTCGCGGTACCCGCGATCTCCCCCGCCTTCGACCCCGCGTGGGCCTCGCACGGCCACCTGGCCACCGCCGTGGAGCACGTGCGCGCCTGGCTCGCCGACCGCGACCTGCCCGGCGCCACCACCGAGGTCGTCCAACTGCCCGACCGCACGCCGTTGCTGCTGGTCGACGTGCCCGGCACGGCGCCGACGTCCGGTGCTCAACCCACTTCCGACACGGTGCTGATGTACGGCCACCTGGACAAGCAGCCGCCGGTCGGTGGCTGGGGCGACGGGCTCGGGCCGTGGACGCCGGTCGTGCGCGACGGGCGGCTGTACGGGCGCGGCGCCGCCGACGACGGCTACTCGGGTTACGCGGCGATCGCCGCGATCGAGGGCGTCCGGCAGGCGGGCGGCACGCACTCGCGCTGCGTCGTGCTGCTGGAGACCGGTGAGGAGTCCGGCAGCCCGGACCTGCCCGCGTACCTGGACCACCTGCGGCCCCGGCTCGGTGACGTGTCGCTGGTCGTGTGCCTGGACTCGGGCGGCAACGACTACGAGCGGATGTGGCTGACCACGTCGCTGCGCGGGTTGGCGCAGGCCACGATGACCGTGCGGGTGCTGGAGAGCGGGCTGCACTCGGGGATGGCGAGCGGGATCGTGCCGTCGTCGTTCCGGATCGCCCGGCAGCTGCTGGACCGGCTGGAGGACTCCGCGACCGGCGAGGTGCTGGTGCGGGAGATGCACGTCGACATCCCGGAGAACCGGGTGCTCGAGGTGCGCGAGGCGATGGCCAGCGCGCCCGGCGTGCTGGTCGGGAGCGTGCCGTGGGCGGGCGGGACGCAGGCGATGGGCAGCGACGAGGTCGAGCTGGCGCTGAACGCCGGGTGGCGGCCGACGCTGTCGATCACCGGTGCGTCCGGGCTGCCCGAGCCGGACGACGCGGGCAACGTGCTGCGGCCGTTCACCACGCTGGTGCTGAGCTTCCGGCTGCCTCCGACGGCTGATTCGGCGGCGGCCGTGGAGGCGGTTCGCCGGGCGTTGACGACGGACGTGCCGTACGGGGCGTCGGTGGAGTTGTCGCGGGTCGAGTTCGCGGACGGGTGGAACGCGCCGGAGCTGGCGCCGTGGCTGCGCGAGACGTTGGACCGGGTCGGCAAGGAGGTGTTCGACGCGCCGTGGCGGACGGTGTCGTTGGGCGGCTCGATCCCGTTCATGGGGTTGCTGCACGAGGCGTACCCGGCGGCTCAGTTCCTGGTCACGGGTGCGGTCGGGCCGGACTCCAACTGCCACGTGCCGGACGAGTGGCTGCACCTGGCGCACGCGGCCCGGATCACCGAGGCCGTGGCCGTGGTGCTGGACGCGCACGCCGGCCGTTGACCGGTCAGCCGGTCGAGGTCGACGCGGAGATCGTCGTGCTGCGGGCCGAGGGCGGTGGTCGGGTCCGACCACCGCTCCGGAGCGTCACCGCCGTTGCGCCAGGGCCGTGCGTGGCAGTCCACGGAGCGTGATGATTCAGCCTCCGACAGGGGTGCGGGAAACACCGGTCAGGGCTGGGACCTAACCGGCCGGTAACCGGTTTACTGGATCGATGCCGCACACTGGCCGAGTGAACGAGCAAAGCCGGCAAGCCGAGCGGACGCGGTTGGCGGAGTCCGACTCGCCTACCGCACCTTGGCGTCTCTGGGGCCCCTACCTGGCCGGACGCCAGTGGGGAACGGTCCGGGAGGACTACTCGGCGGGTGGGGACGCGTGGACGTCCTTCCCGTTCGACCACGCCCGCTCACGTGCTTACCGCTGGGGCGAGGACGGCATCGCGGGCATCTGCGACGTCCACGGCTTCCTCAACATCGGGGTCGCGCTCTGGAACGGCCGCGACCCGATCCTCAAGGAGCGCTACTTCGGGCTCACCAACAACGAGGGCAACCACGGCGAGGACGTCAAAGAGCACTGGTGGGTGACCGACGGCACGCCCACGCACTCGTGGATGCAGGTCGTCTACCGGTACCCGCAGTCCGAGTTCCCCTACGCCGAGCTGCGCGAGATGGCCAAGCGCGCCGGCCGCAACGAGCGCGAGCCCGAGCTGTCCGACACCGGCGCGCTGGACGAGAACCGGTTCTTCGACGTCCGGGTCAGCTACGCCAAAGCCGGCCCGAAGGACATCTGCGTCGAGCTGACCGCCACCAACCACGGCCCGGACCCGGCGCCGCTGCACCTGCTCCCCCAGATCTGGTTCCGCAACACGTGGGCGTGGGGCCGGGACGACCGCAAGCCGAGCCTGCGCGCCTGCACTAGGGACGGCTGGCGGCGGATCACCGCCGAGCACGGCGCGCTGGGCCGTTACACGCTGCACGTCGAGGGCACCCCGACGCTCCTGGTCACCGACAACGAGACCAACGAGGTCGAGCTGTTCGGCACCGCGCGCAACCCGACCCGCTACACCAAGGACGGCATCGACCGGTACGTCATCGGCCAGGACGCGAAGGCGTGCCAGGTCATCGGCCCGGACGACACCAGCGAGCCCGGCACGAAGGTCGCCGCCTGGTACTCGTTCGACCCGGTCGAGCCGGGCGAGTCGGTCACCGTCCGGCTGCGCCTGGTGGACGGCGACGGGCACCTCGACGCGTTCGGGCCGAGCTTCCAGGACACCGTCGACCAGCGCAAAGCCGAGGCCGACGAGTTCCACCAGACCGATCTGGACCCGAAGCGCGCCGCCGTGGTGAGGCGCGCGCTCGCGGGCCTCATGTGGACCAAGCAGCACTACCGCTTCCGCACCAGGGAGTGGCTGGACGGCGACCCGGCGCAGCCCGCCGCGCCGAAGTCGCGCAAGAACATGCACGCCCGCAACACGCACTGGCGGCACTTCGACGTGGCCGACGTGATCTCCATGCCGGACGAGTGGGAGTACCCGTGGTTCGCCGCGTGGGACCTCGCGTTCCACACCGTGCCGTTCGCGAAGGTCGACCCGGCGTTCGCCAAGGAGCAGCTGCTCCTGCTGTGCCGCGAGTGGCTGATGCACCCGAACGGCCAGCTCCCGGCGTACGAGTGGGAGTTCGGCGACGTCAACCCGCCGGTGCACGCGTGGGCGGCGCTGCAGGTCTACCGGTCCGAGGAGACCAAGGACCGGAAGTTCCTGGCCAAGATCTTCCACAAGCTGCTGCTGAACTTCTCCTGGTGGGTGAACCGCAAGGACGCCGACGGCAGCTACCTGTTCGAGGGCGGCTTCCTCGGCATGGACAACATCGGCCCGGTGAACCGGTCGGAGCCGATGCTCGGCCAGTGGCGGCTGGAGCAGTCGGACGCCACGTCGTGGATGGCGGCGTACAGCCTGCACCTGATGCAGATCGCGCTGGAGCTGGCGCGGCACGACGAGTCGTACGAGGACGTGGCCACGAAGTTCGTGGAGCACTTCCTGAGCATCGCCGAGGCGTCCACCCAGTTCGGTTCCGGCGGGCGCGGCATCTGGGACGAGACGGACGGCTTCTGCTACGACGTGGTGTCGCGCCGGCTGCCGGACGGGCACGTGGAGTCGCAGCCGGTGCGGGTGCGGTCGATGGTGGGCCTGATCCCGGTGCTGGCGTGCGCGGTGCTGGAGCCGTGGGTGTTCGAGGAACTGCCCGGTTTCGCCCGGCGGCTGGAGCACCTGCTGTCCCGGCGGCCGGAGTTGCAGCAGTTCCTGAGCCGCAGCGGCGGTGGGGCCCTGCTCAGCCTGCTCGACGAGCGCAAGCTGCGGCGGGTGCTGAGCCGGATGCTCGACGAGGGCGAGTTCCTCTCGCCGCACGGCATCCGCAGCCTGTCCGCGGCCCACCGCGAGGGCCTGGAGGTGCAGGTCGCGGACCAGGAGCACCGGATGGGCTACGAGCCGGGCGAGTCGCGCACGCCGATGTTCGGCGGCAACTCGAACTGGCGCGGCCCGGTCTGGTTCCCGACCAACGCGCTGCTGGTGGAGGCCCTGCGGACGGTCGAGGAGTTCCACGGCGGGAAGTTCCACGTGGAACTTCCCACCCGCAGCCAGCGGAACGTGACGGCCGGCCAGGCGGCGGACGAGCTGGTCAGGCGGCTGGTGTCGCTGTTCCTGCCGGACCACGACGGGCGCAGGCCGGCGGACGGCAAGCGGATCGAGTCGACCGATTCACCCTTGTGGCGGGAGCACGTCACCTTCAGCGAGTACTTCGACGGGGACACCGGCGAGGGCCTGGGCGCGACGCACCAAACGGGGTGGACGGCCCTGGTCGCGAGCCTGTTGACGGATCGTCGTCAAACGGGCGCTGTGGGTGAATCAATTGTGTGATCAAGGCCAAACAGCTGAATAATTTGCCGCCATCCGCGCTATGTGACGCAAGATTCATGCACACCGAAGGTCTGTAACACGCACGTGCTGTGCACCACGTCACCCAAGTGGCAGTATGCCGAACACTCGACCGACACAGTTACGAGGAGTGACACCGTGGCCCGTCGTACCAGGCACGCTGCGCTCGCCCTGTTCCCCGTGCTCGCCTTGGCGGCCACGATGACGGCGTGCGCGACCAAGGTCAACACCGGCTCGGACAGCAGCGGGTCTGGCATCACCTTGGTCCAGAGCGGCAAGCTGGTCACCTGCACGCACCTGTCCTACAAGCCCTTCCAGTTCTCCGAGGGCGACAAGACGGTCGGCTTCGACGTCGACCTGGTCGATCTGGTGGCCAAGGACCTCGGCGTCACTCAGGAAATCTTCGACACGCCGTTCGAGACCATCACCTCCGGTGAGGTCTTCAACACCGGCAAGTGCGACCTGGCGGCGGCCGGCATGACCATCAAGCCGGACCGCGCCGAGGTCATCGACTTCTCCGAGCCCTACTTCGACGCCTCGCAGGCGCTGCTGGTGAAGAAGGACTCGCCGGTCAAGAGCCTGGACGACCTCAAGGGCAAGAAGATCGGCGTCCAGCTGGAGACCACCGGCGAGATCTACGCCAACGAGAACGCCTCGAAGTACGGCTACACGGTCGTCCAGTTCGAGGACCTGCCGCTGATGGAGACCGCCGTGCGCACCGGCGCGGTGGACGCGGCCATCAACGACAACGGCGTGCTGTTCGACTACGTCAAGGAGTTCCCCGACACCGCCGTGGTCGCGGAGTTCGACACGCAGGAGAAGTACGGCATCGGCATGAAGAAGGGCAACACCGCCCTCAAGGCCAAGGTCGACGAGGTCCTGAAGAAGGCCAAGGACAGCGGCGAGTACGACAAGATCTACGAGAAGTGGTTCGGCAAGAAGCCGGAGTCGAAGTAAGCGGCTGACCGTGGGGCCGGTGCTGCCAAGCACCGGCCCCGCGCCTTGTCCAACCCCACCCACGAGGTAATCCACATGGCACTCTCCAAGCGACAACGGGCCAAGGCGTTCCGCATCGGCCAGTACGCGCTGCTGGTCGTGGTCGCCGTCGTCCTGGCGTTCGTCGCCGACTGGAGCGAGATCCAGCGCAGCTTCTTCAACCTCGACATCGCCGCGGAGATGTTCCCCAACGTCATCACGGTGGCGTTGACGAACACCCTCGTCTACACCGCGCTCGGTTTCGCGTTCGGTCTGGCGCTCGGCCTCGTGTTGGCGTTGATGAAGCTGTCGCCGGTCGCGCCCTACCGGTGGCTGGCCACGATCTACATCGAGTTCTTCCGCGGTGTGCCGGCGCTGCTGGTGTTCATCGCGCTGAGCTTCGGCGTGCCGCTGGCGTTCGGCCTGCAGTTCGACATCTACTCCACGGTGATGCTGGCGCTGGGCATCGTCGGCGCCGCGTACATGGCCGAGACGATCCGCGCGGGCATCCAGGCGGTGCCCAAGGGCCAGATCGAGGCGGCCCGGTCGCTGGGCATGTCGCACGGCCGCACGCTGCTGACCGTGGTGATCCCGCAGGCGTTCCGGATCATCCTGCCGCCGTTGACCAACGAGCTGATCCTGCTCACCAAGGACTCGTCGCTGATCTACATCATCGGCCTGGCCCGCGACCAGTACGAGCTGACCAAGTTCGGCCGCGAGACGCTGAGCCGGTCGCCGTCGCTGACCCCGATCCTGGTGGTCGGCCTGTGCTACCTGATCATCACGCTGCCGCTGGGCCACCTGTCGCGGTACCTGGAGCGGCGCACCGGCGGCAAGAAGATCAGCACGCCGGAATCGACCGGGTTGGGGGTGTCGGCATGAGCGTCGACGACGTGACCGGCGGCCTCGCGGTCGAGATCACCGGGCTGAAGAAGTCGTTCGGGACGCTGGACGTGCTCAAGGGCATCGACGTCCAGGTGAACCGCGGTGACGTGGTGTGCATCATCGGGCCGTCCGGCTCGGGCAAGTCCACGCTGCTGCGCTGCGTGAACCTGCTGGAGGAGCCCTCCGGCGGCAAGATCGTGGTCAACGGCACCGAGCTGACCGACCCGGACGTGGACATCGACGCCGCGCGCACCCGCATCGGCATGGTGTTCCAGTCGTTCAACCTGTTCTCCCACCTGAACGTGCTGAACAACCTGATGGTGGCGCAGCGCAAGGTGCTCAAGCGGGGCGCGCAGCAGGCGCAGGACGTCGCGTTGCGGAACCTGGAGCGGGTCGGGCTGTCGGACAAGGTGAACGCCATGCCCGGTCAGCTGTCCGGCGGCCAGCAGCAGCGCGTGGCGATCGCGCGGGCGCTGTCGATGGACCCGGACGTGATGCTGTTCGACGAGCCGACCTCGGCGCTGGACCCTGAACTGGTCGGCGACGTGCTGGGCGTGATGCGGCAGTTGGCCGACGAGGGCATGACGATGCTCGTGGTGACGCACGAGATGCAGTTCGCCCGCGAGGTGGCCGACCGGGTGCTGTTCATGGACGGCGGGTACGTCGTGGAGGAAGGGCCTGCCGCGCAGGTCATCGGGGCGCCTCAGCACGAGCGCACCCAGTCGTTCCTGGCCCGGGTGCTCGACCCGACGCACCAGGGACCCCGCGACTGATCCCGTTGATCCTCCCCGGCCCGAGCTTGCCAAGGTGTCGGTCGACCGCGCATTGTCGATCACATGACTGAGGTGGGGCCGCGGCGGCTGGACGTGTTCGACCCCAGCCCGCCGCGCTCCGCCCGGATGGCCGCGGCCGATGTGCTGCGCGGCGTCGGCGAGCCGGACGGGACGTGGCGGTTACCGAGGCGGCGGGCCGGGATGCCACCGGTGGTGCGGGTGGCGGACCGGTTCCTGACCGGGACGCTGGACCTGCGGGCGGTGGAGTTCCCGTACCTGCTGGAGTTCGTGCGGTGCCGGTTCGAGGAGCCGCCGGACCTGCGGCAGGGCAAGCTGGCCGGGATCGAGTTCGCGGACTCCTGGCTGCCCGGCCTGTCGGCGCGGAACCTGAGCAGCGCCAACGAGGTGTCGTTGGCCGGCAGCACGGTCGAGGGCCTGGTGGACCTGGTCGACGCGGACGTGGCCGGGTCGCTGTCGTTGCGGGACAGCTCGTTGAGCGTGCCGGACGCGATCGCGTTCCACGCGGACCGGTTGAAGCTGGCGGGCGGGTTGCTGGCGCAGCGGGTGAAGGTCGCCGGTGAGCTGCGGATGGCTGGCGCGAACGTCGGCGGGTACTGCAACTTCAGCGGCGGGCTGCTGGACAACCCGCTGGGCCACTCGTTCAACGGCACCGGTCTGCACGTCGGCGGCAACCTGCTGATGAACGGCTGCACGCTGCACGGCACCATGCTGCTCGCGGGCGCGCGCGTCGACTCGGCGTTGACGCTGCGCGGCACGACCGCCGCCGACGGCCGGGCGGACGACGACGCGTTGGACCCGCACTCCGACCCGAACGCCACGCTCGTGTTCGACCGCCTCACCGTGGACGGCGACGTGCAGTTGGACCGGGGTTTCCGCAGTGCGGGGACCGTGCGCATGGTCAACGCCACGGTCGGCGGCACGTTGTCGTTGTCCGGCGGCGCTTTCGACGCGCTGGGCGAGTCGGACAACGAGCCGACGGGCTTCGGGCGCGCGCTGGCGACGGGCACCGCCGAGCCCACGGGGTACGGGCGCGCGTTGCACCTGGACGGCACGCAGGTCGGCGGCGACATCATCGGCCGCCAGGCGCAGGTGCGCGGCCAGTTCCGCATGGTCGACTTCCAGGCCAAGGGCAGCCTCATCCTCGACGGGTCCACTTTAGACAACCCGCGTGCGGACGCCGTGCTGGGCAACCGGTCGCGGATCGGCAGCAACTTCACCGCCCGCGAGGTGGAGGTGACCGGCGGGCTGGAGCTGCGCGGCGTGCACGTCGGCGCGAACCTCGACCTGCGCGGCAGCCGGATCACCCAGCCCGGCCGGTACCGGCACCAGCCGGCGGGCAAGCCGTCGTTGGACGTCGGCGGCGCGGTCATCGGGCGCGACCTGATCTGCGCGCGTGGCGCCAAGGAGTTCGTCGCGCACGGCGGCGTGCGGGCCAGGCGGGCGCAGATCGGCCGGATGGCCACGTTCGCGGGCGCGGTGCTCGGCGACAAGCTCGACGCGCACGCGTTGAACCTGCTCGGGATGCAGGTGCAGGAACTGGTGGTCACGCCCGTCACGCCGCCGCGCGGTGACGTGACGCTGCGGCAGGTGCGCTGCACGGTGTTGGACGACAACGAGACCTTCTGGAGCGCGACCGGCCGGATCGACCTGGAGGAGTTCCGCTACGACTCGCTGCGGCACCCGATCGACCTGCGTGACGACGCCGAGGTCGAACGGCGGCTGCGCTGGCTGCGGCAGGCGATGCGGCGCACCTACCGGCCCGGCCCGTACGACCAGTTCGCCGAGATGCTGAGGGCCAGCGGCAACGACGAGCACGCGGCCACGGTGCTGGTGGAGAAGCAGCGGCTGCGGTACCGGGCCGTCGCCGAGGGCCGTCGCTGGCTCAGGCCGCTGGTGCTGCTGTGGAGCTGGCTGCAACGCGCGATGGTCGGCTACGGCTACCGCCCGGCGCGCGCGTTGGCGTGGCTGGTGGTGACGTGGCTGCTGGGCAGCACGTACTTCGCCACCGGCCCGAGGTTGGAGGAGATCAACGAGCAGGACCACCTGCCGTGGAACCCGTGGCTGTTCACCATCGACCTGGTGGTGCCGATCGTGGACTTCGGCAACAAGAACCGGTGGCAGACACCGGACGAGTCGCAGTGGATCGCGTCCGGGTTGATCGTGATGGGCTGGATCCTGGCCACCACGGTCGCGGCCGGCCTCACCCGGATGCTGAAGCGCTGACCCGGTGCCGATCCGGCCTCCGGAAAACCTGATGATCGTTCACATAAGCCCCACCCGAAGTTCATCGGTCGGTAATGGATCTTGGGAAACGCTCCCGGATAGCGTGCTGACCAGCGCCGACGGGGGTGTCGGCGCATGACTGAGGGGACAGTTTCATGAAGATCACCACGAAGAGCGCGCTCGTCGCCGGCGGCGTCGCGGCCGTCAGCCTGCTGCTCGCCCAGCCCGCGCTGGCGAACTCGTTCACCGAGAGCACGCAGGGTGGCACCGTGTCCTACGCCGACGCTTCGGACTCGCTGTGCGTGCACGCGTACAACAGCGAGGGCCGGCGCTGGGTCCGGGCCGTCGCGAAGCCGATCAACGGTGTCGGCCCGTCGCTGAACATCTACGACGAGAACAACGACTCCGGCAACAACTGCGGCAGCCTGGCCACCGCGTACGAGGACACGAAGTACCGCGCGACCATCACCGCGTACTGGGGCGAGACCGGCACCACGACGACCAAGGTCGTCGAGTTCTGGAGCTAGTGCTGAAGTGATGTCGGGCCCGGATCCTCAGGGATCCGGGCCCGATGTTTTAGGGTGACCGGCATGACGGACTTGGTGCTGGCACTGGACGTTGGCGGCACCAAGATCGCCGGCGCACTGGTGGACCGGAGTGGTGCGGTGCGGCGGGCGGTTCGGGTGGCTACACCGCTTGGGGCCGCTGAGGAGACCTGGGGCGCGGTGGCGTCCGTGGTCGAGCAGGTTTCGCGGGGCGAGAGCGTGGCCGGGGTCGGTATCGCGTCGGCTGGGCCGGTCGACGCGGACGACGGGACGGTCAGTCCGATCAACGTGACCGGGTGGCGTGGGTTTCCGTTGCGCGAACGGGTGTCCGCGTTGATGCCCGGGGTGCCGGTCGAACTCGCGGGCGACGGGCCGTGCATGGCTCTCGGCGAGCACTGGCTCGGCGCGGGCCAGGGCAGCCGGTTCATGGTCGGGCTGGTCGTGAGCACCGGTGTCGGTGGCGGGCTGGTGCTCGGCGGGCGGCCGTTCGGCGGGCGCACCGGGAACGCCGGGCACATCGGGCACGTGGTGGTCGAGCCCGACGACGGCGAACCGTGCACGTGCGGTGGGCGCGGGTGCGCGGAGACCGTGGCCGGTGGGCCTCGGATGGTGGCGTGGGCGAGGCGTCAGGGCTGGCAGGCGCCGGACGACGCGGACGCGGCGCACCTCGCGGCGGCGGCCGGCCTGGGCGAGGAGATCCCCAAGGCCGCGTTCGAACGCGCCGGACGGGCGGTCGGGATGGCGATCGCGGCCACCGCCGCAGTGGTGGACCTGGACCTCGCGGTGGTCGGCGGCGGCGTGGCGCAGGCCGGTGACCTGCTGTTCGACCCGATCCGCCGGGCCGTCGCCGACCACTGTGGACTGTCCTACCTGGACGATCTGCGAGTCGAGCCCGCCCGGCTGGGTGGCCAGGCGGGGCTCGTCGGTGCCGCTCGGTTGGTACTCGGCTAGCCGATCGACCGACCAGTGGACGGCTAGTGGACGGCGACCGGCTTGACCCGGTCGCTGTCCTCGTCCACGTGGTAGTCGTCGGCCGACGTCTGGTCGGTCCCGTTGAACACCCGGGCCCGCTTCGCGATCAGCGTCACGATGACGGCGACCAGCAGGTTGGCCACGACGGCGATCGCGCCGACGTAGATCTGCACGGCGGACCCGGCGAACGGGTGCCAGCCGAACAGCGACAGCTTGTCCAGCGGCAGCGCGGAACCGGCGAAGTGCGCCTTGCCGATGGCCGGGTTGCCGATGTTGTAGAGCAGGTACATGCCGTAGCCCATGCCGGCGATCCAGCCCGCGATCAGGCCGTACACGTGGAACCACCGCGTGTACAGCGCGATCGCCACGGCCGGCAGCGTCTGCAGGATCATCACACCGCCGATGAGCTGCAGGTCGATGGAGAACTGCGGGTCGACGAACACGATGAACGCGACCGCGCCGAACTTCACCACCAGCGACGCCAGCTTCGCCTGCTTGGCCTCCTGCGCCGGCGAGGCGTCCTTCTTCAGGTACTCCTTGTAGATGTTGCGCGTCCACAGGTTCGCCGCCGCGATCGACATGATCGCCGCGGGCACCAGGGCGCCGATCGCGATGGCCGCGAACGCGACACCCGCGAACCAGCCCGGGAACTCCTGGCCGAACAGCACCGGCACGATGGTGTTGGTGTCCGGGCGGCCGGTGGCCTGGTTGGTGATCGGCTTGACGCCCGCGCTGATCGCGACGAAGCCGAGCATCGCCAGCAGGCCCAGGAGCAGCGAGTACGCGGGCAGCGCGACCATGTTCCGCTTGATCACGTTCCGGCCGCGCGAGGCGAGGATGCCGGTCAGCGAGTGCGGGTAGAGGAACAGCGCCAACGCCGAGCCCAACGCCAGCGTCGCGTACTGGAGCTGGTTGTTGCCGTTGAGGATGATCCCGTCGGCCTTGCTCTCGGACGCGGCGTACTTCGCCTGGGCGGTGTCGAAGATCGCGCCCCAGCCGCCGAACTTGGACGGCAGGTAGATCACCGCGACCAGGATCACGATGTAGATCAACGTGTCCTTGACGAACGCGATCAGCGCGGGCGCGCGCAGGCCCGACTGGTAGGTGTAGAGCGCGAGGATCACGAACGCGATGAACAGCGGCAGGTGGCCGAGCAGGCCGGAGCCGTTGAGGCCCATCGTGCGCAGCACGGCCTCCAGGCCGACCAGCTGCAACGCGATGTACGGCATGGTCGCGACGATGCCGGTGATCGCGATCAGCAGCGCGAGCCAGTGCGAGCCGTACCGGCCCCGGACGAAGTCCGCCGGCGTCACGTAGCCGTGCACGCGGGAGACCGACCACATGCGCACCAGCGGCAGGAACACGATCGGGTACAGGATGATGGTGTAGGGCAGCGCGAAGAAGCCCATCGCGCCGGCGCCGAAGACCAGCGCGGGCACCGCGACGAACGTGTACGCGGTGTACAGGTCACCGCCGACCAGGAACCAGGTGATCCAGGAGCCGAACTTGCGGCCACCCAGACCCCATTCGTCCAGGTGCTCGAGGGTGTCGCCGGCCTTCCACTTGGCCGCGAAGAAGCCCAGGACGGTGACCAGCAGGAACAGCGCGCTGAACACCACCAATTCGGTCCACTGCATTACTTGGCCCCCTCGTCCAGGTCGTCCACGCTCAGCAGGTCGGGCTTGCCCTTGACGACGGGTTCGTCCTTCGTCTTCACGTAGACCAGGCCGACGCAGACAACACCGACCGGGACCCAGGCGAACTGGTACCAGTAGAAGAACGGCAGCCCGAACACCCTCGGCTCATCGAAGTTGAACCACGGCGTGACGAGCATGAGGAGCGGAACCAACAACAGCAGGTTCCAATTGCTCCAGCGGAGGCTGGATTTTCGAGCGGTCGGCATGTGCCCCTCCGTACGGCGGCCCGGTGACGCGGTGTCGCGCGATGCTAGGCCGGAGGAGGGACTGTAGTCACCATGTCAGGTGGGTTACCGCCGGATGAAGTAGCTGGATCGTGACCGTTTTTCACTCACCGCGCAGGCCAGTCACCAAGTGCTTCTCGGCCCGGTCGAAGTAGGTGAGCAAGGCTTCTTCGGCCTGCCGAACCTCGCCCGCGTCGAGGCGGTCCACGATGGACTGGTTCAGCGGCAGGTAGTCGCGGTGGAACTCCTCCGGGTCGCCCATCACGTGGAAGGCCAGGCGCACCTCGGCGAGCAGCCGCTTCATCTCCTCGTCCAGCCGGGCGCTGCCGGCGAGGGCGGTGATGGCCTGGTGGAACTTCACGTTCGCCGTGCCGACGCCGGTCCAGTCGTCCTCGGCGCGGTACGCCAGGCCGAGGTCGACGGCGTCGCGGACGGCCTGCCTCGCGTCGTCGGCCACGTCCGCCCAGCGGCGGACGGCGCCGCACTCGATGACCCGGCGGGCGGCGTAGAGGTCGACGATGTCGGCCACGTCGGGACGGCGGACGAACACGCCCTTGCTGTACTCGTGCACGAGCAGGCGTTCGTGGGTGAGCAGCCGGAACGCCTCGCGCAGCGTGTTGCGGGAGACGCGGAGGGCTTCGCCGAGGGCCTTCTCGTTGAGCTGCTGGCCGGGTTTGATGTCGCCGTCGAGGACGCTGGCGCGGAGCTTGTCGGCGACGCGCTCGGCGGTGCTGGAGCGGTCGATGTCGCCGCGGTCCTTCGCGAGGGCGTTCAGCCAGCTGTCTGCCTCGGCGGTCGTCATGACTCAAGTCTACTTGTGTTGAACGAACCTACTGCCCCACGACTCAAATGGAGTATTGAAGGATCGTTGAACAATCCCTACATTGAACAATACTGTGAGGGGAGGGTGTCTCATGGACCTCAACGCCAATCTGGGTGAAGGCTTCGGCCGGTGGACGCTGGGTGGTGATCGAGCCCTTCTCGACGTCGTGACCAGCGCGAACGTCGCCTGCGGGTTCCACGCGGGCGATCCGGAGACGATGCGGCGGACGTGCGAGCCGGCGGCGGCGCGTGGTGTGGCGGTGGGCGCGCACGTCGGGTACCGGGACCTGGCCGGCTTCGGTAGGCGATTTGTCGACGTATCGCCCGAGACTTTGACCGCCGAGGTGCTGTACCAGCTGGGCGGGCTGGACGCGTGCGCCCGGTCGGCCGGGACGCGGGTGGGTTACGTCAAGCCGCACGGGGCGCTGTACAACGCGCTGGTCACGCACGAGGCGCAGGCCGACGCGGTGGTCGACGCGGTACGGGCGTACGACCCGACGTTGCCGGTGCTCGGGCTGCCGGGCGCGGTGTGGTTGAAGCGGGCGGAGGTGGCCGGGCTGCCGGTCCGGTACGAGGCGTTCGCGGATCGCGCGTACACGGCGGTGGGGACGCTGGTCGACCGGCGGCAGCCGGGGGCGGTGCTGCACGACGTGCACGAGATCGCGGCCCGGTGCGTGGGGTTGGCGACCGAGGGACGGGTGCGGGCGGTGGACGGGCAGGTGCTGCGGATGCCGGTGGACTCGATCTGCGTGCACGGCGACAGCCCCGGCGCGGTGGCGATCGCGCGGGCGGTGCGGGCGGCGTTGACCGACGCGGGCGTGGCGCTCGGTCCCTTCTCCGGCGGGCTGGACCGGATGAGCGCGTGAGTTCAGGTCAGCGCGGGCGGGTGCGCCGCGCCGGTGTCAGTAACCTGATCCACGTGAGGGGCTGGCGGGCGGCGGTCGGGGCACTGTGCGCGTTGTCGCTCGCCGCCTGCACGGCCCAGGTGCCGGGCGTGCCGGACGCCGAGGTGGTCCACCCCTCCCTCACGCCGACCGCCGACCAGCTCCCCAAGGCCGGCCAGTGCACGAACACCGGCCTCGAAGTCCTCGACTGCAAGACCGAGCACGAGGCCGAGGTGACCGAGGTCGGCCGGTTGGACGGCCTGAGCGCCGACTACCCGAACGACCGCGACCTGCGCCGTGCCGCCCTGCCACCGTGCCGCGCCGCCCTCACCGCCTACCTCGGCAGCGCCGACCACGACGCCACCCGACTCCAGGCACACGCCTTGTGGCCGAGCCGCGACGGCTGGGCCAAGGGCGACCGCTGGCGCGTCTGCACGGTGGTCGAGATGAAGCCGGACGGCAGCCGGGTGGTGCGCGAGAACAGCGCCAAGGACCTCCTCAAGGCGGCCGGCTTCAGCACCGTGCAGCTGTGCGCGACCGCGTCACCCGGCCAGGCGAAGGACGCCGGGATCACTGCCTGCGACCAGCCGCACAAGGCCGAAGCCGTGCCCGGAGTGCTGGCGCTGGGCAATCCGCAGGACCCCGCACCGTCCCTCGACCAGGTGAACGCCAAGGCGGCCGAGCACTGCGCGAAGGCCGTCACGAACTACGTCGGCGCACCGCGTGCCGACGTCTTCGCGTCCTGGCGCGCGTTCGGCAGCCAGGCCTGGTCCGAGGGCTACACGTCGGCGATCTGCTACGCCGAGGCGACCCGCCCGTTCAGCGGCAGGCTCTGGGGCCTGGGCACGAACGCCCTCCCCAACTGACCCACAACTGACCCACAGGCTGTGCACAGCTCTGTCCACAACCTGTGGACAACTACCGCCGCCGCCAGGCCAGCAACAGCAGCAGCACGCCGACCAGAACCGGGGCTCCGCTCTCGAAGACCGGCCTGAGCACCGGCAAGAACTGGAAAGTCCCACGTTCGAACAACACCGAAGCAGCCAACGCGGCCACCCCGGCGGTCAACGGCGCGGCTGGGGACAGCTTCCCCAACGACAGCAGACCCATCAACAGTCCCGCCAGCCCCAAGGCCACCAGCCCGTAGATGCGCCTCTCGTCGAGCTGGTCGAGCGCGTAACCCCAGATGACCGCCGCGTTGACGGCCCCGAGCGCACCGAGCACGAAGCCGGCGACATGCCACCACGGCGACACGCGCGTCCTCACCCGTGCGACCGGACGGGTCGCGGGACGGGCTGCGGGACGGGAACGGGTCGTCGGCGGGCGGTAGTGCACGACTCCCGGGCGCGGCGCGCGCTGCTGCACATCGCGAGGACTGTCGAAGTGCAGTCCACCGAGAAAATCGTCCGATTGGCTCACAGCTGAGTAGTACCTCCGGACGAGCCGGACACACCCGAAGCGACCAAAAAAGACCCGGTGGACGCCGTTGTCCACCGGGTCACGCTGAAGGAGTTCCAGCTTCGAGGCTCAGCCGAGGCGGAGCTTCAGGGCCTCCAGCTCGTCACGCAGCGAGGTCGGCACCTTCTCGCCGATCTTGGCGAACCACTCCTCGATCATCGGGATCTCGGCCCGCCACTCGTCGGCGTCGAACTCCAGCGCCGCCTCGATGTCCTCGTGCGGCGTGTCGAGCCCGGACAGGTCCAGCGCGTCCGCCGGCGGCACGTGGCCGATCGGCGTCTCGACCGCGGCGGCCTTGCCCTCGATCCGCTCGACGGCCCACTTCAGCACGCGCGAGTTCTCGCCGAACCCGGGCCACAGGAAGCGCTTGTCCTCGCCCCGGCGGAACCAGTTGACGTAGAAGATCTTCGGCAGCTTGTCCGCGTCGGCCGACTTGCCGGTGTCGATCCAGTGCTGGAAGTAGTCACCGGCGTGGTAGCCGATGAACGGCAGCATCGCCATCGGGTCGCGGCGCACGACCCCGGTCTTGCCGACGGCGGCGGCGGTCGTCTCGCTGGACAGCGTGGCGCCCATGAACACGCCGTGCTGCCAGTCGCGCGACTCGGTGATCAGCGGGACGGTGGTGGCGCGGCGGCCACCGAAGAAGATCGCCGAGATCGGCACGCCGTTCGGGTCGTCCCACTCCGGCGCCTTGATGTCGCACTGGTCGATCGGCGTGCAGTAGCGCGAGTTCGGGTGCGACGACAGCTCGTCGCTGTCCGGCGTCCAGTCCTGCTTCTTCCACGAGGTCAGGTGGGCCGGCGGCTCGCCCATGCCCTCCCACCACACGTCGCCGTCGTCGGTCAGCGCGACGTTGGTGAACAGCGAGTTCCCCTTCTCGATGGTGCGCATCGCGTTGGGGTTGGTGTGGTAGTCGGTGCCGGGCGCGACGCCGAAGAAGCCGTTCTCCGGGTTGACCGCATACAGCCGACCGTCGTCACCGAACCGCATCCACGCGATGTCGTCACCCAGGGTCTCGACCTTCCAGCCCGGGATGGTCGGCTCCAGCATGGCGAGGTTGGTCTTGCCGCAGGCGCTGGGGAACGCGGCCGCGATGTAGTACGCCTTCTGCTCCGGCGAGGTGAGCTTGAGGATCAGCATGTGCTCGGCCAGCCAGCCCTCGTCACGCGCCATCACCGAGGCGATGCGCAGCGAGTAGCACTTCTTGCCCAGCAGCGCGTTGCCGCCGTAGCCCGAGCCGTACGACCAGATCATCCGCTCTTCGGGGAACTGGGTGATGTACTTGGTCTCGTTGCACGGCCACGGCACGTCGGCCTGGCCCGGCTCCAGCGGCGCGCCGATCGAGTGCAGCGCCTGGACGAAGTCGGCGTCGTCGCCGAACCGGTTGAGCGCCTTGGTGCCCATGCGGGTCATGATGTGCATCGAGACGACGACGTACTCGGAGTCGGTGATCTCCACGCCGAGCATCGGCTTCTCCGCGTCCAGCGGACCCATGCAGAACGGGATCACGTACATCGTGCGACCACGCATGGAGCCCCGGTAGAGCTCCGTCATGATCGCCTTCATCTCGGCGGGGTCCATCCAGTTGTTCGTGGGGCCCGAGTCGGCCGGGTCCACGGAACAGATGAAGGTGCGCTCCTCGACTCGCGCCACGTCGGTGGGATCCGACGCGGCCCAGAACGAGTTGGGTTTCTTCTTCAGCGGAACAAAGGTGCCCGCGTCCACGAGTTTGGCAGTGAGCCGGTTCCACTCTTCTTGGGAGCCGTCGGCCCACACGACTTCGTCGGGGCAGGTCAGCTCGGCGACCTCGCGCACCCAGGACAGGAGGCGGGGGTGGTCGGTGGGGGCCTGGTCGAGACCGGGAATGGTCACTGCCGTCATCTCGTCTCGTCTCCTAGCTGAGCGCCGGCCACGGTGGACGTCGTTGTCCTGGTGGGACGTCCTCGGGAATGGCTCCGCCCGCCCGGTGGAGGGCGTGCCGTTTAAGGGGATAGACGGAGGTTAGCCGGGTTAATCCTCGGTAACGCGCATCCGACCTGTCGGCTGGCTCACAAAACCGATTCTGGAATCGATTCAGCACCCGATTACCACAAATCGGCCTGTGACCTGGGCTTTAGTTCTCGGAATGCAAGGGCGTGGCGGTGCGTCGATCACCACACCTCAGGGTGTACGGGTGGTTACGTATGAGAGCGCTCTCATGGCATGGCGAAAGAATTGTCGCGCGAAATACCTGATTTGCGTGACCGTTTCAGGTTTGACGCACGGGAGGACCGAGCAGGGCGGTAAGAGCCGGCCCGACCCCGGCCAGGAGGGGCGCCGAACACGCCCAGCGTGCGCTCCCGCGTGGGCGTGCGGGACTCCACGAATGCCGACGGGCCGCGGTTGGTGTTCGCGGCCCGTGGGTGGAAGACGTTCCTGGCTCAGGTCAGTTCGGGCTGATCCACTGGCCGGTCACGGAGTCGATGCGGACCACGCCCGACACCGTCACCTTCTCGCCCGACCAGACCTCGTCGTTGTCCGGCGTGTACTTGCCGTCCTCGCCGATGCGGCCGTGCTCGACTTCGGTCCACTCGTCGTCACCCGTGTGCTTCGTGACGGTGACCTCGCCGTCCTGGGTGATCTCGGTGGCCAGGTCGGCGGTGCCGTCACCGTCGGCATCGGTGAAGAGCCAGGTGTCGCCGTCCTCGTCCTTGACCACCGCCGTGTCGGCGCGGCCGTCGCCGTCGGTGTCCTCGGTGGCGGGGCCGACGTTCTGGTCCTGGCCGTCCTCGACGTCGACCACGATGGCCTTGCCGGCGTTCGTGTTCGTCTGCTGGCCGCGGTCGTCCGTCGGCTCGACGGCCACCCACTCGCCGGAGCCCTCGTCGAACTCCGCCTGGCCGGTCAGCTCGCCGTCGGCGTCGAACGTGCTCATCAGGTCGGCCTGGCCGTCACCGTCGGTGTCGGTGAACGCGAGGTGGCCGCCGTCGTCCGTCTCCACGACCGCGCTGTCCTCGACACCGTCCTGGTCCAGGTCGTAGGTCGCCTCGGCGGTGTACTCCTCGTCGCTGACCGTGACCTTCAGCTCGCCGTCGGTCGCGCCTGTCTCGTCGATGTACACCCGTGTCCCACCCTCCCGCGTTCTGCACCGGTAGGACTCACGTTATGCCTGTTCGGTTCCGCTGCGGAAGCCCGTCACGTCCTCTCGGGTCGTGAACCGATGAGGAGCAGGCAGAACGTCGTCACGGCGGCGACCAGACCAGCCAACAGGAGCATCGGGTCCAGGCCACCCGACGACGGTGGGGCGGCGGCTACGACCTGGGTCGGTGCGGTGGTCGTGGTGGTCGTGGCCGGGGCGGGGGCCGGTGCGGCTGTCTCTTGGGGCGCGGCGGCCGGTGGGACCTCGGCGGCCGGTGGCTGTTGCACGACCGGCGGTGCGGCGGCGGTGGTCTCCTCGGGCAGCACGGTGATGCGGGCTCGCATGTCGGGGTGCACCGAGCAGTAGTAGTCGTAGGTGCCGGGCACGGTGAACGTGAAGCTCCACGACTGCCCCTGGGACAGCATCGGCGACTTGAGCACCGCCGGCCCGGAGGTGGTGACCACGTCGTGCGGCGCCTGGTCCTGGTTGGTCCAGGTCACCGTCTCGCCGACGCGCACCGTGATGTCGGCGTGCTGGTAGGCGTACTGGGCGATCGGGATCTGGTGGCCTTGAGCGGCGGCAGCGGCGGCTTGGGCCTGCACCGGGGGCAGCACCAGGAACAGGAGGAACGCGGCGGCGAGCAGGGCGCGCATGAAGTGGTCTCCAAGAAGCGGGGGGCGACCCGGACGGCGTTGTCCGGGTCGCCGGCTGATCAGCAGGTCGCTTGCGCCAATGCCGGGTCGAGCATCTGTTCCAACATCACGGTGTGGGTCTTGATGTACTGGTCGAACGCCAGCGCCTCGTTCACCTGCTCCAGGGGGGACATCTCCAGGTGAGCCGCCTTGACGTGGGCGATGAACGGCGACAACACGTCGCCACTCAGGGAACTGCTGAGCAACGGGTCGAGTACCTGACCCAACATCACGGTGTGGGACTTGATGTACTGGTCGAACGCCAGCGCGTCGGTCACCTGCTGGAGGGGAGAGGTCTCCAGGTGAGCCGCCTTGATGTGCGCGAGGAGCGGTGCCAGGGCTTCCTTCGGGACGCACGACGCCGGCGGTTCACCCGCGGGCGGGGTCGTGGTCGTGGGCGGGGTGGTGGTGGGGTGACCGGGCATCGTCGTGGTCGGCGCGGCGGTCGTGGTGGGCGGAGCCGTGGTCGTGGCGCCACCGGCGACGGTGATCGACGCCTTCATGTCCGGGTGGATCGAGCAGTAGTACTGGTAACTGCCCACCTTGGTGAACGTGAACGTGTAGGACTGGCCCTTTTGCAGGGTGGGCGAGGTGAACTTCTCCGGGCCGGAGGTGACCACCACGTTGTGCGGCGCCGTGTCCTGGTTGGTCCAGGTGACGGTGTCGCCGACGTTGACGGTGAGCGTCGCCGGGCTGTAGGCGTAGCCGGAGATGCTGACCGTCTTGGCGGCCGCGGCCTGCGGGGCTGCCGCGGCTGCCTGGTGGCCCGCTTGGGCGGCCAGGTCGACCTGACCGACCGGTGTGGACGTCGGCGACGACGCGCCGACCGCGGCCAGGCTGAACACCGCCCCGGCCATGCCGAGGACGGCCAGCACGAGGGCGAACTTGCCGCCCCGCCGGGGTTCCGTACTGTCCACTATGGACTCCTTCTTCATTGTGGAGTTCACCGGCCAGGACTGGCGGTGACGAGGAAGCCCGCCGCGCCGATGACGGCGATCGCGAGCACGGCCTCCAGGGCGACCGAGCGGGCGAAGGGCGCGACGGAGGTGGCTGTGGCGAGGCGGCGGTCGACCCACCTCTTGCTGAACAGGCCCGCGGCCAGCAGCACGCCGAACAGGGCGAGCTTGATCAGCAGGATCCGGGCGTAGTCGGTGTCGAAGCGCCAGCCGTTGAGCCGCCAGGCCAGCACACCGCCCGCGGCGACCAGCGCGGTGACCGAGCCGAGGGCGAGCTTCGAGTAGCGCGGCACGACCTCGGTGATCGTGTCGAGGTCGCGCAGCGGCAGGACGCCGAGCAGCAGCAGCACCAGGCCGCCGACCCACAGGCAGATCGCGGCGATGTGCACCAGCACGGCCACCTGCGCCCACCAGCCGAGGTCGGGGGCGTGGCCGGTCATGCCGCTGGTCCGCAGCACGCCGAACGCGACCGCGCCCGCGCCGACCCGCCACGGCAGTGACGTGACGGCCCGTTCGCCCCGGCGCAGCAGGTCGGCGAGCACGACGCCCGCCAGCACCCACAGCAGGCCGCGGGCCACCCACGCCCGGCCGAACGGGATGTCGAGGATCGGGATGACGACGGCGAGGTCGACGTCGCCGGGCTCGACCTGCCCGATCCAGGCGGCTTCCATCAGCAGTCCGGCGAGGGTGCCGAGCAGTCCGAGGAGCCAACTGGCGACGAGCAGTCGGGCGGTGCGGCGCTCGTTCGCGCCGGACGGCCAGAGGAACGCCAGGAACGCCGCGCCGCCGAAGAACAGGACGGTGCCGGTGTAGTCGATGATCCGGGCCAGGGTGAACCAGGACTTCGCGGCGTCTCCGGCCGCCAGCGCGAGGCTCACGGCGTGCTCAGCAATCCGACGATCCGGCCGTCCTCGGGCTGGACGAGGAGGCCGCAGCGGTCACCGAGCAGACCGTTGAGCTCGGTGTTGTTGGTGCCGGCGACGGGCAACGCGCCGGTCGACGTCGCCGTGCCGACCACACCGGCGAGATCGGGCAGACCGCCGACGCCGCCCACGGCCGTTCCGGGCTGGAGGCTGCCCGGAGCACCGGTGGGGAGAACACCGGCGAGCGGGCCGGTGAGCGGCGTCGGGGTGGCGGTGCCATCCCCTTGGAGGAGACCACCGCCGAGACCACCGCCGAGCGTGCCGGTCAGGCCTCCTGCGAGGCCGCCGACCACGCCGGTCGCCCCGCCGAGGACCCCGGTCAGCCCGCCCAGCCCGGCACCGCCGAGCAGCGGCAGCGCGCCGGTCAGGTCGGACACCAGCGGCAGTCCTTCGACCACCGCGCCGAGTCGGGCCAGCAGGGCGCTGATGGCGTCCACGTCGCACGGCGGCTGGGTCGGCGGCGTGGTGGTCGGCGGTGTGGTGGGGTCCGGGGCCGGGTGGCCGCCGCCACCGGGGTGGGTCGGGTCCGGGTGGACCGGGTTCGGGTGGACCGGGTTGGGGCGCGGGACCACGTTTCCCTGGTGCCCCTGGGGTTGCGGCTGTCCGGTGTAGACGACCGGCGCCTGCGGCGTCGTGCCCGTCACGTGGTCCGGCGACTGGGGCGGGTGGGCGATCACCTGCTGGTCCGCCGCGCCGATCGGCACCCGGCCCAGACCCGAGGCGAAACCCAGGACGACGACCACCGTGCCGACGAGGCTCGCCGCCACCACCCGGTCCCTGTTCAACGTCATCTCGATTCGCCCCCGCAGTCGGTATTTACCGAAATCAGCGAATCAGTCGCACGTGAACAGGCATGTCGCAATGGTCAATCGACCGTTAAGTGGAACCCACCAGAGTTGACCGCAGTGCGGGAGAAGTACGAAACATCGAATTTAAATGTGCTTGCAAGGAGCCTCCTACCTGCGGCTTTACTGTCAACCTTAGGCTGATCGGGTGACACGGCGCACCCAATGCAGAAATGGCTCGTTATTACTCTGATCTGCCAAAAAATTGTGCCCCGACTACGCCGGTTCGATTCTCGTCAGCCACCGCGGCAAGCGGTCGGAACGCGACCGGGTATCCAGTACCCGGACAAATCCGGCCGCCTCGAACAGGCTCACCGTGCCCACGTGGGCGGCAGTGGCGTTGAACCGCCGCGGTAGGCCAGGGAGACCGCAAGGTCAAACGCGGTCGCGTACCGCCCTGATCCGGGCCAGCAGCTCGTCCACCTTCACCCGGCCCGCGGTCAGCTCGGCCAGCCGCCGCGTCACCGCCTGCAACGCGCGGGAGCGTTCACCGGCTTCCATCCGCAGCGCCTTGTCGACCTCGCGCAACTCCGCCTCGATCGCGTCGACCCGCTTGCCCAGCGCGTCGTCCAACGCCAGCGACAGCTGCTGCTCGGCCTCGATCAACTGCTCCGCCACCAGCTGGTCCACAGTGGACCGGGCGTCCGCGATGGCGTCCGACAGCCACTGCTTGAGGTGCTGCTTGTCGGCCGAGTGCTTGCGCGTGCGCGCCATCCACCAGCCCGCGCCCAGCCCCAGCGCGATCGTCACCGGCAGCACGATCGGGTTCAGCGCCGCCACCCCGAGCCCCGCCAGCGGCAACGCGGCCAGCCGGCCCGCGCCCAACCCGCCGGACACGCCCATGAACACCAGCAGCTTGTCCTCGGCGGTCGGCACCCGCTTCTCCGGCGGCCTCAGCACGACCGGCGGCGTCACGCCCCGCGCGAACTGGCCCCGGATCACGGCCAGCTCCTCGGCCGAGAACAGGTCCGCCAACGCCGAGTCGGCGACGCGGGACAACCGCACGCCCAACCCGGCGCTGATCCGGCCGGACACCATCTGCAGCGCCGCGTCCACCTGCTGCGGCAACGTGGCCAGCTGCTCGCGTGACGCCGAGTCGATCGCCGTGCGGAACCACGTCTGCACGTCCCGCATCTGCCGGCTGACCTCGTGCGCGCCCTCCACCCGAGCGCGCTGCACCTCGCCCCGCAGCCGTACCTGCCAACTGCGCGTGGACGAACGGCGCTGCGAGTTCAGCTCGTCACGCCGTTCGCGCAACGTCTCGGCTTCCTCTTCCCCCGACGACAGCGCGCGCTTGTCCGCCTCGTTCCGCGCGATCAGCTCATCGAGCACGGTCGCCAGCGCACGCAAGCCGTTGGCCTCGCCGAGCATCGCCGCCCGGCCGACCACCAGCTCCTGCAACGCCTCCTGCAGCTCCCCGATCCCGGACCGCTCGCGCAGCATCGCCGCCGCGTCCGGGTTCGGCGCCTTGCCCGCCAGCTCGAACATCCGCGACGACACCGGGTGGAACGTGGCGCCCCGGAACCTCGGCGCGTGCTCGGCCAGCAACGCCTGGTCGGCCTCCAGCACCTGCCGCCAGCCCCGGTACTGGTCGACCTTGGCCAACGCGAACACCACGGTCTCGACGCGTTCGCCGACCGTGCGCAGGAAGTCCAGCTCACCGCGGGTGAACGGGGCCGAGGCGTCGACCACGAACAGCAGCGCGGTGGCCGAAGCGGCGGCCTCGGCGGCCAGCTCGCCGTGCACCGAGTCGAGCCCGCCGACCCCCGGGGTGTCCACAACGGACAGACGTTCCAGCAGCGGGATCGGCGCGTCGACCTCGACGTACCGGGGCGGCAGCATCCCCTCCGGCAGCTCGTGCGCCGCAGACACCCAGTTCACGATCTCCGACCGGTCGAACGGCACCGGCGACATCGACCCGGCGTAGCAGGCCCGCGCCGACCACTGCTCGCCGTGCCGGAACACCAGGTACGTCGCGGTCGCCACCTCGGCGTCCACCGGCGACAGGCCCGGCGTCGCCAACAGGGCGTTGACCAGCGAACTCTTGCCCCGGTTCGTCTCGCCGACGACCACGACCGACGCGGGACCGGCCCGGCGCGCCTCCACGAACGACGCGGCCGACGGGTCCAGCGCGCGGACCAGGTTCGTCAGCTTCTCCCTGGTCTGCCGGACCGTTTGCGGGAGCGTGCTCATCAGGCCTTCACCCTCATCTGGCGGTGTAGACCGTGACGACCGGCGCGCGCAGCGTCCGCCCGCGATCGGAGAAGCCGACCAGCTCGGTCTCGGCGACCACACCGTCCAGCGACGCGTCCGCCGTCGGCACGGTGCCGCCCGCCTCGTGCCGGGACGGGTCGAACCGCTCGCCGTCCGGCCGCAACGCGGTCACGCCGATGGCCGCCAAACCCTCTTCGAGCCGTTCCACGACCCCGGCGCTGCGGGCGCGGTCCAGCGCGTACAGGCACAGCTGCACCAACGCGCGCCGCTCCGCCAACGCCTGGTCGAGCAGCTCACCGGCGATGGTGCTCTCCAGCGTTGCCTCGACCGGGTGCGTCTCCAGCGTGGTCTCGACCGGGTGTGTCTCCACAGCCTGCTCGGACGCCGCGCCGCCCTGTTCCGTTCCGCTCATCGCCGTCCCCGCAGTTGTTGCCAGATCAGGAAGTACGCCCGGTGCACCACGTGCGCCACCCGGCTCTGCGCGGGTGTGGCGCCGAACGACGCGAAGGAACGCCACCAGCCCGCCCGTTCCAGGGCGTAGGCCATCAGCTCCTGCGGTGGCCGCCCGCGCAGACCGAGTTGCTCGGACAGGTCCGGCGAGCTGCCGAACCGCAGCACCTCTTCCACCAGGTCGTTCGGCATCGCCACGGCGCCCGACGCGACCAGCGTCAACGCCTCCAGCAGCCGCAGCTGGTGCGCCTCGGGCTTGGCCAGCAGCACCTCGATCGCGTCGTGCACGCGTTGCCGCTCGTTCGGGTCGCCGGACGCGGCGGCCAGCGACGTCACCGAGGCCAGCGCGGCGGCGGCCTTGATCCCGTCGGCCCGCGACCGGAACACCGCGTTGAGCTTCGCGCGCACACCGTCCAGCCCGGAGGCGTCGAGCAGCTTCCGCCGCAGCGCGCCCGCGGTGATGGCCGGTTCCGCGTCCACGGCTTCGAGCGCCTTGCGGATGCCGTAGAGGTCGAGCTTCTCCAGCAGCCGGGTGCGGGTGCCGACCGGGACCTCGCAGTCCCAGCTCACGAACAGGTCCGCCGAGATCAGCATGGTCTCGCGGGTCGCGTCGTCCAGCTCGGCCAGCCGGCGCAGCGCGTCCGCGTCGGCCGACGTGAAGCCGCCGGTCTCGGTGGACTCGGCGACCAGGCCGATCACCGGCAGCACGTCCGCGACCCGCGGCTTGAGGGTGAGCGCCTGCCGTTCGGCGAGCAGCACGGCGGCCTGCCACGTGTCGCCGCCCGAACCCTCGACGGTCTCGGCGGCGATCGTGTCCGCCTTGTTCAACACCGCGATCGCGTTCACCGGACCGGCCTCGCGGCTCGCGGTGGCGGCGGTGAACGCGGCCAACGCCTGCTGGTCGTCCGCGCGCACGCCCTGCGTGACCACGTACAGCACGGCCTCCGCGCCGGCCACCGCGTTGCGCGACACCGGGTCCAGCTCACCGGAGCCGGAGTCGGAGTCCGCTCCCGCGCCGAGCAACGCCTCCGTGCGCGCCACCGACGCCGCGTCGAGCGACCCCAGACCGGGTGTGTCGATCACGGTGAGGTCCCGCAGCACCGCGTTGGTGAGGTACGCCTCGATGTGCGAGACCTGGTCGATCTCCACGCCGAGGTCGGGCGGGATCGAGCCGTTCGCCTCGAACGGCAGCACCTGCTTGCGGCCGTCGGTGAACACGACCTCGATCCGGTCCACCGTGCCGTACTGGAAGCGGGTCACCAGCCGGGTGCACTCGCCCACGTCCGTCGGCGCGACCCGCCGCCCGATCAACGCGTTGACCAAGGTCGACTTGCCGGACTTGATCCGGCCCGCGACGGCCACCTGCAACGGCGCGGACAGCCGCCGCAGCACCTCCCGGAACCCCGCCGCGGTCGCCGGGGACACCTGCTGCTGCAAGCCGACGCAGAGGTTCGCGACCGCCGCCGAGAGCGGACCGGCGAGCTGCTGGGCCTGCGTCGTCACGCCGGAGATCGTGCCACGTGAGCGTGGCGCGCGGTTTGCGAACGAGGCGACCGGGGTATTTCCGCGACCGACGAGGGAGGTCCGCCCATGGAACAGGGATATGCGGTGTTCCTGCTGCTCGGCGTGGTGCTGGTGCTGATCGACGGCCAGCTCATCTACCGCGGTGGCAAGGGGTACATGAGCCGCGCGTACGGCGACCCGGAGGCGGCCAAGTCGATGACCCGCCTCGCGACGGTGCTCTTCCACCTCGTGGTGCTCGGGTTCCTCGCCATCGTGTCGATCATCACGGTCGACACCGGCGACCCGGTCAAGGACGTCGTGGTGAAGCTCGGCGTGATGTTCCTGGTCCTGGCGCTCGTGCACGCGGTGACGATGATGATCCTGGGCCGCATCCGCGACCGGCAGCTCCAGCAGCAGCTGGCCGACGAGATGACCGAGGAGCACCGGCAGTACGAGCAGCAGCGGGCAGTGCCGCCCCAGACCAGGGTCGAACCGGTGCACGGCGCGCACGCGCCGCTGCCGGAGGAGCAGGTCGACCCGACGCAGGTCAAGACCATCCGCTAGACGCTTGTCGGCCTTGTCGGCAGACGTGGGTTCATCCGCCTGGAGGACTAGGCGAGGTCAACCCGTGGCGCGACGCGCGGTAATTCGACCGGTATCTAACCTGGTCACGTGCGGCGGCTGAGCCTGTGGATGCGAGCGCACCCGGTCTTCGGGGATTCCCTGATGGCCGGGTTGCTGCTGTTGTCCGACCTGGTCTCGCTGGCGTCCGGTTGGGCGACCGTGGCCGGCTCCACGCTGCTGTTCGTCGGCGTGATGTTGATCGTTCCGGTCGCGTTCCGCCGCAAGTACCCGCTGGGCTCGTCCTACGTGATCCTGTTCGGCGGGGTGGTCCAACTCCTCACCCACGGCGGGGTCGACACCGGGCTGCCGCTCCGGATGGCCGACTTCGCGCTGGCGATCGGGCTGTACACGGTGGTGGCGTACGTCGGCCGCCGGCAGGGCCTGCTGTACGCGATCTGGCTCGCCATCGGCACGTTCACGTGGGCCTTGTGGCGGATGGGCGGGACCGGCGAGGCCGCGGCCGCGGTGTTCGTGATCGCCGTCATCTTCGCGTTCAGCTGGGCGATGGGCGAGTTCGTCGGCGCGCGCCGGGCCTACCACTCCGAGCTGGAGCAGCGGCTCAAGCTGCTGGAGACCGAACGGGACCAGCAGGCGCGGATCGCGGTCGGCGAGGAGCGGTCGCGGATCGCGCGCGAGCTGCACGACGTGGTCGCGCACGCGGTGAGCGTGATGGTGGTGCAGGCCGACGGCGCGAGCTACGCGATCAAGACCAACCCCGACCTGGCCGAGGCCGCCGTGCGGACCATCGCCGACACCGGCCGGCAGGCGTTGACCGAGATGCGGCGGCTGCTGGGCGTGCTGCGGTCGGAGGACCAGTCCGGGACGCAGTGGGCGCCCCAGCCGGACGCGGGTGACCTGCACGAACTGGCCGAGAACTGCCGGGCGGCCGGGCTGCCGGTCCGGCTGGAGACGCTGGGCGATCTCGACGCGCTGCCCGCCGGCCTGGGGCTCGGCGTCTACCGGATCGTCCAGGAAGCGCTGACCAACACGTTGAAGCACGCGGGCTCCGGCGCTTCGGCGACCGTTCGTGTCACTCAGGTCGGTGATCTGGTGGAGGTGCTGGTGGCGGACGACGGGTTCGGCACGCCCCACGACCTGGTCTCGGTGTCCGGTGGCAACGGCCTGATCGGGATGCGTGAACGCGCCGGCGTGCTCGGGGGCACGCTGGAGGCCGGCCCCAACCCCGGCGGCGGGTGGCGGGTGCGCGCCGTGCTCCCGCTGGTCCCGTCATAGGGTGCGCCGGTCGTCTAGGAAAGGTGCCAGTGTGATCCGAGTACTGCTAGTGGACGACCAGGAGCTCATGCGCATGGGCTTCCGGATGGTGCTCGGCGCTCAAGAGGACGTCGACGTGGTCGGTGAGGCCGCCAACGGCCTCGACGCGGTGAACATGGCCGACCGGCTGCGGCCCGACGTGGTGCTGATGGACGTCCGGATGCCGGTGCTGGACGGGGTCGAGGCGACCAAGCGGATCGCCGAGGCGGGCACCGCGAAGGTGCTCGTGATGACCACGTTCGACCTGGACGAGTACGCGTTGTCGGCGTTGCGGAACGGCGCCTCCGGGTTCCTGTTGAAGGACACGCCGCCGGGTGACCTGGTGTCGGCCCTGCGGGCGGTGGCCAGCGGTGACGCGGTGGTGTCGCCTTCGGTGACCAAGCGCCTGCTGAGCCGGTTCCTCGGTGACGGCGGCGGTGAGCTGCGGGACGCCTCGGTGCTGGAGGTGCTGACCGAGCGGGAGCGCGAGGTGCTGGTGTTGATCGCCAAGGGGCTGTCGAACACCGAGATCGCGCGGAAGCTGTTCCTGTCGGAGGCGACGGTGAAGACGCACGTGGGGCGCATCCTGGCGAAGCTGGAGCTGCGGGACCGGGTGCAGGCCGTGGTGCTGGCGTACGAGACGGGACTGGTCCGACCCGGCGACGTCTGACCGGACCGGACTTCCCGACTACGCCCGTTCGACAGGGGTCACCGCACGGTCAGCGGTACTTCGACGCGTCCGCCGTCGTGGGGTCGACGCCCGCCTTGAAGACCTCCTCGTACCAACGGCCCCAATCCGGTTGTGAACCGTCCAGGTCGGTGAAGCCGTACTCACGCATGAGGGTCCACGACGCGAGTGCCCTGCCGGTGAACCGGTGACGGTCCGGATCGGCGGCCAACGCCGCCACGCCGCGCCCCACGTAGTGCGGCGTCTCGGACATCGCGTAGTGCGGCTCCTTGGCGATCGCGTCGCGCCAGTCCGCCTCCGTCACACCGAAGCGCTCCAGCATCTGCTCCGACCGCAGGAAACCCGGCGTGACGGCGACCGACGTCCCGCCGAACGCCTCCAGCTCCTTCGCCATGACCGTGCCGAACCGCCGGATCGCGACCTTCACCGAGTCGTACGCCAACGACTCGCTGTAGAAGTCGTCGCTGTCGCCGTCGGTCACCTCGACCAGCAACCCGCCCGGCCTGCGCACCAGCAGCGGCAGCAGGCGGTGCAGCGTGACCAGGTGCGCCTGCACGCTGTTCTGCCACAGCTTGAGCTGTTTCTCCAGGTCCTGCTCCCAGAACACCTTGAACTCGGTGTCCGCCTCACCGCCCCAGACGTCGTCCACCAGGACGTCCAACTGCCCGTCCACTTCGGACTCGATGCGGGCGCGGAACGCGTCCACGTCCGCCGGCACGGTGAAGTCGCAGCGCACCGGGACGCCCCGGCCGCCCGCCGCCGTGACGAGCTCCGCCGTCTCCTCGATCGTCTCGTCCCGGCCGATCGGCGACTTCCGCTCGCGCGTCGACCGACCGCCGACGAACACCGTCGCGCCCGCCGCGCCCAACTCGACCGCGATCGCCCGCCCCGCTCCCCGCGTCGCCCCCGTGACCGCCGCGACCTTGCCTGACAGCGCCTTCGCCATCATCTCCCCTTCCACGCGTCCAGCACCGCGTCCACGTCCTCCGCCAGCCGGTCCGCCAGCGCACCGCGCGGCCGGACCGACCAGTCCATCGACACCCCGGAGAGCAGTCCGGTGAGCACCCGCGCCGCGCGTTCCGGTGACGGACCGTGCGGGAGGTCCACCCGACGGGTGAGCTCCAGCACGGTCTCCTCGGTCACCACGTACAGCTCGGCGAGCAGCGCGCGCAGCTCCGGGTCGATCAGGTCCACCCCGAGCTGGGCGAGGTGGTTCTGCGCCTCGACCGGGTCGGTCATGCCCTCGAACCACGACAGCAACGCCGCCCGCAGCCCGTCGACCGGGTCCGCCACGGCCGCCGCCGCACGCATCCGCTGCGCGATCGCCGCCGTGGTCTGCCTGGTCAGGGCCTGGAGCAGGCCGCTCTTCGAACCGAACCGCTGCGCCACCGTGCCCACCGAGACACCCGCCCGCGCCGCCACGTCGACGATGGTGAAGCCCGGCCCTTTACGGCCGATCACCTCCGCCGCGGCGGTCAGCAGTCGTTCGTCCGTGATCGTCTTCGGTCGTGCCACGCCATTATTGAACCACGGTTCATTAATGCTCGCCCAGTAGGGTGACCACAGTGACCTGGAGACCACGCCTCATCGCCCTGGACATCGACGGCACCATCACCCCCGTAGGCCGCGAGGACATCGCGCCGGCCGTGCGCGCGGCCATCAACCGGGCCGTCGACGACGGCGCGCACGTGGTCCTCTCCACCGGCCGCAGCCTCATCGGCACCCGACCGATCGTCGACGACCTCGACCTGCGCGGCACCACCGCGATCTGCTCCAACGGCGCGGTGTGGTGGGACACGAACACCCGCGAGGTGGTCCGGCAGCTCGAGTTCGACCCCGGCCCCTCGGTCGAACGGCTGCGCGCCCTGCTGCCCGGCGCGGTGTTCGCGGTCGAGGTGACCGGGGTGGGCAGCCTGTCGCTCGGCCGGTTCCCGGACGGCGACCTGTGGGGCGACGTGCACGAGGTGACGTTCGAGGAGCTGGTGGCCACGCCGACGTCACGGCTGGTCATGCGCTGGGTCGGCCGCACGCCCGAGGAACTGGCGCTGCGGGTGCTCGACGTGGAGCTGCCCGGTGTCGCGATGTCGTGCGACCACACCGAGCCGTGGCTGACGCTGTCGCCTCCCGGCGTGACCAAGGGTGCGGCGCTGGAGGACCTGCGGTCCGCGCTCGGGGTGTCCGAAAAGGACACACTGGCCATCGGCGACGGGTCCAACGACGTGGAGATGCTGCGGTGGGCGGCGCACGGCGTCGCCATGGGCCAGGCGCCGGTCGCCGTCCAGGAGATCGCGGACGCGGTCACCGGCACGATCCTCGACGACGGCGCGGCGGCCGTGCTGGACCGGTACTTCGCCGCCTAGCTAGTGGTGGTGGCCCTTGGCGGACAGCGTGCGCGGGGTCCGGTCCTCGGTGCCCGGCTCGACGATCACGAACTGGCCCATCATGCCCTTGTCCTCGTGCTTGAGGATGTGGCAGTGGTACATGTACGGCGTGGTCGGGTCGGCGTGGTGACCGAACTCGACGGCCAGCCGGACCTTCGTCTTGCCCTCCACGAACACGGTGTCCTTCGGGCCGCGCAGGTGCTCCGGCGGCGCCTCGCCGTCGATGTCGAGCACGGTGAACGCCACCTCGTGGACGTGGAAGTTGTGCGAGAAGGTGATGTTGTCGACCTCCCACACCTCGCGCGCGCCCGCCGGGACGACCTCGTCGATGCGGGCCATGTCCATCTCCTTGCCGTTGATGTTGGTGCCGCCGAGGGTGAACTTGCGGACCTTGGCGCCGGGGGCGATCGGTGGCACGCCCGACAGGGTGGCGGGCAGGTCCGGTGACGGCTTGAGCGTCGTGGCGGCGGTCAGCTTGAGCAGGTCGTAGTCGCCTTCCTCGACATCGCTGTCGCCCGCGTAACCGCGCAGCACCACCTGCTCGCCGGGCGTGAAGTCGACGACGATCTCGAACCGCTCGCCGGGGCTGATCCGGAACCGCCGCACGGGCGCGGGGGCGTTGAGCAGGCCCGCGTCCGATCCGATCACGTGGAACGTGCGGTTGTCGGCGAAGCCGATGCTGTAGACGTGCGCGTTGGAGCCGTTGAGCACGCGGAAGCGGACCTTCGTCGTCGTGACCTCGAAGAACGGGTTGTAGGTGCCGTTGATCAGGATGTCGTCGCCGAGCAGGCCGAACGTGCCGCCGAACGCCTCGTCCAGCTCGCCGTCCGGGCGGAACTTCTTGTCCTGCACGATCAGCGGGACGTCGTCCACGCCGTAGGTGTTCGGGAGGTTCGGCGCCTGGTCGTCGTCGAGGATGAACATGCCGACCAGGCCGCGGTAGACGTGTCGCGAGGTCAGGCCGTGCGGGTGCGGGTGGTACCAGCAGGTGGCGGCGGGCTGGTCGACCGTCCACTCCGGGTTCCACGTGGCGCCGGGCGCGATCATCTGGTGCGGGCCGCCGTCCATGACCGCGGGCAGGCGGACGCCGTGCCAGTGCAGGGTGGTGGCCTCGTCCAGCTGGTTCACCACGCCCATCGCGATCCGGTCGCCGCGGCGGGCGCGCAGCGTCGGTCCCAGGTGGTCGCCGTTGACGCCCCAGGTGGAGGCGGTCTTGCCGGGCAGCAGTTCGGCCCGGCCGGCGCGCAGGTGCAGCGGGAAGCGCTTGACGCCGTCCGGGCCGGGTTTCGGGTCGAGCACCGGCGGGATGCGCAGCGGGTTGGTGAAGGTCAGGGTGCCGGTGTTGCCGCCCGCGCCCGCGCCGCAGCCGGTCAGGCCGGTCACGCCGAGCAGTCCGGTGCCGACCAGGCCGGCGAGGGCGAGGAAGCCGCGTCGTCTCATGGTGACGATCGTGGTTTCCGCGCGGCTCGGAAACGTCGGCCGACAACGGTAAAACGCGGCGTAGTCCGGTGGCGGTAGTCGTCATCCCCTGGCGGTACGCGGGCGGTGTCCGTGCTGGGCTGACGCGGTGACCGGGGTTCGGCGAGCAGTGTTCGGCGGCGTGAAGCACGGGTCCGGGCGACTTGCGTACGGGCAAGATGTTCGCCGCACGGGGTATGCGCGCGCTCATCGCGGTGGAGGGGGACTGACCATGGCACGGGCCGACATCGCGCTGGGCGGCGGGCTCGCGGCACTCGTGCTCGGCCTGAGCCTGCTCGGCGTGGGGCCGGAAGGGCCGGAAGGACCGCTGGACTGGGGCGCGGTGGCACTCGTCGTCGCGCTGGGCGTGGCCGTGGCGTTGCGCCGGCGCAACCCGTGGCTGGTGGTGTTGGCGACGAACGCGATCACGCTGGCGTGGTTCCACTTCGACTACCACGGCCGGCTGGTGACCGTCGCGCCGCTGATCGCCTGCTACACGTTGGCCGCCCACCGGGGCTGGCGGGCGGGCGTCGGCGGCGCGCTGGTCACGGCGGCGGTGACGGTGGTCGTGGTGCGGCTGACGTTGGGCGGGGCGTGGTTCGACGACCAGGTCGTCAACGCGATCCCGCTGGAGGCGGCGGCTACGGCGCTCGGTGCGGCGGTGCACTCGCACCGGGCGTTCCGGGCGGGTGCGCGGGAACGGGCCGAGCGGATCGCGGAGGCGCGGTCCGAGCAGGCGGAGGAGCAGGCCAAGGCGCGGGCCGCCGAGGAACGGCTGGAGATCGCGCGCGAGCTGCACGACGTGTTCGGGCACACGATGGCGGCGATCAGCGTGCAGGCGGGGGTCGCGGTGCACGTGATGGAGCGCAAACCGGAGCAGGCCGCCGAGGCGCTGCAGGCGATCAAGCGGATCAGCGACGACGGGTTGGCCGAGGTGCAGGTGCTGCTGGGCGTGATGCGGTCGGAGAACGTGCGGGCGTTGACCGCGACCGGTGGTCTGGCGCAGTTGGAGAAGCTGCTGGTGGTGGCCGGGGTCGAGGTGGAGCTGTCGGTGAGCGGCGACGACCGGGCCGTGCCGGTGGGGGTGGACCTGGCGGCGTTCCGGATCGTCCAGGAGTCGCTGACCAACGTTCGGCGGCACGCCGGCGCGTCGAAGGTGTGGCTGACGTTGAGCTACGGCGAGGACTCGTTGGAGGTCGTGGTGCGGGACAACGGGTCACCGGGCGTGACGCAGTCCACGCCGGTCGGGGGTCACGGGATCGAGGGAATGCGTGCGCGAGCGCGTGCGCTGGGTGGCGAGCTGTCCGCTGGACGACTGGCCGACGGGTTCGAGGTGCGGTGCCGGTTGCCGACGCGGGAGGTTCGATGATCAAGGTGCTCATCGCCGACGACCAGGCGCTGGTGCGCGGCGGGTTCCGGGTGCTGGTCGACAGCGAGCCGGACATGGCCGTGGTCGGCGAGGCGGGTGACGGCGGCACGGCGGCGGCGCTGGCCCGTGAGACCAGGCCGGACGTGGTGCTGATGGACGTGCAGATGCCGGGTGTGGACGGGTTGGAGGGCATCCGGCGGATCGCGGGTGATCCGGAGCTGTCCGGGGTGCGGATCCTGATCCTGACCACGTTCGACGAGGACGAGTACGCGATCAAGGGCCTGGCCGCGGGGGCGAGCGGGTTCCTGCTGAAGAACACCGACCCGGCGCAGCTGCTGCACGGCATCCGGGTGGTCGCGGGCGGCGAGGAGCTGCTGTCACCGGGGCTGACCCGGCGGCTGATCGCGCGCATGACCAAGCCCGGCGCCGTCGACCACACCGTGTTCGACCAGCTCACCACGCGGGAACGGGAGGTCGTCGCGCTCGCCGCGCAGGGGTTGAGCAACGAGGAGATCACCCGTCAGCTGGTGATCAGCCCGGCCACCACGAAGACCCACATCAGCCGGGCGTTGGCCAAGTTGGGCGCCCGCGACCGGGCGCAGTTGGTCGCGCTGGCGTACCAGCACGGCCTGGTCCAGCCCGGCTAGCGCCGGCCGCCCGCGTGTTCCGAGTGTTGAATTCGGGGGTCGTGAACGTAGGACACACGCTTGCTGAACGCAGGACTCACGCGGTTAGTCCGCTATGCCCGTTTTGGCGACGATCTCGGCGTCGCGGATCCGGACCACGACCTCGCCGGGGACGCCGTTGCGCTCGGCGAACTCGTTCGCCCGGTCGGCGCCCATGTAGCGGGCGCCGATGCGGCCGGCCCAGTAGCTGACCTGCTCGGGGTTGTCGACCAGCTCGGCCCGGCCGGACACGGTGACGAAGGCGAACGGCGGCCGTTCGTCGTCCAGGCAGACCGACACCCGGCCGTCGCGCCGGATCGCCTTGCCCTTGATCGACTCCAGGGACGTGGTGAACACGATCGTGCCGCCGTCGAGGTCGACCCAGACGGGCGAGACGTGCGGCGACCCGTCCTTCCGGACGACCGCGAGCTTGCCGGTCCGCGCGGGCGTCGCCGAGACGAACTCGCGCCACCAGCCATCGGGTGCATCGGTGTAACCCATGACCACAACCGTAGAGCCATCCCATCCCTGAGAACGACCCGGTGAACACCTAGGGGACAACTCAGGGTCAACACGGATTACTACAACCGAGGTAGCGAGCACGATAAGACTGAAGTCGCACCGACGAGTCAACTACAGACCGATGTGCGAGCCCCCGTGGACAAGGCAAGGTTCTGCCTAGTCCGGGGGATGTGTCGTCCAGGGGAGAAACCATGATCGAGGCTGTCGGCCTCACCAAGCGCTACGGGAAGACGGTGGCGGTGGACAACCTGTCCTTCACCGTCGAGCCGGGTCGGGTCACCGGCTTCCTCGGTCCCAACGGCGCGGGCAAGTCCACCACGATGCGGATGATCCTCGGCCTCGACCGACCGAGCGCGGGCAAGGTCCTGATCGACGGCAAGTCGTACGGGCAGCTCGACCGGCCGCTGCGGACCGTCGGCGCCCTGCTCGACGCCAAGTGGGTGCACCCCAACCGCTCGGCGCGGGCGCACCTGCAGTGGATGGCCAAGTCCAACGGTCTGCCCGCCAAGCGGGTGGACGAGGTGCTGGACCTGGTCGGCCTGACCAAGGTCGCCAAGCGCCGCGCCGGTGGTTTCTCCCTCGGCATGTCCCAGCGCCTCGGCATCGCGGGCGCCCTGCTGGGCGACCCGAAGGTGCTGCTGTTCGACGAGCCGGTCAACGGCCTGGACCCGGAGGGCATCCTCTGGATCCGCCAGTTCATGCAGGGCCTGGCCGCCGACGGGCGCACCGTGCTGGTGTCGAGCCACCTGCTGTCGGAGATGGCGGTGACCGCCCAGGACCTCGTGGTCATCGGGCGCGGCAGGCTCATCTCGCAGTCCAGCACCACCGAGTTCGTGGAGCGGTCCACCGAGAACACGGTCCGGGTGCGCAGCCCGCACGCGGACAAGCTGGGCGCGATGCTCGTCGACAAGGGCTTCACCGTCCGTGAGGACGAGGACGGGTCGCTCACCGTCACGGGTGCGGCCAGCGACGAGATCGGGGACATCGCGGCGGCGAGCGGCGTGGTGCTGCACGAGCTGAGCCCGCAGCGCGGTTCGCTCGAACAGGCATTCATGCAGCTCACCGGCGATTCTGTGGAGTACCACGCCGAACTCGCCGAGACGGGGAAGTGACCACCGATGACTCTGCTCGCCGTTGAACGGATCAAGCTCTTCTCCACCCGCTCGCCGTGGTGGTGCATGCTGCTGGCGCTCGGGTCGACCATCGGCATCACCGCGATCATCGCGGCCAACTGGGACGGCGCGCCGATGCCCGTGCTGGGCGCGGTGTTCAGCTACACGTTCGGGTTGTTCGTGATCATGGTGATGGCCGCGCTGGCGGTCACCACCGAGTACCGCTTCGGCACCATCAAGTCGACGTTCCAGGCGGTGCCCGACCGCGTTTCGCCGATGATCGCCAAGGCGGTCGTCGTGATGCTGCTCTCGGGCCTGGTCGGCCTGGCCGCCGCGTTCGGGTCGTGGGGCCTGAGCTGGGTGCTCGCGGACGACAACTCGGATCTGGCGCTCACCACGGCCAACGACTGGCGGCACGTCGCGGGCATCGGCCTGGTCTTCGCGGCGGGCGCGCTGCTCGCGCTGGGTATCGGCGCCCTCGTGCGGCACACCGCGGGCGCGGTGTCGATCATCCTGGTGTTCGCGCTGGTCGTGGAGAACGTCGTCGCGCTCATCCCGAACATCGGCGACGACATCCAGAAGTGGATGCCGTTCACCGTGGTCAACAAGTTCATCTTCGGCGACCCGGACCCGAGCGCCATCCCGGAGGGCGCCGGGCCGCCCGCGATCGGCGAGCTGAGCCCGTGGGGTTCGTTCGCCTACTTCGCCGGCATCGCGCTGGCGATCTACATCATCTCGCTCGTGGTCGTGAAGCGGCGGGACGCGTAACGGGGGTTCCGCGTCACCGGCGCCGGGGGTCGGCGCGGGCGGCTGGGGGAAGGGGGGAGCTCGGGTCACCTCTCGGGGGGTGGCCCGAGCTTTTCTGCCATAGGTTTCGCCACGAGCGTTTGATCGGACGGGAGAAGTCATGATCGAAGCGACCGGCCTCACCAAGCACTACGGCAGGACCGTGGCCGTCGACGACCTGTCGTTCACCGTGGAAGCGGGCCGGGTCACCGGCTTCCTCGGACCCAACGGCGCGGGCAAGTCGACCACCATGCGGATGATCCTCGGCCTGGACCGCCCCACCCGCGGCCGGGTCACCGTGGACGGCCAGGACTACCAGTCGCTGCACAAGCCGCTGCGCACCGTCGGCGCGCTGCTGGACGCCAAGTGGGTGCACCCCAACCGCTCGGCGCGGGCGCACCTGCAGTGGCTGGCCCGGTCCAACCAGATCCCGGACAAGCGGGTGGACGAGGTGCTGGAGATGGTCGGCCTCACCCAGGTCGCCAAGCGCCGCGCCGGCGGGTTCTCCCTCGGCATGTCCCAGCGCCTCGGCATCGCGGGCGCGCTGCTCGGCGACCCCAAGGTGTTGATGTTCGACGAGCCGGTCAACGGCCTGGACCCGGAGGGCATCCTCTGGATCCGCCAGTTCATGCACCGGCTCGCCGACGACGGGCGCACCGTGTTCGTGTCGAGCCACCTGCTGTCGGAGATGGCCCAGACCGCGCAGGACCTGATCGTGATCGGGCGCGGCAGGCTCATCTCGCAGACCAGCACCGCGCAGTTCATCAAGGACGCCACCGAGGACACCGTCCGCGTCCGCTCGCCCCAGCTCGAACGGCTGCGGGAGCTGCTGGACGGACGCGCCCGCATCGCCGACGCCGCGGCCTCCGACGGCGCCCTCGTCGTGCACGGGGTGGAGCCCGCGTTCATCGGCGAGTTGGCCGCGGCGAACGGCATCACCCTGCACGAGTTGAGCCCGCAACTGGGCTCTCTGGAGGAAGCCTTCATGCAACTCACGAAGGAATCCGTCGAATACCACGCCGCTTCCGACTGATCCGAACAAATCCGCGCAGCAATCAACGCGAACGAATCAGAAGCGGTCCGTGCGCCAGAAGTCGTCGGTCGGTGGCGGGATTTCGGTGACGACCGGGACGGGCGCCCGGCGGATTCGGCCGCGCCGCGCCAGCAGCAGGCTCACCACCGTCACCACGACCCCGACCGCGCCCACCCCGCCGAACGCCACCAGGACCCGCGTCCGGCTGTCCGGGTCGGCCGGTGACGCGGGCAGCCCCTCGGCGGACGGCGGCGGCACGGCGGACGACGTGGGCGGCGGCGGGGCCAGCGGGTTCGACGCCACCTCGGGGACGTCGGCGGTCAGCGCGGCGACCGGGTTGACCAGGCCGAACCCGGTCGCGTTGTCCCGGCCGGGCGCCAGCAGGTCGGTCGCGGTGGTGACGAGGCGGTTCACCACGTTGCCCGCGTCCATGTCCGGGTAGCGGGCGCGGACCAGCGCCGCCGCGCCCGAGACCAGCGCCGTTGCCGCGCTCGTGCCGTCGACCTCGGCGTAACCGGTGTCCACGACCTTCAGCGGCACGGCCGTGACGATCCGCTGCGCGGGCGCGGCGAGCACGGTTTCCGGTCCGGTGTTCGACTCCGGCCACGGACCGTTGCCCTCGATGGTGCCGGAGACCGCGATGACGCCCTTGATGTTGGCCGGCGCGCCCACGTGCTCGTCGCCGTCGTTGCCGGTGCCGGCGACCACCACGGCGTCGTGGTCGAACGCGTAGTTGACCGCCCGCAGCAGGTCCGGGGTGAGCGTCGCCAGCGACGTCAGCGACAGGTTGATCACCTTCGCGCCGTGGTCGACGGCCCAGGTCACCCCCTCGGCGACGGACGCGGTGGTGAACTTGTCGCCGTCCGCGCCGACCGAGATCGGCAGGATCATCGCGCCGGGAGCGACGCCGAGCGCGCCGCCGTCCACGGCCCGGCCGGCGATCAACGTGGCCATCGCGGTGCCGTGGCCGTCGTTGTCCTCGGTGCCGTCCGTGCCGCTCGCCGAGCCGAACCCGGCGCCGGGCAGCAGCGCGCCGGTGAGGTCCGGACGGGTGTCGTCAACGCCCGAATCCACCACCGCGACGACCACGCCCTCCCCGCGCGTCGTGGCGTGTGCGGTCGGGACCCCCATGGCGGCCAGGTGCCACTGTTGTTCCTCGATCGTCTGCGCGCCGGCGACCCCCGGCGCGATCATCGCGATCAAGATCGCGGCGACAACCGCTCTCCCCCTCACGCAATTCCCCCCTGTGTTCGGGATCACAAATATTCCATGTCAGTCATGTTTCACACTTCTGGATTCGGGCAAGCGGAGTACGCCGTTCGTTAAGAAGCCGTGAACTCCGGCACAGCCCCATGACAAGTTCCACTGAACCGGGTCAGATGGAAAGTGCGAATCGTGAGGTGGGCGCCTGCCCGCACGCGAATTCGGATACCCCCCGTCAAGGAACCCCCCGGAGGTGAACCCGTGACGGTGCTTGATCCGGACCTGAACGCCGACCACTCGGCGACCGGGTCGAAGAAGCTGCCACGGCAACGCGACCACGCCCTTCGCGTCGAACCGATGCTGGCGCTGGAATGGTCGCACGCTATCGAGGCCGCGGGAGGCGTCGGTGTCGCCGACTCGCCCGCGCAGTCCCGTCGGGCCTGGATCCACAAGGCCGACGAACAGCAAGTGCTCGCGCTGTTCCGCGCGGTGGGCAAGGACGCTCCAGCACCCTGGTGGCTCCGTGCCCTGGACCGGGGCAAGATCGCCTCGCGCGCGGCGGCGTTCGCCCTCGAGGACGAGATAACCCGGTTGCTGGGCAGCCGGCCGGGTTGGGTGTTCGTCCCGTGGGCGACCGAGGGCGAGGTCGGTTACTGGGAGTTCGTGCCGTCCGAGAGCGGCGTGTACGGCCCCGCCGAGCCGACCACCGTGCAGTTCACCGACCGGCACCCCGGTTTCGTGGACCTCATCCCGGCGCACCGGGGCCCCGGTCAGCGCCAAGCCATCGAGTTCACCCCCGCCGAGCTGCGTGAGCAGATCGAGGACCTGGAGAACATCGCTTAGCGCACCACCTAGGCTGTACGCCCGTGACGTCCAGCCACCAGCGACCGCCGCACCACCGTTCCGTCGTCAGCTACGTGCAACGCGGCGAACGGATGACCGTGGGGCAGCAGCGCGCATGGGACCGCCACTGGGAGCGCTTGGGCCAGGAGGTCAAGGCGCTCCCGGCCGGTCCCGTGCGGTTTGCCGAGTGGTTCGGCCGCGAGGCGCCGGTGGTGCTGGAGATCGGTTCCGGGATGGGCGAGACCACCTCCCAGCTGGTGGCCGCCGCACCCGACGTCAACTACGTCGCCGTCGAGGTCTACAAGCCCGGCCTGGCGCAGCTCCTGCTGCGCGCCGAGGCGCTCGAGGTGACCAACCTGCGGGTCCTGCGCGGTGACGCGGTCGACCTGCTCACCGACCACATCGAGCCCGGCTCGCTGGCCGGGGTGCGGATCTTCTTCCCCGACCCGTGGCCGAAGAAGAAGCACCACAAGCGCCGGCTCGTCCAGCCCGAGTTCGTGCACCTGGTCGCGACGCGCCTCCAGCCGGGCGGCACGCTGCACCTGGCGACCGACTGGGAGCAGTACGCCGAGCAGATGCTGGAGGTGTGCTCGGCCGAGCCGCTGCTGCGCAACCGGTACGACGACTGGGCGCCGCGACCGGACTGGCGGCCGGTCACGAAGTTCGAGCAGCGGGCCGTCGAGGAAGACCGGATCAGCCACGATCTGATCTTCGAGCGCACCGAACTCACCTGACCGTGTCATAAAGTCACGGCACGGCACGGACGATGCGCGGACGACGCGGCGACTCCCAGTCGTTTCGTCACCGGATCGGGCGGTCTTTGTTGATCACCCGATGTGCCCCGTCTGGCAGTGACGTGTGACACCGTTCCGCAACTACGGTTGCCGCCCGTGACCGTAGTTGACAACGAACCGATAACGTTCGACGTGGACGCGGCGGAGGGGTTCCTCCGCATGTTCCACATCGCCCACCCCGAAGCCGGACCCGTCGGACCGCGCCTGAGCCAGGTCCGCGACGAGATCGCCGAGACCGGCACCTACCGCCACACGACCAACGAGCTGGCCTACGGCGCGCGGATCGCGCTGCGCGACTCCGGCTGGTGCACCAGCGGCGTGCCGTGGCGCCGGCTCAAGGTCCGCGACCTGCGCGGGTTCCGCAACGCCGCCGCCGTGGCCGGCGAGTGCGTCGAGCACCTGCGCCTGGCCACCAACGGCGGCGAGATCCGCCCGCTGGTCACGGTGTTCGCGCCGGACGCCCCGACCGCGCCCGGACCTGTCATCTGGAACGAGCAGCTGATCAGGTACGCGGGCCACGGCGACGGCACCGGAGACCGCCGCTACCGGGCGTTCACCGACGCCGTGCGGGGCATGGGCTGGCGACCACCGGCCCCGCCCGGCCGCTTCGACCTGCTGCCGCTCGTGGTGGAGACCGCGCACGAGGGCGCGAAGCTGTTCGCCATCCCGCCGGACGTGGTGCACGAGGTGCTGATCGAACACCCCGAACTGCCCTGGTTCGGCCGGCTCGGCCTGCGCTGGCACGCCGTGCCGGTGATCAGCAACATGCGGCTGACCATCGGCGGCATCACCTACCCCGCCGCGCCGTTCAACTCGTGGTTCGTCGGCTCCGAGATCGGCACCAGGAGCCTGGGCGACGAGAACGCCTACGGCGCGGCCCGGCCCGTCGCCGAGGCGCTGGGCCTCGACACGTCCACCGAGCGCTCCCTGTGGCGCGACCGCGCCGTCGTGGAGCTGAACCGGGCCGTGCTGCACTCGTTCGACCTCGCCGAGGTCACCATCACCGACCACCACGCCGAATCGCTGCACCGGCTGTCGTGGCTGCGCTCACGACAACGCCACTCCGGCAACCGCCCCGCGTTCCGACTCGACCCCTCGGCCGCCCGCCGTGCCCGCGCCGGCGGCCCCGCCCGCTTTTCCCCCGCCCCCGTGGAAACGACTCAACCCCATTCCCCCGGACGGCTCGCCGAACTGCTCCGGCGGCGCGTCGAAGGGTGAGCCCCGAAGACCCGCGTTACTGCTGGGAATCGATCAACACGCCCGCCAACGCCATCAGGACCAGCACCAGCAGGCCCAGCACCGCGCCCGCCCAAGTAGCGACCACTCCGAACATGGTGTCCTCCGTTCCCCGACCCGCAACACCAGAGTCACCCTCGGATTCGTCATCCGGCATCGGCCACTGGTGTGTTTCGAGTGGCGTTCGGGTCAGCCTTGTGGTGGACGGCCCACCCGACCGGGGTCGGACGCGCAATCCTCCTGGGGGACCTACGGTGACGTTCCGTGGAGAGCACACACCTCGGGTGGCGAACCCTGTTCCGCCGCCAGTGGCCGCTGGCCTGCGCCCTGCTCTTTTTCCTGGGCACCGAACGGCTCGGTGACGCGAGTTGGTGGCAGTTCCCCGGGACGGCCGTGGTGTGCGCGCTGGCCGTGCTCGCGCCCCGGCGGCCGTTCGACGCCGCGCTGGCCGCCGCGACGGCCGTGGCGGCGAGTTCCGTCGTGCTCCGGGTGCTCGACATCGCGCCCGATGTGCCGGTGATCAGCGGTCTGGTGATCTCCGAGGTCGCGGCGCTGATGGCGATCACCGCGATCGTGGTGCGTTACGCGCCGTTGGCGCGGGCCGTGCAGGGGGTGGTCCTGCTCGTCGTGGTGTCGGCGGGAACGCGGATCGTGCGACCGACCTACCGGTCGGAGTGGTGGCCGGACGGCTACAGCGGGCCCCCGTTCTGGGAGCAGGCGATCGGCGGCACGGTGCTGCTGACGTTGTCGATCGGCACCGGGTTGTACTTCCGGGCCCGTGACCGGGAGCGGGCGACCGCCGTGCGGGCCGAGGTCGCGGCGGCGCAGCACGCCGAGCGGATGGCGTTGGCGCGCGAGCTGCACGACGTGATCGCGCACTACGTGACCGGGATGGTGGTGCACGCGCAGGCGGCGCAGGCCGTGCCGTCCGCCGCGCAGGACGCGTTGCCGATCATCGTGCGCAGCGGCAACGAGGCGTTGACCGAGATGCGCCGGCTGGTGGGGACGCTGCGCGGCACCGACGCCGACGCGCCGACCGCGACCAGCGACCTGGCCGACGACGTGCGCGGGGTGGTGGAGCAGTCCGGTCAGCCGGTGCGGCTGCACGTCGACCTGCCGGTGTCCGTGCCGCCGTCGTTGGGTCGTTCGGTGCTGCGGTTGGTGCAGGAGTCGTTGACGAACACCCGCAAGCACGCCGAGGGCTTGTCCTCTGTGGACGTCTCGGTGTCGGTGTCCGACGGTGTGGTGCACGTGGTTGTGGCCGACGACGGGCGGGCGCAGAAGGTGGCCCCGGTCGGCGGGTCCGGCGGCTACGGGTTGGTGGGGATGCGGGAACGGGTCGAGCTGCTGGGCGGGAAGTTCAGCGCCGGCGCGCGTTCCGGCGGCGGGTGGGAAGTCCGGGCCGCGCTGCCCGTGGCGGAGTGACCTACAGGCGGCTGGGACCGCGCGGTGGCCACTTCTTCAACCGCACGACCAGGTCGCCGTAGTACTCCTGGGCTGCCCTCTCGTCCGGCAGGTCCAACACCTCGGCCACCGCCTGCCACGAGCCCTGTTGCCGCAGCACCACGCCGATCAGGCTCTGCTCGGACTGATCGGCGTGGCGCCGGTAGCCGTCGCACGAGTGCAGCCACTGCCGGATCACGCGGTCCGGCACGGTCGCCCCGGACTCGCGGGGTTCGCCCATGAACCGAGTATGCCCACGATCGATCAGCTCGCGGTGTGGCGCGTCGCGGGGAGTTCCGCCGGGAGCGGGTAGGTGAAGGCCTTCGCCGGGTCCTCCAGGGCCAGGTGGCGATCCGTGACCGGCTTGCGGGAGCGCGTCCGGCGTTCCTGGTCCGGGATGGTCGGCTGGTAGTCGCCCAGCCAGGTGGTGACGTCGCCGGACACCCTGGCGTTCTCCGCGTGCAGCTCGCGCACCCGGTGCTCCAACTCGGCGATCCGCGCTTCCGCCTCGCGGTGGACCCGGACGACCGACCACAGGAGCTGGTAGGCGCTGCGCTCCACCTCCGCCGATCCGCTCTCGTCGGGCGGGGGTTCGGGCGGCTGGAACACGTGCGGCTGTGTTCGGGGCGGCTCGACCTCTTCCGGCCCGACTTCCTGCGGCTGCACGTCGTCCGGCTGCGCGTCGTCCGGCTGCACGTCGTCCGGCTGCACGTCGCTCGGCTGCACGTCGCTCGGCTGCGTTTCGGACGCCTGTGTTTCGTCCGGTTGCGTTTCGTCCGGCTGGGTTTCGGGCGACCGGGCTTCAGGCAGCCGGGCTTCGAGCGGCTCGGCTTCGGACGTGGACAGGCCGTGCTTCCGCGCCCAGTCCGGGCCGCCGATCATCACCGTGGTGATGTTCTCGATGCCCGGGTCCAACCAGTGCGGGCGGTGCGACTCGGCGTCGTTCTCCCCACCTGCGGCCAGGCAGTGCAGGTAACGGGCGGTCGCCAGCACGTCCAGCGCGAGCCTCGGGTGCACGGCGTCGTGGATCAGATCGGCGATCCGGTCCCACGGCGGCATGCAGTCGGGCCGTGCGTGGACGCCTATCCACCGCGACATCTCGGCCCGCACCGCGCCGAGCGACCGGCCGTGGGCCCAGTGCCCCGGCACGCCCGCCGCACGCCGGAGGATCCGCCGGTACGCGGCGCCCATCCGACCGTGCTCGTCCACCAGGTGGACCAGCAGGAACAACGCCAGCCAACGACGTTCTCGGGACAGGGCCCGATCTGAGAAATCGGCCTCCGACCGGAGGACCATCACCGCGGGCTGCCCACGACCACGCCGCCCGACGGATTCACCACCACCACTACGAGTCACTGCCACTCCTTCGCCGGATCAGCGGGACGACCACCTCTCCCAACGTTTCGGAGGCTACGTCCGTCCGGCGGCTGACCACCGCCCGAAAAGGTCAAACCCACTTTTCGGGTTACCGCCAGAGGCCTAGGCGGCCACGTTGTGTGTCGCCCGATCGGGTCAGGCAGGATCGTGGCCATGTCGCTTCGCCTGCACGCCCCCGTTGTCCTGCCCTGCGATCCCGCCTGCACCGTCCTGCGCGACGCCGTGGTCGACGTCGTCGACGGTCGGGTGGCGTACGTCGGCTCGGAGGCCGACGCGCCGGAGTTCGCGGGCGAGGTCCGCCGGTTGAGCGGAATCCTGCTGCCCGGTCTGGTGAACACCCACGCGCACAGCCCGATGGTGCTGCTGCGCGGGTTGGGCGGCGACCTGCCGCTGCTGCGCTGGCTGCGTGAGGCGATGTGGCCGGCCGAGGCGAAGATGAAGCCCGAGGACATCCGGGTCGGCATGCTGCTCGGCGCGGTGGAGATGCTGCGCAACGGCGTGACCACCAGCGCCGAGATGTACTTCCACGGCGAGCAGCTGGCCGACGCGGTGCTGGCGGCCGGGTCGCGGGTGCTGTTCGGCGCGGCGATCATGGACCTGCCGGGGATGCCGTGGCGGCCGATGACCGACGACATCACCCGGTGGATCGACGCGGACGGGCTGCGGTTCGGGCCGGACGAGCGGATCGAGCTGAGCTACGGGCCGCACTCGGCGTACATCCTGTCGCCGGAGGCGCTGGGCGAGATCGCCGGTGAGGCGCGCGAGCGCGGGGCGTTGGTGCAGATCCACGTCGCCGAGTCGGCCGAGGAGGACCTGGAGCAGCGCGCGTCGCACGGGTCCGTGCCGCGGTTGCTGGAGAAGGCGGGCGTGCTCGGCGGGCGGGTGCTCTCGGCGCACTCCGTGCACCTGTCGCCGGAGGACGTGCGGATCTACGCCGAGCACCAGGTCGGGATCGCGCACTGCCCCGGCTCGAACACCAAGCTGGCGTCCGGGATCGCGCCGCTGCGGTCCTACGTCGACGCGGGCGTGCCGGTCGGGTTGGGCACGGACGGGCCGGCGTCCAACGACGACCTGGACCTGTTCGAGGAGGCCAGGCTGGCGGCACTGCTGGCGCGGGTGACGTCGGGGGACGCCACCGCGATGCGGGCGGCGGACGCGTTGCTGCTGGCCACTCGGGGTGGGGCGGCGGCGTTGGGCCGTGACGACCTGGGTGCGTTGGAGGCGGGTCGGTGGGCGGACGTCGTGCACGTGGACGTGGACGACCCGGCGTTCGCGACCGGGTTGGACGCGCCGGACGAGCAGGTGCTGGCGAACCTGGTGTGGGCGTCGGGGACGCGGCGGGTCAAGGACGTGTGGGTGGCGGGCAAGCAGGTCGTCGCCGACGGGGAGACCACGAACGTGGACCGGCGTGAGGCGCAGGCCGGTGTGCGTGCGGCGGCGAGTCGGCTCCGGTAGGCAGCGGATTTCGGTCTTGTGACGTCACCGCGGTGGAGGGCGGTCAGGCGCGCGGCCTGGGTCTGACCACGATCTCGGTGAAGTGGGCGTCGTCGCCCGCGTGCACGGCGGTGGCGACGGCCTGGGCGACGGAGTCCGCGTGCAGGTAGAGGTGCGGCTGGTAGTCGCCGCTCTCCTGGGCGCGGACTCCGCGTTGCATGTCGGTGTCGACGCGTCCGGGGTGGACGGACGTGACGCGGATGTCTCCCTCTTCGGCGCGCAGGACGTCACCGAAGGCGCGCAGGGCGAACTTGCTGGCGGCGTAGACGCCCCAGTCGGGGTTGGCGTGCAGGCCGGCGCCGGAGTTGATCAGGACCACGTGGCCGCGGGTGGCGCGCAGGAGGGGGAGCGCGAGCCGGGTCAGTTCGGCGACGGCGACGACGTTGATCTCGAGGGTGCGGCGCCAGACGTCGGCGGTCGTTTCGGCGAGCGGTCCGAGTTCGGCGATGCCCGCGCTGTGCACGAGGACGTCCAGGCGGGTGAGGCCGGTGGTGGCGGTGGCCAGGGCGTCCGGGTCGGTCAACTCCACCGGCCAGGTGCGGGCGGACACCAGTGACCCGGCCAGTTCCGCCAACGCCGCCTCGTCCCGACCGCCCAGGAGCAGGTCGTGCGTCGGTGCGAGAACACGGGCGACAGCCGCACCGATGCCGCGCGACGCACCGGTGATCAAGGCAACGGGTCGGCTCATGAACCGACCCTAACCGGCACTTCCGCCGTAACCCACCCGGAGGACCAGCAACGTCCTGAACGTTGAATTCGGACATTCCGAACGTAGGACACACGCGTTCCGAACGTAGGACACACGCGAGAGTCGAACCCTCGCGTCCCGAGAGTCGAACACTCAGGTGGGCCGAGTTCAACACTCAGGTTCCGGCCACGCGCGTCCTGAGCGTTGAACTCACAGGACCTGAACGTTCGACTCTCGCTACCTGAGGGTTCGACTCTCGGGAGTTGTGTGGAGGGCCCGGCACTGGGCGCGAGCCCTCCACCTCGGGGTCAGCCGCAGATGCGGCCCTTGTCCTTCTTCCACACCGCGACGACGGACGGGCGCGGCTGGGAGGTGCCGCCGTCCGGCCAGTGCGAGGCCGGGTTGGAGGCCGACGCGCCGTCGATCTCACCGGGGTGCTGCACGGCGACCAGCACGAAGTCGTCCTCGATGACCGGGCCGCACGTCTCGGCGCCCTTCGGCACGGTGAGGAACTGCTTCACGCGACCGCGGTAGGGGCCCTCGACCGGCACCGCGAACAGGCCGTCGTTCGACTTCAGGGCGTTGCCGTCGGTGGAGATCCACAGGTTGCCCTGCGCGTCGAACGCCACGTTGTCCGGGCACGAGATCGGCGAGACCTGGGTCTTGTCGTAGCCGCCGAAGTACGTGTCGGGCGACGTCGGGTCGCCGCACACCAGCATCAGCTTCCACGAGAACGTGGTCGCGGTGTTGTCGCCGCGGCGCTCCTCCAGCTCCAGCACGTGCCCGTGCCGGTTGTTGAGGCGCGGGTTCGGCTCGGTGGCGCCTTCCTTGCCCGCCTTGCCGCGGTCGGTGTTGTTGGTCAGCGCCGCGTACACCCGGCGGTTGCGCGGGTTCGGCTCGACGTCCTCGGGGCGGTCCATCCTGGTCGCGCCGACCTTGTCCGCCGCGAGCCGGGTGAAGACGTAGACCTCTTCGGCGGTGAAGCCGGGCACGAACGACTTGGTGCCACTGGCCAGCGGGATCCACTCGCCGGAGCCGTCGAACTCGCCGTCCGCGGGCAGCTTGCCGGAGCCGTCGATCTCGGCGACCGGGCTGTCGCCGGTGAACTTGGCGACGTACAGCGTGCCCTTGTCCAGCAGCTTCTTGTTGTGCTCACGGGCGTGCTTGCTGTTGCCCGGCTTGAACTTCTCGTCGGACACGAACTTGTACATGTAGTCGAAGCGCTCGTCGTCACCCATGTACGCGACCACGCGGCCGTCGCGGGCGATGATCACGTTGGCGCCCTCGTGCTTGAAGCGGCCGAGCGCGGTGTGCTTGACCGGCGTCGAGGTCGGGTCGAGCGGGTCGATCTCGACGACCCAGCCGAACCGGTTGACCTCGTTGGGCTCCTGCGCCACGTCGAACCGCTTGTCGAACCGCTCCCACTTGCGCGTGGACGCCGCGCCGGACAGGCCGTACCGGGTGAGCCGCGCCTTCACCACCGGGTCGGTGACCGAGCCCGCGTTGCCGAAGTACTGGTTGAAGTTCTCCTCGCCGGACAGGATCGTGCCCCACGGCGTGACGCCGCCGGCGCAGTTGTTGAGCGTGCCCAACACCTTCGTGCCGGTCGGGTCGGCCGACGTCTTGAGGAACGCGGAACCCGCCGCCGGGCCGGTGACCTTGAACTCCGAGGTCGCGGTCAGCCGCCGGTTGTAGCGCCGGTCCACCTTGGGCACCAGCTTGCCGCTGCGCCGGTCGCGCTCGACCAGCACGACCGAGGCGCCGTGCGCGGCCCACGCGATCTCGGTCTGCTCGCGGGTGGGGTTGTTCGCGTCCCAGTTCTTGAACAGGAACTCCTCGCTGGTGTACTCGTGGTTGGCCACGAGCACCCACTGGTCGTGCCTGCCGACCGGCACCAGGCCGAGGAAGTCGCAGTTGTAGCCGAACTGCTTCGCCTGCGCCGCCGGGGTCTGGCCGTCGAAGTCGAACGCGGGCGCGCCGGGCACCACCGGGTCGCCCCAGCGCAGCACGACGCCCTGCTCGTAACCCTCGGCCGTGACGACGCGGTCCTCGGTGTTGGGCGCGACGGCGGTGAAGTTCAGGCCGTCCTTGCGCCGCCCGCCGCCCAGGTCGACATCGGCGTCGGCGGTGGTGGGCTCAGCGACGGCGCTGCCGGCACCGACCAGCCCGACACCCGCGCCCGCGACGGCGAGCACCGCGCCCGCCTTCAGCAGGCCACGCCGACGCACGACCTCGCCGACGACGTCACCGAAGTAGGCGTTGCCGGACGTGTTGGGCGCCTCGTGCGCGCACGCGTCGCCGCAGCGGTACTTGCAGGTGATCGCCGAACGCCCGAGGGGGTGATTGGGCAACAGGGGCAGCAGGCGCCGGCCCCGATCGGTGGATGAGGACACACGGACCTCCGAGATCGCTCAGTGGGAACTGGGCGACCGTAGGAGTGCAACCCCTCCTGCAACAAACGTCGAAGTGAACGGCAGGAGAACACCTCCACGGCCAACCAACCGGAACCGCCTGCTCACACGGCGTGTGGTCAGTCGATCACACGCCGATGCGCCCGCCCTCCCCCACGACTTCCACGGCAACCCACACCGCGAGGTCGCGTCGGTCGTTCGCGACTCATTTTCCGCCGATCACGCTCACCCTTCGTCAACCCACCATTCGACCAGTTCCGATTTTGCTTAGCCTAGCTAAGCAAGCGGCCTCGCACTACGGTCATGGGTGTGGAAGCTGTGGTGTTCGACCTGGACGGCGTGCTGGTGGACTCCGAGCGGATGTGGGACGAGGTGCGCCAAGCCTTCGCCGCTCGACACGGGGGCAGGTGGCTGCCCGCGTCGACACGCGCGATGCAGGGCATGAGCACACCCGAGTGGGCGACGTACCTGGTGACCGAGGTGGGCGTCCGGCTCACCCCGGCCGAGACGGCGGCGGGCGTGATCGGCGAGATGGCCGAGCGCTACGCCGAGGGCCCGCCCGTGCTGCCGGGCGCGGTCGAGGTCGTGCGCGAGGTGGCGTCCCGCTACCCGGTGGCGATCGCCAGCTCGTCACCGCCGGTGCTGATCAAGTCGTTCCTGGCGGCGACCGACCTGACCGGCGTCGTCCCGGTGGCGTTGTCGAGCGAGCAGGCGGGCGCCGGCAAACCCGCGCCGGACGTCTACCTGCTGGCCGCGTCCAAGCTGGGCGTGGAGCCGACCGACTGCGCCGCCGTGGAGGACTCGACCAACGGCCTGCGCTCGGCCCTGGCCGCCGGCATGACCGTCTACGCCGTACCCAACCCCCACTTCCCCCCGGACCCGGCGGTGTTGGCGCACGTCACGGTGTTGCGCTCGCTGTCCGACCTGCCCGGAGCGCTGTCCGGCCGATGACGACCGCCTAGCGTGCAGCTCATGGAACGACGGGTTGCGGTTGTCACCGGGGCGGCTCAGGGGATCGGGTTGCGGATCGCCGAGGTGTTGCGGGGGGACGGGTACGAGGTGGTGGGGTTCGACCTCGCCGCGACGGACGGCGGGGTGGTCGGGGACGTGTCGTCGCCCGGTGACGTCGCCAAGGTGGTCGAGCGGGTGGCCGGGCGGGTCGACGTGTTGGTCAACAACGCCGGGATCGCGGGGATCGTGCCGTTCGAGGACACGTCCTTGGCGCAGTGGCAGCGGATGCTCGAAGTCAACCTGACCGGGCCGTTCCTGCTCACGCAGGCGCTGGGCAGGCTGATGCTGGACGCGGGCACGGGGTCGGTGGTCAACATCGCGTCCGTGGCCGGCTTGCGCGGGGTGGCGGATCGGGCCGCCTACAACACCACCAAGCACGGGCTCATCGGGATGACGCGCACCCTCGCGGTGGAGTGGGGTGGGCGCGGTGTCCGGGTCAACGCGGTGTGCCCCGGCTGGGTCAAGACCGAGATGGACGTCGAGTCGCAGGCCGGCGGGCACTACGGCGACACCGACATCACCGACCACGTGCCGCTCGGCCGGTTCGCCGTTCCCGACGACATCGCGCAGGCCGTGGCGTTCCTGGCCGACCCGGCGCGCAGCGGGTTCGTCAACGGTGTCGCGCTGCCCGTGGACGGCGGCTGGACGGCCGACGGGTCGTGGCAGTCGCTGCGGCTGTCGAAGCGCTGATCACGCCCACGACAAAACCCCCTTGGGCCCGGCGAGCCGGGTCCAAGGGGGTACCGCTCAACGTTGTCAGCGCTCGACGTCGCCGCGGATGAAGGCCTCGACCGCCTCGTGCGCCTCGGAGTCCGAGTACTGCACCGGCGGGGACTTCATGAAGTACGACGACGCGGACAGGATCGGGCCACCGATCCCCCGGTCCAGCGCGATCTTCGCCGCCCGCACCGCGTCGATGATGATGCCCGCCGAGTTCGGCGAGTCCCACACCTCGAGCTTGTACTCCAGGTTCAGCGGCACGTCGCCGAACGCCCGGCCCTCCAGCCGCACGTACGCCCACTTGCGGTCGTCGAGCCACGCCACGTAGTCGGACGGTCCGATGTGGACGTTCCGCTTGCCGAGGTCGCGGTCGACCTGCGAGGTCACCGCCTGCGTCTTGGAGACCTTCTTGGACTCCAGCCGCTCCAGCTCCTTCATGTTCAGGAAGTCCATGTTCCCGCCCACGTTGAGCTGCATCGTCCGGTCGAGCTGGACGCCGCGGTCCTCGAAGAGCTTCGCCAGCACGCGGTGCGTGATGGTGGCGCCGACCTGCGACTTGATGTCGTCGCCGACGATCGGCACGCCGGCCGCGCGGAACTTCTCCGCCCACTCCGGGTCGGAGGCGATGAACACCGGCAGCGCGTTGACGAACGCCACACCGGCGTCGATGGCGGCCTGCGCGTAGAAGCGGTCCGCCTCCTCCGAGCCGACCGGCAGGTACGACACCAGCACGTCGACCGACGCGTCGCGCAACGCCTGCGCCACGTCGACCGGCTGCTCGTCGGACTCCTCGATGGTCTCCCGGTAGAACCTGCCGAGCCCGTCGAACGTGTGCCCGCGCTGCACGGTGACGCCCAGCGGCGGCACGTCGGCGATCTTGATCGTGTTGTTCTCACTCGCGCCGATGGCCTCGGACAGGTCGGTGCCGACCTTCTTGGCGTCCACGTCGAACGCGGCGACGAACTCGATGTCGCTGACGTGGTACTCGCCGAAGCGGACGTGCATCAGACCGGGCACGCGGGTGCTCGGGTCGGCATCGCGGTAGTAGTGGACGCCCTGCACCAGCGACGCCGCGCAGTTGCCGACCCCGACAATGGCCACTCGAACGGTGCGGCGGTTGTCGCCCATGCCGAGTCCTCCTTGTTCATCAGTGAGAGTTATTGGTCCCGCTCGCGCTGTTCGGCCTGCTCGTGGGCGATCAGCTCGTTCAACCACCGCACCTCGCGCTCGGTGCTCTCCAGCCCGAGGCGGTGCAACTCCCGGGTGTACCGGTCGATGCGCTCGCTGGTCGCCGATAATGAGGTGCGCAGTCCTTCGCGGCGTTCTTCGACGCGGCGCCTGCGGCCTTCCAGGATGCGCATCCTGATCTCGGCGGGGGTGCGGGAGAAGAACGCGAGGTGGACGCCGAACGAGTCGTCGTCCCACGTCTGAGGACCGGCGTTGGCCAGCAGTTCGGCGAACCTCTCCTTGCCCTCGGCGGTGAGCTTGTAGACCTTGCGCGCCCGGCGGCCCCAACGGGCCGAGTCGTCCTCGGGCACTTCCTCGACGATGAGGCCACCACGTTGCAACTTGCGCAGCGTGGGGTACAGCGTCCCGTAGGAGAACGCGCGGAACGCCCCCAGCAGCTCGTGCAAGCGCTTGCGCAGCTCGTAGCCGTGCATGGGCGCTTCGTGCAGCAGGCCGAGGATCGCGAACTCCAGCACGTAGCACCTCCTCGCTCCGGCGAGCGCCGATGGGTGCAACCAGTATATCGGCCCGATACATCCACGCATCTTGACGCTGTGTCGCGTGGCACACATGACCCCCTGCCTTCGGGCCACTGCCCCGAACGGCCCATCGGTGGAGTTGGGGTGCCACGTACTCTGGTCGTCGTGTTGACCCAACGACAGGTCGTGGACTACGCCTTGCAGCGCCGTGCGCTGCTGGCGGAGGTCTACGCGGGTCGAGTGGGCACGATGGAGGTCTGCGACGCCAGCCCGTACCTGCTGCGAGCTGCGAAGTTCCACGGCCAACCGAGCGATGTGACCTGTCCTGTGTGCCGGAAGGAACCGCTCACGCACGTGTCCTGGGTCTACGGCGACGAGCTCAAGCACGCGGCCGGATCCGCGCGCACCGCCGATGAGCTCACCCGCATGGCGAACCTTTTCGAGGAGTTCACCGTGTATGTGGTTGAAGTTTGCCGCACATGTAGTTGGAACCACCTGGTGCAGTCATACGTCCTGGGAACGCGTGGCCTGAATTCCCGAAAGCCGCGCAGGAGGACCGCGGCGGAGTGAACCTGCTCCCGCCACGGGCGCCGCTCCGACTAGGGGCAGTGGCGTACGACCACCGAACCGCGTGCAGGAGCACGCCGGTCTGGGAGGCCATTTCGTGAACGACCAGCATGACGACAGGCATCGTGGCGCGGAGCCGCAGTGGCCTACCGGGGAAGACCCGGACGGCGCCGCGCACCCACCGCGGCACGGCGCCGGGGATCAGCCGGAGCGTCCGAACACCCCACCAGGTGGTTTCGCACGCGCTCCGCTCGACGGCCCCGGCCCGCGCCACGGCACCCCACCGGGTGGGTTCTCCCGCCCGATGACGCCGCCGGGCGGTCTCCCGCCGGCGGGAGGTACCCCGCCCGGCGGCATCCCCCGAGGTGGCCCGCCGCCACGCCGACCGGCCGTTCCCGGTGGTCCGGGTGGACCAGGCGGTCCGGCAGGCCCCGGCGGTCCCGGCCCGAACGGCAGGCTCGGCCCGGCCGGTCCCGGCGCACGCCCCGGCGGTCCTGGTGGTCCGGGTGGTCCGGGTGGCCTCGACGGCGTGGCAGCCGCGGGCAGCGTGCCCGGCGGCCCGCCCCTGCGCCCGAATACCCCTCCCGGCGGCATGCGCCGACCGGGCGGTCCCGGAGGCCCCGGCGGTCCGGTGCCGCCAGGCGGCCGTCCCCCGATGTCCGGTCCCGGCGGTCCTCGTCGCCCCGGTGGCCCCGGTCCGGAACGGCGTCCCGGTGAAGAGCCGACGGACCTGCTGCCGCCCGTGTACCAGAGCACGCCGCGCGAGCCCGAGCTCCTCACGCACCGCGAGGACGAGCTCGAGGTCGAACCGTTCTACGACGACGAGTACGACGAGGAGCTGACCGAAGAGGAGGCCCGCGTCGTGCGTCGGAAGAAGGTCTGGCGCCGCGTGCGCCGCGGCACCTACATGGCCCTGGGCCTGATGCTCCTCGCCCCGGTCGTCGCCTTCGCGGTCGCCTACCAGGTGGTCGAGGTCCCGAACCCGGAGCAGGTCGCCTCCGAGCAGAACAAGACGATCACGATCCTCTACTCCGACGGCTCGCCGATGACCACGATCGCCCCCGAGGGCGCGAACCGCACCCTGGTCACGTACGAGGAGATCCCGGACACCGTCAAGAAGGCCGTCTTCGCCGCCGAGGACCCGACGTTCGAGACGAACCCCGGCTTCGACATGTCGGCCATCGCCCGTGCGGTCTACTACCAGCTGACCGACCGCCAGTCCGGCGGCTCCGGTCTGACGCAGCAGTACGTGAAGCAGGCGACCGAGCAGGACGACGGGACGCTGACCCGCAAGTTCAACGAGATGGTCACCGCGTACAAGATGTCGGAGCAGCAGAAGAAGCCCGACATCCTGACCGCGTACCTGAACACGATCTACTTCGGTCGCTCCGCCTACGGCATCAAGACAGCGGCGAAGGAGTACTTCGACGTCGACGACCTCCAGAAGCTCACCCAGTCGCAGGCCGCCCTGCTCGCCGGCATGATCCAGAGCCCGAGCAACTCCGAGAAGCCCGCGTACCGGAAAGAGCGCTGGAACTACGTCATGGACCAGCTGCTCAGGCACCAGTGGATCGACGAGGCCTACCGGAATTCCGAGCCGGAGCCGGTGCCCGTCGAGGTGACCGACGACTCCGGCCTCAGCGGCCCGCGCCTGCACATCAAGGACCAGGTCCTCCAGGAGATGGCGCGGTTCGAGTGGCCGCAGCAGAAGGCTCAGCAGCTCGGTGTCACCGTGCACACCACCATCGACCCGCCGATGCAGCAGGCGGCGGAGGACTCGGTGAACGAGGTGCTGAAGGGCCAGACGGAAGGGTTGAAGTCCTCGCTCACCGCGATCGACCCGCAGACGGGCGCGGTCAAGGCGTACTACGCGGGTGAGGATGGCACCGGCCTGGACTACGCGCTCGGCACGCTCCAGGAGCCCGGCTCGTCGTTCAAGCCGTTCGACCTGGTCGCCGCGCTGAAGAAGGGCAAGGGTCTCAACTCGACCTACGACGGCCGGTCGCCCAAGGAGTTCAAGCTCGGCGGCAACGAACCCCTCGTCATCCGCAACGCCTCCGACCGGAACAACACCTGTGGCGAGAAGTGCCCCGTCAAGAGGGCGATGGAACTGTCGCTGAACACGGTGTTCTACGAGATGGTGATCGAGATCGGCACCCAGCCGGTCGCGGACGCCGCCTTCGAGGCGGGAATCCCCAAGTCGGTGCCGACGGGTGAGGGGGAGCAAAAGCTCCTGGTCAACGAGAACGGCGGCGCGCCGAACGTCGGTATCGCGATCGGCGACGGTCAGGCGCAGGTGCGGCCGTTCGACATGGCCTCGGCCTACGCGACCTTCGCCGCACGCGGCGTCTACCACGAGCCGTTCTTCGTCTCGAAGATCGTCGACAGCGAGGGCAAGCCGGTCTACCAGCACATCGACAAGTCCAAACCCGCGTTCGACCCGGACCCCACCAAGAGCCAGGACATCGCGGACAACGTGACCGAAGCGCTCAAGGGCGTCGTGAAGGAAGCGAAGATCCAGTGCGCGGGCCGCGAGTGCGCAGCCAAGACCGGCACGCACGAGCTCCCGGGCAGCGTCAACCAGAACTCGAAGGCCTGGACGGTCGGCTACACGCCGTCGCTGTCCGCGTCCGTCTGGATGGGTCGTGACCGGGGCGACGAGGCGTTGGTGGACAACAAGGGCAACCCGATCTTCGGTGGCGGCCTGCCGGGTCAGATCTGGAAGAAGTTCATGGACAGGGCCCTGAACGGCACGGCCGCGGAGCCGTTCCCGAAGATCAAGCTGCTGGGTCCGGCCACGGCCGCGACGAAGCCGCCCAGCACGCCCCCGTCGATCACCACGCCCAAGAGGGACGAGGACAACCGGACGACGACCGGCGAGGTCACGACCACTCAGCCGCCGACGACCACGCAGCCCCGCCCGACCCGGCCGGGGTCGTGCGGAGCCCTCATCTGTCCGACCACGCCCACCACGACGGGCGAGGAAGAGCCCGATCCGAACGGCGGTGGCGGCGCACCACCGAACGGTTAGCGCACCGGTTAAGCGCACCAGAAGGGGCTCGGCCATGTGCCGGGCCCCTTCTCGCTTTTTCCGGCATATTCACTCGACCGGCGTATCGGGAATCAGACTTCCCATTGCCGACGCTCACACAAATAGACCAACGTGATCTCAATCATGTTTTAATCCGGTTGACCATGAACGGCCTGTGGAGTTTGCTCGATACCGAGGGTCCATCACACCCCGGGGGGAACGGGTGAGCGAGACCGAAGCGCGCCATTAGACGGTTTCCCACAGCACCTGATCAGCACATACCGGCCGAGGTCGCGCGCGCAGCGACCGCCGACCGCCGACCGCTGCATTCATCGCGCGCAAATTCACCTGCTCCACAAATTCGACGTGATCACCCCTGCGATCAATCGAGGAACGGTGGGCACATGCGGAGAAAAACGACACCGGTAGCCCTGAGACAGCAGTGGTCGCGGCATTGGTGACCGCCCCGGTCGAGCCGCCGGTGGTGGCGGCCGAGAAGCGCGGTGAACTGCTCGAAAACGGCTGCAGTCGTCCGGGGACCGGCTGTGGACCACCACCGGTGACGGCGCGGGCCTCCACGTGCTGGTCGCCGAGGCGAAGACCGGCTACTCCTGGCGCACGGCCGCCACACCGGCCGAACCCGGCGTCGAGGCCGACACGTGGATCGGCAACGCGGGCGACCTGGTGACCGGCGTCGTCACCGACCTGGCGGTCCACGCGAACACCGGGAAGGTGAGCGAGCACACCGAGGTCACCGGTCAGTTCACCTCCGCTGTCCCGCTGCGGGACGGTTTCGCACGCCTGCGTGACGGAGTCGGGCAAGCGCGCGGTCGTGGTGCACGCGCCGCGCATCTTCACGAACAAGGACGAACTGGCCGGGCGCGGCGGTTTCTTCTACCTGGGACCGGACAATAAGGGCCTGCCGATCGACTGGTTCCCCGGCGTGGTGGTGGTGCGGGATATCGCAGTGGTCGTGCTGTGCGTGTTCATCGTCCGAGAGATCTACCGACTCGTCCGGGACTTGGTGCGCCAAGCCGGCGATGATGACCCGTGTGGTGGTTCCCGGACGGCGCGCCGGACCGCCGGGCACTACGTTCCAAGTCCCTTCGTGAGGCCGTCCCCAGCACCCGTTGACAATCCTTGATCAGCCGGTTTTACTGATTTTACCGGTCACTGCGGAGTGCCGGCATCAGAGGGGCTGATGAATATTTCCTTTCGTGGGCCGTCGTTTTCCCGAATCAGAACGAGCGCTTCCTGATCTGACGTTCACCAGCACCTCGACACCCTCCGGATTCCGGCGGTGATCAAGTTCTTCGGCGCACCCCCGCCCGATCGCGGCGGCCGGGTGCGCTCAAAAACGCCCAATTAACGGCACGGGCCCCAAATTGTTCACCGCGCGGCGAAATCACCGCGCGGTGTCGGTCCGCGCCTCGATCACAATGAAAGGCAACCATGTCAAGAACGTGGTCGCGAGCCGCGCTGTGCGCGTTCTCGCTGCTGCTGCTCGCCCCGGTGGTGGGTACCGCGCAAGCGGAACCCACGCTCCCGCCGGGGTCCGTACAGGCGACACAGGCGGCGGCGCCGCCCGTGGAGCCGCCTTCGATCGACAACGGCAAGCGCGACGAGCTCCTCGGCCAGGGGTGGCAGCAGTCGGGCGACCTGCTGTGGACGACCTCCGGCGACGCCGAGGGCTTCCACCTGCTGACCGCCGAGGCCAAGACGGGCTACACCTGGCGCACCGCCGCCTCGTTGCGGCAGCCCGGTCTGGCCGCCGACCAGTGGATCGGCAACGTCTGCGTGACCGGCTCGGGCAAGCGGGCGGTCGTCGTGTACGCGCCCCGCACCTTCACCAACGACGAGAAGCTCTCCAACCGCGGCGGGTACACGGCCGTGGTCGACCTCGCCTCCGGCGCGGTGACCGAACTGCCGGTCCGCACCTCTCTCGCCTACTTCAACCCGGGCTGCGGCGCGGGCGACGTCGTCGCCCTCACCCAGGGCGCGGACACGGACATGGGCAAGACCGGCGTGTTCACCCTGGACACCGCGACCGGCGCGCTGAGCGCGCGCACCGAGCTGCGCAGCCAGCTCACCTCGGCCGTGCCCACCCCGAAGGGGCTCGTCGTGGCCGCCGCGGGCACGTTGGCGCTGGTCGGCAAGGACGGGAAGCTGGAGCGCCTCAACCCGACCCGCGGCGTGGCGTACAACCTCACGCCGGACGCGGACGGCGGCGTGGTCTACGCCCAGGGCGCGGACAAGGACGGCGTCGAGGTGCGGCGCTTCCCCGGCTCCGGCAAGGAGTCGGAGCTGCTGGCGGCGGGCCGCACCGGCGAGGTCGGCATCGCCCGCGGCACGCAGGGCCGGGTGTTCCTGACCGGCAAGCCCGCGAAGGTCGAGAAGCTCCCCAAGAGCGTCGTCAAGCTCGACGTCGACGCCCGCGCGGAGGTCTCCACCTCCGGTGAGGCCGTGGTCACCGGGCTGCGCGCGTCCGGCAAGGCGGTCCTCGCCACCCAGCCGGTGCACATCGCGGCGAAGAGCACGAAGACCGGACGCGACCTCGGGTTCACCGTGAACCCGGCGGACAACCCCGTCCGCGGCACGGGGTCGAAGTCCGAGGGCGTCGAGATCCAGCAGCCCCCGGCGAACGGCGACGCCACCACCGGCGAGGTCGGCATCGCGGCCGACGACCCGGACTCGCTGTGCTCCGTGCCGCGCAACGACCCGGCCATCCAGGTCTTGCAGCCCAAGCCGAAGCAGGTGGAGTGGGCGGCGAACATGGCGATCGAGGGCGGCCTGAGCATCCAGCGGCCGGACAACTGGCACAGCAACGGGCTCCCCGCCTACAGCCCGCAGGGCCTCTTCCCGCCCCGCATCATGACCGGCAAGGTTCCCGCGCAGGTCATGCTCGGCATCCTGGGCCAGGAGTCCAACCTCTGGCAGGCCAGCAAGCACATCATGCCCGGCGACTACGGCAACCCGCTGATCGGCAACTACTACGGCCTCGAGAGCTACGACGACGACCCGAGCAACGACTGGATCATCCGGCCCGAGCACGCGGACTGCGGCTACGGCGTGTCCCAGATGACCGACGGGATGCGGCGCGGCGGCAGCCTGTCGCCCTTCCAGCAGAAGGCGATCGCGACGGACTACGCGACGGCCATCGCCGCCGGCATGCAGCTGCTGCAGGACAAGTGGAACGAGTTGCAGGCCGCCGGCGTGCGGATGAACGACAACGACCCGTCGAAGATCGAGAACTGGTTCGCGGCGGCGTGGTCGTACAACTCCGGCTACCACCAGCCGGGCAAGGAAGGCTCGAACGGCGCGTACGGCCTCGGCTGGACCAACAACCCGGCCAACCCGCGCTACCCCGAGGGCCGCGCGCCGTTCGGCAAGGACCCGCGCGACTTCGCGAGGCCGCAGCAGTGGCCCTACCCCGAGCGGGTCATGGGCTTCGCGGCCAACCCGCCGTCCGGGTACGAGGCGCCGGGCGTCGAGGTGCCGTTCTTCCGCGCCGCCTGGTGGAACTCGGAGGCGTTCCGCGATGGCGTCAAGCCGGACTGGAGGACCTTCTGCGACCCGGCGAAGAACACGTGCTTCCCGGAGAACGACTACGTCCCGAACCACCCGGACGTGATCGGTGAGCCGGCGGGACCGTGCGGGCACAAGTCGGTGGACGGGTACTACGACCTGAAGTGCTGGTGGCACGACTCGGTCAGCTGGAAGACCGACTGCCCGAACACCTGCGGCAACGAGTTCATCCGCTACGACTACCCGGCTTACGCGAACTCCGAGCCCGTCGACGGCACCAGCTACCCGCCGACGTGCGGTACGGCCGGGCTGCCCACCAGCGCCCTGGTGGTGGACGACATCCCGCGGCTGACCCCGCCGGTCCGGGACGTCAACTGCAAGCGCACCAACTTCGCCGACGGCGCCTTCCAACTGACCTACGGCCGCAACGCCGCGGGCCAGGAATCCGGGAAGATCGGCCTCCAGCAGTCCGGCGGCGGGTACGGCTCGCACTTCTACTTCACCGACCTCGGCATGGCCTCCGACGAGGAGAGCCGTCAGCTGGAGGTCAAGGCGCGGTGGACGCTCGACCGGGTCATCACCACGCCGGCCGAGGTGTGGGTGAACCGGCCGAAGGCGATGGAGGACAGCACCCTCCCGATGGACTACGTGGTCGACACGGCCAACGGGCCGCTGACCGTCACCGCGCAGTACCCGGGCCTGGGCGACAAGTGGATCAACCTCGGCACCTTCCCGTTCAACGGCAAGCCGTCGGTGTCGGTCAGCTCCCTCAAGCAGACCAGCTTCGCCACCACCCCCAAGATCGCCTTCGACGCGGTCGCCTTCGTTCCGGCGCAGGCGTCGAGCGGCAAGGTCGCCAAGATCACCAGCCACGCCGGCCTGTGCCTGGCCCCCCAGAACAACGGGGTCGATTCCGGCGTGCCTGCCGTGCAGCGGGCGTGCAACGATGATTTCGCGGAGAAATGGTCCGTGAACTGGATCACGACCTACACCGACGCGAACGGCCTCAAGCGCTACGTCTACAAGTTCCGGAACGAGAACAGCGGCAAGTGCCTGGAGGTCCCGAACAACCGGACCGACGTGGGCGCACCCGTTCAGCAGGCGGATTGCGTGTGGACCGCCTACAACCAGCAGTGGTCGTCCGGCAGCACCATCCTCGACATCAACGGCAAGAACGACTTCGCCAACCGGAACAGCGGGCTGTACATGGGCCTCGCGGGCTGCGACACGACACCGGGTGCTCCGGTGCAGCAAATCCCGTACGGCCAGGTGTGCAACAACGACGCCAATGCCACCACGTGGCGTTTCACGTTCCTCGGCTAGTCAGTCGGCACGAACCGCGAACAAACGCGTCATCACGGTCGGAGCAATTCCGGCCGTGATGGCGCGTGTCCCTGGAACACCCACAAAGGGAAACGCATCGTGATGCAAGCAGCAGAGATGACAATCGGGCGGCGCGGTCGCACTGCGCCAACGAGCTGCTCCGGTTCTGGGTGCGGCTGGGCGCGTTCATGTTCAACGGCGTTCCCGAGGTGGTCCTGGGCTCGGTGGCCCCCGACGGGAACGGCTCCGAGGACATCGCCTTCGACGCGGTCGCCTTCGTGCCGATCAGCGGCGACTACCACGAGGAGACCGTGGAGGCCGTGGCCGTGTTCGACGAGGACCAGAACATCGACACCCCGCTGGCGGCGTCATGGCTGGCGGGCACCCTCGGCGACCGGGTCAAGCCGTACGACTGGGGCACCAGGACGTCCGGCGACATGATGGCGTTGTCGGGTTGCTCGACCGCGACGAGCGGCTGCCTGCCGCCGGCGACGAAGGCGGCGGCTTCCCGGTGGCGCGACGAGGTGCTCGCGGCGGGCAGCACCGGTGCTGGTCAGCAGTCTGATGCCGGACCAGTACCTGTACCACGACGGTCGGGCGATGGACCGGACCGGTCGCTACTCCGGTAGCAACCAGCCCGTCTCCAAGGGTGACTTCTTCCGGTTCAGCGCCGTGCCCGAGCTCTCGTCGGCGACGGCGTACGGCCTCTGCAGCGCGGTTTCGTCGCAGGAGCGGTTCGGCAACCCGTGGGAGATCAACCCGATGGTCCCGACCGACGCCGGGATCAACCCACCGTTCAAGAAGTTCTGCTCGCTCGGGACACTGGTACCGGATCCGGGCCACAGCGGCTGACCGGGAGGACGAACAAGTGGGACTGATCGTGCTCGCGCTGGCGTTCGTCGCCGCGGCGATCTGGGCCGTGGTGGCGCTCGCGCCGGTGCGGAACGTGCCGGCGCGGCTGGCCCTGTTCGCCGTGCACGTCGGGCTGTCCGCGTGGGCGGTGGCCGCGACCGCCGCCGAGTTCGGTGCGTCCGACGACCTCGTCCTGACGTGCGCGATCGTCGGGCCGGGAGTGCTGGTGGTGTTCGCCCGGCTGGGCGCGCTGCTGGTCCGGCGGAACGGCTGACGGCGCGGCGGGGGTTCTTCGGGACCCCCGCCGCGTCAGATCGGTGCGCCGGGGTTCGGCGCGTTCGACCGGACTGTTCGGCTCACCGACTGGTCGTCGCTGTCCTGCGGCAGGACGGCACGTTCATCAAAAGAAACAGCAGGGGATTTGTCAGCGGTCATGGATCCGCACCGGGTGGTTGACGCCTGACGATGCCGGACTGCTCGACATTCGGCGGGGTTTCAATCCGTTGACATAGAGCGGCCAGCCGGTTTACGTTGACTACCAGGCGCTACGGAGCGTCAACATCAGGGGGGCCTGATGAATTCTTTTTCATTGCGCGCTGTCGCTTCCGCGCAAACACCGGAAGGAAACAAGTGCGATTCATCCGCATGCTCTCCGCAATTTTCCTGACACTGGCCGCCCTCACCGCGGTCGGTGCCGGCCAGGCCGGCGCGCAACCGATCTCCGAGGTGCCGATCAGCATCGCCCAGATCGGTGAGAGCTGCGCGAACATCGGCAACGGCGACGTGTGCATCAGAATCGGGGACCGCTACGACGGCAATCACGCCGACATCACGGTCTGGTACGACAAGCACGCCGGCGCACCGGTCACGATCCGACTGCGCTACGCCGGCGGGGGCAATGGCTACGACGAGGGCGCGTTCACCATTTCGGCGGGCGAGGTCCGCGGTTACATCTGGCGCCACGTGTACCTGTGGGACAACTGCTACTACGGGCAGATCATGACTGGCCCGCCGCCGAACTACACGCCGATCGTCACCGGTGGCCACGTCTGCATCTGACCCTGGTGACCTGATAGTCCGAGGAATTGCACCGCCACCGGAGGCCGCGCCGGGCTTCGGTGGCGGTCACCGAGAAGGACAACAGGAGTTGTTTGTCATGCGAAAAAACATTGTCGTCACCGTGGGACTGCTCGCCGCGGGGGTCGCGCTGCTGGGTGTCCAACCCGCCGGCGCCGACACGACCGGGCCGATCGACCTGGGCACGCTGCCCGGCGGCACGGAGAGCAAGGCGGTCGACATCAGCGAGACCGGTGTGATCGTGGGTGAGGCGACCACGGCCGGTGGCCAGACGCACGCCGTGCGCTGGGGCGCGGACCACGCCATCAGACAGCTCGGCACGCTGGCGGGCAGCACGTGGAGCACCGCCGTCGACGTCAACGACGCCGGCACGGTGGTCGTCGGCGTCGCACAGTTGTCGGGTCAGCGGCGGCCGGTCCGCTGGGACGCGAACGGCGCGATCACCGCCCTGCCGCTGCTGCCCGGCGGCGCCAGAGGCGAGGTGGTGGCGGTCAACGCGTCGGGCGTCGCGGTCGGCCACTCGTTCGCGGCGGACGGCCGGTCGCACGCGGTGAAGTGGGCCGCCGACGGCACGGTCACCGACCTGGGCGTGCTGCCCGGCGGCTCCTACCCGCCGGGTGAGCCGGTCGTGAGCGACCGGGCGTCGTCGATCAACGACGCCGGCGTCGTCGTCGGCGCGGTCTACACGGCCGACGCCAAGGAGCACGCGGTGCGTTGGGACGCGAGCGGCGCGATCAGCGAACTCGGCGTGCCGGGCGGCGGGCGTGCCCGGGCGCAGTTCGTGAACGGGGCCGGCGACGTGGTCGGGTCGTTCCAGACCACTGCGGGGCCGACAGTGCCGGTGCGGTGGACCGGCGCGGGCACGAGCGCGCTGAGCATGGCGGGCAGGAACTTCTACGAGCTGGTGGGGCTGAACGAGACGGGCGTCGTCGCGGGCAACGCCGGGGTCGGCCGCCAGCTCTACCTGGGCTTGTCCTGGGACGCGGCCGGGCAGCTCACCGAACTGCCCCCGTTGGCGGGTGACGTGTCGAGCCGTGCCGTGGACGTGACCGAGGACGGTTCCGTCGTCGGCAACTCCTCCTCGGCCGGTGAGACCGACCGCCCGGTGCGCTGGACCGGTGACGTCGCTCAGCAACTCGGCGCACCGGCCGGTGCGACCTCGGCCAGCGTGGTCGGGGCGAACGACGGCGGCGCGGTCGTCGGCCTCGCGATCTTGCCCGGGTTCGTGGCGCACGCCGTGCTCTGGCCTGCGAGCTGACCCGCGGGCCCGCCACGAACCTTCGGGGTTCGTGGCGGGCCTGGGCCGGACCTCACGACCTCCGTCGGCCGGTGCCCGTAGCATCCCTGCGTGGCCAGCCCCTCGCATCCCTCGCAGGCGAACGCCGACGACACCGATTCGCTCGGTCCCGAAGAGCGGGTCAACCCGACCTGGACCGAACCGCTGGCGCGGGCGGCGAGCAAGCCGCTCGGCGGGCCGGTCGGCCGGCACGCGTCGGTCGGGCGGCAGTGGTTCTGGACGCCGTTGCGGGTGGTGCTGCTGTTCGCGGTCGTCACGCTGGCGCTGGCGTGGTTCCAGAAATCGCCGTGCATCCAGCAGTACGTGGACGACAACGGCGTGGTGCAGCTCGACTGGCGGGGCAGCAAGCAGTTCACCGCCATGTGCTACTCGGACACCGTGCCGCTGTACACGGCGGAGCGGTTGGACAAGCCGGACACGTTCCCCTACAAGACGTCCTGGGTCGACGACGAGGGCAAGCCGACGGCGCACGTGCGGTACATGGAGTACCCGGTGCTGACGGGCATGTTCCAGTTGCTCAACGCGCGCATGGCGCAGGGGTGGACGGCGATCGCCGCGTCCGGGTGGCTGCCTTCACCCATGACGGTGATCGTGTACTTCAACATCACCGCGCTGTGGTTGGCGCTGGCGTGGCTGGTGACCGCCTACGCGGTGGCGCAGCTGGCCAGGCGACGGCCGTACGACGCGGTGCTGGTGGCGGTGTCGCCGCTGGTCATCGTGCACGCGTTCACCAACTTCGACACGTTGGCGACGGCGTTCGCGACGGCGGGCATGCTGGCGTGGGCGCGGAAGAAGCCGGTGCTCGCGGGAGTGCTGCTGGGGTTGGGCGGCGCGGCGAAGCTGTACCCGTTGTTCCTGCTCGGGCCGTTGCTGTTGCTGTGCTGGCGGTCGGACCGGCTGCGGGCCGGGTTGACGACGTTGGGCGCGACGCTGGCGACGTGGGCGCTGGTGAACGCGCCGATCGCGTTGCTGTACCCGGACGGGTGGCGTGAGTTCTTCCGGCTGAACACCGAACGCGGGGTCGACCCGGACTCGCTGTACAACGTGGTCGCGCAGTGGACCGGGTGGCCCGGCTTCGACCCGGGGTTGCCGCACGGGCAGGCGCCGGAGGTGTTGAACGCGGTCAGCGCGGTGCTGTTCCTGGTGTGCTGCGCGGCGGTCGGGTTCGTGGCCATGTCCGCGCCGCGCCGGCCGAGGTTCGCGCAGCTGGCGTTCCTCGTGGTGGCGGCGTTCCTGCTGACGAACAAGGTGTGGAGCCCGCAGTACTCGCTGTGGCTCGTGCCGCTCGCGGTGCTCGCGTTGCCCCGGTGGAAGCTGCTGCTGGCGTGGATGGCGCTGGACGCGTTCGTCTGGGTGCCGCGGATGTTCTTCTACCTGGGTGAGGAGAACAAGGGGCTGCCGATCGACTGGTTCCTGGGCGCGGTGGTGGCGCGTGACATCGCGGTGATCGTGCTGTGCGCGTTCATCGTGCGCGAGATCTACCGGCCGGCGTTGGACAAGGTGCGCCAGACCGGGGACGACGACCCGTGCGGCGGTTTCATCGACGGCGCGCCGGACCGTTTCGTGCTCCGGTTCCGCCGCCGGGCGAAGGTGGACCAGCCGGCCTAACGTGCGCATAAGCGCATAGGAGGCCGCAGATGACCGCGACGATCGAGCACCAGCAGGCAGAGGAACACCGCCACACCCACGGTCCCGGCTGCGGGCACGACGCCGTGCTGCACGAGAACCACGTCGACTACGTGCACGACGGCCACCTGCACCACGAGCACGCCACGAAGACCGGCGTGCACTACGACGAGTGCACGCGGTGTGCGTGCGAGGGTTGCGGTGACTTCTGCGCGGCGTGCGACTGTGCGGACTGCACGTGCGAGACGTGCAACCACGCCACGTGCTCGTGCGCGAACTGCTCGGACGCGTGCTCGTCGTGCACCTGTGACGACTGCACCTGCACGACGTGCGCGCACGCGGCCTAGCGCAGCCGGGTCAGAAAGCTCCGCCACGCCCGCGGGCTGACAGCGAGCCGGTCGCCTTCAGGGTTCTTGGAATCCCGAAGGCCGACCGTCCGCTCGCCGTACGCGACCTCGACGCACTCTTGGCCGGCAGTGCTGTAGCTGCTCTTGCGCCACGCCAAGGTCATGTCGGCCCCTCACGTCAGTAGGGGATCGTCTCCCCTGACAGCTCGTCGATCACGCGACCGATCAACTTCCGTGATAGGCGTTCATGCCGTCGACATAGAAGACGGCGCGACCCACAGGGTCTCCAGTTGAACAGCCGGTCCAGGAGCGGCCAATATCCTATTGGCATACGACGTCGGTCACGGCCGACAGGGTGGCCCCCTCGGGGGCCACATTTTTTGCCCGGAGTGCGCCGGGCCGACACGGTGGCTAGTTGCCCTGCTCCTCAGGCGGCAGGTGCGGAGGCGGGGCGTCGGCGGCGGGTGGGTTTGCGGTCGGCGAAGGTGACTTCGGAGCGCAGGAAGACGACGAACAGCGCGACCAGCAGTGCGGCACGGCCCCAGACGCCGATCACCACGGCCTGCGCGGAGAACCCGTCGTAGATGCCCGACGGCTCACCGAACTCGATCGCGTAGTACCAGCGGAAGATGCCGACGCCCATGGCGAAGTCCGCCGCGAAGTACGCCGCCACCCAACCCCAGTTCACCCGCAGCAGCACGAACATCGGCACCAGCCACAACGTGTACTGCGGCGAGTGCACCTTGTGCAGCAACAGGAACCCGCACAGCATCGCCGCCGACACCGGCACCCACGGGTAGCTGCCCTCGCGCGAGTACCGCCGCCACCCGATCCAGCACGCCAGCACGAACGACGCCACGATCCCGACCGGCGACAGCACACCGACCACCGACTGCATGGTGGCGTCCGACATGAACGGCCGCATCGACCAGAACCAGATCGAGTTCGTGGTGATGTCCACCCGCCGCAGGCCCTGGAACGCGAACGACGCCTTCCAGCCCTCCAACCCGACCACCACGAACGGCAGGTTGATCAGCACCACCGTCACGATGGACGCCAGCGCGACCTTCACCGCGCCCGCCACGTCGTACCGCGACCCGCGCGGCAGCGAACGGCCACCCGGCCCACCGGTCAGCACGTACAAGCAGAGCGGCAGCACGAAGATCGCCGGGTAGATCTTGAACGCGAACCCGATGCCCAACAGCACCGACGCGACCACCGCGCGTTCCACCAACGGCCGCTCGCGCCGTCCCCAACCCCGGTGCACGACGTACACCGCCGCCACCGCGCAGAACACGACCGGCAGGTCCCAGTTGTGGAACGCGTACAGCACCATCGGCGGGCCGAGCGCCCAGATCAGCGCCCGCCACCGGCTCAGCTTGCCCAGCAGCCACCCGGTGGCCAGCCCGAACGGCGCCATCAGCAACGCCGAGAACAGCAGGAACGCCGCGTCGGTGTGCGCGAAGATCGCGCCGGCCCAGATCAGCAGCCCGGTCAGCACCGGGTACTCGACCACGCCCCCGATCAGCACGCCCTTGCTGTTGATGCTGCCGTGCACGTACGGGAACACGTGCCGGTCGACGTCACGGCCGATCCACAGGTGCTGGATGTCCGAATAGCAGACCTCGGCCTTGTTGCGCTCCTCGTAGTCCGGCGCGCTGCGGCCCCACTGGTCGAACTCCGGACCCGTGCACCGGTCCTTGTTGAGGAAGCCGACGAACATCGTCAGCCCGCACAGGAGGACGACCGCGGCGAGCGCGACCCGCCCGAACCGCGGCGACCGCGGCCCGGCGTCCGCGCGCTCGGGCACGGCCACCACCTCCCGTGTCACGCTCATCGGCCCAAGTGCTCGCGGAGGAACGCGATGTCCTCCGCTTGGCCTTCGTCCGGCGTCTCGACCAGCACCGGTGAGCCGGCGGCGGCGGCCACCGCGACCAGCTGCTCGGGGTCGATCGTGCCGGACGCGATGTTGGCGTGCCGGTCGCGCGAGGAGCCGAACTCGTCGCGCGAGCTGTTGAGGTGGACCAGGTCGATGCGGCCGGTGACGGCCTTGACCCGGTCCACGATGCCGACCAGGTCCTCACCGGAGGCGAACGCGTGGCACGTGTCGAGGCAGAACCCGGCGTCGAACTCGCCGACCGCGTCCCACAGCCTGCCGAGCATGTCGAACGTCCGCGCCATGGCGTTCTCGCCGCCGGCGGTGTTCTCGATCAGGATCGGCACGGCGAACCCGCCGCTCTCCGCCTGCCGCTCGAACATCTTCCGCCAGTTCGAGATGCCCTCGTTCGGGTCCTCGCCCTTGGTGACGTGCCCGCCGTGCACGATCAGGCCCTTGGCGCCGACCTTCGCCGCCGCCTCGGCGTGCTGGAGCACGATCTTCCGGGACGGGATGCGGATGCGGTTGTTGAGCGACGCGACGTTCGCCAGGTACGGCGCGTGGATGAAAACGTCCAGGTCGGAGGCCAGCAACCCCTCTGTTTGCGGGTGCGGCTTCGGCGCCTTCCACCCCTGCGGGTCGGCCAGGAAGAACTGCACCACGTCGGCGCCGCGATCGACGGCGGCGCCGAGCGGGTCGTCGTCGCGGACGTGGGCCCCGATGCGCATGACTGTGCAGGGTAGTCGTGCGCCGCAACGCCCCGCCGACCGCCGCCGATACCAAAATTGTCATCCAGGGGGGATGGCCGCCGTCACGATCAGGACCTACGCTCGTTACTTGCAAGTAGGAACAGATGTTCGCAAGGGATGGGCGCGGCACGCCAGGAGGCCAGACATGCGGACCCGGCTCACTCGACTGCTGAGCGCGGCCGGTGTCGTTTTCGCGGTCGGCGCGGTCGGTGCCGCCGCCGGTTCCGGGTCGGCCGTGGCCGCCGAACCCATCGTCGTGGGCGACTGCGCGGCCACCGTGCAGGGCGCGCCCGGCACGCCGGTGTCGCTGAGCCCGGCCGCCGTGCTCGACCCCGTGGTGCAGCTGATCCGGGCGATCCCGCTGCTCGGGCCGCCGCTCGCGGACCCGTTCCGGCAGGCGTTCTCGGCCCTGCCGCCCATCCCGATCGGCGCGATCCCCACCGGCTCCGGCGTCATCACCGGCGGCGAGATCGCGGACAAGGTCAACGCCGAGCTGGTCAAGCTGCCGCTGCTCGGACCGGTCATCGTCACCCTCTCCAACGGCGTGCGCACCGAGCTGACCAAGGTGTGCGGCGTCACCGTGCAGGCCGCCAACACCGCCGTCGCGCCCGTCCAGGACGGGTCGAAGGCGCTCGCGGACGTCTCCGAGCAGGCCACCGGCGTGTTGCCGGGTCTGCCCGGCACCACGCCTGCGCCGAACCAGCCGCCGAAGACCGGCCGGCCTGGCACCGACCCCGGCGCCGATCCGGGTACCGCTCCTGGCAACCCGAGCCCGGTCAGCCCGGTCGGCGGCGTCGGCGGGCCGGAGGTGCCGCTGTACGGGTCGAGCCCGTGGGGCTCCAACTTCGGCCGCGTGCCGCTGTTCAGCTACGGCTCCCTGCCGTTCGCCATGCCCGGCCTGTACGCGCCGTCGCCCGGCGTGCGCTACGGCGGCGGCGTGAGCGGCTACCGGCCCGGTTACGGGCTGCCCGGCGCGACCGACTCGGACGGCGTGCAGACCGCGGGCCGGGCCCAGGCGCTGCCCGGCAGCGGCCGGATGGGCGGGGGCGTTGCGGCTCCCGTGCTGATGGCCGTGCTGCTGCTGTCCTGCGTGACGGGTGCGCTCGTCCGGACGTGGGTGCTGCGGCGCGCGCTCGCTTGAGCCGCCCTCTTGAGTCGCCATAAGGGCGAATCCGGCGCGAGTTCTTCCTGCATCTGCTCTCTGCCTCACCACGTCCGGCGGTGGAAGCGTTCTCAGGGTGACCCGACGAATGCTCTCCGCTTTGTGCTTGGCCGCGGCGTTGACCGCGGTGCAGACCACGACGGCGGCCGCGGCGCCGGCCCTCGACCCGAACACCCCGATCTCCGACGACGGCCGCATCGGCTCCCAGATCCAGCAGATCCAGCAGATCGACCAGATCCCGACCGGCCGACGCCTCACCACCGCCGGATCGGCGGGCACCGGCAACCCGGCCGACGCCAAGGGCGTGCGGCCGGTCACCGGCACCGGACCGCGCGTGGTGGCACCCGACGAGTTCTCCACCGAGTCGATCATCGCGCCGGACCAGCGCACCCAGGTCACCAACACCACCACCTACCCGGCCCGCGCCAACGTCTACTTCACCTACAGAAAGCCCAACGGCTCCACGAGCTGGTGCACGGGCTGGATGTACGCGGCGAACGCGGTCGCGACGGCGGGCCACTGCGTCTACTCCGGCGGCACCGGCGGTGCGTGGAACACCAACTTCACCGTCTACCCCGGCCGCAACGGCAGCTCGTCGCCGTACGGCAGCTGCGGCGTGTCCACCGCGTTCAGCGTCACCGGGTGGACGCAGAGCGCGAGCGCCGAGTACGACTACGCGGCACTCAAGCTCACCTGCACCGTCGGCAACACCACCGGCTGGTACGGCCTGCGCTGGACCACCGGCTCGTTCAACGGCACCGCCGTCAGCAGCGCGGGCTACCCGCAGGACAAGGCGTCGGCGACGCAGTGGTTCACGTCCAGCACGGTCAGCGCCACCTACACCCGCCAGCTGGCCTACCACCTGGACACCGTGGGCGGGCAGAGCGGTTCGGCGGTCTACACCAGCGGCTGCACCACGTTCTGCGCGTTGGCCGTTCACGCGTACGGCTACGGCGACCACAACCGGGGGACCCGGATCACCGAAGCGGCGTACAACAACTTCGACAACTGGAAGCTCTGAGCCGCTCTGAGCTGCCCGAACAGGCCCTGGGGGAGTACGAGCCCCTGGGCCTGTTACTCTTCGTGAGTTGCTGACGCGACGACCCTCCTGCCACGGAACGTCCGTGGCCGCCGAGTCCACAGGAGGTGAGTGGTCTTCATGCGTCATTACGAAGTGATGGTCATCCTCGACCCCAGTCTCGACGAGCGCACGATCGCGCCGTCCCTTGACACGTTCCTCAACGTCATCCGCACCACGGGTGGCAACGTGGAAAAGGTCGAAGTGTGGGGCAAGCGCCGGCTGAGCTTCGAGATCAACAAGAACGCCGAGGGCATCTACGCCGTCCTCGACCTGATCTCGAGCCCCGACGCGGTGAAGGAACTGGACCGCCAGCTCGGTCTCCAGGAGACGGTGCTCCGGACGAAGGTCATCCGCCGCGAGCCCGCCAAGGCCGCGAAGACCGCCGCTCGGATCGCTGCCAAGGCCGCGGCCAAGTCTTCCAAGGCCTAGGAGCTCTCCGACCATGGCAGGCGAGACGACGATCACGGTGGTCGGGAACCTGACCGCCGATCCCGAACTCCGCTTCACCCAGTCCGGCGCCGCGGTGGCGAGCTTCACCGTGGCATCCACCCCTCGCACGTTCGACAAGGCGAGCGGTGAGTGGAAGGACGGGGAGGCGCTGTTCCTGCGGTGCAACGTGTGGCGTCAGGTCGCGGAGAACGTGGCCGAGTCGCTCACCCGCGGTTCGCGCGTGCTCGTGACCGGGCGGCTGCGCCAGCGTTCCTTCGAGACGAAGGAAGGCGAAAAGCGCACCGTCATCGAGCTTGAGGTCGACGAGATCGGCCCCTCGCTGCGCTACGCGACCGCGAAGGTCAACAAGGTGAGCCGTGGAGACGGCGGCGGCGGCTTCGGCGGCGGCGGTCAGTCTCGCGGTGGCGGCGGCGGTGGCGCTCCGGCGGACGACCCGTGGGGCTCCGCGCCCCCGGCCGGCTCCGGTGGCTTCGCCGACGAGCCCCCCTTCTAGACCCGGCACCGGTCCACTCCACACTTCACTGCGTAATACCAGGAGTTCACACATGGCCAAGCCGCCTGTGCGCAAGCCCAAGAAGAAGGTCTGCGCGTTCTGCAAGGACAAGAACGCCAACCTCATCGACTACAAGGACACCACCCTGCTCCGGAAGTACATCTCGGACCGGGGCAAGATCCGCGCCCGCCGGGTCACCGGCAACTGCTCCCAGCACCAGCGCGACGTCGCGGTCGCCGTCAAGAACGCCCGCGAGATGGCGCTGCTGCCCTACACCTCGACCGCTCGCTGAGAAAGGGGACGGCATCGTGAAGCTCATCCTCACCGCTGACGTGACCGGCCTCGGCGGCCCCGGCGACATCGTCGAGGTCAAGGACGGCTACGGCCGCAACTACCTGCTGCCCCGCGGCCTGGCGATCGTCGCCACCAAGGGCGCGGCCAAGCAGGTGGAGGTCATCCGCCGGGCGCAGGAGTCCCGCCGGGTCCGCGACCTGGACCACGCCAAGGAGATCAAGGCCTCGCTCGAGGGCCTGGGCTCCGTGACGCTGAAGGCCAAGGCCGCGGCGGGTTCGAAGAAGCTGTTCGGCTCCGTCACCACGTCCGACGTCGTGTCGGCCGTGCGTGCCGCGGGCGGCCCCACGCTCGACAAGCGGGCCGTCGAGATCGCGGGTCACATCAAGACCCTCGGCAAGCACTCGGTGAGCGTCCGGCTCCACCCGGAGGTCACCGTGTCGCTGTCCGTCGAGGTCGCGAACGCGAGCTGAAACACCCCCGGAAGCGCCGTTCGACCAGGTGTTCTGGTCGGGCGGCGCTTTCGCTCGTCTGGCTGTGGACAACTCGTGTTACACGTTGTGCGCGACACGCCGTGTCGGCGGTAACACGCGACACGCCGAAGGTGTGGCGAACGAGTTTTCCACAAACTTGTCCACAGGGTCTGACCTGGTAAAACTTTTTTCTGGACCCGAGTTGTACCCAAGTTGTCCACAGCTTTCCCCAATCTTGTGGTCAGCTCGGCGTGACCATCCCCAAGCTGTCCACCGAGTTGTCCACAGGCGCGTTTGCCTAGGCCATCCAGGTGGCTCTAGCGTCGCTGGATCGCCGAACGTGGCGTCGCGGAAATTGTCGGACCCACGAGGTACAACATCCGCACGGCAGCAGATTGGGGTGAGCTCACGGTGGCGCTGGTGGACGACCGGGGCATGGCCGAGCCCGGCTTCGAACGGCAGCCGCCGCAGGACCTCGCCGCGGAGCAGTCCGTGCTCGGCGGCATGCTGCTGAGCAAGGACGCGATCGCCGACGTGGTCGAGGTCCTGGCGCCCAACGACTTCTACCGGCCCGCGCACCAGGCCGTGTACGACTGCATCCTCGACCTGTACGGGCGGGGCGAGCCGGCGGACCCGATCACGGTGTCGGCCGAGCTGGAGCGCCGGGGCGAGCTGCTGCGCGTGGGCGGCGCCCCGTACCTGCACACCCTGATCGCCACCGTGCCGACGGCGGCCAACGCGTCCTACTACGCCGAGATCGTGGCCGAGAAGGCCGTGCTGCGGCGGTTGGTGGAGGCCGGCACGAGGATCGTGCAGCTCGGCTACAACGGCGCCGAGGGCGCCGACGTGGACGAGGTGGTCGACCGGGCGCAGGCGGCGATCTACGAGGTCACCGAGCGCCGCACCACCGAGGACTACGTGGTGCTGGAGGAACTGCTCCAGCCGACCATGGACGAGATCGACGCCATCGCCTCGCGCGGCGGGTCGTCCCTCGGCATCCCCACCGGCTTCGCCGACCTGGACGAGCTGACCAACGGCCTGCACCCCGGCCAGATGATCATCGTCGCGGCACGACCCGGCGTCGGCAAGGCGCTCGCGCTCGACACCCCGCTCGCCACGCCGACCGGGTGGACGACCATGGGCGAGGTCGCGGTCGGCGACCGGCTCATCGGTGCGGACGGTCGGCCGACGACCGTGGTGGCCGCGACCGACGTGATGCGCGGCAGGCCGTGCTACGAGGTCGAGTTCTCCGACGGCTCGGTGCTCGTGGCCGATGCCGAACACCAGTGGCTCACCGAGACGCGGGCCTCACGTCGTTCGGCGCAGGAGGCCGCGGCCGTGCCCCGGCGCAGCCGGCGCACCTTCGGTGAAGTCCGCACCACGCGCGAGATCGCCGCGACCCTGCGCTGCGAAACGGCGGACCGGCGGCTGAACCACTCGGTGACCAACACCGAACCACTGGACCTGCCCGACGCATCGCTGCCGGTCGGTCCGTACACCCTCGGCGCGTGGCTGGGCGACGGTCATTCCGCGGGCGCCAGGTTCACCACGGCGGATCCCGAGATCGCGTGGAACATCGAGGCCGACGGCTACGACGTGGTGCCGCAGAGCGGACTGGCCTACAGCATCAGGCTGCCCGCGACCGGTGCACCAGAGACACGCGATTGCGTGGTCTGCGGAACTCCTTTCACGCCCAAGACCGCACAGGTCAAGACGTGTGGCCGCAGCTGCGGCGGCAAGTCGCGTTTCACGTCGGGCCCCGTGCCGGCGCCGACCTGCCCGGACTGCGGTGGGCCGTCGTGCGGCCTGCGCCGGTGCCAGGACTGCCACAACGACCACGGGACCGTTCAGGCGCTCCTCCGCAGCCTCGGTGTGCTCGGCGACAAGCACATCCCGGCGGCCTACCTCCGGGCGTCCGTCGCACAACGGCGCGCGCTGCTGGCCGGGCTGCTCGACACCGACGGCACGGTGACGGCCGGTGGGTCCGTGCAGTTCTCGGTGACCGACCAACGCCTCGCCGAAGACGTTCGCGAACTGGTGGTGAGCCTCGGCTACCGGTGCTCGACCAGCACCAAGCAGGTTCGCGGCGACCGGTCTTCCACCGCCTACACCCTGACCTTCGGCACCGATGACGACGTGTTCCGGTTGGAGCGCAAGCGGCTGGTCCTGAAGGAACGGCGGCGCGCCAAGAGCGCCGTTCGGACGGGGGCGCGGTTCATCGTCGACGTGCGTCCGATCCCCAGTGTGCCGGTGCGCTGCGTGGAGGTGGACAACCACGACCACCTGTACCTCGCCGGCCGATCGATGATCCCGACCCACAACTCCACGCTGGGACTGGACTTTGCCAGGTCGTGCTCGGTGAAGCACGGGTTGACCAGCGCGATCTTCTCGCTGGAGATGTCGCGCACCGAGATCGTCATGCGCATGTTGTCGGCCGAGGCGCGGATCCGGCTCGGTGACATGCGCGGTGGGCGGATGAGCGACGACGACTGGACCAGGCTCGCCCGGCGGATGAGCGAGATCAGCGAGGCGCCGCTGTTCGTCGACGACTCGCCGAACCTGACCATGATGGAGATCCGGGCCAAGGCGCGGCGGTTGAAGCAGCGCCACGACCTGCGGCTGGTGGTGGTCGACTACCTCCAGCTGATGTCGTCGGGCAAGCGCACCGAGTCCCGTCAGCAGGAGGTGTCGGAGTTCTCCCGAAACCTCAAGCTGATCGCCAAGGAACTCGAGGTGCCGGTCATCGCGATCAGCCAGCTGAACCGCGGTCCGGAGCAACGGACCGACAAGCGACCGCAGCTCTCCGACCTGCGTGAATCGGGCTCGCTGGAGCAGGACGCCGACATGGTGATCCTGATCAACCGCCCGGACGCCTGGGAACGCGACGACCCGCGCGCGGGCGAGGCGGACCTGATCATCGCCAAGCACCGCGCCGGCCCGACCGCCACCATCACCGTCGCCCACCAACTCCACTACAGCCGCTTCGCCGACCTCGCCCAGGGCTGACCGGCTTTTGTGTAGGATCTCAAATCTCACTTCATATTCTCACGGCCGACTTCGTCTCGGCTTCATGAATGAAGTCGGGTTTGAGACAGGCGCCCCGAGCAAGATCGGTTGCTGGTACTCGTGGTCCATGTGGTCG